>CAVTFP010000001.1:0-219817 GCA_963733645.1 uncultured Alphaproteobacteria bacterium
GCCATCCAGGATCGCGGTGGCGCGCGACATCGAGAACTCGCGCGTCTTCGGGTCGAACGCCTCAGGCGAGCCGGGCATCATGTAGCCGTGGAGTATGCCCGGAAAGATGTGAACCTCGACGTTCTTCATGCGCGCAGGGATGGCGCGATAAGCGTCGAGCACTTCGGCCGGCGCCAGGCGATCGCGGTCGCCCCAGATGATGCAGACCGGCTCGTGCACGCCTTCGATGTCCGGGATGTAGTCGAGCATCCGGCTGCCGTGGCACGAAATTCCGGCAGCGTAGCCAAGACGCTTCGGTCCGATGATTGCGTAGGGGCCCCCGTAGCAAAATCCCATCGTCGCTGCGCGGCCGTTGAATTCCGGCAAGGTGCGTAGATGAGCCAGCAGATCGACGAGGTCGATCTCGCCGGCCTCGATCTTTTCGAGGCGCGGCTGTGAACGTTGCTGGGCGCGTTCGTCATCGTGCGACAACGGGCCCGGCAGTGACCGCCAGAACAGGTCGGGGGCTGCGGCAATAAAACCGCTTGCGGCAAATTCATCGGCAATGGCGCGGATGTCCGCATCAACGCCATGGACGGCGGAGGCCAGTACGACGGCGGGCGTCGGCCCGTCGGCCTTCGGCGTAACCACGTAGCAGTCGAACTCCCCGCCGCCGCTCGAGCGGATCTTGACGGTCTGGCCTGACATGACGCTCTCCCTTGGGACTGTTGATACTTTATTGGCGAAAATCTTCTGGCCGCAATTCGATCGGCGTGCCATGCGGCGTGCGCTCGCAGGCATGTTCCCAGGCGTGACGCGTACGCATGAGTTGCTTCGCGCTGGTGACGCCTTTTTCCGCAACGATGCGTTCGAGCGTATTCAGCCAGTGGCGGTAATAGGTTTCGCCGGTATCGGGATCGCCGGCGGCTTGCGCCTTCTTGATCTCATCGCCGAGGATCGTCGCCCATTCTGTCCAGGCGAACAGGCCGCGCTCGTGAAGCGACAGCGCCAGGGCAAACGCCTCGGCCTCCCACGGCTCGCGGAACACCGGGCCGTCGGTGTTTCGGGGAATAGTTTGCACCGCAGCGGTTGCGCGGCGCGTGGCGTCGTCGCGGCTCATGCCGGCTCCAGGTACGGCTCGAACGCCTCGATCGAGACCTTGAGCGTCGGCTCGGCGCTCTCGCCCCACAATTCACGGCCGTCGAACAGCACCATATAGACCCATTGCGGATCGTCGCCTTGGCCGAGCGCGGCGGTGTCGGGAAAGACGTGACAGCCGCGGATCGCCTCGACCGTGCCGACGCGGTCGCGCGCATAGCGCGGCAGGCGCGTGTGCGTCTGCGGGTGGATGTTCTTGGTGCGCACGCGATCGCCGGGCTTGAAGCGGGCGGGGGCCTGCGCCGGCCGCGTGAACGAACCGCGGCTCATCGTGTTGGGCACGTCGGCCGCCGCCAGTTTTCGCTTGAGCGGCTTGCCTGGACGCAGGGCATGGCCTGCTTCGAGCTCGTCGGCCCCGACCAGTCCTTTTTCGACCAAGAGGTTTTCCAGCCTGACCGCCCATTTCTTGTAATAGGAACTCGACAGGTAGAAATCCGGCGGCAGGCGCTCAATGCCGTAGCGCGTCTGGTCGATGGTCCAGATGCCGGTGTAGCCAAGGGCGCGATTAAGCGCGAGCGTGCGGCCTTCCCATTCGGCGTGGAAAACCGGCTCGTTCGGCTCTGGCTCGACTTTGCCAAAACCATGCATACCGCCCATGTCGTGAATGCCGTCCATTAGGCGACGTCCTTCGGGCTTTTCGGCAGGCCGGTGCCGATCATGCAGTCGCGGGTGACGAGCGCGGCAAGCTTTTCCTCGCTCCAGCCTTCGGTGCCGGCAGGGCGCATCGGCAAGACGATGAAACGGGTCTCGGCAGTCGAGTCCCAGACGCGGATGTCGGTGCCGGCCGGCAGCGTGACGCCGAAGTCGGTCAGAACGCCGCGCGGATCGTTGACCGCACGCGAGCGATACGGCGCCGATTTGTACCAGACCGGTGGCAGGCCGAGCACTTCCCAAGGATAACAGGAACACAGCGTGCAAACGATCATGTTGTGGAGTTTCGGCGTGTTTTCGACCGCGATCAGATGATCGCCGATACGATTTATCAAGCCGAACGCACCAATCGCCTTGCTGGCGTTTTCAATAAGCGCGCCCTTGAATGCCGGGTCGCTCCAGGCCCTGGCAACGACGCGGGCACCGTTGTGCGGACCGACCTTCGTCTCGTAGGCCTCGATGATGGCGTCAAGCGCGGCCGGATCGACATAGCCTTTTTCGGCCAGCACGGTCTCGAGCGCGCGCACGCGCAATTGCATCTCGGAGAGTTCGGAGCCGTCTTCGTGATGATCGTCGTGATCGTGGGCCATGGCGCTCCCGTTCCGCCTGTTTCTTCGGTGAATGTCGCTTCGCGGTAACCCCGCCCGGCCATTATAGTACGACGGGGAGAGCATGCGAAACACCGCCCGATCTATCGTCCAAAGGGTTGCCGATATCATTGACCGCGCCACGGCGGCAATTGGCCACGCGGCGGCGTGGTGCTGTCTTTACGTCGTGCTGGCCGAATTCGCTGTGGTTGTGATGCGCTATGTGCTCGGCATCGGTTCGATCCGCCTGCAGGAATCGGTGCTCTACGCGCATGCGACCCTATTCATGCTGGCTGCCGCCTGGACGCTACAAATCGGCGGCCACGTCCGCGTCGACGTTTTCTACGCCGAGGCAAGGCCGCGCGTAAAAGCGTTCATCGACCTCGCCGGTGCTATCGTATTCCTGTTGCCTTTCGCGGTCCTGCTCGGCTGGCTGTCCACCGCCTATGTGGCACGGTCGTGGTCAATTCTGGAAGGTTCGCGCGAGGTCAGCGGACTGCCCTTCGTCTACCTGCTCAAGACCTTGATCCCGCTGTTTGCTGTGCTCATCGGGCTGCAAGGCATCGCGCAAGCGATCCGCGCCGCGCTTGTGCTGGAACAGACGCCGCCGCAGCGGTCCGGCTAAGCAATGGGCGAGGTTTTTGCCGTCTCGATGGTGATCGCGGTCTGCGCACTGCTGCTCGCCGGCTATCCGGTCGCTCTGACACTGGCCGGTATATCGCTGCTGTTCGCGGTTTCCGGTTCGGCGGCGGGCATGATGAATTTGGCGCTACTCGGTGCATTGCCGGAGCGCATCTTCGGCGTCATGACCAACGACGTGCTGCTCGCCATTCCGCTCTTCATCTTCATGGGCGTGATGCTGGAGCGTTCGCGTATCGCCGAGGATTTGCTTGAAACGATGGCTCGCCTGTTCGGCGCACTGCCGGGCGGCTTGGGCTTCTCCGTGATCCTGGTCGGTGTGCTGCTCGCCGCCGCCAAAGGCGTCGTCGGCGCGACCACGGTGACGATGGGCCTGATCGTGCTGCCGACCATGCTGCGTCACGGCTACGACAAGGCGCTTGCCGCCGGCACCGTGGCCGCGACTGCGACGCTGGCACAGATCTTTCCGCCGGCGACGGTGCTGGTGCTGCTCGGCGATCAACTCAGTAACTCCTATCAGGCGGCGCAACTGGCGAAAGGCAATTTCGCTCCGCAGACGGTCTCGGTCGCCGATCTGTTCGCGGGCGCGATCATTCCCGGGTTGGTGCTGGTGCTGCTCTACCTGATCTATCTGATCGGCATCGCGATTTTCTTTCCGAAGAAATCACCAGCCATCGCGCCCGACCCGAATGGGCTGCGTGGGCTTGCGCTGCTGCGCCGGCTACTGGCCGTTTTGATCGCGCCGATCGCGCTCATTCTCGCCGTGCTCGGCTCGATCCTCGGCGGCATCGCGACGCCGACCGAGGCCGCATCGGTCGGCGCGGTCGGCGCGATAGTGCTGGCGACGCTGCGGTCAGGGACCGCGGGCCTGCTGATGCCCGTGATGGTGCGCACCACGCAAATCACCAGCATGATCTTTCTGATTTTGATCGGTGCGACGCTGTTCAGCCTGGTGTTTCGCGGGCTGGGCGGCGACACCATGGTAGAGCGCGTGCTCACCAACCTGCCGGGCGGTGTCGCCGGCGCGACGCTTGCGGTCATGGCCGCGCTGTTTGTGCTCGGCTTCGTGATGGACGCCTTCGAGATCATCTTCGTGGTAGTGCCGATCGTGGCGCCGGTGCTGTTGCAGATGCCGGGCGTCGATCCGGTCTGGCTCGGCGTCATGATGGCGGTGAATTTGCAAACGTCCTACATGCACCCGCCGCTCGGTCCGACATTGTTCTATCTGCGCGGCGTCGCGCCGCCGGAAGTGACGACGCGGCACATTTATCTCGGCATCATTCCCTACGTGCTGATCCAACTCGCGATGCTGGTGGCGCTGTGGTTTTTGCCGGGGCTCGCGACCTGGCTGCCGCACAAGCTGTATGGCTCGTGATTACAGATCGCCGAGACCGTATTCCGTCCAACGTGCCTTGACGCGGGCCTCGTCATCGGGGTGCGGCCGGACGGTCGGCGGAAAGCGTTCGTTGTTCCATCGTGGCTGACGTTCGTGCTTCCAGGAGCGTGTCGCGTCAATCAGCATGCGATTCCACAGCCCGGTGCCGAGTTGAGGCACGTTGCGGTCCTCCAGCGGCGTCGATGGATCTATCGGCGAGCCGAAAATTCCCGGAAAAATCACCACGCCGCCTTCTCCGGCGTTGACGCGGTGCGCGTAGGCCCACTCCACCTGCTCGTCGTCCGCCGGGTCGATATCCTCCTCGACTACGATCACGTGCTTGTAACGGTACTGCGCGGCGCTGTTGCCCCACAGCGCCGCCGCGATCTGCTTGGGCTGGCCCTGATAGTGCTTTTTGATCTGGATGCGAATATTGACGCCGTTGGTGATCGGCGGCGCGTACACGTCGAGAATGCCCGGGATGCCGGCGCCATTGAGGATGTTCCAGGCGATGGCGGCGCGCTGCACCGAGGACATGACGCTGTTCTCGCTGTATGACCCCGGCAGCGTGCCCTCCAGCGAGCCGTTGAAGACCGGATCGCGGCGGTGGGTGATGCACGAGATTTTCATGGATGGCCGCGGCGTCGGCAGGTCCGAGACGTAGCCGGTAAATTCGCCGAACGGTCCTTCTTGCTCATAGGTGGACGGGTCGTCGCTGATGGTGCCTTCGATGACGATTTCCGCACTCGCCGGCACGGCGAGATCGACGGTTTCGCAGCGCACCAGTTGCGCCGGCTCGCCGCGATAGCCGCCCATCACGTCATATTCGCAGACACCGGACGGGAGTGGCGAGCCGGACAGGAACGACATGATCGGATCCCAGCCGATCACGCAGGCGACCGGCATCGGCTGTCCGCGCGCCGCCCATTTGACGAAGTGCGCGCCCCAGTGCTGACCGCCCTTGATCAGCAGGAACGGCGAGGTGTCCTTCTGGCCAATCATGCCGCGATACAGACCGACATTCATCACGCCGGTGTCGGGGTCCTTGGTGACAACGGAGGTGAAGGTGTGGATGTAGCGTCCGCCTTCGAGATAATGCCATTTGGGCACCGGAAATTCGGTCTGGTCGATGTCCTTGCCGCGGACGATGACATCCTTAACCGGCCCGGTGTCGACCATCACGGGTGCGATGGTCTCGCGGTTTTTCTGCATCACATACTGGACAAGTTCGCGGTTGGTGGCATCGCGCGAAAAGCCGAGCGCAAGCGCGAGCCGCGAGCGGGAACCAAGGCTGCTGGCGAACAGCTTGGTGCAGCGGCCGCTGGCGTAGCCCTTGATGTTTTCGAACAGCAGCGCCGGGCCCTTTTTCTCGAGCATGCGGCGTGTGACCGCTCCGATCTCGCGGTCCCAGTCGACCTCGGCCTTGATGCGGCGCAACTCGCCGTGCTGCTCGAGCTGCGCCATCCATTGCCGCATGTCCAAAAAGCCCATTCTGCGCTCGCTTTCGAAATTGCCGGCGAGAGATATCGCCACGCTTGATCGCGGCATTAATTCCCGCAATTCTTGCCGTTCGCAATGGGTCAGTCACGGTTCATATGCTGGGGGAGCCCACACAGCCATGTCGGCAGCACAAATCTTCGATCTCCACGGCAAGGTCGCGCTGGTCACCGGGGCGTCGAGCGGGCTTGGCGCGCGCTTTGCCGAATGTCTTGCCGAGAACGGCGCCGCGGTCGTGCTGGTGGCGCGCCGCGCCGATCGCCTCGCCGATGTGAAAGCGCGGATCGAGAAAGCCGGCGGCTGCGCCATGGCGGTCGAGGCAGATGTGCGCGATCGCGTAGCGATGAAGGCCGCGTTCGATGCCGCCGAGAAGAGCTTCGGTACCGTGACCATCCTGGTGAACAATGCCGGCGTGGTGACGGCCGGCCGCGCCGTCGATTTGTCCGAGGAAGAATGGCGGCGCGTGCTGTCGACCAATCTCGACGCCGTGTTCTATTGGGCGCAGGAAGGCGCCCGACGGATGCTTGCCGCCGGCTCTGGCGGCGCCATCGTCAACATCGCTTCCGTCATCGGCTTCGGCGTCGCCAAGGGCGTCATCGCCTATGCGACCGCCAAAGCCGCCGTGATCCAGGTCACCAAGGCGCTGGCACTCGAACTCGCGTTCAAGGGCATTCGCGTCAACGCCATTGCGCCGGGCTGGATCGTCACCGAACTCAACCGCGATTATCTGATGAGCGAGAAGGGTACTGAACTCAAACGCGATATCCCGATCGGCCGGTTCGGCGAGGAGCGCGACCTTGACGGTCCGCTGCTGCTGCTGGTCTCCGATGCCGGACGGTTCGTAACCGGTGCCACCATCGTTGCCGACGGCGGCCAGATGGTCGCGCTCAGAGGTTAACGAGCGGCAAAACTACAGCGGCCTGTGCATGCGGCCGAACAGCCAGCCGAGCCCAAGCGCGATCACGACGGCCGTATAGGGTTGCGTTTCGATGGTATTGCGCAGCGCCTTTTCGAACGATCCGGCGGTTTTGCGCGCGGCTTTCCTTGTGGTGTCGGCGACCTGTGCGGCGCTGTCGACCGCCTGACCGTAGATGTCCTGAGCCGCCTCCGAGACCTCATCGGCAACGCCCGCGGCGTGCTTCTTGGCATCGCCCAAGGCGCGGTTGAAATCGGTGTGCTGTGCGCGGCTGTCGGGCATTGGAATGCTCCCTCTGGAATGGCTGGTCGGACCATAACGCCCGAGGCGACGCTAAAGTTCATCAGCGGGAACGTTTGCCTTCGCGCAGTGTTGTTTTTCCGATGCTTCACCGATTTTACGGGTGAAAAAGCTCGATAGGGGGAGCCGTCATGGATAATGAACCAAAGCGACAAGAGCCTGAGATCATGCCGCCTGTTCCAATAACCGAGCCGCAGCGAAGCCAGCCTGAGATTCCCCCGGATAAAGATGCGCCGGAAAAGAACAGCCCCACCAAGGGAGTAAGCTAATGTTTCACCGACGCCCATCGGAATTTCAGCCCAGTGTTTCGGCGATTGTCGACCACTTACGCGCTATCGAGGATGAATTAGGCACAATCGGGAAGAACGCCGGCGGGCGCGTTTCTGCTCGTGCGTCCGCGACCGGCGGCCAGATTGCCGACGCGCTCGCGCCGATCCTCAACGAGCTTGGCGGCCGATTTCGCCGCGGTCAGCGCGCCGCGGTTGACGAAGCGGCGAGTTTCGGCAACGAGGCGTTGCGGTTCGGCGGTCGGGTCGGCAGCGACGCACTGTCGCGAATAGCCGATCAAGCGAAACACCGCCCGCTGTTCACGCTCGCTGTTGCCATAGGTGTGGGAGCTCTGATCGGGTTTGCCGCCCGGCGCGACTAGCTTACCCTTGACCGCCCGCCGACCCTCGCTGCAAGACCCGCCCAACCAACGAGACCTGCTCGACCAATCTGCTAAGGTTCCGTGCGAATTGAGCCGGGCGGGTGCGCATCGTGAGGGCGGAGCAGGTTGTTTTTATTCTTTTGGGCGCTCTCGCCGGCGGACTCGTTAACGGCCTCACCGGCTTTGGTACCGCTCTCACCGCTCTCGGTATTTGGATCTATGCCATACCGCCGACTGTCGCTGCGTCATTGGCGATCATCTGTTCAGTGGTATCGCAAACGCAGACGCTGCATCTGATCTGGCGAAAGATCGACTGGAAGCGCGCGCTGGTTTTTCTCGTTCCGGGCCTGATCGGCGTGCCGATCGGAACACTGCTTCTGCCGCACATCGATCCTAGACTTTTCAAATTCGGTGTCGGCTGTTTCCTCATCGTATATCCTAGCTACGTGCTCGTTCGAAGGCGGCAGATCGAGTCGGCCTGGGGTGGCACGGCGGCCAACGGCGTCGTCGGATTCGGCGGTGGCATACTCGGCGGACTGACCGGACTGTCCGGTGTGCTGCCTATTGTCTGGACCGACATCCGCGGCTGGAGCAAGGAAGAGCGGCGCAGCGTCGTCCAGTCCTACAATATGGCGATCCTTTCGCTTGCGCTGGTTTCCCACGCTGCTTCAGGCCTGTTGACGAGACAAGTCGCATTGGACGCCGTCATTGCGCTTCCCGCCACGATCGCGGGTGCATGGTCCGGTGCATTTCTATACCGGCGGCTGGCCGATCGCGGCTATCAGCGGGTCGTGATGGTGCTGTTGCTCGTGTCAGGTCTCGGCCTGATCTGGACGGCGGCGACCTGACGTGCTCAGCGGTCGCGGTTACGAGGCGGTGGTGGTGGAGGTGGAGGCACAAGTGGAGCGGTGCCAAAATTGGTGGCGTTCTGAAGGATCTGGTTGCTGTCGAGTTCACCAAAATCGGTCGGTGACCACGTGGTTGACGGGCAATTCGTGCCCTGCACCGCGCCAAATCCGCAATGGCCGACATTGGCGGTCTTCAAGCCGCTGACGCCGGCGGTCTGGTTGCCTTTGCTCATCATCAGCGCAGCATAAAATGCGATCTCGGCTTGGGGGATTTGCCCGAGATCGATGGTGAGAGTTTGCCAGTTGCGCGCCAACGCGCCGAAATCGGGCCGCAGCAGCGTGAAATCGCCGCCGCCATTGTGCATCGTGATGACGCCGAAATGGTTGATGGCCTCGGTACCCTTCGCGTTCTTGATGATGGTGGCTGTCCCGCCGCGAATGCCGATCGTCGCGGCCGACGTCGTGATCGTCGTCTCGCCGTTGTGACTGAGCTGCCCACCCACATAGCGCAGCGCGCCCTCCGTAAGCGTCACCAGCATGTGGCCGCTCTGCGCGTTTGGGTCGTAGACATAGTCGTTGATCACGATGTCGGTGTTTGGTGCGATGCTCATCGACGATCTATCGGTGAACCGCAATTGCACGGTGCCGTCCGGCGTGGTGTGGATGCGCTCGTTATGAACGATATGCGCGCCGACGATCAGCGGTGCCGTCGCCGCGCCGGGAGGTGTGCTTTCCGACAATGGATTGACGGCGGTCGCAGTGCCGACCTGTTGGGCCACAGCCGGCGCAATGCCCAACACGGCGCTTATCGCGGCAACGACAAGTCGGCTTCGGTGAATTATTGCTGCCCTCAAAACCGAAAGGTCGGACCGGCCGCCACCGAAAAGTCGTGCATCGCGAAAGCGGCGATGTTCGACAGATCGGCGCGGTACTGCACCTGGGTGGCGAGAAAGAGCTTATTCCAGATCGGGAATTCCAGGCCGAGGCCGACCCGCCATTCGAGAATGTGGGGTGTTGTCAGCGGATCGATCGCCGGATCCGGAGCGTTGTATTGCCACTGCGTAAAGCCGGCCGTCGGCGTCAGCGTCCAAGTCCGGCCATCGCCCAGCGGCGAGAAATTCCAAGGTAGCCAGAGGTCGGCTGCGTAGCTGTTGTAGCCAAAGGGGTTGAATGTCGCATCCGCGTGCGCATAGACGACGCGCGTCTGAAAGCTCAGGCTCGAAACGACCGGACCGGACGCCTGCAAACCGTAAGTTTGCAGCGGGCCGTTCTGGCCGCTGGCGAGCGGATAAAGAGTGAGGTTGCGAAAGCTCTGCTGCACGACTTCGGCGTACGGATCGAGCGCGACGTTGCCGACATTGGCGTGAACCGTCAGGCCGCCGCCGAGGCTGCCGTAGTAAGGCGCATCCGCTAGCACGCCGCCCATGGCCACAACATAGGGCTTGATCGATAGCTCGATCGGCGTTGCGGTCGGAATACCGAAGCGCGGCCCGGCGCGGAATTCCAGCAGGCCGATATCGAACTGATGCAGCGTGAACTGCTGGGCATCGTAGCCGAGCGCGTTTGCTTCAAATGTGTCGCCGCGCTGGTTTTCAAAATCGTGAACGTAGTTCAAACCGAAGGCGCCGAACCAATTTCCGTCGGGACGCGCGGCAAATTGCTTGTTGAACAGCTGGCGCGACGCCAGCACGGTCTGCTGGCTCGGCCCAACGGCAGCATTGGTCTGGTACCGCAGGCCTGTTTGAGCGTAGCCGCTAAACTGATCCGACAAGAGCTTCTTGTCGACTGCAGCGAGGAGGTCTTCGGTTCTTTGCCGCAGGTCGGGCGTCACGTCCGGCATCTTGAGCGCGGTCGTGAAATACTCGTGCGCCATTTCATAGGCGCCGAGACGGTAATAGAGCACGCCGAGCTCGAAACGCACCGTGGCGAGATGCGGATTGTAGAACAGGAGTTGTTCATAAGTGCTGATCGCGGACTCGATATCGCTCGACGGCGCCAGCGCCGCATATCGCAACGTGTTGTTGAGGTCGGACGGCCGCGTCAGGATGCCCTGAAACAACGGATTAAGATCACCGCCAAATCCGGACGGCGACTGAGCGGCGGCCGATTGTCCGGAGACAAAAAGCAGCGCCATGGGCGCAAACGCACCCGCTAGCAACTTCAAGAATATGCGCGTGGCAGTAACGTTCACACTGATCCCGTCGCTCGCTTACGCCTAGCCGCCATCGGTAAGGCATTGACGATGGTATTATTTTCCGCTCGTTCCGACGCCCCGTCGACGCTGCAATGTAGTGCGAGACCCAGGCGAGGCCAAGCTGGGAATTGCGGACGGTACGGGGCTACTGCGGTACGAAATTCGCCGCTTTGAGAAGCTTTTCGCTGCGAGCGAGATCAGCGCGGAGGTATTGTGCGAACTGGTCCGGAGTTTCTGCGGCGGGTTCGATGCCCAATGCGTCGAGTTGGCCATCCGCCGCGAGTGCCTTGACTGCGTCGTTGACCCAGCCGTTGAGGGTGTGGACCAGGTCGGCAGACATGCCTGGCGGCCCCCACATCGCCCACCACGCGCCGAAGTTCAACTCCGGCAAACCGAGTTCGGCCGTGGTCGGAATTTCGGGCGCGAGCGGACTGCGGTTTTTGCTGGTTACGGCGACGGCGCGCACGCTGCCGGCTTTCACCAACGGCAGGAGCGAAAGGATCGCCTCGATCATCATCGGCACGTGTCCGCCGGCGACATCGTTCGCGGCCGGCGCCGTGCCGCGATAAACGACGACCGGCACGTTAAGGCCGGTGTATTGATTGAACGCGACTTCGGCGAGATGGCCGGGCGCGCCGAGTTGCGCCGTCGCGAACGACCAGTCGTCGGGTCTGGCTTTGGCCGCCGCGACGATGTCCTTGACGGTTTTCTCGGGCCGGCCGTTGGTGATGATGTGAATAAGTGGCGCCTCGCCGGCGAGCGCAATTGGCGTGAAGTCCGTCAATGGATCGTATGGCACGTCGCGCATCACGAGCCGCGCCACGTTATGCGTGGAGGCATGGAACAGCACGGTATAGCCGTCCGGCGCGGCGCGATGCACATCGAGACCGCCGACTGCACCGTTGCCGCCGGTGCGGTTCTCGACGACAAACTCGGCGTTGCGCTGTGTGCCGATCTTGGCTGCGATCAGGCGGGCAAAGGTATCGACGCCGCCGCCCGGCGACACCGGAACGATAATGCGGATCGGCCGCTCGGGAAAGGCGGCTTGGCCGCGCACAATGCGCGACGTCACCAGCGCGCCGGTGCTTGCCAGCATTGAAGCGATTGCGGACCGGCGGTTCATGACGGCTCCCCTGGGGCCACGGTGTATTTCTGGGCCATTGCCGCACTCGCGCATGGAGATATAGTCGGAAGGCTTTTGCAACAGCTTTCGCGGACGGTTCGCCATGACCGAGAATACGATTCCGACAATCGACGTTTCGCCGCTGCGCAGCGGTCGTGAAGCGGCGCGACGCGAAGTGGCGCGGCAAATCGATGCCGCCTGCACGGACATCGGATTCTTCCTGATCGCGGGACACGGCATTCCGCAGACTCTGATCGACACGACGCGCCAGCGCGCGATCGATTTTTTTGCGCTGCCGGTCGACGAAAAGATGAAGGTGCAGCGGCCGCCCGCCAAAATCAGCCGGGGCTATAACTGGCTCGGCGATCGCTCGGTGTCCTACTCGATGGGCCAGGTCGCGCCGCCGGACATCCAGGAGGCGTTTGCCCTCGGCCCGGAAACGGTCGGTGATCTTGCCTCGCGGGTCGACAAGACCAGCGCGCAAATGTACGCGCCGAATATCTGGCCGGAGCGGCCCGCCGACTTCAAACAAGTCATGTTGGCGTATTACGACGCGATGCAGGGACTGGCGTCGCAAGTGCTGAGCGCCATGGCGATGGCACTCGCCGTTGACGAGAACTATTTTGCCGCCAAATTCGATCGGCAGGCCAGCACAATGCGTATCATCCGCTATCCGGCGGTGAAGCAAGAGCCACTGCCTGGCCAATTGCGCGCCGGCGCCCATACCGACTACGGCGCGATGACCTTCGTGCGCGGCGACGATGTGCCGGGCGGCTTGCAGGTCAAACCTCGCAATGGCGACTGGATCAACGTGCATATTCCGCGCGACGGCTTCTGCTGCAACATCGGCGACCTGTTGATGCGATGGTCGAACGACCGCTGGGTATCAACCCTGCATCGCGTCGGCGTACCGCCGATGGATATAACGCCGAGCGACCGCATTTCGCTTGTGTTCTTTCAGTATCCCAATCCCGACGCTGTGATCCGGTGCTTTGAAAGTTGCACCGGGGCTGCGGAAAAATATCCGCCGATCACGGTTGCCGAACACTATCTCGGCAAGCTGATGAAGGCCGGCCATTCGCGGCTCGATGCCGATGCCAAGGTTGCGGTGTCAGGCACTGTGCCACGCGAGGCGCAGCCCACGCATTGATCGGCGGTTGCTGCAGGTAAAGCGTCAGCGGCCCGAGGGCTTGCGCACGAGATCGATGATCGCGGAGAAATCCGCCGCGCTGTCGTGCTCGTGGGAGAACTGCTCGTAAATTTGCGCTGCATGCGCGCCGATCGCCGTGTCGGCCTTGACCGAGTCCGCGCCGGCTTTTGCAAGCTTCAAATCCTTCAGCATCAAGGCTGCCGTGAAGCCCGCCTTATAGCCGTTATTGGCGGGACTTGCCGGCACTGGGCCGGGCACTGGGCAATAGCTTGTCAGCGACCAGCATTGGCCGGACGATGCCGACACGACATCGAACATCGCCTGGTGCGACAGGCCAAGCTTCTCGCCGAGCACAAAGGCTTCGCTGACTACGATCATCGAGGCGCCAAGGATCATGTTGTTGCACATCTTGGCGACTTGCCCGTTGCCGGCGTCGCCGCAATGCACGATGCGCTTGCCCATGCGTTCGAGCACCGTCTTGCCGCGTTCGAACGCATGTGTCGAGCCGCCGACCATGAAGGTGAGGGTCGCCGCCTTAGCGCCGCCGACGCCGCCGGAGACCGGCGCATCGAGGGTGGCGATGCCGCGCGCGGCGGCCAGCGCGTGGGCCTTGCGAGCGCTCGTCACGTCGATAGTCGAGCAGTCGATGAACAAGGTGCCTTGTCGCGCCAGCGGCAGGATATCGTTCCATACCGACAGCACATGCTCGCCGGCTGGCAGCATGGTGACGACGGTGTCCGCGTTCTCGACCGTGTCCTTGGCGTTGCCGACGATCTGCACGCCGTCTTTGGCAGCGGCCTCGCGCGAGGCCGGCACTAGATCGAAGCCGAGGACCCTTTCGCCCGATTTGACGAGGTTGGCGGCCATTGGGCCGCCCATGTTTCCGAGACCGACAAACCCAATGTTCGACATCGTTCGCCTCATTCACTCGGGAAATTTGAGTTCCAGTGTTCCGACAGGCTTGAAATGGCGTTCGATGATGGCTTCAGTCACCTCTTCGAGCCGTGCCGGCCGCCACGCCGGATTGCGATCTTTATCGACGATCGTAGCGCGAATGCCCTCGATGAAATCATGTCCGGCAATGCACGCCAGCGCAATGCGGTAATCTTGCTGGAAGCTCTGCTCGATGCGGTCGAAGGATAGCGCCGAGCGGGCGTTTCGCAACGTCACCTTGAGCGAGGTCGGCGATGCCTTTTCGAGCGCGCCTAGCGCCACGTGAGCGCTCTCGTCGCCGCAGCCGCGCAAGCGCTCGACAATGACGGCGATGTCCTCCGTGCCATAGCAGCGATCGATCCATGATCGCGCTTCATGCAGGCGGCCTGCTGCCGGTGTGGTGGCCATTGCATTGAGACGCACGCGCACCGCTTCGGCGGTATGGCAGCCGGCAAGCGCCGCCGGAATATCGGCAATCTTCGCCGCCGGAATGTGAATGTCGGCCAGGCCGCAGTAAATCGCGTCCGCCGCCCTGGTGCGGTCGCCGGTCAGCATGAGATGAGTGCCGACTGCGCCCGGCGCCCGCGCCAGCAGGAACGCCACGCCGACGTCGGGAAAAAATCCAATGCCGACCTCCGGCATCGCGACCGAGGAATGTTCGGTCACGATCCTGTGCGCAGCGTGGGAAGCGAGGCCGACGCCGCCGCCCATCACCACGCCGTCCATTATCGCGATCACCGGTTTGCGGTAGCGCGCGATCAGAACATTCAAGTGATATTCGGTCGCCCAAAAGCGCTCGGGCAATGGATCGCCGGACTTCGCTGCATCGTAGAGCGCGCGAATATCGCCGCCAGCGGCGAAGACGCGGCCGCCGGCGCCGTCAAGGATAACCGCGCCAACCGCGGGATCATCGGCCCAGTCGCGCATGAGGGCAGTCATGGTGACGGCCATGTCGAGCGTGATGGCGTTCAGCGCTTTCGGCCAATTCAGCGTGATCCGCCGCAGCGCGCCCAGCTCGCGAACGATGACGTCGCCGTCGCGAATGATCTTCTCGCTCATCGGCCGACGAGATGTCTCGCCACGATGAGACGCATGATTTCGTTGGTGCCTTCAAGAATCTGATGCACGCGCAGATCGCGCACGATCTTCTCGATGCCGTATTCCGACAAATAACCGTAGCCGCCGTGCAGTTGCAGCGCCTGGTTGGCGACGTCGAAGCAGGCGTCGGTGACGAAACGCTTGGCCATGGCGCACAGCGCCGTCGCGTTCTCGTCCTTGGCATCAAGCGCCGCGGCAGCGTGCCACAGAAACGCGCGCGAAGCCTCGAGCGCGGTCGCCATATCGGCGAGGCGGAATTGCAGCGCCTGGAATTCATCGAGTCGTTTGCCGAAGGCCTTGCGTTCTTTCATGTAGGCAAGCGACTTCTCCAGCGCCGATTGCGCGCCGCCGAGCGAACAGGCGGCGATATTGAGCCGGCCGCCGTCGAGCCCGGCCATGGCGATCTTAAAACCGTCGCCCTCGTTGCCGAGCCGATTGGCGGCCGGCACGCGCACATTGTCGAAGACCACGGCGCGCGTCGGCTGCGCATTCCAGCCCATCTTGCGCTCGTTGGCGCCGAGCGAGATGCCCGCGCTGTCGCCGGGCACGATCAGGGTCGATATTCCGGACGGTCCATCGCCACCGGTCCGCGCCATCACCAGGTAGATGTCCCCGGCGCCGGCGCCGGAGATGAACTGCTTTTGCCCGTTGAGCACGTAGTCATCGCCGTCGCGCATCGCGCGTGTCGTCAGCGCCGCTGCATCCGAACCGGCGCCTGGTTCAGTGAGGCAATAGCTGGCCAGCAGCTCCATGGTGCACAGCTTCGGCAGCCACTTGTGGCGCTGCGCGTCGGCGCCGAAGGCGTCGATCATCCACGCCGCCATGTTGTGTATCGACATATAGGCCGCCACCGTCGGGCAGCCCGTCGCCAGCGCCTCGAAGATCAAGGTTGCGTCAAGCCGCGACAGGCCGGAGCCCCCGACATCCTCGGCAACATAGATGCCGCCCATGCCAAGCGCCGCGGCTTGGCGCATTTCAGCGACGGGGAAATGCTTGGCTTCGTCCCAGGCAATCGCGTTCGGCGCGAAGACGTTATCGGCAAACGCGCGCGCCGTGTCGCGCAGCGCGAGCTGATCCGCGTTGAGTGAAAATTGCGGCGGCGTCGTGCCTGGGGACTGGTCGAGCATCTGCCTTAGCCGTCCGCGGCGGACGCGCGGACAAGCTTGCGCTCGGCTTGCGCAAGTGCGCGTGACTGCCACAGATCGTTAGCCAGCATGCCGATCGCCATGGCGACGACGAAAACGATCACGCCGGGCGACAGCGTGGCGAGATTTGCAATCGCCGGTCCGGGACACAATCCGACCAGCCCCCAGCCGATACCGAACAATGCCGCGCCGGTGAGCAACGGCCGATCAATCGCAGTGGCGGTCGGCCAGCGCATCTGCGTATCGAACAGCGGTGTGCGCGGCCGCACCAGCGCGTAACCGGCGCCAGCGGCGGCGAGGCCTGCCGCCATCACCACGGCGAGACTTGGATCCCAGGTGCCGCTCGGAATGCCGAAGACATCCAGGAAGCCCAGAACTTTTGTCGGCGATACCATCTGCGAGATGACCAGGCCCAGGCCGAAAATGAATCCGCAGACAAGGCTTGCGAGTGCCGGCATGGCCTTATCCTCCGATCACGTGGCGCATCAGCGCGACCACGACAATGGCCGCGATCATGAACACCAAAGTGGCTACGACCGAGCGCGGCGACAGCCGCGCGATGCCGCAAATGCCGTGGCCGGACGTGCAGCCGTTGCCGAGCCTGGTACCGAACCCGACCAGGAGACCGGCGACGGCGATGACGGCGTAGCTCGCCGGCACCTGCGGCATCGGCACCGCGTGGCCGACGAGCGCGGCGGCAAGCGGTGCGGCGATCAGGCCGACGATGAAAGCGATCCGCCAGAGACGATCATCGGTGCGCGGATTGACAAGTCCATCGGCGATTCCGGTGACGCCGGCGATGCGGCCGTTGAACAGCATCAACAACACAGCAGCGAGCCCGATCAGCGCGCCGCCGATTGCTGCTGAGATCGGAGAAAAATTTGCCATAATTTGCCTCGTGAAGAGTGCGGTAATCGGGACGATGGTTTAACGAAACTGCACCTTAAGATATGAATTAGCCCGTTGCGTTGTTAGCGGCAATGAGCGGGCGAGACATCCCGGATGCGCGCAGTCGTCAAGAGGTCCATATGTGGCGTGGCCGTCCTGCTCGTGGCGAGCGGCCACGCCGCGATTGCGCAACAATGCCCGCCGAATTCGCATCCCGTCGTCATCGCCATTCCCGGCAACCTGAACACCGCGCATTGCTGGTGCAATGACGGCTATCGGAACCTCGGCGGCGTTTGCGTGCGGACGCAGCCGCCGCCTCCGCCGATTCCGCAAATGTGGCCACCACCATCCGGCGGCAGTATGAATCCGGTCAGATAACGGGCTATCCTGCCATATTCCCACCGAGATAAGGCGCGCCGGCATGGATTTCACTCTTTCGCCCGAGATCGAGGATTTGCGCGTGCGCACGCGCGCATTCGTCGACGAGCATGTGCTGCCGCTCGAGGCCGATCGGCAAAATTTCTCGGATCACGAGAATATTCCGCACGACCGGCTCGAGCCCGTACGCGTAAAGGCGAAGAAGGCCGGCCTCTGGGCCCCGCAATCGCCGAAGGAATTCGGCGGCATGGACCTGCCGATCGTCGCTTGGGCGGTGATGTACGAGGAGGCCGCGCGTTCACTGTTCGGGCCATTGGCGATGAACTGCATGGCGCCCGACGACGGCAACATGAATGTGCTGAAAAAACTCGGCACGCCGATGCAGAAGGAAAAATGGCTCAAGCCGATCGTCGAAGGCAGAGTGCGATCGTCTTTTGCGATGACCGAGCCCGCGCCGGGTGGCGGCTCCGACCCCAGCATGATCAAAACCTACGCCGAGAAGAAGGGCGACACCTGGAAAATCTACGGCCGCAAATGGTTCATTACCGGGGCGGACGGCGCGGCTCACTTCATTCTTGCAGCGCGTACCTCCGACGACAGGAGGAAGGGCATCACCACCTTCCTGTTTCACAAGGACCAGCCGGGTTGGCGCATCCTGCGCCGCATCGAGATCATGGGCCCGGAGGAGCACGGCGGCCATTGCGAACTCGAATTCGACGGCCTCGAGGTGCACGACGACGACGTGTTCGGCGGCCTTGGCAATGGCCTGAAGGTCGTGCAGGTGCGGCTCGGCCCCGCGCGCCTCACCCACTGCATGCGCTGGCTCGGCTGGTCGAAACGCTGCGTCGAGATCGCGCAGGAATACGTCAACCGCCGCGAGGGATTCGGCGTCAAGCTCGCCGACCGCGAAAGCGTGCAGATGAAGCTCGGCGAGGTCGGTCACAATATCCATATCGGCCGCCTGCTCACCATGCATGCGGCGTGGAAGCTCGATCAGGGCGATTATGCGCGCAAGGAAGTGTCGATGGCGAAGCTCCACTGCGCCAACACGCTGCACCAGGCTGCCGATGTGGCGATACAGCTCAATGGTGCGCGCGGCTACTCGAAGGACACCATCGCCGAATGGGTCTACCGCGCCGCCCGCGCCGCGCGCCTCGTCGACGGCGCTGACGAAGTCCACAAGATGGTGCTGGCGAAATTCATGCGCGAGGAAGGCCGCGATTTCTGGACCTGGAGCGCGGGGAATAGAGTGTGAGCGAAAAGTTCGGCGCTCACATTCAGAGCCTTTTGCCGTCAGCGCATGGGCAAAGCGGTATGGCGCGCGCAATTCGCACTACTGTCGCCACGTTGCGTTGATATGATGAACCCGGGCAAAAAAAGATCGGGCGCGTAATCGCGCCAGGGAGGAAATCATGATGATCATGGATGCCGGTGTTCACATCTGGCGGCCGGAAGCGCCGGATCGCCCCTGGATGCCGGGCCGTAAGGCGCATCTGCCCGATCCGCTGACTTATGAAAAATTCAGCGCCATGATGAAAGATGCCGGCGTGGAGCATGCTATTCTGGTGCCCCCGTCGTGGGAAGGCGATCGCGTCGATTACAGCCTCGAAGCTGCGCAGAAGTTTCCTAACCGCTTTGCGGTCATGGGCCGGTTTCCGATCAACAAGCCGGAGGAACGCGCCAAGCTCGAAACCTGGCGTGACCAGAAGGGTATGCTCGGGGTACGGCTGACGCTGCATCACGAATGGGATCGCGAGTGGATGCGGGACGGCACTGCCGACTGGTTTTGGCCGGCAGCGGAACGGCTCGGCATCCCGGTGATGCTGAACGCGCCCTATACGCACAAGGAAATCGGCGCAGTTGCGGCCCGTCATCCGCGCTTGCGCATCATCATGGACCATCTCGGTGCTCGCACCACCCAGAAGGACGATTTGCTAAAGGATGCGGCGGCAAGCACCGCGACGCTGGCGAAACATCCGAACGTTCACGTCAAGCTCACGCTCGTGCCGGTCTTCTCGACCGCGTCCTACCCCTACAAGAATATCCAGCCCCATATCCGCCGGCTGATGGAGGCCTTCGGCCCGAAGCGCTGTTTCTGGGGCACCGACGCGTCGGCCATGCTCGAACGCACCAGTTGCAGTTACATCGACTGCGTCAAGTTGTTCACCGAGCACATGGATTTTCTGTCGGCGTCAGATAAGGAATTGATCATGGGGCGTGGCCTCGCCGAATGCCTCGATTGGCCGGCAAGAATCTGAGGGTTCGATCGGAATCGCGTGTTGCCGCCTATTCCTTCTCGAGGCCCGCGTCGGCAATGACCTTGGCCCAGCGGTCGATTTCCGAGCGCATGCGCTGATCGAGCGCGTCCGACGGCAAAGCGTGTGCGCCGAACCCGACTTCTTTGAACTTCGCCTTCACAGCGGAGTTGTTCAGGATTTGCGTCGCGGCGGCACTCAAGATCTCCACCGCCTGATCGGGCATGGCCTTTGGGCCATAAAGCGAGTTCCAGGAAGTCGCGATGTAATCCGGTACGCCGGCCTCTTTCATGGTCGGCACGTCGGGCAGTTCGGGCATGGGTTCTGCCGAAGTGACAGCGAGCGCGCGGATTTGGCCGGCCTCGATTTGCGTGCGCAGTCCACCGTAAGCATTGATGACGAGATCGATGTCGTTGCGCAGCAATGCCACCGATAATTCGGCCGGCCCGCGGTAGGGCACCACAGTAATGTCGAGCTTCTGCATCGATTTGAGCAGCAGCGCCGCGAGATAATTGCTCGTTCCGGCGGTTGAGGTTCCAATGGTGAGCGTGTTCGGCTTGGCTCTGGCTGCCGCCATCCACTCCTGAAGGGTTTTGTATCGCGAATTTGTGTTTGTCACGAGCAGGTAAGCAAACTCGCTCACTCCGACGATCGGCCTCATGTCCTGGCGTGGATCGGTCGCGTCCCGAAACAGGCTAACGCCGATGGCGTTATTGTTGCCGACCCATCCAATCGTATAGCCGTCCGCCGGCGCGTTCGTGACTGCGCGCGTTGCGGCCACATTGCCGCCGCCCGGCTGGTTCTGCACCAGGACTGGCACACCGAAGTGATCGGACAATTTCTCGGCCAGGATGCGCAACACGACATCGGACGCCGATCCCGCGGCGAGCGGCGTCACGATCCGGATCGGACGGGACGGATAGGCCGTTTGTCCGGCGGCGGGCGACAAGATCGCCGTGCCGCCGAGGCAAAGCACGCTGGTCAGCGCGACGGTGCACGCAGCGCGTTGCAATTTCCCCACGGCCATCCTTCCGGGAAGCCGATGTCCCGCCCGGCTCAATTCCGCCAAGTCGAATCGATGGTGTCGAGCATTCGCAAATAGGCCGGCCAGTCGGCCGAACCGCGGCCGGAGTCGTGGTGCTCGTACTGGTGCGCGGTCTTCTCGCAAATCTCGGCGGGGATTTCGATGAGCACGCCGCCGGTCGCTTCCATTTTGAGCTGTATGTCAGCGGCCTCGAGCAGCGATTTCATCAATACGAATGCCTCGCGCGGCGTTTTGCCGACCGTAAGCAGGCCGTGATTGTGCAGGACGAGCGCGCGGTTTTTCCCAAGCGCCTTGTTGATGCGCGTCCGCTCGCCGAAGTCTTCGGTGATGCCTTCGTAATTGTGATAGCCGATGCGATTGTGGAAGCGCACGGCCGGTTGCGAAAGCATTCGCAGGCCGTGCTTCAACCCGGCGAGCGCCATGCCGGTCTCGGTGTGCACATGGACGGCGCAGTTGACGTCCGGCCGCGCCGAAAGCACGCCGCCGTGCAGCGTGAAGCCCGGGCGGTTGACGCCGGCGGATTCGTCGAGGTCGTCGTCCATGCTGACTTTGACCAGGTTCGACGCTGTCACTTCGGTGTAGAGCAACTCATGCCGCTTGATGAGAAATTTGCGGTCCTCGCCCGGCACCCGCATCGACGAATGGTTGTAAATCACGTCGCCCCAACCGTAGTGCGCGATAAGTCGGTAGGTCGCGGCGAGATCGACGCGCGCCTGCCATTCGGCGGATGAAATGTCCGTCTTTTTGACGGTTGCTATCTTGACGTGAGGGTTCATGGGCATGGTCTCCAAGTGGAATTACCTAGACTAGCATTCCGCGGCCTATTCACGCAGCCCCTTTGGACCGGCCCGGAACCTATACGATTCCGGCTCAAACACGACTACAGACAGTAATGAACAGCCCTAAAGGCGCACCGGGCCGATTTCTTTAACGGTTCATCAACCGGCGTCGATAAATTGTTCTGTATGCAATTCGTGGGGCGGCCGCATTTAGCTGGGCTGATTGGAAAAATCGCGGCACTGGCGGGCGCGATGGCGTTGCTGCTTGGCGCGGGCGGGTCGATTTTTGGCGCCGGCCAACCCGACTTGCGCGCTTTGCGGGACATGTACCGCCGGCCATCCGCAATCCCATATCCGAAAGACGACCCCTACTCGCGCGCCAAGTACGAGCTTGGCCGCACATTATTTTTCGATCCGATCCTGTCCGGCGCCGAAGTCCGATCCTGTTCGACATGCCACAATCCGGGCCTGTCATGGGCGGACGGGCAGCCGCGGGCTATTGGTGAAAATCAGAAGCCGCTCTCGACCGGATTGCGCACCCCGACATTGCTCAATGTGGCGTGGACGCCGAAGCTTGGCTGGGATGGACACGTCAGCGACCTCGAAGGCTTCGCTCTTGGCCCGCTCACATCGCCTGAAATCATGAACCTGCCGGAAAAAGTGATGCTCGACCGGCTGTCGACGATTTCCGGCTATGCACGCGCTTTCGACGCCGCGTTCGGCAAGGGCGACATCACCACGCCCAAGGTCGAGCAGGCCTTGGCGACATTCGAGCGCTCGATCGTTTCGCAAGAGGCGCCGTTCGACCGTTGGATCAAAGGCGATCCGAATGCGATAGACGTCGCGGCGAAGCGCGGTTTTGCTCTGTTCAACGGCGCCGCGAATTGCGCGGCCTGTCACAGCGGTTGGGCCTTTACCGACGTCTCTTTCCACGACATCGGGGTGGCGAAGGATGACGACATCGGTCGCGGCCGGCTATTCCCGACCTCGGTGAAACTGCAACACGCATTCAAGACGCCGACGTTGCGCGACGTGACGCAGCGCGGGCCATATATGCATGATGGTTCGGTGGCGACGCTTGAAGATGTCATCGATCTTTACAATCGCGGCGGTATCGACCGGCCGAGCCGCGACGACCAGATTTATCGGCTCAATCTGTCGGAAACCGATAAGTCGGATCTCGTCGCGTTCCTGGAAACGCTTAATGGCAGGTCCGAGAAAGTGGCGGTGCCGGTGCTGCCGCGCGGTTTGCGCGCGCCACAGGATTCAGATCATCTGTGGCAGCGCACCGCCAACAAGCCCAAAGCCCACGATCAACAGCACTCCGCCAACGGTCTGAAGCACCTCTACATGGGCTGGGAAATGTTCGGCGACGTAGGCGATCGTGCCGCCGACCATCACGCTGATAAGACCGGCAAAGCCGAGCATTGAAGTCCCCCACGCGCGGACTGTCCGGGCGTCGGGCGGTGGTAGCAGCAAGTACTTACCCGCGATCTCGACCAAATCGCTCAAATTTTCTGCATTCCGGTGCTGCTGTCTTCAAAGGTTAACCAATCCTGAATTTTCCCAACCTTAGTATTACCAATTTCCTAACGTCTGTGGTAAAGAAAAGCTTAATCAAACCAGTGAGCTGCGTGCGGCGGCGCATCTGGTCTTGGAAGTACCTTAGACGGAGGCCCTCCACCATGAGGAGGCTGGCAAAACGGCTGCCATTCGCAGCCGCGATCCCGCTTGCGTGCCTGTTTGACGCTATGTTCGTCGGGTCGGCGAGCGCGCACGTCAAATGGTTCTGCGCCTATAACGTGGCCGGGCAGCCCGAGGGCCTGGAAAACGTCCTCTGCCCCGACTTCGAAATGCTCACCGGACTTTCGATCTTGGCGCTAATGAGCGGCTCGGTGCTGGAAGGCACGCCGATCGGCTTTGCCATGCTGTACGCGTTAGACCGGGCGACTTCCTTCGTGCGCGACAATATCGAAACGATTTTTCGCGCCGGCTGCGCCTTCTTCTTCATCGCTATCTGGGGAGCCGGCGGCATCCTGCTCACGCCGGAACTCAAAACGGATTCTAACTGGATTGCGGCAATTCAACTCGGCATCGCGGCCGGCATGTTGTCACGGCCTACGATGCCGTTGTCCGCGCTCGGAATTTTCATGCTGTTCGGGGTGGGAGTCTGGAATTACGGCCCTTTTCACCTCGCCGACTATCCAATCTTTCTCGGCGTCGCGGCCTATATCGCCTTAACCGGCGGCCAGACCAATTTTTTCGGCGCGCGCCCGATCGACGTGCTGCGGTGGGCTGCCGGCATCACCTTGATGTGGGCGTCGATCGAGAAGTGGGCCTATCCGGAGTGGTCGTACCCGCTTTTCATTACTCATCCGGAGATGGGGCTTGGCTTTTCGCCCGATTTCTTCATGCGCGCGGCGGGTGCGGTCGAGTTTGCCCTGGCATTCGCGCTGATCTGGACGCCGCTGGTACGGCGCGTCGGTGCGATTATGCTGGCGGCGATGTTCATCAGCGCGGTGTCGGAATTCGGCAAGATCGACCTGATCGGACACTCGCTGATCATAGTCGCGCTGTTTGGCATCATCTCCGACGATGGCGGCAAACCGGCGCGGCTGCGTGACTCCTGGATGCTTCCCGTCGGCTATGCCGCTTCGCTGGCCCTGTTCCTGGCCGCGTATTACGGCGTGCATGCCGAGTTGTTCGGCACATCCATACTTTAGCGCAGGCGAATTACTTGACGTGAACGGTCAGCTTCATCTTCGGATGAATGGCGCAAAGCACGTCGAAATCGCCGGCTGCGGCGAAGGTGATTGGCGTTACGCTGCCGGGCTTCTGATCGCCGGAATCAAACGAGAATTTTGGCGAACTGATATAGGCGTGATGCAGCAGATCGGCGTCGTCGTTGACTATCTGTATGGTCTCGCCGCGCTTGATGGTGATTTCACCAGGGTGAAATTCGCGCCCCTTCTGCGAAATCGAGTAATCCGCGAGAGCCGATCCTGCCAGCATTCCGAACGCGGTCAGGCCGCCCGCGACAAAAGCGATGGTAATCGAACGGCGAGCGCGCAGGAATTTGGTCTGTAAACCCATGGTTGCCTCTTCCGGCCTTCCGACAGACAGGGCCGTGATGTCCGCACCCCACAATGACGCATCGAGACAACGTGCAGGCAGCCAGTTAAGAGCCCGTTAAGGAACTCTCGAAGATTTGGACCGGGCGCTCCCGCAGCTTTAACTGGCACCGGTATAGGGCTGTCCTGCGTGATGCAGGAAGGCACGAAAAGAATCCCATGACAGGTGACCGGAGCGCTCCTCTGTTCGGCCGTCTTCTGTCCCGTTGGAAACGCAGCGTGGCGCAGGCCGCGTCGCTGTGCATGACGATCCGCGGCCGGATTCTGGTCGCCTTTCTGATCATGAGCGTCATAACCGCCGCACTCGGCGCCTATACCACCATGGGCGTACGCAATGCCGGCTTGCTGGTCGATAAGACGTTTGACAAATCGCTGATGTCGATCAATTACGCGCGCGCGGCAGCGACCGATTTTGCCTCGATGCGCGCCGCGTTCGCACGCCGCTGGATTGAAGCCGACGCCAACACACGGCGCGAGTTCGAAACTGAGATCGACAAGCTCAGCAAATCACTCCTCGAGGACCTCGATATCGCGGCCCAACGGTCGCAATCGGCTCGCGCAACCCGCGCCGCCGAGAGCGTCAAACGGGCAGCGGCTGCGTGGCGGGACGTTTGCGCACGTCTGCTCGATGGCGCCCAACGCGACATCAACTGGACGACGCTCGACCACTACTCGGACAAGGTCAACGACGAGATCGATCTGCTCGTCAACTACACCGCGGGCGACGGCTTTCTCTATCGGCAAAGCGCGCGTGCCGCGGTCGGACACGATGTGCAGCTCAACATCGCCGGCATCGCGCTGGCGCTGCTGATGTCAGCGCTGGTGGCATGGGCCTTGGCGCGCCGCATCGTCGGGCCGGTCGCGGTCGCCTCCAATGTCGCCGAGCGTATCGCCGCCGGCGAGCTTGATGTCGCGGTGCCGAAGGGTAGTGCCGACGAACTCGGCGCACTGCTCACCGCCATGGGCGTGATGCGCGACAACATCAAGGCGATGATGGATCGCGAGGTAGCGCAGCGTCGTTCCGCACAGGCGCGCCTGGCCGACGCACTTGAAAATTCGCCCGAGGGCGTTGTCGTGGTGGATGCAGACGATAGCATCGTACTTGCCAATGCCCAGGCCGCGGACTTGCTCGGCGTGCCGCCGAACCTTCTCAAGCCCGGCACTCCGCTGTCACAGCTCGAGCCGGCAATGCGCGGTTCCGCCGACGCCGAGCATGTGCTGATGCGGTGCGACAGCGAACTGCACGCCACCCGCGAGGCGTTGATGGCGAATGGGCGATGGTTGCGCATCAGCCGCTCGCCGACCAGCGACAACGGCTTCATCGTGCTGTGCAGCGATATCAGCCCGTTGAAGAAGCAGGAGTGGTCGCTTCGCGAGACCAACCTGCTGCTCGACGTGGCGCTTGAAAACATGTCGCAGGGGCTCTGCCTCTACAACTCGCAGAATCGAACTCGAAGTCTTTAACCGCCGCTTCCTGGAAATATTCCGGCTGCGGCCCGAACAGATCAGCACCGGCATCACCTACAAAGACGTGCTGGAGATCTGCATTCCGATCAACAATCTTTCGGGAAAGTCCGCGGAGGCACTGTTCGAGGAGCATGCCTCCTTCCTCAGGGAAAAGGCGGTCGGGCCGCACGTCTACGACCTCAACAACGGGCGCGTGATCTCCTGCAGCTATACGCGAACCGAGGACGGCCGCTGGCTTGCGACTTACGAGGATGTCACCGACCGGCGGCAGGCCGAAGCCAAGATCATGCACATGGCGCGACATGATGCGCTCACCAATCTGCCGAACCGCGTGCTGTTCCGCGAGAAGATGGATCAGGCGCTCAAGCGCGGTGAGCGGCTCGCAGTCATGTTTCTCGACCTCGACCGGTTCAAGGGTGTGAACAATTCTCTCGGCCATTCAGTCGGCGACGCGCTGCTCTGCGCGGTGACCGAGCGCCTGCAACGCGTGGTGCGCGGCGTCGATACCGTCGCGCGTCTCGGCGGCGACGAATTCGCCATCGTGCAAAGTCAGGCCCGGCCGAGCGACGCCAGTGAGCTTGCCGCCAAAGTGATCGAGACGCTGTTGGAGCCGTTCGAGGTCCACGGTCATCAGGTCGTCATCGGTACCAGCATCGGCATCGCCATGGCGCCGACCGACGGCAACGATCCCGATCAACTTCTGCGCAATGCCGACATGGCGCTCTATCGCGCCAAAGCGAACGGCCGCGGCAACTACCACTTCTTCCAGTCCGAAATGGATGCGCAGATGCAGGAGCGCCGTCGGCTCGAGATCGACCTGCGCAAAGCGCTGCTCGCCGACGAGTTCGAGATGTATTACCAGCCCCTCGTTCATATCGCGAGCGGCGAGGTCTGCGGCTTCGAGGCGCTGATCCGCTGGAACCACCCCGAGCGCGGCATTGTCTATCCCGACCATTTCATTTCGGTCGCCGAAGAGATCGGGTTGATCGTGCCGCTCGGCGAATGGGTGCTCAGGCGGGCCTGCAAGGACGCCGTGACGTGGCCGGCTAACTTAACCGTCGCGGTCAACCTGTCGGCGGCGCAGTTCCGCAACCCGATGCTGGCGCTTTCAGTCGTGTCGGCGCTCGGCCAGTCCGGCCTCGCGGCTTCACGGCTCGAACTGGAGATTACCGAGACAGTGCTGCTGCAGGACGATCGTGCGGTGCTCGACACGCTGCATCAGATCCGCGAGCTCGGCGTGCGCATCTGCATGGACGATTTCGGTACCGGCTATTCATCGCTGAGCTATCTGCGCAGCTTCCCATTCGGCAAGATCAAGATCGACCGCTCCTTCATTAGCGAGCTTGGCAAGGAGAACGACTGCGTCGCGATCATCCGCGCCGTCACCCGGCTCGGTGCGAGCCTCGGCATGATCACCACGGCCGAAGGCGTCGAGACCGAACAGCAGCTCGAAATATTGCGGGCGGAGGGCTGCGTGCAGGCGCAGGGCTTCCTGTTCAGCAAGCCGAAGCCGCTTTCGGAGATCCCCGCGATGCTTCGCGAGCTTGGCCCGCGCGTCCGCGCCGCATAATCCACACCACCCATAGGGATTTCATCTCCAAGGGCGCTTGCGTGCAGAACGGGCGCCTTTTTGGTGCTTGTGTACGGCGTAAGTAGCGTGACGCTTCAGCTCATTAGCGTTGCCAAGCGGTGCCCGCGCCCTATATCTGCGTTGCACCCCGGCCCTCTGGCAATATCGTGTCCGTAAGGGCAAACTGGCCGTACGGAGGCCGCTGAAAATGGCGCTACGCGACGTCAAGCTGGACGATAAATACGACCTCGGCCAGCGTCGGGTCTTCGTCACCGGATTCCAGGCTTTGGTGCGGCTTTGCCTGATGCAGAAGGAACTCGACCGCCGCAACGGTCTCAATACCGCGGGTTTTGTCACCGGTTATCGCGGCTCGCCGCTAGGCGGCTTGGACAGCCAGTTCCAGCGCGCCGCGCAGTTCCTGAAGCAAAGCGATATTCGCTTCCAGGGCGGCATCAACGAGGATCTGGCCGCGACCGCGGTTTGGGGCTCGCAGCAGGCCGAACTGCGCGGCGAGGGCAAGTACGACGGCGTATTCGGCATGTGGTACGGCAAAGGCCCGGGCGTCGACCGCACCGGGGACGTATTCCGCCACGCCAATCTGGCCGGCAGCGCCAAACACGGGGGCGTGCTGGCGCTGATGGGCGACGACCACACCGCTAAATCCTCGACCACCGCGCATCAGTCCGAATATCACTTTATCGACGTCATGATTCCGATCCTGAACCCTGCCGGGGTGCAGGAAGTGCTCGATTACGGTCTCTACGGCTGGGCAATGTCGCGGTTCACCGGGACGTGGGTTGCCCTCAAGACCATGCACGAGACCATCGAATCGACGGCGGCCATCGATGGCAGCCTGGAGCGCTTCAACATCGTCACGCCCGACGATTTCCGGATGCCTGAAGGCGGCCTCAATATCCGTCTCGGCGATCCGATCCTGGCGCAGGAAGCCCGGCTGCACGACTACAAGCGCGACGCTATGCTCGCCTTCATTCGCGCCAACAAACTCAATCGCATCATTACGTCCGGCGGAGGCGACCCGAAAATCGGTATCATCACCACCGGCAAGAGCTATCTCGATGTGCGCCAGGCTTTCGATGAGCTTGGCATCGACGAGATCAGGTGCAACGAACTTGGCATCCGCCTGTTCAAGGCCGGCTGCGCCTGGCCGCTCAGCCGGCGCGAGTTGAAGGAATTTGCCCAAGGCCTCGATCTCATCATCGTGGTCGAGGAAAAACGGTCGCTGCTTGAAGTGCAGGTACGCGAGGAGCTTTACGGGACGCCGAACCAGCCACTGTGCATCGGCAAAAAGGACGAGCAGGACAACTGGCTGTTCCCGGTCAAGGGCGCGCTCGATCCCAACGAGGTGGCGATCTGCATCGGCGAGCGGCTGCTCAAATATCATCGCAATGACACAATCGTCGCCCGTGTCGCTCGGCTCAAGGAATTCCAGCGCATCGCGGCCGAGACCAGGGACGTCGCCCAGCGCATTCCGTATTTCTGTTCTGGCTGCCCGCACAACACCTCGACGGTGGTGCCGGAGGGCATGCGGGCCTATGCCGGCATCGGCTGCCATTATATGGCGCAGTGGATGGATCGCTCGACGCTTGGCTACACCCACATGGGCGGCGAGGGCGCCAACTGGATCGGCGAGGCGCCGTTCTCAAATCGTAACCACGTGTTCCAGAACCTCGGCGACGGCACCTATAATCATTCCGGCTATATGGCGATCCGCGCGGCGATCGCGTCGAATACCAACATCACCTACAAGATCCTGTTCAACGACGCGGTGGCGATGACCGGTGGCCAGGCCAATGACGGTGGTCTCACCGTGCCGCAAGTCGCGCGCCAGGTCGCCGCCGAAGGCGCCAAGCGCGTCGTCGTCGTGACCGACGAGCCGGACAAATATCCGTCCGGCACGCAGTGGCCGCAGGGCCTCACCATCCACCATCGCGATGATCTCAACGAGGTACAGAAGGGGCTTGCCGAAATCCCCGGCGTGACCGTCCTGATCTACGATCAGACCTGCGCCGCCGAAAAGCGCCGCCGCCGCAAGCGCCACACCTTTCCCGACCCCGACAAGCGGGTCATCATCAACGAACTGGTGTGCGAAGGCTGCGGTGATTGCGGCGTGAAGTCGAATTGCGTTTCGGTGCAGCCCTTGGAAACGGAATGGGGCCGCAAGCGCACCATCGACCAGTCGAGCTGCAACAAGGATTTCTCCTGCGTCAAAGGGTTCTGCCCGTCCTTCGTCACGGTGCACGGCGCCACGCTGAAGAAGGGAACAGGCGTTGCCGCCGATCATGACCTGACGCCACTGCCGGAGCCGAAGCTTCCGGCAATCGATCAGACTTACAACGTCGTCGTCACCGGCGTCGGCGGCACTGGCGTCGTCACCATCGGCGGTATTCTCGGCATGGCGGCGCACCTCGAGGGCAGGGGCGTCGGCGTGCTCGACATGGCGGGGCTCGCGCAAAAGGGCGGCGCGGTGTTCAGCTACATCCGTTTTGCCGAAAATCCGGAAAGCATTCACGCGATCCGGGTCGCGGCCGGGCGCGCCGATCTTATCCTCGGCGGCGACATCGTGGTTGCCGGCAGCCGCAAGATTTTGGCGGCGGTCAAACCCGGGTCGACCGAAATGATCATCAACACTGCCGAGTTCCTGCCCGGCGAATTTACCCGCAACGCCGATTTCTCGCTGCCGAGCGAGCGGCTCAAGCGCACCATCCTCGCCGACGCCGGGCGCGACAAAACCCATTTCATCAACGCATCCAGCATCGCCAACGCGCTGTTCGGCCAGTCGATCGGCGCCAACATGTTCATGGTCGGCTACGCCTATCAGCTCGGCGCGATCCCGCTTTCGGCCGCCGCCATCGAGAAGGCGATTGAGCTCAATGGCGAAGCAGTCAGAATGAATCAGGCTGCCTTCCATTGGGGCCGTCGTGCCGTCGTCGACCCGGCAGCGGTAGAAAGCCTGGCGAAACCTGCAACCGCGGTGGCGAGCGACGCCCGGCATCTGTCCGAATCCTTCGAGGAGACAGTCGAGCGACGGGTGAAACTCCTCGCCGCCTACCAGAACGCAGCCTACGCGGCGCACTATCGGGCTCTCGTCGATAAGGTGAATGCGGCCGAGGCCGCGCAGGCTCCGGGCAAGTGCGGACTTGCAGATGCGGTCGCCCGCTATCTGTTCAAGCTAATGGCCTACAAGGACGAGTACGAGGTGGCGCAACTCTACACCGACGGCGCTTTCCTCAAGCAGGTCGAGTCCGAATTTGACGGCAATAATTTGCGCTTCGAGTTCCACTTGGCACCGCCTCTGTTGGCACGTATCGACAAATCGACCGGGCAAGCCCGCAAGATGAGTTTTGGGCCGTGGATGCTTCCGGCATTTCGGCTGCTGGCAAAATTGAAGTTTTTGCGCGGCACGCCGCTCGATCCGTTCGGCCGCTCGCTGGAACGCCGCACCGAACGCAACCTGATCGCCGATTACGAATCGATGCTCGACGAGGTGCTGGCGAAACTGACGCCGGAGAACCACCCTCTCGCAGTCGGCCTCGCCGTCATTCCGGAAAAAATCCGCGGCTTTGGCCACGTCAAGCAACGGCATCTCATCGCGGCCAAGGCCGACGAGGCTGCGTTGCTCGATCAGTTCCGCTCCGACTCGCCGGGGCTGCTCAAGGCGGCGGAGTGATGAAGACCTTCGATCGCGCTGGTTGAGCAGCCCAAGACGTGCCCTATGCTGCCTTATTAGTTGGCAGCGTTGCGCAAAACAGCTTCGAGAGTGGCGTCGAGATACCGTCCCACCTCCGTCATGCGGTCATCGCCATACTGGCCGAAGAACGACGATGGCCTGTCATATTCAAAGACGCCCCTGCCTTGCTCGTCCTCGAACAGAACCACCCGCAGCGGCGCGTAGAGAGCAGCGGGGAGCTGATGACGGGTCATCATCGAGGCGGTGAGGGGATTGCCAATGTCGTATTGCACCGCGTTGCGCCTGCCGCCCGCAATCTGCAATAGGGCGCCGTGATCGCGCTCATCGAAGATCGACAGCTTCGGCCCCCGTTCTTCGTAATCCTTCGCGCGTTTCTGATCGCCGCTCCGCAGCGCCTCGGCAATGCCGGTATCGAGCTTGGGAACCGTACCTTCGAGCTTCCGGCGTACCTCCGCAAACGATCGGTCAGACGAGATCCTGATGTGCTCAACAGCGATCGTGTGCGACCTGACGGAAGCCGGTGTCGTGGCCTGGGTCATGTCTGCGATTACTCTTTGCGGGTCAACTCAAACAGGAACCAACTCCGCCGCTCGGCCTCATCAATCCAGTTTTCCAACAGGCTTGCGGTCGCAACGTCGCCATGCCCGTCGCAGAGATCGTGTGTTTCGCGCATCCTCGCGGTAAGCTGCTGGTTATCGTCCTGCAGCTCGGCGAGCATGTCCATCGGCCCCACGTAATCGGCATCATTGTCGATAACGCGCTGTAGACGGCTGACATGTCCAATCGATCGTAGCGTCGTGCCGCCAATCTTGCGAACCCTTTCGGCGATGTCGTCCGTTGTGGCGAAAATCTGATCGCTTTGCTCGTCCAGCATCAGATGGTAGTCGCGGAAGTGCGGCCCCGAAACATGCCAATGGAAGTTCTTGGTCTTCAAATAAAGAGCGATCATGTCCGCCAGCAAGACGTTGAGCGCGCCAGCAACGTCGCGAATGGCCTCAGGCTCCAAATCCGTGGGCGTCGAGAGCGAAGCGGTTCGCAGTGCTTTGGCATTGCGCCTCGGCATCGTTGTCTCCTTTCATCCATCAGCACGGCGATGGCGCAGACCATGACGGCTGCGCCACACGCGATCGAAATCACCGCAGTTGTTGTTTTAGAAATTCGCCTGTCCGCCCGTTGGCGAGCGCGGCCGCCGCTGCGTTGTAGTGCAGCCCATTGTGCCGGGAAAAGGCGTGGCGCTGACCCGGATAACTGTAAACGGTGGCGTTTGGTTTTTTTGCGAGCGCCGCCTTAATCTCAGCTTGCGCCATCTTTGAAATGAATTCGTCCTCCTCGCCGAGGTGCATCAGCAAGGCAGCGTGCAGCCCGCCAATCTCGCCGAGGTATTTTTCCGTGTCGCCGCCATGATAAGCAACGACGGCGTCGACCTCATACCGGGCGGCTGTGATAAAGGCCATTAATGCACCGAGGCAATACCCTTGCAGGGCAACCTTTCCGGTCGACTCCGGCCACTCGACAGCGGTGCGGACCGTTTCCCTGATATCTTTCGCGCCCGCATCGCGATCGTACGCCGCGTAAAGTCGCAACCCGTGTTGCCAATCGGCTTCAGACCTTACGTTAAGATCGACGCCAGGCTCTTGCCGCCAGAACAGGTCCGGTGCGATTGCGATGAACCCCTGCGCTGCCAGCTCATCGCAGGTCGCCCGGATGTCGGCGTTAACGCCGAACAATTCCTGGAGAACGACCACTGCCGGCGCGGGTAACTTGGTCGGCCGCGCGATGTAGGCGCGGAACGTTGCATCCGGGGACTTGATGGCAATTTGATTTTCCATAGTGCTCTCCTAACGCACTGCCGGTGAAACGAGACTTTTTCTGATCCGTCGGGAAGCAGCCGCGAGTTGACAGCAGTTGCATTGGCCGGTCAGAGCGCAGGTGACCGTTTAATCGGTCATCGGCTCTAGCGGCGCGAGGGTAGAGATCGGTCCACTTTCGCGCCGCGTCGTCGCCTCAATGACTAGCCGGTGCGGAGGCCGCAGCTTCCTCGATCAGCTTGGCCGCTTCTTTCGGATGAGACATGTAGGCCACATGGCTGGCGTCCACCTCGACCGTTTTGGCGTGGGCGCGCTTTGCCATCATGCGTTCCTGCTCTGGATTGATCGACCGGTCGGCGCTCGCCACCATGTACCAGCTCGGCTTGGTCTTCCAGGCGGGCTTCGTGACCTTGTGGGTGAACGCGTCGGTGGAGATAGGCACCTGCGATATGGCCATGAAGTGGGACACGGCCGGCGGAACGTCCGCCGCGAAGTCGGCCGCGAAATGCGCCTGTTCTATCCACCAGTTGCCGTCGCTGTCCGCCTTGAATGCCTTGGAGGCTTGCGGCAGTGCCTGTTCGATCGACGCACAACTCTCACCTTCATCGAGCGCAAATGCGGCAATATAGACAAGCGCCGCAACGTTTGGATCGTTGCCGGCCTCGGTGATGATGGACCCGCCGTAACTGTGGCCCACCAGAACCACCGGCCCGCCCATGGCGTCGATCGCGGCCTTCGTATACTTTTGGTCGTCGGCGTATGAGGTCTCGGGAGGCTGCGCTACCGATACTGTGTAGCCATCCTTCTCAAGGATCTTGGCGACGGCTTCCCAGCCAGAGCCGTCGGCGAATGCGCCATGCACCAAGACGACGTTCTTGATGCCGGTCTTCGATGTGGATTGCGCCGAGGCAGATTGCAGAGTCCCAACTGCCAGCGTCGCAGTGAGCATAGCAACAACGTAAAGATTGTTCACGACATTTCTCCATTTAACGGCTGCAATGAATTATCCGAGTTCGACGGCCCCGGGTGCGCGCACACGGTACCGTTCGAAGCGCACACAAAATTGTACGATCTTGCCGGTCTTGTAAGATTCGCCCGAAAAATCGCTGCGACAGACGACGCTACTGGCGATTTGCCACTGTTTTTTTGAGCATGAACCGTTGTATCCTGTTTCCCGTCCGGGACAGCGGCTGCTCGCGTTGAGAGCGCGAGAGCGTTTGTCGCTCACGAGTATAAATTGCCGCTTTAGCGACTGTTATGGAGGCAATGATGGGTGCGGATGCGATCGAGGACGACCTTGCTAGACGCTTCCGGATAGATCGTCCGCCGACACTCTTGGCGCGAAAATCTTCAAAAGCACGCATCGGTTTTTCGCGCATGCGGAGCGGTCGTCCGATGCGCGGCCGTTCGCTGGCCGTGCCACCGGAAGAGGCTTTTGCATTCCATGTTCCGCTGTCGGTGCCGTTTTTCTCGGGCCTGTGGACGGCGGGACGGCGCAGGGAAGTGCCCGACCTGCGTCTCGGCGATGCACAGCTGGTTAACCTCGGCGACAATCCGGTCGTCAGTTTGGATATCCCTTTCGATACACTTCGCTTTTACATCCATCAAATTGCGCTCGATGAGATGGCCAATGAAGCCGGAATTCGCCGGGTGAAAGGGCTTTACGCGCCGAATTTTGGCGCCCGCGATTTGGTCATGTTCGGTCTCGCACAAGCGCTCGCCGGCGCGATGGAGCAGCCTGGCGACGGCACCGCCATGTTTGCTGACTGTATCGCGCTCGCTTTTTTCGCTCACATTGTGCGCGCTTATGGCGGCGTCCCGGCCGCGGGACGGAACGCCCGCGGCGGCCTCACGCCGTGGCAGTTGAAGCGCGCCCGCGAATTCATCAATGTCAATTTGGCGGGCGATCCTTCTATCGCCGAGGTGGCGAACGAGTGCGGACTGTCGACCAGCTACTTCGTCCGGGCGTTCAAGCAGGCGACAGGCGTTCCGCCGTACCGATGGCTAACCAAACAACGCGTCGAGCGCGCCAAGGAGCTTTTACAGGAACCGGATCGGGAGCTTGCGGATATCGCCCAGCTCTGCGGCTTTGTCGACCAAAGCCACTTCACGCGTGTTTTTTGCAGGAGCGAGGGTTACAGTCCAGGACGGTGGCGCCGCCTCCACCGCTGCTAGATCGGCTGCTTTCGGTGCGCAGCGGACCTTGAATGACGCTCACAGTCCCGGAACCATAAGGACGCGCTAATGTTCGTCCATCGGAGCCGTTCATGACCGCTCTCACCATCGATCTTGGCCGCTTCGTCGCCGATCTCGGCTTGAGCCAGATTCCCGCCGAAGGCTGCAATATCGCGCGGCGCGGCATTGCCGATTGCTTCGGCGTTTTGGTCGCTGGCTCGCGTAACGCCGCGATCGCGCTCATCGATCGCGAATTGGGTCACGCTGGCGGCAGCGCACTCGCTTCGCTCATTCCATCGGGCGGCCGGCGCTCGGTCGAAACCGCGGCGCTGGTCAATGGCGTTGCTGCGCACATTCTGGACTACGACGACGTTTCGCTCGACGGCCATCCGAGCGCCGTGCTGGTGCCGGCGATCCTCGCGCAGGGCGAGGCGGGCGGATCGAGCGGCGCCGAGATGCTGACGGCCTATATCGCAGGCTACGAGGTCTGGGCCGAACTTTTGGAACGCGAACCTGTGCCGCTGCATCGCAAGGGCTGGCACCCGTCGGCGGTGCTCGGGCCGATCGCCGCAGCCGCGGCGTGCGCCAAATTGCGCGGCCTCGATGCTACCGGTGTTTCGACCGCAATGGCGATCGCCGCCTCGATGTCCTCAGGCTTGGTCGCCAATTTCGGCACCATGACCAAGTCTTTTCAAGTCGGCCGCGCCGGGCAGTCGGGATTGATCGCGGCGCGCCTTGCGCAGGCGGGCCTGACGGCCTCGCTCGATGCGCTCGAGCATCCTGCCGGCCTCCTGGTGGCCTTGTCGCCGGACGGCAAGGCTGAACTCGATCGCCCGTTCAGTGCCGCGGCGAAGGAATGGCACATCGTCGGCCACGGTCTGAGTATCAAGCGCTATCCGATCTGCTACGCGACTCATCGCTCGATCGACGCCGCGCTCGATCTGGTCGAGCGCCATAATCTCACGTCCGGACAGGTCGACCGCATTCACGTCATGACAGGAAAGACGCAGATGCTGATGCTGCGCAACAGCCGGCCGCAAACCGGGCTCGAGGCGAAATTCAGCATGCAGTTTGCGATGGCCGCCGCACTGTGCGCCCGGCACGTCGGGCTTGCCGAATTGACCGACGAGTTCGTGCGTCGACCCGACGTGCAGGCGGTCTTCCCGCGCGTCGTGCTGACCGGCACCGCAGCCCTGAAGGAAGGCTCCAACTTCGCGCCTGCCGACGAGGTCGAAATCACGACGGTGAGCGGGGAGACGCTCAGGAGCGGTCCGGTCGAATACGCCAAGGGCAGCCATCAACGGCCGCTGTCGCACAGCGAACTTTGGGCCAAGTTCGCCGATTGCCTCGGTGCCGAATTCCCGGACGCGAAGAAGGCACGAGCGTTCGAGAATCTGCTGATGCTGGACCGCCTCAATGGCGCCGGCGACCTCGCGCTATCTCATCAGTAGATGGAATCCGTGCTGCGGCGCGTCGCGCTTCGCGATCACATCATGCCGTGAGACGCCAGCATCTCCTTGCAGCTGCGGCTGAGCTTTTCCTTGTTCAATTGCAGGCACGAGCCGATCTTGAATTGATCCGGAATATCGTCTTTGCAAAAGCGGCGCGCATCGGCCCGGCAGGCGCGGTCCTCGGGAGTGTTCTCTTGAGGATACTGGGTTTGCGCAAAAGCCGCGCTGGACATCATAAATAGGGCGAAGAAAAGCGACACGCTGCGGACCATGATGATTTTCCTGTGAGGATGATGAGCGAGAGACAGCGCGCTATTGGGGCCAAAGTGAGACTTGCCGGAATGTCGCCAGCGGAACCGCGATGGAGTATCCTTGCGCCATGAACGATTTGCCGAGCAGCTCGGGAACTTTGGCCGAGACGAGCCCGCCTGCTGCGGTCGCTGAGGTCGCGCCGCTGGAGTGCACCGAGACGTCTCGCGTCGCAGAGCCTCAGGCGGCGTCCGACGAACCGGCGCCGGCCGCATCTTCCGTAGTGCACGATCCGGCGCCGCCACCGCTGGTGGCAGAGGCGGCCGCTGCGAGCGAAACCGCGCCGCTCGAACACGGTATCGGCGTTCTCGTCGTCAACCTCGGTACGCCCGATGCGCCTGACGCGGCGGCGGTGCGGCGTTACCTGAAGGAATTTCTCACCGATCCGCGGGTCATCGAGAAAAAAGGCCTGTTTTGGAAGATCATCCTCAACGGCATCATCCTGCCGATCCGTTCGCGGCGCAAAGCGCGCGACTATCAGAAAATCTGGAATCGCGAGAAGAACGAGTCGCCGTTCAAGACCATCACGCGCTCGCAGGCCGAGAAACTTGCCGGCATCCTGGAGCCGCTCGGCAAGCATGTCGTCGTCGACTGGGCCATGCGCTATGCCAACCCGTCGATTTCTTCCCGCCTCGAAAAGCTGATCGCGCGCGGCTGCGACCGCATTTTGGTCATGCCGCTCTATCCGCAGTATTCGGCGGCGACCACCGCGACGGTCGCCGACGAGGTGTTCCGCTATTTGATGACACTGCGCCGTCAGCCGGCGCTGCGCATCATGCCGGCCTATTACGACGATCCCTATTACATCGAGGTGCTGGCGTCGTCGCTTAAGGTCGAGCTCAAGGGACTCTCTTTCGCGCCCGACCGGATTTTATTGTCCTATCACGGCATGCCGAAGGACTACGTGCTCAAGGGCGATCCGTACGAAGCGCAATGCGTGCGGACCACGCAGCTCCTGCGCGAGCATCTCGGTTTCGACGACTCCAAACTGATCATGACGTTTCAGTCGCGCTTCGGCCGTGCCCGCTGGCTCGATCCCTATACGATCCAGACCGTCAAAGGGCTCGCCAAGCAGGGCGTGAAAAACCTCGTGGTGGTGACGCCTGGTTTCTCCGCCGACTGCCTGGAAACGCTTGAGGAGATCGCCGTCGAGAATGCGCACGTATTCAAGCGTGCCGGCGGCAAGAACTTCGCCGCCATTCCGTGCCTTAACGACAGCGAGGCCGGGATGCTGATGATCTGGCAACTCGCCATGCGCGAGCTCAAAGGCTGGGTGTGACCGGCAGCCGGACCGCCTGAGTCAACCACTCGTTAACCATATCCGTTTTAACTCCGTTAACCCTCGGTCCGCTCCTCGGCGGCCGTGGCTGCTGCCGTTTGGCGTGGGTGTCGCGCCCACCCGGGTTCCGGCCTCCGGCCGGTCCGTTAGCAACTCGGCAGCGAGGAGGTCTCTGTTGTTGCGCCGTTGCCGGCCATTGATCGCCGTTGCCGCCGCAGCCGTTGTGCTGGCGCCGGCTTTGGGCATGGCGCAGACGGCTCGCAGCGGGGTCAGGGCGGGGCTGACACCCGACATCGGGACAGGGCCGGCGCCTGGGGCAACGCTCACGCCGTCAACTATTCCGGACCCGAACGCGCTGTTCCTGCAGCCGTCGCTTCAGGGCAATCCTGCGAACCCGCCGCGGTTTCGCAAGCCCGGCACGGCGGACGATCAAACGCCGCCGGCAGGGACATTCACTGCGCCATCGCGCATTGGTGCGACTCCGACCTTCGGCAGTCCTCCGGGCTTCGGCGCTGGCGATACCGGCTTCAACTCGTTGAATCTATCCGCGCGGCAAAAGAAGAAACTGGTGACGCGGGCGCCGAAGCCGCCGGCCCCGGGCGTGGAATTGCCAGAGACCACCTTCGATCCGGTGCCGACGACGCAATTCGCCGTGCCCCCGGTCCCGCCGGTGCAGCCAGCGGCGCCGGCCCCGGAAGTCTATCCGGTCAAGGCCGCCAGCCGCCCCGGCGCGCTGCCGCCACCGCTCTACGAACCGCTGCCGATCAGCAATGTGCCGCCTGAAGTTCACCCGCTGCCGGCCGCGAACCGGCCGGGTGCCGGCTTGCCGGTTCCGCACCCGATCGAACTCGAAGATTCGGCCAGCACGCCGATGCCGGGAACGCAGCCAGCCAACACTTATCCGCTTGGAACGCCAGTCCAGCGTTCGGCGCCGCCCATGGCGGACGATCCCTATTCGGCGGTCGGGATTCGCGGCGGCTCATTCATGTTCTTTCCGTCGGTCGAATTGTCGTCGGGCGCCGACACCAATCCGCAGCATCTTCCGGGTGGCGCCAGCTCGCTCTATTTCGTCGTCGCGCCGGAAGTGCTGGTGCAATCGGATTGGTCGCGTCATTCGCTGACGGCGGACATCCGCGGCTCCTACACCGATTATACCAACGACAGCTTCCAGCCTTCGCTCAGCCGGCCCTATTTCAATTCGACGATCGACGGCCGCATCGACGTGACGCGTGACACCCAGCTCGTGCTCGAAAATCGCGTGCTGGTGACCACCGAAAATCCGGGCAATCCCAACCTGCAGGCCGGTCTTGCCAAACTGCCGATAGAAACCACGGTCGGCGGGACGTTCGGCATCGTCCAGAATTTCAACCGGCTTCTGGTCTCGCTCAAAGGTCTGATCGACCGCTCGGTTTTTGCCGATTCCCAACTCACCGACGGCACGAGCTCGAGCAATACGTTCCAGAATTACAACCAATATGCGGCGGTCGCGCGCGTCGGTTACGAGATCGACCCCGGAATGAAGCCGTTCGTCGAGCTGCAAGAGGACGAGCGCGTCTATGACCAGCAGTTCGATCCTAACGGCCAACAGCGTAACTCGATCGGCACCAGCGTTAAAGTCGGCGCCACGCTCAATCTTTACACTACGCTCACCGGCGAAATCGCCTTTGGCTATCTCAATCGCGACTACAAGGGTCCTAATTTGCCGGAGATCAACGGCCCTACGCTCGACGGGGTCCTGACCTGGCAGGCAACTCCATTGACGTCGGCCAAGCTGACCGCCTCAACTGTGGTGAACGAGTCGATATTGCTGAACACCTCCGGCTCGTTGAGCCATGACGTCAGTGTCGAGGTCGATCACGCGCTGCGGCGTTGGCTCGTGCTCAATGGCATTGTCGGTTATGGGCGAGACCAGTACGTCGGACTTGGGCGCGACGACAACAGATATTTCGGCTCGGTCGGTGCAACTTATAAATTGAACCGCGATGTCCAGCTCAAAGGCGAAGTGCGGCACGATTGGCTGACGTCGAACGTGAGCGGCGTCGCCTACAACGCCACTTCGGTGCTGCTGACGCTGCGCTTGCAGCGCTAGCGCATGATCCGGAAAATGCCTGCCCCCGGGACTTGATCCGGGGGTGGGTGCCGGCTTTCCGAAAGATCATGCGCCAAAGCAAAACTGCTCAATCGCCGAGGATTCTTTTGATCTCTGCGCGGAAGCCTGGCGCGATGTCGTCGCGCGATAGCGCATACGAGACGTTGGCGGCGAGGAAACCGATCTTGGAGCCGCAATCGAAACTGCGGCCATCGAATTCCAGGCCGTAGAACGGCTGCGTTTTCGCCAGTTGGATCATGGCGTCGGTCAGCTGGATTTCACCGCCGGTGCCGCGCTCATGGCTGCCCAGGATATCGAGGATTTCCGGCTGCAGGATGTAGCGGCCGGTGAGGATGAGGTTCGACGGCGCCCGGTCGCGCGACGGTTTTTCAACCATGCTGGTGATCGAGAACATCTTGCCGATGCGCTCGCCAATGCCGACAACGCCGTATTGATCGATGCGCTCCTCCGGCACCTCTTCGACCGCTACGATATTGGCGGGCGCCGAAAGGCCGCGGGCGGCGTCCATCATCTGCGCCAGGCAGCCGCGTTCGTGTTGAACCAGCACGTCCGGCAGCAGCAGCGCAAACGGCTCACGGCCGACCAGTTCACGCGCGCACCATACGGCATGACCGAGGCCCAAAGGCTCCTGTTGCCGCGTGAAGCTTGTCGAACCCGGCGAAGGCAATTCCTTGGTCAGGAATTCGAGTGCGGCGTGTTTCTGGCGCTCGAGCAGCGTCATCTCGAGCTCGAATTGGCGGTCGAAGTGGTCCTCGATGACGCCCTTGTTACGGCCGGTGACAAAGATGAAATGCTCGATGCCGGCCTGGCGGGCCTCGTCGACGACATGCTGGATGAGCGGCCGGTCGACCACCGGCAGCATCTCCTTGGGCATCGCCTTAGTTGCTGGCAGAAACCGGGTGCCGAGGCCGGCAACCGGGAAAACCGCCTTGCGGATGGGCTTCATGCTGTGCCGTTCGCGCGAAGGGAAAAGGAAGTCGTCATGCGGTCCGTTTTCTTGCCAAATTGCTGTTTCAAATACAAACGAGGCAACCGTTGGGCGCCGGCGGTGGCGCAATGGGCATGATTAGCTGCATCTCGTTGCTGCCGTATGAATCCGCAGCGAATCTGACATTAAAGCTTCGGTAATATAGCAGGTGCCCATTCGTGCGGCCATAAATCGAGATTGCCCGCCATGGTAGCTTCGCTTTCGATCCTGCGTCTTGCGGCGGTGTTCACGATCGTCGCCGGTCTCACCGACGGCGCCGGTGCGCAGGACAAGCCCAACAACTGGTTGACGGACTTGTTTAAACCGCCGACCGCGACCTCGGTTCCCGGTGGCGCGGGGGAGCGCGAATGGAGCGGCCAGGCCGGCGCATCCGGCGACCCGTCGATGACGGTTGACGCCATTCGTGCCGCGGCCGCCGACTTCGGCAATTGCGTCGCCGGTCTGTGGCCGGACGCGTCGCGGCGCGGTGTCAGCCGCGCCAACTTCGATCGCTTCACCGCGGGCCTCACCCCCGATCTGCACATCATGGACCTGCTCGACGCGCAGCCGGAGTTTACCAAATCACCGTGGGACTATCTCGATCTGCTGGTGAACGACGACCGCATCGCGCGGGGCCGCGCGCTTCTAGCGCAATACGCGCCGACATTCGAAGCGGTGGAGAAGACCTACGGAGTCGATCGCAACATCGTCGCCGCGATCTGGGGCGTCGAGTTCGAACTACGGCACGTTGGGCGGCGATCGCTCCGTGGTGCGCTCGACCGCAACGCTTGCCTGCGTCGGCCGCCGCCGCAATTATTTCCGCGAGGAATTCTTGTCGGCGCTCGAGATACTGCAACGCGGCGATGTTCCGCCCGAGCATCTGATCGGATCGTGGGCCGGCGCGTTCGGTCCGACGCAATTCATGCCGACGTCATTCAAACGCTATGCTGTCGACTTCGACGGTGACGGGCGGCGTGACGTCGTCGAATTCAATTCCGGACATGATCGCCTCGACGGCCAACAATCTGAAGACGGACGGCTGGGTCAGCGGCCAGGCGTGGGGCTATGAAGTCGCGCTGCCGCAGAATTTCAATTACATGCTGGCCGACCGGTCGAAGCAGATGAATGTGCGGCAATGGGAAAGCCTTGGCGTGCGCCGGGCCGGCGCCAAGCCATTTCCGCACGCCGACGAGACCGCGTATCTGCTGTTGCCGGCCGGTGCCCGCGGGCCGGCATTCCTGATGCTGCAAAATTTTCGCGTCATCATGAAATACAATCCGGCCGAGGCCTACGCGCTGGCCATCGGGCATCTCGCCGACCGGCTGCGCGGCGGCGCTCCCTTCGTGCAGGCCTGGCCGCGCGATGAGCGCGTGCTGACGCTCGACGAGCGCTACGAGTTGCAGCAGCTTCTAGGCAGCCATGGCTTCGATATCGGAAGCCCGGACGGCCTGCTTGGCCCGCGCAGCCGGATCGCTGTCCGCAATTATCAGGCCTCGGTCGGGCTTGTTCCGGACGGTTTTGCCTCGTCGGCGGTGCTCGATCGGCTGCGCCAGCCGTAACCACGCCACCAGCGGACCATCCTCAAGTTGACATTTTTTGGCTAGTATGTGGGCTTGGCCCGCCCAAAGCGGGCCCAAACCGGTTAATCGTCTCGCCGGAACGGTGTATTGGACAAGCTTGCTATGGCAAAGCGGCATTGGCGACAGGCGAATTGGCGCTGGCTTGCGATCGCGCTTCTGATCGCCGGCACAGTTGACCTTCTGCCCGTGCCCGCCGGTGCGCAATTCTTCTACTTCGGCCAGCAGGGTCCGAGCCGCCCGCCGCAGCCGCCACCGCCACGCGGCTTCTTCAATTTCCCGTTCTTTCGCGCGCCCGGACCCGGTCCGTTCTACCAGGAACGGCCGCCACCGCAGCAGCCGACGGAATCGTTCAAGGCGCCGGCGCCGCGCAAGTACGAGACGGCGCCGGCCAGCACCGTCATGGTGATCGGTGACTCGATGGCCGATTGGCTCGCCTACGGGCTCGAGGAGGCGCTGTCCGATTCTCCGGAATTGGGAGTGGCGCGATACATCCGGCCGACTTCGGGTCTCGTCCGTTATGACCCAAAGAACGACGCGCTTGAATGGTCCGGAATGATCAAGGATGTTCTCGCCACCGAAAAGCCGAGCGCCATTGTCGTCATGCTCGGTCTCAGCGACCGGCTGCCGTTTCACGATAAGGCGCCGCCGAAACCCAAAACGCAGCCGGCCGCGGCGGTAGCTGCGCAAGCGCAAGACAAGACGCCTGACGCGGAGGCTTCCTCCGACACGGCCAAGCCGAGCGGCGCGCAACCGACGATCGCCGCCAGCGAGCCGCAACGCCAGGGGCCGCCGGGAACGTATGAGTTTCACACCGACAAGTGGGCCGAGCTTTATGCAAAGCGCGTCGATGATATGATCGCCGCGCTCAAGAGCAAAGGCGTGCCGGTGCTTTGGGTCGGACTGCCGGCCGTTTACGGCACGCGCTCGACCAGCGACATGTCTTACCTGGATGAGATTTATCGCGAGCGCGCCGCGCGTGCTGGTATCGTTTACGTCGACATCTGGGATGGCTTCGTCGACGAGAGTGGCCGCTACGTGACGCAAGGGCCGGATTTCGAAGGACAGACCCGCAGGCTGCGCACCAGCGACGGCGTGCACTTCACCAAGGCCGGCGCCGTCAAGCTTGCCGAATTTGTGGTGCAGGATCTGCACCGCGTGATGTCGAACCGCATCGCGCCGGTCGCATTGCCGGCGCCGGAAGAGGGGCCGAAACCGGGTGTGAACGGGCTGCGGCCAGCCGTAGGCCCGGTCTTGCCGCTCACAGCCTCGGCAAGCAGCGACGGCAATAATCTGTTGGGTGACGGCGGCCGCACGCTGCCGGTCAACCCCGACCCGGTGGTGGCGCGCGTGCTGACCCACGGCGATCCGATCGCGGCGCCGTCCGGCCGCGCCGACGATTTCTCATGGCCGCGTCCCGGCGCTGATGCCAATGGGACCACGGATGCGGAGCCCGCGCCCGCTGCGTTGCCGGCGTCACCGGCCGCCAAGGGCTCCGCCGCCAAGAAGATGAACGACGCCAAGAGCGCAGCCAAACCTGCGCCGGCTCCGGCTCCGGCCCCGGCGGCGCCTCGTTCAGCGCCGCGCGCGTCGCTCGACGGCGCTCCACAACGGCCGCCGGCGCCGTCCGGCGGGTTCTAAGATCCTGAATTGTCATCGTCCGCCAACCAGGCCCGGCCCGACGACAGGCTCCGGCGGACGATCCGGTAATCCCGGCGCTGGATATCTCTATTGCGGCGGCGGTGAATGCGGTTGTCGAGGAAAGTCTGAATCTCGCCTATCACCGGGCTCGCGCGGCGCCACTGCGATTATTCGCCAGTGGCGGCTCGGTTATTCGCCGCCGCAACGGACGAGCCCGAGCATGCGCTGTCCGCTGCCGGCGGAACGGCGGGTAAGGCGAGTCGTTCGGGATGGTTCATAAGATTGCGCACAGCGGCGACGAAACGGCCGACTTGATGCGCATCCACCAGGCGATGGTCGGCTCGCACAAACAATGGCATGACACTGATTGACGCAAAGTGGTCCCCACGCGCGACCACTTTGTTCTCTGTTGGTCCCAATGTCAGACGGAGCGAGTCACCCGGATCGGGAAATCGTGTCGGCTTGTACGACCGCATTGGGGGCGCCCCGGGGAACGACAAGTCATTCACTGTCGCAGACCCTGCTCGCACAGAATCTAGGCTTCCTGTGGTAGGCAGAGGAAAGTGACGATCGAGGAGGAAGTAAAGGCGAAGCAATTGGCGCAACCAGAAGCCGGGAATCCGACGCGCCGCGGCCAAGTAGCGCTCCCGGCGTCCCTCGCCTCGCGCCGCCTGCAGCAATCGTTGCCAGACTTCCATAGCGATCTGTTCGAGGCTTTTTGAATTTGCGCCTTGAATAATCAACAGATCGATGTCGCCATTTCGGCGATGGGCAAACGGTAAGCGAACGTTGATATCACGAAAGGCATAGACGCGGCGTCCTACGAGCCGGACGTTCATCTCGGGGAATTCCGCCAACGCCAGTGCGGTCGCGCGGATCAGCGCGTGCGCGGTGGTGATCAGGACGCGTCCGTCTCGGTTTTGTTCGCGCAAGAATGCTTGCAGGGCGTCGGCGTCGATTTCCGTGCCCCAGACCATCGTCGGATCGCGTTGGCCCTCCGCCGGCGCATGAAGATAGAATCGGTTCAAATACGGTAGTCGGCGGTCGGGAACAGCAGGACCAAGCAAAGGCCACTTCATCATCAAATCGCCATCGAGGCTGTGGCGGCGGCGCAAACCGATCTGCCGTCGGTCCGGTTACTGCCGCGCCGCCGACATTGGACCCAGGACAAGGTCGACGATAGCCGACATGGTGCGGAAGTTCGAGGGGTTGACTTGATCGCTTTCAAATTGGATTCCGCATAATTCTTCTATGTGAAGTATCAAATCCACCAGCAGCAGGGAGTCCAACAGACCGCTTTCTATCAGGTCTGTCTGCGAAGTCACTCCCGCATGACGCTCGCCGCGTGATTGCACGAACCTTATCAGGTCCGCTTCAAGTTGATTTCGATCAGGCGTCATCGCAGTTCGTACCATTTCCACGTCAGGCGCGTCGGGCAGGAGCACCGTCAAACAACGGGCCTCGGGATCCGCGGCGCGAGGCGACTGAGCGCCGCGCGATCTACCTTAAGGCCCGAAGTGAGTGGCAACGCGTCCAGCACTTCGAAATGCAGGGGCAGCTTATAGGATGGAAGTTCCCGCTGGCAGGTTGCGCGAATCTCCGCCACATCAATTGGGCGATCGTCCCGCGGCGCTAAAAACAGGATAAATCGCGTCCCTTCTTCTCGCGCAACCGGGACAGCCACGGCATGAGTTCCGGGAAAGCCCGCTTCCACCATCCCCTCTATTTCCCCGGGATGCACGCGATGCCCTTGAACCTTGACCAGCAAGTTCGCGCGGCCGTGCAAAAAAAAGTATCCATCCTCGTCCCGGTGAGCCAAATCACCGGTCTTTAGCCATCCATCGCCGGGCAGCACATCGGCCGTGGCCGCCGGACTCTTCCAGTATCCGAGCATCACGTTCTCGCCCCGAGCGCAGAGCATGCCAACGGCGCCCGAGGGCAGTTCGCGATTTGCCTCGTCCCGCACAGCAAGTTCGACGCCCCAAATGGGTTTACCGATCGAGCCGCGGCGAACGCGGAGTTCTTCGGGTGGCAACACGGCCAAGCGGCCGGTCGCCTCGCACTGGCCGTACATCATATAGAACGGCGCCGGCGCAATGCGATGCGCGATTTCCGCCGCCAGATCGTGACGCAATTCACCGCCGGCGACCGTCATGTAGCGCAGCGCCTGGAGTGGCTGTTCACCCAGCCGCCCGTATTTCAACAACATGCCATAGAGTTCGGGAACCGCGGAGAAGGTGGTGGCGCCCGACTCACGCAACGCTTCGACAATGGAGACGGGAAACGTCAGGACGCCACGCAGGAGCAGCGTGGCGCCGGACAGAACATGCGTTTGCAGGATAGAGTTGCCGAACGCGTGACAGAACGGAAGGACGACCAGCGCTCGGTCTTCCGCGCAAATGGGAAGCTCGCGGAGAATCGAGTCGGCATTGGCCAAAAGGCTGCGGTGGCTGAGCATAACCCCTTTGGGCGTACCCATGGAACCTGAGGTGAACAGCAACATGGCCAGATCGTGGCCCTGCCGTCGTGGAGCAGGCAGAGAAATCTCTTCGCCGTTGTTCTCGGGCAATCGCAATATCGCGACCGAGGAATCGCATTGTTGTGCGCCGAAATCGCCGGGTCGGCTGATCAATACATCCGGCCGGCATAACTCATGAATTTCTTGCCGGCGCTGCGCTTCCAGCGAAACAGGTAGCGGCACGGCAACACAGTCGGCCAACAGCGTCCCGTAAAACGCCGCCAGGTATTCGGGTGAATTGGCGAGTTGCAGGACTACACGCGCGCCCGCGTGGTGTCCGGGCCGGGCGCACAGGTACCGCCGCACGCAATCTGCCGCTCGAAGTACCCAGCCGTAGGAGAAAACGCCCGCGTTTGTCTCCACCGCCGGATGATCCGCGCGGTCACGGGCGACGTCGAGGAACGCCGTCCCCAAATCGCTTGCTATTGTCGACCTGGCTGCGCGGTAGGCCGGAGCGTCGCGACTGACCGTCCCATTCGGGCCTGCCAATGGCGTGTCGATTTGTAGCTGAACGATATCCATGCCCGCGGCCGCAGTACTGTTTGCGAAGTCGAACTTACAGAGTCCTTTAGGGGTCGCCTTGCATCGCAATGAGACGCAGCCTCAAAGTAGCCCAAAACCGGAAAACCGGATCGACAAAAGGCATGCAAAATCATCAATAAATCCCTGGAATGAGCCGATGGGTCCGGGCCATATAGGCACGGTAATCATCACCGAAAGTTTCCAACATCATCCGCTCTTCCTGCCTAACGCGCCCGAAGAATAGCGTCCCGAAGCCGACGAGGCCGGAAAATCCCGCGATCCAATTCGGCAGCAAAAGAGCCTGCGAGATCGTCCACAGCCAAAGCGCAGAATACATCGGGTGGCGCAGCCTCTCATAGATTCCCCGGGTCACCAATGCGTGTTTGTCGCGAATCTCAAGTGTGACCGACCAAACGCGGCCGAGATCGCGATGCGTCCGGTACAGCAGAGCCATCGCCGCGATCAGCACCAGCGTCCCGAGCCAAGCTTGCACCGGATAAAATGCGTAGTCGGAGAATTTGGGCCGGCCTGTCAGCACAAAAATCAGCGGAATCAGGAACATACCGCTGAAGGCGAACGCCATCAGCAAATTTTCGCGCAAAAGGACGCGACTTTGCGCGACCGGCGTCTTGTGGGCGCGGCGCTGATGCGGATAGCGGATGATGTAAAGCGCCAGGCATCCCAGGCCCCAGATCAATTTCGCGATAGAGAGCGTCATCGGCCATCGCCCCGTCGGAAGTGCAATCTTTCGCCGACGAGGACAACATGGATCATCCGTCCCGTCCGTGTCCCGGTGCCGGCAAAGCTGAACCGAATGTCGGTATATCAATCCGGCGGCCACAGCAACTGCCGCATGTCAGGAATTCGCCACAAGACGAGGAACAGCGCAATCGTCGCCGCGCCTCGGCGGATGGGTATTGATTAGCGGCAATCATGTGCAGTAAATAGCGCCGCATATCTTTCTCCCCACATCGGCACTCGACGGAGTATCACGGTGAGAATCTGCCTGCTGGTAGCTGTTGTCCTTGCTGGCCTGACGGCGTCGTCGGCTAACGCCCATGCCGCCCACATTTACCTGTTGAAGGGCTTCGCTAACATTTTCTCCACCGGGCTGGATGCGCTGCACGATGAACTCGTTCAGCGCGGCTTCCGCAATTCCACCGTTGAGAGTTATACCGACTACGAGTCGCTCGCAGTAGAAGCCGCCACGTTGGAGAAAAAAGGCCAAGGCCCAATCATAATTATTGGACATTCGCTCGGCGCAAACGCCGCGATCTTAATGGCCCAAAAGATGAATGCCATGCACGCTCCGGTGGCCTTGATCGTGAGTTTCGGTCCGACGGTCAACTTGGCCGTACCGCCAAATGTCGAACGATGCATCAATTATTTCACGGGCGACTTCGCCATCAAGCGAGGGGCCGGCTTCAAAGGAACGCTTACCAACGTCGATTTTAATAGCGATCCTGACATCAATCATCTCAACATTGAAAAGGCGGAGAGTTTGCACAGAATTGTCATCGCAAGAATTCAGGCGCTTCTCGGGAATAGCCGCGCCGGTGGGCCCGCTCCCGTGCATTAGAGCAGTTCCGCTGATTGCAGGTCGTCGCACGCGTCAAGCTCTCGCTGCAAAACTCCGGCATCCACCGCTGCTGCCGAAGCTTTCAGCGCCGAACAGGCGGTCACCGCGGCAGCTGGGTCGATCCCATCAGGAATTTGTCGACGGCGTGGGCGGCCTGCCGGCCCTCGCGGATCGCCCACACCACCAGCGACTGGCCGCGGCGCATGTCGCCGGCGGCAAAGACCTTGTCGCGTGATGTGCGGTAATCGTCGGTCGAGGCGGCAATATTGCCGCGCTGATCGAGCTTCAGCTCGAGGCTCTTGATCATGCCCTCGTGCACCGGGTGCACGAAACCCATGGCGAGCAGCACGAGTTCGGCGTCGAGTTCGAATTCGGTGCCGGCGATCGGCTTGAACCTGTCGTCGATGCGCGTGCAGTGCAGCTTTTTTACCGCGCCGTTCTCGCCCGAGAATTTGGTGGTCAGCACGGCGAAATCGCGTTTCACGCCTTCTTCGTGGCTGGACGAGGTGCGCAGCTTGAGCGGCCAATCCGGCCAGGTGAGCATTTTGTTCTCGTGCAGCGGCGGCTGCGGCATGATTTCGAAATTGGTGACCGACAGCGCGCCCTGGCGGAACGACGTGCCGATGCAGTCCGATCCGGTATCGCCGCCGCCGATGACGACGACGTGCTTGCCCTTGGCCAGGATCGGTTCGCCGCTATCGGCAGGTTCACCGCTGACGCGCCGGTTCTGCTGCGGCAGGAAATCCATGGCGAAGTGGATGCCCTTGAAGTCGCGGCCGGGTATAGGCAAGTCGCGCGGCTTCTCGGCGCCGCCGGTCAGCACGACGGCATCGTGATCCTTGAGCAATTTTTCGGCCGGAACGTCGACGCCGATATCGGCACCGTAATGGAAAACCACGCCTTCAGCCTGCATCTGCGCGACGCGGCGGTCGATGTGATGCTTCTCCATCTTGAAATCGGGGATGCCGTAGCGCAGCAAGCCGCCGGCTTTCGCCCATCTTTCATAGACGTCGACCTGGTGTCCGGCACGCGCGAGCTGCTGTGCGCAGGCGAGGCCAGCCGGCCCCGAGCCGACGACCGCGACTTTCTTGCCGGTGCGCGCGGTGGGCAGTTCGGGTTTGAGCCCTTGCGCAATGGCGCGGTCGGCGATTGCACATTCGATCGATTTGATGGTGACCGGGTTCTCGTCGATGTTGAGCGTGCACGAGGCTTCGCAGGGTGCGGGACAGACGCGGCCGGTGACCTCGGGAAAATTATTGGTCGAGTGCAGATTGCGCGCCGCTTCGTCCCAGCGGCCGCCGTAAACCAGATCGTTCCAATCGGGGATCTGGTTATTGACCGGACAGCCCGGCGAGCCGGGCGCGACCGAGCCGGTGCCCTGGCAATAGGGCACGCCGCAATTCATGCAGCGCGCGGCCTGGGTGACGTAGTCCTGGTCCGGCAGCGGCAGAACGAATTCGCGCCAATGGCGAATGCGCTCCGCGACCGGTTCGTAGTCGCGATCTTCGCGTTCGTATTCGAGAAAGCCGGTAATCTTGCCCACTGCGTACTCGTTTCCGCGCTCTACTCCGCCGCGATCGCCGCGGCCTTCATTTCGTTGAGAGCGCGGCGATACTCCACCGGCATGACCTTACGGAATTTCGGATACCAGGTCTTCCAGTCACCGAGGATTTTCTCGGCAACAGCCGAACCAGTAAAGCGGGCGTGACGCGAGATCAGGTGGTGCAGGCGATGCGCGTCAAAACGGCTCATGTCCGACATGATGTCGACCATGCCGTGGGATTCGAGATCGCGTGCGTGGTGGAAGACCTTGGAGTTGATGTCTTCCTCTCCCGGCATCGGCTCGAGCTCGACCATCGCCAGGTTGCAGCGCGAGGCGAAGGTGCCGTCCTCGTCGAGCACATAGGCGATACCGCCCGACATGCCGGCGGCGAAATTACGGCCGGTGCGGCCCAACACGACGGCGACGCCGCCGGTCATGTATTCGCAGCAATGGTCGCCGGCGCCCTCGATGACCGCGACCGCGCCGGAATTGCGCACGGCGAAGCGTTCGCCGGCAACGCCGCGGAAATAGCATTCGCCCTCGATCGCGCCATACATCACGGTGTTGCCGATGATAATGGACTCCTCCGGGATGATCGAAGACCCGGCTGGCGGGCGAACTACGATGCGGCCGCCGGAAAGGCCCTTGCCGACATAGTCGTTGGCGTCGCCCTCGAGCTCAAAACTCACGCCGCGGGCGAGGAAGGCGCCGAAGCTTTGGCCGGCAGTGCCTTTGAATTGCGCCACGATGGTGTCGGGCGGCAGACCGTCGTGACCGTAACGCTTGGCAATTTCCCCCGACAGCATGGCGCCGACGGTGCGGTCGGTATTCCTGATCGGCAGCGCGATGCGCACCGGCGCGGCACGCTCCAGCGCGCTCTGCGCGTACGCGATCAGCTTGCGGTCAATAATGTCGTGGATCTTGTGATCCTGTCTTTCACTATTATAGGTCGCGACACTCGCCGGTACGTCGGGCTTGGTGAACAGTTTTGAGAAATCGAGACCGTTCGCCTTGGCATGGGCCAGTACTTGGACGCGGTCGAGCATCTGCATCTGACCGATCATCTCGTTGAAGGTCCGATAGCCCAGTTCCGCCATGAGCTCGCGTACTTCTTCGGCGACGAAGAAGAAGTAGTTGATGACATGCTCCGGCTGGCCGCGGAAACGCTTGCGCAGCACAGGGTCTTGAGTGGCGACGCCGACCGGGCAGGTGTTGAGATGGCACTTGCGCATCATGATGCAGCCGGCGGCGATGAGCGGCGCCGTAGCGAAGCCGAACTCGTCGGCGCCAAGCAGCGCGCCAACGATCACGTCGCGGCCGGTGCGGATGCCGCCGTCGACCTGCACGGCGATGCGCCCGCGCAGCCGGTTGGCGACCAGCGTCTGATGCGTCTCGGCAAGCCCGATCTCCCACGGCGAACCGGCATGCTTGACCGAAGTGAGCGGTGCTGCGCCGGTGCCGCCCTCGTAACCGGCGATCGTGACGTGGTCGGAACGTGCCTTCGACACGCCGGCGGCGACCGTGCCGACGCCGATTTCGGAGACGAGCTTGACCGAAACGTCGCCGTCGGGATTGACGTTCTTGAGATCGAAAATGAGCTGCGCTAGATCCTCGATCGAATAGATGTCGTGGTGCGGCGGCGGCGAAATGAGTCCGACGCCAGGCGTCGAATGGCGCACCTTGGCGATGGTCTTGTCGACCTTGTGGCCGGGCAGTTGGCCGCCTTCGCCAGGCTTGGCGCCTTGGGCGATCTTGATCTGCATCATGTCCGAATTGACGAGATATTCGGCGCTGACGCCAAAGCGGCCCGACGCCACCTGCTTGATCGCCGAGCGCATGGAATCGCCGTTCGGCAGCGGCTTGTAGCGGTCCGATTCCTCGCCGCCTTCGCCGGTGTTCGACTTGCCGCCGATCCGGTTCATGGCGATGGCGAGCGTGGTGTGGGCCTCGCGCGAGATCGAGCCATAGGACATGGCGCCGGTCGAGAACCGCTTGACGATGTCCTTGGCCGGTTCGACCTCCTCGATCGCGACCGGTTTGCGGCCGTCGTCTTGCGCCGATTTTATGCTGAACAGGCCACGGATGGTCAGATGGCGCGCCGTCTGGTCGTTGATGATCCGTGCGAAATCCCGGTATTTCTCGATGGAATTGCCGCGTACCGCGTGCTGCAGGGCGGCGACCGTTGCGGCGTTCCAGACGTGATCTTCACCGCGCACCCGGAACGCATACTCGCCGCCGACGTCGAGCATGGAGCGGTAGATCGGCGCGTCGCTGAAAGCGTCGCGATGACGTCCGACGCACTCCTCGGCGATTTCGTTGAGGCCGACGCCCTCGATACGGGTCGCCGTGCCGGTGAAGTACCGCGCTACGAAATCGGACTTCAGCCCGACCGCGTCGAAAATCTGCGCGCCGCAATAGGACTGGTAGGTGGAAATGCCCATCTTCGACATCACCTTGAGCAGGCCTTTGTCGATAGACTTGATGTAGCGCTTGAGGATTTCCTTCTCGTCGAGCTTTTGCGGCAGGTCGCCCTTCATCGCGGCGAGCGTCTCGAAGGCGAGATAGGGATTGATTGCCTCGGCGCCGTAGCCGGCAAGGCAGGCGAAATGGTGCACTTCACGCGGCTCGCCGGATTCGACGACGAGACCGACCGAGGTACGCAGGCCCTCGCGGATCAAGTGATGATGCACGGCCGCGCAGGCGAGCAGCGATGGAAGCTGAATGCGGTCGGCGCCGGCGCGGCGGTCCGACAGGATGATGATGTTGATGCCGTCGCGCACCGCGGCGTCGGCTTGGCTGCACAACGCGTCGATGGCGTCCGCCATGCCGGCGGTGCCGGCCTCGGCCGGCCAGGTCGCATCCAGTGTCAGCGACTTGAAATGCAACTCGGCGACTTCCGAGATCGAGCGGATCTTTTCCAGGTCGGCATTGGTGAGAATCGGCTGCCGCACTTCCAGCCGCTTGGTGTTCGACATGCCTTCGAGGTCGAACAGGTTTGGCCGCGGCCCGATGATCGAAACCAGGCTCATCACCAATTCCTCGCGGATCGGGTCGATCGGCGGGTTGGTTACCTGGGCGAAGTTCTGCTTGAAATAGGTGAATAGCAGTTTCGGCCGGTCGGACAGGGCGGAGATCGGCGTGTCGTTGCCCATGGAGCCGACGGCTTCTTCGCCGGTCGCCGCCATCGGCGTCATCAGGATCTTGAGATCCTCCTGGGTGTATCCGAACGCTTGCTGACGATCGAGCAATGGCAGGTTCGAGATCGGCGCCACTTCGGCCGAGCCCGGCAAGTCCTCCAATACGATCTGCGTGCGCTCCAGCCATTTGCCGTATGGATGGCTCTTCGCCAGCGTCGCCTTGAGCTCTTCGTCGGGGATAAGCCGGCCGGCCTCGAGATCGACCAATAGCATCTTGCCCGGCTGCAACCGCCACTTGGTGACGATCTCCTCCTCGGGAATCGGCAGCACGCCCACTTCCGACGCCATGATGATGCGGTCGTCGCGGGTGACGACGTAACGCGCCGGCCGCAATCCGTTGCGGTCGAGGGTGGCGCCGATCTGCCGTCCGTCGGTGAATGCGATTGCTGCCGGACCGTCCCACGGCTCCATCAGCGCGGCGTTGTATTCGTAGAACGCGCGGCGCTCCTCGTTCATAAGCGGATTTCCCGCCCAGGCTTCGGGAATCATCATCATCATCGCATGGGCCAGCGAGTAGCCGCCCATGGTCAGGAATTCGAGCGCGTTGTCGAAACAGGCGGTGTCGGATTGACCCTCGTAGGAGATCGGCCACAGCTTCGAGATATCGGCACCGAATTTCGGCGACGACACAGACGCCTGCCGCGCCGCCATCCAGTTGTTGTTGCCGCGCAGCGTGTTGATCTCGCCGTTGTGCGCGATCATGCGATAAGGATGCGCCAGCGACCAGGTCGGGAACGTGTTGGTCGAGAAGCGCTGGTGGATGAGCGCCAGTGCGCTCTCGAAATCCGGATCGTGCAGGTCGGGATAATAGGTGCCGAGCTGGTCGGCGAGGAACATGCCTTTGTAGATCACCGTGCGGCACGAGATCGACACCGGGTAATAGTGCGACGTGCGTCGCTCGCGCCTGCCGTAGAGCGTGCTGGAGATGGTCTTGCGCATGATGTAGAGGCGGCGCTCGAACTCATTCGCCGACGTCATCTTCGGATTGCGCGCGATAAAGACCTGCTTGTGCACCGGCTCGGTCGGCTTCACCGATTCGCCGAGCGTCGAATTGTCGGTCGGCACATCGCGCCAGCCGAGAATTGTCATGCCTTCCTGCGCGGCGATTGCCGCATAGGTCCCCATGATCTCTTTGCGCCACTCTTCTTCGTGCGGCAGGAACAGCGCGCCGACGGCGTACTCGCCGGGCGCCGGCAATTTGAAGCCCAGTTCGGCCGCTTTCTTGGCAAAGAATTTGTGCGGCATTTGCACCAGGATGCCGGCGCCATCGCCGGCGCGCGGATCGGCGCCGACTGCGCCGCGATGCTCGAGATTGACCAGGATTGTGAGCGCGTCTTCGACGATCTTGTGCGATTTGCGGCCCTTGATATCGGCAATGAATCCGACGCCGCAGGAAGCCTTTTCCAGCGCCGGATCAAACAGGCCGAAACCAGACCCGCTCATCGTCGTCCTCGCACTCCGCGCCGAAGGCTTTCCGCCCGGTCTCGACGCTACCCACCCTGCGCAGGTCGCGTCCGCCTGCGCGGTAGGGCAATTCGTTCAATCCTGGAGGCAACCTTCGTGCCGCGTCCGGCCTGTGGCTGCTTTTTCGCCGCCGCCCGACGCGCCCTCGTCCACCGGCGGCTGACCACGCGCGTCGCGGGTCACCAATTGGGACAGCAATGCTGTCCTATGCCGAACATGGCAAATTTCCAACGCCAGCACAAGGGTTTCGGGCCCTACGAATGGAGCAAAGACGCCGAAAGCTTCCCCGATCAGACGCGGATTCCCGCTACGTTCTGCACCTCAAGTGGACCACGGCGGACGCGGCGGTGCAATGGTCTACTGCACTGCCGCAACCCTTCGCGCGACGGATTGACCGCACGCGCGAAGCTGCGCCAAGGTTTTCCTATCGACCCGCCCATGCGACAGCGTCCTTTGCGATGAATTTTGCCAGCGACAACACGGCGCCGGTCGTGCCGGCCATTCTCGACGCCATCGTGCAGGCCAACGCTGGCTATGCGCGCGGTTATGGCGCCGACGACTGGACGGCGGCCGTCGAACGGCGGCTGTCGGAAATCTTCGAGCGTGAGGTGGCAGCGTTTTTGGTGCCGACCGGCACGGCGGCGAATGCGCTGTCACTTGCGCAAGTGACGCCGCCCTGGGGCGTCGTGTTCTGTCATCGGGACTCCCACATCATCACCGATGAATGCGGCGCTCCGGAGTTTTATGGCGGCGGGCTTAAACTTGAAGGGCTTTCCGGTAACGGCGCCAAGATCGAGCCCGAAACGCTGAAAGCCGCGCTCGCCGGCTATGGCGGACACGAGCCGCACCAAATGGTCGCGTCGGCGCTGTCGATCACCCAGGCGAGCGAAGCCGGCACCATCTATCGCACCGACGAGATCGCGGAACTCTGCGATATCGCCCATTCGCGCTCGCTCGCCGTGCATATGGACGGTGCGCGCTTCGCCAATGCTCTGGTCCGGCTGAACACGACGCCGGCGCAAATGACATGGCAGTCCGGTATCGACGTGCTGTCGTTCGGCGCCACCAAGGGCGGCGCCATGGCGGCCGAGGCGGTGGTGCTGTTCGATCCAGCCCGCGCCGGATTCTTTGCCGAACGGCGCAAACGTTCCGGCCAGTTGTTGTCGAAGCACCGGTTTATCGCAGTGCAGATGGCGGCTTACCTGGCCGAGGATCGCTGGCTCGCGCTGGCGCGCCATGCCAACGCCATGGCGGATACGCTGGCGCGGAAACTGGCGGCGGCCGGATTCGCGCCGGTATGGCCGGTCGAGGCCAATCTCGTCTTCGTCGCCATCCCGCAGACGCTCGATGCCAGGCTCAAGGCCGCCGGCGCCAGTTACTATGTGCGCAATAACGCGAGCCTGGACATCGGAACCGGCAATGTCCTGGTGCGGCTGGTGACGTCGTTCTCGACGGTGGACGAGGACATCGAGCGCTTCGTGAATCTTTGCAAGAAGTCCTGAATATGCCCAAGCGCCGCCCTAATTCATTTCGATTATCGTTACGGGCCGATCGGGATGCTGTGAGAATTCGGGGAGGGTTCGGTGAAAGAGCGCGCGTTCAGGGCTTGCGTCTTGCTTGCGTTTCTTTTGCCGGGGATAGCGCCCGCCCGTGCCCAGACCGCTCCGCCGCCGCCTTTGCAAGGGACACTACCTGTCACCGGCTTTGTGTCGTCCTACGAGATCATGCGAACGATTCGTGCGGCTGGGTTCGCTCCGCTGGCGCCGCCGCTGCGTGAAGGCGCGGACTATGTGCTGCGCGCCACCGATTTCCGCGGCATCCTGATGCGCGTCGTGGTCGATGCGCGTACGGCCGCGATCCGCGACGTGACGCGGATCGTGCCGGGCCCAGGCCGCTACGGTCAATTCTACGCCGAGCCGGCTTATGGGGCGGCCGATCTGGACGATCCCATGGGCGCTCCAATGGGTCGCGCTCCAATCGATGGCGCCCCAATCGGTGCCGGTTTTGAGGTGCCGCCTGTGCGGCCGCCTGCGGCGCGTTCCGCGCCCAACCCAACCGTTACGCTGCGGCCACCGCTGCCGCGTCCGCGCCCGGCCGCACTGGCGTCGCGCAAGGCCGACGATGCGGCTCCGGACGCAAAATCTTCGTCCGTGCCCGCTGCCAAGACCGAAACGAACAGTGGCGCCGCCGCAACCATCGCAAAGCCCTCAGCCGCGCCGGATGCCAAGAGCCAGATTAATTCCGAGGTCATCACCGCCGCGCCGCCGCCGGGCGCGGCGCAGAAAAGAGCACCCGCCGCCGTCGAGCCGCTGAACGACTGAATTGCACAGCGCCACGCTTCCTCGGCATGTCCCGCTTCTCGCGGCGTGCTGGTCAATGTTCGTAATGCCCCGTAGCATGCCGCCCCCACCCCAACCCTTCCCCGCGTGCGGGGGAGGGAAGGGAGGGGGATGGGGAGGCGCCGCCGTGAAAGTCTGCATGTTCCACCTGATGCCGTATCGGGAACTGCCGGCGGATTTCGAGAAGCGCTACCACTCCGCCTTCATCGACCCGGTTTGGTTCGACGTCGCCGACTCCGGAAAAGTCGGCGAGTACTACAATCTGACGCTCGACGAATTGCTGCATGCCGCCAAGGCCGGCTTCCACGGCGTGTGTACCAACCAGCACCATCAGAACGTCTACGGCTTCATGGCCAATCCGAGCCTGATGGGCGCGGTGCTGGCGAAAGAAACCAACGGCCAGAACGTCGCCATCGTTCAGCTCGGCTCGACGCTGCCGTCGACGACGCCGCCGACCCGCATCGCCGAGGAATATGCGATGCTCGACTGCATCTCGGGCGGCCGGCTGATCGCCGGCTTTCCCACCGGCCTGCCGTCCGATGCCGTGATCGCGAATGGCGTCGTGCCGATCGATCAGCGCGAGCGCTACCGCGAAGCGTTAGCGCTGGTGCTCAAATCATGGTCGGCGCGCGAGACCTTTCCGTGGAACGGCAAGCACTATCAGCTCGGCATGGTCAATCTCTGGCCGCGGCCGATCCAGCAGCCGCATCCGCCGATCTGGATTCCCGGCGCCGGCATTTCCTCGACCGCCGAATACGTGCTCGATCACGACCACTGTTTTTGTCATCTCAGCTATCGCGGCTTCAAGAACGCCAAGGACGTGACCGACCGCTATTGGGAAATGGCGGCGCAAAAAGGCCGCGACGACAATCCGTTCCGCCTGAGCTTCCTGCAGCTGATCGGCGTCGCCGGCAGCGACGCCGAAGCCGAAGACCTTTACGCCGAGCACGCCGAGTATTTCTTTCACAAGCTGCTCTACACGCCGCTGCATTACCAGGCGATCCCTGGTTGCCTCGAATACGGCGCGCTGGTGCAGCAGTTGCGCCATAATCCGCGCACCGAGGTCGATCCGCACGATCTCAAGGCCAAAGACTTTTACGAGCGGGGCTATGTTGTCGTCGGCAGTCCGAAGACCGTTCGCGAGCAGCTCATGGACGGCATCAAGTCGCTGCGCATGGGCCATCTCCTTGCGCTGTTGCACTTCGGCTCCATGCCGACGGACGTGTGCAAGAACAACATCGACCTGTTCGCGCGCGAAGTGCTGCCCTACCTGAAGGATCAGTGGGACGACCAATACGAAGACCGCTGGTGGCCGGAGCGTCTGCGGACCAAGCGCGCCGCGCCGGTGATGGCGGCAGCGTCGTGAATTTCTTCCGCGTCATTGCGAGGAGTGTCAGCGACGAAGCAATCCGGGGGCCGCTGGCATTGAGCGCTGGATTGCTTCGCGGAGCTTGTCATCGGGCCGGCCACTTCGGGCCGGACCCGTTGGCTCGCAATGACGAAACGATGCAATCAAACCAATTTTAGATGGCAAATATGCCCACCTCCGAAATTCGCCGGCTCAAGCTCTGGCAGGGACGGATCGAGACCGAGGTCGAGATTGCAGGCCACGGGCCGCCGCTCGTTTACCTGCACGGGCCCTGGGGCCTCGCGCCGGACCGCGCCTTCATCGCGCGACTCGCCGAAAGCCACACGGTCCATGCGCCGAAATTTCCCGGCACCAGCAAGGGCGATACTGAAGCCGCCCATCATCTCGACGACTGGCACGACCTGCTCGTCTGTTACGGCGAACTGTTCGACACGCTCGGGCTTGAAACTCCGTCGCTGGTTGGCCACTCGTTCGGCGGACTGCTTGCCGCCGAAATCGCAGCGCTCGCGCCGAAATCGGTGCGCCGACTGGTGCTGGTCGATCCGGTCGGGCTGTGGCTTGACGAGCATCCGGTGCAGAACTGGATGCTGCTGCCCTACAAGGCGCGTCCGGCGGCGCTGTTTGCTGAACCCGACGGCGAAGCGGCGCGGCGCTTTTTTGAAACGCCGGCCGATGCCGCCGGGCGCGTCGAGACGCTGGCGCAATTCAATTGGGCGCTCGCCTGCACCGGCAAATTCGTTTGGCCGATCGCCGACCGCGGCCTCCGCAATCGCATTCACCGCATCTCAGTGCCGACGCTTGTAATCTGGGGCGACAAGGACGGGATCATCGCGCCGGTTTATGCGGATGAATTCGCCAAACGGATCGCCGGCGCGCGCGTTGAAAAAATTCAGCGCGCCGGCCACTTGCCGCATCTCGAACAGCCGGACGCCGTGCTTAACGCATTGTCCGGATTCATCGCAGGTTGAATCCTAATCCGCGAATTCGAAAGCGCCCCGGAAAACCGGGGCGCTCCCTTTTAGGTCCAGCTAAGCTACTACTTACGCAGCCTGCTTCTGGCCTTCGATGGCTTTGCCGTTGCCGATCGGAATCGAGCGCGGCTTTTTCGCCTCGGGGATCTCGCGCACGAGGTCGACGTGCAGGAGACCGTTCTCGAGGCTAGCGCCCTTCACCTGGACAAAGTCGGCGAGCTGGAACACGCGCTCGAATGTGCGCGCCGCGATGCCCTGATAGAGCACGTCACCGCGCTTATCCTCCTCCTTGGCGTTTTTCTCGCCACGGATGGTCAGCGTGTTCTCTTTCGCTACGATGGAAAGCTCAGGCTCGTTAAAACCGGCGACCGCGACACTGACGCGATACTCGTTTTCACCGGTCCGCTCGATATTGTAGGGCGGATAACCGGGAGCGGCGCCCTCGATGCCCTGATCGAGCAGCGAGAAAAGCCGGTCGAAGCCGACGGTGGAACGATAAAGGGGAGCAAGATCGAAAGTTCGCATGGCATATCCTCCTAAAGCGACATGCAGATGGCCTGCCCGGATGGACCCGGCCTATGTATGTGCAGCCGTCTCTGGCCTGCACGACGCTGATATGGGTCCCCGAGCTGATTCCCGCAAGGGCAAATAACCATTTGTTCTGAAAGGAAGAATCTCTTCCAAATTGCAGCGCCGAAAGGCCGGTTTCGGCAAAAGTCGGCTGTGACATCCGCACCTGGCGCGTCATGTTGAGTAGGGGACGAGGGCTGTTATAAGCGGGAGCCCGTCACGGCTCGATTCCATGAAACTCATCTCGATCCCGGCAAATCCCGTCCCGGATAATTTCATCGCGGGCGCGCTGAAAACGCCGGATGGCGTTTCGCTGCGCTATGCGCGCTGGCAGCCGCCGGCCGGCCGCAAGGGCACGGTTTGCATCCTGCAGGGTCGTGGCGAATGGATCGAAAAATATTTTGAAACGGTTCGCGATCTGCGCGCGCGTGGTTTCGCCGTCGCCGCGCTTGACTGGCGCGGGCAGGGACTCTCCGACCGCGCACTCAGCGACCGCCACAAGGGCTATGTCCGCGACTTCTCGGAGTACGACAGCGATCTTGAAACCTTCATGCGCGAAATCGTGCTGCCGGATTGTCCGCCGCCGCTGTTCGCGATCGGCCATTCCACCGGTGCGACGGTCCTGATCCGCGCCGCCTATCGGGGGCGCCGCTGGTTCGATCGCATGGTGCTCACCGCGCCTCTGATCGACCTTGTCGGGTTCGGCGCGACGACAACGGCGCGCATCTTGGTGCGGGCGATGCGGATGGCGGGATTCGGCAGCATGTACGTACCGAAGGGCGAGGTCGGCATTATGGAAGCGCGCCCGTTTGCAGGAAATGTCCTGACCTCCGATCCCGTGCGCTACGCGCGCAACGCGGCGATCCTGGAAGCCGAACCGGCGCTCGCGCTTGGTCAGCCGACTGTGGCATGGACCGACGCCGCGTTCCGCGCCATGCGAACCATGCGCGAGCGTAGTTATCCCTCACACATCCGCCAGCCAATGCTGATCATTGCGGCCGGCAATGATGCCGTGGTGTCGAATGTGGCGATCGAGGATTTTGCCGGCCTGTTGCGCGCCGGATCGCAGCTCGTCATTTCCGGCTCCAATCACGAAGTGCTGATGGAGCAGGATCGGTTCCGCTCGCAGTTCTGGGCCGCTTTCGACGCTTACGTGCCCGGCACGCCGCTGTACTGAATCCGCCTTATCCGTTTAAGATTTTCATCGCCTGCGCGTGAACGCGCTTGTCGCCGGCAGCGATGATGCGGCCGCCGTTATGCGGAGATTCGTTCTCCCACGTCGTCATGACGCCGCCGGCGCCTTCGATGATGGGGATCAGCGCCAGCACGTCGTGCGGCTTAAGCTCGGTCTCGATGATGAGGTCGACGTGGCCCGCGGCGAGTACGCAATAGGCGTAGCAATCGCCGCCGTAACGCGACAGCCGCACCGCTTGTTCGACGCGGCCGAAGCATTGCCGGTCCGCTTCGTTCATCAAAAGCGGGCTGGTGGTGAGCATGATGGCGTCGCCAAGCGCCGCGCAAGGGCGCACGCGCAGCGCCCGCTCTCCGGCCGGGCCGCGATAATGCGCACCCTTGCCGTCGCCGGTAAAATGCTCGCGCGTGAACGGCTGGTGCATCATGCCGTAAATCGGTTCGCCGCGCCGAGTTAGCGCGATGAGCGTGCCCCAAGCCGGCATGCCGCAGATGAAGGATTTAGTGCCGTCGATCGGATCGAGCACCCAGACATATTCGGCATCGCCATGATCGGCCTCGAATTCCTCGCCAATGATGCCGTGCTCGGGAAAGTTTCGTTTGATCAGCGAACGCATCGCCGCTTCGGCGGCGCGGTCGGCGGCGGTAACCGGATCGAACCCGCCCGAGCGGCTCTTGTTCTCTACGCCCAGCGCGCTGCGGAAGAATGGTCGTATCGTCTCGCCGGAGATGGACGCTAGCTCGTCGACGAATGCCGCAAAATCGATTGCCGTCATGAATTGCCTCCCGCTCCGAGTATCGGAGCGCGACGGTATCGGCAATCGGCTGTTGCCTTCCCACCACACTCTTGGCGGAAGTGGCCTGCGGGTGCCGCGGCAAAAGGCACCAAAGCTCTTGGCGCCTTTTTGTGCAAGTGGCCGAGCGTTCGCATCGTATTGGTATTAAACGGGTATTTCGCAGAAATTATGGGTTGCGCTGAAGGAAAAAGAAATTTGCGCATAACTAACCGGGAAATCCACGGGATAATTAGGTCAACAGGACTTGCGTTTTGTGCGACGCGGTGTATGTTGTTGCAGTGCGGTAGCGAGAGGTTCTCTCGCGCTACCGTCGCCCTCCTTGGGCGTTTCCTCCCTAGACTTGGGCCGCTCCCGCAAGGTGAGCGGCCCTTTTTCTTTGCCGGAGGCAGTCCCGCCGGCTCCCGTCAGAACCTATTCCGCGGCCGCCCGGTAGGGGCGCAGTTCCTCCAGCGGGATTTCGGCTAATCGATCCGACAAATGCTCGAACTCAGCGGCCAGCCGCGCGAACGACGACGAGCGTTCGTAGCGGCGTTCATCCATATACAGCGCCCGGTTGATTTCGAGCTGGATGGCGTGCAGACCGGTTGTGGGATTGCCATAGTGCTCGGTGATGAAGCCGCCCGCATAGGGCTTGTTGCGGCTCACCGCATAGCCGAAGCCGCGCATGCACTGTTCGATGGTCTCGGCGATGATCGGTACGCAGCTTGTGCCGTAACGATCGCCAATGACAAGATCGGCGCGCGGCCGCTCATCTCTGGCGCCGGTGCTCGACGGCATGGAATGGCAATCGACCAGCATGGCGGCCCCGAAATCGCGATGCAGGCGCATGAAAATGCGCCGCAAAGCACGGTGATACGGCTTATAGAGACCGTCGATGCGATGAAGCGCTTCGGCCACGGAAATGCGCTGGTCATAGATTTCCTGGGCGTCGCCGACGACGCGCGCCACGGTGCCAAGCCCGCCGGCGACCCGCATCGACCGGGTATTGGCGAATGACGGCAACCGGCCGTCGAACATGCGCGGATCGAGCTCATAGGGCTCGCGGTTGACGTCGACATAGCAGCGCGGAAAATGTGCCCGCATCACCGGATGGCCGCGCGCTACGATGCCGGCGATCAGTTCATCGACGAAGCTGTCTTCGGACCGCCGCAGCGTTGCAAGATCGAGCCGCGACGCTTGCAGGAAGTCGCGTGGATAGACCCGCCCACTGTGCGGCGAGTTGAACAGCACTGGGCCACGGCATTCCGCCGGCTCGATCGCCTCGAACGGGGGATCAAATTCGTCCTGAGTTTGCAGCATGGCGCCTGATAGGCTCTTGAGATTAGCGACCCCGGCCTATGGTCCCTAGCGTGCGGCCACGGCTATTGTCCATAGCCACTATGCCTTGCCAAGGCCGATTAATCGCCGCCTTTCACCTCATATTTACCCGCCATCCCGCTTATGGAAATCTAGGGGGCCGGCAGTCAGCCGGTTTTGAGTGCTTATGTCCAAAATTCTGCTTGCGGAAGACGACGTCGACATGCGCCGGTTTCTCGTCAAGGCGCTGCAAAACGCCGGTTTCGACGTCACGTCCTACGACAACGGCCTATCCGCTTACCAGCGGCTGCGCGAAGAACCTTTCGAATTGCTGCTGACCGACATCGTCATGCCAGAGATGGACGGCATCGAGCTTGCCCGCCGTGCCGCCGAACTCGACCCCGATATCAAGATCATGTTTATCACCGGCTTCGCCGCGGTGGCGCTGAACTCCGATTCCAGCGCACCCAAGCACGCCAAGGTGCTGTCCAAGCCGATCCATCTGCGTGAACTGGTCAACGAAGTGCAGAAGCTGCTGGCGGCTTAGCGTCGGTGGCTGCCATCGGCTACATCAAGATATTCGGCGCGCGATATATCGCCATCCGGCCGAACAGCAACCATGCGTAGCAGCAATGCTGGCGGCGGCATCGGCGGGGCCGCGGCGCGTGGACGCCTGGATCATCCCGCGAACGATGTCATTCCGGCTTGGCACCGGAAAGCGTCACTACTTTGGCCCATTTTGCGGTTTCACGCGCAATAAAATCAGCGTACTCGGGCGGCTTCAGGGCGAACGGTTCCGCTCCAAGCTCAGCGAGTCGCGCTCGGACATCGGCCTCGGCGAGAACATTGTTGATCTCCCGATTTAGACTATCGACAATTTCGCCAGGTGTGTCTCTCGGCACGCCGATACCGGCTGTTACCGAGGCTTCGAAGCCTGGCACAGATTCGTTGATGGCCGGCACGTCGGGTAATCCCGCCCAGCGCGCGGCGGTCGTTACGCCCAGGGCACGCAGCCGCCCGCTTCGGATGTATCCAACCGACGAAGGCAGGTTGTCGAACATGACTTGCACTTGTCCACTCATCAGGTCCGCAAGCGCGGCTGCGGTGCCACGATAAGGTACGTGGACCATCTCAATCCCAGCCATCCGTTTGAACAGCTCCCCGGTGACATGACCCGAGGTTCCGATGCCGGGCGATGCAAAATTAATCGCGCCGGGGTGCGCCTTGGCATACTCGATGAAGTCAGAAACCGTTCGGAACGGCAGAGAAGGACTGATCTCCATGATATTCGGCGAGCGCATGATACTCGCGACCGGCATGACATCCCTGATAAAGTTGTAGGGAAGGTGGTCGTAAAGGGTTGCATTAATCAGGTTGCTCATGCTGATCAGAAGGAGTGTGTAACCGTCGGTCGGTGCTCGCACGACCGACTCAGTGCCAACATTACCACCGGCACCCGGCCGGTTCTCGATGACAAATGGCTGCCCGAACCGTTCCGACAACCTCTGCCCGATCAGCCGCGCAATGATGTCGGTCGTGTTGCCCGCTGCGGCGGACACGACGAAATGCACAGGCCTGATCGGATAATCCAGCGCTGCGGCGCATCGCGGGAAGGCAGTAGTGGCGGCCCACTGCAAGATTTGACGACGCGAGGCGATCGTTGCGGTGGATGCAGTAAAGCCGAAAGCTGGTCGTCGAATTCGCACCCGCTTGTCGCTACGACGCGCTTCCGGCCGATAAATGACGTTCCAGTAGCGGCATCAATTCATGATTCCGGATCAACGGTTCGATGACATTATGCTGGGCATAGTCCATGGGCAAAAGCTCAACATTCGGCATCCCAGCCATCCGTTTGGCCTGCCCGCGGTCGCGAGGGTTCGCGGCACCATAGGCGATCATGACACGCGGTTTTTTCAGCGCCTGCTCATAGCAATCCCGTAAACTTACAGCGTAGTCTGACGCAAACTCCCACAAGTCCCGAGTTTCTTGCTTGACGGGTCCCTGGCTGTTGATGAAGTCAGGTGTGTAATCAGTCGCGCTACCGAGGCTCAACGCGGAAACCGCGCCGAGCTGCAAGCCGTAGTACAAGGCTGCGTAGCCGCCGAGCGAAACTCCAAACGTGTAAATTTCTTTGCCGCCGATCTCATCAGCGATGCGCAGAAACGCAGCGGTCGCCGAGGCCCGGCCTGGGCCAAGAGTTGGAAACCCACATCCGCCGGCGAGATTGCGCAGATCCTTGATGTACACCAGGCTTGCCGGTACGCGACCAAGCCATTGATGAACGAAGTTGACCGGTAATCCCATCGTGCCCCGGCATGCGCAGAAGCAAAGCAGCACCTTGTCACAATCGGGTCGTTGGAGAATCTGAATCTCAGCCGCTGGGTCCTCACAGAACGGAAGAGGCGGCGGTAGATGGCGCGGCATGGCATCGTACATTGCCAGCATCGTCGAAAGATATGTCAGGTCAGGATAGATCGGGTGCAGACGGCGCACCGCGAACTCAAGAATATCGATTCTGCCCGCCTCGAACAAATCGTGACAGGCGTTGGCCCATTGGTACGGCGCGGCATGCGCGACGACGGCGATCGGGGCGCCGGACGAATATGCGATTTCCAGCTCGCGCACCAAGGCAATTTCGAGCCGCTGATGGGCGTCACCTGATTCGGTGGTCAGAGCGGGTATGGTCTCGATGGCTTCGGATTTCGGGTACGTCAGCACGGCGATGGTCCTACGATCTCAATTCTCGGCTGCCCCCGTGCGGACTGTAAGGCAATTCGTCGCGTCGGCGAAGCTCTTTCGCGAGGCTATCCACCTCGCCAATTCACGGATAGTTTGTGCCGTTTCGAAAATATCGATCGGAAGTGCGACTCCAAACCGATATTGCAGCTCGGCTGCAATCTGAACGGCTTGCAGCGAGTCTCCGCCCAACGACGAGACGTTGTCCTCAGGCGTCGCTCCGACATCGCCGAGGATCGACTCGAATATCCTGATCAACTCGGCGATGAGCGGGTCGTCGACCGGCACGATCATTTGGGTGAGGCGCTCGGCGTCGATTTGCGCCAACCGCGTGCGGTCGATCTTCAGATTCGGCAGTCGTGGCAGACGCTCGCTGACGACGATGGTCGCCGGAATCATGTATCGGGGCAGGCGTTTCGACAACTTCGCGCGTAGGTCGCGGGGTTGCAGATTAATAACGTCCGTGCCTGGCTCCACATAGGCAGCCAGCGATTGAGGCAGACCTGTTGCGTTGCGTCGCACCGCGACCGCGGCGTCCTCCACGCCGGCGCACCCGGCTAGCGCGAATTCGATTTCGCCGAGTTCTATCCGGTGACCGCGCAGTTTGATCTGTTGATCGTAGCGTCCGACGAATTCGAGCAAACCATCGGGCCGCATGCGTCCCGCGTCTCCTGTCCTGAAGATGCGGATGCCGGAATCTGCCGGATCAACCCTGAACGACCGGACGGTAAGGTCCGGGTCGCGCCAATATCCAAGCGCGACGTAACGGCTTGCCACGACGAATTCACCGGTCTCACCCTGTGCGACCGGCCGTCCGTCGTCATCTGCAATTGTCACGCTTGCATCTGGCAATATTCGCCCGATCGGCAGTCGCCCACCTGCCGTTCGCAGTCGTTCGTCGACAAACCAATGACAAAAATTTCCACCACACTCTGTCGCGCCGATGCCGACAATCAGGAAGGCTTCTGGTGGACAGCAGCGTCGGAACACGTCGTAGTCGCTCCAATCGACACGTTGCGACCCGAGCCCCAGAATGCGAACGCTGTCGAGTTGTTGGTCCGGGCGTAGCACCTCCGCGATGTGGCGAAGCAGCACGGGCACTAATCGTAAAATCGTGATTCCGCGGCCTTGGATGGCCCGTAACAGACCGTCCGGCTGAAGCACGCGCGGCGGAAGTACGTGCAGCGTCGCCCCATTCAAGAGGGTCAGCATGATTTCGCGGATCGCGCCGACAACCGTGGGCGAATACACCAACGCGACTCTGTCCTCGTGATTAAGATGCAGCGTATTGGTCTGTTGCAATACGTCGTGGAGGAGATTGCGGTGGCTGTGGTAAGCTCCTTTCGGTGCACCAGTCGATCCGGACGTATAGACGATAAAAGCGAGATCATCCGCGTTAGGCGGCACGGTCGGCTTTTCACCATGGACCTCACGGAGTGAGTTGACGTCGACCACTGGAAGATCTTGCGGAAACAACGCCCGCACACGCTCAGCGAGGGCGCCGGCGGAAATCACCGCGGTGGCACCGGATCGTGATGCTATCAATCGATTTCTCTGATCCGGATTATCGGCGTCCAGCGGGACGAAGCCGCGTCCACTGGCGAGGGCGCCAAGCATCGCCGCTGGAAAGTTGACCTCGCTTGAGAACAGAATTGCAACCGGCCCGGGGCGACCCGTGGTCGCTGCGAGCGTCGCTGCGGCGATCCGATCGACCAAGTCTGCAAGCTCGCCGTATGTAAGTTGGCGGCTGCAATCGCTAATGGCGATATGTGACGAGTAACGCTGCGCAGTTGCTACGAAGCGATTGATGATCGATCCCTGCAGCGCTGAGGCGGGAAACGGCTCAAACGTCCGGTCGACCGGGCCGCCATAGTCAATTGGCAGGTGTTCGGGCAGATAAGCCATGCGAACTCACTCGACCAAATCGACACTTTGAACCACACAGCCCGGGCGCTTTAATATTCTACTATCGAAGCAAGGTCAGCAGCAATTAGCGCCCGACGTTCCTGTCGCTGCTGTTACTTCGTGCCGTAGGCGCGGTCGCCGGCATCACCGAGGCCGGGAAGAATAAATCCTTGTTCGTCGAGGCCCTCGTCGATGGCCGCCGTCCAGACGCGCACGTCGGGGTGAAGCCCGCGCAATCTCTCCAGCCCCTCGGGCGCCGCGAGCAGGGAGACGAAGCGGATATCTTTCGCGCCTCTTTCCTTAAGCCGCACGATGGCGGCGGAGGCGGTGTTGGCAGTGGCGATCACCGGCGCGACGACGATGACGAGACGTTCGTGAAGGTCGGACGGCGCCTTGAAGTAGTATTCGACCGCGACGAAGGATTCAGGCTCGCGATAAAGGCCGATATGGGCGATGCGCGCCGCCGGCACGAGATCGAGCATGCCCTCGGCGAAGGTCACGCCGGCGCGCAAGATCGGCGCAAACACAAGTTTCTTGCCGGCGATGCGCGGCGACATCATGCGTGCCAGCGGAGTTTCGATCTCGACCCTGGTCAGCGGCAAGTCTCGCGTCACCTCGTAGCACAACAGCATCCCGATCTCCTTGAGGAGTTCGCGAAAAGATTTCGTCGAGATATTTTTCTCGCGGATCAGCGTCAGCTTGTGCTGAACAAGGGGATGATCGACGACCGTTACGCCTTCCATGAGTTCCTCCCGAACGCGCAGTTCAGAATACCGTTCCGTCGCTCATAACCTTGACCGGCGGCGAGCCATCGGCGCGCAGCTCGCGCGCAATGCTGCGCCCCGCCGCCCAGGTTCCGCCCTCAAGCACTTTGGCAAGCGGAAGCGATTTTTCATCCATCTTGAGCCGCAGGCGCAGCACGTCCGCCAGCCGGTCGAGCAACGCCACGGTCAGTGCGCGCCACTCGACAACCAGGGCGGACGCCACATCGTGCTGACGCGCCGTGTCGGCCGGATTGCGAAACGCCAATACGCCGGTATCGATGAACAGCCCGCCATTGCGATATTCGGCAAGCCCGGTCAGGCCGTCGATGTCTGTCACCGTGATGCCGGCTCGTTGCAGCGGTTCGATCAGGGAATAAGCGAGCCACTGCGACAGTTTGTGCAGCGGCACGAGCTCGCTGGTCGCATCTGTGGTGCTCATTGCCGGATGCCGCCAGCAATCGCCGAGCGGAATGCCGCCAAGCGTAAGTCGCGACGGCCAGATCGGACCAAACTGCAACAACAGCTCAGACAGGATGAGCGGTGCCGCAATGGCGCCGCCCTTAGCTTTTGAAGTGAGGTGGTCGAAAAATCCGCCGGGCCGCGGCGTGTCGTCTTGCCCAAAAATCCCAGACTTGGCGGCGACCAATGCGCCCAGGCGGCGCAGCAGATCGGCCCGGCCTTCGACGCCAAGCAACGGATTGGCGGCAGACACCTGCAAACCCTTGCCGACGAATTCATCGGGCAGGCGCATAAGGACTTCAGCGTCGGCGCGAAGAGGATCGTCTCTATGCGCAGAAAAGACTCCACTCGCGAACATCGCAAGACTGGCCAGCGCCAGCCCTTCCGAGCGGCCAATGTCTGTTCCCATGGTCGAATCCCGATACCGCCACTGCGGGCCCGCGCCGGCATCGAGCAAGACGCTGACGATAGCAAGATCGAACTCTGTGCGCGCGCGAGCGACGCGGTCGCGCCAGTTCGCGGCTTTGCTGATCGAAGTCCAGCGATCTTCGCCGGCATAAATGAAATGCCGCCAGCGCGAGTGGAACGGCACGTCGAGCGAAGGATAATTTTTGTTGATTGTCGAGACGACAAGATCGGCGGCAGCATCAAGCCGATCGAGGTCGACGCGGAAATGCGGAAGTTTGTTCTCAAGCCCGATCGCCAGCATGCGGTGCGCGCGGTCGCGAACCGCCTGGGCGCTCAAAAGGGAATACGCAGCGGCCGTTTCGGACTGCACGGGCTGTGCCAGACTCGGTTCTTAATACTTATTGAGATTGCGGCCGACGGCATCCGTCAGGTCCTGCGGCTTCTGCGGCTCAGGCGTGTAATAGCCCGCGGCCTTCTTGGCTTCGATCTCGACGTGCGCGTCGGCCGGTACCAGTTCGTCCGGAATGGCGATCCTTTCGACGATGTCCACGCCCTGGCTGACCAGCGCATCGTGTTTCATGTCACTCATCGAGACAAAACGGTCGATACGTTTGATGCCGAGCCAATGGATCGGGTCCGGCATCAGCTGCTGGAATCGGGCGTCTTGCACGCCGGCGACACATTCGGTGCGCTCGAAATATTGTGCCGCCGCATCGCCACCCTCTTGCCGCTTGCGCGCGTTGTAGACGAGGAATTTCGTCACCTCGCCCAGTGCCCGGCCTTCCTTGCGATTGTACATGATGATCCCGAGGCCGCCGGACTGGCCGGCGCGCGCACATTCCTCGATGCCGTGGATCAAATAGGGACGGCAGGTGCAGATGTCCGAGCCGAACACATCGGAACCGTTACATTCGTCGTGGACCCGGCAGGTGATCCGGGTGCGCGGCTCGTTGAGCTTGGCAACGTCACCGAACAGATAAATCGTCGCGCCGCCGATCGGCGGCAGGAATACTTGCAGGTCGGGCCGCGTCACCAGCTCAGGGAACATGCCGGCGGTCTGCTCGAACAGCGCGCGGCGCAAGTCCTGCTCGGTTGTGCCGAAGCGATTTGCGATGCCGGGCAGGTACCACACCGGATCGATGGCGATTTTGACCACCGAAATACTGCCGTTCTCATGCACGACATCGCCGTCATTGACGAGGCGGCCCGCGGTAAGCGCGCTTTGCATTTCCGGCAGATCGAGGCGGGCGCGGGTAATGGCGATGGTTGGACGGATATCGATGCCTTCGGCGATTTCGGTCTTAAAATTCTCCGCGACGAGATGACCCCAAGGATCGAGCGAAACGATGCGTGAGGGTTCGGTCCATTGCGGATACGGACCGACGGTTGCTGCGGGAAACGTATTGGTCAGATCCGGCCTGCGGATCGGATCGAGCGCGCCGGCGGAAACCGCAAGGGCGCGATAGACCGCATAGGAGCCGCCGTGGCTGCCGATGACATTGCGGTCCTGCGGCCGCGACACTGTGCCGATGACCGGGCCGCGCTCGCGTGCGCTCTCGGCGCCCCAGTGGATCGGAAAATGCAGCTTCGCTCCAGGGTCCGGATGCGACGTAAGCCGGATGTGGTCACTGCGATTGGAACGGTTCATGACGCGAATCCCAAAAGGCATACGGCCCGCCATAATGACGGGCCGGGCTTCGACAACTGAGGTAAGTCGTGCGGCTTGCCGCACACGATCTGGAATTATAGCGACTCTACAAATGGATACAACAATCCGAGAGGCACCTTACCATCCCGTAAAATGGGGTTTTGACGCCGATTTTTCAAGGCGACCGCTTAGCGCCTGAGGTGGGCCTTTTCCAGCATCACATGGATGCCCTTGGCGCCGTTGACAACCTGGGTGACACGCAGATCGGCGGCCAGGCTGCACAGCGTATAGGCATCCTCGCGCGAAATTCCGGTGCGCGCGCAGATCAGCTTGATCATGTCGCGAAGCGCGATCACCACCGCATCGTCGAGATCGGGATCGAACGCCATGGTCATGACATGAGTCGGTGTTTCAGCCATCGGCCATTCCAACGACATGTCGCTTCGTACATGCAGTTCGAACGTGCCGATCAGGCCGGTCTCGATCGCGGTGATGCAAACCTCGCCATCGCCCTGCACGCCGTGACCGTCGCCGACCGAGAACAGCGCGCCGTCGACATGGATGGGCAGATAGAGCGTCGTGCCGGGGACCAGTTCCTTGTTGTCCATATTGCCGCCATTCCGTCGTGGCGGCGGTGAGTTGACCGGACCCCAGGCTGGCGGCGGCGCCACCACCATGACGCCGAAAAACGGCTTCAGCGGCAGTTCGAGGCCCCACGGCAGCCGTCCGACCATCCGCTTGCTGTCGAGCGGAATATGGATGAGCCGCGCCTGCTCGAAATCATCGGGCAGCGCGCCGCCAAGCGGGCGGATGGCGTTGTAGCCCCAGTTGTAGTTGAGATCGATTTTCTTGATGCGGACTTCGAGCACCTGTCCGGCCTTGGCGCCGCGCACGGCGACCGGGCCGGTCATGATGTGCGGACCGTTGAGCTTCGGCGTCACGTTTTTGTGGATCGCGTGCAACTCCTCCGGCACGGTCATTCCGGCCCCCGGGGGCGGCAGCGCCGAGGCCGGACCCGAAACCGTCGAGATCACGACCTCATCGCCCGGATCGACCGTGATCAACGGTTTGAGATTGGCGTCAAAAAAGCCCCAGTGCACCGTTTCGGGTGCCGCATCCAGCCGGTGGTTTTTCATTCGAGCATCTCTTGTCAGCTTTGGCGGAATCTGTCGGACCGATTATACGCCGAATGACCTGTCGTACATCATGGTCAGGGCATCGGCTTGCCGATGCGTTTTTCTTTCGCGCGACGCACGATCAGATCGGCGAAGGCTATATCTTCGAGTGCAATGCCGAGAGACTTGAACAGCGTCACATCGGCTTGGCCGCGGCGGCCTCCGGCTTTGCCGGTCACGAGATCGCCAAGCTCGACGATGTCCGGCCAATGCAGGCGTCCGGCGGCGACGAGATCCCGATACTCTGAAGCTTCCTCTTTCGCCTGGGCCACCTGATCGGTGGCGCGCACCGTTGCGCGCAGCACGGTCTCGGCATCGACTTCGCGGCGGAGCGGAGAATTGGCGCCCGCCGCATTGACGTGAACGCCAGGCTTGAGCCAGTTCGCCCGCAGGACCGGTTCCGCCGATTTGGTGATGGTTATGACGACGTCGGCATTGCCGACAGCCGCCTCGCCCGATGGCGCGGCTTTTGCCGTGACGCGAAGATCGCGTTCGATCGTGCGGGCGAACGCTTCGCGATGCTCGGGCGTGCGCGTGAACACGCTTACGGCCTTGATCGGACGCACGGCGCACACCGCCGCGACCTGGGTGAACGCTTGCCTGCCGGCGCCGATCACGCCGAGTGTCTGCGCGTCAGGCTTGGCCAGGAGCTTGGTTGCAAGTCCGCTTGCCGCGCCGGTGCGCATCTGGCCGAGACTGTCGGATTCGATCATAGCCAGAAGCTTGCCATCAGCCGCTGAATACAGAAGGACGTGATAACGGCCGCCATCGGCGTTGCCGCCGCCATAGTAGGATTTCAACCCGAAAAGCTGCTTCGGCCCCCAAGCAGCGCCCATCAGGTTGAAGGAGCCCTGGCCGGCTCGCGCGCGCTGGCGCGGCAGATTGATCGTCGCTGGGTCGCCCCAGGTTGCGAACAGGTGTTCGAGCGTTGCGATTGCATCTTTGACGGTGACGAGCTTTCGGACGTCGTCTTCGGTGAGATAGATCGGACCGTCGAGTGCGGCTTTGCGGATCTTGTTTTTAGTCTTGGTTATAGCTTTGGCTTTGGCCGCGGCTTTGATCCCAGGCTTGGCTTTTATCTTGGTTTTCCCTTTTGCCTTACGCTGGATTTTGCTCATGGCTTGCATCATTCTCCGGCGCTCAATACGTCGGACACCCAATCCCACATGTAATGCACGCCGATGGTCGCATCGTCGACCTGGCAATGGTGAAACCCGCCTTCCTCGCGGCTGAATACTTTCAGCGCCTTTTGTTTGGAACCGGCCGCATCGTAGAGCTTTTCCGCGACCGCAAGCGGGATTTGCTCATCGCCGGCGCCGTGCAGAACCAGGAATGGGCAGGTCATCTTTTGCACGATGCCGTCGAGGCGGAAATCTTCAAGTTTCTTCATGGCCGCGGCGCGGTCGGGGACGCCCAGCACCCATTGCAGATGTTCGGGCGGGACCGACAGCGACGGAATTTTGCCAGAACTCCAGCGCCTCGAATCGCCGCACCCAGATTTCGTGGAAATCCCACTGCGCACCCCAGGCCACGCAGCATGCGAAGCGTTGTTCGAGGGACGCGGCGCGCGGCGCGTAATAGCCGCCGAGGCTGAGCGCCATCACGCCGATGCGCTTGGCGTCGAATTCGTCGCGCCCGGCGAGATATTCGTAGACCGGCGTCGCGTAACGTTCGGTCTCCGCGATCAGCGGCAGATTGCGAAAACGCACGCTCTCGCCGTTGCCCGGTCCGTCCACGATCAGGCAGCCGACGCCGCGCGCGGCGAGATCGGAAACGCCGTAACCGTATTGCAGTTCCTTGGTGACGTCGAAGCCGTCGAAGAACACCATCGCGGGAGCCGGACGGCCGCGCGTGGCTTCAGGATCGGGGTGCACCAAGAGCGCGGGCAGGCTCGCATCGCCGTATGGAATTTCGACCGGCTCGATCCGCGGGCGGCGGATCACGGCGGCAGCTTCCTTGAACAGGCTCACCGACTTCGCATAGACGTCCATGCTGTGCTGCGAGCGCGGATGAATGAAGCGCTCGCCGGTCTGGTAATAGCGGCAGGCGCGCATGAAACATGCGGCCGCGGTGAGACGATGGCCGGCGCGCTCGGCTTCGCGGCCGCGCGCCGTGATCTTGTCGCCCATCCGCACCCATTCCTCGAACCAGGCGTTGTCGTCGCCGACCTTATCGAGGAGCGCGCGGCCGACGCGGTTGACCTCGTCGATCTCGATGCCGACCCACGGCGCGGCGGAGAGGCAGATCAGCAAGCCCATCGACCAGCGGTAATTGTCCGGGAAGTAGAGAAAGGTGGGATCGTCTTTTTTTGCGTCGGCTTGCATGGGTGCCTCTTGTTGTTCCTCCCCCCTTGTGGGGGAGGGTTGGGGAGGGGGTCGTCAGGTTGCGCGCCTGCGCGGACGATTGCGCTCCGCCTCACGACCCCACCCCTAACCCCTCCCCACAAGGGGGAGGGGAAATTAGATGTTCTCCGTTGCCGCCTCCGGCATCACCGAGATCGGTATCGGCAAACAATTCGTCGAGTTTCATCGTGCGGCTGATCAAGCCTTGCTGGTGGCAGTAACGCAGCACGGTTTCGAGATTTTTGCGGTTCATGTCGCCGAGACCGTAAGCCCACGGGTCCGCGCCCAGAACTTCGAGCTGCTCTTCCCAGGCGGTTCTGACCCAGGCCAGCGGCACCACGCGCGGATTGGCGACGCGGCGGTAAGCGATCGCCTTGGCTTCGTCGAACGCTTTGGTGAGGTTTGTCGCCACCCACGGATATTTGTCGACGATTTCCTGCCTGATGACATTGACGTGCATGATCGGAAAAATTCCGGTGTTGCGAAAGAACTCGATTTCGACGTCCTTATAGTTTTGGAACAGCCGCACGATGCGTTTGTCGCCGTCGATAAAGAGCTTCGGGAGGTCCGGTGACAGCATGGCCGGGATTTCGCCCTCGGCCAGCATGACGTCGAGCCGCTTGCCGGGCGGCGCCATCTCGATACGCAGGTCTTTCGGCGGCGTGAACTCGAAATCCTCTTCGCGCTCGACCACCCAGGTGCACTGCCGGTGCGGCACGCCGTAATATTCCTCGAGAATGCCGCGCATCCAGATATTGGATGCCGGCTGAAAGTTGGTGCCGCCGATTTTCTTGCCAATCAGGTCCTTCGGCGTGCGAATGCCGGCATTGGCATTGACGAATGCAAAGCCGTGGCGGAAGCGGCGATGCAGGAACACCGGGATCGCGCTCAACGCCTCGCCGCGGTCGCGCGCCATGTAATAGCCGCCGATATTGATTTCGCAGACGTCGAACTCGGTCTTGCGCGCCATGCGCCAGTGGCGCTCGCGCGAGCCCATGCCGGTAAGCATCACAAGTTCGATGCCGTCGGCCTGTACGGTGCCATCGGACAGCGCGCGCACGATTTCATAGTCGCCACAAGCGACGGTCAGCTTCAGTTTCGCCATTCCCTGCGTCTCCCGGTGAGCGGACTTAAGTTAGCGGCACGCAGGCAGCGAATGTCAAATCTGCCTTACCCGCCGTACGTCATTGCGAGCGCTGCGAAGCAATCCAGCGCTCAATGCCAGCGGCCCCTGGATTGCTTCGTCGCTCCGCTCCTCGCAATGACGCAAGGGGTCTCGCTCTCGCGATGCACTGCATCCGAGTGGTGGTCACGCCAGCAATGAGAAGCCACGAAACTCTCGCTCTTCACACCGATCTTCGTCAGAAGGCACAGGCGGTGGGGCCGGCGCCGTCACGATCAATGCTTCAAGCCACGAACGTAAGAGCAAGAAGAAAAAGGAAAGCGGAACGCCGAAAGACGCTGATCTGTATCCTCTGTACCTTGCGGTACAGCTCGCCCTTTGCAAAGGGCGCTCGCCCATCGGCGTTCCACCGCGGTTCTCGCCAAAGGGAGTCATCGTCCCTAAGGCTCAGCTTCAGGCCAGGCTTCCAGGGACGTGGTCTGAACGGGCGTTATCCGCCTTCGCCTGTCCCAGTCCAGCGAGCACCTCGCGCCCCGGTCATCTTTCCGGGGCTCGGGGAGCGGGAGTGACGAACCGCCGCCCGCGGGCACCGCATCCCGTTCCGATCAGTCAGGGTCATCGCTGACGTCCTTCACGGCCAACGGGAGTGGCCGCCGATTACTCCGGCAACAGCAAACCCGTCAAGGATTATTATTTTCCTGTTACAACTTGTGCCCGTAAATCGGGGCTTTTTGACACGTCGTGCTAAGCTGGTACGCCCGGAGCACGTGGAACTGAAATGAAAGATCCGCAACCGCACTCTCTGGCGCGCTCAAAACAAAAACCGGAAAATCGCGATATCTGCTTCCCATACTTGGCCGTCAGATACGGGCCTTCCCAGACGCGGGAACTTCGTGCTCAAACTCGCGGTCCACGTATGACCTGCGGCGCGCCCAGCGAAGTTTGACATCGACCATGTCTGCTAAGTGCCAGGAGCGACATTTTGCATTGCTGCAAAGTCGAGCAGATTGTAACGGGCAACTCTGCTTCTCGGCGCGTAAAAGTCCCGCCGATGCCTGCGGAGATTTGAGTTATGGCCCAACAAGCGAAGTCAAAGCGCATCGCATGCAAGCGGGAGCGCTGGCACCACCGTCTTGTTTGGCGTTCGTTCCAATTTGCATAAGATTTGCATCTTCGTGAGGCGGGCAATGATGAGTTGAAGCACCGTCAGGAGAATTGCACTTCGCATTGGGTAATGCTGTGGCACCAAGGAACGGAGCAATCTCGTTGCTGTGGCGCCTCTTAGTGTAGTAAGGGAACATCTTAAATATTTTGAATTGCTTTTGATTAAAAGGAGGTGAATGATTAGAGGAGGGGCAAAGATGTGGAAGGAGAAGAAAAGAGGGCGCTATGAAAGAAGCAAATAGCGATAAAAAAGTGATCTGACAGACGATGAATGGGCGCACGTAGAGCAGTAGATCCCCCGCAAGCGGGGGAGGACAGGAGTAAAGTAGAAGTGAGAGAGGTGATGAACGGTATAATGTATGTTTTGAGAAAGGGATGAGAGTGGAGGGAGATAAAGAAAGAAATGAGGGCAAGCAGCACGCTGTTAGACTATATAGACTATGGAGTTGGGAAGGCAAGCTGGATAGCATATATCAAGCGCTTTATGTGGAGTGAGGAGAGCAAGGAGAACGCGAAGAGAGCTACACCGCCGCTATCATCGATAGCGAAAGCGTAAAGAGTGCTGAAAAAGGGGGTCTTGTATCGATCCGCATGGCTATGATGCAGGCAAGAAGATCAAAGGCAAGAAGCGCCACCTTCTCGTAGATACGCTGGGTATGTAGAACGAGATATCCATGCACATCGCAAATGATCGCAATTAACGTGGCAAGCAAACCGATTCCGCCGAACAGAACGACGGCAAAACAATCTTCAATAGAAATTCCTAGTCTTGAGATGTCACCGGTATTCACGGTACGGGGAACGACGGGGATAGTCGTCGGCATATTTCGCTCCTTGCGTTCATGTTTCTACGATTGCGGCCGGCGTGCCGCGTAATATCGACCTGACCCGGAGAGGCTGCCAGCAACGACGCCGTTCATGGCGGATTCTCGAAAGGCGAGAATGCGGCACCCAGACGCTACGCTGTTGACGTACGTTCCGGGCTGTCAGACCATCTAGCCCGTCCAACCTACGTAGGGGACTTAGCAAAATTGTGCACCTCTCCAATAGGAGGGGGCGCACCGAAAGTTCTTTCAAGCGAACGGAATTCGTTTAAAAAATCGATTGTGCCGGGGCGGACAATGAATTTGACCGACGCAGCGGCCTTCATCGAAGGTCTCCCCAACCACAATTCTTCACGTGATGTCGGCGCGGCTTTCGCAAACTGGATTTCGCCCGGTGGATACCTTGCCGTTTCCTGCGGCGAGTTCGCGACATGCCTGCCGGTCGCACCTGGGAGTTCTTCTTCAATACCTGGCCGACCGAATGGCTACTGCAATATCAAAAGAACGACTATGTCAGGCATGATCTGGCACCAACGATGGCACGCCTTACGGCGCAGCCTTTTACCTGGCGCGAAGCCATGCTGGGAAAGGAGCAGTCACAAGCGCAGATTGAATTTAACCAATGGGTCGCAAGTCTCGGCGTCGTCGATGGTTTCGCGGTGCCGATCCACTATCCGGGCGCAGACTTTGGGCTGTGCGTCAGCGTGGCGGACCATCCCATCGAGGATCCTAACGAGCGATTGGCGCTGCACGCCGCGTCGCTATACGCCCATCAGCGCTGCCGCACGCTTGGCGGCCTGACCGAGGCGAGTTCCGTAAAGGCCCCTTTGACACCTCGCGAGATAGAGTGCCTGCGCTGGGTATTGAAAGGTAAGTCCGACACGGACATGGCGAAGATTTTAGGCATTTCCCACACCACGGTGCATTTTCACATCGAGCAAGTGAAGAAAAAGCTCGGCGTGAAGACACGGACGCAGGCCGCCGCGACGATCCTCACATTGGGCTATCTATAACCGGCATATCAGGGCAGTGGCTTGCCCCAACCATCGGCGGCACGCTCGATCTCGACCAGCACGCCGATGCCGGTCTCACTGTTCCGCCGCCCCTGACCGCGATCACCGACGAGTTGATCGAGCGATCCATTCGCAGTGCGGTAATTGGCGGTGGCGAATGACGTCATGGGTGTGCGCCGTGACAAGGCGGCGCTTTCCAGTGGGTGCAAGTCCCATCCGGCAACCGCTCCAGCCGGAAGCAACCGGAGCAGCTATGGAGGTGACGAAATAGCTGAAGCCTTCGGAATGCGTGTCACGAATTGGTGACAGCGCGAGTGTGCAGGCCGCAACGCGAGTGAACGCCGAGCAAGCCTCGAAAAGTCAGATGCGCAGGCCGACCCGACAACCCTTTCGGGGAAGGCTGATACGGCTGGGTGAACTGAGCGAAGAGACGCCCAGGCGCTGCGCCGGGGTAGTGGCGGCAGCATGTACACAAGGAAAGCGTACGCAACACGGGAAATCCCGAAGCGTGGTCAGCGATGGCCAACCGGACGCCCGCGAGGGACAGGCCGGGCGCGTCGGGGTGACGGAGAGGTCTGCAGTACTGCGGAAGCCGGGTAATTCCGGTGGAGGGAAGGGGCCTCAGTTCAAGACTAACGCAAGACGTGGCGAGGGACCTGGAGATTGGGCAACCTATCAACTCCGAAGAGTGTTCAGAAACTGCAGACGGCGTTGCACGCGAAAGCGAAGGCAGAAGCTGGCTATCGCTTTTATGCCCTGTACGACAAGATCAGCCGTGAGGATGTCCTGGCTTATGCCTATGCTCAGTGCCGCTCCAACAAGGGCGCACCGGGAGTGGATGGTCAGGAATTTGCGGACATCGAAGCGTATGGGGTGCAGCGGTGGCTCGGCGAACTGGCGCTTGCGCTCAGGCAGGAAACTTACCGACCGGACCCCATCAGAAGAGTGTTCATACCGAAGGCCAATGGCAAACTCAGGCCGTTGGGCATCTCGACCTTGCGTGATCGGGTCTGCATGACAGCAGCGATGCTGGTGCTGGAACCGATCTTCGAAGCCGATCTTCCACCAGAGCAGTATGCCTACCGTCCTGGGCGCAATGCCCAACAGGCGGTGATCGACGTGGAAGCGCTAGTGTTCCGGGGTCATCCGGAAGTCGTTGACGCCGACCTCACGGACTACTTCGGGAGCATTCCACATTCCGAACTTCTAAAATCGGTAGCGCGCCGGATCGTTGATCGGCGCGTGCTGCATCTGATCAAGATGTGGCTGGAATGTCCCGTAGAAGAAACCGACGATCGAGGAAGGACGACACGTACAACCGAGGCCCGGGACAAGCGGCGCGGCATTCCGCAAGGCTCACCCATCTCACCACTGCTGGCGAACCTGTACATGCGTCGGTTTGTGTTGGGTTGGAAGATGCTCGGGCTGGAGCAAAGCCTCGGCACTCGCATCGTGACCTACGCCGACGATCTCGTGATCCTGTGCCGGGAGGGCAAAGCCGAAGAGGCCTTGCAACGACTGCGCGAGATCATGGAAAAGCTGAAGCTCACGGTCAACGAGGAGAAGACACGAATCTGCAGGGTACCGGAAGGCGAGTTTGACTTTCTGGGGTACACGATTGGGCAGATGTATTCGGCGAGAACCGGAAAGGCGTACCTGGGGTACCGGCCATCGAAGAAGAGCATCAAGCGCATGGTCGAGAACGTCCACGCACTGACCACCCGATCGGGAACCTGGCAAGAGACCACAGAGCTGGTGAACAAGTTGAACCGCGCGCTACGCGGATGGGCGAACTACTTCGAAGTTGGCACCGTCACCAAAGCGTATCGGGCGATCGACAACTACACTGCTGTGCGGTTGCGCCGGTGGTTGCGCATCAAGCACAAGGTCAGGCGACGCAAGGGCGGAGCTTATCCACTCTCGCACCTTTACGGGCACTTCGGGCTCGTACGCCTAACCGCGCTTGGGCACGACATGCCGTGGGTGAAGGCGTGAAGTCTTGTCCGAGAGCCGGATGCGGGCAATCCGCCTGTCCGGTTCGATGAGCGGGATGTGGAAACGGAGTCACGGCTGAACCACTAAGGCACCGCCAGACGAAAGAGGCGGCAACAGATATGTTCAGCCTAAAACCGCCGCGCCACATCTGATTTACCCGTCGCCTCATGGGCAGGCCTTCCGTTAAAGAAGCCTACCATTTGACAACGACGTTGTGCACCACAGCAGTATTGATTGCATGGTGACCGCTCCGGGGCCAGGAGTGGACCTTCAGCGTAACGCGAGTATCAATGTCTGCGGGTCAATGCTCGCGTTTATTTTTTACTGCGCCATCAGATTGGATGCACCCTGACTTTTTGTGATCAGCGGCGGGTTCCACTTGCCGGTGAGCGCGTCGGACTGCGGAGCGTACAGCCGCATGGTCAGGTTGAATGCCCCCTTCGGCGTGGGCAACCAGTTGACCTCTTTGTTCACTCCCGGGCTCTCATTCTGGAAGTAGAGGTCGAGTGAGCCGTCCGGGTTGTATTTGAACGGCATCCAGCTACTCACCGCGAAGCGATTGAGGCTGTTTGGTACCTGAAAGCCGTCACTGTCGTAGAGCGTGAGCGACCAAAAGGCATTCACCGGCGGCGTAGCGTCTTTGTCGAAGTGGATCGTGTACTTGTTCGCTCCGTCAAGCGGCTTGCCGGTGTCGTCGCCGAGGTTGATCGGGTAGATCGCGTCCTCCGGCAAGTTCGCACCGAGGCCAAGCTGTGCGACCATGGCGCGTTTGAGATAGTAATTGCCGTACACGCCCATCGTGTCGGTGTTCATCGACCAGTAGTTTGCGACCCGGGCAAGTCGTCGGCACTTTCCATGCCATGAGTTGCTGGCCTGCCTCCGGCGCAGCCTCCACCGCCTTCTTGACCACAGGATCGACTTTGCCGATGTCGAAGCTCTTGCCCGGCTCAATGCCGATCCGCTTCATCTGGGCAATAATCGGTTGGTCAGTGAGGTGGGGTGGCTGCAGCTTAAGAAGCTCGGCCGCGTAGGCGAAGTAATCGCCGCCCTTCATGGCATCGACCTGAGTTTTTGGCGGCGTCTTCATGTCGATGCCCGGATCGATCTTCCCCTCGACCGGCTTGGTCGGCTTGCCCCACTCCGACAGCGGCGTGATCCTGTAACCGGCCTGGATTTTGTGAACCGCATCGTAGTCCGGCGGTCCATCAGTCTTGGTGCGGCCAATGATCCACACGTAGGGCGTAGGCGCTTCGATCTGCGTAAATCCCGCTGGTACGGTTCCGCTCCAGCTCCGTGGCGTGATGAGGAAATTGCCCGCCTGTGTACCTGTGGTGCGCCAACCCGGTGACGCAAATACGTCCGACCACATGTCGAGCATGGGCAGGAGATAATAACGTCCACCCGTGTCGGGGACGGATACGGCCATCGGCTCTTTGGTGAGGTCGAGATATCCAACGGTGTATAGCGTGTCAAAATTCGGCCGCACGACCTGTCTCATGTCGGCAGTCGGATACGCCGGAAAGCTGAACAGAGCATTCATAGGCGCCCCGATCCCTTTGCCGGGCTCCACATTCGTGAGCTGCTTGCGGGTCACGTCCATGGTCACAAGCGGGTAGAAGTAGATGTAGGCATCCCTAGCAATGGATTGCGCCTCCTGTTCGGTGACGGCGCTTTGCGCCTGCGCGGAGAGTGAAAGGGCCGGACAAAAACAAAGGCCGAGTATCAATCCTATCGTGCTTCTACTCATGTTTTGCTCTCCCGATATAACCGCAGATTCCAGCCTGACGCGGATGCTACCATGGTCCGACGAGGCTCGGGTCGGGTCAAAATGGGCATGACGACAATTTCGCGTGATGCCTCTCTGCCGGAAGCGGACACGCGCTGCACATTAACGCCAGCGGCCGAATCGCAGCTCGGCACGACGGACGATTTCGTTGAGCGCGATCGCCATGGCGGCGAGCATGGCGACGAGACCGAACAATTTGGTGGGATCGAAGTTTTCGGTGAAAAGCGTGGTGAAATGGCCGATGCCGGCGGTCGAGACATAAAGTTCGGCTAGCAGAACGCCGAGCAGCACGCCGGTCATGCCGAGCCGCATGCCGGCGAAGAAGCTCGGGATCATGTGTGGAAAGATCACCCAGCGCAGGATGTGCCAGCGGCTCGCGCCCATGGAACGGGCGCTGGTGAGCAGGATCGGTTTTAAGTTCTGCACGCCGGCAACCACAGTGATGATGATCGGGAAGGTGCCGTGCGTTACGCCGAACGCGATTTTGGAGGCGGCGCCGATACCGAAATAAAGGATGAAGATCGGCAGGATCGTGATCTGCGGCAAGCCGTAGAGCAACAGGATGATCGGCATCAGGCTCTTACGCGCAAACGGTTGCAGGCCGACCGCAAGTCCAATGGCGAGGCCGAGCACGACCGCGATAGCGAACGCGACCGCAAGCTCGAAGAAGGTCAGGCGCAGCGCCGCCGGCACGCCTTGGGTATTCCATACCGATCCCAACGATGCGAAAACCCGCGACGGCGGGCTGATGAACAGCGGATCGATGAACCAGCGGGCCGCGATTTCCCAGACCAGCAAGATCAGCACGATGACGCCGAGCCGGACGACGCCGGGATGCCGATGCAGGAAGGCATCTGTTTCGGCGCTCATCCCAGGCGCCTCCTGCCACGGGCCTCGAGAAATGACACCGCACCGTTGAGGACTGCGGCAATTGCCACGACGAAGACGATGTAGGCGAACATCCGCGCCATATCCATGCCCTCGGCAAGCTGGACGATGTGATGGCCAAGGCCGGCGAGCGAGGCGATGGTCTCGCTGCCGATGATGGATAGCAGCGCAATCGTGAATCCCATGCGCAGGCCGGTGAGGATCACCGGCAGCGCCGCCGGGACCAGAACATAGCGAAACATCTGATAGTCGGACGCGCCCATCGAGCGCGCCGCGACAACCAGCGTGCGATCTACATTGCCAAAGCCGGCGATAGTAGAGAGCACGATGGGAAAGAAGCTGATGGTGGTGCCGAGCGCGATCTTGGACGAGGGACCAAGTCCGAAGAACAGCACGTACAACGGCAAGAACAGAATGATCGGGATCGAATAGATACCGGCGAACAGCGGCTCGAACACGCGGATGGAATAGCGGGTGCGGCTGACAAAAAAGCCGACCACGGTCCCGCTCGTCGTCGCAAGAACGAAAGCTACGGCAAGTTCGGTGAGCGTGACGCGCAGATCCGGCAGATATTCGCCGCTGCGCAGAACGTCGATGAGCTGCCGCCACACTGAGACCGGGTTCGGCAGCAAGAGCCGGTTCACGCCCCAGCGGTTGGTCGCGAGGTACCAGAGACCGAGGATCGCGACGAGGAAGCCAAGCTGCACCAGCCGGCTTGCCAGATTTTGCGATTGCCCGTCCCGGCGCGCCATTAAAGGCCCCTGACCGCAGAATCGGAAACCGTTTTGCGGATTTCATCGTGGAGCAAGGCATAGAGCTCGTTGCGCAGCACGGTGAATTTTTCCGACGTGACGAATTCCGGCCGGCGTGGATGCGGCTCGTCGACGCGGATGACCTTTTTGATAGTACCTGGCCGCGCCGAGAACACGGCGACGCGGTCGGCCAGGAAAACCGCCTCGCCGAGGCTGTGGGTGACGAAGATAATTGTCTTGTCGGTGCGCGACAGCAGGACGGAAAGGTCCTCGCCGAGGATCATGCGCGTCTGCTCGTCCAGCGCGCCGAACGGTTCGTCCATCAAGAGAATGCCGGTTTCGAGCGACAATGCCCGCGCCAGCGCCGCGCGCTGCCGCATGCCGCCGGAAAGCTGGCCCGGATAGTGGTCGGCGAATTCGGCGAGGCCGACGGCCTCCAGCGATTTTCTCGCACGCGGTTCGTGCTCGGCTTTCGGCACGCCCTGGAACAGCATGCCGAGACGGATGTTCTCGGCGACTGTGTTCCACGGGAACAGCGCGTTTTCCTGGAACACGAAGGCGATGTCGTGCGGCAGCGGGCCGCGCACCGGCTTGCCGGCGACTTCGACGCCGCCGCTGCTCGGCGTCATAAGGCCACCGATGACGTTAAGGAGTGTGCTCTTGCCGCAGCCGCTCGGCCCGATCAGGCACAAGAGTTCGCCGCGATTGATGTCGAGCGACGTATCGAGTAACGCGCGCACATGCTGCACCTCGCCAGCTTCGCCGAACTGGTGCGAGACGTTTTTGATGCGGACTGCGAGATCGCCAGCCGTCATTTCGGTAAATACGCTTCGGTGTACAGCGTCGACATGTCGGGTTTTGATGGCAGAAGCTTGAGGTCGATAAACGAGCTTGCCAGCGTGTCCAGCGCCTTCGTATTGAAACGGCCGTCGAGACTCATGGTCGGCATGGTGTCGTCGTAGATTGCGCCGGCAACCGACGCCGACAGGCCGATCGCCTTGACGCTGAAGTCGATGCTGGCCTGCCTGTGATCGCGCATATAGGCGATGGTCTCGAACCAGCCGGCGAGGAACGCGCGCAATGCAACAGGATTGCTTCCGATCAGAGCGTCGCTTGCATAGATGCAGCTTGACACGAAGTCCGGAAAGTAATCGCCGAATTTCACCAGGATACGGCCATTGCCGGTTTCGACGAATTTTTCGACGGTGACGCTGTCCGTCGTGGTGCCGTCGATCTGATGCGTCATCAGTGCGGCAATCTGCGCTTCGGACGCGCCGAGCGGCGTGATCTTGATACCGTCGTTACCCCAACCCAGGCGCTGCGATAATTGCTGGGTCAGCCAGAATGTCAGCGAGCCGTTGCCGGAGACGCTGACGGCTTTGCCCTTGAGGTCGTTGGCGGTCTTGAGCGGGCTATCTTTGAGCACGGTCAGCATGATGATGTTCGGTGCGCCGCTGAACACCGCTACCGCTTTCATGGGCGCACCTTTGACGATTGCCGCAAAGGAGGGGCTACCGCCAAGCGCGATATCTATGCTGGCGGCGGTCAACCCCTGCACCATCTTGGCGTCGCCGGCGAACGCACTGATGTCGAGATCGATGCCGTGCTTCTTGAAGATACCGGTCTCAACGCCGACATCGGCCGGCATGAAAGCGAACTGATTAGCTTGCGCCTTACCGAGGCGGAGCGTTGTCTGGGCTTGGGCCGCGGACAGCGCGATCAATCCGGTCAGCGCGGCGACGGCGAATGCGGTTGCGTACCTTACCTTCCATCGCTGCGTCTGCATCGGCCTCGCCCCCCGACGTTTGGTCGATAAGATTATCGTCATTTCGGCAAAAAGGCTTCCGTCAACAGCGTCGACATATCGGGTTTCGACGGCAGGGCCTTGGTGTCCAGAAATGATGTTGCCAGCACATCCAGCGCCTTTTGGCTGAAATGGCCGTCGGAGCTGAGGATCGGCATGGTGTCGTCATAGCTCGCGGCGGCGACGGCCGGCGAGACGCCGGTTTGTTTGACGGCAATGTCGATCGTCTGCTGCCGGTGGTCGCGCATATAGGCGATTGTTTCAAACCAGCCGGCGAGGAAGCCTTTCAGGGCCTCCGGATTGCCGGCAATGAGACTATCGCTCGCATAGATGACATGGACGTGGAAGTCTTTGATGCGGTCGCCGAATTTGACCAGGATGCGGCCGTCTCCGGTCTCCATGAATCTGTAGACAGTCACGCCGTCGGTGGTCACGCCATCGATCTGGTGGGTTTTCAGCGCGGCGATCTGCGTCTCAGAGGAGCCAAGCGGCGCGATCTTGATGCCATTGTCGCCCCATCCCTGCGCCACCGAGAGCTGCTGGGTGAGCCAGTAGGTCAGCGAGCCCGCGGTTGAGACGCTGACGGTACGGCCCTTGAGGTCGTCGACGGATTGGACCGGACCGTCCTTGAGCACGACCAGCAGGATGGTATTCGGCGCATTGGCTTCGGCCGCCACCGCTTTCATCGGCACGCCTTTGACGATCGTGGCGAAGGCCGGACCACCGCCGAGTGCGATGTCGATGCTGCCCGCGGCAAGCGCCTGCATTTCCTTGGCGTCGCCGGCGAAGGAGCTGATCTCAAGATCGATGCCGTGTTTTTTGAAGATTCCGGCTTCGACGCCGACATCGGCGGGAACGAAGGCGAATTGATTGGGCTGGGCCTTGCCGAGACGCAGGGTCGTCTCCGCGCGGGCAACGCCGGCCGCAAGCATCAAGCCGAGCAGCGCCGCAGCGGCCGCCGTCGTACTTATCCGCATCGTCTGTCGCGGTAGCAACATCGCTTGCATCGTTTCACTTTGGTGGCAGGAAGGCTTCCGTGTAAAGTTTGCTCATATCCGGCTCGGCCGGCAGCAGCTTCAGCGTGACGAAGGATTTGGCGAGCGTATCCAGCGCCTTTGAATCGAACCTGCCGTCATCTGAGAACATCGGCATCAGTTCGTCATAAGTCTTGCCGTTGATGTCGTCGTCCTTGCCGATGACTTGCGTGGCGATGCTGACGGTTTCGGCCTTGTTATGGCGCATGAATGCGATCGCTTCAAACCAGCCGGCGAGGAAGGCCCGGATCGCGTCGGGCTTGCCCGCGATCACCGTATTGGTCGCATAGATGATGTGGTCGTGGAAATCCTTCACGATCTGTCCGAAACGCGTGAGGATGCGCGCCTTGCCGAGCTTCTCGAGTTGAAGCGCGGTCGATATGTCTGTCACTACGCCGTCGATGTCGCCGCGTTCGAGCGCAGAGATCTGCGGCGGCATGCTGCCCATCGGCGTGATATCGATGCCATTCGGCCCCCAGCCTTGCTGACGCGACGTCTCGCTCACCAGCCAATAGGTCAGGCCGCCGACGGTGGATACGCTGATCTTTTTGCCCTTGAGCTCGGCGGCGGATTTTGGGCCGTCCGGGCGCACAACGATCGTCAAATCCAATGGCGGCCCCGCCATCGCGGCGATGGCCTTGACCGGCGAACCCTTGGCGATGAAGGCCATGGCTGGTCCCGAGCCAAGCGAGATGTCGAGGCTGTCCGCCGCCATCGCCTGCTGCAATTTAGCGTCGCCGGCGAACGCAATCTCGTCGATCGCGAGGCCGCGCTTCTTGAAGAAGCCCTCGTGCATGCCGACGTCGAGCGGAACGAAAGAGAATGCCTCGGGGACGGCCTTTCCGACGCGCAGGGTTTCATCGGCATGCGCCGGCGCGGCGCTCAATCCGCCTACCAACGCGGCAACGAGCAGCGATGCCGTACGCAAAACTCCCATTATCGCTCCCCAACGCTTTACTTTACTTTTTGGGTAGAAACGCTTCGGTGTAGAGTTCGCTCATCTTGGGTTCGGACGGAAGCGTTTTCATTTCCACGAAAGAGCGGCTCAAGACTGCAAGGGCCTTCGGATCGAAGTGACCGTCGTCGGTAAACATCGGCATCAGCTCATCGTAGATGCCGCTCGTGGTCTTTTCGTCAGTGCCCGTTACCTGCATGGCAATGGCGACTGATTTTGCCTTGTTCTGCCGCATGAAGGCGATCGTTTCGAACCAGCCTTGCAGGAAGGCCTTCAGTTCGTCAGGTTTTTGCGCGATGATTTTATCGGTGGCGAAGATGACGTGCATGATGAAATTTTTCGCCACGTCGCCAAAGCGCATCAGGATGCGCCCGTCGCCACGCTGAACAAAATTGAGCGCGGACCCGATCTCGACCACGCAGGCATCGACTGCGCCGGACTTCAATGCCGCGATGCGCGCGCCGTTTTCGCCGATCGGAATCTGGGTGAAGCCGTCGTAGCTCCAGCCATGCTGCCGCGAGACCTCGTTCATCAGCCAGTTCGTTGCCGAGCCGACAGTCGATATGGCGACCTTGTGGTCTTTGAGGTCGTCGATGGTTTTTATCGAACCGTCGGCGCGCACCACGAGCGCGAAGATCAGCGGCGGTCCCGCCATGGCTGCGATGCCTTTGACCGGCGAGCCTTTGACAATGAAGGCCATGCCGGGTCCGGAGCCCAGTCCGATATCGACCGCGTCTGCCGCCATGGCTTGCTGCAGCTTGGCGTCGCCGCCGAAACCGGCGATTTCGAGATCAAGACCGTGCTTGGCGAAGATGCCGGTCTCCTTACCGATATTCGCAGGCGTGAAAGAGAACAACTCGCGCCCGGCATTGCCGACACGGATGAGATCGGCGGCGCAGGCGGCCGAAACCATCGCCAAGCCGATCGCGGCCACTGTGGCGAGTGTCAGCGCCGGCCTCATCGCTTCCTCCCCGAACGCGCGGGCTTTATGCCCGGCCCGATCTTAGCCCACTTCGCCGCTGTGCCGTCGCGGCTTCGTCAAGCGTCAAATCGTCCCGGAGCACGACGCCGTAGTCGTCGCCGGCGACGCGGCGGGAGATCAGTTCCTCGATGACGTCGGCGCGCACCAGCGCGGCTTCGCGTTCGAGCGGATCGCCCCAGCCGCCGCCGCCGCCGGTCCGTACGATCACTTCGGAGTCGACCGGAACGGGGTAATGCGGCGCTTCCATCGAGCGGAATTCGTTCTCCCCGGGCAATCGCAGCAGAAAATCACCGTGGCTGCCGGGCTTGCCGCCCCAGATACCCCAAGGCGGGCAGTGCTCGCGTTTCGGATGATCGAAATTCCAGCGGCCATCAACGAGATTGCGTACCAGGGTGTCGATACCGAGTCCGCCGCGATACTTGCCGGCGCCGCCGGAATCGGTCCGCAGCCCGCGGCTCTCGACCACGACCGGACACTTCAATTCGATGCCCTCGATCGACGCGTTGCGGACATCGCCCTGGCATACGGAAACGCTGCCTGATGCCCCGTCCTCGAACGGCCGGCCGCCCCAGCCGCCGCCTTCGATGCTTTGCACGACAAAACGGCGCTTGGTCTTCGGATGCACGCCGAAGAACACGATCGAGCCGCCGAGCAATCCGTGATGTCCGGCCGGGACTCGGTCGCGCATCGCATCGCCGAGCGCCCGGATGATGGTATCGACGACGGTCGGAACGATCACGCTCCAGCCGGCCATCGGCGCCGGAAACCGCGCCATCATGATGTTGCCTTCCGGGATGATGACCTTGAGCGCGCGGAACGAGCCTTCGTTGACCGGTTCGAGCGGGCCGGTCAGAGCCTTGTAGGCGACGCGCGCGCCCGCATAGGTGCGTGAGTTGACTCCCGCTTTGCGTTCGCCCGAACAGCCGGAGAGGTCAATCGTCATGCTGCCGTGGTCGATCGTGACCTTGGCGTGGATCGGCAGTTGCTCGTCGCGCTTGACGCCGTCATGGTCGAGGAACGAACTCGCCTCGTAAATGCCGTCCTTGAGCTTCTCCACGACGTTGCGGCACTTGCGCTCGGTCTCGTCGAAGATCTGCGCGATGCCCTCGAGAACGGTGGCTTTGCCGTATTTCTGGAACAGCTCATCCAGGCGCCGGACCGCGAGACGGCAGGCCGCCATCTGCGATTTCATGTCGCCCAGTGACGATTCCGGAAAGCGGATATTGTCCTTGAGCACACGATAAAGCGTTTCGTTGACTTTACCGGCTTCGTAGATCTTGAGCTGATCGAGCTGCAGGCCCTCCAGCCACGGATCGGCGACGCTCGGCCCGGCGCCGAAGCCGGTGCTCATGCCGCCGACGTCGATCCAATGCGCGCGCACCATGGCGAACATCAGGAGTTCGCCTTTGTGGAAGTACGGCATGTAGATGACGATGTTGTTGAGGTGCTGCCCGGCCACCGCCTGGTGGTTGGTGATGATGACATCGCCGGGAGCAAAGCCCTTCGCGCCGTAGCGCTTCATGGCGTCGGTGACGATGACGCCAAGGTCGGCGACGAAATGCGATACTCCGCCGACATTCTGCGAAATGAGCTGGCCGGTAGTGTCGACCAGTGATGTGCAGAAATCGCGTACTTCGTAGATCATCATATTGTATGACGTGCGTTGCAGGTCGGCGGCCATTTCGTTCGCGATTGCCGGCAGCGCGTTGCGGATCACTTCCAGAGTGACCGCATCGAGTGCTTTTTTGCCTTTTTTGCTCTTGGGGGCCTTCTTGGCCTTTTTGCTCATTTTGCGCCTCCGACGTCGATCAAGAGCTCGCCCGACCGCGCAACGGTGCATTTATCTGCCTCGAACAGCACCGTCGTGGTGCCGTGTTCTTCGATCAGGGCGGGCCCCTTGATGCGCGCGCCGGCGCCGAGATCGGCGCGTTGATAGACCGGGCAGGACACAGGCTTTCGTGCATCGCTGAGGTAAACGTCACGGCGCCGCGTGGCTTTGCCGGCGGCTTTGCTGCTGAGCTTTGGAAATTTGAGTCTCGGCCGCTTGCCGATGCCGGCGAGGCGGATATTGACCATCTCGACTGGTTCGTCGGGCGAATGGTGCGCATAGCGGTGTTCGTAGAGCGCATCGAACGCTTTGCGGATTTTTTGCCGGTCGCCACGCGCGATCATTTCGCGCGACACCGGTACTGACAATGTGAATTCCTGGCCGACATAGCGCAGGTCGAGTTCGGTCTGGAATTCGGCGTTGCGGGCGTTGCGCAGGCTTTTCTTGGCCTCGGCCGCCATCTCGTCATGCACCTTGGTCAGCGCCGCAAAATCGAGGCCGGCAAGGTCGAAATAGAATGTGCGGATGAAGTCGTGCCGCTCGTCGGCGAGCAACATGCCGAGCGCGGAGAAGTGCGACGGAAACAGCGGCACGATGACCTTCGGTATATGCAGTTCGCGGGCGATGGCGCAGACATGCAATGGGCCGGCGCCGCCGGAGGCGACAAGCACGAAGTCGCGCGGATCGTAGCCCTTTTCGACCGATACCTCGCGCACCGCGAGCGACATTTTCAGGATCGCGATCTCAACGATGGCTTGCGCGGCCGCGACCGCGTCCATCTTCAGCGGTTTTGCGATTTTCTGCTCGACGCCGGTGCGCGCTGCCGCGGCGTCGAGCTCCATCTGGCCGCCGAGGAAATTCTCGGGGTCAAGGCGGCCAAGGACGACATTGGCGTCGGTGATGGTCGGCTCGGTGCCGCCGCCGCGGTAGCAGATCGGCCCGGGATCGGCGCCCGCGCTTTGCGGTCCGACCTTGAGCGCGCCGACGTCGTCGATCCAGGCGATGCTGCCGCCGCCGGCGCCGACCTCGACGACGTCGATCATCGGCAGCATCACCGGATGGCCGCTGGCATAGCCGCCGACATAGTAGCCGGGCGCCAGCGTAGGCTCGCCGTCACGCACCAGGCTTGCTTTGGCCGTGGTGCCGCCCATGTCGAATGAAATCACGTTGGCAAAACCGAGCACCTGGCCGACGCGCGCCGAAGCGATGATGCCGCCGACCGGACCGGACTCCATCATCGCCACCGGCCGCTCGGTCGCGACTTCGGGGGTCATCACGCCGCCATTCGAGCGCATGATCGACAGATTGCCGCGAAAACCGACGCCGCCGAGGCTCGTGCTCAGGCTTTTCACATAGCCGCCGACCTTGGGTCCGATATACGCGTTGACCACCGTCGTCGACATCCGTTCGAACTCGCGATATTCGCGCAGAATATCGTGCGACAGCGAGAGGTATGCGTTCGGCAGCGCCTCGCGCACCATCTGGCCGACGACGCGCTCATGATCGGGATTGGCATAGGCGTGGATCAGGCAAACCGCGACCGACTCGACGCCATCGGCGGCGAGTATGCGGCAGGCCTCGGTGACGCTCGCCTTGTTCAGGGGCCGGAATACCTCGCCGCCGCCGGTGACGCGCTCGTCGATCTCGCGGGTGAGATGGCGCGGCACGAGCGGTTCGTGGCGGTGAAAGAACAGATTATAGGCCTCGGGGCGATTGCCGCGGCCGATGATGTAAACGTCGCGCGTGCCGCGGGTGACGATCAGGCCGGTCTTGGCGCCTTTGCGCTCGATCAGCGTATTGATTGCGGTGGTCGAGCCGTGAATGAGTTCGTCGATAGCTCCGGCCTCGATGCCGCTCTTGCGGATGCAGTCGAGAATGCCCTGGGTGAGCTCGTGCGGCGTCGTGAGACTTTTGGCCTCGACGAATTGCCCCTTGCCGGCGTCAAAGCCGACCAGGTCCGTGAATGTTCCGCCGATATCGATAGCAACCACGATCATCGGGGCGGCACACTATTAGCTTTTTCACGGAACACAACGTCCCCGACCGCCGCCATTTCGGGAAAATCCGCATGCGCATGGCCAGCGGCGTTGCGTGATGATCGGCCAGAAACGGTGCGATTACGCGGCGTTCCCGACTCGCGTGTCGATCTCACTGCGCAGGGTGCCGAAATCGATCGGTTTGGTCAGCAGTGATTCGGCACCGTTCTCCAGAGCCTTGCGCTTGGTTTCCGCATCGCCGTAGGCGGTGATCATGATGATCGGAACGTCCGGACGCAGGGCTTTTGCCTTGGGCAGGAGCTCAAGCCCGCTCATCCCCGGCATGTTGATGTCGGACAGAATAAGAATGAGCAACTCGGCGCCCGCATCGGCGATGCGCTCGAGAGCCGTCGCGGCCGATTGCGCGAAATCCATGGTGAAGCGCCCGGCGCGCAGATCGCGCCGAAATTGCTGCCGGAACAGCACCTCGACATCGGGTTCGTCGTCGACCACGAGAATGAGCATGTTCACGTGTGTACCCCCGGCTTGGTCAATGACGCCCCGGCACGGGGCAGAACGATCCTGAATTCGGTGAAACGGCCCGTCTCGGTTTCTACCGCAATAGTGCCGGCGTGTTGTTTCACAATGATGTCATGGCTGATGGACAGGCCGAGCCCGGTGCCTTCGCCCGCAGGCTTCGTGGTGAAGAAAGGATTGAACATCTTTTCCTTTACCTCGGGGGGAATGCCGGTGCCATTGTCGCGAATTCTGATCTCGACGCGATCGCCGAGGTTTTTTGTCGCAGCGGTGAGGGTGGGCTCGTAGCCGTCGCCGTCGGTTTGCGCCTTGCGCTTGGTCGCGGCGTAAAAGCCGTTTGAGATCAGGTTGAGCAGCACCCGCGTGATCTCCTGCGGGAACAAATCGACTTCGCCGGCGGCCGGATCGAACGATCGTTCCAGCGCGATATTGAAACCCTGCTTTTCGGCCCGTGCGCCGTGATAGGCGAGATTGAGGCTTTCCTCGACCAGCGCGTTGATATCGACCGGCCGGTGCTCGCCGGAGCCTTCGCGCGAATGCAGCAGCATGTTCTTGACGATGGAGTCGGCGCGTTTGCCGTGCTGCACGACCTTGTCGAGATTGCCTTGCAGCATATCGGCGATCTCGGCGATGTCCGTGCGCCGCTTGTCGTCGAGTTGGGCGCCAGCCAGTACCTCGCGCAATTCGTCGATCAGCTCGACCGAGACCGACGAGAAATTATTGACGAAGTTGAGCGGATTCTTGATCTCGTGGGCGATGCCGGCGGTGAGCTGGCCGAGGGAAGCGAGTTTTTCGGTCTGTACCAGACGATCCTGTGCGGTCCGCAAATCCTCCAGCGATTTCGCCAGCTCGCGGGTGCGGGCTTCAACACTCTCGAACAGCCGCACGTTCTCGATGGCAATGGCCGCCTGGTCGGCAAACGTCGAGACCAACTCAATTTCCCGGTCGGCAAACGGCTCAACTCTTTGCCGCGCAAGGGCAATGACGCCAATAGGTTCACCTTCCCGCATGAGGGGAACGCCGATCATCGACCGAACCTGTGCGACCTCGGCATCCCTCTTCTTCTCATACAGAGGGTCCGCCATCGCGTCGACGATCCGAACGACCTGTTTTTGAATCGCGGCTCGTCCGACCACCGTTCCCGGCCCGGGTATAATCGGTGTAGCGCGTTCGATTTCCATATACCGGGGATCGACGCAATATCCGGTCGCAAATCGATAGATGCCTTGGTCCAGCCTGAATATGACGGCCGTATCGGCATGACAGAGGCGGGCCGCGGTATCGACCACGCTCTGAAGAATCGGCTGCAAATCGAATTTAGACCGGCTGATAACGTTGAGCACTTCCGAAGTAGCGGCCTGCTGTTCCAACGCCACGGTGAGTTCGCGCGTCCGCAGTTGTTCGGCCTCGAATAGACGGACGTTCTCGATCGCGATGGCCGCCTGGTCGGCGAAGGTCGACACCAGCTCGATCTGCTTATCGGTGAATGGGCGCACCTCCGAACGCGTCAACGCCAGGACGCCAATCGCGACGCCCTCGCGCATCATCGGAACGCCCAGAATGGTGCGGAAGCCGTCTAATCTCTGCGCTTCGGCAAATGTGTATTCCGGATCAGCCCGAGCATCGGGGATATGAACGACCCTGCCTTCGAGCAGCGCGCGCCCGGTGGCCGAACCTCTTTCCGGCTTCACGGGAACGTCTTTGACATAATCCATGAACTCACGAGAAAAACCAAAAGCCTCGGCGCGAAAGAACGTTTTCCCTCTCTGCCGCGTGATAGTCGCCTTCTCGGCCTCACAGAGCCGCGCCGCCGATTCGACGAGGGTTTGCAACACGGTCTGCAAATCGAAGGTCGAACGGCTGATGACCTTGAGCACGTCGGCGGTGGCGGTCTGCTGCTGCAGCGATTCGCGCAATTCGCTGAGCAGCCGCGTATTCTCGATAGCGATGACGGCCTGGGCGGCGAAGTTTTGCAACAACTCAATTTGTTTATCGGTGAACGGCTGCACCTCCTGCCGATAGATGACGATAGCGCCGCTAAGCGTATCGTCCTTTAGCATTGGAACGCAGACCATGGATCGCGCGCCGCCTAACCTGGCGGGCGGGCTTGGCTGAGCTTCGGCGGCACCGTCCGCGGCGTGGCTCAGCTGCTTTGTTCGCATGGTGCGATCAAGTGGGCTACCTGGCGTCGGCCGAAATGTCTCGTGCGCCCTGTGGAACTCAGCGAGGGCCGGCGGGGCCCCATAGAGTGCCGCCGTGCGAAACGCATCGGCCCCTTCCGGCAGAAACATCGTGCCGAATTTCGCGTCGCAAATGCGCGTCGCATTCTCCAGCATGGCGTGGAACACCGGTTCCAGATCGCCCGGCGATGAACTGATGACTTCAAGCACCTTTGATGTCGCAGTCTGCTGTTCCAGCGACTGCCGCAATTCGCCGAGCAGCCGTGCATTCTCGATGGCGATGACCGCCTGCGCGGCGAAGTTCGTCATCAATTCTATCTGCTTATCGGTGAAAGGCCGCACTTCGTGGCGGTAGATGGCGACACCGCCTATCAGTTCGTCGTCCTTCAGCATCGGAACAATCAGCAAGGTCCGGATGTTTCCGAGCTCTACGCCGGCAACCGCCAGAGGATCGCGATCCAAATAAGACGGATCGGCACTGTAGTCGACGACGTGCACCGTTTGCTTTTGCTCGATAAGACGACTGAAGGGATGGAGCGGTCCGGGGCGGAGTCCCGAACGCCGCAGGAATGCGAAAAACTGCTCCGGCACCCTCAGCTTTGCGACAAATTGCGGCAAACCATTCTCGAACCGGAGTATGTTTCCAAAATTCGCCTCGCAGATGCGCGCCGCGTTCTCCAGAATGACATTGAAAACGGGCTCCAATTCGCCGGGTGACGAGCTAATGACCTTGAGTACGTCGGCAGTGGCGGTCTGCTGCTGCAAGGACTCGCGCAATTCGCTGAGCAGCCGCGTGTTCTCGATGGCGATGACGGCCTGGGCGGCGAAGTTCGTGACCAGCGCGATTTGCTTGTCGGTGAATGGACGAACCTCCTGGCGGAAGATGGTAATGGCGCCGATTAGCTCCTCTTCCTGGAGCATCGGCACCGCAACGAGGGTCCGAGCGCCACCAAGCTCGGCGTATGCGATGCGAAGTGGATCACGCTCGGCGTAGGCCTGTTCCGTCGTGATATCGGCAACATGGACCAGCTGCTTTGTCTTCGCGACGCGACCCAAGCCCGTTCCTGGTCCGGGGCGGACAAATGGCTCGCGCTGCCGGTCTTCAACAAGCAAGGGCGGCACGCCGTGGTGCGCGACGAACCGAAAACCATCGCTCTCGGACAACCATAAAATGCCAAAATTTGCCTCGCAAATCCGCGTTGCATTCTCGAGCATAGTCTGGAAAACCGGATCAAGTTCGCCCGGCGACGAGCTTATGACTTCAAGAACCTCCGACGTCGCAGTCTGCTGTTGTAGCGCCTCGCGCAATTCGCTGAGCAGCCGCGCGTTCTCGATGGCGATGACCGCCTGCGCGGCGAAATTCTCAAGGAGCGCGACCTGGACATCGCTGAAAGGTCTGACCACTTTCCGATACACGTTGATGACGCCGACGATCTCGTCTCCCTTGAGCATCGGAACGTAAAGGACGGTCCGCGCGCCGCCGAGGTCGACGCCCGCGACGGCATTGGGATTGCCCGTGCGGTAGGCGTCACTGTCGCTCGCGTCGTAAACGTGAGCCGGCTTCTTTGTCGCACGCATCACGTCGACAGGAGTCGTCGCGCCGCCCGTATGCGCGTGGTGCCGGCGATATTCGGCGAGCGCCGGCGGAACTCCTAACTCTGCCATGGTACGCATGGCACCTGCTTCCATGCGGTAGATAAACCCGCAGTCCGCCTCGCAGATGCGCATCGCACTCGCGAGCATCGATTGAAACACAGGCTTAAGTTCGCCGGGCGAAGACGCAATGACGCTCAGCACCTCCGACATCGCAGTCTGCCGGTCGAGCGATTCGCGCAGTTCGCTGAGCAGCCGCGCGTTCTCGATGGCGATGACAGCCTGCGCGGCGAAGTTCTGCACTAGCTCGATCTGCTTGTCGGTGAAGGGCAGCATCTCGCGGCGGTAAATGGACATAGCGCCGACAATCGCCCCCTCCTTGATAAGCGGCACGGCGATCAATGAGCGAATCCCGGCAACCTCCACCGAAGCCACCGCCAAAGGATCGCCTTCGAGATAGGCGGGGTCTTCCTTGAGATCCACAACCTGGACAGGCTCGCGCGTTTCGATGACGCGCGCCGTGGGTACCGAAGGACTAGGCAGGAACACTGTGCCGACGCCCCACTTTTCCCGGAAAGCCTCAGGCAATTGTCCGTGCAGCGCGGCATTGCGAATCCGCCCGTCTTCTTCACGAATCCAAAGCGTGCCGAAACTAGCGCCACACAGTTTTGTCGCGCGCTCCAGCATAACTTGAAACACTGGTTTTAGATCGCCGGGCGAGCTTGAAATGACCTTGAGCACGTCGGCAGTGGCGGTCTGTTGCTGCAGCGACTCACGCAATTCGCTGAGCAGCCGCGTGTTCTCGATGGCGATGACGGCCTGCGCGGCGAAGGTGTTGAGCACCGCAATCTGCTTGTCCGAGAGCCGCCCTGGCTTGCGGCGAACGACGCTGAGCGAACCGATCGCGCCGTCGCCGCGCATCATTGGCATGATGGTGACAGCGCGGTAGCCGCTCGCCAGGAAATTTTGCCTGCCGGCCGCCATTTTGTCCGACGCAAGCTCGACGTCGGGGATATCCAGCATCGTGCGGTCGAGTATGGCCGTGCTGTGGATGTAGGCGCGTGTGAGCGGAAATGGAAACCTGCGTCGCCATGCTTCGGCCCGGTCGGGATCGGCTTCGGCAATCGCCGCGGCCCTTACCTCGTTGCCTTCCGCGAGCGCGATGGAGATCGCCGCGCCGGGAAACAGACGCACTCCGCTCTGCACGATGGCGTCGAATACCGGCTGCGTATCGCTGAGCGACTCGCTGATGACGCTCAATATCTCCGCCGTTGCCGTTTGCTGCTCCAGCAACTCGGTGAGGTCGTCGGTGCGCTGGCGCAATTCGCTGAGGAGACGCTTCTCGGCGGTGATATCTCCGGTCGATCCGGCCATGCGATAGGCACGTCCCGCCCGGTCTCTCAGAGCGAGCCCATGCTGGCGCGCCCAATGCCACGTTCCATCCGGATGGCGATAGCGATATTCGCACGTGAGGCGGTCGGTCTCGCCTTTCAAGTGCGCGGCGACTGTTTGCTTGTAGGCAGTGACGTCATCGGGGTGGATACGGTCAAGCCAGTCGGTTCGGCTGCCCAGCTCTTCCGGCGTAAGTCCCACGGCGTTACGAACGCTCGGTGAATAGTAAATTTCGCCGGTTGCGATGTTCCAATCGTAGACGCCTTCATTCACCGCTCGCATAGCCAATGCATAGCGCTGCTCACTATCGAGTAGCGCTTGTTCGATTTGCCTACGGTGGCTGATGTCACTGACGGCACCTACGAGCCGGATCGTTCGGCCCGGCTCATTGCGGATAGGCAGGCCACAATCCTCAACCCAGCGATAGTTTCCGTCAGCTGCCCTGATGCGGTATTGGCACTCGAGCTTGAGCGAGCGTTGCTTGAAGCATTCCCGCAATGCTGTGCGATAGCTCTCCATATCTTCGGGATGTACGCGCCCATACCAATCCTTGGATGTCAGCCCAGCCTCCTCGAAGCCGAAGATTTCCATCAAGCGGGGGGAGACGAAAAGCGAATTCAGCTCCAAATTCCAATCGTAAATTCCCTCCGCGACGGCTTGGCTGACCAATGCGTAGCGTTCTTCACTCTCTCGCAGCGATCGTTCCAGACGCCGAGCTTCGGTCGCATCTTTCTGACTAGCAGGGCGCGATGTGCGGCGGCGCACGGCCTTCGGCGCATTGCGGCGCTTGCGCGTCGCCGCTTTGCGGGATCGCGCTTTAACTGGCTTGTGGCCTGCTGTGGAGCGCCGTTTCATTGCCTAGCCCTAGGCCGGGAAGACGGCATCGTATCGGTTCAGGCCAATGTTCTGAAAGAGCTAACCGGCATGGTGCACGCCTAGTGCTTCCGCCGCATCTCGCTCGATGAATTGACCGTGGCGTGCAGATTGCGGGCGAATTCGACGGCACCGTACACCGCCATGTCGGGCGCGGTCTTGACGTATTCCTTGACGCCGAGGATCGCCGGCCGCGGCGCTTTGAGGATTGCGGCGCACAGCGTGTCCACCGCCGCGTCGAGTTTTGCCGCCGGCACGACGTCGCTGACAATGCCGAAACTCAGTGCCCGCTCCGGCGTGATCTCGGCTTGCGAATAGACCAGGTAGCTCATCGCCTTGCGCGGCACGCGGTCGACAAATGACGACATCACCATGGTCGGCAGGATGTTGTGCGCCATTTCCGGAACCTGAAAGACAGCCTGGTCGCTCGCCAGCGTGATGTCGCATGCCGCCGCAATGGCACAGCCAAATCCGAGCGCGCGCCCTTGCACAACGGCGATAATCGGAACCTTAGCGTCGCGCATGGCGCCGTAGCAATTGAACACCACGTCGCTGAAATTGCGGCGTTCGAGTGCGTCGGGGTCCGGCTTTGGGTTCGCACCCATCACGGCGCGGCCGACGCAGAAATCCTTGCCGGCGCCGCGCAACACGACGACGCTCGCGTCCTTGTCTGCGCCTGCAATGATGCCGGTAAGCTCCGCGACCATCTCGTCAGACACTGCGTTGCCGCGGTCAGGCTGATTCAAGGTGATGCGCAGGATCGCCCCTTCTTGCTTCGTGAGAATGTCCGCCATAATCGCTCCCAGTGGCCCGTTATTTCTTTGACGTATGAATTGCGCGCCAGACGCGCTCCGGCGTTATCGGCATTTCGATATGGGTGACGCCGAATTCCGAAAGGGCGTCGACGGCGGCATTGACGACCGCGCCAAGCGCACCGGTCGTGCCGCCTTCGCCGGCGCCGCGGACGCCGAGCTTATTGGTCGGCGTGAGCACCTGGCTGATGTCGGTGGTGAACGACGGCAGGCCGTCGGCGCGCGGCATGGCGTAATCCATGAACGAACCCGACAGAAACTGGCCTTGTTCATCGTAAGCGCAAAGCTCCCACAGCGCCTGGCCGATGCCTTGCGCCGCGCCGCCATGGGTCTGGCCATCGACCACCATCGGGTTGATGGCGCGGCCGACATCGTCGACGCAGGTATAGCGCACGAGGTCGAGCTTGCCGGTCTGCGGATCGATCTCGACCTCGCAGACATGCGCGCCGTAAGGAAAGCCGAGTTGCCTGATGGTCTCATCGGCGGTGGCGCCGAGCGGCCCGCGCAATTCTTCCGGCACGGCTTTGCTGTCGGCGGCGCCGGCGACGTCATAAATCCCGACCGAGCGATCGGTGCCTTTGACCGTGTAGCGGCCGGCGCCGAACGCGATATCGTCTTCGGCTGTTTCCAGCATATGCGCCGCGATCTTCTTGCCCTTCTCGATGACGGCGTCGGAAGCGTTGCCCATGACAATGCCGGCAAGCCGCATCGAACGCGCAGAATGGGAGCCGCCGCCTTCCTTGACGATGTCGGTATCGCTCTCATCGACGTAAACGTCGTCGAACGGTACACCGAGCCATTCTGCGACGCATTGCGCAAAAGTCGTCTCGTGACTTTGACCACTCGAGAGCGTGCCAACCACCACGTCGACACGGCCTTGCGGCTGCACCGTGATATCTGCGCGTTCGCGCGGATAGCCGCCGGTGGTTTCCAGATAGGAGCAGAGCCCGATGCCGCGCAGCCGCTTGCGCTTGCTCGCCTCGGCGCGGCGGCGCTTAAATCCCTTCCAATCGCCAAGCTCCATCGCGCGATCCATGACGGCCCGATAGGTGCCGTTGTCATAGACAATGCCTTGCGGATTTTTGTACGGAAAAGCCGACGGCGGAATAAGATTGCGCCGACGCAGCGCGACTCTGTCGAAGCCGTGTTCCTGCGCCGCTTTGTCGATCAGCCGTTCGATAACGTAGATGACCTCCGGGCGGCCGGCACTGCGATAGGGCGTCGTGCACATGGTATTCGACAGCACCGCGCGCGCTCTGATGTGCGCGACCGGTATGCGATAACCGGATGTTGCCAGTCCGACGCCCTTGACCAACGGCACGTAGGAACCGCTGTGCGCGCCCACATTGCTGAGGTTGTTGGTACGCAGCGCCAGAAAGTGGCCGTCGGCGTCAAGGGCGAGTTCGGCCGACACCGTGAGATCGCGGCCCATGTAGTCGCTGATGAACGCCTCGGAGCGGTCGCACGTCCACTTCACCGGCCGCCCGACGCGCTTTGAGGCCCAGACGACGAGCGCGAACTCGGGGAAAAAGCTGTTCTTGGTGCCGAAATTGCCGCCGATCTCCTTGGCAACAACGCGCACGCTGTCAAACGGCACGCCGAGGATGGCCGAAATTTCCTTTTTCTGTCGGACAATGCCGCCCGAGCCCGCATAGAGCGTGTAGCGGCCGCTTGCCGGGTCGTAAATGCCGACGGCGGCACGCGGCTCCATCGGCACGCCGGTGACGCGATTGACCCAGGTGTCGAGCCGCGTGACGTGGGCCGCCCGCGCAAACGCCTCGGCGGTTGCCTTGGCATCGCCGACCTCGGCGTCGATCATGATATTTGGCAGATCATCGTAGAGCCGCGGCGCGTCCTGCGCGACCGCAGCCTTCGCGTCGGTCACGACCGGCAGCGGTTCGTATTCGACAACGACCTGTTCGGCGGCGTCCTTCGCCTGCGCCACCGTCTCGGCGACCACGAAGGCGACCGCAGTGCCGACGAACCGGACGCGATCGGCCGGCAAAACGTGATGCGGTGCGGCCGGCACCGGCGAGCCGTCGCGGTTATGCAGCACGATGTCTGGCGGCGTTCCGGGGGCGGCGAGGTGCGGAATACGCGTCAGCCCATCGGCCAGCGCATCCGCTCCGGTCAGGACCGCCAGCACGCCCGGCATGGCGAGCGCCGGCTCGACGTCGATCGAACGGATCAGCGCGTGGGCGTGCGGCGAGCGCACTGCCGCGCCATAAACCTGGCCCGGAAAGTTGAAGTCGTCGCTGTAGCAGCCGCGGCCGGTGACGAGGCGCAAGTCCTCCTTGCGGCGTACCTCTTGTCCGATGCCTTCGTTCATGATCGCGGAGGGTATAGATGCGGGAGTGGCGGGACGGCAATCCTCTCACAGCACGGCAGGCGCCGCCACCCGCTTCGCAGCAGTTCCCGGCGTCGCGTCATGCGTGATTGTTGGCCATTCGCCGCGGCCGCTGGCTGGTTAACGGTTTGTGAACAACCGGCCTTGGACGCCATCCAATGCCATACCCAGATGCCGAATTTAACCAAATCCAAACGCTAATCGAGGCATTAAGGCGTTGAGTCATTGGCTAAAATGAATTCACGCCTCGCCCAATACCTTCGCGCCCTGATACGGCCTGCCCCGGTCATCGGCATGGCGATCATTGCCATCTTCTGGCTTGGCCTTGTCTATGTGCTGCCGGCCGATCACGAGAGCGCCTTCGATTACGAACAGCGGCGCTGGTTCTTTTTCGCGGCCGCCTGCATTGTGACGGTGCTCGAAATCCTCACGATGGCCGCCAGCATCCGGCGGCAACTTGCGGTCGAGCGCACCAATGAGTGGTTCAATACGGCGCTTGAAAACATGACGCACGGTCTGTGCATGTTCGATGGCAACAAGCGTCTGGTCATCTGCAACGAGCGTTACGGCAGCCTGTATCGCCTGCCGCCCGAGTTGCTGAAATCCGGCACGACGCATGAGGCGATCATCGCGCATCGCGTTATGAACGGCATCCTCAAGGGCGACAAGAACGCCGGCGCCGTCGACAAGAAACTCGGCGCGCTGGGCAAGCATTCTTCGCAAAAGATTTCCAGCCGGGTCGACGAGCTCTCCGATGGCCGGCTGATCCGCGTCATCCGCCAGCCTATGAATGATGGCGGCTGGGTCGCAACCCACGAGGACATTACCGAGCGCCAGCACCTCGAGCAGCAGCGCGACACGATGCTCGCGCAGGAGAATCGCAGATTGCTGACCGAAAGCGCCATCTCGTCGTTCCGCGAGAGGGTAGAGGAGGTGATCGGCACGGTCAGCCAATCGACCGCCGCCATGAGGTCGACGGCCAACGCATTGATCGGTTCGTCTCACGAGACGACACAGCATGCCGAGGGGGCACTGCGGGAATCGAATGACGCTTCGAGCAACGTCTCGCTGGTCGCGGGTTCGGCGGAGGAACTATCGGCCTCGATCTCGGAAATCAACTTGCAGCTCGCGCAGACCACCGAACTGGTCGGCAACGCCGTAAACAACGCCAAGGCGACCAACGGTCAGTATGCCGGACTGGTGCAGGCCGCTCAGAAGATCGGCGACGTCGTCATGCTGATCCGCAATATCGCGGGCCAGACCAATCTGCTCGCGCTCAATGCCACCATCGAGGCAGCGCGGGCAGGAAGCGCCGGACGGGGCTTTGCCGTTGTCGCCAACGAGGTCAAATCGCTGGCGGTCGAGACCGCAAAGGCAACCGAAGAAATCACGCGCCACATTCAGGCGGTGCAGCAATCGACAAACGGGGCCGTTGAGGCGGTGCACGGCATCGAGCAAAGCATGTACGAGATTTCGACACGGACAGCGAGCGCCGCTGCCTCGATCCTGCAGCAGAACGCCGCAACGTCGGAGATTTCGCGCAACGCCGCCAATGCGGCGAGCGGAACCAGCACGGTCGTCGCGGCGCTGAGCAAAGTCGCTGACGCGGCGCTTGGAACCCGCACAGCGGCCGAGACCGTGCTGACGGCGTCGAAATCGGTCGATACTTCGGTCGGCAATCTGCGCGGCGAGATCGAAGGCTTCCTCAAAAAAGTCGCCGTCTGACCGGTGTCAATCGAACAGCGCGACGGCGCGGATCCATCCGCCTGATGCGCCTTTGATTTTGTGAGGGAAGCAGGCCACGGTGAAACCGTCTGGCGGCAACTGATCCAGATTGTACAGCTTCTCCATGTGGCAATACGGAATCTCACGGCCGGCCTTGTGGCCTTCCCAGATGATCGAAGGGTCATGGGTCTTGAGCCAGCGCTCGCGCATATGGGCGAACGGCGCGTCCCAGCCCCAAGCGTCGATGCCGGCAACCCGGACGCCCCGCGATGTCAGATAAAGCGTCGCCTCGCGGCCCATGCCGATGCCGGCGGTCAGATACTCATCGGTGCCCATGCAGCTCGCGGCCCGGGTATTGACCAGCACGATGTCGAGCGGTGCGAGCATGTGGCCGATGCGTTTCAATTCCGTCTCGACCTCGGCGGCACTGACAACGTGTCCGTCGGGTAAGTTTCTGAAGTCGAGCTTGACGCCCGGACGAAAGAACCAGTCCAGCGGCACCTGGTCGATCGTCATCATCGGCTTGCCGTCGACCGACTTCGACTGAAAATGCACCGGTGCATCCATGTGCGTGCCGTTGTGCGTCGCGATGTGCACGTTCTCGATAGCCCAGCCTTCACCCTCCGGCAGGTCTTGCGGACGCAAGCCTGGAAAGATCTCGCACATCAGCGGCGCTGTTTCGGCGTGTGTGTGGTACTCGATTTTCGGCCGCATGAACGGCGGATCGAGCACGGTGTCGTTATCGAGCGTTGCCGAGATGTCGACGATGCGGCTGGGTAGCTTCATGATCGCGTGTGCCTTCCGTTAGGCTGTGCCGTTCAGCGGCTGGCGACAGGAAACTCCTTGCGCCAATGGTGCGCAATATCGGCCCCGGTGCAAAACCAGACGCCGTCAAAACCCCGCATGTATCCGAGAAGCGCGATCAGCCCTTTACAGCGGGCAGGCCTGCCGATCAGCCGGTCATGCAGGCCGATGGAGAGAAGCTTTGGCGCGCCGCGCTGGCCCTCCCTATAGAGCACGTCGAAGGCGTCACGCATGTAGATGAAAAAATCGTCGGCGGTGGAGAAGCCGCTGCTCTCGTTGAACCGGTTGTCGTTCGCCTCATAGGAATAGGGAATGACAAGATGCGGCTGCTTCTCGATCGACAGCCAATAGGGCAACTCGTCGGCAAGCGAGTCCCGGTCGTACAGGAAACCGCCGGCCTCGACCAAAAGCCGACGCGTGTTGGGGCCGGGCCGGCCCGTCATCCAGCCGATTGGCCTTGAGCCGGTCAGCCTGGTCAGAATATCAACGGCGCGGCGGATGTGCTCGCGTTCGACGTCCTCGGGAATGGCGCCGTAGTCGATCCAGCGGTAGCCATGGCTGACAATTTCGTGGCCCTGCTCGACGCACGCCTTGGCCAGCGCGGGATTTTGCTCGAGCGCGCGGGCAACGCCGAGGATGCTCGCCTTAACGCTGAACTCGCGGAAAACATCGAGCACCCGCCAGGCGCCGCGGCGGCTACCGTACTCGAAGATGGATTCAACGAGCGGGACGCGCCGGCCGCGCTGCGTGCCGACTCCGATGTCGTTGAGCATGCCCTCGGATTCGCCGTCGCCGTTGATCAGAGACGATTCGCCGCCGCCTTCGACATTAAGGTTGAGATTGACAGCAATCAAAGCGCCACCGGGCCAGCGCGGATGCGGCGGCGTCTCGCCGTAGCCGACGAGGTCTCGCGCGATCATCGGGTCCGGCATTGGTTCGAGCATGACTCGATCTTGATCAATGCGGCGCAGCGAGCGGCGCCGTGCAGGCATCGTAACAATAGAACCAATCGGTGTCAGTCGGGCCGCCCATCCAGGTATTGGCGACGGAGATACGCTGAACCTCGCTCACGCGCGAGATTCGCGTCGCCTCATAGCTGCGGAATGCCGCGGCGGGATCGTCCAGGGATGCAAGACAGCGGCTCAAGATCGCGGCATCTTCGACTGCCGTGGCGCCGCCTGCCGCCATGAACGGGCGCATCGGATGGCACGCGTCGCCCAACAGCACCAATGGCCCATTGCTCCAGCGATCATTGCGTTCGCGGTCGTAGATCGGCCACAGGCTGACGTTGTCCACCGCCTCAAGGACCCGTTGCAGGTCGGCATGAAAACCGGAAAACGCCTCCAGATATTGATCGCGCGTCGCCGGCAACGGCGACTCGTCGCCGTCCCACCGCGACACCGGGACAACGCCGATGGCGTACACTTCATCGCGTCTGCCGGTGAGATAATAAGGCAGGCAGTGCCGATCGCGGCCCCACCATTTGGTACAATCCGGGATTTCAAGGCCCCGCAGCCGCTCGGCCGGGAAAATCGCCCGGTATGCTGCCGCGCCGACAAATTGCGGCGGCTCGCGGTCGATAACGAACTCGCGGACTTTCGAGCGGATGCCGTCGGCACCGATGACGATATCGGCCTCGGCCGTGGCGCCGTTGCCGAAGATCAGGCGCACGGCGTTGCCTGTCTCGTCGATGCCTGCGAGCTGATGGCCGAAGACGATCGTGCCGGGTGTGACGACGCGCTCAAGAACGCCATGCAGATCGCCGCGATGGATATGCACATAGGGTCCGCCGAAGCGATGCTCTGTTTTCGCATCGAACGCGATCTCATACAGCGTCTCGCCACTGTCCCAGGCGCGGCTGATATAGCACCGCGACTTGATGCCGGCCTCGATGAGACGCTGCTCGACGCCAAGACGGCGCAGAATTTTCGTGACGTTGGCGCTCAGGATGATTCCAGCACCGATCCGCGAAAAGGCGGGTGCTTGCTCGAAAACCTGGACCGGGAATCCGGCGCGTTGCAGGAAGCCGGCGGCGCTCAAGCCGCCGAGGCCGGCGCCGACGACCGCAATCCGCGTTGTCCGATCCACGATCAGTGAGTAGCCGGCGCGGGCTCCTCGATGCGATAGAAGCCAAGCCGCTGCATCACCGGCTCGTCGGTGACGCGCAGCAACAGCGCATCCTCGGCAGCCTCATGGAAGTGCGGCAGCCAGGCGGGGGCGGCAATCACGTCGCCGCGGCTCCATTCGAAGCGCTCGCCGTCGACCGTCGTCGCGCCGGTACCTTTCACCGCGGCGTAGATGTTGTTCGCGGTGGTGCGGTACGGCGCCGTTTTGATTTTCGGAGCGAGCCGCATCATGTGCAGCCCGATGGTGTCCATCGCCGGATTTCCAAGTTCGACGTGCGTGGCGAAGCGCCCGGCCGGTTCTTGTACCGTGGCGTCAAGGCGCTTGAGTGTCTCGCCGATCGGGAACACGAACGGCGAGTCTTTGGTCGGCGGTGCTTTCTCGAACGCCTCGTGGGTTTTATCCTCTTCCGCGGGCTCGAAGAACATCGGCTCGAGCAGTTGCACCAGCGGCACATCGAGGAAATCGAGCCAGTAAGCGCAGGAGCGGCTGTCGTTGCCGTGGCCGTGGCTGGACCAGTTCGGCGTCAACAGCACGTCGCCCGGCTCCATGGAGATTTTGACGCCGTCCACTTCCGTATAAGTCCCCGCCTCAGAGTCGAGGATGAGGCGGAGCGCATTCGGCGTGTGGCGATGCGCGCGGGCCCACTCGCCCGGCATGATCATCTGATAGGCTGAAACCATGGTGCGAAGGGTGCCGTAGCCGCTCTCGGTCGCTGCCGGATTAGTCAGGGTGAGGTTGCGCCGCTCGGCGAGTTCGGTGTTGATGAGGCGGCCGGCGGCGTCGAGCGCGCCGCGCGCCTGTTCGTAGCGCCAGTGCGCCGGCACGAAATTCTTTCGCGGCGCCGGCCATAACGACGGCGTTTTCTTTGACCAGCCGGGAGCAATGCCGATCTGGTCGAGCTTGCCGTAGAGTTCTTCGAGCGTGCCGGATTGTGCCAGATCGTTTCGGGAAGGGGCTTTCATCGGATGCCTCGTCAATGGTCGCCAATAGTCTAGCCGGAAATCTGGCCGCTTGCACCGCTGCCTTTTGGCATGGCTTCCTCAAGTCTCCGCAGCGCCGCGCACGACGTCAAGGAGCCCGAGCGCATTGTCCGGCATGTGGTCGGCGCGCCAGGCGACATGCCCGTCTGGCCGCACCATGACGAATTTGCGCTGGTAAAGGGCGGCGATGTGCGGCTCGGCAAGCGCGACAAAGCTCATCGGCACATCGCGCGCCCTGGCGGCGGCGAGGAGCGGCGCGGCCTCGTCGGCGTTCGCGCCGAAACCAAGCAGCATGAAGCCGCGCCCGAACAGATCGAGGGTCGAGCGCCCGTCAGCCAAAAAGGCGTGCGGGGCGCGATGCCCGGGCCGCGCCGTCGGCACATAGCTTCGCGGATCGTCGGGCGGGGCTTCCGAGCCGTCCGGCCAGCAGACCGGTGAACCCTCGTAGCGGTAGCCGAGATGTGCGCCGAGCGTGAACCACTCGTGGCGCATGGTCTCGCTGAATTCTCGTCCTACTTTCTCACGCGTTGCGGCGCCCTGCGGCGTGTCGTCCAGAAGGTCCGGATGAGGCGGCACCGAGAGCATGCGGCGAAGGTTTCTGCTGGCCTCGGCGACGTTGCGGGTGCCAATCGGCTGCCGCTCGACGCCATAGGAATCGAGCAGGCGATTGCCGCCCCAGCCTTCGAGCACGGCCGCAAGCTTCCAGGATAAATCGACGGCGTCCTGGATGCCGGTATTCATGCCGAAGCCGCCGGTGGGTGACATCACATGCGCGGCGTCGCCGGCAATAAAGCCAAGGCCGTTGCGATAGCCTTCGGCGACCAATTCACGCCGCACCCACGGCACCACACTCAAAATTTCGAACTCGAAGTCGCGACCGACGGCGCGGCGGATCGACGCCTTGATCTCATCGGTCGTGTATTCGCGCTGATCCGATCCGCCGATGATTGAGAAGCGCCATTGGTCGCGGCCGTTGATTGCGACGATCGTCGACCAGGTGCCTTCCGGACCGATGAAGATGTGGCGGTAGGCTTTGCCCTTGTCATGCAGCGAGAGCAGGTTCGGGCAGCGGAAGATCACGTTCGTGGTGTAGGTCAGAACTGGCGTGCCGTGCATCGCAATGCCGAGCGTCTCGCGCACCAGGCTGCGTGCGCCGTCGCAGCCGACGATGTAACGCGCGACAATATCTTCGCGCGCGCCGGTTTCAGCGTTTTCGACCATGGCGGTCACGTGATCGGCGGTCTGCGAGAACGAGATAAGCCGCGTGCGATAACGCATCTCGACTGTTTTTTGCGATGCCGCGAATGCGCGCAAAATAGGGTCGAACATGTTCTGCGGGCAGCGTTCGCGACGCTGCGGGCTTTCCTTCGGCAGCGGCGCCTGGCCGATGCCTGGAAAGCGTTCGCGTCCGAGCTCGTAGCCCGTGAGACTGGTGAGATAGATATTGTCTTGCGCGTAATCGCGCGGGTAGGGCGAAGCTTCGACTGTCGCTACCAGGCCCCAGCGCCGGCAGAATTCCATGGTACGGACGCCGACGAGGTCCATACGCGGCTGATAGATCGAGCCGTCGCTCTGCTCGATCAGCAAACAGGAAATGCCCCGCCAGCCGAGATCGCCGGCGAGCGCAAGGCCGACCGGTCCGCCGCCGATCACAAGAACTGGTATGGCTTTTTTCTGCACGTTCCTGCACCGCGCCGAGTTTGAAGGTCATCTTCTGGCGAAAAGCCTAGCGTTAACACGATTTGCGTTGTTGCAAGCCACCGGCAATGGAATATTCTTGCCGGTGCGGCTCTGGGTCCGTGCGATGACGGGTTCGGCACTGCCTGCCAGATTGTTGCCTCGCTCTGCGCCGACGGTGCAGAGCGGTTCACCGCCCACTAGCAGGGTCCATGAGCAGAAAATTTGCCTGGGCGTCGCTGCCCGACGAGCAACTGCTGAAAGTTCGGCTCAAGGACCTCCGTGTGAAGGTCGACGGCACCTGGCTCGAGGACTGTCTGCTCACGCTCCATGACGAGCTCGCCGAGCGCAGCATCACTGTGCGCCCCCATGCCTGGATCTCCAACGAATGGTTCAGTCCGGAAAATACGCCGGGCATTGCCATGCCGTTCTTTCTCGCCCATCCGCGGCTGATGCGGCTGGAGAAGAAAATGATCATCGATGTCGAGGGCGGCACCTGGAACTCGTGCATGGAGATTCTCCGGCACGAAGCCGGTCACGTGGTGCAGCACGCCTATCAGCTCTCGCGCCGCCGCCAATGGCAACAAACGTTCGGCCCGACGTCACAGCGCTACCCGCGCTATTATAAGCCCGATCCCGCCAGCCGAAATTATGTCGAGCATTTGCGGCTGTGGTACGCGCAAAGCCATCCCGACGAGGATTTCGCCGAAACATTCGCGGTGTGGCTACGGCCGCGGTCGAACTGGCGCACACGCTATATCGGCTGGCCGGCGCTCAAGAAGCTCAGATATGTCGACAAGCTGATGGCCGAGATCGCCGGCCAGCGTCCGCTCCTCCGCAATCGCGCACTGGTCGATCCATTAAGCAGGTTCAAGGAGACGCTCGGCGAATATTACCGGAGGAAGCGGGAGACCTATTTGTTCGACCCGCCGAAGACCTACGACCGCGATCTGCGGCGGTTATTTTCCGCGGATCCAAAACACACGCCGTTCTGAAACGGCGGCTTCTTTCATCAGGCGCAATCGCGCGCGTGTGCGCGAGCTGGTCTCGAAATGGACGGGCGAATATCAGCTCACCTTCGATGCGGTGCTCGATGACATGATCGCCCGGTGCCGCAAACTCAAACTGCGCGCCGTCGGAGCGCGAGCGCGACCTCGTCATGGAATTCACGATCTTGTTAACCGCGAAAACCATGCATGCACTGTTTGGTCCGTCGCGGCGAAAGTGGATCGCGCTATGAAACCGCTCCGCATCCTGGTCCTGCTGCACCCGGACCTCATGCCTCCGGATTCGTCCAAAGGCTATACCGAACAGCAAATCAGCGTCTGGAAAACCGAATACGACGTCGTGAAGACGTTACGCGGGGCTGGACACGAGGTGAAGCCGCTTGGCGTGGCTGATGAGCTAAAGCCGATCCGTGACGAGATCGAAACCTGGAAGCCACATGTCGTCGTAACACTGCTCGAGGAATTTCACGGCGAAGCGATCTACGATCAGAACGTTGCGAGCTTCCTTGAACTGATGCGCATTGCATATACCGGCTGCAATCCGCGCGGTCTCATGCTGGCGCGAGGCAAGGATCTGGCCAAGACTCTGGTGCATTACCACCGCATTCCGGTGCCGGCCTTCACCGTCTTCCCGATCGGCCGCAAGGCGCGGCGTCCGGCGCGCCTGGCGCTGCCCCTGATCGTCAAGAGTCTGAACGAGGATGGCTCCTACGGGATTTCGCAGGCCTCGGTGGTCGATACCGACGAAAAACTGGTCGAACGCGTCGGTTTCATCCATGACCGCATCGGCACGCCTGCGATCGTCGAGAAATATATCGAGGGCCGCGAAATCTATGTCGGCATCATCGGTAACGATCGGCTGCGCGTGCTGCCGGTTTGGGAGCTGACGTTCGGCAACATGGCCGAGGGTGACTGGCCGATCGCCACCGAGAAGGTCAAGCACGATCCCGACTATCAGGAGCGGCGGCAAATACTGCATGGACCGGCGAAAAATCTCGCGCCGGAACTGATTGCTCGCATCCAGCGCATGGCAAAACGGATCTACCGCACGCTTGAGCTTGACGGCTATGCGCGCATCGATTTCCGGCTGGCGGCCGATGGCACGCCGTATTTCCTCGAAGCCAATCCAAACCCTGAAATCGCCGAGAGCCAGGAATTTGCCGCGGCCGCCAAGCACGACGGCATCAAGTATCCCGATCTGTTACAGCGCATTCTGGCACTGGGGATAAAGCGGCGCGGCCTCGGCTCTGTCGCGGCCGGCTGATAGTCGCACAATCAGGCGCGATGCGTCGCAGCGCGATGCAAGGCTACCCGCTTTCCGCTCAGGCGTGCCTCGCGCGCGTCCTTGGACCTTTCGCGCGAGGCCTGACGCTGCCGCTTGCACCTGTTGCATTTGCGTCTGTTCGATATCGGCAAAGGCCGGCATAGCCCGGCGTGGCAGGTCTTCCGCAAAGGCCAATGCCAAGTCGGTCCGTCATCGCATCGCCGGAACATTGAACTTGGAACCGTTCCAATCAGGCTTGCGAAGGTCCGCGGAAAGCGGATATTAGTTACGGTCGCGACCAATTACTTGGTGGACGCCTTGGGCGCGCCCGTTCTGAGAGGTCCCATGACGCAAGACACCAAGACCCGCAAAGCGGAAAGCCGGACCTCCCGTGCCGAGGTGTCGCTGCAATACCAGCCCGGCTTCGGCAACCATTTCGTCTCGGAGGCTGTACCGGGAGCGCTGCCGATCGGCCGTAACTCGCCGCAGCATCCGCCGCACGGCCTCTACGCCGAACTGATCTCGGGCACCTCGTTCACCACCGCGCGCGCGGAAAATCGCCGTACCTGGACCTATCGCATTCAGCCGTCGGTGGTGCACCGGCCCTATGCGCGGATCGATAACGGATTGATCCGCAGCGCTCCTTTCAGCGACGTCGATGCAACGCCGACGCAATTGCGCTGGAGCCCGATCCCGATTCCGCGGAAACCGACCGACTTCGTCGAGGGCATCGTCACGTTCGGCGGCAACGGTGACGTGGCGACCCAGGTCGGCATGTGCGTGCACCTTTATGCCGCCAATCGCTCGATGACGGATCGGTGTTTTTACAATGCCGACGGCGAAATGCTGATCGTGCCCCAACTGGGCCGCGCGCGCTTTGTCACGGAACTTGGCATCATCGAAGTCCGACCCGGCGAAATCGTCGTCATTCCGCGCGGGCTTCGCTTCCGCGTTGAACTGCCGGACGGGCCGTCACGCGGCTACATTTGCGAGAATTACGGCGTTGCGTTGCGACTGCCGGAACTCGGCCCGCTCGGCTCGAATGGTCTGGCCAATACGCGCGATTTCCTCAGTCCCGTTGCCGCCTATGAGGATACCAAGGCGCCATGCGGCATGGTTGCCAAGTTTCAAGGCAACCTCTGGGCGGCGGAAATGGATCATTCGCCGCTCAACGTCGTCGCCTGGCACGGCAATTTCGCGCCTTACAAATACGACCTGGCGCGCTTCATGGTGATCGGTACGGTGAGTTTCGATCATCCCGATCCGTCGATCTACAGCGTGCTGACTGCGCCATCCGACGTGCCCGGCACCGCCACCATCGATTTCGTGATCTTCCCGCCGCGCTGGCTGGTTGGTGAGGATACGTTCCGTCCGCCATGGTTCCATCGCAACGTCATGACCGAATTCATGGGACTGGTGTACGGCGCTTATGACGCCAAGGCTGAGGGCTTTCTCCCCGGCGGCGCCAGCCTGCACAATTGCATGACCGCGCATGGGCCCGACGCCGAGACCTGGGAGCGTGCGACCAACGCGCAACTCAAGCCGCACAAGATCGAGGACACCATGGCGTTCATGTTCGAGAGCCGTTATGCGATGCGGCTCACGCGCTACGCCATCGAGTTGTCGGAATTGCAGAACGATTACTTCGAAGGCTGGCAGGGCCTGGAGAAGCATTTCAAGCCGCGCTAGCAAGAGCCGGATTGGCTTCATGCCGCCGCGAAGGAATCAGGAATGAATATCTGGGTAAGTTTGTTTTGCTTGGCGTGATATTCACGCTGGGACCTGCCGACTGATCTGGCGAGCGGCAATTATAGGCCCGGCCTTGGCGCCGATCGTTCGCGCGTTGCATTGACAGGCAGAAAGTAGTTGTCGGCGGTGACTCCTGTGATCAGCGGGGTCAGCGCGTTATCCGGCACGTAACTGATGAGCCGCGCGTCGTTATCCATCAATATGCCGAGACAATATGTCGAACCAAGTCATTGCAATCGAACCAGCGTTGATGCGGCAGCGTGCCACGGAGTATGACGACGTGTCGGGCGAGAAGGTAGGCTAAATATATCGGCCCGCGGCCAACGGCGCTGCAACAAAAAAGTGGAGGGCCAATTGAAGGGGGAGGGCGGCTTGATGAGGCTGAATTCGTTCTTTGCGGCCTTCGTGATGTGCGTGGCGGGCGGCGCGGCGCTAATGCTTTGCCGGGCCGCCGCAGCGGACGATTACCCGAACCGGCCGATCGTTCTTGTCATTCCGCTGCCGCCTGGCGGAACCAATGACATCATGGCCCGGTCGGTTTCGGACAAGATGAGCGCCGGGCTCGGCCAGCGGATCGTGATCGAGAATCGCAACGCCGGCGGCAGCGGCACGGTCGGCACGCGCGAGGTCGCGCACGCCGCGCCGGACGGCTATACGATCATCCTCGGCTATACGTCGACGCTGGCCACGGGCCCCAACCTTTACAAAAATGTCGGCTACGATCCGCGCAAGGATTTTGCGCCGCATCGGTTTGATTGCATCGGCGCCGGCGCTGCTACTGGTGCACAAGGACGTGCCGGCACACAGCGTCGGCGAATTGATCGCTTTGATGAAGCAATCAAAGGAGCCGTATCAAGTGGGAACGCCGGGTATCGGTACGGTCAATTACCTCGCCTCGGTGCTGTTCGCGCAGCAGGCCGGAGTCAAGGTCGAGCAAATCCCCGAGAAGGGCTCGAATCCGCTGATCACGGATATGATGGGCGGATTCGTCAAGGTTGGCTTCAATCCGATACCGGTTTCGCGTGCGGCGCTCGACGGCGGCTACATCCGGGCGCTTGCCGTCACATCGCAGAAGCACTCTACCCTGATGCCGCAATTGCCGACGCTGGCAGAATCCGGCCTGCCCGGCTTCGACGCGACGTTGAGCTATGGGCTGCTCGCGCCGGCCGGCACGCCGCGGCCGATTGTCGACCGTCTGAACAAGGAATTGCGGGCGGCGCTGGCCAGTGACGATGTGCAAAAGCGCATAATCCTGGAAGGCGGAGAACCCGCGCCGACGACGCCTGAGGAGCACGCCGCCGTCATCGACCGTGAAGAGACCAAATGGTCGGCTGTCATCCATTCAACCGGCCTTAAGCCCGAATGAAGGGCAGGAGAGGATTCGCCATGCTCAAGCATTGCGCCGCGGCAATGATGCTGCTCGGACTGCTCGTTCCCGCAGCGCGGGCCGAGCCGCAGACCGTGCGGGTCCAATTGGTCAGAGCGCTGGCGCAGGCGCCATTCTACATCGCCGTCGCCAATGGCTATTTCGACAGGGAAGGCATCACGGTCGAAGCCACCAATGTGCGTAGCGCGCTTGATACGATCGCGCCGCTGGCGACCGGACAGCTTGACGTCAGCTTCGGCGCAGCGACGGCCGGCTTCTTCAACGCCGCGCATCAGGGCTTCGACCTGCGCGTCGTCGCGTCGTTGGGCTATCAGGGTCCGGTGATGGCGACGCAGCCGCTCATCCGTAAAGCGCTGTGGGACGACGGTACGATCAAAAGCGGCAAGGATTTTCGCGGCCGCAAGGTTGCCATCAATGCTCCCGGCGATATCACGGAATATTTCTTCGCCAAGACGGCAAAAAAGTACGGCATGACGCTGAAGGATATAAACATCGTGCCGCTGGGTTTTGCCGAGCAGCTTGTCGCGTTCAAGAACGGCGCCATCGACGCCGGTTCGCTGCCGGAGCCGCTGTCCACAACGGCGCAAATGGCCGGCATAGCGGTGCTCGATAAGGCGGATGTCGGTGACAGCTCTGGCGCCATCACGACATTCGTATTCTTCGGCACCAAATTCATGCACGATCGGCCGCAGGCCGCGCTCGCCTTCCTGCGTGCGCTGGTGCGCGGTGCTCGCGATGCGCAAGGCGGGTACCTGAAAGATCCCAAGATCGCGGCTTCGATTGCGGAGCAGACCGGCCTCAAGATCGAGGCGGTCGAGGCAAGTACCCCCTATGCCATCGATCCCAACCTCGACATCGCCAAGTTCGAGGCGGGTCTGCGCGACCAGGAAAGCGTGCACCGCGAGAACGGCCGGCTCAACTATACGGGCGACCTCGATTTCAGCGCCGTGATCGATCCGAGTCTTGTTCACCAAGCCGCCGCCAGCGTCAAATAGGATACCACAATGAAAAAATTCAACAGGCTATCCGGGCCATCGCGTCGCAGCGTCCTCAAGACCGCTGGCGCGCTCGCGGCCGGCGTCGCAGTGCCGTCAATCGTTCGCATCCGTTCGGCATACGCAGCTTACCCGGATCGTCCGGTCAAGTTCGTCGTCGCCAACACGCCCGGGGGGCCATCAGATATCGTCGCCCGCATCGTCACCGCCGCGCTCGAGCAATCGACCGGCAAGACCTTCATCGTCGAGAACCGCGGTGGTGCTGGCGGCAATATCGGCATGGAATATGCGGCCCGTGCCGAGCCGGACGGTTACACTATTCTGCTGGCGACCAATTCCTACTCGGTGAATTACGGACTCTACAATCAGCTGCCGTACGATCCGTTCAAGGACTTCGTCGGCGTCAGCGAATTGGCGACGTCGCCGAATACGTTCGTGGTCCGCTCCGAGCTTCCGGCTAAAACAATGAAGGAGTTCATCGCGCTGGCCCGTGCCAATCCCGATAAATACAACTGCTCGACGCCTCCGATCGGCACGACGTCGCAACTGCAATTGGAGCTTTTGAAAATCCGCGAAAAGCTGCCGAAATTGGAGGACGTGGTGTTCAAGGGCGGTGGCGACGCCATTGCGGCGCTGCTGGCCGGCACTGCGCAGCTCAGTTCAGGTTCGCTGCCGCCGGCACTGCCGCACATCACGGCCGGCACGCTACGCTGTCTCGCGGTCACTGGCGACGCCCGCTGGCCGAGCTTGCCGGACGTGCCTACGATGGAGGAGACCGGCTACAAGGACTTCGTGTTTGCGGTCGATTGTGTGCTGCTGGCGCCGGCGAAGACGCCGCCCGAGAGCGTCAAATGGCTGGAGACGGAGACACTGAAGGTCTTGGCGGCACCCGTTACCAGCGAAAAGCTGGTCAAGGCCGGCTTTCAAGTCCGCGTGAAGGGCGCCGACGCCGCATGGGCGCGAGTGATGAAGGAAGTTGATATGTTCAAGAAGATCATCGATCAGGCAGGCGTTCAAAAGCTCTAGCGCCGCTGCGGAGTGCGATTTCGTCATGAACTTTGATTTCACCGACGAGCAGAAATTGTTTGCTGAATCCGTGCGCCGCTTCGCGCGCGAGCATCTTGCGGCTGGTGCGCTCAAACGTGCGCACGAACCGGGCTTCCCTTACAATGTGGCGCTGCTTATGGCCAAGCAGGGCCTAATGGGCATTTCGCTGCCGCAAGAAGACGGCGGGCAGGGCGGCACGCTGATGGATGCCGTGATTGCCATCGAGCAGGTTGCGGCCGTCTGCCCACGCAGCGCCGACGTGGTGCAGTTCGGCAATTTTGGTCCAATCCGGACGTTCGCGGAATACGGCACGGCGGAACAGAAGAAGCGCTGGCTCGGCGAATTACTTGCCGGCCGCCTGGTCATGAGCCTCGGTATGACTGAGCCGGACGCGGGTTCGGCAGTCACCGACCTGAAAACCAGTGCGCGGCAGGACGGCTCGCATTACGTCGTCAAGGGCAGCAAGGTCTTCTCGACCTTCAGTCCTGACGCGCAAATTTTTCTGATCTATGTGCGCTTCGGCCCCGGTCTCGACGGTATCGGCTCGGTGCTGATCGAGCGCGGCACGCCCGGGTTCACCATCGGGTCGCCGTCGGAATTCATGAGCGGCGAAGAATGGTGCGAGCTGCATTTCAAGGATTGTCGCATTCCGGCAGAGAATGTGCTGCTCGGACCCGGCGGTTTCAAAAAGCAGATGGCCGGCTTCAATGTCGAACGGCTCGGCAATACCGCTCGCGCGCTTGCATGCGGCCGTTATGCCTTCAACGCTGCGCGCGACTACGCCGCGACGCGCCAGCAATTCGACCGACCGCTTTGCGAGTTCCAGGGCCTGCAATGGAAGTTCGCCGACATGGCGATCAAGCTCGAAAGTGCGCAGCTTTTGCTCTATCGCGCTGCGACCAACGCCGATCGCGGGCTGCCGTCGGCCTACGAAACCGCCATCGCCAAGACGGCATGCAATCAGGCCGGCTTCGAAGTGGCGAGCGAAGCCGTGCAGATCATGGGCGCGATGGGCTTCTCCCGGGAAACGCTCGTTGAGTATTGCATGCGTCGCACGCGCGGCTGGATGATTGCCGGCGGCTCGATCGAGATGCTCAAGAACCGCATCGCCGAGCACGTCTTCGACCGCCGCTTCGATCAACGCAAGCGGCGGATTCCGGCCGCGGCGGAATAAGTCCACGAATGACCCGCTTGCAGCTACTTAATAAGCACCTGCTTGGGACAGGACATCGGGCCCAAGGGTTCGCAGACTCAACTGTAGCGTAAAGCTGTTATTGGAGATGGGGGATGAGTTACCATTATAGACATAACTTGTGACGTAATTGAAGGCGAGCATCAGGCAATCGTCGACATAGCCCACGCCAACGCGCGCCAGATTGAACTGGTGGGCGGTGAGATCGTATCCGGCAGATCCAACCAAAACCCAATTTTGCGTAAGCTTGTAAGTCCCACCGGTCACAAAACCCTGGCGCCGCGTGAGAAATCCAAGTTCGGGTTGCGCGGCGTAGTTCCCATAGAGAAAGTTCACGCCGAAACGATCGAAATTCGCTCGGGTTTCTAGTTCAAATCGTTCCAGCGCAAAGGTCGCTTCGTCAAACCGCGCGTGAGCGCTGAACATGTAAGTCGAATTCGGCTGATAAGAAAGGCGCGCAACATAATCCGAGAGCGTCTTGTCGAGACCGCTGTCTTGGCCAGTATTGGTGGGATCAGAGGCCTCAAACGAATTGAGGCCGAAGAGCTGGTAGGACTGCCCGAACAAGGCATCGACTGTACCGGCTTTATTGAACTGAGCTGTATATTCGAGGCCGGCGTTGGCGCGGCCGCCGCCCTCGACGCGATCCCAGCCGGAGAACTTATCCACCTGGAACAGATTGCTGTCGTCAAAGACCAGGCTCTGCGAGTCCTCATTGTGGAACTTGCCAATTTCCGCTTCGTTAGGGCGGAGGATGAGCTGGGCGATTGGCTCGATCGTTTGTGTGCCCCAGGGTTCGACGTCGATGAACGGGTAATGATACTCGACGCCAGCGACCGGCATGACACGAGCGAGTTCACTTTCACCGATATTGATGCCGTAATTGGCGGGCAATACGGTGCCGAGTTGATTGGAAACATTGGCCGAGGCAACGTCGCCTTGCAGCTTGAAGAACGGCGTTATCATCTGTCCGTTATCCGTAACCAAAGTACGCCGCCACTCCATTTCACCCGATGCGCGGGTATAGTCGCCCGGGATGCCGCGCAGCAGGCAATTGGCCTTACTAAGCAGCGCCGGATCGGCGGTTTCGGCAGTTCCGTTCGCACAAATGCCGCTGCTGATGGCGCTTGAGGTGATCGGGTCAAAGCTTGCTTGCTGGCGGCTAAGGCTTGTCAGATTGATCTTGTAACTGAGTTCGCCGCCCATGATCTGCTGCGGCAGCACGGTAGAATAGTCCAGCACCGGGTGAATGATCGGCAGCTGACTTTGCTGATCGAGCTCTGAAAAGCCGGTGTAGTAGATTGTGCGAATGTCGAAGTAGCTGCGCTGCCCGCGTCCGGCGAGATAGAGTTGTGAGACGCCCTCCGACGATACGCTGGTGCCCGTTCTGAATGGGTCGAGACTGTTTCCATTGAATCTCCCGAGGCCATAGTCGCTGATGAACGTGGGGTCGGTGACCAAAACGCCGGTCCATCCCCATACCCATCTGTCGGTGATGTCGAATTGACCGGCGGTGAGAACGGTGCCGCGAAAATTTTGCGTCTGCGGCGTGTTAGGGCCGTATTCGCCAGCAAAGAATCCGGGATCCTGTTGGAAAATTCCGGCGGCTTGGATGCTATAGGAGCCATTGGCCAGCCTTTGAGTAAAGTTCCCTTCCATCAGGAAACCTTGCTGGGTCATGTATCTTGGATAAAGAGTCAGATCGTAATCCGGCGCGAGCGCCAGATAATACGGCGTCTCAATGGAATATCCGTAGGCTTTGCCATAGGACATTATCGGAAAAAGAAAGCCGCTTTTGCGTTTGACGGTCGGATCCGGTGCCGACAGGAACGGAAACCAAGCGAGCGGCAGTCCATAGAAGTCGATGGTTGCATCTTCGAAATAAAGCATTTTCTCGCTCTGATCGTGAATGATCCGAGCGGCTTTGACTTGCCAGAGCGGAGGCTTGGCAGGGTCGTCCTTGCAGGGTTCGCACGCGGTATAAACGCCGTTTTGCAGGACCGTGTAATTTCCTTCTGAACGATCGGCGCGCATCGCGGCAAAGTGAGTGTCATCCGGCGTCTCTAGCCGCAGCGAGTCTATGAAACCGTCGCGATAATCGTCGGTGAGATCAATCGTCTGGCCGAAAACGATCTGGCCGTCCGGCTGGGTCAACCTGGCGTTGCCCTGGGCCAGCAGACGTTTGGCTTTCTGGTCATAGGTCACTTGGTCCGCTTCGATGCTCGCTCCGCGATAGTAGATCTGAACGTTGCCGACGGCGGCGACACTATTGTTAGGATAATCGTATTTGATCTGGTCCGCTTGCACGAGCATCGGCGCGTCCGGTGACGTGGGCGGCGGTTTCGGCGCCTTCGGACGGGTTGGAAAATGCAGCAAGACTTGGGGTGCGACTTGACTAAGCGCCGGCAAAGGGAATGCGAATGAGCTCATCGCCGCGGCGCACAGAAGAATGAGCACGGCACCGTAGCGATGGCGACGCCACGCAAATCCACGGCTACCCGGGAGTTGCACCACTCACCGTGCTCCTACCAAAACAACGCGATGAAGCGTGGGCCGTACATCAGGCCGCCCCCAGGCACTTCCAAACGGCGAGGCCGTGTTTCCCCGACCCGTTTCTTGGCCCGCAAAAGTGGCTTTGCCATGGCGAAGGCCATTGAACATAAACAAGAATTCGTTAAAGCTGGGGGGACTTGGCCGTTTGCCGCGGGAATCCCGCTCGGCAACGGTTTCGACGCTCGCTGACTGTAAACCCGCCTGCTGCAAGGTGGGACGAAGCCCACTGACTACTCTAGAGGCGGCTGGGGTCAGGTCCCCGCTACGAAGTAGGATGCCAGCCGGTTTCGAATGTTGTGCGCGAGGAGGTCAACGGCCCGATCTTCCGAATTTCGCGCGGCGCGTGCCGCGGCAAAGCGTTGAGCCGAACCAGGAATATCGAACGAGGCGCGGGAAAATGTCGTAGCGGTCATAACCACTTTATTCGTGGCAATTTCAGTCAGGGTTAATGTTGCATTGATATTTTCGACTTCTGTTTCCGGACGCCCGCTGGTCACATCCACGATCACCGTCGATTTGCCTGAAGCCATAGTTATGGTCAGTCGATGCGTCGGAGAGACCGGATTAGCGCCGCCATTTAAATCGTAGAGCAGCGCATTGCGGACCGAAACCGCCAGCCGGGCATCCGGCGTTCCGTTGAGAGCCTTGATCTCCGGAATTTCGACGGCACTCATCTTGTCGCGGACCGAGTTGTCCCCGCTGATCTTCTGATCACCGTAGAGCGGCTGAAAACAAGCCGCGGTTAGCCCGCCCAACGCAACCACGACGGCGAGCCGAAGGAGGACATGTGTATATGCGTTTTTGTCGAACTGCCACATTGGAATCGCTACCACCACCAGCGGCTGTCGCTGAGGCGAGTGAATATACAATTGCTTTGCTTAACGCAAGTTTGAGCATGCGCCTTCGCCATGCGCTGAGGTCGCCGTGTGCACTGAGCTGGGCCGGTTGTTAGCGAGACACTGGCATCCCGCTCCGCCATAAAGTTGCCATCGCTGAGTCAAACTTCAGCAACAGGCTTTGGGATGCACATCAGTTTCGATTGAGCGCGACAATCAGGTTCCGGTCATCCTCAACTTCGGCCGTACTCGTCAGTCAGCCGTACGATGTCGTCCTCGCCGAGATAACTTCCGGCCTGAACCTCGATCAGTTCGAGCGGAATCTTGCCGGGATTGGCAAGGCGATGAACGCTGCCGATCGGGATGTAAGTGGATTCATTTTCGTGGATGGTCCGGACTTCGGAACCGATCGTGACTTCCGCCGTGCCGCGGACCACTACCCAATGTTCAGAGCGGTGGAAGTGCTTTTGCAGCGACAGCATGGCACTCGGCTTCACGACGATACGCTTGACCTGGTAGCGTGAGCCTACGTCGATACCTTGGTAATAGCCCCAGGGCCGATAAACCCGCAAATGCCTGACGGCCTGTTCGCGGTTTTGCGCCTTCAATTGCTCGACGAGCTCTTTGACGTGCTCGGACTTGTCGCGCGACGTCACCAGCACGGCGTCGGGTGTTGTTACAACGACCACGTCATCCAGTCCGAGCACCGCCGTGAGGATTGTCTCGTCCGAATGAGCCAGGCTGTTGTGGCTGTCGAGAAACACGACGGAACCGGTTGACGTGTTGCCATCGGCATCGTGAGCAAGCACATCCCAGACCGCGCCCCAACTGCCGATATCGGACCAGCCGCAATCAACCGGAACCACCGCGGCACGGTCGGTGCGCTCCATCACCGCATAGTCAATGGATTTCTTGGGCGCTTGTGCAAATGCCTCGGAGGGCAAGCGCAGGAAATCGAGGTCTCGTGTCATGCCGTCGACCGCCGCCTCTGCGGCCTTGGCGATGTCCGGTTCGAATTGCAAAAGCTCACCAAGCATGACGTCGGCGCGAAAAACGAAATTGCCGCTGTTCCATAGATAATGATCCGCGATGTATCGGCCAGCGGTGGCGGCGTCGGGTTTCTCCACGAACAATTCCACCTTGCGCACTGCGCCGCCATTGAGCGCGGAGCCCGGCCGGATATAGCCGTATTTCGTCGCCGGGAATGTCGGATTGATGCCGAAGGTGACGATCCGGCCCTCGGCCGCTTCAGAGACGGCTTCGCGGCAGGCGCGCGAAAAGGCGGCATGATCGCGCACGACGTGATCGGCGGCCAGAACGAGCAACGTCGCCGCCGAATCGCGTTTGGCGGCGAGCACCGCGGCGACGGCGACAGCCATCGCAGAGTCGCGGCGTATCGGTTCCAGCACGATGTCGCCTTCGATCGCGCATTCGCGCATCTGCTCGGCGACAATAAAGCGGAAATCGGAATTGGTGATGATGATCGGCCGATCAAACAACGGGTCGGCGCCAATCCGGCCGAGCACCTGCTGAAAAGTCGAACGCTCATCAACCAGCGCAACAAACTGCTTGGGCATACTTTCGCGCGACACCGGCCATAGCCTCGTGCCGGCACCGCCGCACATAATCACGGGAATCAGATAGCGAACTGCTCATAGTCGTCACAATGGATGCGTGTTGGGAATCCCTAACACGCGAACGCTAATAAAGCCATTACGAGCAGATACTTGAAACAAACGCGCATAGCCGGGAAGGCGTTCTGGCACAGATTTGTTCGTAAGTGTTTGCCCGTACCGATGGTTAACACGACATCTGAACACGCGATCTTCTCAACAGACTACGCGATTTTCAGCAACACGCGTCCTGCGTTGCCGCCGCGAACGACGTCGAGCGCAGCATTGATCTCGTTGAGCGGAAACTCGTGGGTAATTATGCCGTCGAGCGACAGCCGACCCGCCTTGTTGAGCCGGATCAAGCGCGGAATGTCGACTTGAGGCACCGCGTCGCCGCCATGCGACCCGGTGAGGACCTTGTTGAAGTGAATCGGCAGCGTGTAAATCGTGACCTTTTCGCTCGGAACGCCGACTAGAACGCACGTGCCGTCCGCGTGTGTCAGATTATAGGCAAGCTCGATGACCGACTTTGCGCCGGTGGTTTCGATCACCTTGTCCGGTCCTTGGGACCCGACAATTTTGCGAATCTCGGCGTCCATGTCGGCCACCTTGGAGGCGTCGAGGCAATGCGTGGCACCGCGCGCCTTGGCCATTTGCAGCTTGCTGTCGATGAGATCGATCGCGACAATCGGGTTCGCACCGGCCAGTTCGGCGAATTGCACGACATTCAAGCCGACGCCGCCGACGCCAAATACAACGACGGATTCGCCGATCTTCACATTGGCGTCATTGTTGATCACGCCCGCCGCCGTTGTCACTGCGCAACCGAGCAAGGGCGCGAGTTTGAGATCGTAGTCGGCCCCGATCACCGTCAAGCGGTTTTCGGATATGACGGCATATTCGTTGAAAGTTGTAACCCAACCGGCGTTGAGCTTGGCGCCGCGCCATTGGTAGGCCGGCGGCTGGCACTGTATTCCGAGGCTCGGCCGCCAATGCAATACAACCGTATCGCCCTGGCTTGACGTGGGTGACCCCGGGTCCGGTCTCGATCACGTGGCCGGAAGCCTCGTGGCCAAGCAAGTGCGGCAGGAATTTATCCGGACCTTTGGCCGCCTGAATTTCGTTGATCTGGGCACCGCAGATCGTACTGTACAAAACCTTCACCAGTACCTGGCCGGCGTTGAGTTCGTCCGGAAATTTGATCTCGTCGATGACGAGCGGCTTGCGCGATTCTACAAGGATCGCCGCTTTCGCGTTCTTCACTTTCATTGAAAGCGCCCGTTATTCGAAATAGATGAACTCATAATCGCCCGAGTAGCCGAAATGATTGTACAGCCATATCCACTCGGCGGTATGCAGAATCGATTCCGCCGTTAACGCCCAGCATTCGAGATTGAACTGCTCAAGCTCGTTCCGATAGCCTTCAACCATGATGTACTTGTTTTTGCCGACCCGCTCTATTTCCTTGACCGCTGTCTCGAGCTCGAAGAGGCGCAGATTGTGCAGCGTGCCTAACGAAATCACCAGATCGAAGCGGTCGTCGCCGTACGGATACCGATCCTGAGCGCGATAGCGGAACAGATGGGGTTTTATGTCGTCGCGTGCCTCGGCAAGGCCGTGATGCGAGATGTCAAAGCCGGCCACTTCAAGCTGCGGCAACAGTTTCTTCATCTCATAAAGGAGAAACGCCTTGCCGCAACCGACATCCAGAACCTTCGAGCCGTTTTTCAGGCCGTAAATGTCGATGAGCGCCTGAGCCACCGGCTTCCAGCGGCCTTCAATAAATTTATAGCCGCCATAACCGTAACGCCGATCGCCGTCCCAATAATCGAATTCGTATTCTTTCGCCTTCATCATGCAGTGGACTTTGTCGTCGACCATCCGGGCGAGGTAGTCGCGCTTCGTCGCCTTGTGCAACGGCGTTACGATATTCAGCATTCGTCCCATCATCGTGCCTCGTTAAGCAGCTACCCGGCAGGCGCTTCGTCGCGATATACGATTCAGTCTTCACGCCGTAAACAGCGCTTCGCTCGCCAATGCGCCGGGCGCGCCTTGACTATCCTTGCGGCAAAGAATGCTCGGCCCCAGGCGAGGGCAGGCCGGCGTTTTAGCCACACGAATGGCGATTGACAAGCGCAACGACCAGACGCTTGCGCTGCTAAAATCTCTCTTGGAGCGCGGAGGTAATGTCGGGTGGACCTTTGGTCTGGCGAACAAGGAGAAACATTGGCAATCGATAGAAATAGGTCATTTCCCAATATCGTGGCTTTGGCTATCTTCGCCCCGTCAGAGCGTGCGAACAAAGCTTTAGACCGCCGGCTGAAACGATCCGAAGCGGTTTCGCCGGTCATGGAATTCTACGCGGGACGGCTGCGACATGTATCTTCTGTTCGGTGGTGACTCTGAGCTCGGAGCGGCAACGTACCGCTATCTCAAACACGCTGGGACAGATGTTCGGTCTACCACCCGACGGTCCGATGTCGTCTCACAGGAACGCCCATACTTCGACATTCTAAATTCCGTTGAGGAATGGACAACCGATCAGGTCCCGGAGGCTGCCTGTATCTTTCTATCTGTCGCACGGCTTCGTGACTGCGCCGCCGACCCTGCTGGTTCGGCGAAGGTCAATGTCGCACAGACGGTTCGTCTGATCGACAAACTCATCGCTCAAGGCATCTATGTCCTATTCCTGTCGTCGAACCAGGTCTTCAACGGCGAGGCTGCACATGTTCTCGCTGATGCTGCCCCTTCTCCGATCGGCGAATACGGCCGCCAAAAGGCCGAGACCGAGGCGGCTATTCTGGAGCGCATGGCGAAGGGCGCGCCAGTTGCCATTTTGCGATTGTCCAAAGTATTTTCGCCGGATTCACTGCTGATCGAAGGGTGGATAAAGAGCCTCCTGAGCGGAAAGGCCATTCAGGCGTTCTACGATATGACCGTCGCGCCGGTTCCCGTGGATCTGGTGACCCGTGCAATCGATTCACTGCTTAGAAACAAGCTACCGGGCACCTACCAGCTCACGGGTCCACACGATGTCGCTTACACTGAAGTAGGCCGTTATCTCGCGACTCAACTCGGCGCCCATGCCGAACTGGTCGAGCCGGTTAGCGCTTACTCAGCCGGTTTGCCCGAAGGCTCGACGCCGCGCAATACCACGCTTGATTGCGGCGCGTTGCGCGAAAAATTCGGGATCATTGTTCCGGATGTATGGAAAACGCTTTCGCCGCTGCTTGAGGCCGGAAAAGTAAAGTTCGCGAGGGAGCAACTGCCCGGCGCAAAGCTCATTGCGCTGGACGATCTCTCGGAAGTTGCCGACGGAATTTACTACTCGCGCTATCCGCTTCCTCTGGTAGATGCGGAGGTGATTACGTTCCTCAAGCAGGCGGCAGCCAAATCCCCGCTGCGGCGAGCCCGGTTCTGCGCCCATCTCTCTCCAGATGCCGAACAGCACGACATGCTGATCGTGAGCCATCGCGATACTTATGTTAATCCACACCGGCACCTGAATAAGTCGGAGACATTCGTCCTCCTTGAAGGATCGGCCGAGATTATTCTGTTCGACGAAAAGGGCGAGGTGGAAAAGACCGTCAAAATGGGGACGCCTGCGTCGGGACATCCGTTCTTCTATCGGATGCCGCCACGGCAGTTTCACAGTCTCTCGATCGAGAGCGAGCTTCTGGTCTTTCTCGAGAACACGAAAGGGCCCTTCAGGCTGGATGACCGTGAACACGCGCCGTGGGCACCCGACGCTAAAGATACCGAGAACGGCAAGGCGTTCATCGCCTCGATTTTGCAGAAGGCGAACAGGATTTAGCTCGATTTCAGCCATTGAGCGGCTGGCCAGCGGATGCTAGATAACCCGCCGGTGCCGAAACCAAGGTTTTGGGCGGGATTCAAGCTATTTCGAATGTGCTGCGGCGAATGTCGCGGGCAACGCTCAATGCGGAATGGGGCCGGTTAAAATGCCCCGATCTGCCTGGGGCGAGGTAACGTTGTCCGAACCGATGTGGGAAAATTGCTCCTGGAAAGTCTCGGACGAGAATTGCGGAAGCTGGTGACAAATGACGATGACCGACGAAAAAACGCGTGAGTTGCAATATCAATTTCAGCTTGCGCATGATGCTGAGCACGGGCGAGCAAAATTCGGATTGATGACGAGCGCCGCCTGGCATCAGGATCCACGGCGGTTGTTGTTTCTATTCTCGCGCTACAAGTTCGTCGCAAAAATGTTCACCGGCAAAAGGAAGGTCCTCGAAGTCGGCTGCGGCGATGCGCTTGGCACGCGGATGATCCTGCAAAATGCCGCTTCGGTCTGTGCAATCGATTTCGATCCGATCTTTGTCAAGGACGTGAATGACCGGATGGATCCGCGCTGGAAATTCGAGTGCCGGGTGCACGACATGATGCTAGGCCCGGTACCCGGACCGTTCGACGCCGCGTTCTCGTTGGATGTCATCGAGCACATAGCGCAGTCTGATGAAGACAAATTTGTTGGCAACATCGTGAAATCGCTGACGCCGGACGGTGTGCTCATTATCGGCACCCCGTCGCTGCAGTCGCAAGCCTATGCGCATCCGGCCAGCAAGGAAGGTCACATCAACTGCAAGGACGATCCCGGACTGCGGCAATTGATGGAGCGCTATTTCTGCAACGTCTTCATGTTTTCGATGAACGATGAGGTCGTTCACACCGGCTTTCATCCGATGGCACAATACTTGTTCGCGTTGTGCGTCACGCCGAAGGAAACGTCGCGATGATGCAGGTCAGGCGCATAAGTCCGGAGGTCTATTTCGCCAACGAGCCGATCGTGGTTGTCGGACCGGACGAGATGAACTTCCTCGGCGACAATGTGCAATCTACCGAGCGCAAGCGTACACGGCTTTGCGCACATCAGGACACCGAAGAGAAGCTGCACGAAATGTTCGTGGTCTACACGAGCAGTACCTACATGCGTCCCAATAAACACCCGAAGGATGAATCGGTTCAAATCCTCGCCGGCTCCGCCGACTTCGTATTCTTCGACCCGGAAGGCAACGTCACCGAAGTGCTGCAAATGGGCGATCAGGCATCCGGGTTGCCGTTCTACTGTCGCGTACCGCGCGAGGTCTACCATACCATGCTCATGCGCTCCGAGCGCGTCGCCTTGCATGAAGGCCTGTCCGGGCCATTCCGCAAGGACAGCACGACGATCTTTGCGCCGTGGGCGCCACTCGAGACCGACGCACCGGGCATTAAGAAATTCAGCGCGCGTATCGAAGCCGATGTCGCCCTCGGGGTGAATGGCCGCCGCCCGGCGCCCCTGCGAATGAAGCAGCAGAGCCCGGAGGTATTTCACTCCGATGAGCCGATCGGCAAGTTCGGGCACAGCGAAATGGAGATCTTGCGCAGGGCGCTGCCGGGCACGCCGGGCCGCCGCGTTCGAGTTTGCATGCACAAGAGCACGGAAGATTCTTATCAGGAAATGTTCATCATGTTTGCCAAGGGCTCGTATCTGGCCGCGAGCAAACACCTTGGTAAGGACGAGTCGGTCGATGTGATCGAAGGCAAGGCTGATTTCGTTCTGTTCGACGAAACCGGCGAAATCACTAACGTCGTCGAGGTCGGCGATCGTTCGACCGGGCTGCCGTTTTATCTGCGCACGCCCCATGAACGCTATCATGCCTGGATCGTGCGCTCGGATATCTTCGCGGTGCACGAGACGACGGAGGGGCCGTTTCGCCGCGAAGACACAATTCTGGCGCCGTGGTCGCCGGGCAATTTAAATGACCCGATCGCAGTTCCGAAATACCAGGAGCGGCTGGAAAAGCAGGCTGCCCAATTCAAGGCGAGGCGCGCTTAGACGTCCCGCGCATGAAAGCACCTCATTCGCTGATCATAGGCGGCACGCGGGGCATCGGACGCGAGCTTACGGCGCATTTTGTTCGCTGCGGCCATAAGGTCTCGGTCATTGCCCGTCGTTTGCCGGAGCGAAAGGCAGCGCAGGCCGGCGTGCGTTACTGGCAAGCGGATGTTCGCGACGGAGCTGCACTGCCGGCGGTGCTCCGTCGCCTCGTCAAGGAGGCCGGCAAGATCAACCATTTGGTGTTTTTTCAGCGTTTCCGCGGCACCGACGATGCGTGGCACGGCGAAATCGAGACCAGCTTGACGGCAACCAAGACCGCAATCGAAGCCGTGCAGGATAAGTTTGCGGCCGGCGACAAGGCGATCGTGGTCGTCAGCTCGATCAATGCGGAACTGATTGCCGGCAATTTACCGCTCGGATATCACGTCGCGAAGGCGGCGCTGCGCCAGATGGTGCGTTACTGGGCGGTCACGCTGGGTGGACGCGGCATTCGCGTCAACAGTGTGTCGCCGGGAACGGTTCTCAAGGAGGAATCGAAACGGTTTTTCCTGCGCGACCGGAAATTATCCGATCTGTATCGCCGTATCACGCCGCTGGGACGGTTTGGTCATGCGAGGGAAGTGGCGCAGGTGATTGGCTGCCTCTGCGGCGAGCAGACATCGTTCGTTACTGGACAGGATATCGTCGTGGACGGCGGTGTATCCCTGCAATGGCAGGAATCGCTGGCACGGGAACTGATGGACTTGGGCCACCCGTCGACCGGTAACCGATCAACGAGGAAAAAATGAGCGCGACCCATTATCGGCGCGAGACCTGCCGGCTTTGCGGCGGCCGCAACCTGGACGTCGCACTTCATTATGAGCCGACGCCTCCGGCCGACGCCTACGTTCCGATCAATCAACGCGACCTGGTGCAGCAGGTCTTCCCCCTCGATCTCTACCTTTGCCGGGACTGCGGATTTTCCCAACTTTGCGACGTCATTCGGGCCGATTCGATCTACGTCGATTATATTTACGAGACGAAAAGCTCACTCGGACTCGTCGACCACTTTCGCCGTTATGCCAACAGCGTGCTCGACCGGATCAAGCCGCCCCCCGGTGCGCTGGTGGTCGATCTGGGCAGCAATGACGGAACGCTGTTGCGACCGTTTAAAGAGCGGGGCATGACCGTGCTCGGCATCGATCCCGCCCGCGAGATCGCGCGCGACGCGACCGCGTCCGGCGTAGAGACGTTGCCGGAATTCTTCACCGCCGATCTAAGCCACAAGATACGCAACGAGCGTGGCGCCGCGGCCATAGTCACGGCCAACAATATCTACGCCAATGTCGACGAGCTCGGCGATTTCACCGACAATATCCGGACGCTGCTCAGTGCGGATGGTGTGTTCATCTTCGAATCGTTTTATCTCGGCGACCTCATCGACAATATGGTATTCGATTTCATCTATCATGAGCACTTGTCGAGTTTTTCCGTCGCGCCGCTCGTTACCTTCTTCAAGTCGGCACGGCATGGAATTGATCGATGCAGAGCGAGTGCCCACCAAAGGCGGCTCGCTGCGCTACACCGTTCAGCTCGCCGGCGGCCCGCGCAAAGTCACTAAAGCAGTCACGGATCTGCTTGCGGACGAAGAGCGGCGCGGTCTCAGCCGCATCGAAACCTTTAAGGCGTTTTCTGCGCGCATCGAGGCGGCGAAGGTGCAGCTACGCAGCCTGCTGGCCAAGCTCAAGAGCGAAGGCAAGACGATGGCCGGCTATGGCGCATCGGCCACGACGACGACGCTGATCTATCATTTCGGCTTGGGAGATTACCTGGATTATCTGGTCGACGAATATTCGCGCAAGCAGAATACGCTGACGCCCGGAATGCACCTGCCGGTCCTGGGTCCGCAGGCGCTGATCGATCGGAAAACGGATTACGTGGTGATACTGGCCTGGCGGTACGTTCAGCCTATCCTCGACAAGAACCGTGCATATCGCGACCAGGGCGGCAAATTCATCGTGCCGTTGCCGAAACTCGAGGTTATTTAGGTTCATGACTGATGCGGGGACCGCTGCTGATAGCCACGGCATCGACATCACCGTGGCGGTCAGTTGCTACAACGAAGAAAGCCTTGTCATCGGCACGCTAAACAATGTCGTTTCTGCGGTTACCCAGCTCGGGTTGTCATACGAAATCGTTGTTATCGACGACGCATCGCGCGACAATTCTGTTGCGAAAATTCGCCAATACATCGCCGCCTATCCGGATTTGCCAATCCGGCTGAAAATTAACTCGACCAATCGCGGGTTAGGTTACGTTTATGCGGAAGCAGCTTTTGCCGGGTCAGGCAAATACTATCGTCTGACCTGCGGCGACGATGGTGAACCGAAGGAAGTTCTGGTCAAACTATTCCGACATATCGGCAAGGCCGATATGGTCATCCCGTACAATTACAAGCGAGTGGAAGGCAAAGGACTGGCCCGGGATTTGTTGTCCGGAAGCTATACGACTCTGGTCAATCTGATCAGCGGCTACAATATCCGCTACTACAACGGATTGGCCATTCACCTTCGATACAATGTCATACGCTGGCCATCCAGCAGTTACGGTTTCGGATTTCAGGCCGACATCATTACGCGATTGTTGGATGAAGGCGCCAGCTATTTGCAAATTCCATCGTACTCAATCAATAAGAAGAAAAACACATCAACTGCGTTAAGTATGAGAAACGCTCTTTCGGTTATGCATACCTTTTTCGAAATTGCTATCCGGAGGTTGAGAAATGCTTTGTACGGGCGGCGAGCGCCGCGGCCCGTAGAGGTTGAAACTCGAAGAGACTTCAGAATTGGTTTAGGGGGCTCATCAGGGACAATTTACGTATGAGCTCTTCGGCGATCGCTCCTTCTGCGGTTTTGCATCATTGGCCGATTCGACTGAAACTTAAATCTGCCAGGTTTCGGGAGCGATTCTTTTGACCTGCAGACGGATCCGCTCTGATCATCGCTACACACGCGTTAACGGCTTTAAAGGATAAGAAAGTGCTGGATGTTGTCACCGGCGGAGCCGGCTTCATTGGAAGCCATCTTGTCGATGCGCTGCTGAGCAAGGGCCGACGCGTGCGCGTGCTCGACAATTTCATCACCGGCAGGCGCGAAAACCTCGTCCACCACGCCAACAATGCGAGTCTCGAAATCATCGATGGCGACGTTGCCGACAAGGCGATTTGCCTGGCGGTATGCAATGGAGCGGAGCGGGTATTTCACCTCGCCGCGCGCGCCGACATTGTGCCCTCGATTCAAGAGCCCGAAGCGTATTTCCGCGCCAATGTCGACGGCACATTCGCCATGCTCGAGGCAGCCCGCCATCATCAGGCCAACCGCTTCGTCTACGTTGCGTCTTCGTCCTGCTACGGCATTCCCAAGGTCTATCCGACGCCGGAAACGGCCCCAGCCGATCCGCGCTACCCGTACGCCCTGACGAAATATCTTGGCGAACAGCTCGTCCAGCATTGGGCGCAGGTCTACCGGCTGCCTACCATTTCGCTGCGCTTTTTTAACGTCTTTGGGCCGCGTGCCCGGACCAGCGGAACTTATGGTGCCGTATTTGGAGTATTCCTGGCGCAGCTTTTGGCCGGCAAGCCGCTTACGGTCGTGGGCGACGGTACGCAGACGCGGGATTTCACCTACGTTGGCGACGTGGTGGACGCGCTCCAGGTGGCAGCAGCCAGCGGCATGAGCGGCGAAATCTACAATGTCGGGAGCGGTCGGCCGGTCAGCGTCAACGAACTGGTGGCCGAGCTTGGCTCGCCGCCAACGGTTAACATTCCGAAGCGCCCTGGAGAGCCTGACTGCACATTTGCCGACATAGCCAAAATACGCAGGGATTTAGGCTGGGAACCAAAAGTAAACTTCGCTAGCGGCGTCAAGGTTATGCGCGATAATATTGACTTCTGGCGTAATGCCCCGGTATGGACTGTTTCGAGCATCGAGCAAGCCACCGCTGATTGGTTCAAATTCCTGGGTCCGGCGCAGACCTAGATTTTAGCTCGTAAGCCGAATAAGGCCTGGGTGGGGTTCGCATGGAAGGCAGCATCGTCAAGCTATCCAAAGTTCCCTGGACAGCGACGACCCCGCGCGACAAGGTCCGCACCATCGCGGAATTGGGGGCAATTACCGAGCAGCTTCGGCGCTCCGGCAGAAAGGTCGTGCAGGCGCACGGCACCTTCGATCTTCTGCATGTCGGTCATGTCCGTCATCTCGAAGCGGCGCGGGATTTGGGGGACATTCTCGTCGTCACACTCACGGCGGACCGCTTTGTCAATAAAGGGCCCGGCCGGCCGGTGTTCGGCGAAACGTTGCGCGCCGAAATGCTTGCCAATCTGCAATGCGTGGATTGGGTCGGCATCAACGATTCACCCGACGCCATAAGCGCGCTCGAATCAATCCGTCCCAACATTTACGTGAAGGGGCAGGACTATCAGGATCCGCAGGGCGACGTTACCGGCAAAATCACTTATGAGCGTGAAGCCGTCGAAAAGCACGGCGGCCACATTCATTTCACCGACGAGGTGATGTTCAGCTCGACCGAGTTGATCAATCGCCACTTCAACGTGTTCGAGCCGCATGTGCGGGACCATCTCGACACCCTGCGCAGCGACGGTGGCTTGGCGGAGCTTATCGGCCTGATCGATCGTATTCGCGATTATCGCGTCGTGCTCGTCGGTGACACGATCATCGACGAGTATCATTACGTTCTGCCGATGGGAAAACCGCCGAAAGAGAACATCATCGCGACGCGATTGCAGGATCGTGAAGTGTTCGCCGGCGGTGTCATCGCTGCAGCCAATCACGTTGCCTCGTTCTGCAAGGAAGTCGAGGTGATCACCAGCCTCGGCGCGTCCGACAGTCACGAGGATCTCATCCGCGCGACACTGCATCCGAACGTCAAGTTGCATGTCGTGATGCGTCCCGGCGTGCCGACAACGTTGAAAAGGCGCTTTGTCGATCCGTCATATATGCGAAAGCTGTTCGAGGTTTACGTCATGGATGACGAGCCTCTGACGAAGGATCTGCAGGCGGAGCTTGATGATTTGATCGCCGCCCGCGCGCCCGAAAGCGACGTCGTCATCGTCGCGGATTTCGGTCACGGCCTGATCGGAGATTCCACGATCGCAACGTTGACATCGACGGCGCCGTTCCTGGCGGTCAATACGCAGACCAACAGCGGCAATATGGGCTACAACCTGATTACGCGCTACGGCCGCGCCGATTATGTCTGCGTCGACGCCCCCGAAGCGCGGCTCGCGGTCAGCGACCGGGTGTCCAAGATCGGCGATGTTGCGCACCGCCTGGCCGATTCCAGGATCGATTGTTCGAAACTTATCATCACCCACGGCAAGCATGGTTGCGTGACGTACGAACGCGGCGGCATTGTTCATACAATTCCCGCGGTCGCGAGGAAGGTTGTCGACACCGTAGGAGCAGGCGACGCGTTTCTCGCTGTTACGTCTCCGCTCGTTGCGGCGGGCGGGCGGATGGATCGCGTGGGGTTCATCGGCAACGTCGTCGGCGCGCTCAAAGTTGAAATCGTCGGCCATCGGCAATCCATTGAGAAAGCCGCCGTGATAAAGGGTCTCACGGGGTTACTGAAATAAGGAGCCAGACCGCGGTGCCCAATCTTTTGAATAAATACTTCGATACCTTGGCGCGCGCTATCCGCGAGGTCGAGGTGACGGATGCGGCCGGTAAACCGATGATGGTCGAGGACGCGTTTACCCGCGTCCGCAAGTCGGCTCACACCACTCACGATGCCGGCAAAAAGATCCTTTTTATCGGCAATGGCGGCAGCGCCGGGATCGCCAGTCATCTCGCAATTGATTTCACGAAGAACGGCAAGCTGCGCTCTCTGGCCTTTAATGATCCATCAGCGTTGACGGCGCTGGGCAACGATCTGGGCTATGAAAATGTCTTTGCCAAGCAGATCGAATATCATGCGACGCCAGGCGACATGGTGATCGCGATCAGTAGTTCCGGAAAGTCTCCCAATATCCTCGCGGGCGTGGCCACGGCGCGCAAACGGGAATGCGAAATTGTCACATTTTCAGGATTTACTGATACCAACGATCTGCGCAAAAGCGGTGACGTAAATTTCTACGTCCGGGCGGTGGAATATGGTTTCGTAGAGGTCGCGCATTTGTCCATCTGTCATGCCATTCTCGACCTCGACATGGGTTGGGGCGCACCAAAAATTTAATCTGTATTCGCGCGGATAAGCGGTAGAGTTTGCGCGGATAAGCGGTAGAGAATGTCAAAACTCTTCAAACGGGTTCTGGTTACGGGCGGCGCCGGCTATGTCGGCTCTAACCTCGTTCCAAAGCTGCTCGCCGCGGGCTACGGCGTGACCGTGCTCGATCTCTACATCTACGGCGGGGACATTTTCGCGGCATATCGCGATAATCCAAACCTGCGCGAGGTGAGGGGCGATTTGCGTGACGCCGCCAAGACTGCGGATGCCGTGGCTGGTTGCGACGCCGTCATCCACCTGGCCTGCATATCCAATGATCCATCCTTCGATCTCGATCCGGCGTTGGGTCGGTCCATCAATTACGATTGCTTTCGACCGTTGATCAAGGCTGCCAAAGATGCCGGCGTGCGCCGGTTCGTTTATGCATCCTCTTCGTCGGTTTATGGCATCAAGGGAGATGCGGAAGTCACCGAGGATCTGCCGCTCCAGCCGTTGACCGACTATTCAAAATTTAAGGCTTTGTGTGAGGACGTCATCAACGAAGAGGCCGAGCCGGGGTTTGTCACGGTAACCTTGCGACCGGCGACGATCTGCGGTTATGCGCCGCGGCTGCGCTTAGATCTCACGGTCAATATCCTGACCAATCTTGCGGTCAACAAGGGTTGCATCACGGTGTTCGGCGGCGAGCAATTACGGCCCAATCTCCACGTTGACGATATGACGGATTTATATCTGAAACTGCTGGAAGCGCCCGACAGCGCCGTGGACCGCAAGACCTGGAACGCGGGCTATCATAATCTCAAGGTTATGAAAATCGCCGAGATGGTGCGTGAAAAAATCGGCGACAAGGTGGAAATCGTCGTTACCCCGACCAACGATCACCGCTCGTACCACGTTTCGTCGGCGCGCATACAAAAGGAATTCGGCTTCATTCCGCAGCGCAGCGTCGAAGATGCGATCGTCGGGCTGAAGGGCGCGTTCGACGCTGGTAAAGTCCCTAATTCCATGGTCGATGATCGCTATTATAATATAAAGCGGATGCAAAGCGTCCGATTGCGGTAATAGCGATAATGAGATCGAACCGACTGGAACGGGGATGACGAGTCACTTAGTCGCGTCTGGGTCGTCGCCCCAGGTTCGCCCGCCACCCACTGCCGTCAAGCTGCTTTTGCCGGTTTGGGGCTACCGCTACATCAACCAATTTCTCGAATTTGGCCTGCCGACCCTTCTGGCGCCAGGCAATATTCCGGCGATCGCCGCCACTCTGCCGTGTGAATTCCAGTTGCTGACCAGCGCGGCCGACGCGCCGATCATCGTCGAACATCCGGCGTGGCAGAAACTGCAAAGCATATGCCAGGTCAAGATTGTACCGATCGACGATCTGATCACCGGCGACAATCACACAACGACGATTACGTTGGCGTTTTCGCGGGCCGTGCGCGCGGCAGGCGTGCAGATGGTCGATACCTGCTTCATTAATCTTTGCGCCGATTACCTGTTCTCGGACCACGCGCTCGAGAATGTCATGAAGCGCATGATTGCCGGAGCCAGCGCGGTTCTCGCCGGCAATTTCCACATCGTGGCGGAGGACGGGCTCGGCGCATTGCGCCGCAAGATCGATCCGACGCGCGTCGAACTGCCGATCAGCGCGCGAGAGCTTATCAGGTGTGGCATTACCTACATACATCCGGCTACGGTCGCGAACATCGTCAACTTCGGTCTGTTCCACAATGAGCACACCAACCGACTGTTCTGGCGTGTCGACGACAGCACTTTAATCGGGCGGTTTTACCTGCTGCATGTCGTGTGCGTTCGCCCCGAGGTGACCGAGTTCGTCACCGGCTCGTCGTTTGACTACTCGTTTGTCCCGGAGCTGTGTCCATCGAACAAGGTCGACGTCATCACCGACTCCGATGACTACTTCGTACTCGAATTGCAAACGCGAAACCACGAGGCAGATCAGTTGCGGCCGGGGCCGCTGGAGACTACTGATCTCGCCGTCTCGCTGACGGAATGGACGACTGCGCGTCATCGCGAGAACGCGCGAGCCACGGTGGTATTTCACGCCGAGGAAATTCCGGGCACGGTCGCCAAAGTAGGCGCCGAAGCCGACGCCTTCATCAATGGCGTGACGGCGGAATTGATCGCCCCCCCGCAGCCGCACCGGAACCATCCGTACTGGATCGGCGCGATCATGGCGCATCGGAGAGCGACAGGTCAGCCGGAAGTATCGGAAGTAGCCGAAGGCGAACTTGGTGCCAACTCGAAACCGCCGCCGCCGAGCACACTCACCCTGCTGTGGCGTTTGCGAATGGCTTTGTACGGGACATTTCCGGACTTTGGCGTGTGCCATCCCTACTGGCCTGATTTCCGTATGCCGTTGCAAAAACTCGAAGAGCTGCTCGCCGAAAACAAGCGTGCTTTGGTGATTTCATCGACACCAGGCGTCTACACATCATGGCTCGCCAAGAGGTCACCGACCGCGGTGAAGATGGAAAGTGCGCGGCTTCTCAATATGACGGACCTGCAGTATCGGGCCTTGTTCGGCGCATTCGACGTCTGTTTGATATATCTGACGGAGCGCGAAGTTAAGCTCGGGGACGTCTTTATTGATCGCGTTGCGCCCTTGCTCAAAGCCGGCGGGGTACTGTTGTTGGTCGTGAAAAATACAAATTTCGACGAAACCGCAGTGTTTGGCCAGTCATTCGCCTATCATTCAGTGCGGTTTGGCAATCTAGCCCTCTGGTTGAACGAAACTCACTACATTTCGACGACGCGATGGCGCGCATTCGTACAATATAAGATTGCTCAGATCGGGCGGATGGCGCGGCGTAAGCGCCCCGTCGGGTTGCTCGCCGCAGCGATATTCGGGCCGACCCTGCTGCTTGTCAGCTATTTTTGTAATCGGCGCGCGGCGGTTGGTTTATCGATGCCGTCGGCGCGTGGGTATTGTTCGAGTGTCTTCATGGAATTTCACGCTTCGGACCGTACCGAAGATGGCTGGCAGCCGCGATTTAGCATTGCGGGCGAGACTATCCGCTCGTCGGACGGTTCAAATGTAGTTGAGGCTGTTCCAGCGAAGACCATCGCGATCGGCAAGATGGCGCAAGCGATCCCATCGAATGAAGGGCTTCTTGCTACACTGGCGCGCTATAAATTCGCGGCGCGGATGCTGGCCGGGCGAGCCAATGTTTGCCAGATTGGCTATGGCGAGCAGCTTGGACCGGTTCTCGTTGGTGCCGCCGTCAAGGCGCTCGTCATATATGCGGATAAAACGGAAGCGACACCAGCTACTCTACGCAAATACCAGGTTAATTCGGCGATCAAGATGCAACTTCACGAAATCTGGCGCGAACGGCCGCCGGCATTATATGATGCGCTGTACAGCTTCGATGCGCTTGAGCGGGTCGCACCCGAATACGAAGATGATGCCGTCAGGCACATGCGCGAGTCGCTTTCACGTGAAAGCGATGTTGCAATTATCGGCTGCCCGGCCCGGACTGCTGAACTCATGGGCACTACTGAACTCATGGGCGATGTGGCGGAAAACAAGTATCGACGCGGCGGCTTGCAGCTTCGTTCACTGATTTCGCGGCATTTCGACACCGTACTCATGTTCTCAATGGTGGAGGATGACATTCAGGCAGGTTTGCTGCCTTCGGCGGATTATTTTCTGGCCGTTGCAAGTGCCCGTCATAAATAGGCGGCGGGAAACGCGTCACATAAGGCCTAGGCTCGTCATCCCATGGATCATTCGGAGCCGAAACGCCGGATCGGGATCGACTTCGATAATACGATCATAAGTTATCAGCAGGCATTTCTCGAAGCGGCCAGGGAATACCGGCTTCTGCCGGAGCACTTCATCGGCGCAAAGCAAGCCGTTCGCGACCAGATTCGATTGTTGCCGGATGGCGAGCGCGAATGGATGCGATTGCAGGGGGTCGTCTACGGCAAGGGAATCGGCAAAGCCGCGCCGTTCGACGGGGTGGCTGAATTTCTGCGCCGCTGCCATCGGCACGGCGATACGGTCTTCATCGTCAGTCACAAAACGGAATTCGGACATTTTGATTCGTCGGGAGTAAATCTCCGTCAGGCAGCGCGCGATTGGATGAAGACCCGAGGTTTCTTTCATCACGACGAATATGGATTATCACTCGAAAACGTCTATTTTGAAGAAACGCGAGCGGCAAAGCTCGATCGCATTGGGGCACTCGAGTGTACCCACTTCATCGACGATCTTGAGGAAGTATTGGGCGATCCCGCGTTTCCGCCGCAGGTGAAGCGTATCTTGTTTGCCGACGGCACAAGGCCTGAGCGGAGGCTGCCCTATACGATTTGCTTAACCTGGCTGGACATTGCCGACGTGGTTTTCAATGAACGTCTCTAACAAGGCCCACGGCGAAATCGCCGATGTTGCACGGGCTCTTGTCGGCGGCCCGATCGATGCCATTGAGCGGGTCGGTGGTGGACGCAATAGCCGGGTATTTCATGTCCACTCGAATGGTAACAGCTTCGCGCTCAAACAGTACCCTTCGCGCGACGATGACCCGCGCGATAGACTTGCGACCGAAGTAGGGGCGTTGCGCCTGATGGAGCAGTGCGGATTCCAGGTCGTGCCGCGTGTGGTCGCGACGGACGCAGACCGCGGTTTTGCATTGCTGAGCTGGATCGATGGTGCTGCCGTCGAAGATGTGACGGAGCGTGACATTGATGCGGCCATCGCATTTCTCGCCCGGATTCACGACTTGAGAAAAACACCCTGGGCCATCCAGCAACCCGCGGCCGCGGAGGCTTGTCTCGCCGGTGTAGAAATTGAGCGGCAGATCACCAAGCGCGTCGATCGGCTGCGGGCGCTATCGCGAAATGAACCGGAACTATCTGATTTCATTGAGAACTCCTTTGTGCCGGTGTTCGACGAAACGACCGCAAAAAGCAAGCAAAGGCTTGCCGCCGCTCGCCTTGATTTTGCGTCCGAACTGCCGCAGATATGGCGCAGCCTGGTGCCATCGGATTTCGGGTTTCACAACAGTCTTCGCCGCAAGGACGGGTCATTGGCATTCCTCGATTTCGAATATTTCGGCTGGGACGATCCGGTGAAGCTGACGGCCGACATCATGCTGCATCCCGGCCGAAAACTGGGGGTGCCACAACAACGACGGTTCCGCGACGCCGCCGTGACCGTCTATGGCGAGGATCAAAATTTTACGCAGCGGTTGGATGCCTTTTACCCGCTATTCGGTTTGCGCTGGGTCCTCATTCTGCTCAACGAGTTTATTCCCGAGCGCTGGCGTCGTAGAGTGATCGCGGGCGCAGCGGAGAGTTGGAGCGACGCCAAGGCGCGGCAGCTCAAACTTGGCCGGGAATTGCTCGCGGCGTTGCCGGAACGGGAGGGATAGCGCATGGCCATTAGCGCTGAGACGATGCCGGTTTTGACGCCGGTGTCGTCGCCTCTCGACGAAAGGTCGAAATATCTGCGGCGTCTGGTCGTGCGCGCGTTGGCGGGCGGCGAGCGCGGTCATGTCGGCTCGTCGATGTCGCTCATCGAGATCATGCGTGTCCTCTATGACGACATCCTGCGCGTTCGTCCGACCGAGCCGAAGTGGCCCGGGCGCGACCGCATGATTTTGAGCAAAGGTCATGGCTGCCTTGCCCTCTATGTCATGCTCGCGGACAAGGGATTTATCCCGATCGAGACGCTCGACACTTTCTGCCGGCGCGATTCAATTCTGGGCGGGCACCCGGAAAGCGCGAAAGTTCCAGGCGTCGAGGCTTCAACCGGCGCGCTCGGCCATGGATTGTCCTTTGGTGTCGGCATGGCGCTTGCCGCGCGCATGCAGAAGCGCGACAGCCGTGTCATTGTTGTGATGGGCGACGGCGAGATCAACGAAGGCTCGGTGTGGGAAGCGGCGATGTGTGCCGGCAAGCACCGGCTTTCCAATCTCACAGCGGTCATCGACTACAACAAGATTCAGTCCGCAGGCCCGACGCGCGAAATTCAGGATCTCGAACCGTTGCTGGACAAGTGGCGTGCGTTCAATTTCGCCGCCATTGACGTCGACGGCCACGACGTTGCGGAGCTTCGCCGCGCGTTCAAGCGGCTGCCGCTGGCGGGCGACCGGCCGAGCGCGATCATTTGCCATACCGTCAAAGGCAAGGGCATTGCATTCGCGGAGCACGACGCCAACTGGCACCACAAGTCCAAGATCGGTGGCGACGTGGTCACCAAGCTCTACGCCGCACTCGAGTGATCCATGCGCGCCACCTGCCTGAACATGGTCTACGAGCTCGCCAAGCGGGATGAGCGCCCGCTGTTCATCGGCTCGGATTTGAGTCCGGGCTTGCTTGCCGAGATGCGTCAGAAGATGCCCGATCGCTGGTATATGGAGGGCATTACCGAGGCCAACGTCATCGGCATGGCTGCTGGGTTGGCCATGGAGGGCTACATGCCCTTCGTGAACACGATCGCGACGTTCATTACGCGCCGTTGCTATGAGCAAGTCGCCGTCGATCTCTGCCTGCACGAGTTGCCGGTCCGGCTGATCGCCAACGGCGGAGGCCTGGTCTACGCCCCCCTGGGGCCGACCCATCTGGCGATCGAGGATATCGCGATCATGCGGGCGCTGCCCAATATGACCGTGACCGCGGTGTGCGATGCCAAGGAAATGGTGCGGCTGATGAACTGCACGCTGGATTGGCCCAATCCGATCTACATCCGTCTCGCCAAGGGCGGCGATCCCGTGGTCAGCCGCGATGAAAATGGCTTTGCGATCGGCAAGGCGATCCCGATGCGCAAGGCTCGCGCCAAGCGCGCCATCGTCGTGATGGCGACCGGAGTGATGACGACGAACTGCCTGGCCGCAGCGGAACTGCTGGCGAAAGACGGTATCGACATTTCGGTCGTCCACTTTCACACGATCAAGCCGCTGGACGAAGAGGCGTTGCTCACTTTCGCGGATGGTGCCGAGCTTGTCGTCACCGTGGAAGAGGGAACTCGTATCGGCGGCTTTGGCAGCGCCGTCACCGATGTCATTGTGGAAGAGCTCGGAACATCGCAACCGCCGATCCTGCGGCTTGGCCTTCCCGACGCGTTTCCGCACAAATACGGCCTGCAAGAGGATCTGTTTGAAATCTACGGCCTGATGCCGGAGCAGATTGCAGCGCGCATCGCCAAAACCAGGTCGAAGGAAAAGGTGGCGTGAGCGGGAGGCTGGCTGGCCTGGCCGTTAGCCATCGCGCTGTTCCAGCAAAAGTCGGATAGCCAGCTTGTCGAATTGGCGAGAGGAGCGCGGCGATCGTGGACGAATTGCCGAAGCTTGAGACGCCGACCGGCGGTTTGACGCGTGCGCGGCAGATGCTCAGCAGTTCGCCGCGGCTTGTGATCCTGTTGAAAATCGTCTTCACAATTGCCGTGCTCGCTGTCGTTCTGCGTTCGGTGGATCTGCCGGCCGCGTGGAAATACGCTTCCGAGCAAAATGACTGGTTTCTCCTTCTAGCGGCTGCCTTTGTGGCTTTTCAGCTCGTGAGTGGTGCGAGCCGTTGGTATCGCATATTGCGCTGTCTCGATGCCGCGATGCCGCTTTTAGAGACTTTTCGTATCTATTACATTTCGGCCTTCGTCGGCACTTGCATGCTGGCCAGCGTCGGCGGCGATGCCGTGCGTATTTGGCTGACATATCGAAATAACATTCGCGTCGCGACGGCAACGATCTCGGTCATCCTTGATCGTGTTGCGGCGCTCGCGGGTGTCGCGATTATCGTCCTCGTGATGGCGCCGTTTTTTACGAGGGTAGTGGGAAGCGTCTATGTCGTTCCTGCCATGATTTTTGCGGCGTTCGCCGTGATCGGTTTGTTGGGAATTGTCGTGGTCGCTCAGCTCGATCGAATTTCGATCGGGAGATGGGCCCGGTTTCGGCTGGTCGATCAACTGGTGGCGCTGGGTGGAGCAACACGCCAGGTCTTTTTGCAACCGGCGACTTCCATTCCGGTCCTCATGCTCGGTGTTGCATCGCAGGCCGGTGCTTCGCTGGCCGTATACGCCATCGCGCGAAGTCTCGGCCTTAACATCACGGCAATCGACTGCTTGATACTGATGCAACCGGTCACCTTGTTCGCAACGCTGCCGATCTCGATTGGCGGCTGGGGCGTGCGCGAAGCAGCGATGGTGACATTCCTCGGGCTTGTCGGTGTGCCTCCCAGCGCGGCTGTGATTGTTTCGATTCAGCTCGGTCTGCTTGGCGTGGTGGTGAGCTTGCCCGGCGGGCTGCTGTTCCTGCTGCAACGAAGCAGGGCGGCAGAAAAACTCACGGAAACCTAAGCGGCGTTTCCCCACGGCATTTGAGGCTCTCAACGCCCGGACCGTGATCCGATCAGGTTGAATCGGATCATGGTCTAGGATTTTTGTTGGAGCATGATCTTTTCGTAAAACCGGTTTCCATCCCGGATCAAGTCCGGGGCAGGCATTTTCCGGATCACGCTTACGCAGCCGCCTTGCCGCGCCGAGTCAGGTTTTCGAGCTTTCTTACAATCGCCGTCGTGACGAGATCGGTCAGGCGATAGGGCCGCAGCCGTAGCCACAGCCAGCCAAGTATCGCAGTGCGCATCAGCCAGCCCCGAGATGTCGCCTTAATCATGTTCAGCGCGGCGCGATCGACTGGCGACGTCGCGGCCATGGTCTGGATAAAATCGAAATCGGGCGCGTGGGCTTGCAAGGCGAGACGCGCCGTCGCAAAGCGCCAGCGGTTGCGAAACACGTCCGCATACCACGGTGGAAAGGCATGGTCCGCCGCAATTCTTTGCGGATAGAGGTCGAGCGCCCTTCGCGCCATAGCCGGGTCCAACGCAGTGGTACGGGAAACCCCGGACAGGAATACGCGCCAGCACGCGACGTTCTGCGGCGCATAACAAAAGCCGAATGTGAGCGCGATCTTTCGCGTCAAATATCCGTCGGCGAAGGCGCCGAGGCTGTCGTCGAGACCGCCGGCTTCGCGCATAGCTTCGCGCCGGAAGATTGTGCCGCCCGTATGGATGAAGTTGTCCATGCGTCTGAGCAGCCGTGCGCATTGCTCCGGTCCGACGAAGGCTGCCCGATGCAGGGGGCGCGCCGGCGGACGGTAACCAAAAAGTTTTCCGGTCTCACCATCGAGCAGCACGGTGTCGCCACAGAACAGGCCCGCGGCAGGATTCTGTGCCAGCATCCGTAGTCCGAGCTTGCAAAATCCCGGCAAGATCCAATCGTCGGCGCCGGCCAGCAAAAGGTACTCGGCCGGTTGCGATTTCAAGACCTTTGCGCAGCGCTGCATTGGTTCCCATGTTGACCGGCTGGCTGACCAACCTCACCCGCGGCGACCTGGAAGCCAGGCCTTCAATAATCGCCAAGCTGTCGTCGGTGGACGCATCGTCGACAATAATAATTTCGTCGGGTGTGCGCTCCTGGCTCAATAGCGCACCGATTGCGCGGCCGATATATCGGCCATGATTATAGTTCGGCACGATAGCTGAAAGCGTCACTGCGTCTGTCGGCGGTACTCGTGTCGGGATCGGCAAGATCGCGTGCCGCTACTGGGCCGCAACGCGGTCGGCCAATGTTGCCTCCGGATCGCCGCGATCGTATGCGGCCAGCACCGCTGCGACATCGCCGTAAGCGATCAGGTTGCCGTTATGCAGCCAAATGACTTTGTTGCACAATGTCTCGATAATGTTGCGAGCATGCGACGCAACAAACAGAATACGCGACTTTCGTACCAAATTCAAAAGCCGTTCGAACGCTTTTTTATAGAAATTAGCGTCACCCACGCCGATGACCTCGTCGAGCAACAATATGTCAGGCTCGCGCAAGGTCGCGATTGCGAAGGCGAGGCGCAATTGCATGCCCTGCGAGTAGGTTCGCACCGGCATTTTGAGATAATCGCCGAGCTCGGTGAATTGAGCGACGTCGTCGAGGCCGGCGTCGATCTGCCGCCGCGTCAGGCCCCACAGCGCACCGCAAATCCGGATATTCTCGAGTCCCGTCGCGTCTCCGGCCATCCCCAAACTGGTGTCGAACATTGGCGAAACGCGCCCGCGCACGGACAGCGTCCCGCCGGTTGGCGGATAGACATGGGAAAGCACGCGCAGCAACGTCGTCTTGCCCGATCCGTTCTGCCCGACGAGTCCGATCCGGTCGCCGTCGCTGGCCTGAAAGGTGATGTTTTTCAAAGCATGCACCACAACGTGCGTGCCGGCTTGCGCAAACCTTCCGCCTACCGCGCGGCCGAGGATTGCTTTGCGCAGCGAGGAGCCTGCCACGTCGTAAACCGGAATATCGACCGAGACGTCGGTCAGTTGAATTGTTGACATCAGGACGGTCCTCCGGCGGTCACAGCCAGTAGACAATCTTGCGACGCGTTCGTTCGAGTAGCCACGCGGCAAGAGCAATACCGAACACGTCAGCAATGACGGTAAATTCCCACGACAACAATATGAGGTGCTTCGCCGCTTAGCGGGCCACGCACGACTTCGATCAGGTGATAGAAGGGGTTGATGTTGGCAATGAAATGATTGTCTCCGAGTGAGCTTATGGGCCACATGATCGGGGTTGCGAACACGGTGATCTGGATGATGGTCGCGACGACCTGCGGCACGTCGCGAAACCGCGTGCTCAGCACCGCGAGGCAGACGCCAAGCCAGCACTGATTCAGAAAAACCAGCGCCATTCCCGGCAACGCCAACAAGCTTACCGGACCGGGAACGATCTTGAATATGAGCCAGATCGGAACGACGAGGACTATCGTGTGCAGCAGAACGATGAAGTTCCGCCAGACGACCCTGAACACAAATGCCGAGAAGGGTATGCCGATCTGCTTGATGGTGCGCTCACTGTCGATAAAGGCCCCGCAACTCTCGTTGATCGAGGACGAGATGAAACCCCAAGCAATGAAGCCAAGCGCGAGATACGGCAGATAGGTGCGGATGTCGGTGTGGAAAATCTGGCTGTAGATCAGTCCGAGGACAACGATCAGCACAGCCATGCTGATGGTGATCCAGAACGGTCCGAGCACCGAGCGACGATAGCGCAGCCGGATATCGCTCCAGCCGAGCAGGGTCCAGAGCGGGGCTGCCCGAAAGCCGCGATAGAGATCGAATTGCGATAGCGACGCGAGTGCTCCGAAGGAAGGTCCTTCGCTCCGTCCCAGGCCGCCTGAGGTATTGCCCTCGTCGAGTTCTGCGACCTGCATAATGCTACTGACTGCTCGACCGTTGGGCGGGCCCCGAAGTGAGTATGCGGGTAATACAGCCACCCCCGATTGTCAATTCGTTGCAAAGGCGCGGTCTTGGCGATTTCCGTTTTATATTCATAGGCTTATGTCTCTGGATGCGACACTGACGGCGCGGATCAATTCGTGAGGCGACGCTTTACCCTTGCCAGAATGGATAGAACGTTGCCGGCGAAGCGCGACGGAAACGGCAGCGGCTGAAAGGCGCGCCCGTAGCGTTCCTGCATCTGCGCGTTTGGAGCCGCCGCACCATAGGGAAGGTCGATTGGCGGGACGAATGGCGCGGCGGTCGTCTTGCGCAGTATCGCCGTAACCGCCGAAGGCGAAATCCCGTATGGCGGCCGGTTCTTCGTATCGACGAACTCGACCAGAACGTTGCGAATGTCGTCGGGCAAGCCATATTCGACATCGCTCCAACTGAAATCCAGGATCAACACCGCGTAGCCGTTGCTGCGCGCCAGGCGGTCAAAGAATTTCGGCTGATAGCCAAAAAAGCCGTGGTTGGTTTGGCCGAACGCGGGCAGTTCATGCAGCATGATCGCGCCCGGAGCCGCCAGATCGTGGATGATCTTGAAGGCGTTTAGTTGATTGACGACGTGCTCGGTCGTACCGAAATTAGTGATGAGATTGAACTTAGCGGCGAGCGAATCCGGAACCGCGTCGCAGTTCAGGTCGAGCGCGATGCTTCCCGGATCATTGTCTATGTCGATGCAGGAGTAGTCGAAGCCGAGCGATCGATAAAATGGACCTGCCCGTGGAGCGGATGCCGCGAGAAGATGGTCAGGCGTTCCTTCAATTGGGGGCGGCAGCGCCGGCGCCGTCGCGTTGAACAGACTGGACAGCGCCGCGATATCGTCAGTGGCTTTGAGGAAGCTGTTGTTCAATTGTTGTGCGCCGATCTCGATGACCTTCTGGCCGGCGGATAAATATCCGCGACTTTTCAGCCAAATCATCTGCTGAAGAAATCTGGCGTTGAGTCCCATAAGGCATCTCTCATCGCAGCCACATGCGAGGCGGCGCAAGTTGCGGTTATAATTTGCGCTCTGGCATCGTCAAACGATTCCGTGGCCCCGCCTCGCATCGCCGCTCGGCTGCTAAGGGGTTCAATTCACAGATTGGGCCGTTTGGCGAAAATATCTTGTTGAATATCCTGTTAAATGCCGCCATGACGCGCGAATCGTTCTACATTTGCAACCGCTATATGGTTCCAGGTGGCTATTGTTACCGTCCTCCCGCCGCGCAAAGACGGAGGTCAATTCCCGAGGAAAGGAGCAGATGATCTTATGTCTGCTGGAACGATCTGGATGTCTGAACACGATCGGATCGACCGGATCGAGCGGAAACTCAACCGGATCGGCAGGTCCATTTTGTTTGGTATTGCGCTGGTGGCGATCTTGGCGGCTATCGTCACAGAGCCGTATTATGACTCTTTGGTTTTTCGTCATGGCGTTTTAGTGGCGGCGGCACTTATTGTAGTGGTGGTGGTGGCACTGTTGTGGGCCCGCACCCCGTTTCGCGATTAGTGTCTGCGATTGAAACAACGCCGGACCCTCCGAGTCAGCGCTGCGGTCGCACGTCCACTGCGCACGTTTACGTGTCAGGCTGCGTTGTGCCTCCAGATTCGTTGAACGGTGCGAGAGTTCCGCTTTAGTAGCTCACTAACGACACCGTTGGCACTTGGTGCGGCCACTATTGACGCCCTTAGTGTGTGCAGCCGATATTTTTCGGCCAACAATGAGAAAACACCATGAAGGAAGACCACAACAAGGCGGCGGAACAGCACGAAAACGCAGCAAAGTCGCATCGCGCCGCTGCTGATGCTCATGGCAAAAATGACCACGCCAAGGGCAAGGAGCATTCAACGCAGGCCCAGCAGCATTCGCAAAATGCTCGCAATCAATCGCAGACTGCGCACGAAAAGAGCCAGCAGCAGAAGTAACGCTGTTTCGGGAGGCCGGCGTATCGCGTCGGCTTCCCGCTCTAAGTTTTTTCTTCTCTATTAGTTGCCCAAGAGACCTATCAACCGATCACTTGCGAGACAATCGGCGTTTATTAGCGCGAACTCTTTTCTGCAGGACTCGAAGGATATTCCCGGCGACAACCGTGTCCTTTTCGCCGGTAATCACGCCCGAAACCGCCGCGAGTTGAGCTTGGACACCTGCCGAAATCTTTTCAGTGACCATACGGCGCGCTTCGTTCTGTCCGCCAGGGCCTCCGGCTGCAAATCGCATCATGCGAAGAGCTATGACATTCTGCGCGTCGAAACCGAGCTGCATGGTCTTGAAGGTCAACGAGAGCCATGGATTGAGCATTGAACACCATTTATCGAGATGAAGCGTTGGAGTGAGAACCGGTAACACCTCACGCCCGCCGGGATTGAGGTGCTCGCCGATAGGACGCGCTAGGCAGCTTCCGCTTGTTGGTTCACGACGGCTTCGGCAATTTTCGTCAACGCCGCATCGGTTTTCTTCTCTTCTTCTAACGTCTGCTCAAGTAAGCGCACGGCGTCGTTCAAGCCGAGCTCCTGCGCCCAGGTCTTGAGCGTGCCGTAACGCGACATCTCATAATGTTCGACCGCCTGCGCCGCAGCCAATAAACCCGCATCAAGCGCTGGCGAGCCCTTGTATTCCTTCATGATCTCGGCGCCTTCATCGGTAATTCCGACTATGGCATCGCAGGTTTTGGCCTGCGGTTTCTTTTCGATCGCGGCGAAGACCTTCTCTAGCCGGCTAACATGACCTTCTGTCTCGCCTCGGTGCTTTTCAAAGGCTTTTTTTAGTTCGGGCGATTGCGCAGCCTTCGCCATCTTCGGCAGCGTGGCAAGGATCTTCTTCTCTGCGAAGTAGATGTCTTTTAACGTATCGTGGAACAGCTCGTCCAATTGCTTTGATTCTTTCGCCATGATTGTCTCCAGTTTGAAAGATTCTTCGCACAGTCGCCCATCCACCAACCTATTGATCGTCATCCGGGAGCTGTGCGTCGCAACAAGTGCATGGCGACACGTTCGGTTCCTGTTCCACAACGATATAGGGTTCGCACGTGCGATGGTTTGCGTCTATTCGGGGAAACTGCAGATGAGGAGCGAACTCACCGTGAGATGCGAGCAAAAAAAGCCCGGCCGAAGCCGGGCTTTCTGAATGTGGCTTTCTGAAGCCTCGACGATTTACTTTTGAGTCTGCTGGGCGGGCTTTTGATCGCCTTGCTGACCACCTTGACCGGGCTTTTGCGTCTGCTGACCGGGCTTGTGATCTTGACCGCCGTGCTGGCCGCCCTGACCTGGCTTCTGATCGCCCTGTTGGCCGCCTTGGCCTGGGTTTTGCGTCTGCTGGCCGGGCTTTTGTCCACCCTGTTGACCACCTTGATTGTTCTGACTGCCTTGGTTTGAGCTATTCACTTAAACACCTCATTTGGTTTGTGAGAGTGATAGTCCAACTCGGCGCGGCCGTCTTACGTTCCGCGACCTACGGGCACATGAGGTCGAGCACCTGGGTAACTTTGGCCCAGTTCGACGCAATGTGCCCATCGCACTCAGCCTCGCTCCATACGCGGAACATTGTTGCGTCGGCAAGCGTTCCACGAGTGACAATCACTCACTGACGCGTCGTCGCCAGCTTCGGGTCACAAGCCTGCGGCGACCAACACATTTCGCAAAGGATCAGCCATGGACGAAAATCGGATCGCAGGGACAGCCAGAAACATGGGCGGCAAAGTCGAAGAAGGCTTCGGTCGGGTTACTGGCGACACCAAAAGCCAAGTCGAGGGAATCGCAAACCAGGCGGCCGGCGCCGCGCAAGACTTATATGGGCAAGCCCGCAACTCTGCATCGGACGCCGCTGGCGCTGTCCGTGATTCGGCCGCGTCTTTGGATAAGTGGCTGCGACATAATATCGAGACGCAGCCGTATACGACCGCGCTGGTTGCGGTCGGCATCGGCTGGCTTCTCGGCAGAATGCACCGCCCACTTTGAGGATCTTTGGTGCCGGGCAGGATTAGTTTGCGAACGTGTCAGTCACCGTCGTGGAGCGCTGTTTCGCAAGAAACGGACGGTCGCCACATGCGACCGCGCTGTCCAGAAAATTGAAAGTCTTTGATGACGTGTTGATTGCTATCGCTGATTTTGGCGTCTGGGTTAACGAAGGGCTCCCAAATTTCTGGGGGCCTTTGTTTTTTTGCCCTTAATCGATCATTGGGCGATCTGACGAGGAACTCGCTGCCGAAAGAGCCGTTGATTATCAGGTTGTCCATAAAGGAGGAAAAGATGGCAACGACAATCAATTCAAGGAAAGAGACGGTTTCCCTCATTGGAAGCGACAAGGTGCAAGGAACCACCGTGTATGGCGCCGACGACAAGAAGATCGGATTGGTGCAACGAGTGATGATTGACAAGATCAGCGGCAAGGTAGCTTACGCCGTCGTGTCGTTTGGCGGCTTCCTCGGCATCGGCGAGGATTATTATCCGTTGCCGTGGCCTAACCTGAAATACGATACACGTCTCGACGGCTATCGTATCGGCGTAACCGAAGACCAGCTCAAGGGTGCGCCGAAGTTCAATCGGGCTACCGATTGGAATTGGGCCGACCGGGCACGCGATCGCGAGATCTACGACTATTACGGCACTCAGCTTTGGTATTGAGCGGATTCTGAGGCTCCGGCAACCCCGGAGCCTCAATTCATCGGACTGCGCTTATGACAAATGAGACTAACCAGCCGTCGCAACATCGGCCTGTGGTACCGACGACCGAGGCGCGTGCGGGCGTAACAGGAAATAACGTCCGCTACGTCCTGACATTCGGGCTTTTGGCGGTCATTATAGCATTCGCGATTATCTACATAGTGTACTTTGGTCACCACGCATAACGGGTCTTCTGATCGAGGGACGTTTTGCTTCAGGGGTAACTGAAGCCTGACGTAATTTTGGGTTTGTGAAACTCCAAACGGAGGCGACAATGGTGGTGCATCCCGCTACCAAGAAACGTGGGGCCGATCCCCAAGTCCCCGAAAGGACGAAACACCAGAAGTCCGGAGACACAGCCGAGCGAAAGCTCGAGCAAGGACTTGAAGAAAGCATGGCCGGCTCAGACCCGATAAGCATCACCCAACCCGCGCCAGCTAACGAGCCCAAGAAGAAGCGGGCGGACGAGGACTAGTGTTAGCCTTTGATCACTTAACGCCCATGCCGATGATGCAGAGCGATCTTTGGCGCCCGGAAGGATGAATCTTTTGCAAGTCAACTGCGCGTACAAATCATCCGTGCGAGCTGGCCAGAGTTGTAAATGAGGAAAAGATCGCGTGAGTAATAAAAGTATTCTCCTACAAACTGGCTGCTTTTAAACTTGAGCTGAATTTTGTTATCGCTAGTCACATGGGCGGCGAACGACTTGCCGTCACCTATTTTGAGCGACTTTTTACCGTTGCTGCCGGGAGTGACGGTGAGATCGAATCGGACTCGGGGGTTGTCCGGTCGGCCTAGGCATCTCTTGTATTACCTGCCCTTGCATGAAAACTGCTGTTCCGCTGCGCCGCTTACGCCAATAAATGCCATCGAGACGATAAAGCTGCCCGCAGTCAGCCGAGTTACCTGCACCATTGTCAGTCCTCCCATTCTGTTAAAGGCGTGAAACTAGGTAGAATCATTGCGACCTCCAGCGGACCTAATAGGTTGCCGCGCTACATTCATCAGACCGTAGCCGATCAAACTGATTTACCTCATAACATGCCGAAACTTCTTTATCTCGTCACCAAAGACTGGTTCTTTGCCTCACATTTCTTGCCTATGGCGCAGGCCGCACGGTACGGTGGGTATCAAGTCGCCGTTGCGACCCGGGTGCGGGAGGATGGCGAGCGGCTCAAAGCCGTTCTGCGACTGAAACAGCGCCGGTCCCGTCGAGATCCGGGTTGATGACGGTCAGCGCGCCGCGTTTTGCCTGACATTTGCAAATGTTTTTTAATTCATGGCTGCGGGCAAAGCCGACAGGCTGGGCCGCTGACCAAATGGCCGCGTGGCTAGTTTTCGAGGCATGGGTTCGAGTTTGAGCGTTCGCCGCGGCTCCTGATGGCTGCAGCGAATATGATCGGGCGTGACTGTCCAAAACCGCTGGGCCGTAGTGTCTGCTCAACGAAGGACGGCAGGAACGAATGGGGTTTGGCCTTGGAGATTTGTGGCTCGTACAGCGGCTAAGAACGCAAGGGTTGCGGGAAGACCGAACCTCCATCTCGTCTCTTCTCTCGTAGACTTCGGATAAGAGATTAAGCGGCTGACGCCATGGCTTGCCTCGCCTTGAAGCTTCGGCCATGCGAAACCCTGTGCTACGATGTGATTGTTAGTGTCGGCATAAGGAGAAACTATGCTGCCCGTGTCGTCACCGAACAAATTCGTGGCTTTGAGCAAGCCCATTCCGGATGCATCGGTTACAACGATCCTGGTAGGGGTCGTGGTCGTCGCCGCTCTCTACTTCGGTAGAGAAGTGTTAGTTCCCATCGCTCTTGCGGTCCTATTGAGCTTCATACTTTCGCCGTGCGTGCGCTTGTTGCAGAGGGTGAACTTCCCCCGCATTGTTGCCGTGATCGTCGTAGGAGCGGTGGCGTTCTCAGCGATTTTTGGGCTGGGGACATTGATGGTCTCTCAAGTGAATGGTCTCGCCAGAGATCTTCCCGCGTTACCAAACAACATTGGCGGCCAAAATTGACAGCTTACGAGGCGCTGCCGCAGGCACCGGTACGCTGGAACGCGCGTCCGAGGTGTTGCATGACTTGAGCCAGCAAATCAATAAACCTAAAGGTGATCCTGACGCCTTACTGCGCGAGGGCGCAACACCAGACAAGCCAATCCCTGTCGAGGTCAGGCAGCCGGACCCCGGCGCGCTTCAAACTCTTTCGACTCTGATCGAACCGTTGATTCATCCGCTTACGACAACAGGTATAGTTCTCATTTTTGTAATTTTCATTTTGCTCCAGCATCAGGATCTGAGGAATAGGCTCATCCGGCTAGCCGGAGCTAAAGACCTTCAACGGACGACAGCAGCAATTGACGATGCAGGTGAGAGGCTAAGCAAGTTGTTTTTGACTCAGCTCGGGTTGAACGCTGGGTTCGGTCTCATTATCGGGGTCGGGCTGTGGTTCATCGGCGTGCCAAGCGCGCCCCTATGGGGCATGTTGGCAATGATATTGCGGTTCGTCCCGTACATCGGGGCGCTGATTTCCGCGATATTTCCGCTCATCCTCGCAGCAGCAGTCGGAACCGGCTGGTCAATGGTGCTCGCTACCGCCGCCCTCTTCCTGGTTGTCGAGCTCATAGCGGGTCAGGTTATTGAGCCTCTCGTATATGGCCGCAGCGCGGGGCTGTCTCCGGTCGCGGTTATCGCTTCGGCAACCTTCTGGACTTGGCTTTGGGGTCCGATTGGCTTGATCCTTGCGACGCCTTTGACGATATGTTTGGTCGTTCTCGGTCGTCACGTTGAGCAACTAAAGTTTTTAGAAGTGATGTTCGGAGATGAGCCTCCCTTGAAGCCGGCCGAATTGATTTACCAGCGGATGCTCGCGCGCGATCCAATAGAGGCTGCCGAACAAGCAGAACTATTTTTGCAGGAAAATACGCTCGCCGCGTTCTATGATGAAATCCTCCTTGGAGGGTTACAGCTTGCGCGACGTGATGCGGAACGCGGGCTGCTTGATAACGAACGAATGCAGCGAGTCCGCGACGCGGTTGCCGAGATTGTCGACGATTTGGAGACGCATCAGGATAAAGATGCGGTTCTAAGAGAAGAGATCACTCCAAAAACAGGAGAGCTCCCTCTCGCACAGCTCCAAAGAGCCGAAGATCGGCCGAGCATTGGAGTGCTGCAGGCAGAATGGCAAACTGGAACACCTGTTTTATGTATTCCAGGCCTCGGTCAGCTTGACGAAGCCGCTGCGTTAATGATCGCCCAACTTCTTAAACGCCTCGGCATTGGCGCTCGGGTCGAACACGCCGAGGCGCTTTCTATGTCCCGAATAACGGGCTGGGACACCGAGGGGGTTGCCCTCATTTGCCTTTGTTACGTTGGTAATCCTTCATCCGCGCAGATTCGGTATGCAGTACGGCGTATCCGCCGTCGAACTTCCGATATGCCAACGCTGATAGCGCTTTTGGGCAACACGACAGAAGCGGGTCACACAGAGTTTTCCGACAATGAGGGACTTGTAGAGCGTTCGCTGCGCGGGACAGTCGGAAAAATCTTCGCGATGGCGAGGGATGTTACGAAAATAGCGGAGCCGCCGCAGCCCGCTGTGCAGTCGGCAATTGCTTGAACGAGGGATTGTGGGGTCGCTACACCGTAAGTTCAGTTACAGTTGCCGGCGGCCGAGAGTGCTGGTTCGGAGGCGTCGCATTGCTGTCGCCTCCAAAGCGTCCAAGGCGGACATCCCACCTTCACCGCACCGCGGCAGTTAGTGACCGCGGGTGTGACCTTAAGATCGGGCGGCGATCCAGATGATTTGGCGGGCTCCGCCACGGGCTCCGCGGGCGCGAACGCAGACCTCATTTACCTCGAAGCCGGCATTGTGCAGCCGCCGGGTGAAATTTCTATCCGGCCCGGCCGACCATGCGGCCAGCACGCCGCGCGAGCGCAGTGCCGCGTAAGCCGCTCCCAACCCGGCGAGGTCGTATAACCTGTCATTGGCTTTGCGAGTTAGCGCCCCGGGGCCGTTGTCGACATCCAGCAGGATTGCGTCGTAAGCCGACCGCTCGGACATTATTAGACCCGCGACGTCTTCCTCGCGGATACTGACGCGCGCGTCCGCCAGGCTTCGGTCGGAAACACCCGCCAGCCAACCGCGATTCCAGGCCACTACTGCCGGCACGAGCTCGGCGACGACGACCCGGGCCTCTGCGCCGATCGCGCGAAGGGCTGCACGGAGCGTGAACCCCATGCCGAGCCCGCCAATCAGGATTCGCGGCCGCGTATGGTCTTCAATCTTCGCGATGGCGATCTTGGCCAGCGCCTCTTCGGATCCGTGGACACGGCTGTTCATTAGCTCGTAGTGGCCCAACCTGATTGAAAACTCGGCACCGCGTTGCAGCAGCCGCAGTTCTCCGCCGTCGCCAGGCACCTCAGTGGTATCGAGCAAGGTCCAGGGAATCACCGCCGGCTCTCGGGCGCGGCCGTGTCCTTCATGATGAAGCTTTTCTCTCTGCTCATCGATCACCCTGGGGCGGCGAACTTCGAGGCCCCTAGAGCCAGTGGCGCGAATGGCGCTTTACCACCAAATTGACGCGGTGCGAAAGAATTTTTCTGCCCGTTCATTCGCCAATCGGGCAGTACAGGCGTTAGCGGAGGATGCGCGGGAAATCGAGCGAATAATCAGTCTCATTAAGCAAGTTGCTCAACATACGAATCTCTTGGCTCTCAATGCAACCATCGAAGCGGCCCGTGCCGGAGAGGCAGGACGGGGCTTCGCGGTTGTGGCGGGCGAAGTAAAAGCCCTTGCAGCGCAAACTGGTACGGCCACGGAAGAGATTGAATCTCAAATCAAAAGAATTCAATCGATAACTGCAAACGTCGTGACTGCAATCCAAGACATTGTCACAAAGATTGGTGAAATGAATCTGATTGCGTCGTCGGTAGCGACGGCTGTGGTCAGCAAAGGGGTGCGACCCGCACTATTGCGCAGAATGCTCAGCAGGCGTTATCGAGTGCAGTAGATGCAGTTCAAGCTATTGCTAGTGTCGAGCAAGCATCGGCGGCGACCAAAATTGAAGCCAACAAAGTTCTTGATGCGGCCGACCATCTGTCTCAGCAATCCGACGATCTTAATGTCGAGATCGACAGATTTATTGCGGGTGTCCGGGCAGCTTAGGTAAACCCTCCGTCTCAGCTGACATGGATCATTCGCTCACTGGGCACGGTCCAGAAATAGTAGTTTGACGGAACCGGATTTAACGCTGTAGCGACGCCTAAAATCGGACGGCGCAGCGGCTTCGTTTAAGGTCATGTCCGCCGTCACCAAATAGATGCGACCGCCCTTCGGGTCGATCGCCATCGTGCGTGCCCCGATTTGAGTCGGTATTGGAGGTAACGACCGGAATTTGTCGGGCGACGTTTCCGCGATCACTGATAGCGTTCCGTCGCGGTTGGAACTATACGCTAAGCCGTTTTGCGGATCAAAAGATGCAAAGTCGGTCCCCTTGCCGATGGGTAAAGTTGCCATTACAACACCGGTGTCGGCGTTCATGACGACCATTACCTTGTTCGAGCAGCTTGCAAAAAGACGGTGATGTTCGCGGTCGATCGCGAGACCGTGCGGCTTCACACAAGTCGGCATCGGCCAATGGGCGTCTGCCATGTTCGTGGCCGTATCTACGCGTACGATTTCATTCTTCTCGGTGCCGTCCACATAAAATTTCCCATTATCGCCGGTGTCTCCAAACTCCAGGCCACCGCCGCCATCGACCGTAGCGACAACCACGTCGGTCTTTGGATCGATCACCGTCAGCTTTCCGGAATTACCATCAATCACAAAAATATGGCCGCTGGCCGGGTCAAAGACGATACCGTCCGCGTCGGCCTCGGCCTTGATTTGTTTGAGCACCTTGAGCGTCGTCAAGTCGAACGCGACGACAACGCCAGCTTTGCCGTCATCCGTATAACCTTTGCCGGTAGCGTGCGACACGGCGATGCCATGCGTACCGCCCGGCATCCCCTCGACGGTGCCTACGACATGCCCATTGGTGCCGTCGACAACCGTAACGCGGTCGCCATGCGCGACATAAACTCTATGCGTTACCGGATCGAACATGACATAATCCCAGCGATCCGGAGTGCCCAAAGGAACGACCATTGATACGTAATAGGCGGGCGGTTCAGCTTGCGATGCAGCCGTGACCAAGGTGTTTGACATCAACACTATCACCGCACTGATGATCATCGACGACTTGAATCGGTTCATTGATTTTCCTGCATGCATGATGAGGGTAAGTGAATCCGTCGAATGCATCTAAAACGTAAAGAGAATTGATGTATACCAATTGAGTTGATCCGTCTGCTCCACATTCTGGACACCCCGACCCAGATAGCCAAGCAGATGGAAATTGTCGTTCAGATCGTAGCGAAGTCCAACGCCCAAGGACGTTGTAGCGAGACCGCCTTGCGTGTCCGGCGTTTGATGGAAGATTTCCAACCCGAGTTGCAATTTTGTTGTGACTTGACGCGTGACAACAGCGCCCATCAAACAGAAATTCTCGGAATCTCCGCCGCGATTTATTTCACATCCACCGCCGCCAAATGCGGACCATTGGCCCCAGTCCTTTTCCAACCATAGGGGAAACAGGAAAGAGGCGTGCTGCTCACCCACCAACGGCGACACGCTCGGCAAAAATGCCCTGGGAAATATGGCGACGTCGAGCCCGAAATTCTGTTGCGTCAGGAACCGGTATTTAGCGGCGAGTTCGATATTGCCCAGACTCAATGCCGAAGACCCAGAGGACAGGACGCTATAGCCGGCCGGTATTGTCGCAGTAAGCTGAAGGTTGGGCGCGCCGCCGTAGTTAAAGTCGATACCGCCTTCTCCGCTGGTACCGTCTCGCGTCGCCGTCCCATTCGTGAATGTGTAGATTTCAAAGTGCTGGTACTCCGTCGGCTCGGGGTCATCGGTCAAATACGGCGGACCCGCCGTTGCGGGGATGACAGGCCCCAAAATTAACGTGCCGCAAAGTGATAATAAGGCCGCAAGTCGCAAGTTGGCCTCCCTCAACAGAGAGATTACGTATTTTGGTCGCCCCGTCTACATTGCCGGGTTTGACTCCTCCGCGGACGCGACGAGCAGGCTGGAGATAGAGACAAGATGACAGCTGCATTCGAACGAGCCGCGAGCAAGGTTCCTGAAGTCACACTGGTTTTCTGGATCATCAAGATCGCGGCGACGACGCTGGGCGAGACCGGTGGCGACACTGTGACGATGACGTTGAATTGGGGCTACCTGGTCGGAACGGCATTGTTCCTCTCGTTCCTGCTTGTGCTGGTCATTCTTCAGATCGCGGCGAAGGAGTTTCATCCGTGGCTGTACTGGGCGACGATTGTCGCCTCCACGACCGCCGGCACCACCATGGCCGACTTTGCCGACCGCTCGCTCGGCATCGGCTATGCTGGCGGATCGTCGCTTTTATTCGCCTGTCTCATGGCCACGCTCGGCGCGTGGTATTGGTCGCAGGGCTCGATCTCGGTCGCGACCGTCAACACGCCGAAGGTAGAGTCGTTCTACTGGGTCGCTATTACCTTCTCGCAGACATTGGGAACGGCTTTGGGCGATTGGACGGCCGACGATACCGGACTTGGTTATGACGGTGGCGCGTTGCTTTTCGCCGCCGGCTTGGCGGTACTTGCGGCGGCCTATTTTTGGAGCAACACGTCGCGGGTCTTTTTGTTCTGGGCCGCGTTTATCTTGACGCGGCCACTTGGCGCGACGGTCGGCGACTTCCTCGACAAGCCCGTGAGCGACGGCGGTCTGGCCTTGAGCCGGCCCATCGCGTCAGCGGTAATCGGCGCATTCATCATCGCGTGCCTAATCATTCTCCCGCAGAGGGCAGGTCAACATCCGGGCCAATCCGAAACGATGAGGCGTGCTCCTGACTAATCCCTGCCTGACAGAACAAAACGTAGAGCCGGTTCGTTAGGCCTTGCCGCGCAAGCCGGTGGCAATACTCCGATTGATCTTGATAATCGTTTTCAGGTGGTCGGGCTTGGGTTTTGTCATCAAGGTGAAAATTTCGGCCATGATAAACGCGCCAAGCTTGATGAGATTGTCGCGCACCTTGACCGGCAGCTTATTGTCTTCCCGCGTTACAGCTTCGATGAAAATCGTCCAAAGCTGGCGGTTGTACAGCAAGGCGTCGTTGAGGCCGCTCGGCTTATCACACCAGGAATCGTGAACCTCCTGCAATTTCGCGGCGCCTTCGAGGAGAAGCATCGCTTCGAGGTGGCGCGGATCAGCCGTTTCCCTAGCGACCTTCCTATAGGCATTGTTGGCGTAGTGCATGTCGATAGGATTTTTTTCATCAATCGGGGTGCGGGCAGTCTTCTATGCATTTTAACGCCTGTCACTTAACGCCCGATTATTGATACGGCCGTGGCGCGAGCCGGGTGCGATTTGCAGCAATCATGGGCCGTCCATTTGATACTGGAAATGAACTGTTAACCCTAACGAATTACGCTGGTTTTTTGGTGTTCTCGGGGGCGAGAGCGTATGTGTGGCATTGCGGTTGCCATCAACTGGGATGGCGCCGAGGCGGCAGTCCAGCGTTTGATTTTGGGGATGCTGCATCGAGGAGATGTTACCGATCCCCTGGTGACGGTGGGCAATAACGTCGCGATGTGCACGCGTCGCCTACGAATTGTGGACGCGGCACACGGCGCACAGCCGCAAGCATCATCCGATGGACGCTTTCTCGTCTCCTTCAACGGCGAAATCTATAATCATGCCGCGCTGCGCCAGGAATTGCAGGTACTCGGCATGCGCTTCCGCACGGACTGCGACACGGAAGTTATCGCGAACGCCATCCAAGCCTGGGGACCAGACGGGATCAAGCGATTGTCGGGCATGTATGCCTTTGTTGCCTACGATACGGCAACCGGCGACTTTCTGGCCGCGCGCGATCCTTTCGGCGTGAAACCGCTGTACCTGTCACTGTCGCCCGATAAGGGCGTACTGTTTTGCTCGGAAATCCGGCCGTTGCTTAATGAGACCGAAGCGGCCGACGTTCTACTGTTGCCGCCGGGCTATATGCTGGCCCACGATTTTTGCCGACGCCATTACACGCTGCCATCATCGACGGTTCCGAGCCCCGCCTCAACACGGGAGCTGGATCGCATACTGTCGGAGGCCGTACGCGTACGGTTACCGCCGAACCTTCCGGTCGCGACGCTATTTAGCGGCGGCATCGATAGCACCCTCGTCACGCATTATGCGCGGCTATTCCGTCCCGCCATACCAGGCTACATAGCCGTCGGCCGTAACGCGGCCGATTATGTCTATGCTAGGCGCTATGCGGACGAGACCGGTTTCGATCTGCGCGAAGTATCCGTTGAAGCGTATTGCGCCAAGACCCTTTCTCTCATCGAGACGGTCGTCGACACCGTAGAAGCCTTCGAACCGGCGGTGATTCGTCCAAGCCTTCACACCTATCTCGTTTCGCAGCGTATCCACCAAGACGGCTTTCGTGTCGCGTTATGCGGCGAAGGCGCCGACGAGCTATTCGCCGGTTACTCGCCCCTCGAATATGCTTTTACGCAGCCGGGCGGCTTGGGCCATCATGTGCGGAAGCAATGTTTGAGCATGATGCATCGCGCGAATCTTCAAAGGATCGATCGTTGTTCGATGCAATTCCAACTCGAAATACGCGAGCCGTTCCTGGATCAATTAGTCGTCGGCTATGCGACGGGGCTTGATAAATCCGCTTTGGTGAAACAAATGGGCGATGCGCCGGTCGGAAAAGCTCCGTTGCGCGCCCTCTATGACTTGTATCCTTCGGGGCTGCCGACATCAATTCGCGATCGGCAGAAAATGGCTTTTCATGAGGGCGCCTGCGGCGACGCGGAAGGATCGGGCTGGCTTGATCTGTTCGAAACGGTTTTTTCCGACGCCGACTTCTACGACGGGCAGCGTGAGTTTTCCGATTTTGGGATCACAAACAAGGAAGAGCTATTTTATATACGGACACTCGCTGCCAGGATCGATGTTAGACGCTTACCGCATCTCCGCGATCGGCTCCGATTGCATATGCCGCTCGCCGCCCCTCGTTCTTCGCTAAAGCGCGGCGGCTCAAGTCGCGGTGTGCGCGCTATGCCGTCTTTGCTAAAGGTAGCGAGATCGGTTGGAATTGGCGACGATAGAGGCTCGTTGAGAGGGCGGCGATCCTGCTCGCGGCGGAAGCGCGCCTGATTGCTAATAACGGCGCCGGTGCGGCGCTGACACTCCAGGCGATGTCACATGGAGAGATACGCGACGGTTCGCCGTTTCCGAAGGCAGGCTTCTCAACAAAAACGAGATTTCACCGCACCCCACCCGACTTTGATCGCGGCATTGGAGCGCAACCGATGCGGGCGTACTGGGCCAGGCCGATGATGCATGAGGCGCGCCACGCAACTGGACGGTCACACCACCGCGCTCACCAGAACTGATGCATGGTGAAGGAATAGACCGCACCCAAACCGAAGGTAAATTGATTTGGTGAGCCGCGCTGGATCACGAGTGGGGAGTCGGCGGCGGAGCCGATGAGTCGCTCGTATTCCACGAAAGTGTGGGCCGACCATTGCGCGTTGAACGTGTACTGCGCTTGCGCGCCGGCGCCGTAGGAATAGAGGCCGCCGCCGGCACTGTAGACCGGCAGCGCCGGCAAGCCGGCAACGACGGAGCCGGCCGACTGCGCAGGAGTAATGCTGAAATACGGCGACACCGCTTTGGCCGTCTGCATCGTCACCCGAGGTCCGCCGGATAGCGTCCATTGATCGACCGGAACGACGGCATCCAAAAAGACATCGCCAGTGACGCCGGTTTCCCCGCCAAAGCCCTGGCGAACCTCGCCGTGCAAGCGCAGCCATGGCACTGGCCAAAAGTCGGCAAAGCCTCCGGCCTGGATCGCGTAATTGACGTTCCCCAAGCCGTTCAACTCGGTATAGGACGACGCATCGCGTTTCCAGATGAGCTTGACAGCCGGCCCGAGTTTGAGTTGCCCGAGATCGAGGAGCGGAAATCCGAAACTATCGCGCGGCCCGAAAAAGTCGGCCGGTGTGCCGGCCTTGCGAATGCTGAACAACGGGAAGCCGGAGGGGCTGAACTTGGTATCGGACGCGCCCGCCCACGCGGGACCAAGCCGGCCTTCAATGCCGACCGTGACGATCCAGTCCGGCGCTGCGGGCGTATAGGCGGCCGGCGCCGCGGCAGGAGCCGGCAATTGGGGAGGCAAATCCGCTGCCGTTGCGATACGCGGCGCGACGATAAGCAACGCCGTGCCAACAAAACGCCACGAGATCAACGACATTGGTACAACGCCCCCGCAACACCCTATCGAATTTCGAGGAACCGCGCAAAGATTGCCTACTCCGTAGCACGCGGCCTTCGCGCACGCTAAGAAGCGATAATGGAGCCAAAAAGACAATTAATTTCTTTCGGGTGTTCATAATCCATTTCCTGAGAACTTCCTTCCATGGCGGCTCCATGAAGATCTTCGCACCCATCGCCGGAATTTTTGGTCTGGCGCTTCTGACTGTCCTGACTGCGTATTACGGTTTTGCTTCGGTTATTCAGGCCGTGGTCAGTTCGCAGTGGGCCACCTTGATCGTCGTCGCCGCCAGAGCCGTCGCGCTCGCCGCGGCCGGCATAGCTTGGTGGTCCCTACTTACGCCGATACCGCGCGGGCCATACATTTTTGTCGGCCTGCGTTTTATCCGGGAGGCGATAAATTCATTGTTTCCGCTGGCGGTTGTGGGGGGTGATGTCATCGGAGCGAGGCTTCTTGCGCAATTCGACATCGTTGCCGGCACGGCCATTGCCAGTGTCCTGATCGATATTTTCATCCAGGCTGTTTGCTTGCTTGTATTTGTACTAGCCGGGCTCGGCATTCTCCTAAACCTCACAGACACTCATCAGCTAGCTGCGAGGACTCTTGTTATCCTTGCAATCGGGTTGCCGGCTGTAGCGGGCTTTTGCCTCGTTTTGAATTTCGGTGCCTTTGAACCGATCGTCCGGTGGCTCACCGCATTTGGGGAAAGGCGCCAATGGACCGCGTTAAGCCACGTCGCCGATCTCGGAAGCCGGCTGCAGAAAATCTGGCAAAACCGCCGGGGACTTTCCGCCTCGTTTTTTATTCATCTTGTGGGGGTATTTTTTGGAGCGACGGAAGTCTGGATTGCGCTCGCGTTCATGGGGCATGCGGTTAGCCTGCCCGAAGCAGTGGCAATTGAAAGCCTTGGACAGGGAAGTCGTGCCGCCGCTTTCGTCTTGCCCGGCGGACTGGGCGTGCAGGACGGAACCTTGATTGCCGTAAGCGCCGCTTTTGGGGTTCCGCCAGACGTCGCATTGGCCATGGCGCTGATCAAGCGAATTCCCGACTTGGTCTTGGGCCTGCCATCGTTGTTGGCATGGCAAGCGCTCGAAGGCCGGCGACTCTTGTCTCAGCGCAAATAAGCAACGACCAGAATGGCACGGATTATGTGTGTGAATCCGACCGCACCGGTACTTTTGCGTGCATAACACCCTTGATTAGGGCATTATTGATCTGGATAGGACTTGAGGTCGTGTAGGGGGCGGGCGTGGAAGGGTTTTTCGCTAATGCTGCGGGCCTGGCTTCGGCAGTCTGTTATGTCGCAGCAGCTTGCGGATGTGTCTATGCGCTGGCCGCGGCGTGGGCCGCTCGTAACTTCGAACAATCGGAGGCTGCGCGCGCCAAGACCTATCCGGCTGTTACGATCCTCAAGCCCCTGCATGGCTTGGAGCCGAATCTTTACGCCAATCTGTGCCGCTTCTGCGTTCAGGACTATCCAAGCCCGGTCCAGATCGTGTTTGGCGTGGACGATCCCGCGGATCCTGCGATCGAGGTCGTTCGCAGTCTAATTTTTGATTTTCCGGATCATGATATTGCGATGGTGATCAATTCGCTTCGCCACGGCGCAAATCCAAAAGTCTCAAACCTGATCAACATGGTGGCTGAAGCTCGCCACGAAGTCCTGGTCATTTCCGACAGTGACATCATTGTTGATCCCGATTACCTCAAAAGCATCGCCGCAAGCCTCGACCTGCCCGGCGTAGGACTCGTCACCTGCTTATATCGCGGGACCGGGGCGACTGGCCCATGGGCGCGCCTCGCTGCCGCGGCGATCAATTACCACTTCCTGCCGAGCGTCCTTTTCGGCCTCCAGCTTGACCTCGCAGAACCCTGTTTCGGTTCGACGATTGCGTTCCGCAGGAAAACTCTCGCCATGATCGGCGGGCTCGAATCCGTCGTCGAACAACTCGCAGATGACTATGCACTCGGCGCTCTGGTCCGTGGCGCTGGCTTATCCGTTGCAATTCCGACTACCATCGTCGGGCATGATTGCGCGCAACGATCCGCGCTCGACCTATTCCGTCAGGAGCTGCGCTGGGTTCGCACAATCCGGTCCGTGGATCCGCTTGGGTTTCTTGGACTTGCGGTCACTCACGCGGTGCCGCTTGCGCTATTCGGCATGTTGCTCGGGGGCATAACGCCGGCCAGTACAATTGTGATTGCCGCGTTCGCATGCCGCGTCGTGCTTCAGATAGAACTCGATCGCGCGTTTAATTTACGCGACGACTTCTACTGGATGGGGCCGCTTCGTGACGTGCTGTCATTCATCGTTTTTGTTTTGAGCTTTTTTGGCGGAAATATCGAATGGCGTGGCAATCACTATGACATCCAGGCTGACGGTACGCTGGCATATTCCGGCGAAGTCGAAACGTAATGCGGACGCTGTTTCTCCAGGCCCCATCGTTTGAGGGTTTTGACGGCGGCGCGGGTTCGCGATACCAGGCTCGACGTGAAATCCGCTCTTTTTGGTACCCGACTTGGCTCGCCCAACCGGCGGCGCTCGTCGAGCGCAGCAAACTTATCGACGCGCCGCCGCATCGCATGAGCCGCGCACAGATAGCGGAGAGTGCGGGAAATTACGACCTCGCGGTGCTCCATACCTCGGTGCCGTCTTTTGCATCCGACGTCGAGACCATCAAAGCGCTTAAAGCCGTCAATCCCGGGCTGAAGGCCGGTCTCATCGGCGCCATGGTCGCCGTCGACCCGGAGCGCAGCCTGACCGCATCGTCGGCGATCGATTTTGTTGCCCGCAACGAGTTCGACTTCACGATCAAGGAAGTGGCGGACGGGCGGTCCTGGAGTGGAATTACCGGCTTGTCCTACCGCAATGCCGCAGGCGTTATCATCCACAATGACGAGCGCGCGACATTGGAGAACATGGACCTTTTGCCGTTCGTCACGCCGGTCTATAAGCGCGACCTCGATATCAAAAATTATTTCATCGGTTACCTGAGGCATCCGTACATATCGATATATACCGGCCGCGGATGCAAATCGCGATGCACGTTCTGCCTGTGGCCGCAAACGGTAGGCGGACATCGTTATCGCACGCGCTCCGTCGGGCACGTCATCGAAGAGATTGCCTGGGCACAGAAGGCGTTTCCCGAGGTCAAAGAGTTCTTCTTCGATGACGACACATTCACGGACGATTGCCCGCGCGCGGAAGCCATTGCCAAGGAGCTGTACAAGCTTGGTGTGACCTGGTCGTGCAATGCCAAGGCCAATGTTCCGCGCAAGACGCTTAAGGTATTGCGCGATAACGGTTTGCGTCTTCTCCTGGTCGGCTATGAATCCGGCAATCAGAAGATCCTGCACAATATCAAGAAGGGGATGCGGATCGACGTATCCCGGCAATTTACGAAAGATTGCCACGAGCTCGGCATCGCAATTCATGGCACTTTCATCATGGGATTGCCTGGCGAGACCAGAGAGACGATCGAAGAGACCATCCGCTTTGCGACCGAGATAAATCCGCACACCATCCAGGTTTCGCTGGCTGCGCCTTATCCGGGAACGTTTCTCTACGACCAGGCGGTGAAAAACGGCTGGCTGGACGAATCGAACGCCGAGCTCGTGAACGATGACGGTGTCCAGATAGCGCCGCTGCATTATCCGCACCTCGCCCATACTGAAATCTTCGAATCGGTCGAGGAATTTTATCGGCGTTTCTATTTTCGCTCCGGCAAGATTGCATCGATTGTGAGCGAGATGATCCGTAGCCCGCAAATGATGAAGCGCCGGTTGCGCGAAAGCGTCGAGTTTTTTCACTTCCTGCGTGAGCGGCGGGGAGTGGCGCACTGAAAGAATTGATCGTAACGGCGGATGACTTCGGTCTCGCGCGCGAGGTTAACGAGGCGGTCGAGACGGCTCACAGAAATGGTGTCTTGACGGCAGCGAGCCTCATGGTCGGGGCTTCGGCGGCGGAGGATGCGGTCGCACGCGCGCGACGACTGCCCTCGCTCGGGGTCGGGCTGCACATCGCCCTGATCGACGGACGCCCGGTGTTGCCGCCGTCGGACTTGCCTGCCCTCGTCGATGGCTCCGGTCGGTTCCGAAACGATATGGCGGCGGCAAGCATCCGCATCATTTTCGATGCATCGGCGCGCCGGCAACTCACCCGTGAGATCACGGCGCAATTTGAAGCCTTCGCGGCAACCGGTCTGCGGCTCGATCACGTTGATTGTCACAAACATTGGCACCTGCATCCAACCATTGGCCGTCTCGTCATCGAAATCGGCCGGCGCTTCGGCATGAAAGCGCTGCGCGTGCCGAGCGAGCCGGTGGCAGTGCTGCGGCTTGTCGAGAAACAGGCTTCATCGATGCAATCCTTGGTAACTGCGCTGTGCGCCGCGCGCCTGCGGGCTCTGGTCCGCAAGTATCGTTTGAAGTCGCCGGACCGGGTATTCGGATTGGCATGGTCGGGAGCGATGACCGAGCCGCGAATTGCCGGCCTGTTGGCGCATCTGCCGGACGGGCTCACTGAGATTTACACGCATCCGGCGATTTCCAATACATTTGCGGGGGCGGTTCCGGGTTATCGCTACGTAGACGAGTTCAACGCGCTGCTGGCTTCCGAAATCGTCGCGGCGGCAAAGGGCGGCCGCATACGGCTAAAAGCCTATTCGAACATGGGTGGCAACAACCCGCTCGCCGGTTGATCTGCGCCGCTTCAACGCATCGGCGAAACGGAGTCATCCGTCGTCAGGAAAGGTACATGCCGCCCGCCGTCGGCCGATTTATCGATATCATCAGGAGAATAGGTACCTGCAGCGAAGATGGTCGGACGGCGCCCAGCAGGTCAATAAAACGATCCTCGAAAACGGTGCTGAGCTGGCGGCGCTGGGCGAGGCGTTCGGTATTCAGTCGCCGCCACCTTCGCTCGCAGTAACGGCATCCGACGGCAATCACACTGACTTGGAAAACCTGCGGAAGTGGCGCGGCAGCCTATTAGGAGCTTGAAATTTTCCGGAAAATGAAAGCCGAGCACCTGCCAGCACCACCGGCGCGCGCCCGCTCACCAGCGGCGTTTTGGCAAAACCGAGAAAAGAGAGGCGTTTGCTGCCCGGGCGGCCCTCGACAGGATCTGCCGAATGATAAGATCGCGGCCCGCGGAAAGAGGATTCCGCATCCGGATCGAGGGGATGGCGTTTCTCCAACCGTATTTCGACTATGACGTTTTCGTCAGCTATTCGCACGGTGTGCAGGGTGCGAAACCGATACGCCGCTCAAGGACTGGACCCTCGACCTGATCCGCAGGCTGGAAACCGATATCCAGTCCGTCGATACCGAATTCGACGATCTGATCGTCTGGCGGGACGAGCAGATCGATCCGACCATCCACCTGTCCGACGAGCTGCGCGGCAAGGTAAAACGTCCGGCATTTTGTTGATCGTGATGTCGCCGCGCTACCTGGCATCGAGCTGGTGCAAGGACGAGCTGGAGTGGTTCCGCCAGCAGGTGCAGGATCGCGAGCGGGAGCAGGGCCGGTGTTCGTGATCCGCGCGCTGCGCACCGAAGAAAATCACTGGCCGGAATTTCTCCGCGACACCCGCGGCCACGCGCTGACCGGCTTTCAATTCCACGACAGGCAGGATGCGATGCCCTTCGGCTGGCGCGGCAGTGCCGAAAATCGCGAAGCCTATGTGCGCGAACTGCGGCGCCTGCAGACGGCGCTGACCCGGCGGCTGCGCGAATTGCGCGCCAACGCCGAGCGCCGCGCCAAGTCGGGAATGGCGAGGGCCGCGGACCGGGCCGGGGGGCAACGCCGTATTTATCTTCATGCGCGGCCGGAAAACGTCACGGTCTATGACGAGGTCAAGCGCGTGCTGCTGCAGGACGGCATCGCGCCGTTGAGCACGGTGGCCGATCCCGGCCGCGACATCGCCGACTGGATGCGAGAAAGCCGGGCGCGCATGGAGACCGCCAAGCGCTGCGACGCGCTGGCGCTGGTGCGCGCCGACGACGACGAGTGCTTCATCGGCGATGTGTTGGAAATCGGCGTCGACGAACGCGAGCGTATCCAGTCGGCGCGCGGCAGCCCGCTGCCATGCGCGGTGCTCGACCGCTCCAAGATGAATTTGCCGATCGACGTATCGGGTTACGGCATCGAACGTTTCGACGTCGCCAATGACGATTGGCGCGGTAAGTTCCAAGCCTGGCTGAACCAGACGCAAGACCGGCCGGCTGCGGCACCGTGACCACCGAGTCGTCTGCGAGCTCGGACTTCCTCACCACAGCACGGCCGAAAAGCCCGTATCCCGGGCTGCGGCCCTTTGAAATTGAAGAGTGGTCGATCTTTTTCGGCCGCGAGCAGATGATCGACGAGGTCATCGATCGGCTTGCGCGCCCATCATCTTGTGATGATCCACGGCTCTTCCGGTTCCGGCAAATCCTCGCTGGTGCGCGCGGGCGTATTGCCGAAGCTAGCACGCCAACATCTGCGCGCCGGCGCGTCATGGCGGACCTGCAGCATTCGGCCGTCGGGCGGGCCGTTGTGGAATCTGGCGAAGGAATTTGCGCGGCTCGACGGCGACGGCGAAGACATCGAGCGCATCGGCCGGATCGTCGGGTCAATTCAACCGTAACGGGGCGACACTGTCCGGGATCGCCGGCTCGCTCAAAAGCCTCAAAGGCCGGCGACTGTGCATCCTGGTCGACCAATTTGAGGAGCTTTTTCGATTCGAGAAGGAAACGAGTCGGGAGGAGGCCGAACTCTTCGTCGATCTCTTGGTTCGCGGCAATGTGAAATCATCCCCGAACGGACGGCGCGCCGCCGAAGCGGGAGGACCAGATTGCCGCGGTGCACATTGCCGTGACGATGCGCTCGGAATTTCTCGGCGAATGCGCGCGGTTCGATGGGCTAGCCGAGGCCGTCAATCGAACCCAATACCTCGTGCCGCGCATGGATCGCGACGGCCTGATTGCGCGCCATCCGCCGCCCGGCGTTGCTGTACGGCGGAGAAGTGAGCTTGGAGCTCGCCGAGCGGCTGATTGCGGACGTCGGCGGGCGCGAGGACGAATTGCCCCTCATCCAACACGGCCTCATGTACATATGGAATAACGCGGTGGCCAAGGCCCGGTGGGGCGAAAAGATTGTGCTTGAGTCTCGCCGCTCGAAGAAGCCGGCGGTCTGGCAAGCCTCTTGTCGCGCCATGCCGATGCGATCGTCGATGAGGCCGCCCCCGATCCGGTGCGCCGATACGCGGCCGAGCGGTTGTTTCGGGCGCTAACGGATTTGAACGCGGAGGGCCATGCGGTGCGCCGGCCGCAGGCCTTTCGTGATCTCGTCGCGCTCACGGAGATCGGCGAGGACAGCCTGCGCCAGATCATCGATACACTGCGGCGCGACGGCGTGTCTTTCCTCACGCCCTATTCGCCGCAGCCGATCATCGACGGAACGCCGATCGACATCAGCCATGAAGCGCTGATCCGTTGCTGGGATCGATTAGCCGATCCGCAGGACGGCTGGTTGAAGCGCGAGTTCGACGACGGCCTGATTTGGCGATCGCTGGGGGTCGAAGCCAAGGGCTTCCAGTCGAGCAAGCACCGTATCCTTTCGCCGGCAACGACCGAGGAGCGATGGGGTTGGTGGCAGCATCGAAAATTGAATAGCACTTGGGCCGAACGATATGGCGGCAATTTCGCGCTGGTCAGAACGCTGATCGACGCCAGCCACAAGAGTGCCCGACGCCGACGCCTGCTTCGAGGCGCGATGATCGGCCTGCTGCTTCTCATCAGCTGCGCGGGCGTCGCCTATGCCGCCGTCACCAATCGCGTGCGCTTGGAATTGCTGGCCGACCTCTATCTGCGGCGCTCGGTGCTGTCGGTCGATGCGGAGAGCGCGCTCAAAGCCGGCGATCACTTCCAGGAGTGCACCCGCTGTCCCGCCATGGTGGTGGTGCCGAGCGGCAGCTTCATGATGGGCTCGCCGAGCAGCGACGCGGTCGCCGATGCCGACGAGTTTCCGCAGCATTTGGTCACCATCGCCACGCCGTTCGCGGTGTCTAAGGACGAGGTCACCTTCGAAAACTGGGACGTCTGCTACGAGCTTGGCGGCTGCCGCATCAGGCCTGACGACTTAGACTGGGGACGCGGCGACCGGCCGGTGATCCTGGTGAACTGGGATGACGCACAGCAATATGTCAGCTGGCTGTCGAAACAGACCGGGAAGATCTACCGGCTGCTCAGCGAGGCCGAGTGGGAATACGCCGCGCGCGCCGGCTCCACGACCACCTATTCCTGGGGTGACGACATCAAGAAGGACGGCCGGGCCATGGCCGATTGCTTTTCCTGCGGCAGCCCCTTCGACGACAAGGAAACCGCGCCGGCCGGCTCGTTCGCGGCCAATACGTTCGGCCTCAACGATGCGCTTGGCAACGTCTGGGAGTGGGTCGAGGACTGCTATCACGACAGCTACGATGGGGCGCCAGCGGACGGCTCGGCCTGGACCGCCGGTGATTGTAACCAGCGCGTCATCCGCGGCGGCTCGTGGGCCGACCTGCCGCAAATCCTGCGGTCCGCCTTCCGGCTCCGGGGCCCTATCGATAACCGCTACGATGGCTTGGGTTTCCGGGTCGGGCGCGTGATCGCCCGCTGACCTCTTAAGTTCGGAATCAATGCAAGCTGGAGTTGTATTTCTGGTCAGGAAACCAACTCTGCGACGGGACTGTTGCTGAATCGGCACGCTGCCCGGAAATCATGCGTCACTGCACACGACAGTGGCGCCGACGTGCATTCACCCGCCGAAAGCTGCCTATAGTGGCTCACGTGGGGGAATGTCACATCTAGGCTCTTCAGATGGTCATTGGTCACGTCGGGGACGCTAAAACCATGTCGGCGTCAGTAAAACCCAGAGGTTCGGCAAGCGCTACGCGTGGTTCCGTCATTGTTGGGGTCGCGCTGATCATGTCGCTTTTCGCCGCCTCGGGGGCTCAGGCGCAGAATTGTACGACCACACCCAGTCTCCCAAGTTCCCAATCTGGCGGCGCTCGGGTCTGGCCCGGCCTCCGTATCGGCCATGATTGGGGCGACAATCACGACATCAAACACGGCGTTTCTCCTCAACAGCACCGTCTTTGTCGGCAGTCCGCCAAATCCCGCACCCGAGCAGCAAGGCGACGGCATTTGGGTCAGAGGTGTCGGCGGCCAAGTCGACATGAAGAAGCAGTACCAGCTCCACCGCAACGGCAAGTTTTCCGGCAGGAGCCAACGGAGCCGTCGCGTGCTCGCAACAGGTGAATGAGACATTTGGCGGCGTGCAGTTAGGCAGCGATCTTGCAAGGCTCAACATCAACGGCTGGAATATCCACCTCGGAACCACAGCCGGAGTTCTAGAAGCGAGGGGTACACTGGTCGAGGGCGCGGTTTCATTTGTTGATCCCGCGACGGGCCTGACCGTTGGCGGCGGGCCGTTCACCAGCACCACCGAGATCCCATTTTTCGGCGGCTACGCGGCCGCGACTTATGGCGGATTTTCAATCGACGCATTGCTGCGCGCCGACTATTATCAAACAAACATGAGTGCTCCCGGAGCTTATCTGTTCGGCCAGAGCATCGACGCGCACAGCCTCGCGTTCACCAGTTCAGCGGCATACCAGTGGCAGGTGCCCAATTCCAATTGGTTCATCGAGCCTTCGGCCGGAATCATCATATCCCGCACCAAGGTCGACCCGTTGAACTTCACCGGCACGGGCAGTCCGCCGGGCAGCCCCGGGTCAATATTTGGTGACAATCTCAGCGAGACGCTGCGGTTAAACGACATCCAAAGCGAGATCGGCCGCGTCGGTATTCGTGTCGGTACGTCAATCGACGCCGGTCAGGTGATTTGGCAGCCGTTCGGTGCCGTCAGCGTCTGGCATGAATTCGGCCCGAATATTACGTCGACGAGCGTGACGTGCCCGAATTGTACAGCGGTCGCTGGGACGGCCACCATTCTCACGAATACGTCTTCGACATCGACGTTTGGCACCTACGGCCAATATTCGCTGGGCGTATCGGCGGCGCTCGTCGGCACCGGCTGGCTCGGCTTCGCCCGCGTCGATTACCGCGATGGACCGAATCTAGAAGGTCTGAGCGGGACCGGCGGCATTCGTTATCAGTTCACGCCCGATGCGGCCGTCATCCGAGGAGTCACGCCGGTCAAAGCACCGTACAAGGCGCCGGTTATGCAGGCGGTCAACGGACCGGAATTTATGTCGGCGGCTTCGGCGGCGCCACCTTGGGCGCTGCCGATTGGGGCTACGCCGGCGGCGAAGTCAGTCCCCACATCGGCGGCTACGATTTTGGCAGCGTGATCGGCTACGATTATCAGTCCGGCCGATTTGTTTACGGCGTCGCGGCTGACCTCGAAAAAACCAGCACTTCTGGCGGCACGGCGTGCGGTCCGATGGTGGATCTGGCTCCGGTAACGTCGGCGCCGATCTCGGGGCCGATGTTCAGATGACCTGCAACGCTCGGGCGGACTGGCTGGCGGCCGTTACCGGCCGGCTCGGTTACACTTGGGAGCGTGCGCTGTTCTACGTCAAAGGTGGCGCCGCCTGGACCCACGAGCAATTCGCGGCGACCTGCAACAACCCCGGTGGTCACCTCTACTGCGCCAATCCCAGCGGGGCCGCATCGAACGGTTTGACCGCGAGCGTGAACCGGAGCGGCTGGGTGCTCGGCTATGGTGTCGAATTCGCGCTCACGCGCAATTGGTCCGCCAAAGCAGAAACCGACTATGTCAGCTTCGGCGACACCACAGTGAGCGCATCCGACGGCAGCGCCCTCAACGTCGGCATGCATTTGTGGGAGACGACGTCGGCTTCAACTATCGGTTCAATGTCGGGCCGGTCGCTGCCGGTTACTGAGGTCGGTTGTCTTCACAAACGGGGGCACCGTCGGAGCGCCAGTAGACCGTGACTGAGCCGCGACTTCCGGCACGGCCGGCACATCAACGGATGAGCAGGCTCGCTGTTTCCGTCTTCGGCTTAGCTCTCGGCCTGCTGCTCATCCGTGCCGAGCGCGCATGCGCCGAACGTCGCGTCGCGCTGGTGATCGGCAATTCGGCGTATCAGAATGCGCTGGCGCTGATCGATCCGCGACGAGACGCCGAGGCCATGGCGGCGACCTTCCGCAGTGCCGGCTTCGACGTCGTCAGTGCGCAGTACGACCTGGGCGCCGTGCAGTTCAAGCAGGTGGTCGCGCAGTTCGAGGTTACCGCCGCAGGTCGGATTCGCGGTGGTTTACTTTTCCGGCTACGGCATCGACATCCAAGGCGTCAATTATCTGATCCCGGCCGACGCGAAGCTCGCGCGTGAGCGGGACGCCGCAGACCGGGCACTGACGCTCGACCAGCTTGCCAAAGCGGTCGAGGGCGCAGCGCGATTGCGCCTCGTAATTCTCGATGCGTCGCGCGACGATCCGTTCGCACGGACGATCAATCAGCAAGGTTCGGTGCAAGCGGTCATGCCCGGCCTGGCGGAGGTCGGTCCGGTAACGGCACGTGATCGCTACGCGGTGAAAGCGGATTCGCTCGCCGAGGACGGCGACGGCGAGCACAGCACCTACACCGCCGCGCTGCTGCGAACTTGTTCGTGCCCGGCCTCGACATTCGCCTCGCTTTCGGCCGCGTGCTTGTCGACGTGCTCAGGGTGACCGCCAATCGCCAGGAGCCGTTCGTTTATGGCTCGCTCCCCGGGCGCAACATCGCGCTCGTTCCTGCGCCGGCCAACCGACCGGGCGTCGATCTGCACGGCGAAAAGATCGACTACAGGTCGTCGAGAAAATCGGCACTGTGCATTCCTGGAAGTCTTCCTGGTTCAGCACCCTACCGATTCCAGCGAAGCCCGGCGAAGTTGCATTTGGCGGAAGCGGAGATTCCGCCGGCAGCGGCACCGTCGCGTCCATTGGCGCCGCCAGCGTCGGCGTTACCGCTGCCACCGCAGGTGCCGCTGCTACCGCCATGAGGGTCCTTCAGCCGAATTGCAGCCGCCGGGCACGGTGGTACCGCCTGCAGTCGAAAAACCAGGCTGGTGGTGCGGCGAGGTGGAATTGACCCGGCTGGGATGCTTTTCGCGGCGCGCTTGACGGGACTTTGAATGACGCGACCACGGCCGCCGTCCAGGCTTATCGGAATGCGCTTGGGGAGAAGCCCGGCAACGACGTGGACATCACCGGCGCATTCGTCGGCGAGTTGCGCCAGCGAACCGACAGGGTTTGTCCACTGATCTGCCGGAAGGGCCAGGTCGCCGTGGGCAGAATGTGTCGGACGATGCAAAAGCCGAAGGCGATCGCTCGTCAAAAGGGAAATGATCAACCGGCGCGGCCCGCGCCCCGCTCCCGGCCGGAAGCCCCGCCGGCGCCCAAATCACCCGAGCAAACACCCGCAGCGCGCCCCAGCGTCACGCCTGGCGTCGGCTTCTGATCTGATGCATCCGTTGTGCACTACCCGCCACCGCGCGAACGCGGTGATCGAATAAGCCTCTGCAGTGCGGTAATTAGCGGTGGCAAACGCTGGTTTGGGTCCAACAACTGCCGCGACGCCGAGCGAGAGGCGCGGCCATTTTTTTCCCCAACACGGACACGATGGCCAAAGTGGCCAGCAAATATTGCAGAGGGATGACATCACAAAGCCAACTGAGCGTCGAAGAGTTGCACGCGCGGATGCTGAAAAGGAGCTTCGGGTCGTATGAACGAGAAAGTCGCTCCGCCCGAGGAGGTGAGGCGACACCTCAAGGCGCACCTCGAACATCAGATCGCGCTCGAGAGGGCCGGTATCATGTACGGCGCGGGTCCTGCGACGAGACCGGTGAGACGGCGGCGGCATTCGGCCTGATCATAATCCGAGCTAAGGACGAGAGTGACGCTCGCCGCATTGCCGATTCTGACCCGATGCATGCCTCTGGCGTTCGTAAATACGAGCTTTATGCGTGGTCGCTCAACGAGGGGCGTATCAACGTGAGCTGAATTTTTCCGATCAGCGTTCGGCTTTGCGTGATAATTCAATCGCGACCGGGATCGATCAAATTCCTGCCTCGCCACGTCGCTGGCAGCGCGGCGACTATCTGACCTCCGAAAACAGCCGCGCCTCTCGTCCGCCATCGAGGCGAATCGGGGACTAGCGCTCCGATGCGTCGTTTAAAAGACCTTGGTTGCCCCTTCAAGGTTGGGCCAAGTGGCGACCGACACAATGGGCGGTCTTGCTGGATGCCGAAAAGCGTGAATATTCGCACTAACTCGCGAGCCACCGGAGAATTTCAGGGAGCGGTTCCGAGTCGCTATCGTTGCCGTCCTCCCGCCGTCGTAAAGACGGGCCGGCAGGTCCAAGTGGAAGGAGTAGATGATCTTCGTCTATTGGAACGAGTGGATGTCTGAACACGATCGGCTCGATCGGATCGAGCGGAAGCTCAACCGAATCGGCAGGTCCATTCTGTTTGGCATTACGCTGTTGGCGATCTTGGCGGCCATCGTCACAGAGCCGTATTATCACTCCATGGTTTTTGGTCATGGCGTTTTGGTGGCGGCGACATTTATTGTGGTGGTGGTAGTGGCACTCTGGTGGGCCCGCACCCCGTTTCGCGATTAGTTCTACGATTGAAACAACCCCGGACCCACCGAGATCCGGGCTGGTGACGGTCAGCGCGCCGCGTTTTGCCCGGCATTCGACCCATCACCTTTGCGAATGTTTTTGGATTTATGGCTGTGGGCGAAGCCACACCCCCGTCCCCTCTGTAAGCTTTAGATGCTTCAGCATTGCATCGACGGCGCTAAGCAACACCAGTCGGCAGGATTCAAAGCGCGGAGCCATTAGACAAAACTAGTCTCAAAAGTAGGTTCAAATACAGTTCGAAATGATAAGTCTCAATTGGAGTTTTCGTAACACGCTCATCGTTAGTTTAACTTGCAGTTGAGCACCGAAGGTAAACAGGCGTTACGGTTCACCGGACACGTGGATTGCTGGTGGAGTGCATTATGACATTCACAATGCGCCAAGAGCGTCGCGACAAAGTTGACCGGCCGGCTTGGATCAGCGTCGGAGACAACCAGCCGCTCCGGAAATGCATCGTGGTGGATATTTCCGACAGCGGCGCGAAGCTGACCGTCGATGACGTCGATGACCTCCCCGAAATATTCAGTCTATGGCTTTCCCGCCACGGGCATCTCCGCTATGGCTGCCGGATTGTTTGGAGCGGCCAAAACAAAATCGGGGTTCAATTCTCATCGGGCCAAGAGCAACCGGCCTAAGCCGGCGCGAAAGGTCAGTGCGCGGTTTACTCGCTGCGGTTATACAAAGGCGCTACGATCCAGCGTCCGGGGTGGGCGGGTAATCAGATCGGGTTTTAGCCGTTTCCGGCGGGTCGAATGCCGTCTGAGTTGAACCGCTCACCTGCCGCCGAAGATGATCGCAATACCGCAGCACACTTTCTTCAAGCGGGTAGAGACGGCCAGCACCGCGTTCGATGACGCCCTCCTTCGCAAGATCGTACACAACCTTCGGTGTCACTCCGAGACAGCGTGCTAAAGTATTGGCTGAAACTGCCGGAAGCGGTGTGTCTCCGTTGGAATTCTGTTCCTTATTCCGATTACGCATTTTACCGTGAGCCAAGCGCCAGGTTTTCTAATATCGCAGCCTACCATCGGCAGGCTGCGTTTTGCATAACAGCATATCGTTTCGACTGATGGTCCGATTTGGGTCGGCGTCTGCCGCGCCACCTTACAGGCGGCGCGGCTGCTGTAGTCCTGAGAGCGAACTCAAAAGTGGCTGACCGGCGCGGCAGAAACGGGCCATAAGCCTCGCACCTACCTAAACCAAACATTGAATAGATTTTCGAGACCGCCGCGAGACGGTCTTTCTATTTCAGAGTGCAAACATCGGTAGGCTGCCCGATCTATTGCGCCGAGCAGCGAAGTGAGAGTCGCGGCAAACCTACAGCCTAGCAGAGGCGCGCACGCGCAGCGACCGTAAGGGCCGCAAGCCCATACGTAGCCAGGGGGGCAATGGGCGCCAAATCCCCGACACGCCGCTTGCTTCACAATCGGGGTAGCGTTCTGGGTTTGCGCATTAAGGCCGGCGCCAGTGATGGGTTTGCGCATTGGCTGTAAGTGCCATCGCCCCCAGTAGCAGCGCCGCGGCGGTAGCTCCGTTGTAAGCTTCCTCATGAGACCCTCCTCTTTATCGTGTGGTGAAACTGCCAGAATAAAGGAAAAGCTTTGGCAGGGTCGGCTCACAATGAGGCAACACGCAGGCAACCTTAGTAGGGCTGGAACTTCAACTCCTTGCCGAACCGATACGTGAATATATTCGACGGTAAGATTGCTCTGCCTTGGCCAACTGATGTCAAGCGACGCGAGTAGGGCCGCGTCGATTACCTTGACGACTACGGCTACCCGCTTCACCTGCTGCGTTGCAGCGAAATGGAGCAGCATTCGCACGCTCCGGGTCAAAGCGAGCGATTTCCGTTAGCCGAGCAAAGTCGCTTTGGCCGTGCCCCCGAAGGCGCGAACTATCAGTGGAGGAAGATTCCACCCAGAGAGTTGTCGATTGATCTGGAAGCTGACGAGCGGCTCGGTCGGGTAACTTGCTGTGCTGGAGCCTCGTGACAAAGGTCGCCTTGGGCGACTGAGCGATCTGATGGGCCGTAACGTGAGTGAAGCCTGAGCAGGCCTCGAAAGTGACAATGCGGATGCCGACCCTTCGGCCATTTGGGGAAGGCTGCATGAGCGGGGAAGCAATCGACACGCGCACCCGCTTGATTCGCCGGGGTAGTGGGCACGGCACGTCGGAAAGGTGGTTCGGGTAATCGGGGGAGACCCGCCAAGGGCGAGGGTAGTGACCTCAACATCGCGACAGGCGGTGGCCATGGCGGGAGTGGACAGGTCGTAAGAGCGTTGAGGCCGGGCAATACCGGCGGAGCAAAGGACCCTGACTTCTGGTGTGCTTTCGAAGATGGCGAGGTGAGGTGATTGGCGATGAGCCTGGCAACACCGACTGCGATCCGGAGCCTTCAGAGAAAGCTGTATCGCAAGGCGAAGGCGGAGCCTGCCTTCCGCTTCTATCTGCTCTACGACAAGATTTGTCGCGAAGATATCCTCCGCCATGCCTATGCGTTGGCTTGCGCCAATGCAGGTGCGCCGGGCACGGATGGAATGACCTTCGCGGCGATCGAAACGTTGGGCTTAGAGAACTGGCTGGCAGACTTGCGTGAGGAACTGATCTCGAAGACGTACCGGCCCGATCCGGTGCGGCGTGTGATGATCCCGAAACCGGATGGAGGCGAGCGACCGCTCGGCATTCCGACCATCCGGGATCGAGTAGTCCAAACCGCGGCCAAGCTTGTGCTGGAACCAATCTTTGAGACTGACTTCGAGGACAATGCCTACGGCTATCGTCCCGCACGCGGGGCGGTGGACGCGGTCAAGGAAGTGCACCGGCATGTTTGCCGGGATACACCGACGTGGTCGATGCCGACTTATCCCGCTACTTCATTCGATCCCACACGACGAGCTCCTGAAGTCAGTAGCTCGCCGCATCGTGGACCGGCACGTGCTGCGGCTGATCAAGCTGTGGCTGAAAGCGCCGATCGAGGAACGGGATGAAGAAGACGGGACCCGGCGCATCAGTGGTGGCAAGAGCAACGCACGCGGCACGCCTCAAGGCGGCGTCGTGAGCCCGATGCTTGCCAACATCTATATGAACCGGTTCCTGAAGTACTGGCGGCTGACCAGACGCGGGAAAGCGTTCCGCGCACACGTCGTCGCGTATGCCGACGACTTCGTCATCCTCAGTCGCGGATGTGCGGCTGAGGCTCTGGCGTGGACGAAGGTAGTGATGACGCGGCTCGGGCTCGCCGGTTAGGCCTTGTAGTAGCCGAAGGTGACTTCTTTGTAGAATTGACCGAACAGCTGCAGGGTCATGGTGACTTCGGCATTACCGTCGTACGCGACGCCGGCTTTGGACGTGCCCGCAGTCTTAAAGTTACCCCATGGATTGCGAAGGATGATCCGGTTGGCTTTCGGGTCACAGGCGGTGACTGTCCACTCGTGCCCGGACACAAGTGCTCCGCCGTCGTTGTTGGCGCAAAAGGCGACGACGGGCTGGCCGTTGCCTAGGGCCATAGCGGTTTCATTGCCAATCTTCGATGACGAGGCCACATCCTTGGATGCTGGACTCCCGGTAAGTAGGTGCAGGGCATATTGGGCTGGCGTCGGCTTAGAGCCGTCCGCCGCGCCCGTTGCACCGGCAGGAAGGTTCGCGCCATTGGCAAAATTTGGGTCCGAGATGATTAACGCTGCTTCCAGAACGTCTGCCCAGGTCGCGCTGTCGTGCACGGCGGTGGTTTTCAGATTGGTCTGCGTCACCTTGATCGGGATTTTCGGCGCTCCTGGGAACGTGACCGTGAAGCTGCCATCCGAATTCTGCTCGATTGCCTGGGAAATCGCCAGCTGTCCCCTTGCGGTCGTCGCCACAGCGGCCGCCGACGCCTCGAAGACGCAATCGTTATACTTTCCCTGATCAACTCCGCCTGCGCCCGACAAACCCGAGTTGGCAATGGTTTGGGGTGAGAAAGGATGCGCGTTCACCGGGCTCGGTACGTTTGGCATATTCGACCACGTCGAGCCATCAAACGCCGCACACGGGAACCCAACGTCGGCGCCCGAACCCTTCCACACAGCGTAGAGCTTCCCATTAAACACGGAAAGTACGGGACCGCTGGTGCCTGCCGCGCCGGGGATTTGTGCCTGTGGCGACCATTTCGATCCATCGAAGGAGGCGTACCAGAGGCGCTGGTCGGTGTTGCTGCCTTTCCACGCGGCGTAAAGTTTGTTGTCGAAGGCTGCGAGCGACGGGCCCGCACTACTTGCCACTTTGGGTATCCGCGCCTGCGCCGACCATGTCGAGCCGTCGAATGAAGCGTACGATAGGCCCGCATCGGTCGCATCCTTCCAAACGGCGTAGAGCTTGCCATTGAACTCGGAAATCGCGGGGCTAGTGCTGCTCACCACGTCCGGGGCTTGCGCCTGCGCTTGGACGGTTGTTCCCTCCAGGAGGCTCGTGGCGAGGCTCGCACCTGCAGCCATCAGCACGTCGCGCCGCAGGACCGCGTTAGCGGAATTCATCACATCCTCCCATACAATCCGGACGCGCCGGCTCGGTGACGTCGTTCCTCACAATATCCTAAAGAACTTTGCGGCACGAGCCATCATGCCGTTGTGGAATTTGAGCGATATCGAAATCGACGGTCGAGAGTTCCGAAACGGGCAACGAAAATCGCAGATCAATTATTGAGTTGAAATTTGGACGGTCCAAGCCAAGATAGGTCGCGGATTAAGACGATGGACCGTGATCGTTCCGACTAATCTGCCATTGACCATCTGGCCGCTGAATGTAGCCGAGGCTTGTGGTTTGTTATCTGGCGCTGGATTTAGCGTGAGCCTGATATTTGACCCATCTATCGTCCCGTCACCGGAATAGGTGTGCGACTGCCTACCTAGCGGCGGGAAGGGGCACGAACCAACAGTGCTTTCCATCATTATCAATGATAAAGCCGCATTCTTAATACTCCCCTGTGCGGCGACAGCAGCGTTCAGTTCCGAATTTTGAAGGCTCACCCTGTACGAGCAATACGGCGCTCCGCCAAACTGCGCGGAGGCGGTATTGCCGGCACCATCCAATATTTTCTCTTCCACAGCCTGAGGCGGAACTTGCGCTTCCACTTGGGGAGACGGTTTCAACGACTGCGGCGAAGCTGCGGGGACCGTCGTGACCGCTTGCTGCTTTGTTAGTGTGACGACTTTATACCCGCCAGCGGCGACGACGACGACAAGGCTGCAGATGGCTGCCCATAGCGGACCTGGCCGCCGAATGAAGGAGATCGGACCGGCCTTGCGGAAAGACGGAGCTAGCGCACTGCCCATTAAAGATAAATCGTCGATTGATGTGGCGATCAGTTCGACCAATCGCGTGACTGAATTTTCCCAGTCGCCGAAAAAGTCGATCCATTGGCGGGTCGCAAATTCATATGCGAAGGCTTCATTTGGGGGCACATCTTCGATCCGAACCGGAATGATGATCAAATTATTTTGGCTAGCGAGCGAGAGCTCCTTCTTTATCTCGTTGGAGTTGTTAGCGTTGGTGGTGAAAACCAGCACCATGATCTTGGCGGCGCGGATCGCCTTGACAATCTGTTCCTGATAATTCTGGCCCGGTTTGACATTGCGGGAAGAAATCCAGCAAGTAAGTCCGCGATTTTCGAGAGCCGTACAGATGGTCCGGGCGACCTTCTCATCCTTTGAGGAGTACGTGATGAATATTTTCGGGTCCACAATGGTGCCTTAATAGGAATTGCTAGATGTATCGGAAACCAGCATTAAAATTCGCATTTATCCGAATGGGCTGGCAAGCCTTGAGACGGGAAGTATTTAGCTTAAACCCGTTTCACCCTGTGGTCGCTGCTTCACAGCGCCATTGACCGCTCCGGGGCGATCAACTGCCGCAAAGACCGTAGAGCCGCGGGAATGAGAGCTTGACTTGTGCATCACAACAAAAATGACCTCCGATGTCTGCTTAGGTCAGTCTCGACAGAAACAAGTCGCCGCTTCAGCCGCCCGATATCCGCTATGACGCCAGTAACGACCGGGATATTACAGCGCCGCAATTGGTCTAAGGGCGGCCAATAGCAGCCGTAGCGACAGGCAGAAGTCGAACGGCTCTGGGGCCAGTTAGGCCGCGCTCACATCTTCGTTTTTCGCTACCGGCTTACCAATTCTGGACGACAATTAATCCGCCGGCCATCTGCTGTTCAGCCTCGCGGCATACCCTCAATCATACAGCGTTCGGGATTCTCGTCGGCTCAACGCCGACCAAATAAGGAGAGTGCCATGAGATCGCTTATCCATAAATCGTTCATTTCGACTGGTCTTGTCTTGGCATCCCTCGCCATGGGCGGACACGCGATGGCCGCCACGGCACACGTCAAGGCGAGAACAGCGCCGCCGGCCGCGTCTCGGCTGGGTGTAGACGTTGCGGCAATTCCGCCCTATCCAAATTACACGTCCGCGGCGGGGCCAAACTCGCCAAGGAACGGCAGGTTCAATGCCGCTGCGCGGCCTGCCTACCCGTATCCAGTCGGCGGATATTTTGGTGCCGGACCGGGCATCGACGTCGGACAACTGGTCGGAACGATGCTCGGTATGGTGCCGCCGCAATACGCCGGCATCGTGCAGAGTGCGATGAGGCAGGCGGCGTCGCACCGGTCGTCCGGTACGTATGACCCGTCCTTTGACTCTCCGACCACCTCGACGCCAATCGACAACAGCGCGAGCGACGCGGCTGCCGCCTCCGCAGCGGCTGTTTCGGAGCAGAACTTGAACGACGACATGGCTATGACGGCCTCCATGGCGGCTGCGGAGCATGAAAACGAAGCGGCGAACGCCGCAGCGCTGCAGACCGAAATCAATGCCGGAATGTGATCGCTCTCCGAGTGCAATCGATCAGCGGGTGTCGGCCAAAACCGGCGCCCGCTGTTGTCTGTGAGATCAATGGGCGAGGCGGATTTGGGTCCGTCAAGTCTGGGCGAGTCATCCGGTGATCCATAGTACTGCGCTGCAATTGGTCACTAAGGGCCCAGGCTGTGTGAAAAGTCGCACGGATGCTATAATTTTTTAAATCGGCGGTCGGGAGCGATGAATGTCAGGCTTTGTGGAGGGGACTGATCGGAGCCAAAGCAGTTTGTTCCCAGCCGAACTTGAAGACTATGTGGCCGAGGACAATCCGGTTCGTGCGGTTGACGCTTTTGTTGACGGTCTTGATCTTGGCAAGCTTGGTTTTGGTCGGGTTGCGCCGCTGGAAAGAGGACGGCCCTGCTATCACCCGGCGACGCTGCTTAAGATATACATTTATGGCTATCTCAATCGGGTTCCGTCGAGCCGACGCCTTGAGCGCGAATGCCAGCGTAATATCGAGCTGATTTGGCTGACGGGACAGCTGGCGCCGGACTTCAAGACCATTGCGGATTTCCGTAAGGACAATGGCAAGGCCATTCGTGAGGTCTGCGGTAACTTCGTGGCGGTGTGCCGCGAGCTTAATTTGCTGAGCGAGGCGAGCGTCGCCATCGATGGTTCCAAATTCAAGGCTGTCAATGCGCGCGATAAGAACTTCACCGAGGCCAAGATGAAACGGCGTCTGGGGCGGATCGAGGAGAGCATCGCGCGCTACATAGCGCAACTGGAGACTGCCGACCGTCGTGGTGATGCGGTGCCGGAGGCGAAGGTTGCGCGGTTCAGGGACAAAATCGAGAAACTGAACGAAGAGATCGCACGGCTCGATGCGATCAGTGCCGAGCTGACGAAGAGCGAGGACAAGCAAATCTCGCTGACCGATCCCGATGCACGTTCGATGGCGACGAGCGGCAAGGACACCGGAATCGTCGGCTACAATGTGCAAACCGCAGTCGATACCAAGAACCATCTCATTGTGGCCCACGAGGTGACGAACGTCGGCACCGACCGCCATCAACTGTCGATTATGGCCGAGCAGGCGCGAACCGAGATGGGCGTTAAGATGCTCCCGCGGCTATTACGATGGCGAGGAGATTAAGGCTTGCGAGGACGCCGACATCACCGTGACATTGCCGAAGCCGATGACCTCGGGTGCCAAGGCTGCTGGCCGCTTCGGCAAACAGGACTTCGTCTATGTCGCTGCCGACGATGTTTATCGCTGTCCCGCCGGCGAGCGGCTAACGTATCGCTATACGAACGTAGAGGACGGCAAGACGCTGCGCCGCTATTGGACAAGCGGCTGCAAAACCTGCGCGCTAAAAGCTCAGTGCACGACGGGCACCGAACGCCGCATCACACGATGGGAGCACGAAGCCGTTCTAGAGAAAGTTCAGGATCGGCTTGACCACAACCCCGCTGCAATGGGTGTCCGCCGTCAGACAGTGGAGCATCCGTTCGGCACGATCAAATGCTGGATGGGATGGACGCACTTTCTTACGAAGAGGCTGCCCAAAGTGGCCACTGAGATGGCACTCAATGTGCTCGCCTACAACATGAAGCGCGTGATGGCGATCATCGGCGTGGCAGCGCTGCTGGAGGCCTTGGCTGCTTGAGCCGGGGACTTGCGTATTCAAATGGACGCCAACAGAAGCCCCAGGGAGTGTCACGGGCGGCTCGCAGAATGGATTCCAGGAAAATTGCGTTCGGCGCGCGAATGCCAGCAGAGTTCTGCGCGCGGTGCCGATACGAGGCCTTTCTCACACAGCCTGGGCCACAGGCAGACATTCGCGCACCGCTTGTGCTCTCCATGACTTCGCATAAAGTCCGGGTATGGATGCACCGACTGAAACGCTCGATCTCAAAACCGTTGCCGAGGAAGTCGTCGCGTCTTTGGTTGGCCATAGTCAAATTCCCACCTTCACCTCCCGGCCTGGTGGATTGACGCTCGACCAAGCCTATCGCGTTATGCCGCTGCTTCGCGCCGCTTTCGAGACCCGCGGTGAAAAAATAACCGGTCGCAAGATCGGGTTCACAAACCGCGAAATGTGGAAGACCTACGGCGTCCAGGCACCGATTTGGGGCTATGCCACCAACCGCACCACGCACGAACTCGCATACACGAAGGCTCTGCGCGTCAATAATTTCGTAGAGCCTCGCATCGAGCCGGAAATCATGTTTGGCCTGAAGGCGGCACCGTCACCGGGCATGAGCGAAGCCGCGTTGCTTGATTGCATCGAATGGGTCTCACTTGGCTATGAGGTTGTGCAGTCGATTTTTCCAGACTGGAAATTTGCGGCCCCCGACACAATCGTCGCAAAATGGCCTCCACGGCGCACTGGTGATCGGGGCACGCCACGCGGTCGCACCACGCAAGACAGAGTGGCAACGAGAACTGGCGACCTTCAGGGTCGAGCTTTACTGCGACGGCAAACTAATCCAGCGTGGGAGCGGCGGTTTCGTACTCGATAGCCCTCTTTTAGCGCTACGCCATCTAATCGAATTGCTGGCGAACGATCCGTATAACTCACCACCACGCGCGGGCGAAATTATTTCAACGGGAACGTTGACGCTCGCAATGCCGGTCAGCTTGGGTCAGAGCTGGACTACCACGGTCTCCGGGGTTCCACTCGAAGAAATTGCTCTTCGGTTCGAATAACGACAACAACACCAACAACACGAAACTTTTCTTTTTATGCCGACCGAATGGGCAGTGCGGTTACGTATCGCCGGGGAGATTTTCATGGAAGCCGATTGAGAAGCCGATTGACAGGCTTGTCTCAAACGCAGGCGGGAATGCACGTTTGCGGCATCTACCGCCAAGAGCAGGGCGTATTCTGCTGCTCCGGCATCTTGTTCAGTCACGAACTGTCCTACCGCTCGCCGCAGTTCGTCACGAGGAAGATTGTCAGTGGTGCGGTCGACATCTATCTCGGTTTGCAAGACGAATCGACGGTCGGCTCCTCCGTTCTTTCCTCGGACGAATGGTGGTGCGCGGCCAGGTACCGAATACCAGGATAACGAGCTGCACAGCGGGACCGCAGTGGCGACATGAGTATTTACGTATTACCGGGCCAGCATAGTTGTGGCCATGCCGAATGAACACGCTGAAGGATTAGATCTTCGGCAAAGACTTGAGGCCTTCAATGAGGGAATTGCAGATCAGATAATCGAACTGACCACTGAGGTCGTCGAGAGCGTGAGGCACCATAACATCTTCGTGCATCCTAGATGGACGCGCTATCAGTTGGCGTCGATTGAACCTGCTGCCGCGAAAGCACCCTATGGTGGGACATCAGCGTCTAGGCTGGTCGAATCGGGCGATAACGGAGCACACTTTCTCTATACCGGCGTAACTGGAGTTACACCGGGACAGGTCCATACTTTCTCGGTTTACTTTCAGCCGGACGAAGGCGAACAGGTCCACTGCATCCGTGTCCGCTAATGGGATGGTCCGACCGTGCTCCTGCCTTGCCAGCGATGGAAGCTGGCCGGGCGTCAACGACAAGGAGCACGCCATGTCTCAAAGTCTCGACAGCACGGTTGCGGTCATCGGCATCGATATAGGCAAGAACTCGTTCCACATCGTGGTCTCGATGAGCGCGGTGCAATCGTTCTGCGCCAGAAGTGGTCGCGTCGCGAGGTCGAAGCGCGGTTCGCCAACATGCCGCCGAGCCTGATCGGCATGGAGGCTTGTTCGCATGCGCCGGGAAGACCGAACCTCCATCTCGTCTCGTCCTCTCGCAGACCTCGGCGGGTAAGTCGTATCGATCTGACTACGCCATCGCGGGCTCCTCATCTTTCGGTGCTCATTTCGCGTTGGACGATCAAGCAGCTTGGGCGGTTGCGTTAGTATTCGTCCTAGCCTCGAAGTTCCGGCCACGAGCGAGACGCTCCGGGCGATGCGAGCAAGCTTGTTGGCGAGCGCAATCGCCAGCACGTTGCGGTGCAGCCGCTTCTTGGCGGCCTTGATCCAGGGCTTGAGCCCGTGGCGTTCCAGCTCTTCGGCTTGATCAGCACGACCCAGGCCGCCTGCACGAACAGGACAGGTTGGTCAACGATGGAGAGACTACGCTGGTTTACTTCGCGAGTGTGCTCGATTGTCGTAGCTGCCTGCTCAAGGCGCGCTGCTGTCCAAAGAGGCGTCCGCGGAAAATCCCGCGCAGCATCTACGAGGAAGCCCGAGACGCTACCCGCTCTCTCGCCAAAACGCCGGCATTCGCGCAATCGCGCCGTGATCGCAAGAAGGTCGAGATGCTGTTCGCTCACCTCAAGCGCATTCTGCGGCTTGACCGTTTACGCCTTCGCGGCCCGAGCGGAGCACAGTTCGAGTTCACGATGGCGGCAATCGCGCAAAACCTTCGCAGACTGGCAAATCAGGTCGCACGACCGCCACCAATCACACCAACTCTGTACGTTGCGTAGGCAGCACATTCAGTTTGTAGCGCCAGTGGTTCCATAGCGTCAGTCCCACCGCTTCGCTTCATGGCGTAAAGCCATGGTTCCGACGCCGTAAAACACTCTCGGGCCGACAGCATCCCTTCAAGCCCGACTTCTACAACAAAATCGGCCAACAACAGATGAGGTGGATGGCTCCCGCTCACGGCATCTGGGTGCCAAAGTGTGAAGGCCATCAGGCGTTCACGAGCGAAATGGGAGCCATCCGCTATGCAGATTACCACGATCGGCCTCGACTTGGCCAAGAACGTTTTTCAGGTTCACGGTGTTGATGCGAGCGGTCAGGTCGTTGTCCGCAAGGCTCTGCGACGGGCGCAGATGCTGCCGTTCTTTGCCAAGTTGCCTTCGTGCCTGGTCGGGATCGAGGCGTGCGGCACGTCGCATCACTGGGCGCGTGAGCTGATCAAACTCGGCCACGAAGTGCGCCTGATGCCGCCGGCTTACGTCAAACCGTATGTGAAGCGAGGGAAATCCGACGCTGCCGATGCCGAAGCGGTTTGCGAAGCGGTAACGCGGCCGACGATGCGGTTTGTGCCGGTGAAGTCGCCTGAGCAGCAGGCGGCGCTGTCGATGCATCGCACGCGCGATCTGCTGGTCAAGCAGCGCACGCAGATGGTCAACATGATCCGAGGCTTGCTCGCTGAGTTTGGCATCGACATCGCCAAGGGGCTCGGACGGGCGCTGCTGATGGCGCGACGGATCGTCGATGGTGAAGCACCAGACGTTCCGATTGAAGCCGCGAGGATGGTCGGCATGCTGTCACAGCAGGCACTCGACATCGACGCTCGGCTTCGCCAAATCGATCGCGATCTGCTCGTTTGGCAACGTGGCAACGATGTCGCGCGGCGTCTCATGACGATCCCCGGCATCGGGCCGGTCGGAGCGACGGCGCTTGCCGCATCGGTCACCGACCCACATCAGTTCCGTTCGGGGCGGCAGTTCGCCGCCTGGTTGGGACTGACGCCACTTCAGAAGTCGAGCGGTGGCAAAGAGCGGCTCGGCCGCATCACTAAGATGGGCGACAAGTACCTGCGTAAGCTGCTCATTGTCGGCATGACCTCACTTGTGAGCCGTGCAAAGTCCAGGCCCGAGAAGATCGATCCACGGTTAGCCAATCTACTCGCGCGAAAGCCCGTGCGGGTCGCAACCGTCGCGATGGCAAACAAGACAGCACGCACCATCTGGGCAATCATGACACGCGGCGAAATCTACCGTGCCGGCCACCGGCCGGTACTGGCCGCATAGTCAGGCAATGCACGAATAGCTGAAGAGGAGATAATTCACAAGGTTGCGAGAGCGATGCGACGTGATGGCAAACCGGTCAGACCGGGAACTGGGACAACCCACCCAATGTCCAAGGCATCATAGCCTGCACAACAGAATGGGACCTTGTTCGCGGACTCCATCAGGGCCAGCGGTCTCAATCGACTGCATCAACAGGCCGGACAGAAGACTGCACCCGACCAATGCCACCGCGCCAATTTACCTCTTGCAATGCGGGAGCCATCCACAGAGGACATTGACCACGTCATCCCACCGCGAAGACGGTGCGTTAGCCGGGGCTTTGTATGGGTCAGGGCCATCGATCAGGCGATGACGGCGGTAGAGTTCCGCTTCCTGCGCTAGCCGAACATCCGAATAATCCGAGTGAAGAACGAATTGGCTGACGTCACGCGTGGATTCCATTCATGCTAGATATCGACGCAGCGAGGCTCAACGAGCTCAACCAAAAGGCTGCAACTGCGCTGACGTCCAAGCCCGTCATGACTGGCTTCCGCCCTCGTTAGTGGCTAGATTAGGTCAATCGGTGGTTTTTGCATTTGCCCATTCTAGTGGATCAAACCTGACATTTGAATCCCCGAGGGGATTCCCGGCGGAACTCGATACGTGCGAGTTTGACGCATGCGAACTGGAATTTCCATCACTCTCAAGCCCGCTGATCGCCGCCGCCTGGCCACTCTCGCGCGGGATCGCAACGCACCGCATAAGCATGTCTGGCGGGCCGAGATTGTCCTGTTGAGCGCTGACGGCGTCGGCACCAATGAGATCATGCGCCAGACCGGCAAGTCGAAAACCTGTGTGTGGCGCTGGCAGGAACGCTTCATGCAGGCTGGTTACGATGGCCTGCTGCGCGATAAGACGCGACCTTCGCGCATCCCGCCACTTGGGTCGGATATCGCTGAGCGTGTCGTTATGCTCACCCACACCGATCCGCCCGCCGAGGCGACCCATTGGACCGCCACCATGATGGCGAAAGCCGTCGGCATCAGCGCAAGTTCCGTCCAACGCATCTGGCGCGCGCATGGTCTCCAGCCGCACCGGGTCCAGCAGTTCAAGCTCTCCAACGACCCGAAGTTCATCGACAAGCTGCGCGATGTTGTCGGGCTCTATGTCGATCCGCCCGCCCATGCCATCGTGCTCTCGGTCGATGAGAAGTCGCAAATCCAGGCCCTCGACCGCACCCAGCCCGGCCTGCCGATGAAGAAAGGCCGTGCCGGCACAATGACCCACGACTACAAGCGCCACGGAACAACGACGCTGTTCGCTGCTCTCGACGTGCTCGAAGGCAAAGTCATTGGCCGATGTATGCAGCGCCATCGGCACCAGGAGTTCATCCGCTTCCTCAATGCCATTGAGGCGCAGGTGCCGGCCAGAAAGTTTGTGCACGTGATCCTCGACAACTACGCCGTCCACAAGCATCCGAAGGTGCGTCAATGGCTCGACCGACACCCGCGCTTCGCCTTCCACTTCACGCCGACCTCGTGCTCGTGGCTCAACGCCGTCGAGGGGTTCTTCGCCAAACTTGCCAAGCAGCGACTGAAGCGCGGTGTCTTCCGATGCGTGGTCGATCTCCAAGCCACCATCAACCGCTTCGTCGCGCAGACCAACCATGATCCCAAACCCTTCATCTGGACCGCAGACCCCGACAAAATCATCGCCGCTGTCAGGCGTGGGCACCAAGTGTTAGATTCCATCCACTAGCCAGTTCTGGCGCGAGCGCAGATCTGTTTGGAACAGCAAGGGGTCAACGCGTATGGATCAGCGCGTCGAAAGCGAGCGGCGTTCCGAAACCGCTCCCATTTATGAAGCAAAGCCTGCCCAAAGCGGCGCGGAGAACAAATTCAGATGGCGTGACAGTTTGCGTCATCGGCGTGCTCTGGTCCTGGTCGTCGCCACACTGGTCATTGTCGGGGCGGTTGCATCCGCCTCGTGGTGGCTGCGCACACGGTATTTCGAATCGACTGACGACGCCTTCATTGATGCCCGTACGATACCGATCAGTTCGCAGGTCAGCGCCGCTATTGTCGACGTCCCGGTAACTGATAACCAGATTGTCGATGCCGGCACCGTTCTGGTCCGCCTCGATGAACGCGACTTCAGGGTGCAGGTCGATCAGTCAAAAGCCCAGATCGCGCAGGCGCGAGCCAGCATCGCCAACCTTGATGCCCAACTTGCTGCGCAAGAGGTGCGCGGATTGATCAGGCGCAGAGGCAGGTCGCTGAGGTGGAGGCGGCGCTCACCTTCGCGGAACAGCAGTCCGAGCGCTACCAGCAACTCGCGAACAAAGGGTCCGGCACCCAGGAACAGGCGCAGCAGTACGCTTCGAATCTTCTTCAGCGTCGGGCTTCGCTCGCCGCCGCACAGGCGAACGCCATTGCCGCCGAGAAACAAAGGGCCGTGCTCCAAACACAGAATGATGTCGCGGAAGCGCAGTTGACACATGCGCAGGCAACTAACGAGCAGGCCGAGGCCAATCTGTCGCGCACCGTCATTACGGCCCCGGTCGCTGGCCGCGTGACGAAACTCTCGACTGCCAAAGGCGCTTACGCCGCAGTCGGCCAAACGCTGATGATGTTCGTGCCACCCGAGGTGTGGGTGACGGCGAACTTCAAGGAGACACAGACTGCAACTCGATCCGGCCAGGGTTGCCCGCCGATATAACGGTCGACGCCTTTCCCGGCCGAACATTCAAAGGTCACGTTGACAGCATTCAAGCCGGCAGTGATACGCAGTTCAGTCTGCTGCCGGCCGAAAATGCGACCGGCAACTTCGTGAAGATCGTTCAACGCGTGCCGGTCAAAATCGTGTTCGACCAGGTACCTGATGTGCTGCTCGGACCCGGCATGTCGGTCGTCCCGACGGTGAGGGGGCCATGAGCAATGCGCCACCATTTGCCGGTTGGGATAACAGCCGCTCCGCCGCGGGCGATCGCAATCCCTGGCTCGTCGCCGTTGTCGTCTCCATCGCTACTTTTATGGTCGTACTCGACACCGCGATTGCTAACGTGTCGCTGCGCTATATTGCGGGCAGCCTCGCCGTAAGCGTTGACGAGAGCACGTGGGTGGTCACGACCTATCTCATCGCCACTGCCGTAGCGCTGCCGGCCAGCGGGTGGCTGTCAAATGTGATGGGACGTAAACGGTTCTACATGTTCTGCGTCGCGCTGTTCACAATGACGCTCACTGTTTTGTGGATTAGCGCCAAATTTGACCGCTCTCATTATCTCCCGCATTCTGCAAGGGTTGAGTGGCGGCGGAATGCCGGCCTGCGAACAGGCCATTCTCGCTGACACCTTTCCGCCAAAGCAGCACGGTCAGGCCTTTGCGCTCTATGCTGTAGCCGTGCTGGTTGCGCCGACGATCGGTCCGACGCTCGGCGGCTGGATCACCGACAATTTCTCGTGGCACTGGATCTTCTTCATCAACGTACCAATCGGGATAGTCTCACTCGCTCTTGTGCAATGGCTGGTCAACGAGCCCGAGGCACTTGAGCGCGAACGTCAACGCCGTCTAGCACTACTTTGGCAGAATTTTAGCGGCCCAGGATTCCCAAATCAGTTTTTCCATGATTTCATGTGGTCGGCTTTTGGAGGGCCGACCATGCTGGGCACAACGTCGAATTGGGAAGACGAGCTTCGAGGCTGGCTCAAGCCGTTCTTGGATCGCCTGGGTCATAAGGCGCGGCGGCGAATGTGTCCGCTTTATGTGGCAGGGCTAATCGGGCCCGGCGATCGCAAGAGCGTTCAGCCAATGGCGGAGCGGCTTGCGCCTGGCGGTTATGATCAGCTGCATCATTTTGTTTCGGCTGGCGTCTGGAACGCGGCGCCATTGGAGACGGAGCTGCTCATTCAAGCGGATCGGCTCGTTGGTGGCAGTGATGCGGTGTTGGTAATCGACGATACGGCGGTGCCGAAGAAGGGTACGCACTCGGTTGAGGCGTCGCTGCGCAATATGCTTCAGCGCTGGGCAAGACCGCCAACTGTGAAACTCTGGTGTCACTGACGCTCGCCCGCGGCGAAGTGCCGGTGATGGCGGCGTTGCGGCTTTTTCTTCCAGACAGTTGGATCAGCGATCGGCAGCGGCTGCAGCGAGCTGGTGTTCCGGCCGAATATCGAACAACACGGACAAAGCCCGAGATCGCACTGGCGGAGATTGATCGCTTGATATCGATCGGCGTGCGCTTCCGCTGTGTGCTGGCTGATGCCGGTTACGGTCTCAGTGCGCCTTTCCGTCAAGGGCTGTCGGCTCGCAAGCTTGCCTGGGCTGTTGGCATCCCTCGTCATCTCAAGGTGTACCCTGTTGGGGTAAAGCTCATTTGGCCAGCTACCAAAGTTCGAGGCCGGCCCCGTAAGCGGTACGTGCCAGATAGTCTATCGACAGCAGCTGAAGACATGCTGGCAGGTGCCAAGTGGAGAACTGTGAGTTGGCGTAACGGGACGAAAGGCCGGCTGAAAGCCCGATTTGCTGCTGTCCGTGTCCGCATCGCGGACGGACCTCCGCAGCGGATATGGGATAAGGGTCAGCAGCATCTTCCAGGGGACGAAGCCTGGCTCATCGGCGAGCACCGCGCGTCGGGCGAGAAGAAATACTATGTTGCCAACTTGCCCGCCGGAATGGACCTACGCAGCTTGGCCGCGACGATCAAGGCACGATGGATTTGCGAGCAGGCCCATCAACAGCTGAAGGAGGAACTCGGTCTCGACCACTTCGAGGGAAGGTCTTGGCACGGCCTTCATCGTCATGCGCTGATGACGATGATTGCTTACGCGTTCCTCCAACATCGCCGGCTCACAAAAGTGAGGCGGGGAAAGAAAATCAACGGCCCACCTCCTCAACCGACGTTACCGGCGGTCCGCCACGCCATCGTCGACCTCGTCATGCGATCAAGTCCTCAGCGATGTCCGTACTGCAAATCCTGGATCGGCGCAGAAAAGCGGCGTGAGTAAATCTGCCAAAGTAGTGCTAGCCGGCGGAACTCAAAGTGGATTGGGTCGGATTCCTACTGATCGCAACGACGCTCGGTTGTGTCGAAGTCGTGCTCGACAGAGGTCGGATCGATGACTGGTTCCAATCGGCAAACATCGTGTGCTTTGCACTGATCACCAGCGTTTCGTTTTTATTCTTCATTCCCTGGGAACTCACGCGGAAAAGTGAACCAATGGTAGAGCTTCAACTCCTCTTCCATCGGCAGTTCGGAACATCCTTCTTCGTGATGTTGATGATCGGCGTAATTCTTTACAGTTCGAACCAAATCATGCCGCAGTTATTGCAAACGTCGTTCCAATACACGGCAATGCTTGTCCGGACTCGCGCTAATGCCGGGCGGTATTGCAATGCTGCTTCTCATGCCGATGGTCGGCCAAGGCGACCGGCCACATCGAGCCGAAATACCTGATGACGCTCGGGCTGACAATGATTGCGCTATCGATGTGGTATTCTACTTCATTGGTTCCCTATGCGAGCATCGGCTACTTCGCGTGGCTGCGTGTCTTCCAGATGGCCGGACTACCGTTCTTGTTTATACCGATCAGCACGGTCGGTTATGACGGCCTGCCTCCAGACAAGACCAATCAAGCCTCTTCGCTCATCAATGTCGCACGCAATCTGGGGGGCAGTGTTGGCATCTCGCTCGCCAACGCCGAGCTTGCCCGACGTTCGCAGTTTCATCAGGCGCGGCTAATCAAAAACGCGGTGCCATCCTTACCGCGGTTTCAGTCTACATTGGACAAAATGACTCAATATTTCATGCACCAGGGCTCAGCGCAGTCGGACGCCCACAGGCGGGCTATGGGGCTGATCGGAAAGCTTATCGAACAGCAAGCGACAATCTTGGCCTATATTGATGTGTTCTACCTCGGTGCAATTGTCGCCATAGTGATGATCCCTATCGTGCTTATTCTAGTTGGGCGAGTGCAAAGCGGGCGGAACGGCGCCGGCGCATTGAGGTTATCTCAGTGCCTGACTTCAGCACCAAGTCATCGACGTTTTACCGGCATGATCGATACCAAACCAGTGGGTCGGAAGCCCTCGAAGACAAGCCATCGAAGCCCTATCGGGTCCGGAATCGCATCCGGGTTCACTGACACCAACAGCTATTACGTCTTGAAATCATCGGCTCTTGAAGGAGCCAGTTGACGAACGGTTCCACGATGGCGGAACGATGATCGAACAAATTCAAGTCTTATTGCAGAAGTACTTACCAGCGATCGACTATATTCGGGCTAAGGCCGGGAGAGGCTTAGCATCGCCGCGAGCGCTGGATCGCCATTTTCTCGAAGTGTATCGACCGTTTTGCGACCCCATTCATAGGACGCTTCTATTAGGTCAGCATAGCAACTCCAGTCCATGAAGCTCGATCCCGGGAAGACCGGCGGATGCAGGACAAGATCGAGGGGATTTTTCCTTTCTGCTTTGCCAAGGATCCGGGAAGTTAGGCTACGGGCGAGAATTGCCGCAGGCCCAGGACAAGGCGGAAGTGCTCTTTTCCAGGGCCATGGATTAAGCATGTGCAGTATGAGTTCTTTTCGACCCGGAATTGAGCGATGGCTGAAATTGAACAGTTGATGTTTCGTCGGCGTCAGGTCGATGACAAGATTGGGGCCGCTCTTGAGCGAGGTCATGACCCCAACCGGTAGGTTGTCGCGGACACCGCCGTCGACCAGCATGTGACCCGCATCATCGATAAATGGCGGCAAAACTGCAGGCAACGAACAGGAAGCTTGAAATCGCTTGCCAGAGCGGACCCTCGCGCATCACGCGCAAAGTGTCTGTCGACAGATCGGCCGCAACGGCAAAATAAGGCATCCAGAGGTCCTCGATGTCGCCCGGATTCCTTTTCTGCAGTTCGTCTTCTAAAATCCTATGATCGAGTAGGCCATATCTTGGCAGCGTGAGGCGGCTGAGTGCGCGTCGCTGGACGAATATTTCGTGCAGCGCGGATTTTAAGTCCTCTGTCTCTGTAAGGCATGCGAACCCCGCGGCCATTACCGAGCCGACGCTGCTGCCCCCGATGTCAAACGCGACGCCTGCTTCTCGGAAAGCGTTGAATATGCCGACATGGCACGGGCCAAAAGCGCCTCCTCCTCCTGCCACCAGACCGATGGCTTGTCCCGTGAGAAATCGCCACAGGCTATGAAATCGTCCTGGTCCTGCAGCGATAGGTGATAAATCATGAAGACGTCGCGTCGCCGCAACCAGGGCCCACTCGGCGGGGCACAGCCTGAGCGACGGATTTCGACCCGAACCAAGCGCCGCCGCGCCTTGGAAAAAATCTCCATTGCCAAGGATTCGACTGGATTGATCGTGTCGGCCGATTCCGTGGCGACTAGCAACCTGATCTGCCGAGCGAAGTACTGCATGCGTCCAGGTCGTCAATGCCGCGTCAGCGACGCAAACGACGAGATCGTGTTTTAGCTCAAATTCAGATAACCAGTTCTCCAGTTCGTAACGATCGGCGCTCCCGTGCGAGACAAGCACAGCATCCTCGGAAGTCAAAAAGCGTGTGCGGCTGTGAGCGGCCAATGCCTCCCTGAGCCTCGTGACAAAATTGTCCGACATTTCGCCGGAACCTGCTGCGACGACAGCGATCACACGTGGCGTGTTCAACAGCGTGGCGCCCTCGTTGTCGCGGATGATTGCCCCAATGCCCCAGACGCTTAGCGAGCGCCCTCGTGACCGCATGCTGTATTTCGGGAACACGCGCAGCCAAAGCGTCAAACTGCGCGCGATTGATTTCGAGAACTTCGAAGTCGCGCGCGGCGACGACGGAGGCAGTGCGTGGTTCTGCCGCAAAGAAGCCAATTTCGCCAATCAGTTGCCCTGCGCCAACTTCGGCTACGACCCGTTTCGCAGAATTTTCACCTCGAACCGGCCGAAGTTGACAATAAACATAGCCTGCGCAGGCGAGCCTTGTTCAATAAGCGTTTCGCCGCCTGCAATTCGACGGGCTAGCATAGCATTGCGAATTTCCAGCTGATCCTTCGGGTTCAAATCAGACCAAAAACTATAGTCTGCAGAAAAGGTCGCGACGGGCACGGGCGCCTCGCTCTTAAGTCGCGGATGGGACTTGAACCGGAGAATGCTGCGCTGCGGTGATTGCTCGCAGTGTGGCAGCGCTAGTTGAATGGTCGGGTCCAGTATTCACGAACAGGGATCACCAGATTTTCGTTCGCCGGCTTTCGGTAATCCGCAAGGCTGTGACCGTCATCCGGCCAGAGATCTCAGGGACGCTGGATTATGCAAGTATTTTTCCGCAGCCAACTGTTCGCCCAAACGCGGCTCCCAATAGTTAGCGGCGCGAAACATATGTCGAGCTTGGAAATACCAAAACAGCATTCGTGTTACGAATGGCGCCACGGCGGGCTTTCTTTCGGTCGCTTTCCAGACTTGATCCAACATTCTACTCTCTTGCTGGCCAAGCCTACGCACGCGGAGCGCAAGTTCGACGGCTTGTGCGTCGATTTCTCGAATTGCGTTGGAGGGCCGCGAAGCTGCACCGAGAGGCTTCCTCAAGGTTCCGAAATTATCAATAAATCGAAGCATGCGCTCACCAAAGGCTTTCGGCGCATAAAGCGCGTTGCTTAGACTTTGCAATCCTTCATCCATCTCATGGGCGCTCATGCTTCGCGGGACGATATTGGAACTCCACGGTGATCCCTGCACATCAAAATTTCCACCCTGTAGGCGTCCTTCGCCGGCCATCCGCCGATGGAGCGGCGTGCTATCTGGCGCAACCAGAGCGGAAAGACTGAAAATTGGAACTGCACTTGCCATCGCAAATTCATATTGCCGTCTGAATACGTCTGCACGATCCAAATCGAAACCAACAATCATCCCACCAACAACTGAAATGCCATGATCGACGAAACGCTGAACCTCAGCAATAATATCGATGTTTAGATTTTGTCTCTTCTTGGTTTCACGTAAGCTCTCCTCGTTCGTTGTCTCTATGCCAATGAATCTTATCAGCCCTGCGTCAGCGCATTGCTCAAGCAATTCTTCATCGCGCGCTGCGTCGATGGATACCTGCGTGATAAAATCGACTGGATGGTCGCGGGCCACCACGCGATCGCTGCCAACAACTCTTTACACCGACGGCGATAGACGGTGAAATTATCATCCGCCAGGAAGATCGTGCGATAGCCCCTAGCGTATAACTCATCGAGCTCCGCAATCACGTGGGCGATCGGTTTGTGTCGCTGATTTCGACCGAGGTATTGGATAACGTCACAAAATTCGCACTCGAAAGGACAGCCGCGTGACGTTTGCAGCGTTCCTATCAGAGCGCGTTTGTTATCATAGAGATCCCAACGCGGAGTTGGTGAGCGCGCGAGATCAGGTTTAGTACCCACGTATTCCTCGCTCACGCTCCCAGTGCGCAGATCGGCGAATAATTTCTCACTGATGTCCTCGACTTACCGCGTACCAGGACGTCGCAGTGTGGGCGTAAAGTGTCCGGGCTTAAGCTGGCATACGGCCCGCCTATGATTACCTGCTTGCCGCGTCGTCTGAATTCGCTCGCGACTGCCGTTATTCGTCTGCGTTGATTTACCTTCCCCGTGATCCCAATCCAGTCAGCTGAGTGGTCAAAATTGATCGGCGATATGTTTTCGTCGCAGATTGCGATATTGAAATCCGGCGGGGCGAGAGCGGCGAGCGTCACAGTAGGCAGATCCGCCGTCAATGCCCCGGGAGAGAAGCCTGACGCTGCCATAACGTCCGCACTGAAATACGTAATGAAATCTGACGCCGGATTCACTGAGTACATTGTTGACGGCATCTCAGGCCCCCTACAGGCAGACGCAAGTGAGGATTCTTCAGGCAGCTGCAAGGTCCGCCATCAAGAACAAATAGCATGGAACACCAAGCGCGTACAGTGTTAGACGCGATGAGCGCGGTCGCGCAGGTGGACGATCGTGGTTTCAGCTTTGCCGATACAAGAGGAGAATTGTTTTGCTCCTTCAGAACGTTAACGGCGAGGTGCGTGAGTCGCATCGTCGTTGCAGATGCTAAAGCTGTCCCAGGGCGATCGGTTGGCCATTATCATGCCAGATCATAAGCCATTCATTATCGCGTTCTTGGCTGCCCTCTCTTCAGGACTGATCGCGGTCTTAATGTATCCGCCTCTCTCTTTGACCCGATACGAGAGCTGGAATGAAATAGCGAAAGGGATTTTAGGAGTCGCGGGTGCGTCGGCGATCATAACTGTCGCTGAACTCCGCCCACTGCTCTGGTCGACAGCAGCTCAGTTCAATGCGCAGCTTCTTACGCTTGAAGATTTGGCAAATGAAGATTGGGCTCTCGATCCGATTGCAGTAGGCGCGGACGACCTCGCCTTTCTCCAATTCACCTCAGGCTCAACCGGCACACCGCGCGGGGTGATGGTGATCACCGCAACATTGTCGCGAACTGCCATGCTATTGCCGCGAACTACCATGCGGTGGTGGGTCCAGATACGTCCGCTGTCGAAGGTTGCTGTGTGTCTTGGTTGCCGCTTTATCATGACATGGGATTGATCGGAGCAGTTTTGACACCTTTGTTTGCTGGGCAATCAACGATATTTCTCGCAACGCTGGCGTTTCTAAAACGGCTGACCCTATGGTTCGAGCTAATCCACAAATATCGCGGGACCGTGACGTTCGCACCGAATTTCGCGTACGCTCTTTGCGCGCGCCGCGTCGCCGCGCAAGACATAGCACGGTGGGATCTGTCATGCCTACGGATCGTTTTCTGCGGCGGCGAGCCGATTGCGGCGGAAGCGCTTCAGACTTTTGTGCGACGCTTTGCTCCGGCTGGGTTTCGTACGGAAATGTTTCTGCCCACATATGGCCTCGCAGAGGCAACGCTCGCCGTTAGCATGGGCCGCACAGGCAAGAGCTGGCGTAGCGATATTGTCGATGCTGAGCGGCTACGCTCCACGGGGGTCGCAATGACCGCCGAAGAGAACGTCGAGCGGATGGAAGTCGTCGGATGCGGTGTTCCCATTCCGGGCCATACAGTAAACATCCTTGATAACGAAGGTCGTCCTCTCCCTGAGCGCGCGATCGGGGAGGTGGAGTTCAGAGGCCCGAGTGTCACACTTGGATACTTCGGAGACGAACGCGCCACAGCGGAGATGTACCGCAATAATGGGCTACGCACTGGCGACTTGGGCTACGTCGCTGATGGGGAGCTGTTCATCACCGGCCGAAAAAAAGATCTGATCATCGTGCACGGCCGCAATTATGCACCCAGGAAATCGAGTGGTCCGTAGAAACGTTGCGCGAGGTACGAAAAGGAAGCGTTGTGGCGTTAGCTGGCAAACAAGGGGAGATGGGGGACGACGTCGTCGTTGTGTGCGAGGCTACCACAAAGGCTTTGCCAGAGCTGGAGCGAGCTATCCGTCGCCGTGTTAGCGACGAATTGGCGCTCGCCGTTCGTCACGTTGTTATAGTCCGTCCTGGTTTTCTTCCGAAGACTAGTAGCGGAAAGATTAAACGCGCTCCTACTCGTCAGCTTTATCTTGACGGGACTCTGAGCGTTCTCGCCGCAGCCAAACACCCAGTGGGCATGACCCGTCGCCGCCTTGAGGCGCGTCTCTACTTTGTATTAATGCTGGGCCGTTTCCGGTACATCTATCGGCGGGCGCTGCACCTCTTGCGCCGAGCGCGGTTATCGGGAAGCAAAATTATCGATGAACACCCACTCCTCCCCCTCCTTAGAAAAATTGTTCTGGACGTGACGGGAAAGCCCGCACCCGCGATTTCACTAACTGATGATTTATCAGAACTTGGCATCCATTCGGTATCCATTGCTGAAATAGTGATGCGGGTCGAGGATGCGCTGGCAATCGAGATTCCTGCAACCCAGTGGCTGGAGGTGCGTACCTTGCAGGGAATTCTTGAATTGGCGGACCATAAGGGTCCGACTTTGAACTCCGTGAGCGCGAGCTCAACCAATCCTGGTCCCTCGGAGCAGTGATCGTACCTTTTTGTTCTGACCCTGGTGGAAGGGAGCGGGCTTTGGACGTCCTTTGTCACACGTTGCGCGCTTGCCCTGCCGCAGGTTCGCGTTTGGGCGCTTACGCGCGCTCTATCTGCGCGCACGCCGCGAAGACCATGCTGCCGCATTGCCTCGCTTAAAGGAGCAGATTACCTGTCTATTGGAACGAGCTGGATGTCTGAACACGATCGGCTCGATCGGATCGAGCGGAAGCTCAACCAAATCGGCAGGTCCATTCTGTTTGGCATTACGCTGTTGGCGATCTTGGCGGCCATCGTCACAGAGCCGTATCATTCCATGGTTTTTGGTCATGGCGTTTTGGTGGCGGCGACATTTATTGTGGTGGTGGTAGTGGCACTCTGGTGGGCCCGCACCCCGTTTCGCGATTAGTTCTACGATTGAAACAACGCACTGAACCACGAGATCCGGGCTGGTGACGGTCAGCGCGCCGCGTTTTGCCCGGCATTCGACCCATCACCTTTGCGAATGTTTTTGGATTTATGGCTGTGGGCGAAGCCACACCCCCGTCCCCTCTGTAAGCTTTAGATGCTTCAGCATTGCATCGACGGCGCTAAGCAACACCAGTCGGCAGGATTCAAAGCGCGGAGCCATTAGACAAAACTAGTCTCAAAAGTAGGTTCAAATACAGTTCGAAATGATAAGTCTCAATTGGAGTTTTCGTAACACGCTCATCGTTAGTTTAACTTGCAGTTGAGCACCGAAGGTAAACAGGCGTTACGGTTCACCGGACACGTGGATTGCTGGTGGAGTGCATTATGACATTCACAATGCGCCAAGAGCGTCGCGACAAAGTTGACCGGCCGGCTTGGATCAGCGTCGGAGACAACCAGCCGCTCCGGAAATGCATCGTGGTGGATATTTCCGACAGCGGCGCGAAGCTGACCGTCGATAGCGTCGATGACCTCCCCGAAATATTCAGTCTATGGCTTTCCCGCCACGGGCATCTCCGCTATGGCTGCCGGATTGTTTGGAGCGGCCAAAACAAAATCGGGGTTCAATTCTCATCGGGCCAAGAGCAACCGGCCTAAGCCGGCGCGAAGGGTCATGCGCGGTTTACTCGCTGCGGTTATACAAAGGCGCTACGATCCAGCGTCCGGGGTGGGCGGGTAATCAGATCGGGTTTTAGCCGTTTCCGGCGGGTCGAATGCCGTCTGAGTTGAACCGCTCACCTGCCGCCGAAGATGATCGCAATACCGCAGCACACTTTCTTCAAGCGGGTAGAGACGGCCAGCACCGCGTTCGATGACGCCCTCCTTCGCAAGATCGTACACAACCTTCGGTGTCACTCCGAGACAGCGTGCTAAAGTATTGGCTGAAACTGCCGGAAGCGGTGTGTCTCCATTGGAATTCTGTTCCTTATTCCGATTTCGCATTTTACCGTGAGCCAAGCGCCAGGTTTTCTAATATCGCAGCCTACCATCGGCAGCTGCGTTTTGCATAACAGCATATCGTTTCGACTGATGGTCCGATTTGGGTGTGCGCCGTGATAAGGCGGCGTTTTCCAGTGGGTGCAAGTCCCACCCGGCAACCGCTCCAGCCGGAAGCAACCGGAGCAGCTATGGAGGTAACGAAGTGGCTGAAGCCTTCGGATATGGTCGGACGTGACTGTCCCAATCCGCTAGGCCATAGTGTCTGCTCAACGAAGAACGGCAGGGACGAATGGGGTTTGGCCTTGATGATTTGTGGCTGGTACAACGGCTCAAAACGCAAGGGTTGCTCTCCGATCCGGTTGCCGTGGCCGAAATCGGCGCCCAGCAAGTCAATAAAACGATCCTCGAAAACAGCACTGAATTGGCGGCGCTAGGCGAGGCGTTCGGCATTCAGTCGCCCCCGCCTTCGCTCGCAGTAACGGCATCCGACGGCAATCACACTCTCGCCGGTGCGCCGATGACACGCGCGATTTGGCGGTGGCTGGGCGTCGAGTATCTTGCCATCGATATCGACGGCAGCCCTGACGCCCTGGCATTGGACCTCAATTGCGATGCCGTGCCCGCCGCGGCCCGATCGAAATACGGCCTGGTGACCAATTTCGGCACCACCGAACATGTCGCAAATCAAGCCAACGCGTTCAAGATTATCCATGATCTTACGGCTGTGGGCGGCATCATGGTCCATAATCTGCCGTGCCATCACCCCGACCACGGGCTTATCAACTACAACCCGAAATTCTTTTGGGCGCTGGCGCGAGCCAACGACTATAGAAACGTCTATGCGCGCACCAATCCTGAAGCAGACCCGGAAAGTATCCATATAGCGTTTAGAAACAGCACGATTTCGAGTTCGTAACGCCACTCGATGTTGATAACACGACAACTACCGACAATGCGGTGATAAAGGAGCGCTACTGGACGATTTTCGATAAGAAAGCCATTGACGCAATCACGGCTTCCCACGATGCGCAGCTTATGCGTCGGGCGACCGCACGCCAATTCCCGTGGCTGCTCGCACTCAAGCGGCGGCTGTTTCCATAATCTTTGGCAATTATCGCGGCGCGCCCTGCGTTTGCTGGCCAATAATGCATTGTGGGCAAAGCGGACCTGAACTAACGCGGTTCAGTAGCGATGACCCCCGATGGGAAAACGAGCTGTCGATCAAACCATCGGAAGACCTGGCACGCGCGTGTACTTCACAAGTGGCTTCCACGCGCCACGGAAGATCGATAGGGTGTCCCGTCGATAGCCATCCGGGAAATCTCGAATAAGGCGGCATTAGCCGAAAAGCTATGGGCAAGGGGCATGGCCTGAACCAGGCCATGAGGGGCCAATGTCGTTAGCGTCGCCTTGCAACGTCCTGATGATCTATCCGCGCTTTGGAGAAGGTACATTTTGGAATTTCGCGGCGGCTTGCGAACTACTCAATGCACGGTATCCCACTGCTCCTCTCGGCCTTATTACCGTGGCAGCCTTGCTGCCGGCGGCGTGGACCGTCCGCCTGGTCGACCGGAACACCGAGACGCTGACCGACGGCGATCTCGAATGGGCCGATCTGGTCATGACCGGCGGCATGTTGCCGCAATATTTCGACACGATCGAAATCATTGAACTCTGCCGAACGTGGGGAAAGCCGGTCGTGGTTGGCGGGCCGGGTGTTACCTCCGTTCCCCATCTTTACAGCAAGGCGAATTTTCAAGTGCTCGGTGAGGCCGAGGGCATCATCGACAAGTTTGTCGAGGCGTGGGACGCAGGCGCCCGCGACGGTGTCTTCGAGGCCGAAAAGTTTACCATCGATGTAACGAAGAGCCCGGTTCCGAGGTTCGACCTCTTGAAGGTCGAGCATTACCTTTACGTCGGGGTGCAATTCTCGCGCGGCTGCCCTTTTACCTGTGAGTTCTGCGATATTATCGAACTTTACGGACGGGTTCCCCGCGCCAAGACCAACGCCCAAATGCTGCATGAGCTCGAGACGCTTTATCAGCTCGGCTACCGCGGTCACGTCGACTTCGTCGATGACAATCTCATCGGCAACAAGAAAGCGGTCAAAGCATTTTTGCCTGAATTAAAGACGTGGCTCGATCAACATGACTATCCGTTCGAGTTCACGACCGAGGCGTCGCTCAATCTAGCCGACGATGGGCATCTGCTGAGGCTTTTGAATGAGGCTAACTTCATCGGCGTCTTTGTGGGAATCGAAAGCCCGGACACCGATACGCTGATCGCGATGCGGAAAAAGCAGAATACGCGGCGCAATATAGTCGAAAGCATCCATAAGATTTATGCTGCCGGGCTCTATGTCACGGCGGGCTTCATCGTCGGTTTCGACAGCGAACAGGGATCGGTGGCAGACGCCATCATCGAGCTCATCGAGAAGGCAGCAATTCCGGTCTGCATGGTGGGTCTGCTTTATGCGTTGCCGAATACCCAACTCACGCGCCGGCTTGCCAGCGAGGGCCGCTTGCACCCGGACCTGTTGTTGAATCCCGCGGCCGGCATGGATCAATGCACCCAAGGTTTGAACTTCGACACGTTGCGGCCGCGCAGCGAAATCTTGTCCGACTACAAGCGCGTCCTGGAAGCAGTCTACGATCCTGTTAGCTATGCCAAGCGGCTGCAACGCTTGGTCCATCTCCTCGGCAGCTCCAACCCCAATCGGCAGGTGCGCGCGAACGAAACTCGGAGCAAGCTTGGCGGACTGGAGGTTGTTCATCGAGTTGTGTCCAGGCTACCAGGAGCACAAGACATCTTTAGGAGGGCAATCATTGAGTGCGCAGCGACAAATCCGCAATGGGCTCGAATTATAGTCCTGCTGACGGCCCTGTATCTCCATCTCGGGCCATTTTCGCGGCACGTCATTCGCCAAATCGAGGGGCAACTCGACGAGCTGCAGGATATTGCAGTCCACGCGAGCGAACCGGCATTACCGCCAGAAGTTCCGATTAGCATGTGATGATTTCTCGTGCCGGTATTGATCTCCGTCCGCAGCATTTATGCAGTCGAAGGCACAAAGCAGCATTATTCATTTACATCGGCTGTTTGATTGGGCTGAGATAACGCATGCAGCTTTTGCGGAACATCTGGCGACAACGATGGGCTAAGGTCACGATTGGCGTTGCAGCCGCGGAGTATCTGCGGTTCGTCGGCATGACCTCGCGGTTAACGCTCGAACCGGCCAACGTCTATGAGCGCCTCGAAGCCGACATACCGATCATCATGGCATTCTGGCATGGCCAGCATTTTCTAGGAACGCTTGCGCGCAACGAGAAGCATCGGGGAAAAATTCTGGTGTCGCGCCATCACGACGGCGAGATCAATGCGATTGCAGCGGCACGGTTCGGCATCGGTGCGATTCGAGGATCTGGCAATCACGGCGGCAGCTTCGTTCACAAGGCCGGCGTCGCCGCGTTCCAATCGATGCTCAAAGCGCTCAACGACGGCTTCTCAATCGGGCTATCTGCGGACGTGCCAAAGGTTGCGCGCGTCGCCGGACTTGGCATCATTAAGCTTGCGCAGGCCTCGGGCCGTCCGATCTATCCCGGCGCCATCGCGTCCAGCCGGCGCATCGTGCTCGACAACTGGGACCGCACCACCATCAATCTTCCGTTTGGCCGTGTCTGCGGGGTCGCGGCCGAGCCTGTGCTCGTCGCCCGAGACGCCGGCGAGGCCGAACTTGAGGCGGCGCGCCGCCTGCTTGAGGACAGGCTCAATGTCATCACGAGACGCGCCAATGAGATTGTTGACCGGCCGCGTAACGGGAAATGAGAGTGAAGTATCGGCTGCCGCCCACGCAGCATCGTGCGGCTCAAGAAAACTCGCCGTCGCCTAATCATTCGAGACACCCGATCGGATACTGAGAAATCGTCACGAGGCGATTGTTGCGATTTACATGGGCCCCCCACCGTCGGTAATGTACGTAAACTATGCCTTGGCGGCGTTCGAGGAATTCGAGAGTCCCTGGGCGAGCCTTCGGTCGGCGCTGCCTAGCCAACTTGAACGCCTTAAGGCAAAAAAGAGAAGGTCAGACTATGCCTTATACGATTGATCAATTTGCTGCCGATTGCAGAGCAGCGCTTCTCAAGGATCCCGGCCCGACCGGTCGCGAGCGCGTTCGCCAGTTTACTGAAAAAGCCTGCGCAGATCGGGAGTTCGTGGCCAAGTATCTCGGACCGAATGCAGATGCCGAGCGGAAGATTTTGTATGAAGATCCCGACTTGCATTTCTGCATTCTCGGCCACGTCTACAGAGGCGCGAAAAACAGCACCCCCCACGATCACGGGCCGAGCTGGGCGATTTACGGTCAAGCCGCCGGAGTAACGGAAATGACGGATTGGCGACTCGTTGAAAAGCCGGCAATCGATAAGCCCGGCAAGGTCGCAAAGATTCGAACTTACAGATTGACGCCCGGCATGGCTCACCTCTACGGCGAGGGTGATTTGCACTCACCACGCCGCGAGGACGAGACGCGCTTGATCCGCATTGAAGGAATCGATCTCACCAAAGTGAAGCGCGATAAATACGAAATCGCAGCTTAGGATCGACGGTCAAAGAAGGCGAGTGTGAAGAGGACTCTCCTTATAAAGGAGAGCAAATTGGGAAACAGGCCACCCGTAGTGTCCATCTGTGCGCCCAATACCTGAAGTATCGCTGCGTCGCACTAACCAGCGTTATGGGACAAGTAGACTCTGTCCGCTTGTTGTTCTGCTCTCTTTGCTCGAAAAATGCACCGGCTCGCTGAGTAGACACGTTGTGCGAATATTAGCACGTCCCCGTTAACGGCTCAACTTGCAAGGCTCCGCATACTGCGGTGAACTTCTTCGGCGTACCAGCGGAGCTGCCTTATGCCGGACGATGCGATCTTGGAATCAATGAAATTGGCGCTGTCGGAGCGTTTCGGAGAAGAATTTGCAATTGATCAGGCATTGCCCGGTCTGCACGAGCTTGCAAAAATTGCTAAGCATCGTTCACACCGGCGCTACTTGCCCGGCCCCATTGAACCTGACCTGCTGCGGCTCCTATGTGCATGCGCCCTTTCCGCGCCGTCCAAAAGTGACCTGCAACAATGTGATATTGTCATCGTCAGCGATGCAGCCATACGAAAGGCCATTGTCGCAACCATCCCGGATATGCCCTGGATCATGGAAGCACCGGCATTTCTGATCTTTGTTGCCAACGGCGAACGGCTTCCGATGATGGCGAAGCTGCGCCAGAAGCCATTCCCGAACGACCACCTCGATCAGTTCTTCAATGCCTCGATCGATGCGGCGATCGTGCTGACAACATTCATTCAGGCGGCGGAAGCGGTCGGGCTCGGTTGCTGCCCGATAAGCGCGATCCGCGATCATCCAGCCATCGTCAGTGACTCGTTGCGCTTACCGGATCGGGTCATTCCGGTGGCAGGGCTCTGTGTTGGCTGGCCGGCCGAGCCGGGCGTGGTCACGCCTCGCCTTTCTCTGAGCACCACGGTGATTGAGAATACATACGGCGAACGCGACCTCGCCGCCGAGATCGACGCTTATGATCGGCGCCGTGCGACGTCGCGGCCCTACCGGCGGCAACGCGATCCTGGACGCTGGGGCGAGCCGCAGCTCTATGGCTGGTCCGAGGACAAGACGCGCCAATACGCCGTGCCGACCCGCTGCGATTTCGGCGGTTTTGTACGGGGTAAGGGATTTTGCCTGGATTAGCCGCCTGTTGCCAAAATGAGAGCGCGACAGGCGCCGGTTTTCAGGCGAGAATTCGACTTTTGGATCGCTGGGATAGCTTGTCGAGGGCTTGCCCCATGCACGAGGCCCCAAAACGTTTTAGAACGTGTAACGTTTCCCAACGGCGGTAGGCGCCAGAGTTTTATCACCGAAAGCGTCGGCGAGCGCCGTGAGCGCACGCCAGCCGGTGCAATGTCCCGCCGCGATCGTTTTCAAATTGAAGGTGCGAAGGCCAGCCACTGTTTGCGGGATGATCGCTTCGTTTGGGCCGGACAGATGTAGGCCGCCCATTACCGCGTACAGTGTGACATCGGGAAAGCTTTCTCGTGCATGCATAAGCACATTGACAACGCCTGCATGCGAGCAGGCACTGAGTACCACCAAGCCCTTGTCCGCAACATTGACCACGAGGAAGCGCTCATCCATCAACAATTCATCAGGCTCCCAGCTTTTGCCGTCTTCCATCAGTCGCATCTGGCCGGGATATCCGCGCTCGTAAGGCGTTACGCGGGGGATTTCCCCGCTCACAAAAAACATTTTGTCAAGTAGAACTTGCGGTTCAGTGGTCGCCATAACCTCCGCTCCGAAAGCGGTGAGATCTTCGATGCTGGGAATATCTTCCATGCGGCGTAGTGTTCCGTTCGGCAGCTTTACCGCGCGCGAGCGGAACATGCTGGGGTGCGCATAAAAGGGAATCTTACATCCACCGGTGCGGCTGCTTATCAGATTCAGCGCAAGCAGCATTGCGCCCGCGTGATCCCAATGGCCGTGAGAGAGCACGATGCTCTCAACCATTCCGAGATCGGCGCCCAGACGGTTAAGGTTGCGCTCAAATGCATATTCCTCAGGGCCCGTATCGAACAGAACGGTGTGACTAACAGCACCACGGTGCGCGGTAACAAGGCAAGAAAGGCCGTGCGCAGCGCAGCACAGGCACTTACCAGCCATCATCTGGACGCCACGCCGCATCAGGCCGGCAGACTCGCTCTCGACATGAGACGGCGTGCTCGAAAGTATATCCGTGGTGTTGTCGACCAGGACCAAGATTTCGAGGCGATCGACAGGCACAAGCCGCATGCAAGATTTTTAGCCTACGCGCCGAGATATCTCCAGTGCCATGTGGCCATTCGCCCGCACCTGCACCTTCCGGGTTGGGTCACGAGCATCGCCACCTCACGGTAAGCGCGGCAGAAGACGACTAATCCCGGCCACACCAGCGCACTGCCGTCGGGCCGTTGATGGTCATAAGCAACATCACGGCCGTTCATTCGACCCCGCTCGTCAGTGCGTCGTAGGTTAGCGGATGGAATTTGTCGATCGCTCGCCCTTGCCGGTGGGGCTGCGTAAACCAACCGCGTGCTACGGCGTCATGCGAAGAATGTTGCCGGGGGATTTGGTGCTCGGTCGGCACGCCGCGTTTTGCCTGGCGTTTTCGAAATGGCCGCCGATGCCTTGGCGGCCTTGAAGGTTGTCACGGCGGTGATGGGGGAGGCGCGCCCGCGGCAAGGGGCGCGCCGCACCTTATTTTCCGGCCGTCGGAGCGTCGTAGGTGACGCGATAGATCGTGCCGTTGCCGTCCTCGCTAAACAGCAGCGAGCCATCCTGCGCGAAGGTAACATCGACGGGGCGTCCCCACACATTTTGTTCGCCCGCGGTGAATCCGACGACGAAGTCCTGATATTCTCCGGTTGCCTTTCCGTTCTTGAATGGCAGGCGAACGATCTTGTATCCGGTGTGCAGTGAGCGATTCCACGACCCATGCAGCGCGACGAAGGCATCGCCTTTCCACGCGGCGGGAAACATGCCGCCCGGATTAAACGAAACGCCGAGCGGCGCCGAATGGGGCTGCAGCAACACGTCGGGCGTGATCGCCTTGCCCTTCAGATCGGGGCGCGGGCCGCCGCCGGGCCGGGTGTCCTCGTGATCGCCGATAAAATACCAGGGCCAGCCGTAATAGCCGCCCTTCTTGACGCTCGTCACGTAATCGGGGGGCGTGTTGTCGCCAAGGAGATCGCGCTCGTTCGTCGCGCAATAGACTACGCCGGTGCCGGGTTGCACCATAAGGCCCGAGCAGTTCCGGATGCCCGACGCGTAGACTTTCTTGTCTTTGCCCTCAGGCGTGTAGGTCAGAACGTTGGCGCGCCACTCTTCCTTGCCCCACGCCGATCCGACGTTATGCGTCTTTTCCCAATTCGCCAGATCAGCGGGCCGAGCCGGCATGTCGTCTGCGATGTTACCCGACGAACCGACCGCAACATACATCGTCAAGCCGTCCGGCGAGAATGCGACGTCACGCGTCCAGTGGCTTCCGCCAACCGCGAGATCGGACACGATCGCCTCCGCCGCGCCCGACGCCTTCATGTCGCCGACCTTATAGGGATAGCGTAGTACCTTTCCCTCCATGCCGACGTAGACCCACTTGGGGTTCGGACCAGGCGGATAGAACGCGATGCCATAGGCATCCTTCATAGCAGTTGCGAAGGTCTCGGACTCCTCGACCTTCGACCCGTCCTTGGTCGGTCGCAGAACGGTGATCTTTCCGTCCGGGCGGCTCTGCGATACAAAAATGTCGCCGTTCGGCGCGACGCGTATCACGCGCGCGCCAGCTAAATCCGTCGCGAAGGCCGCGACCGAGAAGCCTGGCATGGCTTTCAGCGAGGCATCCGCCGGCTTTGGAACGACCTTCGACCGATTTGCCGCTGTCGGCGTCTCGAGCGGCGCGGCGACGTCTTCCGGAGAAATCTTGCGCATCAGACCAGGAGCGTCACCCTGCCAGTCGCCATAAGCCGAACGTCCGCCGCGATAGTCGAGTGCGAAGGCGGCAGTGAGACCGGCGGCAAGTGCGACAGCCGAGGCCCCCGCGAGCAATATCCTCGTGGTCATGATACATCCTCCCTTTGCGATGCGCGAAACCATCGTTGACGGATGATCCCCCGCGCCTGAACCAGCGTCAACTGGCGCGAACGCTTACAGGCCCGCGAGATATTTGGCGATTTCCGCGCGCTCATCCGCTGTCAGCGCCTTCATCATCGCGGTCATCGTCTTCTGGTTTTCTCGCTGCTCGCGGGCGAACTGGTTCATCTGTTCGTTCAGATACTCGAAGAACTGACCGGCCAGTCGCGGCGCGACACCCTCGGGACTGGCCCTCCCCTGCAGGTCAACGCCGTGACACGCCTTGCAAGTTTCGATGGCGGCTGGGGCCAATCCCGCGCCCTCTCCGTGACGGGGCCACGCCCGACCCGCGAGAATTTCCGCCGCGGGGGGGACATCATCGCGACGGACGGCTTCTGCCATCGACGACATGATCTGATTATCGCGATCGCCCGATCGGTAATCCAATAACTGCTTCTCGATGTATTTCGCCCGTTGGCCCCAGATGATTGGCACCGTCGGATCCTTCGGTAAGCCATCCGCGCCGTGACACGAGGCGCATATCCCGAGCGCGTTCTCGACGACGTCCGCCGCGCGCGCGACACCGGTCCAGAGCAAGATCATCATGCCCGCTACGCATACGGCCGCGCGCCACATCAATTACCTCCGTCAAAACCATCTTGTCAGAACACGCACGCCCTCGCGTGGCGGCGCGTCGATGTCGGCGCGGCCAGCGATACGAGCTCCCGCGCATTCGCTGTCATCTGCTTGGCGTCTGCCGAACCCCAGCGCCGTCGATCGTGACGTTCTGACTGGTGGTCCACCCGAGTTTGGCAAGCTCTTCGTTGAAGGCGGCCAAGCTCACCGTTTCTAACGGGTCAGTTTCGGCCGTGCTCATGAGCACGCCGATGCGCCGCATCTTGCTCTGCTGTGCACGAGCCGCGAACGGCCACCCGCCGCTGTTCCGAGCACCGATATGAAATGTCGCCTTTCCGATGCCGATTGCCATTGCCCCCAACGAGATCGCGCCCGCCGCAAACAAGGAAGGATATCATGCCCCAACCGGCAGGTCTGCGACCGACTTCACGGTGGTCCGACGGCGAAAAGGCACGTTGCTTTTCTGCGATCCGAAAACGACCCGATTGGCCCTTACCGGCCGCGCCGACAGTCACGTTTTGAGACCGCTTTCGGAGGTCTTTCGGCCGCGCTTTTCGGCGAGGCCATGGAAGGACCAATTTGCGACAGTCGCGCGCTATCCGCTTCTCCCGAAACCGACCAAATGGCTTCGGCAAAACCTCCGGATAAGGTAGGAGCGGTGACCGTTAACCGCACACAGACATACGAAGGTCCTGACCCGTAAAGCGCCCAACTTTACATGACAGGCGATCGCTTCGGATCACAATCAGCCTCGCCGGCTCTTATCTGGAGCCCCAGCTATTCCTCCGATTCCGGACACCAGGGCGGATTATTCACGCCACGTCCGGTGTTGTTATGGCAGCAGAAAGAAAAAACCGTCCTATTTCCTTTGCTGGACGAGCGCGGCTGAATAGATACCCTTGCATCTCGGTGCAACCAATTGACTGAACGGTATCCATTTGCTGCTGCGTTTCGACGCCCTCTGCGGTCGATATCATATTCAGGCATTTGGCCAAGCCTGCGACGGCATTGACAATGGCAAGCGGTTCCGCGCCGTTCGACATATCGTGAATAAACGACTGATCAATCTTGATCTTGTCGAACGGAAAACTGCGAAGATAACTGAGCGACGAGTATCCAGTTCCAAAATCGTCCAGCGCGATTTGCGCACCCAGTTTTCGAAGCTCATGCAATCGCGCCAAAGTCGCGAATGTGTTCTGCAGCAATACTGTTTCGGTAATTTCAAGTTGCAATCTGCTCGCATCCAGACCTGAATTGGCCAAAGCCTTCTTCACGACATTTACCAGATTACGACTGGTCAATTGGGCAGGAGAAAGGTTTACCGCGACTTTGACATGTTCCGGCCAACTGACCGCTTCCTCACAGGCCGTGATGAGTACCCATTCGCCCAGCGGAACAATAAGTCCTGTCTCTTCAGCGATCGGAATGAAGTCGGCGGGCGAGATCATCCCACGCTTAGGATGTTGCCAACGCAATAGCGCTTCGAAGGCGCTAATCTCGTTCGTTTGAAGATTCACAAGTGGTTGGTAATAGAGTTCAAATTCCTTATTAGCGAGCGCTTTACGAAGATCCATTTCAAGATCGCGTCGCGCCTTCATGCGCGCATCCATCTCCAACTCGAAGAACCGATAGGTGCCGCGCCCGTCGGTTTTGGCGCCGTACAGCGCCATATCGGCATTCTTCAATAACTCGTCCGGCTCCGTCCCGTCGTCCGGCGAAACTGAGATGCCAATACTGATGTCGGTGATAATTTGATGACCTTCGATTTGGTACGGTTTAATTATAGACTCTCGAATGCGCCGCGCGAGCGTCACGGCATCGTTCGTTTTCTGTATCTTAGTCATGATGATTGCGAACTCATCACCGCCCAACCGTGCAATCGTATCGGGTTCTCTGGTGCACCCGCGCAGCCGGTCGGCGACAAGCTTCAATAGTTCATCGCCAATAGGATGACCAAGCGTGTCATTGACACTTTTGAAATGGTCGAGGTCCAGGCACAACATTGCCAAACACTCGCCCCGTTTGACGCGTTTGAGCTCGTGCTCCAACCGTTCACGCAGCAAGACTCGATTGGGCAGGTCGGTCAATGCATCGTGCCGAGCCATGTGGCCAATGCGCTCTTCGGCGCACTGCCGTTCCGTTATGTCCTCATGTGTGGACAGCCATCCGCCACCGAATATTGGCTTGTTAACGAGTGAAATGATGCGGCCGTCGGCTATTTTTGTTGTTTTACTGAAAACCTGCCCTTCAACGATACACTCCTCAAGCCGAGCGACGTAGTCCACGGGATCGCCAGAAAAAGTCCCGACCTGTATGCGGTTATTGAGAAGATCGCGAAGGGTGCAGCCGGGCTGCACGATCTCATTGGACAGCCCGTACATGTCAATGTAGCGCTGATTACATATTACGAGTTTTAGCTCTGAATCGAATAACAGAACTCCTTGCGACATATTAGCCAAGACGGTGTGCAGCAATTGCCCGTCATTTCGAGAAACATGGGGAAATGACAGGACGTTTGCGTCCGAAACCCGGTCAGTCTTGATATCCATATCTGATCCTCCAGCCCGAAGGAATTGGCGAGCGCTCCCAACGATAAGGAGGGAAATGTGATAAAAGTATTCAGTTGATCAATGCCGGCTTTAATCAAACATGAATTGATTGTCACGCTTTCGACCATCCATCGGCCGCGCGATTTTAGGACGCTAAAATCGTACTACTGGCGCCTGCGAGCCGCGAAACCGCAATGACGAGCATCGATTGGAGAGTCGAGCTGTCAAAGCAGCATCTATCAGTGACTATCAAGAAGCTATTTGAACGCATTGTTTTTATTCGGTTCGTCTGGACAACCTGAACGCAACGTCAAAGTTTTAGATGAAACTTGTTGTTGTTTCTCGAGATTGGGCAATGCCGAGCGACAGGCGCGAAACCGTACGACACGGACCTTCAACTTTCGAGTTTTGCAACACAATCCCTCTGACAACGGACGCGAAGGCCGACAGTCGGCACGACCCAATCAATCGGATGCGACAGGTATCCCTCCGAGCCGACTTTCGGAGAGCTATCATTCAATCCCGGATATCTTGCAGGAACCATTCGGTCGGTATTTCGCGGCCGAGGCCTGCGCGCTTTGCCATCTCGAAAACCTTTCCGGCGACTGCGAAAAATTGCAAACCTTGCAGGTTCCCGCGCTCCGAATAGGTGATTTGATCGCGGCGGGTGCGGCCTATGGCTCTGCCGATGGCCAGATCGGCCAGTGTCACGCGCCTGTCTGGCAATACATTGCCGTGGGTACGTCGGCCGCCTCGACCGTCGCCATATTTGGGCTTGTCAGGTCTTGCTTCCCACCCGAGAAACTCGTCGTCAATTCCGAGTTCAGGTTTGCCGACCGGCGCTGGCGAATCTCCGAAGCGCAGATAGACATCGATCCGGCGTAAGCTTTCGGAATCCGGTTTGCCGGTACCGCCCACGTTGATTATATGCGTGCCTTTTTCGAGCAGGGTGCCGTCGATCACTGGTACGGCCGAATCCGTTAGACCCGCTACAATATCTGCGCCCTTATAGACGTCCTCGGGGCGATCACAGACCACGACTTCGATGTTGTAGGTCGCGGCCATCTCGCGACCAAATTTGTCGCGGTTTTCCTGCGTTGGACTGTAGACTTGGAGCCGCTTGATGTTGCGTACGAGGGTAAACGCCCGCATGTGCGTGCGCGCCATTCCACCCGTGCCAAGCATGCCGACAACCTCGGCATCCTCATTCGCCAGGTATTTAACGCCAATACCGCCGTCAGCGCCGACCCGCATGTGCTGCAGATGGCCGTCGTTAATGAAAGCCAGCGGTTCGGCGGTCTCGGTGGAGGTGAGGAGGATGAGGCCGCAGTATAGGCCGGGCCGAGTGCAATACTTTTCCTGCGTGGTCGAGCCGTGGTGCTGCGTTTCATAGATCACGTCGGATTTCATGCGAATAGCGAAATAACCTGCGGTCGAGCCGCCCTCCATTGTGCCCCATTGATAATTCTTCGCTGGGTCGCTGGTCGGAATGCGGATATCGATGCGTGGCCGACAGACTGCCTCTCCCGTTGCCAACGCGAGATAGGCCTCCTCAAGCGCCGCCATTGTGATCTCCATGGTCAAGATCTTGGCGACATCGGCGTCGTTGATGATAAGCGTCATTGCGCTACGGCTCGTCCCAAAGTCGCATTGAAAGCGTCGCACCTGACCGAAACGGCGATGAACCCGCGCCGCATGCGAAGAATATTGCCGGAGAATTTGGTGCCCTAGTCAGGGGAGCTGCGTTTTTCTTCTTCGATCTCCGAAGGCTGCTTCTCACGCCGCTCCACCTCACGTTCAAACGCAACGCGCACAGGCTCCGACGGATCGGATCCTTCAAAAGTCACTTGTAATGGGATTTGCATGAAGTGCCTCGGTTGCCCACCCGATACATGTGAACGTGGAACCAAAAACTCTAGATGTTTTTGATCGAAGTCAAATATGTCTGACATCGGACGTAGCTAATTTCACCGCTCGCAGCTAATGTTCGGCTGGGCCTACCAAAGGAGACAATGCCATGTCCTTAGGACTGATTCTTCTCATCATCCTCGTCATTTTCCTGCTCGGCGGCTTCAGTGGCCGGTTCGGCGGCTACGGTTACGGTTTCGGTCACGGCGGTATCGGCATAATCGGCGTTATCCTCATCATCGTCATCGTTCTTATGCTGCTTGGTCGGCTTTGATCTGACAGTCGGAGTATTGGATGGTTCGCCTTCGGCAGCTCCCGGAAAGCCATTTCGTCAACCGCATCGGATGGTTGAGAGCAGCGGTGCTCGGGGCCAACGATGGCATTCTCTCGACCGCGAGCTTGATCGTCGGCGTTGCCGCAGCCTCTACGACGCAGAATGCGGTCTTGATCGCGGGCGTCGCCGGACTCGTGGCTGGCGCCATGTCAATGGCCGCTGGCGAATATGTATCCGTCAGCTCGCAATCCGATTCCGAACAGGCGGACCTCGCGCGCGAGCGTAAGGAGTTGAGCGAAAGTCCTGAACTTGAGCTCGATGAACTTGCCGAAATCTACGTCAAGCGTGGTGTCGATCTGGATCTTGCGCGGCAAGTTGCCCGGCAACTGATGGCGAAGGATGCATTGAGCGCCCATGCACACGATGAGTTGGGAATTTCGGAGATCACCACCGCGCGTCCGGTGCAGGCCGCGCTGACGTCGGCTGTCTCGTTCTCTGTAGGTGCAGCGATGCCCTTGCTCATGGTCGTCGTGTCGCCCACTGCCGCGCTTGTCCCCATCGTGTCCGCTGCGTCATTGGGCTTCCTCGCATTTCTCGGCGCGATTGGCGCCAGAGTAGGAGGTGCAAACGTTCTGCGTGGCACAGTCCGGGTGATATTCTGGGGCGCGCTGGCGATGGCCTTCACTGCCGGTATCGGGAAATTGTTGGGCACGGTTGTCTGAAGCTTTCAAGAAAAAAGAAGCGCGCCCGGCTGGAACCGCAACCGAACTTTTTGCCGCACCGGCAGCACTGCCTCCCGGGCCGTGCTGTGGATTGGTTCCGGCTAATGGCCCGTTGTCTGCCGCGCCGGCCGCCTTAGCGAACCTCAATACAGATCCTGTCGTCCGGGCGGATACAGGCCATCAGCGGGGGTTTCATGCGGGTTGAATAGGCTGTGGCCACGTTTTCTATCTGATTGATATCTAAAACTTGTTCTGTCAGAACGGCGACGTCCTCGAATTCAACGCCCACTAGATTGCCGCGCCACATTCGTCAGACCGTAGCCGATCACACTGGTTCGCCTCACCCAGCATGCCGAAAATCCTTTTTCTCGTCACCGAAGATTGGTTCTTTGCCTCGCATTTCTTGCCTATGGCGCTGGCGGCGCAGGACTGTGGGTATCAGGTCGCCGTCGCGACGCGGGTGCGAGAGGATGGCGAGCGGCTCAAGGCCCATGGCATTTCTGTCATCCCAATTGAAAGCAAACGGGGCAGTTTCAGCCCGCTGGTGGTTGTGCGCGATTTCGTCCAGCTGCTCGCGATACTGCGCGCGGAGCGTCCCGACGTCGTTCATTGCATTTCGCTGCGGACCATCGTGATCGGCGGTCTCGCCGCAAAGCTTGCCGGGGTACGGAATCTTGTCCTAGCGCCGACCGGGCTCGGACATCTTTGGCTTGATCGCGGACTATCGGTCGGTATCGCGCGCAATATCGTGCGTCGGGTCGTCGGGTCGTGGCTGCGTGGTCCGCGGACGCACTATCTGTTCGAGAACCACGACGATCCGCGGGAATTCGGCCTCGATCCGGACGGCGCCGATGTAACGATCGTCGGCGGGGCAGGGGTCGACCCCGCCAGCATCCCGCTCACTCCCGAGCCGCCGGCGCCGCCTGTGAAGGTCGCTGTGGTCAGCCGCATGATCGCGTTCAAGGGCATCGCCGAAGCGGTGGCCGCTGTGCAGCGCGCCCGTGCCGACGGCGCAGCCATTGAACTGCACCTGTTCGGTGATCCCGATCCGGCGAATCCTCGTTCCATTCCAAAGGCCACGCTGCTGCGCTGGGCGTCGGAGCCGGGAATCACGTGGCATGGCCGCGCTGCCGATGTCGCGCAGGTCTGGCGCGACCATCATGTCGCGATGCTATTGTCTTACCGGGAGGGTCTGCCCCGTAGCCTCGTCGAAGCTGCCGCCGCCGGCCGGCCGATCGTGACCAGCTATGTGCCTGGATGCCGTGAGGTCGTGCGCAATGGCGTCGAAGGCTTCCTGGTTCCGCGCGGCGATATCGTCAGGGCGGCACGCGCGCTGGCGACGCTGGCCGCCGACCCGGCCTTGCGCGCAAAGCTTGGCGCGGCGGCGAATGCGCGCTTCCAAAAGCTTTTCACCGCCGAGGCGGTCAAGCAGACTGTCTGTCGCCTTTATCAATCACTGGGCCTGCCATCCGATGACACTCATTGACGCCGGATTGTGGTGCCAGATCGGTGCCGGCGATTTCGCCGGCCGGCCGGCCCTGTTTCTCGACCGCGACGGCGTCATCGTCGCGGACACGAATTATCTCGGTCAGGGTCGAAGACTTGCGCATGATTGCTGGATCGGCCGCTGCGGTTGCCCGCTGCAATGCGCTGGGAGTTCCGGTGGTCCTTGTGACAAATCAATCGGGCATTGCGCGGGGCTATTACGACTGGAA
>CAVTFP010000002.1:0-112880 GCA_963733645.1 uncultured Alphaproteobacteria bacterium
AGGATACGGACAACGCCTGCCCCGCTGGCGGCGAACAATGTAAGAGTACCTTTGCCATCGTCGCTGCTCGTCCAGCCGGCGGGCACCTGAACGGTAAATGAGACGGCGCTGTTTTTTGGGAAATTGCACGGTCGCAGCCCAAGCACCTGCGCAAATCGCGGCGTAAGACGCAACAGCAAAAGCCGCTGCAAATAAAATCCTCTTCATGGATAACGCCTCCCAATCCGTCGCACTGCGGCAAGTATGTGCGTCTTTAAGGGTTTACCGCAAGCGAGCAATCCATTCCATCACACGCTTGCCGACGCGGCGCGCGACCCGACCAGGAAACCACACGGTGTGTGTTGCAGCTGCCAGGAATGATGCCGCTACCGCACCGACGGTCACGAGTTCAAGATTTTCGGAGGCACGCCTAATTGACGGGGATGTGGGCGTCCTTCATCACTTTTCCCCAGACCGCGATATCTTTGCTGATCTGGCCGGCGAATGCCTCCGGCGTGGTGGCCGCGGCCTGGAAGCTCAGCTTGTCGAAGGTGGCTTTGACGTCGGGCAAGCGCACGATTTCGACGATTTGCTTTTGCAGAAGCGAGATGATCTCCGGTGGCGTGCCGGCCGGTGCCAGCATGCCATTGATCAAGTCCGCTTCCTGATCCGGTATGCCGGATTACCTTGCAGCGTCGGGATATCCGGATAGGATGGCGTGCGTTCAGAGCTGGTCACAGCGATCGCGCGAATTTTTCGGCACTCAAATACGGCGCGACCGGCGGCAGGCCGATGAAAATGATTTGCGTATCGCCCGCGAGGGTCGCATTGATCGCAGGCGCTGCGCCGTTGAACGGAACGCGGACAAGACCGTTTATTTGAGGCTGAGTCGAACAGCCACTCGCGGTGAGTTGCCCGAAGCCGATGCCCATCGCCGCGTAGTTGTACTTTTCCGGCGCGGCTTTGATCAGCTCCATAAGCTCCTTGATATTTTTCGCCGGCACTGCCGGGTTGACGGCGACCACCTGGGGCGACGTCGAAATGATGGTGACCGGCGAAAAATCCTTGATCGGATCGTAGGGCAGGTTGGTGTTCGTCACGGAAGCGACGGCGAAGTCATTGGTGGTGACCAGGAGCGTGTAGCCGTCCGCGGCGGAATGCGCGACCTGGCCGGCGCCGACGGCCCACTGGCGCCGGAAACGTCTGAACGAAGAACGATTGTCCGAGGCGCTCGCCGAGCTTTTGCGAGATCAGCCGCGCGATCAGATCGGTCGGACCACCCGGAGGATAGGGAACGATGACGCGAACTTGACGGTTGGGATATACCGCTTGCTGCGCCTGCGAAACAACAGGCACCAGCAACAACGCGGCTAAAATGCCGATGACAATCCGACGCTTCATGATCCGCTCCTCCCGACCGGCTTGCCCTTTACGCAGGGCATTTGTTCGATAGTTTAGCCGCGGGCCGACCTCGCGGAAAGCGCCCAGCCATGCAATAACGGATGTTGCGCAGATCGCCCGCGCGGGCTTACGCCTCTGCGCCAAGCTGCCTTGAACGGCAGTGGGAGGCGACGTTCTGAATGTCTTTGACTTGTGGCGATCTGATCAAGCGCGGGCGCGCGCTGTACGGCCAGCAGACGGCACTGATATTTGAAGTTCGGCGCTTCACTTTTGCCGAGCAAGCAGCGCGCATGGCTCGGCTCGCCAATGCGCTGCTGGCGAAAGGGTTGGAAAGCAGGATCGCGTTGCCGTTCTGGCCCGCAATTGCAGCGAATACATAGAATGCTTCGGCGCCGGCGAACTCGCGGGCTTTGTCACCATCAATCTCAATAGCCGGCTTGCACAGGCCGAACTCGCAGCGATCTGTCAGGATTGCCAGCCGAGTGTGCTGATCTACTCAGAGGAGTTTGCCACGCGGGCCAATGACATCGCCGCGCAAGTGTCGAGCATTCGCATGCGCATTGGCTTTGGCGGTGAGGGGGCTGCCTATGAAAGCCTGATCGCCGCCGCCAGCGCTGAAATACCTGCGGTGCTGCCCGATGCCGGCGACACCGCCTACATCATGTACACCAGCGGTACGACCGGCGGTTCGAAGGGCGTCATGATCAGTCACGCGGCAATGACCGAAGCGACCCGGATGCTGTCGTGCGAGTCCGGCATTTTGCCAACCGACAAGGCGCTGATCGTAATGCCGCTCTTTCATCTTGGCGGCAAAATCGAGCAAATGAACTTCAGTTTGATGGGTGCCACTGTCGTTCTCAAAACCGTGTTCGAGCCCGACGACATACTTGCGACCATCGAAAGGGAAAAGATAACGGCTGGGCATTTTGCGCCGCTGATGGTGCAGCGGATGCTCGATGTTCTTGACACCAAACCCTACGACGTCACCACGCTGCGCTGCGTGCACTACGCGTCGGCGCCAATGCCCGTTCCGGTGCTGCGTCGTGCTATCGACAAGATGGGTCCGATCTTTGTGCAGGTCTACGGAATGACCGAGTGCCTCGTTTGCACGATCCTCAAGGCGCACCATCATCTGCTCGACGTCCCGGATGCCGAACGTCGCCGCCTTGCATCGGCAGGACAGCCAGTGCTTGGCAATGAGGTCAGGATCGTGCGTGACGACGGCAGTACATGCGAAACCGGTGAGATCGGCGAAATCCTCTTCCGGTCGCCGACCGCGATGACCGGCTATTGGAACAAGAGTACAATGTCCGCAGAAATGCTTCGCGACGGCTGGCTGCATACCCAAGACCTCGGCTTCGTCGATGAGGCCGGCTTCGTGTTCGTGGTTGATCGCAAGAAGGACATGATCATCTCCGGCGGCGAAAACATCTATTCGTGGGAAGTCGAAGAGGCGCTGCGCGCCCATCCCGATGTCGCAGAAGTCGCCGTGATCGCCGTTCCCGACAAGGCCTGGGGCGAGTCGGTCAAGGCCTGCGTGCAATTACGGCCTGGCAGCGTGGCCACAGCCGACGCCTTGATCGAACACACGCGGACGCTGATTGCCAGCTACAAAAAGCCCCGCAGCGTCGATTTTTTTGAAAGTCTGCCGCGGCTATTCAATGGCAAGATCGACAAAAAAGCCTTGCGGGCACCATATTGGCAGAACCAGGACCGTCAGGTTTCGTAGGAATTGTGAGCTTTTTGATCGAGCCTGCGCCGATCCTATGCTAAGTGAGCGCCGCTTGGGACACTAGGATTGGAATGCCGAAACTTCGAGAAAACCGAAAGGGGACGTCGATCGGCGCTTCTGCGTCGCCCCAATGATGGACTGATCCGGCGGCCGGGATAGCAATAGCAATACTGAAGACTTATGCGCTTTCGCGTTTGGCAATATAGTTCGGCCCGCCGTACTGAGATCTGCAGCAGGTCTTCGGCGTAATCCCGAAGCGATTATCTGGGACGGTTGTAATATTTTGTGTTGCAAACTTGACTTCGAGTCTAAGTTTTTCTCAAGCTGCATTCGCATAACGACGCCTTACGGAATATCGCGCAATCCGCCCAGCGCGCGGGCCGATGTCCACTTTCCTCCCGATTGTGTTGCAAAAGTCGTTTTACACTGCTGCTCAAAAATTCTGAGGGCCACTGGCGAGGATTTGGTACAATATGTGAGGGGCCTCATCGTCGCGCGTTAAACTCACAGGAAACCTCGGTGGCGCGATTGAGGATGTACGAATCGGTGATTGCTTCCCTTTTCGGATTTTTCGCGAAAATTCGTGGCCTTGTAACTTTCGACTTTTGCAACATAATCCTCCCGATAACCGCGTGACATCCGCTCGCCGTCGTGTCCGCTTTAACACAGCCCTCATATGCCGCGTCTCAACACAGATCACTGGCAAGCCCGCTTCCGCGAGCGCGCTGAACAGCCACTGCGACAGCGGTCCAGCTTCCAGTCCAATTCGCTTGAAGCGATAGGTCAAGTTCTTCAGCACCGACAGCAACGCTTCCGGCTCGCTCGCAATCTTCACTTCCCGAACGATCTTGCCCGCGTCATCCACAATGCAGACGCTGGTCTCCTTGACCGACACGTCCAGTCCAGCAAAATGGTCCATGCTGCGCTTCTCCTTCTGATGCTTGAGGCCGTACACACGGACCTCGTTTCACCATCAGCCTGAAGCGCAGCACCCAAAATTCTTCAGCTATCCACAAGAACGCCGGCCGATTACCCCATCTTAGGGGCCCGCAACCGGACTCATGCGCTGCAATAAGTCCAAATGGAAAAACCGGCTCGCGGCGGTTCGCCAAAATCCCACTAGAGTGGGGTTCCACGTGACCGATCGTCGTTATTGACGCCAGCGGCTCTTAGGCCGGTCGCCGGCACCGCTCGCCGTCGAGCCCCAAATGAGATTCTCTATGTCAAGCAGCGCCTGAATATGTTCGCCCGCGCAGGCTCCGCGACCGGGCTGAAGGCTGGGTCGCAGCCGACCGGAGGACGCTTCGGCGATGCGGAGGAGATGCGGGTCGACAACGCGGCGTTGGGCTGCTGATAAGTCAATGCGGCGGCCGGCGGTAACCGGTCTTGCTTGTGGATGCGATTAACCGAGACCAAACTTGGTGCGTCCCTTCGCGTGGTTGCGGGATTGGTCACCGCCCCAACACCGCCCGCGATAAAGCAGCTCAGAACGACCGCTCCGAGCACTTCCTTTAGGCCGAATACGAACGTCCAACGCATGGAGTTTTCTCGTTGATGGGTATGTGCCTAGCGTCGCAGCGGTTTTGCGGCAGAGCGATCGATCGCTATGACGCGAACGACGCGGAGGTTGCCATCGACTTGGCGGTCATCACGCAAGCAGGACTGCTCGTAATTGGGCCAGCTTTGCGTGCAGGCGGTCCTTCCGCCTGGGTAGACGCTGCGAGTATCCTGCTCCACGGTGCTGCGGATGCCGGCAGTCGTTCGCTCGGATACTTGAGCACGCAGATAAGCGGCGGCGGCGATCGACGCGCTCTGATCGACCGGTTGTGACGCGTGAGCCGCAGCTTCGGAAGAAAATTCCGGTACAAAACTTACGATGACAGCAGCGCAGACTAGCGACGCAATTATTGCCGTGATTTTCCTGATCATATCAACCTCCCTCTTGCCGATCGTCGACTGCTGATGCGCCTTTCTCAGTAGAGGCTCGCCGCGTGGGTCAATCCTGATCTTGCTTGCATCGGAACCGGGTTAGCGGCTCGCGTTTGTGCAACGTGATGTTCCATCGGCAGGACAATGACCTTGGTGCCGACGCGAGTGCGGCCGTAGAGGTCGATCACGTCATCGTTCACCATTCGGATGCATCCGCTCGACACCTGCTTGCCGATTGTGTCCGGCGCGTTGGTGCCGTGAATGCGGTACACTGTGCCGCCGAGATACATGGCGCGTGCGCCAAGCGGATTGCCGGGACCGCCCGCCATAAAGCGTGGCAGATAGGGCTGCCGCTGCAGCATGTCGGAGGGCGGTGTCCAGTCCGGCCACTCCGACTTACGCTCGATCGTCTCGACACCTGACCACGTAAAGCCCTCACGGCCAATGCCGATCCCGTAGCGGATCGCCTTACCACCGCCGAGCACGAAATAGAGATAGGTATTCGGAGTATCGACGATCACCGTGCCGGGCGCCTCCGTAGTTGAGTAGTCGACCACCTGGCGGCGCAGACGGGCCGGTGCTTCAGTCGCGACCGCGGTCTCGTCCGGCGCATGGTCGCGAGAAATCGATCCGGAATTTTGATTCATCGACATCGCCAGCACCTGGGACTGCGCTGTCGTGGTCCACAGTGCGGCTCCTGCCAGCACCAGCGCTGTTCCGGCGCCTCGCACAACCTGCCTGATGTTTGACATGACGATACCCTTCCCCGTTTGGACGCTTTCGCGCCGGTTACTTACTGATAGGTCCGATCGATGCCCGACTGCTCCAGCAGTTTTGACATCCGTTTGCGCGCATTGAACACACGCGTCTTCACGGTGTTGCACGGCACGCCGACGATCTCGGCGACTTCGGTCACCGACATGTCGTGGTAGTAGACGAGGTCGATGATCTCGCGGTGATCGCGCGATAAATGGCTCATGCATTCGCGCAGGATGGCGACGCGATCCAGCTTCTGCAGGGCGATTTCCGGATCGTCCGCCGTATCCGGAATTACAGCAGCCGCAGCCTCATCAAGCGCGTCATCCTTGCGCCGGCGAAGCGCAGAGAGTGCCTTGAACCGCGCTATGGCCAGGATCCAAGTCGAAACTTGGCTTTTACCCTGAAATCGGCTGGCATCGCGCCAGACGTCGACGAACACTTCGTTGACCAGATCTTCGGCAAGAGCCTCATTGCCGACGAGGCGCAACACAAAGCGATAAACGCGCGTGTTGTGCCGCGCGAACAAGATTCGCATTGCTAATTTGTCGCCCTGGGCGATGCGGCCAAGTATTTCAGGATCGCTCTGCTGCACCGAAGCCGGCAGCTGGCTCCTGAGAGTCTTCGGAAGTACCAGTACGCTTTCCATCTTCGCCACCCCGTCCCCAAGATTTCGCGATGGGAACAGGGTTAAGAAGTTATTAACGATTGCTCTACTGTACGAAGGGAAGGGCGCCACATCGAAAGGGATCGGGACGGGATACAAAGGTTTAGAGCGGCCGCTATCTCCTCCATCTCAGGAAGCTAGCACGCGAAAAATGGCGACCGTCCCGGCCGCAAACGGGGTGTGGCGGGGGCCTTTTTGCGCCTCGCCAAAGACAGCGATTTTTGCAAATATATCCAGGCTTTCGCCGGGCATGTCGGGCAATGCAGGAGACCGGGTGGTTAGGACTTGAGTCCACGCCGGCGGCGAGCGGGTCGGTAGGAGGGGCATGAAAGATCAGCCCGGAATGCAGTCGATCGTTTACGTGGTCGACGATGAGGCGTCATTGCGCGACGCGATCAAGAGCTTGTTGCGTTCAGTCGGCCTGCGCGTTGAGGCGTTCGGATCGGGCGCCGAATTTCTCAAGGTCAAGCTTCCAGATGCGGCTGCCTGCCTCGTGCTTGACGTCCGGCTGCCCGGCGTGAGCGGGCTCGACTTCCAATCGGAACTTGCCAAGGCAGGTATCCACATTCCGATCATTTTCATCACCGGCCACGGCGACATTCCGATGACCGTGCGTGCCATGAAGGCTGGGGCCGTAGAGTTTCTCACCAAACCCTTCCGCGACCAAGACCTGCTCGACGCGGTGCAGATTGCGCTCGAACGCGACCTTACCCGACGCAAGCAGGACGATGTAGTCCGCGAAGTGCGAGCTCGCTTCGAAGCGCTGACCCCTCGCGAGCAGGAAGTGATCGGTTTCGTTACGGCCGGTCTAATGAACAAGCAAATTGCAGCTGAGCTCGGCGTCAGCGAAATCACCGTGAAGGTGCATCGCGGCAATGTCATGAAGAAGATGAGCGCACGGTCGTTAGCCGATCTCGTGAGAATGGCCGACGCGCTGGGAATTCGGCATACAAAGCCGTAGCCGATCTAAACCTTCGTATAGTCGGTCCTACCCCTTATCACCAATTAGTCGTCCCAACGTTCAGTATTGCGTCCGCTCCGGTGCGGCTTAAGTGGCCAGCAACGCCGGTGAGGATTGGAAAATCCTGAACATCGGCAGCTACAGAGACTGCCAGGACTTGGGAGACCGTCAATGAATCACTCGATCGCAACCGCCGACGGAACTACTCATTTCAAGATTGTTGCGTTGGCTCTTATAGCTGCGATGGCGGTTTTCATCGTCGGCATCAACGCTCGCGTCGACGACACCGGGCTAGCAACAGTCCGCATTGAGAGCACGGGACCGGTCATAAAGGCTGGAGCAGCCACGCAATTTACAACGCGGTCCGGGATCGAGATTCGTTGAACCTGAGCCTACGATGGAACTGTTCAATGGGCCGACAAATCACAGCCAAAGCTGTGAATTGACGACCACCTGAACTCTATAGGTCTAAACCTGAGCATGATTATGTTCCACACCTTGGTCTCCGGTCGATAAGTCTCATTCTTCGCTTGGCCTCAAGGCGTCGGCTGTCATATCTTATGCGGCCACAACTCCTCGGAATCCAAGAGCCACGCAATTGCAGCAGGTGCCGGTGATATCGATTGTCGACGATGATGAATCCGTCAGGGAAGCCACAAAGTCCCTTGTCCGGTCCCTCGGCTATAAAGCAATAACGTTCGGTTCAGCAGAGGAATTTCTTAATTCGGCGCATTTGACGACGACGGTGTGTCTCATCACCGACGTTCAGATGCCCGGTTTAAGCGGAGTGGAGTTGCAGGATCGCTTGATTGCCGATGGTCATCGCATGCCGGTGATATTTGTTACCGCTTTTCCGGACGAAAGGCTGCAAGGACATGTACTCAAAAGTGGCGCCATAGGATACTTGCCCAAGCCTTTCAATGAAGGCCGTTTGATCGAATGCATCGATGCGGCGTTGAAGGGTCTGAGCGGCAGAAGCGCCGATCACTAGAAGCCCGTTTCGAACGGCATCATCACACTCCTCACGCGGAACGTCGCGTGGCGCCCGCGGCACGGATGACCACTATCATCGGGGGGATTTCTGCGACTGGAATAGTGTGCCTTGGACCGATCAATTGCTGCGAGCAGCGCCAGTCGTCGCCGTCGGCAACTTGGCGCAGAAGATCGACCCATGGGGACTGCGCGACGAAACCCACAGTTGACCGCCGTGGGACTCGACGATCGATCGGCAAATCGACAGCCCCATGCCCATGCCGTGCGCTTTCGTCGTGAAGAACGCTTCAAAGATACGGTCCTTATGGTTCGGATCGATTCCAGAACCAGTATCTTCCAGCGTTATCAGCACATTACCGGATCCGTCAGATTCGGATCGGACAGTCAGGACGCGCTCACGATCGGACACTGAATTCATCGCGTCGACGGCGTTCATGACCAGATTGAGAATCACCTGTCGCAGTTGCGTCTGCTCTGCGAGTACCAGTGGCAGCCCGTCGTCCAACTCAGCTTGCAGCGAGACCTGATGACTGTCCAATTCGCCGTGGACGACGGCGAGAACCTCGCTGATGAGCTCGTTCACGCTCAATGGGTTTCTTTCGTCGGCATCCTTCCGAAACATCGAGCGAATACCGGCAATCACCGCGCCGGCTCGGTGCCCATCATCGACGATTCGCTTCAAGAGCAAGCGCGCTTCGTTGATATCGGGTTCCGCCCTGGCAAGCCATCGCAATCCGGCATTGGCGTTCGTCACCACGGCGGCGAGTGGCTGATTGACCTCGTGCGCGATCGAGGCGGTCATCGCCCCCATCGTGACGTGCCGGCTTACTTCCGCGAGTTCCCGGCGCGAAGTCCGCAATTGATCTGCCGTATTCTTGAGATCTGTAATGTCCCGGACGACAGCGTATATGCGACCCTCCTCGGCTACGGCTTTCCATGACAACCAGCGATATGAACCATGCCGATCGCGCAGGCGATTTTCGAATTGTCGGGTATTTTCGCCCTCGGCAACGCGAAGCAATTGCGCCCGCGATTTCGGCCAATCGTCTGGATGGACGAGCCACTCGGACGTCTTATTGAGGAGATCTGCCTCGGACCACCCAAGCGTTGAATTCCAAGCAGGGTTGACCACGATGAATTTGCCTTCCACGTCGGCGACCACGAGCAGATCCTGCGACACGTTCCAGATGCGGGCCCGCTCTTGCGCCTCCGCTTCGACGCGCTGTTCCAATGTTTCGTTTAAATGGCGCAGCGCCTGCTCCGCCTCGATCTGTTCGGTTACATCAGTGAGCGTACCGAACCAGCGAACAAGTTTACCGCCCTCATTGTGAATAGGCAGCGCGCGGGACAGAAACCATCGGTACGCGCCGTCCCGGCGCCGAAGCGGAAACATATCTTCCCATGGCGAGCCGGTCTCAAAGCATTGACGAATGCCGTCGACGACGCGGTCGACATGGTCGGGATGGTGCACTTTTCGCCATCCCCAGCCTTGCATTTCTTCAAGCGTCGTTCCGGCGTAGTCGTGCCACCGCTTGTTGTACCAATATGTCGAACCCTGCGCGTCCGCCGTCCAGGCGAATTGGCTCATGTTGTCGGCAAGCTCGCGAAATCTGCCCTCGCTGGCGGCAAGCGCTGCTTCCGCTCTCTTACGCTCCGTGATTTCTTCGGCCACGACGTTGACGCCGAGGATCGCGCCATCGGCAGCCCTGAGGGGGTACCAGTTGGTGATCCACACCCGGTCAGCGTTTCCGCCGTCAGGCCGTTGTCCATTGACCTCGACGCCTGTGATTGGCTCGCCGGTTCGCAATATCGCCTGAACTACATTTTCGACCTGGTCGGCGACTTGCGGCACCGTATCCCGCACCGAGCGTCCAATATGGTCGGCGACTGAAATCCCGCAGATTTCTGTCAAATGCCGGTTGATCTGAAGATATCGGCAATCGGGGGTGAGAAACGCAAGACCGATCGGGGCGGTTTCGTAGAGAAGCTTCAATTCCGGGGTTCTCGCCTCGCTCGCCTTGAGCGCAGCCTCGTGCTGCCGGCGCTCGGAAAATAAAGCAGCAAGTACATACGAGCACAACGAAACAGCCAAAATACCGGCTTGGGCCACCAGAATTCGCTCCCCAATCGGGAAGCCTGCCTCACCGAAAATGCCGATTCCGAAAGTTGTTGTCCAAACGATCGTAAGAGCGATGATAAACGCGGCCGCCGCACAAAAAACCGGTTGGCAACGGGCCGCAAGCCACAACAGCATCGGAAATAGCAACGCGATCGGCACTACAGTCGCCCAAGGCTCGCGTGGCAGGAAAATGAGAAGTCCGCTCGCCGCACTCAGCGTTACGAGGCCCGCGATTCCATCGCCGATTTCACGACGCGGCGGTGGATCACGCAGCACCGAGCCAAGTCCAATCAGCAGCGGTGCGACTGTGAGGATTCCGAGTGCGTCGGACGTGAACCAATGATGCCAAATGGTCAAGATCGGCGCCGTCGAACTGTGGAAGAACACGTAGCCGGCCGTGCCGCCGATCCCTGATACCGCGGCCCCGACGATTGCTGCCGCAAGCAAACCTAGCACGTGGCGCAGTCTGCCAAGACTGAACGACGTGCCGAAGTAAAACTGGAGTATGCCTGCTGTGAGCACGGCTTCACCGGCATTGCAGAGGGCGAAGACGATGGCGCTCCAGATGGTCCGATCGCCCAAGAGATTCGCCGCGATCGTTGCCGCCATTGCGCCGGCTGCCACCGGCAATCGTGCGGCGCGCCCAAGAGCGATCAAAACGCCGGCTGAGACACCCGCAGCGGGCCAGAATACTGCCACGCCATCTGGTTTGGTCAGAAGGGCAAGGCCGAGTCGTGCCGCCAGGAAATAGGCAAAGCCTACCGCGACCGAGAGTCCGATCGAGGTAACCCGCCGCCTCGCTGGTTCGGGGACTGCAGACACCTAAAGTTTGACCTGCTTTTGCAGCTTTAATGCATTTTGCTTGAGCGTATCCACCAAGCCCATTTCTAACCGACAGTCGATCAGTGTGGCGGCGTAACCGCCGTTCGATGCAGGCGTCGACCATAAAATTTGCTTGTTGACGGCCCGAGTTTATGGTCGAGGCCGCGGTGTGTCTATCCAGGCAGCAACGGCCTTACGCAGCGCGTCAGTTGACAGTGGCGAATAGCCGCCATGGGTCACAATTCGCCGCGGTGCGGTCAAAGTGGAATGTCCACACTTCCCCCGATTGTGTTGCAAAAGTTCCCCCGATTGTGTTGCAAAAGTCGAAGGTTGCAGGGCTACGAATTTTCTCGAAAAATCTAAAGCGAGAAGCTATCGCCGATTCGTATAGCCTTAGCCGCGGTACCGAAGTCGCCTGTGAGTTTAACGTGAGGCGATGAGGGCCTCTCACATCTTTACACGAAATCCGCGCCCTTAGCCCTTAGCATTACAGTTGTGATTTTTGTTTGAGATGAGATTTCTGTGCTGCGGCCTGATGAGCGCGCCGCCAGAGCGACCATGCGATTACATCGGCGGGTTGGATACGCTTTCGCGCGAGACGTTGGGCTATGCGGCGGATTTCCTGGATCGACCAACGGATGAGATCGGATGTTTTGGCGTTGCGCTCGACTTGGTTTTTTTGGGCGTCGGCTTGTTGGCCTGATGTTGGATGGCAGCCATCATGGCGAAGGCGAGCATGACGAGCGAGACGTGACGATGCCAGCCGTGCCAGGATCTGGATTCGTTGTGGTCGAGCCCGAACTCGTTCTTGGCAGTCTCGAAGCCATCCTCGATCGCCCAGCGATGGCCCTCGACGCTGACCAGGGTCTTGATCGAAGTCCCGGCCGGACACCAGGTGGTGAAGTAGGCGAGATCGCCGTTGGTGATATTACGCCGGATCAGCAGGCCTCGTGTCCAAAGGACTTGGCTGTGATGGTTAGACTCTTCGCCTTCGAGATCGGCCAATTCGAGGTAGCACCAGTCGTGCAATCGTGGGCCTTTGGTTCCGGCACCGGCCGACAGACGCCGCCAGTCAGATCGTCGCTGCGTGTTTGCGATCTCCTCGGCGGTACCGAACACCCGTTGCGGCTTGCTCCAGGATGCAAACCAATGATTGGAATTGACGCCGAGTACATAGCCTTTACCGGCTTGGCGTAGGTCCCGCTCGATATCGCCGACCCCATAGACGCTATCAGCTGCAACCCAGCGGAACGGCACGCCAGCTGCAAGGGCGCGCTCGATCATCTCGGCTGCAAGCTGAGGCTTGGTCGAAAAGCTGACGTCGCCCGGCACGTATGTGGCCTTCAGACGAGCCGGATCGTCGGTCCAGCCCTTTGGCAAATAGAGCGCCCGATCGATGAAGGCATGGCCGTGACGCGACACGTAGGCAGCAAAAACACCGATCTGGCAGTTCGTAATTTTGCCCGCCGAGCCAGTGTATTGCCGCGCTACCCCGCACGAAGCCTTGCCTTGCTTGAGAAAGCCGGTTTCATCAATCACCAGCACCGCGTTCTCGTCCGCAAGATGCTCGGTGGCATAGTCGCGCACCAGGTCGCGCAGTGTGTCGGCATCCCATCGGTCACGGCCCAAAACCGCCTGCTGCCGCCAAGGCCCAGGATCGCCCGCTGCCTCCGCGCGCATCCATCCGGTTTTACGACGCTCGTCGCCAAGCAGCCCGTCCACGAACAGGCCCGCGTTCAAAGCTGCGCGCTCCTGCGCGAACAATGGACGTATCCGCTTCTTCACCTCTCGCAGCGACGATGCCCACAACTCAAGCGTCGTCTCAATCGATGCCCCTATCATCCATGATCTCCGAATCATGGTGACCCATAGATTCAGAAATCAAACAAATGTGCCAGCAAAAAATCACAACTGTAATGTTAGAGTCTGTCCGGGAACATTAAGCGGGATCAGCCGATCTGCCGGTCCTGCAACCGGCCAAGTTTGAACTGGTCATCACCTCAAAATCGCGAAGGCGTTCGGCCTCGCTATTCCCTCGGGCGTGCTCTGGGTTGCCGATGTTGTGATCGAGTAGCAGTTCTTGCGCCTGTCCGCTAATGGAATGGTCCGGCCGTGCTCCTGCCCCGCCAGCGATGGAAGCTGGGAGGGGGCACTAAAGACAAGGAGCACGCCATGTCTCAGAACCCAAACACTTCGATCGCAGTAGTCGGCATCGATATCGGCAAGAACTCGTTCCACATTGTTGGCCTGGATCAGCGCGGCGCGATCGTGCTGCGGCAGAAGTTGTCACGCGGCCAGATGGACGCGCGATTGGCGAACATGCCGCCGTGCCTGATCGGAATGGAAGCCTGCGTCGGCGCGCATCATCTCAGTCGCAAGCTCAGGGCACTTGGTCACGATGCCCGGTTGATGCCGGCGAGGTACGTGCGGCCCTACTCGAAGGGACAGAAGAACGACTTCCGTGATGCGGAGGCGATCGCCGAAGCGGTGCAGCGTCCGACGATGAAGTTCGTGGCGACGAAGACCGCCGATCAGCTCGACCTGCAGGCCCTGCACCGGGTGCGGGAGCGGCTGGTTAGCCAGCGCACCGGCATCATCAATCAGATCCGCGCCTTCCTGTTGGAGCGCGGCGTTGCGGTGCGGCAGGGGTTAAGGTTTTTGCGTGCCGAGCTGCCGCGCATCCTGGCTACACCACCGGATGTGCTGTCGCCCCGCATGGCGCGGATCATCGAGGGTCTGGCTAGCGACTGGCGCCGGCTCGACGAGCGGATCGAGAGTCTATCGGGCGAGATCGAGGCTGTTGCGCGCCAGGATGCCGGTTGCGAGCGGCTGATGAGCGTGCCTGGCATTGGCCCGATCATCTCCAGCGCGATGGTGGCCGCGATCGGCGACGTGTTCTCCAAAGGCCGCGACTTTGCTGCTTGGCTCGGGCTTGTTCCGAAACAAATGTCGACCGGTGACCGCACCATCCTCGGCAAGATATCGAAACGCGGCAATCGCTACCTGCGTGTCCTATTCGTGCAGGCGGCATGGGTCGTGTTGATCAAGCCCAAGAGCTGGGAGCGCCATGGCCTCAAGCCCTGGATCGAAGCCGCCAAGAAGCGACTGCACCGCAACGTGCTGGCAATTGCGCTCGCCAACAAGTTGGCGCGCATCGCCTGGAGCGTACTAGCTCATGGCCGGAACTTCGAGGCGAGAAAGATCGACGAGACCGTCGCCCAATCTGCCTGATCCACATTCTGCGCCGACGATCACAGGACCTGCGCAAAACGAGGGAGCCCGCGATGACGTAGTCAGATCGACACGACTTCCCCACCGAGGTCTGCGAGAGGATGAGAAGAGATGGAGATTCGGTCTTCCCGGCGCATGCGAACACTGGTGACCCAAATGGCCCGGTCGAGGCCTGTCCGCTAATGAGATCGCACGCGCGCTGATATCCATGATGGCCCGGAGCACGACACGCTCCAATCAGAGGCCGGATACATTGATGCAAGACCGCTCACCGCTATCTCGACGAAGACTCTTGCAACGCACGGCCGGACCATACATCTGGGTCACAGGGGCTTGATCCGGGCGAACGTCCATCGGCGTTTAGATCGGATTTGTCCAATGTCGCTTCAATTGCAGCTATGGATGAAGATCGTAAGAAGCAGCATTCGTTCTACAAACCAATGTAAATTCGCCGTTGAAAGGCGGCGCTTACAGTGCGAGCCTGCTCTCGCGCAAAACTAGAGGGGTGAAATGTGAGTCCCTGTCGATGTCTGTGGTTGTGTTCGTATGCGTCTCAAGCGAAACGCTTTTCGGCACATTTCTTCACAGCAGGCAGCTGGAGCATCATCTGAGCGCGGCTACAAAGGACATCGTGAGGCTCGGGATAGGGCTAATTGGTACGATTGCGGCTCGTGTGCTCGGATTGCTGATCCACTTCGGGAAATAGTACTTATCAAACGCAGAATGGTCAAATCCAGAAGCTAACTGCGAATATCGTCGCGCTTGATCACGCTCTGACGCAGTACGGGCCGGATACCGATGGGGCGCGCAATCAGCCGCGGCACGCGGTCCCCGCTGTGGCGGATCGGATTGGGCAAGAGAACGGTTGCGATTCCAAAAAGGCAGAGCTGTTCGAAGCGAGCGCTGCGGGCCTAGCCTTCTACGATGAGATTCTGAAATTGTCGCCGCACAACGGCACGCAACGCTCTCTCCAGGTACGGGGTCGATGGTGAGTGCGGCAGTTACCCGCAAAAGCGTTTTGTCGTACTTTTCGTACTCAGGCGCAAAAGTACGACATTTTTTGAGCCAATACTACTACGCCGTTGTACCAAGCTGAAAATGGTACGACATGAGACTCTGGGGAAATCGATCACGTGACTGAAATAAAGGAAAAATCCTTTGAAAGTCGGTCCCGCCGATTTTCAATCGCTCCGATGATGGAATGGACCGACCGACATTGCCGGTTCTTCCATCGCGTGCTGACGCGCCAGGCGCTGCTCTATACCGAAATGCTGACCACGGGCGCGGTGCTGCACGGCGACCGGTCGCGGCTTCTGCGTTTCGATCCGGCCGAGCACCCGGTCGCGCTTCAGCTCGGCGGCTCCGACCCGAAGGCACTGGCGGCTTGCGCGCGTATCGGCGCCGACCTTGGGTTTGACGAGATAAATCTTAATGCCGGCTGTCCGTCGGACCGCGTGCAGGACGGCCGCTTCGGCGCCTGCCTGATGGCCGAGCCGGCGCTGGTCGGCGATTGCATTGCCGCCATGAAAGCTGCGGTTTCGATTCCAGTCACGGTGAAATGCCGCATCGGTATCGACGAGCAGGATCCGGAACTGGCGCTGGAAATATTTGCGCAAAGCGTCAAACAAGCGCACGCCGACGCGATAATCGTGCACGCGCGCAAGGCTTGGCTCAAAGGCCTGTCGCCGAAAGAGAACCGTGAGGTGCCGCCGCTCGATTACGCGCGCGTCTATCGGCTCAAAGCGGCGCATCCGTATCTTACTGTGGTGCTCAATGGCGGCGTCGGCGGTGTCGACGAGGCGCTTGCGCATCTGCCGCGCGTCGACGGTGTGATGATGGGCCGCGCCGCTTATCAGGAACCATGGCGGCTGATCGCCGTCGATCCGTTGATTTTCGGCGAGCCGGCGCGGTTCACATCACCGAAAGCCGCCGCAGCGGCGCTCATTCCCTATATCCAGCGTGAGCTTGCGGAGGGCACGCGGCTGCACGCGATCACCCGTCACCTGCACGGCCTGTTCCGCGCCGTGCCGGGTGCGCGCGCCTATCGCCGCCGGCTCGCCGACGCGGCGACAGTGCCACATGCCGGCGCCGAGGTTCTTGCCGAGGCGCTCGCTCTGGTCCTCGACAGTGATCGCGAGTTGGCACACATCGCTGCCTGACACGCACTTCGTCATCGAGCCGGAATTGAAATGTTTGCTGGCGTCGGTTTCCATGAGATTCTCTGGCTTGCCCTAGCCATCGTCCTCGGCGGTGTCGTCACCGGATTGCTTGCCGGCCTGTTCGGCGTCGGCGGCGGTGCGGTTATTGTGCCGGTGCTGTACGAAGTGTTTCGCATCCTCGGCGTGCCGGAAGCGGTGCACATGCAGCTTTGCGTTGGCACCTCGCTCGCCATCATCCTGCCGACGACGATCCGCTCTTATCTTACGCATCGTCGGAAGGGTCTCGTTGTTCCGCGCGTGATCCGGCTATGGGCGCTTCCCGCCGTGATCGGGGTCAGTTGCGGCGCCGCTATCGCGGCGTTCGCGCCGCCTGCAGTCTTCAAAATCGCATTCGTGCTGATCGCTTTGTTGATTGCGATAAAGTTCCTATTTGCCGGCGACCGTTGGAATCTCGGCACCGATCTGCCCGGCATGGTGCCGATGACGTTCTATGGATTTGGTATTGGGCTTGCGGGCTCGCTGATGGGGATAAGCGGCGGCTCATTGTCCAACATCGCGCTGACTCTCTATGGCAAGACGATACATCAGGCGGTCGCAACATCGGCTGGGCTCGGCGTGCCGATCACGATTGTCGGCACGATCGGCTATATCCTGGCCGGCCTCCACGACCGCGCACTTCTGCCGCCGTTGTCGCTTGGCTTCGTCTCACTGATCGGCGTCGTGCTGATGGCGCCGATGTCGAGCCTCGCAGCGCCCTACGGTGCACGGCTTGCCCACCGTCTCTCGCGGCGTACGCTCGAACTCGGCTTCAGTGTTTTTCTTTTGCTGATTTCAGGGCGTTTTCTGGTCAGCATGATTTAGGGATAGCCGCGCAGCAGCAAGCGGTCGCCAGAAACTTCCCAGCTTTGCAGGCGGTTGAGGAAGCTCATGCCGAGGAGGCTGGTTTTGAGCTGGCCCGGCTGCGCCACCAGCGCCTCGACTGAGCGCTCTTCGAGGCCGCCGATGGCGATGCGGTCGAGCGTTACCAGCGCGGCGCGCGCCCGGCCGTTGGCGGTGTCGATATTGACCGTGTACTTGAGTACTTCGAGCGGCAATCCGGCTGCCTTGGCGTCGTCGTGGGTCAGCACCACCGAGCTTGCGCCGGTATCGAGCACCATCTCGACCCGTGCGCCGTTGATTTGCGCGGCCACGGAAAAATCGCCGTCGTTGGCGCGTCCGAACTCCGCTGTGCGACCATGCGAGACAACATGGCCGGGCACCAGTACGACCAGCACGCGGTCGGCCACTGCGTGCAATTCGGACCGGTACGAATAGGCGATCACCAGCACTAATCCGACCAAGACCCACAATAGCGCTGCGGTAAGCGCCTGGCCGAAGCGTCCGCGAAACATCGTCAGCACGACGCTGCCGAGGAACACCAACAGCACGATCTTGTAGGTCAGCGAACCGAAGTCGGTGGTGGAGAGCGGGCCGATCGTTCCGGCATTGTTGCGGACGAGGATAATCAGCATCGCAACCGCAAGCGCGAGCAGCAGGAGCTTCAACAGACGTGAGTGCACCGCGATTACCCTACGCTTTCGCCGTTGCGCTGTTCACGCGGGACATTGCTGCAAGCCGCGATGGCAATTGCGCCATGAGTCGCGCGCGTTCGGCGCCGTCGAAATTGATCCAGTTCGCGATCTCGTCGAGCGAGCGGCCGCAGCCGACGCAAAGTTTAAGCGTTGGATGCACGACGCAGGCTTGCGTGCAGGGACTTTCGATGGCGGTCGCGATGCTGGCCATGCTCGGGTTCGGCGGGGTTCGCGGCACCTTAAACGCCAAGGCGGCTAAAACAAGGAGCTAGCCCAAGATGCTAACCCATGGCGCCGAACAGCGCCTTCCTGGCTCGGCTGGTGCCGTCTCCGACTTGAGCCGGCGCTTCCACATGTGGCTGGATTGGCGGCGCACCGGCATCGGAAATCGGCCCCAGCGCCGACATCACACGTTCCGGCGGGAAGGTGACGACCACTTCGGTGCCGATCCGCAGCTTAGATTTGAGCGTGAACGTGCCACCGTGCAGATCGATTAGGTTCTTGGCGATCGGCAGCCCCAGACCGGCACCCTGTTCGGCGGATTTGATTGAGTTCGAGCCTTGGCCGAACGAAGCGAGCACAATCGGGATTTCCTCTTCGGGGATGCCGGGGCCGGTGTCCTTGACGCTCATGTACTGACCGCCCGACGCCGTCCAGCCGACCTTGAGCCAGATTTCGCCGCCCTGCGGCGTGAACTTAATCGCGTTAGACAACAGGTTGAGGCAAATCTGCCGTACCGCGCGCTCGTCGCCCCATAGCCGCGGCAGATCCGGCTCGAACATTTCGTGGATGGTAATGCCGCGATTGCCAGCGCGCAGCTTGAGGAGGTGGTGGCAATCCTCGACCACGCGGTTTAGCGATACCGCTTCCTCGTTCAGCTCGTAGCGCCCGGCCTCGATTCGCGACAGATCGAGAATTTCATTGATCAGGTTGAGAAGGTGGACGCCGGAATTGTGAATGTCGCCGGAATAATCCTTGTAGACGGCCACATTGTGCGTCCCGAAGATTTCCGCCTTCATCACTTCAGAGAAGCCGAGGATGGCGTTGAGCGGCGTGCGCAGCTCGTGGCTCATTTGCGCGAGGAATCGCGATTTCGCGATATTGGCGGCTTCGGCACGGCGCCGCGCTTCATCGGAAATCGATTTCGACTGCTCGAGTTCGCCAATCAGCGCATCTTTTTCCGCCCGCGCTTCGAGCGTCGCCAGCGTGGTCGAATAAAGTCGGTAAGCGAGCAGCGAGAAGTATCCTTCGGCCGTCAGCGCCATGACGGCGAGGATGTAATCGTGCACGGTCCCCTTCATTGCGAAGTCGAGCGCGATCGAGATCGTCACCGGCAGAGTCAACGCAAAGACCGCGATCGGCAGGCTTGATGCCAGCATGCTGGAAATCGCCACCACCAGCAGCATAACGAACAACATGAACGTCGAAGCCTGTTCGTCGAGCGCGATCGGATTTATGAGTATGAATGTCCACGCCATGCCGAAGAACAGATCGAGCATGATGAAGCGCATCCGCCAGGAGTGCAGATTCGCGGTTGTCGGCGTTTCCTCGAGGAAGGCTCGGCATTTGCGAATGATGACGAGATGAATGAGCAGTGCGCCACCGGTCCACACCCCCGAGGTCAGCGCGCCGGTCCACAAACCGGACAGCACGCCAATGGTGACGATCAGCAGCAGCATGACGGGCGACGCCGAAATGCGATTCTGGGCGAACTGGCGCAGCAGTTCGTAATCGAATACCGGGCGGGTGCCGCTGGTCGACGTCAGCCGGTCGCGAGCCTCGCGCACGTGCTGGGACGCCAGCCGTCGCTTCGTCTGCGGAGCGGCGGCGGGCGAGGCAAGTTCGTGCGCTTCGCTGATGTTATTCGGCATCGCAGTCCGACGGGCGACAATTCGCGCTAAAAGTGGCCCAAATTCCTTAAGACGAGGCTTAAAACGATGAACCGGACTGGACGCGGCAACGATCCATTTACAATTGCGGCGGATGGCGCTTTGCCGTGGCTTGCGGGCGTCGGGATAGGCGCTCTGGCAGGTCCATGCGAGGGACGATAAGCTCGCCGGCTCAACGGGATAGTGAGGAAATGCGATGAAACTTTATGACGGCGGACGCGCGCCAAATCCGCGCCGGGTGCGGATTTTCATGGCCGAGAAAGGCATCGCTATTCCGTCCGAGCAGGTCGACCTCGGCAAATTGGAACAGCGCTCCGACGCATTTACCGCGATCAACCCGATGCAGCGTGTGCCGGCGCTGGTCCTCGACGACGGCACCGTGATTGCCGAGTCGATCGCGATTTGCCGCTATTTCGAAGCCCTCAACCCTGAGCCACCGCTATTCGGCCACGACGCGCTCGAAATCGCGCTGGTCGAGATGTGGCAGCGCCGGGCGGAACTCCACTTGCTCTTTCCGGTCGCGATGGTGTTTCAGCATTTGCATCCGGCGATGAAAATCATGGTCGATCCCCAGGTGGCGGCATGGGGGGAAGCCAACAAGCCGCGTGTGACGCAATTCCTGCGGTTACTCGACGGTGAGCTCAAAAATCGACCATTCGTAGTTGGCGCGGATTACACTGTCGCCGATATAACCGCGATGGTTGCGGTCGATTTCATGCGCGTGTCGAAACTCGCAGTGCCGGACGACCTCGCCAACGTGAAGCGCTGGCACGCGGCGGTTTCGGCGCGGCCGAGCGCTGCCGCTTAATGTCGCGTGCCTGCGCTACGGCGGCGAAAGCCTGCTACGCTCGCATCCAATAACAAGTCCCATGGGAGGATTCGATGCTCACACGTCGTGCGCTTTGCAAGGCCGCCGCAAGTTCGCCGCTGATTGCCGTAATTCGCGTAGCCCGTGCGGACGATTATCCCTCAAGGCCGATCCGGGTGATCAGTCCGTTCCCCGCGGGCAGCGCGTCCGACACCGTCGGCCGTGTGGTGCTCGACCAGGTTTCGCAAATCCTCGGCCAGCCGATGGTGATCGAGGCCAAGGCCGGTGCCGGCGGCATTGTCGGCTTCGCCGACGTCGCCAAGGCGGATCCAGACGGCTACACGGTCGTCACCAGTTCGACCTCGATGGGCACCGGCGCCGTGCTGCATAAGAGTCTGCCCTACGATCCGGCGAACGACTTCGCCTCGGCGGCCATGTTCGGCGTGCAGCCGAATGTGCTGGTCGCCTCGAAGGAAAGCGGCTTCAAGACCGTTGCCGATCTCGTCGCCGCAGCAAAGGCGAAGCCCGGCACATTGACCTTCGCGTCTGCGGGCGTTGGCTCCTCGTCGCATATGGCGGGCGAAAAATTGCGGCTTGCCGCCAAGATCGACGTGCGCCACGTGCCGTTCAAGGAAAACGGACTGACCGAGGTCATGGCCGGGCGCATCGATTACTATTTCATCCCGTTGGCGGCGGCTGCCTCAGCGCTCGGCAGCGGCAAGCTTACCGTACTCGCGGTGAGTTCGCTAAAACGCGTGCCGTTGTTGCCTGACGCGCCGTCCATCGCCGAAGCGGGATATCCTGCCGCCGAATTCAATTTCTGGGTCGGATTATCGGTACCGGCAAAAACACCGCGCCCCATCATCGACAAACTGCATGACGCGACCGAGAAGGCGCTGCAAGATCCGGCGATGAAGGACAAACTGGCAAAACTCGGCGTCGAGCCGCGGCTGATGAGCGTTGATGAGTTCAGCAAATTCGTCCGGGACGATCTCGTTGCGACCGTACAACTCGCCAAGGCCGCCGATATTCAGCCGACGGATTGAGCAGCACCGCCTTACCGGTTGAGCAGCGCGATCAAACTTGACGTATCCCAGCGCTTGCCGCCCATTGCCTGAACTTGCGAATAGAACTGGTCGATGAGCGCCGAGGCCGGCAGATGCGCTCCATTCCTTCGCGCTTCGTCGAGGCAGATATTGAGGTCTTTGCGCATCCAGTCGACGGCGAAGCCGAAATCGAACTTACCGGTGACCATGGTCTTGTAGCGGTTTTCCATCTGCCAAGACTGCGCCGCGCCCTTGGAAATCGTGGCGATGAGCTTTTCGATATCGAGACCGGCTTTCATGGCGAAATGCAGGCCTTCGGCGAGGCCCTGGACGAGGCCGGCGATGCAGATTTGGTTGACCATCTTGGCGAGCTGGCCGGAGCCCGAGGCGCCGAGCAGATTGCAGGCGCGCGCGTAAGCGGCGATCACTTTTTCCGCTTTGGCGAACGGCGCTTCGTTACCGCCGCACATCACCGTGAGCACGCCGTTCTCGGCGCCGGCCTGGCCGCCGGAAACCGGCGCATCGACGAATTCGAAGTCGCGCTTTATTGCCTCGGTGTGCAGTTCGCGCGCGATGGCCGCCGACGCCGTAGTATGATCGACCACCACCGCGCCTTTTTTCACGCCGGCAAAAATGCCGGTGCCGCCAAGCATGACCTCGCGCAGATCGTTGTCGTTGCCGACGCAGGCAAACACGAAATCCTGGCCGTCGGCGGCCTGCTTCGGCGTCGGCGCGCTTTTGCCGCCGTACTGGGCGACCCACTTTTCAGCCTTGGCGCCGGTGCGGTTATAGACCGTGACGTCATGGCCGCCCTTGGTCTTGAGATGCCCCGCCATCGGGTAACCCATGACGCCGAGCCCGACAAATGCGACCTTCGCCATTGTTTCCTCCATTATTCCGCATGGTCATGACCCGGCCGCCCGCGCCCCGTCAACCGGGTCGGGCGTTGACCGCCGCTGCGGCGGGTCTATGTAGACGGCATGGCAAATCCAAAGGACGACGTTCTCGCCGCACTCGGCAAGGTTCCAGCCCCTGACGGCACGCCGCTGCCGGCGACGGACAAACTCTCCGACATCGTTGTCACTGACGGCAAGGTATTTTTCTCGATCACCGTCGATGCAGGCGCGATCAAGCAATGGGAGACCGTGCGCGAACAGGCTGAGACCGCTATCCGCGCCATGCCCGGAGTGAAATCGGTCATGGTTGCGCTCACCGCAGAGCGCACGGCTGCTTCATCATCATCCTCCCCGCCGAGAGCGGCGGCGCCGCGGCCGCAATTGCCGCCCGCCGGCGGGAGGCAACGTCAGGGTCCGGCGCCGGGCGGACCGGGCGGGCAGGGACCAGCCGGCATTCCAGGCGTCGGCGCGATCATCGCAGTCGCCTCCGGCAAAGGTGGCGTCGGCAAATCGACCACGGCCGTCAATCTTGCTTTGGGCCTGCGCGATCTCGGACTCAAGGTTGGCATTCTCGACGCCGACATTTACGGGCCGTCGATGCCAAAACTGCTCGCCATCCGCGAGAAGCCGGAGACGATCGGCGGCACGCGCTTAAAACCCATCGTGCGCCACGGCATGCCGGTAATGTCGATCGGTTTTCTGATCGAAGAAGAGACGCCAATGATCTGGCGCGGGCCGATGGTGATGTCGGCTCTGACGCAAATGCTGCGCGAAGTAGAATGGGGCACGCTCGACGTCATGGTGGTCGATATGCCGCCGGGCACCGGCGACGCGCAACTCACTATGGCGCAGCAGGTGCCGCTCAAGGGCGCGGTCATCGTGTCAACGCCGCAGGACCTGGCGCTGATCGATGCGCGGCGCGGCATTGCCATGTTCAACCGCGTCAACGTGCCGGTACTCGGCATCGTCGAGAACATGTCGACTTTCATCTGCCCGCACTGCGGCACGCGTTCGGATATTTTCGGTCACGGCGGCGCCCGTCACGAAGCCGAGCGCCTCGGCGTGCCGTTCCTCGGCGAGGTGCCGCTAGATATCGCGATCCGCGAGAAATCCGATGCGGGCATGCCGGTGGTCGCGACCGCACCCGACAGTGCCAGCGCCCAGTGCTATCGCGATATCGCCGCACGCGTGCGCGACGGTTTGCAGGTCGCAGGCCGCGCGGCGCCGAAGATCGTCATCGAGGCGTAGCGAACCTCAGCCGCCGTTGAACGTTTTCTGAACCCGCGCGGGCAGGTTCAGGTCGTTGTCAGAAGCGGCGGACAAGAGGCGGTCCGCCCCGGCCGGATGTCGCACGACTACGGCGAAGGCCGGTGGAGCGGCAGGTCGGCGACGTCGCAATGTTCGGGTGTTTGGCAAACTGAATGCGAAAGCTAAGTTTTGCTAACCGACCACGCCATCGGCATCCCGCCGCAGCACCGCGCCGGGAAGCGCGCCGGTGTGGGTCGCGTTATCGACCACGAGCGTGCCGTTGACGATCACGGTGGTTCGCGCGCCGCTCGGGAACTGGTGCGGATCAGCGTATGTGGCGCGATCGGCGAAATCGGCCGGATCGAAAATCACGACGTCGGCTCGGTAGCCCTCTTTCAGCAGTCCGCGATCTTTGAGCTTGAGCGCGCGCGCCGTCGCTCCGGTCATTTTGTGGATCGCAAGCTCGAGCGGCAACGCGTTCTGCTCGCGGACGTAGCGGGTCAGCACCCGCGGGAACGTACCGTAGAAGCGCGGATGCGGCATGCCTTTGCCGACGGCGCCATAGGGCGCGACGCAATTGCCGTCGGAGCCGACCAGAGCGAGCGGGGAGGCGACAATGGTGCGGATGTCATCTTCCGAGATCGACGTCACCAGCACGCGCGTCGAGCCTTGATCGTCGGCAAGATAGTCACACAGCGTATCGACCGCATCGGCGCCCCGCTCGGCGGCGAGTGCCGCGATAGTGCGTCCGGCATGCTGCGGCAGGTGCGGCGAAATCGAAATCTGCACGCAATCCCACGACGGGATGCGGCCCCAGTTGTTCAGTCCGTCGCGCGCGATGTCGTCACGGATTCTTTCGCGCGCATGCGGGTCGCGCAGCCGCGTCAACATCGCGTCAACTCCGCCGGCCTGCACCCACGGTGGCAGCAGGTTTTTCAGCGGGTTCGATCCGGCGGCGTACGGGTAGGAGTCGCAATCGACGTCGACGCCGCGCGCCTTGGCCTCGGCGATCATTTGCAGTGCGGTCGCGGCCTTGCCCCAATTGTCCATGCCGGAGCATTTGAAGTGCACGATCTCGACATGCACGCCGCACACCTCGCCAACCGCGATCGCTTCCTCGACCGCCGCGATCACCCTGTCGGACTCATCGCGCAGATGGGTGAAATAGCCGGCATTACGCCGCTTGAGCACATGGCCGAGCGCGATCATTTCAGATGGCGCGGCATAGGAGCCGGGCGGCGTGAACAGTCCTGACGACAGACCGAGCGCGCCGGCTTCGAGCGCGTCTTCCAGGAGCGCGATTATCTGCTTGAGCTCAGCTTGGTCCGGCGCGCGCTCGGCCATGCCCATCACCATCAGGCGGAGCGTATTGTGGCCGACCAGCATGCCGGCATTCACCGCCGTCGCAGGAAATGTGCTCAGGTAATCCGGAAAGCTCGTTTCGCGGAACGACAGCCACGGCGCGCTCGGGCTCAGATAATCCTTGAGTAGATCGACTTTGCCCGGCAGCACCGGCGCGACCGAAAAGCCGCAATGACCGACGATCTCGGTGGTGACACCCTGACGGACCTTGCTTTCGGCCTTCGGATTGATCGGCAGCGTGAAATCGGAATGGGTCTTGATGTCGATGAAGCCGGGCGCAACGGTGAGGTTTTCGGCATCGACGATGCGATGTGCATCACCGGCAATGCCATGGCCGATAGCGGTAATACGCCCACTGCGAATCGCCACATCTCCGGCGATGCCGGAATTGCCGGCGCCGTCAAACAACATACCGCCGCGGATCAGGATGTCGTGCATGCAGGGCGAACGGCAAATAGCGAGTTGCGAATAGCGCCGAACCTAACTCGCTATCCGCCACTCACCATTCGCGATCTTTCACGGTTTCATGCACAGCGCCAAGGCCGGGCCCGGGCTGTTGCTGCACGATGCCGAATTCGATGTCGGCGTTGCGCGTGATCTGGACAGTGCCGCCGGGGCAGGTGGCCGAAACCATTTTTTCTCCCGGGCTGCATGTCAGATCGCAGTTGCTGCCAGCGGCACAGTCCTGACGCAGCGCGTGCAGCCCGGTCGCGCCTGTGGGACCGGGCGGACCTGCCTGCCCGGGAGGCCCGGCATCGCCCTTATCGCCGGGCGGGCCTTGCGCGCCGTCTGCGCCTGGTGGACCGGCGGGGCCCTGCGGACCTTCAAAACATCCGGCAAGCGAAATCGCCGCGACCAGAGCGACGAGTGCCATTGTTGCACGCATGGAATCCCCTCCTGTCGGCCGCAAAACGTTTTCACTGCGGTTGGCGCAAGTCAATCAGCGTGCCGGGCGTCAACAAATCAGCCCTGACGATATTTGCGATGCCGGGCCAGCGGCGCCGGCGCGTATTGCGGACCGGCCGGATTGAGATTGCAGAAACCGCGATTGCCGGCAATCACCGCAGGCGCGCATTGCGCGGCGGTCTGATACTCGCAATCCCATTCCACGTCGCCGTCGCCACCATTCGTTACAGCGCACCAAGGCGCGTTGCCGTAAGTGCCGGCGCGGCTTTCGGTGGCATGGCAAACAAGCGCCGTCGCCAAGGCGGCCACGGTGATCGTCAGGCTTGCGGCTGTTTTCATGACGCCTCTCTTTCGGGGCCAATGTAGGGCGGCCGGTCTGGTGAGGCCAGAGCGGGCGTGACGACCGCTTGCGGCTGATGGTATCGTGTCGTCATGGGGCGACGATTACGAGCGAGCGTGTTCGCGGCGGCCATCGTGTTGGTGGCATTGCCGGCTCACGCGCAACAACAGAAGAAGGACCTGGACGAGGAACGGCGGCGGGCGGTGGAGGAGGCCTATAAGGCCGCCGTTGAACGCACAAAGATCACGACGCCGAAGCGAACTGTCGATCCGTGGGGCGATGTGCGCGAGCCGGCCCCGGCGCCCAAAACTCCGTCTATCGGCGATGCGAAAGCCGGCCATCCCTGAATTCAGGCACGCGCGGATCACTGACCGCGCCACGATGAATGAAATGAAAGAGGCCGCCAACTGAGACGGCCGTTAACTGGCATCCACGTATCCGATGCCGTCCTTGACCGTAAACTTGCCGTAGCAAGCCATGTGATATTTACGACCAACCACAGGCATTGCGTCTTCGCGGGAGAATGACGGCACGTTGATAAATAGCTCTTTGACTAGGATTTCCTCGAATTGGCCGTCGGCTTTTTCAAGGATCACGCGCCATTTAAGTTCGCCACCCGGCGTCTCATGGGCCATTGTGTTGTAGCGAAGCCGGATCAGAGTGTTCATGAAGGCACCTTTTGTACCTCGCACCATATCGGATCACACTTGCCTCGATCCGAGAGAGATCAAAAGGGGCCACCTAAATCAAAAGATGGGGTAATCGGCCTGTGATCTTGTGGATAGCTGAAGATTTTGGGTGCTGCGCTTCAGGCTGATGGTGAAACGAGGTCCGTGTGAACGGCCTCAAGCATCAGAAGGAGAAGCGCAGCATGGACCATTTTGCTGGACTGGACGTTTCGGTCAAGGAGACCAGCGTCTGCATTGTGGATGACACGGGCAAGATCGTTCGGGAAGTGAAGGTGGCGAGCGAACCCGAGGCGTTGTTGGCGGTGCTAGCGAACCCCGCCTATCACTTCAAGCGAATTGGCTTGGAAGCTGGGCCGCTGTCACAGTGGCTTTACAGCGCACCCGCCGAAGCGGGCTTGCCGGTGATTTGTGTTGAGACGCGGCAGATGCGGGCGGTGCTGAAGGCGCAGATCAATAAGACGGATCGCAACGATGCGCGCGGCATCGCGCAGATGATGCGGGTAGGGCTTTATCGTCCGGTGCATGTGAAGACGCTACGCAGTCAGAAACTGCGGATGCTGCTGACCCATCGCAAGCTGCTGCAGTCGAAGGCGATCGCCATCGACAACGACCTGCGTGGTACTTTGCGTAACTTTGGTCTCAAGGTGGGCATGGTGGGGACAGTGAAGTTCGAGGGACGGATCAAGGAGCTGGTCGAGAACCTACCCGACCTGGCCATTCTGGTCGAACCGCTGCTCATTGTCCGGCGGGTGCTCCGTGAGCAGATCGGCGTCCTGCATCGCCGCTTGCTGGCCATCGTTCGAGACGATGACGTGTGCCGGCGCCTAATGACGGTTCCCGGTGTTGGTCCCGTAGTGGCGCTGACCTATCGCGCAACCGTCGACGTGCCCGCACGCTTTAAGAACTCCAAGGCGGTCGGTGCGTCGTTTGGACTGACGCCATCCAAGTATCAATCCGGCGAGATCAACCGGACCGGTGCGATATCAAAGTGCGGGGACGAGATGATGCGAGTGATGCTTTACGAAGCAGCCCAGGTCATGCTGACCCGCACTAACAAGTGGTCCTGGCTCAAAGCCTGGGCGATGAAGATCGCCAGGCACCGCGGGATGAAGAAGGCGATCGTGGCGCTGGCACGACGGTTGGCTGTGATCATGCACCGCATATGGGTCGACGGCACTGAGTTCCGTTGGACCCGAGAGGTCGTGGCGGCATGAGGGCTGCACACATCAATTACGATAGGAGAACACTCGAACTCCACCGAGCGGTGGAATGATGTCCCTCGCGGGACGATGGATGAGGTGAGTACGTCTGGTCCCTTGGACCTGCCGTTCGTCCGATGGCAAGGCCGCTCAAAAGATTGTTCCACCTCGTCTTCAACTCCCATAATGGAAGGGCCTTGGTGCCGATTCCGAAGAGAAGCATGAGCCCGCGAAAGACATCGACACTGCAGCAGTGGATAGTCTGAAAGCGCTTGACCCCGACCGGCCGATTAGAGAAGGGACCAGCCTCGGTTTTGGGGAATCGAAGGGGGCCAGCACCAAAAATCGGGCATCTCGGATTGCGCTCAGTCAATCCGAGGTGCCCGATTGCGTCACTTTGGAGGACGCCTCCCTACTTCCCTTGCGAGGCGGGCGCTTCCCGCCTCGGCGTCTAGCACAATTGGGAAAAAGCAGTTCCCTGCGAAATGTTCCGAAGCGGACACCTCAACTCCGGCCACTAGGGGTCCGACTGCTTGGGACGCGCTCGCGGGCCGCCACCATGTCGGCGTGAATTGTAAGGCCAATACCGAGCGCCAGACCTATGCTCAGGATCATCAGTAACATGGGGTAGCCCTCCCGATGTATGCGTATGCGAGCAAACGGCGTCAGGGCCCATTTGTTCCTGACAAAAAGGGGCCAGCACCCAAATCCGGCCACTGCCTGCCTTTTTCAAATCCAGGCACTAGGGGCCGAAACCGGCCAGTACCCGGGATCCGGTACTCGCCCCTTATGCCCAAAATTCTGAGGGCGTCATCGTAGCTATGAAGTTATCGAGCGACTGGCCGGATTTTCAGCAAAAACTCGATTTGCTGTACCCAAAATCCGGCGACGCGATGCAATCGCCACTTGATGCACCGGAGCAACTTGAGCCGCCGGCTCAAGTGGAAGAGGCCGCCAACTGAGGCGGCCTCTTATGGATCGCGATGATCGTCTTTCGCTGCTATTTGAGGGCGCTCGATACGCTGGTGAACGTGGTGTTCAACTGCGTCCCGAGACCTGTAACGACCGCGATGATGGCAACAGCGATGCCTGCGGCGATCAAGCCGTATTCAATCGCTGTTGCTCCGGCTTCGTCTTTCTGGAACCGAACAAGAAGTCGAGACACGGTAGCCTCCTAGCCATATCTGTTTCGCCCAGTTCTAGATACGTAACGCCAGGTTGCATGTGCGTAAATTCACTTACGAAAAATGTAATTAAGAACTTTTCAAAATGGGGTCGGTGGCCGGCCTCCTACTGCCCAAAACTGAACACTAGCATTACAGTTGTGATTGTTGTTTGAGATGAGATTTCTGTGCTGCGGCCTGATGAGCGCGCCGCCAGAGCGACCATGCGATTACATCGGCGGGTTGGATACGCTTTCGCGCGAGACGTTGGGCTATGCGGCGGATTTCCTGGATCGACCAACGGATGAGATCGGATGTTTTGGCGTTGCGCTCGACTTGGTTTTTTTGGGCGTCGGCTTGTTGGCCTGATGTTGGATGGCAGCCATCATGGCGAAGGCGAGCATGACGAGCGAGACGTGACGATGCCAGCCGTGCCAGGATCTGGATTCGTTGTGGTCGAGCCCGAACTCGTTCTTGGCAGTCTCGAAGCCATCCTCGATCGCCCAGCGATGGCCCTCGACGCTGACCAGGGTCTTGATCGAAGTCCCGGCCGGACACCAGGTGGTGAAGTAGGCGAGATCGCCGTTGGTGATATTACGCCGGATCAGCAGGCCTCGTGTCCAAAGGACTTGGCTGTGATGGTTAAACTCTTCGCCTTCGAGATCGGCCAATTCGAGGTAGCACCAGTCGTGCAATCGTGGGCCTTTGGTTCCGGCACCGGCCGACAGACGCCGCCAGTCAGATCGTCGCTGCGTCTTTGCGATCTCCTCGGCGGTACCGAACACCCGTTGCGGCTTGCTCCAGGATGCAAACCAATGATTGGAATTGACGCCGAGTACATAGCCTTTACCGGCTTGGCGTAGGTCCCGCTCGATATCGCCGACCCCATAGACGCTATCAGCTGCAACCCAGCGGAACGGCACGCCAGCTGCAAGGGCGCGCTCGATCATCTCGGCTGCAAGCTGAGGCTTGGTCGAAAAGCTGACGTCGCCCGGCACGTATGTGGCCTTCAGACGAGCCGGATCGTCGGTCCAGCCCTTTGGCAAATAGAGCGCCCGATCGATGAAGGCATGGCCGTGACGCGACACGTAGGCAGCAAAAACACCGATCTGACAGTTCGTAATTTTGCCCGCCGAGCCAGTGTATTGCCGCGCTACCCCGCACGAAGCCTTGCCTTGCTTGAGAAAGCCGGTTTCATCAATCACCAGCACCGCGTTCTCGTCCGCAAGATGCTCGGTGGCATAGTCGCGCACCAGGTCGCGCAGTGTGTCGGCATCCCATCGGTCACGGCCCAAAACCGCCTGCTGCCGCCAAGGCCCAGGATCGCCCGCTGCCTCCGCGCGCATCCATCCGGTTTTACGACGCTCGTCGCCAAGCAGCCCGTCCACGAACAGGCCCGCGTTCAAAGCTGCGCGCTCCTGCGCGAACAATGGACGTATCCGCTTCTTCACCTCTCGCAGCGACGATGCCCACAACTCAAGCGTCGTCTCAATCGATGCCCCTATCATCCATGATCTCCAAATCATGGTGACCTATAAATTCAGAAATCAAACAAATGTGCCAGCAAAAAATCACAACTGTAATGCTAGGGTCTGGACTCACAACTTGATCCAATAAAGTGCACCGACGAGAGTAGCTGCGGCAAGGAAGTTTCGGGCGAGCTTGTCGTAGCGCGTGGCGACGCGCCGCCAGTCCTTGATGCGACAGAAATAGTTTTCGATTTTGTGGCGTCGTCGGTAAAAGCGCTTGGGACAATAGGCTTTCTTGATGGCATTGCTGCGGCTCGGGATGACCGGCAAAGCGCCTTCATCTTTGATTTGCTGCCGCACTTTCTCGCTGTCGTAGGCCTTGTCGGCGGTAACGGCCAATGGTGATCTGGGCATGTCGAGTACGTCGCCAACGACTTGACTGTCATGAACCTCGCCGCCTGTCACCGTGAAGTTCAGTGGGCGACCTTTGCTGTCGACGATGGCGTGGATTTTCGTGGAGCGACCACCCCGACTGATGCCGATCGCCTGATTTTTCTCCCCCCTTTATGGATGGCCCGCCCCTCCCAAACCGAGCTGCTACAGTTAAGCGGTCCGGCTCAACTCGAATCAAGGAGGCTCTCCATGGATATCGCCGTTCTCGGGATCGATCTGGGTAAGAATAGCTGCAGCATCGTCGGGCTTGATTCGTCCGGCAAGGTAGTTCTGCGGCGCCGTATGCAACGCCAGACTATCGTGACCATGGCCGCGAAGCTCGCACCTTGCGTTATTGCAATGGAGGCTTGCTGCGGCGCGCACCATCTGGGGCGGATTCTTGCTGCGCAAGAACACACGGTTCGTCTCATGTCGCCTGAGTATGTCCGGCCCTATGTGAAGGCGCAGAAGAATGACGACCGAGACGCGGAAGCGATTGCCGAAGCGGCGACCAGGCCGACGATGCGTTTTGTGGCGCTCAAGAGCGAGGAGCAGCTTGACATGCAGAGTCTCCATCGCGCTCGTGATCGGGTGGTGGTCGAGCGCACATCGCTGATGAACCAATTGCGTGCTCTCCTACTCGAGCGTGGAATCATCGTGCCGCAGGGTCGCGCTAAATTGAGGTATCGGGTCACTGAACTTCTCGTGCAGCCTTACGACGAGTTAAGCCCGCGCATCCGCGTTTTGATCGAAGACATGTTGGCGCGCTGGCAATCCCTCGATGAACGGATTGCTGCGTTCGATAGCGAGTTTGCAGCCGAAGCAAAACAGAATGAGGCTGCTCGTCGGCTGACCAGCATTCCCGGCATCGGCGCTCTCAATGCAACTGCTCTCGTCGCCGCCGTTGGTGATGCTCGGACCTTCGCACGAGGCCGCGATCTGGCCGCCTGGCTCGGGCTTGTTCCTCGGCAGGTGACGACAGGGGGTAAACCTCGCCTGCTCGGCATCACCAAACGCGGCAGCAAATACTTGCGCAAGATGCTGATACAGGGGGCGCGCGCGGCCCTACCGACATTGAGCCGCGGCAGCACCCCGCTCGGTCAGTGGCTACGCGGTCTTCTCGCACGAGCTCATTCCAACACCGTCGTCGTCGCGCTCGCTGGCAAGATGGCGCGTATGGTCTGGGCGCTGCTTCGACACGGCGGGACGTTCGAGCACCGAGCGATTACCGTCTGATCTAGAGATTGGCCGGCTTCACCCATTAGCCGGTCTATGGTGTCTGCGGGTGGTTGAGAGGAAGATGGCCTGACAGTCGATCGGTGTTCCGCAAACCTATGGCGCAAAATGGCACATGGATGCCGTCCCCTTTATGAGGATCGGAACGCGCGGATCTCCATCTTGGCCAACGGCATAGCCGAAAGGCCGGATACGTTTGTGCAGACTGTTCATGCCAGCATCACAAAACCACTTGCCGACGGGGCGGGCCATACGTTTGCGCCGCTTGCCGCGCGATGGGCTTTCACGATCGTGCTGTCGATCAGATACAGACTGTCGCGCGACTTCAATGCCAGAGTGTCGAAAATCCGCTTCCAGACGCCGCGTCGAGACCAACGGTTGAAGCGATTGTAAGCCGTTGTATACGGCCCATAGCGTTCCGGCAGATCCCGCCACGGCATCCCTGTGCGCAGCACGTAAAATATCGCGTTCATGATCTTTCGATCGTCGGCGCGAACGCTTCTTCGAGCTCCCGGCATCAGCGGCTCTAGAACAGCCCATTCGTCATCGCTCAAATCAAATCGCATGATCCACCTCCGACACCGGTAAATCACGGGCACTTCAATTTTTCAAGAAATTATGTGAGTACAGACCCTAGCATTACAGTTGTGATTTTTGTTTGAGATGAGATTTCTGTGCTGCGGCCTGATGAGCGCGCCGCCAGAGCGACCATGCGATTACATCGGCGGGTTGGATACGCTTTCGCGCGAGACGTTGGGCTATGCGGCGGATTTCCTGGATCGACCAACGGATGAGATCGGATGTTTTGGCGTTGCGCTCGACTTGGTTTTTTTGGGCGTCGGCTTGTTGGCCTGATGTTGGATGGCAGCCATCATGGCGAAGGCGAGCATGACGAGCGAGACGTGACGATGCCAGCCGTGCCAGGATCTGGATTCGTTGTGGTCGAGCCCGAACTCGTTCTTGGCAGTCTCGAAGCCATCCTCGATCGCCCAGCGATGGCCCTCGACGCTGACCAGGGTCTTGATCGAAGTCCCGGCCGGACACCAGGTGGTGAAGTAGGCGAGATCGCCGTTGGTGATATTACGCCGGATCAGCAGGCCTCGTGTCCAAAGGACTTGGCTGTGATGGTTAAACTCTTCGCCTTCGAGATCGGCCAATTCGAGGTAGCACCAGTCGTGCAATCGTGGCCCTTTGGTTCCGGCACCGGCCGACAGACGCCGCCAGTCAGATCGTCGCTGCGTCTTTGCGATCTCCTCGGCGGTACCGAACACCCGTTGCGGCTTGCTCCAGGATGCAAACCAATGATTGGAATTGACGCCGAGTACATAGCCTTTACCGGCTTGGCGTAGGTCCCGCTCGATATCGCCGACCCCATAGACGCTATCGGCTGCAACCCAGCGGAACGGCACGCCAGCTGCAAGGGCGCGCTCGATCATCTCGGCTGCAAGCTGAGGCTTGGTCGAAAAGCTGACGTCGCCCGGCACGTATGTGGCCTTCAGACGAGCCGGATCGTCGGTCCAGCCCTTTGGCAAATAGAGCGCCCGATCGATGAAGGCATGGCCGTGACGCGACACGTAGGCAGCAAAAACACCGATCTGACAGTTCGTAATTTTGCCCGCCGAGCCAGTGTATTGCCGCGCTACCCCGCACGAAGCCTTGCCTTGCTTGAGAAAGCCGGTTTCATCGATCACCAGCACCGCGTTCTCGTCCGCAAGATGCTCGGTGGCATAGTCGCGCACCAGGTCGCGCAGTGTGTCGGCATCCCATCGGTCACGGCCCAAAACCGCCTGCTGCCGCCAAGGCCCAGGATCGCCCGCTGCCTCCGCGCGCATCCATCCGGTTTTACGACGCTCGTCGCCAAGCAGCCCGTCCACGAACAGGCCCGCGTTCAAAGCTGCGCGCTCCTGCGCGAACAATGGACGTATCCGCTTCTTCACCTCTCGCAGCGACGATGCCCACAACTCAAGCGTCGTCTCAATCGATGCCCCTATCATCCATGATCTCCAAATCATGGTGACCTATAAATTCAGAAATCAAACAAATGTGCCAGCAAAAAATCACAACTGTAATGCTAGTCAAAACCGGCTACTGTGGTTTTTCAAACCCGGCCACTAGGCATGGAAACCGGCCAGTACCGGACAACGCAGGGATTATAACCTTGACAAAGCAGTTTCTATAGGTAGTATGGGGGCAGAAAGGAACTGCCCCGATGACCGCGAACCTGCAAAACCCGATCTTCACCGACGAAACCAAAGCCCGCGAATGGCTTGAGGCTCGGGTTTGGCCGAAAGGCCCTATTTGCCCTCACTGTGGCGCTACAGGCGACGACGTGACGGCGCTCAACGGGAAGGCCCATCGTCCGGGCCTCTACCAGTGCAGCCAATGCCGCGAACAATTCACGGTCACGGTGAAAACGGTATTTGAGCGCAGCAAGATTCCACTGTCCAAGTGGTTGGCGGCGCTATTCCTCATGACCGCCAGCAAGAAGGGCGTTAGCGCCCATCAGGTCCATCGTTCGTTGGGCATTTCCTACAAGTCGAGTTGGTTCATGTGCCATCGCCTGCGCGAAGCCATGCGCACTGGCGGCTTGCTGCCGCCCATGGGCAGCGTAAGCGGCATCGTGGAATCAGATGAAACCTTCGTGGGCACGGTTGAGGGCGAAGGCGGCAGGGAAGCCGCACGCGCTCGCCGCCGCCGCGCCAAGAAAGGTCGTCCGGGCCGCTCGCACAAAAACGCCGTGCTTACGCTAGTCGAGCGCGGCGGTCGGCTCGTAGCTTTCATATCGAGTGGCACGGCGATTTCCGACATTATGCCGATCATCCGCGCGAACGTGAGCCGTGAAGCCACGATCATGACCGATGAAGCCAAGCACTATTACGATGTAGGCAAGCAATTTGCCGGTCACGGCACGGTTACGCACAGCCACGACGAATACGTGCGACACGAAGCGTGGATCGACAAAACCAACAAGCTCCACATTGAGCCAATCCACAGCAACACAGTTGAAAATTACTATTCAATCTTCAAGCGCGGTATGCGCGGCGTTTATCAGCATTGTGCTGAGAAGCATCTTCACCGCTATCTGGCGGAATTTGATTTTCGCTACAACACGCGCACTAAGCTTGGCTTCAACGACCTTATGCGCGCCGAAGCTTTGGCGCTTGGTATCAAAGGGAAGCGCCTGACTTATCGACGGCCTGACAACCGCGCCAAATCAGTTTCTCACGAAGCGTGAGCTAAAGCGCCTCATCAAGAATTGGCATAAGAGTAAAAGTCATGGCGGTACGTAAAATCGTGGTCCAAAGGGAGGATGATGGTTCTGTAATTATTGCCGATACAATCGAGTACGAAGGAAAACTTTGGATTGTTCCAGAGTGGCTTGAAGGGCCAACACCAGGCACTTTATGCCCAGCACTAATAATATGCGTTGACGGCTTATCTCTGATGAAAGCGGGGCCGATATCAGGCTGATTTTGTTCTAGGTACTCCACTGAGTATAGCCGTCCTTGAGGGCCGCTCAATAAAGCTAGGCCTCGACGTGAGAAAGAGGCCGGACATAATGCTGCGCGTTGATACAGACTTTCATCGTTGAGTTTTGCACCGGGAACATACTCGATCATCGTGACAAAGCGCCTCCGTTGCGCGATAAGAGTTACGCGCGAAGGCGGTTCGCACATGGTTACAACGGCCCCGGCGGCAACCGAGGGCCGTTTTTATTTTAGCTCAATGCAGCCGATCCGCAATGACGCCAAGCATCACAACTATTGCCATCAACAGATATGCGACGAGCCTAATATCCTCGCGGATATAGATTATTCGTTGTCGGACAAAATCATTATCAATCTTAGGGTCGGATATAGATCGTTCCTGCGCCTCACGCCGCTGCGCAAACCACGCCAAGGCCGCCACAGCGAAACAGGCGATTATTGTGAACATCACTTCGCGACTCGGTTTGTCGCGCGGCGTTTTTTCGGACTCGCTTTAGGCTTTTCCTTGGTCCTATGCTGCGGCGGGGACTTAGCGACAACATCAATGGCACGCTCGAAGCGCGACCATGCGTCGGAATGAGTTTCTGACTCTTTTTTGGTCGGTGAATTTGTCATGTCCAGCAAACCTGATTTCAGCGCCCCTCTGAGAGAATTTTTGTGGTCACAAAAGCCCACTCCACCAGGAGAAGATAGTCCATTTTTCGCGGCTCTAGGTAGGTTTATTACTGCATACGCTCTGGCCGAAAATCAAACGCACATTCTCGTACTAACATTGTCGAGAACTCAGTGACGCCAAGGCGCGGATCATTTTTAGCAGTATGCGCCTAAATGATATGGCAGAGAGAATTCGCGGCCTTCTACGCGTCGCAAACGCTACGCCAAAACGATATAACGAAATAGATCGGTGTTTGCGCCAACTCGATCTCATTGCTACTCAACGCAACAACCTAGTTCACCGCTTTACGAGCTACGATGACGGCAAAATTGCCGTTACAAACGTCGTCATTTCAAAATCAATGTATGACGCCGAGTTACATACCTTCACGGTTCAAGATTTTGAAAACATGGATTCGGATTGCACGGCAATCACTTTGCGCCTTGCCGCTTTCTCCAAGACGGGACCGAGGATGACCCCTGCGATAAGAAAATGGGTACACTGGCCATGGCGATATAAACCGCCTCAGCAAGCCCAGACGCCGAAACAACGTCCTTCAACTCCTCGATCACAGAAGCGCCAGCCTCACGCATCTGACGAGTAACGACGATCTCGGGCGCGCCAGCCCCTTGGGGCGGCCTCCCGTCTATATCTTGTGTGTGCTTTGTCAAGGTTATAATCCCCGACAACGCATAAGAACATATTGCGAACGAAGAACAGATCGTGTACACTCCTGAAATCGCCATTTGCCGATGCCGGCGGGCCGGCCGCTTCCGTGCCCTCCGAATCCCGGCCATATAGGAGCACGACAAAATGAGTGCAGGTGCAGCGCTTCGCCTCGTTGAAGGATCGTCCATGGACAAATCGAAAGCCCTTGATGCCGCGCTTTCCCAGATCGAGCGCAATTTCGGCAAGGGCTCGATCATGCGGCTCGGCAAGAACGACAAGTCGATGGACATCGACACCGTTTCGACGGGCTCGCTCGGCCTCGACATCGCGCTCGGCATCGGCGGCCTGCCGCGCGGCCGAGTGGTCGAAATCTACGGTCCGGAATCCTCCGGCAAAACCACGCTGGCGCTGCATTGCCTCGCCGAGGCGCAAAAGAAGGGCGGCATCTGCGCCTTCATCGATGCCGAACACGCGCTCGACCCCATCTATGCCCGCAAGCTCGGCGTCATGGTCGACGATCTTCTAATCTCGCAGCCCGACACTGGCGAACAGGCGCTGGAAATCGCCGATACGCTGGTGCGGTCCGGCGCGGTCGATGTGCTGGTGATCGATTCGGTTGCGGCTTTGGTGCCGCGCGCCGAACTCGAAGGCGAAATGGGCGACAGTCAGCCCGGCCTGCAAGCCCGGCTGATGAGCCAGGCGCTGCGCAAGCTCACCGCCTCGATCAACCGTTCCAATACGATGGTGATCTTCATCAACCAGATCCGCATGAAGATCGGCGTCATGTACGGCTCGCCGGAAACCACGACCGGCGGCCACGCGCTCAAATTCTACGCCTCGGTGCGCCTCGACATCCGCCGCATCGGCGCCATCAAGGAGCGCGACGAGGTGGTCGGCAATCAGACCCGCGTCAAGGTGGTGAAGAACAAACTGGCGCCGCCGTTCAAGCAGGTCGAGTTCGACATCATGTACGGCGAAGGCATCTCCAAGGTGGGCGAGCTGGTCGATCTCGGTGTCAAGGCCGGCGTCGTGGAAAAGTCCGGCGCCTGGTTTTCCTACGACAGCCAACGCATCGGTCAAGGCCGCGAGAACGCAAAAACCTTCCTCAAGGCCAATCCCGATATCGCCGGCAAGATCGAAGCGGCGGTCCGGCAGAATTCCGGCATCATCGCGGAAAAGATTCTCGTCGGCGAGCAAGGCGAAGACAAGGACGACGATGCGGCGGAAGGGTAAGCGCGCTCGCGACCAACGCGGCGCAACGCATTGAGTTAAAAAACGTCATGGCCGGGGTTTGCCCCGGCCATCTGCGTCTTAGATTAGGTTTTGCGTTTAGGGCGTGGATGCCCGGCCATGGGCGAGCGAAGCAACGCAGTCCTTCAGACCGCTATGGCCGGGTATGACGCTTACAGGGCTTGGTTTTCGCCCTCGGTTTAGCTGCGCCGTTCGGCGGTCCAACTGCCGGAGCACTCGCCGGCAGCCCAATGACCCTCGCCGATATTGCCAGCGAGGCGGCCGGAGCCAATCGCGCTCTTGCCGCCGCCACTGACTGTCACGGTGATGGCGCCGGTTTGCTGTACCTTGCCGTTGATGTCGATGGCGGTCACATCGCCGGCATTGGCGAGCACACCGTTGGAGATACGGATCGGGTAGCGATAGCCGCGGTCGCAATCGCCCTTTTCGGTTACGATCGACACGCTCCACAAGCCGTCATAGGCCGGCACTGCGAAAGTGCTGGTAGCGGCGAAGCTGGCCGACGCAGTGACGAACGCAAAAACGACGCCGCTGCGGACGCTGTTCTTGAAGATGGTCATGGCTGCTGTCCCTGTTGTCTTTTGGCGGGTTAGCCCCGCGCATTCGCGATGGAAGCGACTGGATGATGTTGAACTGGCCGTACACCCCTTCGTCGCACTGAAATACAAACGCGTTCTATCCGGCAAAGGTTCAAATCGAGTTGATCGGCATCACAAAAATGGCTTAATGCGGCCGCGCACGCGCGCGTAAGAGAAATAAGATATATACATGAGATAGTTGTGGACTTAACTTTGCTTTAAGTCTTAGGCCGATTTTGCGGCTGATCGAGCCGCGGCTTGGCTATTGCGCGGCCGCTTCGTCATTTTGCGCCGTCGGCGCCGGATCGGCAGCCACTAAACGGTAGCCGACGCCCAGTTCGGTCAGAAGGATGCGCGGCTGCGTCGGATCGGCTTCGATCTTGCGGCGCAGCTTGCGCACAAAAATGCGCAGGTAGTGGGTGTCGTCGACGTGCTCGTTGCCCCAGATCTCGCGCAGCAGGAATTGGTGGGTGACGACATTGCCCGAATGCTGCGCCAGAAGCTGCAACAGGCGGTACTCCTTCGGCGTGAGCGTAAGGCGCTGATCGCTGATCGATACGGCACGCGCGGCGAAATCGATCGCCAGCGGCCCGAACTTGATCACCGGCTCGCCCCGCCCGGCGCGCAGTTGCCGTCGCATCGCCGAATGAGCGCGCGCCAGGAGCTCGGCCATGCCGAACGGCTTGACCACATAGTCGTCGGCACCGAGTTCCAGAAGCCGGACCTTTTCGTCTTCGCTGCCGCGCACCGACAGCACGATCAGCGGCACGCTGGACCATGACCGCAGCCGTTCGAGCACGTCGGCGCCGTCCATGTCGGGCAACCCGAGGTCGAGAATGACGAGGTCGGAAGGTTTCAGCGTTGCCGCGCGCAGCGCATCGGCGCCTGTCTCGGCCTCCTGCACCTGGAAGCCGTCGAGTTCGAAGCCCGTGCGCAAGAATCGCCGAATCTGGACCTCGTCGTCGACGACGAGGACGGAGGCAGGTACTTCGCTCATTCGGCAGCGCTTTCCATCATGTCGGCCTCGAGCGCATCGGTCTCGGGCATGATTTCCTCGGCCGACATCGGCAGCTGGATCGAGACGGTGGATCCGAGGTCGACGCCGTCGCTTTCGACCTCGACCTTGCCGCCGTTGGCGCTGATGAAGGCTTTGGCAATCCACAGGCCGAGCCCAGACCCGGACGTGGTGGCGGCATGGCGCGGCCCGCGGAAGAAGCGGCTGCCAACCTGGCGCTGTTCCTCGTGCGTGAGGCCTGCACCGCGATCGCCAACCGACAGCACCACGGTCCGCCCGCTGGCACGGGCAGCGACGCGGATCGGTGAACCCAAGGGCGAATATTTCGCGGCATTGTCGAGGATCTGCATCAGGGCCTGCCTGACCTGCGCCGGATCGACGTGAACGATCGGCAAATTGGAGTCCAGATCGAGCGTCACCGGATAGCCGGTGAGGCGGCGGCGGCGATGCTCGAATGCCGCGTTGACGATGTCGACCGGCTCGACCCACTGTAATTTCGGACGCACCTGCTGGCGGCTAATGGTGGTGGCGTCGAGCAGGTTCTGGATGTCAATGTTGAGGCGTTCGGCCTCGTCGCGTACCACGGCGGTCAAAGCCAAGAGCCGGCCGTCCCTGGCCAACGCCGGTGCGTTATGCAGGATGGTTGCGGCGCCCAGGATCGAGGCAAGCGGGGTGCGCAATTCGTGCGACACCGAGCCGATCAGCGCCTCGCGAAGGAGTTCGGTCTCCGAGCGCATCTTCGCGTCGTTGAGTGCGCGTGCGACATCGAGCCGTTCGAGCGTAGCTGCCGCGTCGGCGAGCGCATCTTCGATGCGCTGGCGCATGTCGGCGAGTGGCGCGCCGGAAACGCTGCCGAGATCGACGGCGACCAAGCCAAAATCGGGACTTTTCGGCGACACGCGGCGAATGAGCCAGGTATTGCCTTTGCCGTCGTCGACGGTGCGCTCACGTCCCTCGTCGTTTTCGACTTGTGTCACGGCAGCAAGCACACTGTCCGGCACGTCGTCGCTGCGGCCGGCGTCGGCGCTGCCGAGCAGCACGACTTTGCGTTGCACCAGGGTGGCGAGATGCTCCTGGATTGCGACGAAGATTTCCGCCGCGCTCGGCGCCGCCGCGAGCCGCCGTGAAAACGCATAGAGATCGCTCATTTCGCGCTCGCGCTTGCGCGCAATGGTGATGTGTTGTTTGGCCTGGCTGGAGAGGTGGGACACAACTACGGCGACGACCAAGAAGAGGACGAGATTAAGGGCTTCCTGCGGTGAAGCGACCTTGAAGCTGTAGAGTTGCGCGAAATAGAGATAGCCGGACAGCAACACGCCAGCGATCGCCGCGACCATCGCCGGAACGACGCCGAACCGGTAGCCGGCGAGCATCACCGGCACGAGATAGAGGATGGCGCCGCGCAGGATGCCGACATAGTGCCGTAGCAAAATGGCTACGGCGGTGGTGACCGCCACGTACAGAAGCGTAAATGCGATACCGCGCATTTCGCGCCGCAGGACCGCGAGCATGGAATTCAACTGCACCGAGAGCGCCCGTTCAACACGTTGAGTCTGCACCTTAAAGGTAAGATAGGCCGCCCGCAGCGCACTGACCAACGTTTTCCGGCTATCGCGGGGCCGGCACGCGGCAAAGGCGCACAAATTTTCGTAATCGCGCGCTTCTTAAGGGTAAAGCCGGTGCGCTAATCGCAAATATACGTGTTACTGCGGCAAATTTATACGCAGTTTATGGCGTCCGTCGGGCGACGTTATTTGCTGCGCACCACTTCGGTATAATCGGGCGCCTCCTTGAGGAAGCCGCGGTCGATCATCCAGTCGACCTTTTCCTTGAATTCGTCGGCCCGGTAGGTTTTTACCCCGACGAGTTCGGGCATCAGGCCGTGTTTGCGCTGATCGGGCGCAAGATCGCGCAACACCTCCTGGCGCGAGCGATCCTCGTTTTCGCGCAGCCACTCGATGGCCCGATTGAGGGCGCGGCGCAGTTTTGCGGCGGTGTCTTCGTCGACGTCGTTACCGGCCACGATACCGCCGCGCCAGCGCAGATCGGCGATCTTGCGCGCGCCGGCGGCGAGCGCGCGGCTGACCAGCGGCTCCATCAGGGCCGCGGCCTGCGTCGTGCCGCCGAGCAGCGCTTCGAGCCGGTCATTGGCGTGGACGAGAGTGATCTCCTCGAACGGCACGCCGGCGGCTTCGAGCACCTCGATCGCGGCATAGAACGTGCCGGCATGCCAAGTGACCGCAATCGGCACATTTCGCAATTCGGTGGGCGATTGAATTTTGGAATCTTTGGCGACCATCAGCGCACCAGTGCGCACCGTGGTATCGAGCCCGATGATCTTGCCGCCGCCGAGCGCCTGCACGCGCTCGATCGCCCCCCATTCGCACACCGGATAGACTTCAAGCGCGCCGTTTTGCAGCTGGGTTTCTTTCCAACGCTTAGAGAAGTCCTCAACGCGGCCGGCCGCGCCTTTCGGATTGTCCTCGTGATACTCGACGTTCAAACCCTCGGCAGCGAAAAATCCTTGCTCGACCGCGACGCGCCAGGGGCGGTCGTGGGCGTTGCTGTCGCTTTGCAGGCGGATGGTCTTTGTCATCGGTAACCTCGTCTCGAGCGGCGGGGGCATTGCAGGCTAGACAAATACGCGATGTCACTCAACGCCTCATCAGAGGTCGTCTCGCGGCTTGAACTGATCGTCGTAGCCGTGGCGGCTCGAATAGAACAACAGCGCCATCAGGCCGCAGCCGACCACAAGCGAGAACACGATGCCGAGCGTCATGGCGGCATAACCGGCGGCCGGCATCGGCGGCCCGCTTACTGCGGTCCAGGCGCGCGATGCAAACCAGATGGCTGCCGCCAGAATCGCAAACAGAGGCACGACCAGTGCGATCGCACCAAAGGTACCGAGCCTGGCGGTCAATTTTGCCATGGCAACATAGATAGTCCTCACCGCACCGATCGCCAATGCACGTGGAACTTTCCTGGCAAAGACGCGACTTATGCCATCGCGACCTTGAGGTTCGCGTCCACTTTGTCGAGGAATCCCGTAGTCGAGAGCCACTTCTGATCGGGCCCGATGAGCAGTGCGAGGTCCTTGGTCATGAAGCCCAACTCGACCGTTGCAACTGTGACCCTTTCCAGGGTGGCGGCGAATTTCGCAAGTTCGGGATTATCATCGAGCTTCGCGCGATGGGTGAGGCCGCGCGCCCAAGCATAGATCGATGCGATGGAATTGGTCGAAGTTTCACGGCCCTTCTGGTGCTCGCGGTAGTGCCGCGTCACCGTGCCGTGGGCAGCTTCGGCCTCGACTACCTTGCCGTCCGGAGTCGTAAGCACCGACGTCATCAGGCCGAGCGAACCGTAACCTTGTGCCACGGTGTCGGATTGCACGTCGCCGTCGTAATTCTTGCAGGCCCAGACATAGCCGCCCGACCATTTCAGCGCCGCCGCCACCATGTCGTCGATCAGGCGGTGCTCGTAAGTGATCTTTTTTGCGGCAAACTTGTCCTTGAACTCGCTGTCGAACACCTCTTGGAAAATATCCTTGAAGCGGCCGTCATAGACTTTGACGATGGTGTTCTTGGTCGACAGGTACAGCGGATAGCCGCGGTTATAAGCGTAGTTCATCGAGGCGTGGGCGAAGTCGCGGATCGAGTCGTCGAGATTGTACATCGCCATGGTGACGCCAGCGCCCGGGAACTGGAAAACCTCGCGCTTGATCTCCTTGCCGTCGTCGCCGACGAAAGTGAGGAACAGCTTGCCCTTGCCCGGCACTTTGAAGTCGGTGGCGCGGTACTGGTCGCCGTAAGCGTGGCGGCCGATGATGATTGGCTGGGTCCAGCCCGGCACGAGCCGCGGCACGTTTTTGCAGATGATCGGCTCGCGGAAGATGACACCGCCCAAAATGTTGCGGATGGTCCCGTTCGGCGAGCGGTACATGTCGTGCAGATTGAATTCCTTCACCCGCGCTTCGTCCGGCGTGATGGTCGCGCATTTGACGGCGACGCCAATCTTCTTGGTGGCCTCCGCGGCGTCGATGGTGATCTGGTCGCGCGTGTCGTCACGCTTCTGCATGCTGAGGTCGAAATACATCAGGTTGATGTCGAGATAGGGAAAGATCAGCTTGTCCTTGATGTACTGCCAGATGATCCGGGTCATCTCGTCGCCGTCCATTTCGACGATGGGGTTGGTGACCTTGATTTTCGCCATAGAGCTTCGATCCCGTTGGAGCGTGGTCGATTGCAGGTTCGGTGTCAGAGCGCGGCGATCGCGGCGTTCAGGGTGGCGCTCGGCCGCATAGCGGCCGAGGTCTTGGCAGAATCAGGCAGGTAGTAACCGCCGATGTCGACCGGCTTGCCTTGCGCGCCGATCAGCTCGCCATTGATCTTGGCTTCATTCTTGCTGAGTGTCTCGGCCAACGGTTTGAAGCGGGCTTGCAGTTCCTTATCCTTGGTCTGTGCCGCCAGCGCCTGAGCCCAATACAGGGCGAGGTAGAAATGGCTGCCACGATTGTCGATTTCGCCGACCTTGCGCGAAGGACCGCGATTGAACTCAAGGATCTTGCCGATGGCCGTGTCGAGCGTCTCGGCAAGAACCTGCGCCTTGGCGTTCTTGTAGGTCTGCGCCAGATGTTCGAGCGACGCACCGAAAGCGAGAAATTCGCCGAGCGAATCCCAGCGGAGGTAGTCCTCTTCCTGGAACTGCTCTACATGCTTGGGCGCCGAGCCGCCGGCGCCGGTCTCGAAAAGACCGCCGCCCGCCAACAGTGGAACGATCGACAGCATCTTGGCCGAGGTGCCGAGCTCCATGATCGGAAACAGGTCGGTCAGATAGTCGCGCAGCACGTTGCCGGTGACGGAGATCGTGTCCTGACCCTTGCGGATACGATCGAGCGAAAACTTGATCGCTTCGACCGGCGCCAGAACGCGGATGTCGAGTCCTGATGTATCCTGATCCTTCAGGTACTTCTCGACCTTGGCGATCACTTGCGCGTCGTGCGAGCAATTCTTGTCGAGCCAGAACACGGCCGGGGTGTTGGTGAGGCGCGCGCGGCGCACGCCGAGCTTGACCCAGTCCTGGATCGGGGCGTCCTTGAGCTGACACATGCGGAAGATGTCGCCGGTCTCGACCGGACGCTCCAGCAGCACCTTGCCGTCCTCGGTGACGGCGCGAACTGTCCCGTTCGCAGGAACTTCGAAGGTCTTGTCGTGCGAACCGTATTCCTCGGCCTGCTGCGCCATTAAGCCAACGTTCGGGACAGAGCCCATGGTCTTGGGGTCGAACGCGCCGTGGGCCTTGCAGTCCTCGATGACCGCCTGAAACAGCCTTGCGTAGGAGCGATCCGGGATCGCGGCCAAGACGTCGTGCAGCTTGCCGTCGGCGCCCCACATGCGGCCGGATTCGCGGATCATCGCTGGCATCGAAGCGTCGATAATCACGTCGCTCGGAACGTGCAGGCCCGTGATCCCCTTGTCGGAATTGACCATGGCGAGGCCCGGTCGCTTCGCATACTCGGCCGCGATGTCGTCCTTGATCGCTTTCTTCTCGGCTTCCGGCAGTGTCTCGATCTTCGTCAGCAGATCGCCGAAGCCGTTGTTGAGATTGACGCCGAGACGCTTCAGCGTGGCGGCGTGTTTTTCGGTCACGTCCGCGAAGTAGACCGACACGGCATGGCCGAACACGATGGGATCGGCGATCTTCATCATGGTCGCCTTCACTTGCAGTGAGAACAGCACGCCGTCCTTCCTTGCGGCTTCGATCTGTTCGGCAAAGAAGGCGCGCAGCGCCTTGCGGCTCATCACCGCTGCATCGATGATTTCGCCGGCCTTGAGCGGCGTCTTCGCCTTCAGCACCGTGACGGTGCCGTCGGCGCCGACCAGCTCGATGCGGGCGTTGGTTGCCGACGCGACGGTGGTCGAGACTTCCGAGCCGAAGTAATCGCCGCCCGACATGTATGCCACATGCGATTTGGAGTCAGGACTCCACACGCCCATCTTGTGCGGATTGTTGCGAGCGTATTGCTTCACCGCGGCGGCCGCGCGGCGGTCGGAATTGCCTTCGCGCAACACCGGGTTGACGACGCTGCCGAACACCTTGCCGTAGCGGGACTTGATCTCCTTCTCGGCTTCCGTCGCCGGATTGTCTGGATAATCCGGAACGTTGTAGCCCTTGCTTTGCAGCTCCTTGATCGCGGCCTTCAACTGCGGGATCGAGGCGGAGATGTTGGGCAACTTGATGATGTTGGCCTCGGGCCTCAATGTGAGCTCGCCGAGTTCGGTGAGTTCGTCGTTGATCCGTTGCGCGGGCGTCAGCTTCTCCGGGAAATTTGCGATGATGCGACCGGCGAGCGAGATGTCCTTCAGCTTCACGGACACGCCCGCTGTGCCCACGAAAGCCTCGATGATCGGCAGCTCGGAATAGGTCGCGAGCGCCGGGGCTTCATCGACCTTTGTCCACATGATTTCGAGATTCGGCATGCTTGCACCTCTGGTCGCCGGGCTTGTTTGGGCCGACAGGAAACTGAACATCGGCGGGCGCGGTGGAATGGGTTCTCCCGCGGGCCCTCAAATGAGTTGTTCTCGGCGCGCGCCCTATAGCATCCGCACTCGGTTGGTAAAAGCCTTGTCAGCAGGTGCGAGATAACCGCCGCTTGACGCAAGCGGGCGGCTTGGGCAGGGGCTGCGCCATAAAGGGCATTTGCCTGCCGAGGACCACTGCATGCCGGGTGCCGGGACCGACAAGACCAAGAACTGGAGCGCGGGGCCGTGCCCGGTCGTGATCCTTGTTGAGCCGCAGCTAGGCGAAAATATCGGAGCGGCGGCCCGCGCCATGGCCAATTTCGGCTTGTCCCGGCTGCGCCTGGTGCGGCCGCGGCAGGCCTGGCCGAACGACAAGGCGCGCATGATGGCGGCCGGCGCCGACCGTATCCTCGACGGCGCCGTGCTTTACGACGATCTTCCTTCGGCGATCGCCGACTGCACATTCGTACTCGCCACAACAGCGCGCGCCCACGATCAGGCCAAGCCGGTGATCGGTCCGGCGGATGCCGCGATCGAACTCGCGCCTCGTGTCGCAGCCGGGGAGACCGTCGCCATCCTGTTCGGCCGCGAGCGCAACGGGCTCGAAAACGACGAGGTTGCGCTCGCAGACCGCATCGTCACTCTGCCAGTCAATCCCGCCTTCGCTTCGCTCAATCTCGCGCAGGCCGTCGTGATTGTCGCCCACGAGTGGTTTAGGTTGCAAACCGGCAGCAACCTGCCGTTCGCAATGCCGGAAAAATCCGCGGCCGCTCCGAAGGAACAGTTGCTCGCGTTCTTTGCCGCGCTGGAACGGGAACTGGAGAAGGTCGAATTCTTCCGGCCGCCCGATAAGCGCGAGACCATGCAGATCAACCTGCGCAACATCTTCACCCGGATGGCGCCGACGCAGCAGGACATCCAGACGCTACACGGCGTGATTATGTCGATCGCCGAGGGGCGCAAAGGTCCGGCGCGCGGCGGCGTGCTCGACGGCGAAGAAGCGGACTTTCTGCGCCAGTTGCTCGCCGAGCAAGGTCCCGGACGCGTGCTGAAGCAACGCGGACCGGTGCGCGGCCTGGCGCGCTTACTTCGCCGCAATCCGACTGACGCCGAGCGGGCGTTGTGGGATGCGCTCGTCAACGACCGCCGTTTCGCCGGCCGCGGCTTCAAGCGCCAAACGCCGGTCGGTCAGCACATCTGCGACTTCGTCTCATTTCCGCTGCGGCTTGTCATCGATCTCGTTCCGCCCAACGAAACCAGCGCTGCCGCCAAAACGCGAGGCGAAAAACGCGGCTGGCTCGAAGCGCATAATTATAAAGTGCTTGGAATATTTGCCAGCGACGCAGAGTTTGATATGGCGAGCACGCTCGATCGCATCGCAGCCGCCATCAACTGAAGTCTTCTTATTCCAATTCAAAATTAGCCGCGTCGCGCGGTGAGGATTGACTAATGCAACTCGCCAATTCTCCATCGCGTTACGGCGCGCTGCCGCAACTCATCCATTGGCTCACCGCTTTGTTTGTAATTGCCGGATGGCTGCTCGGCACCTTTCTAGATGATATTCCGAAGGGTCCGCCGCGCGCGTTCGGCTTGCTCACACATATGACGCTTGGGCAATGCGTCTTCGCGCTCGTGATCGTTCGCCTGATCTGGCGCTACACGAATCCGCCACCTCCGCCGGAGAAGACATCTTTCGGTAAGCTGCTGGAGATCGTTGCGACGCTCAATCACTATGTGTTGTACGCGCTGCTGCTTGCTGTGCCGCTCCTTGGCGTGATCGTGCAATTGAAACGAGGCAATCCGTTGCCGCTCTTCGGTTTCGGCGAATTCGCATCGCCGTGGCTGGCCGATCGCGCCTTGTCGAGAACGATCTTGAGGATGCACGAATATCTTGCCGATACGCTATTGATCCTCGCCGGCGTCCATGCCGTCGCGGCGCTAATCCACCATTATGTGTTTCGCGACCACACGCTTTCGCGCATGCTGCCCAGGTCGGCTTGACGCGGTTGTCGCGGTGATGCGCGTTACTTGCCGGCTTTGATGTCGGCGACCGCCTTCGCCATGAACTCGTTCATGTGGCGGGCGATCTGGTGATCGGACTGTTGGACGGCCTTGGCATCGAAGTCCTTACGGATTTTGCGCGTGACGTCGTGATCGCCCGCTTCCTCGAAATCGGTCATCACAATGGAGAGCGCGTAACTGTCGGCTTCGGCGCCTGTAAGCCCAAGCTTTTCCGCGGCCCAAAGGCCGAGCAGCTTGTTGCGGCGCGCCGTAGCCTTGAATTTCAATTCTTCATCATGTGCGAATTGCTGCTCGAAAGCGTCTTCGCGTTTGTCGAACGTTGTCATGACGGGCCTCGCGGTTGCGCGTAACAGCGCAAATCACCTGCCGCCTTGCATATCGAGGGTGACCCGTCAAGGCAACCACTGGACAGCATGAACTTGGTCGTTGCGGTGGTCCTCGCGCGGGTCTATGCCAATTGTACTCCGCGTGACCTTGAGCTAGCGTTTGTGTCGCGGAGGGGCCGCAGCGTTGAGTCGTGCCGCCCGTTTCCGCCGCCGCGGACCTCGACACCGGAACTGGAGCCACGGCATTCGATGGATTTCACAAAGCCACGGTACACTCCCATGAGCCGCCGTCGCCGTATCTATGAAGGCAAGGCGAAGATCCTCTATGAAGGACCTGAGCCTGGAACTTTGATCCAGCACTTCAAGGACGACGCGACCGCCTTCAACGCCAAAAAGCACCAGGTGATCGAAGGAAAGGGCGTCCTCAACAACAGGATCTCCGAATACGTCTTCCAGCACCTGAACGACATCGGAGTTCCCACGCACTTCATCCGCCGTCTCAACATGCGCGAGCAGCTCATTCGCGAGGTTGAGATCATTCCGCTCGAAGTCTGCGTGCGCAATGTCGCGGCCGGCTCGCTGTCGCAGCGGCTCGGCATCGAGGAAGGCACTCAACTGCCGCGCTCGATCATCGAGTTTTATTACAAGAACGATCAGCTCAACGATCCGATGGTGTCGGAGGAGCACATCACCGCGTTCGGTTGGGCAACGCCGCAAGAGATCGACGACATCATGTCGCTTGCGATCCGCGTCAACGACTTCTTGTCCGGCCTGTTCCTCGGCGTCGGCATCCGTCTAGTCGACTTCAAGATGGAAACTGGCCGGCTGTGGGAAAACGATCTCATGCGGATCGTGGTTGCCGACGAGATTTCTCCGGACTCCTGCCGGCTCTGGGACATCAAGTCGAACGAGAAGCTCGACAAGGACCGCTTCCGGCGCGATCTCGGCGGCCTGCTCGAAGCCTATACCGAGGTCGCCAAGCGGCTCGGCATCGTGAACGAGGGCGAGCGGCCGCAAGGCACCGGGCCGGTTCTCGTCAAGAGTTAGGACGCCCCGCTTCACGGGTGGAGCATGCGTAACGACATCACCATTGGACTGGTCGTCCCATTCGCGGAAGACAAGGTACCGTTCGAAGGTCCGCTGATGTATCCCGGCGTGCGCTTTATACCGCGCGGCGTCGGAGTGCGAAATCTCACGCCGGAGGGCTACGAGCCGGCCTGGAATGGAATCCTGCCGGCCGCCGAGTATCTAGCCGAACAGGGCGTGGACGCCATCATGGTCATCGGCACCTCCCTGACGTTCTACCGCGGCCCGCAAGAGCACAAACGCCTACTCGAAGAGCTTCGCAAACGCACCGGGCTGCCAGTGAGCACCATGAGCCAGGCCATTCTCGACGGCTTGCGCGACGTCGGCGTTAAGCGCGTCGCTGTCGCCACAGCCTATTCCGACGTGGTCAACCGGCGGCTGAAGGAACTGCTGGCCGACGACGGCTTCGACGTGCGCTCACTGGAATGTTTTGATCTGCTCGAATTCGGCGGGCCGAGCAAGAAGAGCGAGGCCGATATCATTGCGCTCAGCAGCAGTGCGGTCGAGCAGGCCAAAGGCGCAGACGGCATCCTGATCTCCTGCGGCGGATTACGCACACTTGGCGTTGCCGAGCCGCTGGAATCCAAGCACGGCCTGCCGGTCGTTTCGTCGGCGACAGCGGCGTTCTGGGCGGCAATGCGGCTCGTTGGCGAAAGCGGCCACGTGTCCGGCTACGGCCAGCTTTTCGAACGGGCCGAATTGCCGGTGCATTAGCCGCCTGAGGCTGGTTGCAGGCACGGCAATTCATCCATATTGAATGGCTTATGAAAGCCCGCGTCACCGTCACCTTGAAGTCGGGGATCCTTGATCCGCAGGGCAAGGCGATTGAAGGCGCCCTGAAGTCGCTCGGTGTGGCCGGCGTTGCCAGCGTGCGCCAGGGCAAGATTTTCGACATTGAGATCGAAGGCGCCGACCGTGCCGGCGCCGAGACGGCGCTCAAGGCCGCTGCCGAGAAACTTCTGGCCAATACCGTGATCGAGAATTACCGGATCGAGGTAACGGGATGAAGTCGGCTGTCGTCGTCTTTCCCGGCATCAATCGCGAACGCGATATGGCGCGCGCGCTCAAGCTCGTTTCGGGACGAGAGCCGGCTATGGTCTGGCACGGCGACAGCGAGTTGCCGGAGGGCACCGATCTAGTCGTTATTCCCGGCGGCTTCTCATACGGCGATTATCTGCGCTGCGGCGCCATTGCCGCGCGCGCGCCCATTATGGACGCGGTCCGCGCCTTCGCACAAAGTGGCGGCCTCGTTCTTGCGGTGTGCAACGGCTTCCAGATCGCATGCGAGGCGGGCCTGCTACCCGGCGTGCTGATGCGCAACACCCAGCTTCGCTTCATCTGCCGCGATGTCCATCTGCGCGTCGAGCGCTCCGACACGGCGTTCACCCGCGGCTACAATGCCGGTCAGGTCATCCGCGTGCCGGTCGCTCACGGTGAAGGCAATTACATCGCCGACGGCGAAACCATCGCGCGGCTGGAAGGCGAGGGCAGGGTGCTGTTCCGCTATTCGTCCCCGGACGGCATGATCGACCCGAATTGGAACCACAACGGCGCCATGAACGCCATCGCCGGCATTATCAATGCTCGCGGTAACGTGCTCGGCATGATGCCGCACCCGGAAAACCACGTCGAAGCGGCGATGGGCTGCACCGACGGTCGCGGCCTGTTTGCCGGATTGACCGATTATTTCAAGCAGGTGGCGTGACATTGCGTATGCATGCTGAAATTAAGACGGGGATGGCCGGGACAAGCCCGGCCAGGGCGGATGAAAAAGCCCTCGCGCCGAACTAGATATAGCGAGTGAGCAGCAACGAACCTCCCATCACCCCGGAATTGATCGCCGAGCACGGCCTCAAGCCGGACGAATATGCGCGCGTCGAAAAACTCATCGGCCGCGCTCCGAGCTTCACCGAACTCGGCATCTTCTCGGCGATGTGGAACGAGCACTGCTCCTACAAATCCTCGAAAATACATTTGCGCACCTTGCCGACCAAGGCGCCCTGCGTGATCCAGGGGCCCGGCGAGAACGCCGGCGTCATCGCTATCGGCGACGGTCTTGCCGTCGTGTTCAAGATGGAGAGCCACAACCACCCGAGCTACATCGAGCCCTATCAGGGTGCGGCCACCGGCGTCGGCGGCATTTTGCGCGACGTTTTCACCATGGGCGCGCGTCCCATCGCCTGCCTCAATGCACTGTCGTTCGGCGATCCGAAAAATCCGAAGACGCGTTCGCTGGTCTCCGGCGTCGTGGCCGGCGTCGGCGGCTATGGCAATTCGTTCGGCGTGCCGACGGTTGGCGGCGAAGTGCGGTTTCATCGCCGCTACGACGGCAATTGTCTGGTTAACGCTATGGCGGTCGGATTGGCCGACGCCGACAAGATTTTCTATTCCGCCGCTTCTGGTCTCGGCATGCCGATCGTCTATCTCGGCTCCAAAACCGGGCGCGACGGTATCCACGGCGCCAGCATGGCGTCGGCCGAGTTCGGCGCCGACGCCGAGGAGAAACGGCCGACGGTGCAGGTCGGCGATCCGTTTTCGGAAAAGCTTTTGCTCGAAGCCTGCCTCGAGATCATGGCCAAGGGCTGTGTCATCGCCATCCAGGATATGGGCGCGGCGGGCCTGACCTGTTCCGCCGTTGAAATGGGCGCCAAGGGCGACCTCGGTGTCACGCTCGATCTCGACAAGGTGCCGTGCCGCGAAACCGGCATGAGCGCCTACGAGATGATGCTCTCGGAGAGCCAGGAGCGCATGCTCATGGTGCTAAAACCCGAGAAGGAGAAAGAGGCCGAAGCGATCTTCCGCAAATGGGGGCTCGACTTCGCGGTGGTCGGCGAAACGACATCGACCAAGCGTTTCATCGTCAGGCACGGCGGCGCGGTCATGGCCGACCTGCCGATCAAGGAACTCGGCGACGAGGCGCCGGTCTACGACCGCCCCTTCGTCGAAACGCCGAAGCGGCCGGTTATCGATGCGGCTTCTGTAACGCCGCCGCTGAAAATTGCCGACGCGCTCGAAAAGCTGCTCGGTTTGCCTGACCTTTGCTCGAAGCGCTGGGTCTGGGAACAATACGACCACGTCATCATCGGCAATACCGTGCAGCGACCCGGCGGCGACGCCGCGGTCGTGCGCATCAAAGATGGCCCGAAGGCGCTGGCGCTCACCGCCGACGTGACGCCGCGTTATTGCGAAGCCGATCCGGCCGAAGGAGGCAAACAGGCTGTGGCCGAGGCCTGGCGCAATCTCACGGCGGTGGGTGCGAGCCCGCTGGCACTCACCGACAATCTCAATTTCGGCAATCCCGAGCGGCCCGAGATCATGGGGCAATTGGTCGGCTGCATCCGGGGCATCGGCGAGGCCGCGCGTGCGCTCGATTTCCCGATCGTGTCGGGAAATGTGTCGCTCTATAACGAGACCAACGGCAACGCGATCCTGCCGACGCCCACGATCGGCGGCGTCGGCCTTATTGACGACTTCACCGCCTCGATGACACTTGCCTTTAAGATGGCCGGCGAGGCGATCCTTCTGATAGGCGACACGCGCGGCTGGCTCGGCCAGTCGCTCTATCTCCGCGATATCTGCGGCCGCGAGGAGGGCGCGCCGCCGCCGGTCGATCTCGCCGCGGAGAAACGCAATGGCGATTTCATTCGCAGCCTTATCCGCGACGGGCTGGCGACTGCGGTGCACGATGTCTCCGACGGTGGTGTGCTGGTCGCGGTTGCCGAAATGGCGATCGCGTCCAGCATCGGCGCCGTGCTCGAGGGGCCGCCGAGCCTTCCCTCACATGCTTTCTGGTTCGGCGAAGATCAGGCGCGCTACGTCGTCACCACGCAGAACACCGATGCGATCGTACAACAGGCAGAGGCCGCGGCGGTGCCGCTGCGGCGGCTCGGCGCCACCGGGGGGCGCTTGCTGGCAATCCGTGGCGAGCGGCCACTACCAGTCGCCGATCTCAAACAGAGCTTTGAAGCCTGGCTGCCGAATTATATCGCGGGTGCGGCATAACCCTCATCGTCCGGCGGCAGCGCTAAGTGCGCCACGGCACTCCGGCGACAAGGCAGCCCCGTTTTCCGCGAGGCAGCGCAGCAGGCGGCCGCCGCCCATCGGCACGCCTGCGCACAGCGCACTGACATCGGCGCGGCAGATTTGCACGATCGCCAACGCTTCCCGAGGCCGGATATTCGGCATTGCGCCGATCGGTGCGGCTGCGGGTGCCGCAGCAGGTGCGACGGCAGCCGGCGTATCTTCCTTGGGCGAGCTGCCGCCGCCGATGGCTGCGACGGCGCTCCGGCACGCCCCCGACAGGCTCGCTGCGTTTCGCTGCAGGCATTGCAGCGCTGCCGCGCCACCCGGTTGCACGCCCGCGCAATGCGACATGAAATCCGACCGGCACGCGGCCTTGATCGCAGCGGTTTGTTGCGTGCTCGGCTTTGCTGCGGCCGCCGCAGGTGCGGGCGCGGCCGGCGCCGGCGTGCGGGCCGGCTCAACCGGCTTCTTTGCCGGTTCTGCCTGCTGGACGGGTTCGGGCGGTCTCGTGACAGCGGCTGGCGCTGACGGCGCCGTGGCCGGCAACGATTGGACGGCATTCTGACATGGCGCCGAGAGATCCGAGGCGTTCGCCTTCATGCACTGCAAAAGTTCAGGATTATTCGGCGCAATCCACGAACAATGCGCCATGAGATCGTTCAGCGTGCAAACTTGCCGGACTGCGGCGAGCTGGTCGTCCTGAGATTGAGCCGCGACAGGCTTTGGTTTTGCCGCTTCGGGCACGGTTTCGGCCGCCGGCTTTGCGGGCACGGGCTCTTCCGCAGCGGGCGCCTGCGAACTGAGTGCATTCACCGCTGCCTGACAATCGCTGCCGAGCCGTGTCAAATTGCGTTTGAGGCAGTCGAGCGCATCCTTGCCGCCGGGCGTGACGCCCGAGCAGTTGGCGATGAAATCGGCGCGGCAGGATTGCCGTACGGCATCGCGCTGCGCCTGCGAAGGCTGCTGCGCCTGTGCCGCAGTCAGGCTTAACAGAAGCAACGCGCCGAGGCCCGCCCAAACCCTGGACTTCGCGAGTAGACGATCCATGACACGCTCCCGACTGCATGTTTTCGCCAGAATGCAGTGGCAAACCGATTACGTCCACTGAATCGTGCCACCGTCAGGCTTTCCCGCAGCAGGGCGACCTGATAAGCCGCTTTGAAGCACAGCAAAGGATGTGGAACGCGCCATGCCTATGGTAGCGACCGACATCGAACGATTGATCCGCGCCCGCCTGCCGGACGCCGAAGTGACGATCCGTGATTTGGCCGGTGACGGCGATCACTATGCCGCGACCGTCATTTCCGAATCTTTCCGCGGCAAGTCCCGGGTGCAGCAGCATCAGATCGTTTATGAAGCGCTCAAGGCCGAAATGGGCGGCAAACTTCATGCGCTCGCGTTGCAAACCGGCCTTCCCGAGCGGTAGTGCCTGCCGGTGAAAAGCCGGTCATTCTCCGAATACGCGCGAATGTGGTAGGCCATTCTCGGACGCGTGCATCGGACAGCGGTCCGTTTCGGTGAAGCTTTCCTCATTCCCGGCATGAAATCCCGGGATGGGCTTCGGGTCCGAATTGCGGTACATATATTGCTATGTTGAAAGGGCGAGATTCGACGCGGGAGGGCTAGCCCGCGGCGTCAGGAAGGATGGCCGCAATGTCTGATAGCAAAGAACCAGTCGAGCAATTCATCGATAATGAGGTAAAGGCCAACGACGTCGTCCTGTTTATGAAGGGCACGCCGCAGTTTCCGATGTGTGGCTTTTCCGGCCAGATCGTACAGATCCTCGATTATCTGGGCGTGCCATATAAAGGCCTGAACGTGCTGGAAAACGACGACCTGCGCGGCGGCATCAAGAGCTACTCCAACTGGCCGACAATCCCGCAACTCTACGTCAAAGGCGAATTTGTCGGCGGCTGCGACATCGTGCGCGAAATGTTCCAGGCCGGCGAGCTGCAGTCGATGTTCAAGGACAAGGGCATCGCGGTGAAGGAAACGGCGCAGGCTTAAACTGCACCGCCCGTACGTTGATCTATTTGCCGCTTTTCTCGGCAGATCGAGCGGATTTGCCGGGTCCTTTATGTCTACGGCTTGGTGATAAGCCAGCGGCGCGCTGCCATGCGATAAAAAGCGCGGTCCGCAATTCAGGCACCGTCAATGCACCGAGTTTTGCGCAGGTCACACCGCCGATCACCGCGAGTAGTATTCCACCACGAGATGCGGCTCCATCTGCACCGGATACGGCACGTCGGTTAGCCCCGGAATCCGCGCAAGTTTCGCCGTCATCTTGGAATGATCGGCGTCGATGTAGTCCGGCACGTCGCGCTCGGCGAGTTGAATAGCTTCGAGCACCAGCGCGAGCTGGCGCGACTTCTCTTTGACCTCGACCTCGTCGCCGACCTTGCAGCGAAAGCTCGACACTGTGACGCGTCGGCCGTTCACATGAATGTGGCCGTGGCTGATGAATTGGCGTGCGGCGAACACGGTCGGCACGAATTTCGCGCGATAGATTACGGTATCGAGCCGGCGCTCCAGGAGCGCGATCATGTTGGCGCCGGTGTCGCCCTTTAGCCGCCGTGCCTCGTCGTAGAGGCCGTGAAAGTGCCGCTCCGACATGTTGGCGTAGTAGCCCTTGAGCTTCTGTTTGGCGCGCAGTTGCACGCCGTAGTCGGAGAGCTTGCCCTTGCGGCGCTGGCCGTGCTGGCCGGGGCCGTATTCGCGTTTATTGATCGGTGACTTTGGCCGGCCCCAGATATTCTGGCCCATGCGGCGGTCGATCTTGTACTTCGCCTGATGGCGCTTGGTCATTCGCGTCCTCGCTGAAGTTGTTTAGGCAAGAATTTGTCCGAAAACGATTTTTCGGGATCGTGCCCTGGCTGAGGATCGCGCCCTCCTTCTGTCTGCCCTTTAAGGGGCAAACCGACAGGTTTTAAGCCGAAGCGCCGGTTAAAACCGCGGGTCGCGAAACACCGCGCGGGCCCCATGGGGCCCGCGAAGTGCGCGGTTTCTAGGGGGAAAGCCGTGACCTGTCAAACCGGGCGGTTAGATGCCTAGCTGGCCGCTCGCCTCTGCCGGCTCGTGCGCATCGATGCCGAAGCAAGCCAGCACTGCGGCCGGTGGGCGTCCAGATGTGAAAATGGCGCGTGCGCGGCCTGGCTCCAATTTCAGGTCTGCCGGACCGAGTAAGTTGCTGACGCGCCGTGCAATTGCAGGCGCCGGGTCGATGAAATTCACCGGCCATGGTGCGACCTGCCGCAATCGCCCGATGAGCAAGGGGTAATGGGTGCAGGCGAGCACGATCGTATCGGTGCGCTGGCCGTCTTCGACAAAGCACCGTTCGATCTCGGCGCGGAGCGAGGCATCGGCGACGGGCGCGCCGGCAAGCTCGGCCTCGGCATAGCCCGCAAGCTCTTTCGAGCCGACAAGCGTGACCTCGCATCCCTGCGCGTAGTCGCGAATCAGCGCACGGGTATATTCGCGGGCGATCGTAGCCTGCGTGCCGAGCACGGAGACGCGGCGCGTAACCGACGCCGCGCAGGCGGGCTTGATCGCCGGTACGGTACCGACGATTGGCAAAGAGAATTTCTTGCGAAGGTCGGGTAGCACGATCGTCGAAGCGGTGTTGCACGCCAGCACGACCAGATCGGGCCGATGCTTCGTGATCAGATCGCCCATCAGCGCGCACACGCGGGTGACCAGCGCCGGCTCCTTCAGCGCGTTGTACGGAAAGGCGGCGTCGTCAGCGACATAAAGGATATCGGCGTGCGGCCGCGCCGCCCGGACTTCGCGGTGAACCGTGAGCCCACCGAGGCCGGAATCGAAGATCAGGATGGATTCGCGCGCCGCCATAGCGCGACACATGCCATGCCATGCGGGACGGGCGCAATCGCCGTTCTAGAGCCATCGTTTTGAAGAAATCAAAGCCGGGCTCTAGCATTTTTGATTGAGCATGATCTCAAAAGTAAACGCGGGGCGTGCCGGGACTTTCAGGCGCGTCCGAACACGCGGCGGAAGATCGTGTCGATATGGGCAAAATGAAAATCCATGTCGAAATTCCGCGTCAGTTCTTTCTCAGTCAGGTGCTTGCGCACGTCCTTGTCGGACTTGAGAAGCTTGAGGAAGTCGCCTTTGCCTTCCCACACTTTCATGGCGTTGCGCTGCACCAGCCGATAGGCGTCCTCGCGCGCGACGCCTTTCTGGGTCAGTGCCAGCAGCACGCGCTGCGAATGCACCAGGCCACCAAGCCGGTCGAGGTTCTTCTTCATGTTAGCGGGGTAGACGACGAGCTTGTCGATGACGCCGGCGAGGCGGCCGAGCGCGAAATCGAGCGTCACTGTCGCATCCGGCCCGATCATGCGTTCAACGGAGGAATGCGAGATGTCGCGCTCGTGCCACAACGCGACATTCTCGAGCGCCGGCGTGACGTAGGAGCGCACCATGCGGGCAAGGCCGACAAGATTTTCCGACAGCACCGGATTGCGCTTGTGCGGCATCGCCGAGGAGCCCTTCTGTCCCGGCGAGAAGAATTCCTCCGCTTCGAGAACCTCGGTGCGCTGCAGATGGCGGATTTCCGTCGCCAGCCGCTCGACCGAGGCGGCGACGACGCCGAGGGTAGCGAAATACATGGCATGGCGGTCGCGCGGGATGATTTGCGTCGAGATCGGCTCGACGGCGAGGCCCATCTTCTTCGCCACATGAGCTTCGACGCGCGGATCGATTTGCGCGAAGGTGCCGACCGCGCCCGATATCGCGCAGGTTGCGACCTCGGCACGCGCCGCCTTGAGTCGCGCTCTGTTGCGGTCAAACTCGGCATAGGCCACCGCAAGCTTCAACCCGAACGTGGTCGGTTCGGCGTGGATGCCGTGGGAGCGGCCGATGGTAGGCGTGAGCTTGTATTCCCGCGCGCGGCGCTCGAGCGCCATGAGCAGCGCATCGACGTCGGCAATGAGCAGATCGGCGGCGCGCACAAGCTGAACATTGAGACAGGTGTCGAGCACGTCCGAACTGGTCATGCCCTGATGCACGAACCGTGCTTCGGGCCCGACGATCTCGGCCAGATGCGTGAGGAAAGCGATGACATCGTGCTTGGTGACGCGCTCGATCTCGTCGATGCGCGCGATGTCGAACTGCGCTGCCTTGCCCTTGGCCCAGATCGTCTTCGCCGCCGCCTTCGGAATCATGCCGAGCTCGGCCATGGCGTCGGTCGCATGGGCCTCGATCTCGAACCAGATGCGAAACCGCGTCTCCGGTGACCAGATCGCCGCCATCTGCGGGCGGGAGTAGCGCGGTATCATCGATGACCCCGGTAGCCTAAGCGGCGAAGCGCATGCGGTCGTGCGGTTGCTCGTAGTCGACTGGCGTTCCCTTGGGGATGATGCCGGTCGGATTGACGCGTGTGATCGAATAATAATTGATCACGTAGTAGCGGGCTTTCACAGTCTCGGCAATTCCGGGCACGTGATAGAGCTCGCGCATGTAGTTCAAGAGGTTGGGATAGTCGGCAATCCGGTTGCGGTTGCATTTGAACAGCGAAAAATACGCTACGTCGAAGCGGACCAAAGTCGGAAACAGCCGCCAGTCGGCCTCGGTGATCTGATTGCCGACCAGATAGCGCTGGCGGCCGAGCCTCGCTTCAAGTTCGTCAAGGGTGGCGAATAGCGCATCGTAGGCGGCCTCGTAGGCCGCCTGTGAGCGCGCGAAGCCGCACCGATAAACGCCATTGTTCACCGTCGCATAAACGCGTTCGTTGATGCGATCGATCTCGGCGCGCAATGACGCCGGATAAAAATCAGCCGGGTCGGCACCGACCGCGCCGAACTCGCTGTTGAGCATGCGGATGATTTCGGAAGATTCATTGTTGACGATCCGCTTGGTCTTTTTGTCCCACAGCGTTGGCACCGTGATCTTTCCTGTGTAGCGCGGATTGGTGGCGCTATACGCCTCGTGCAGAAAGTGAAAACCATTGACCCGGTCCGGCGTACAGTCGGGGAAGGCGGGATTGTCCTCGAATGTCCAGCCCTGCTGCTTGAGCCCTGGAATGGAATAGGCCACCGTGATCGCGTCGTTGAGCTTCTTGAGCGAGCGATAAATCAGCGTGCGGTGTGCCCATGGGCAGCCATGGGCGACATAGAGATGGTAACGGCCGGCCTCGGCCTTGAACCCCGATGATCCGTCCGCGGTAATGCGGTCGCGAAATCCGCTGTCCGCCCGCAGGAACTCGCCGGTCTTGCCGGCTTCCTGAGGCAGTTCCTCGTCGCGCCAGCGGCCTTCGTACAGAATACCCATTATGCAGCCTCTCCTCGAGCGAGCGCGGCGGCGTTGCGGATGGCCGCGATGTTGGCGCGATAGGACTCCGGCGTGCGGTCCTTGAATACCGCCGAGCCGGCCACGAAAGCATTGGCGCCGGCGCGCGCCACTTCAGGCGCCACTTGCGGCGTGATGCCGCCGTCGATCTCGATGTCGATTGGCCGTCCGGCAGTCATGGCGCGCAAGTTGCGCACCTTCTCGACAGCTTCTGGAATGAATTTCTGTCCGCCGAAGCCGGGATTGACCGACATCACCAGGATCAGGTCCACGAGATCGATGACGCGCTCGACACATGTTTCCGGCGTGCCCGGATTCATGGTGACGCCCACCCTCTTGCCGAGTGCGCGGATCGCTTGCAGCGAGCGATGGATGTGCGGGCCGGCTTCGACATGCACAGTGATGATGTCGGAGCCCGCTTTGGCGAAGGCCTCGAGATAAGGATCGCACGGCGAGATCATCAGATGCACGTCGAGCGGTTTCTTGGTGTACGGCCGGATCGCTTTGACGATATCCGGGCCGATCGAAATGTTCGGCACGAAATGACCGTCCATGATGTCGACATGAATCCAGTCAGCGCCGGCAGCATCGACCGCGCGCACCTCCTCGCCGAGCTTCGCGAAATCGGAAGCGAGGATCGACGGGGCGATGATCAGCGGGCGAGACACTGTGTTCTCCGGTACGCGCTTTCGCGTAACATGCCCTTTGGGGGCGGGCAACGCGCGCCATCACAGGCCGGCAAGTCTTGCCGTTTGCCGCGCGGCGGCGGCAACTTTTCCCCGCCGCCAAATCCGTTTGCCCAAAAAGAGCATTGCGCCACAGGCACTTACATGGCGGTCCCGGTCTTGCATTGCAACCGTCCGGTGCCGTGTATTCGCCGTGCGTGGTTTTAAGTTTCAGGAGCCCTTCATGTCGCTGTCCGTCAACGGATCGAACGCCAACAATCCTGCGGCGTTGTGGCAGTCACTGTTATCTCAGGACTCGTCGGCGTCCAGCACTCCGCAGTCCGATCCGCTGTCGAAACTGCTGGCGGCGCTCGGCCAGCACACAGGCGCATCCTCGAGCGGCACGTCATCGAATAGCGCGTCGCCGTCGACGGGCAGTGCCGCAGCGACCTCGGGTTCCTCGTCGCCGCAATTCGGCCCGCAGACGCTGCAAGCGCTGTTTGATTTGCAGGCCGGTGGTCCGACGTCGCAATCCTTGGGGGCGCAACCAGGCGGCGACGGTACGACGGACGCGACCGATCCGAATTCGGCGCAGCAAACTCAGCCGGGTGAAGGCCAGCACGCTCATCGTCACCATCGTCATGCCGGCGGCGCGCAAAGCGCATCTGACATGTTTGCATCGGCGGAAAGCGCCACCAGCCAAACCAGCGCCAACACCAATGGCTCATCGACCACCACCATCACCTATGCCGACGGATCATCAATGACGCTGACTACGGCGCCGCCGTCCAACAATTCGGGCTCATCGGCAAGCGCGACGTCTTCGAGCGGCAGCGCGAACGTCGCGAGCAATAATCTCCTCGAACAGTTGATCCAGATGCAGGCGCAATTGCTGACGCCGGCCGCAAGCCAGAGCAGCGTGACAGTCTAGACCGTCGCACATCCGCACTGGACTTGATCTCTTATCGGCGCGATACCGCCGCCATTGTGGCCGGTCCATAGGTGGCCACGCCGGAGGCTTGCGTGGCGCGCGTAGATACCATCGTTCTCGGAGCCGGCATTGTCGGCACCTGCATTGCGGTGCACCTCGCCAAACGCGGCGTCGCGGTGGCGTTGGTCGACCGCGGCGGCCCCGGGGAGGGGACTTCCTACGGCAATACCGGAATCATCGAAGGCAACACCGTTTTTCCGGCGGTCTTTCCGTCGAGCTGGCGGGCACTGCTGCGCGTTGCGCTCAATCGGGCGCCGGAAGCGAATTATCATTTGGCGTTTCTGCCGATGGTCGCGCCTTGGCTCCTGGCCTTTCGCGCCGCGTCGCAGCTGGCGCGGCTGGTCGAGACCGCGCACGCCATGCGGCCATTGTTCGCGCGTGCCGTCAGCGAGCACGAGGCGCTTGCCGCCGAAGCCGGCGCCGCGAATTATCTGCGCCACAACGGCTGGCTGAAGCTTTACCGCTCCGATCAATCGTTCGCCGGCGCGCGCCGCGAGCTCGATCTTGCGGCAAGCTTCGGTATTGCCAATGTGCCGCTCGATCGCGACGGTGCGCTGGCACTCGAGCCGTCGCTCCAGCCGGTGTTCCGCCACGCGGTGCATTGGACCGGCGCGGTCAGTGTGACCAATCCGCTGGCACTGACCCGCGCCTACACCGTGCGCTATGCCGCGCTCGGCGGACTGTCGTTCACCGGCGATGCAAAATCGCTCCATCGCATCGACGCGAACTGGCGCGTCGACACAGCCTCCGGGCCACTCGACGCCAGCGACGTTGTGATTGCGCTCGGACCGTGGGCACCGGATCTGCTCGGGCCGCTTGGCATCAAGCTGCCGCTTGCCGTCAAGCGCGGCTATCACCGCCACTACCGTACGCAAGGCAATGCCGGATTGAATCGGCCGATTCTCGACGCCGACAACGGCTATTGCCTGGCGCCGATGGAGCAGGGCATCCGGCTCACGACTGGCGCGGAATTCGCTGCGCGCGATGCGCCGCCGACGCCAGTGCAGTTCGATCGCGTATTGCCGCGGGCGCACGAACTTTTCGCGCTTGGCAATCCGGTCGAGGGGACGCCGTGGCTCGGAGCACGGCCGTGCTTTGCCGATTCCCGCCCGGTGATTGGTCGCGCGCCGGGCCAGCGCGGCCTCTGGCTAGCTTATGGTCATGGCCATTGGGGATTATCGCTCGGCGCCGTGACCGGCCGGCTCATCGCCGAGATGATGACCGGCGCAACGCCGTTCTGCGATCCGCTGCCTTATGCGGCAGAGCGGTTCACGCGGTAGGGCGAATGCAAGTAGCGAGCAGCGAACAGGGACCCCAATTCGCTATTTGCTACCCACTATTCGCTCTTTGTTACTCGTTTATCGTCTTTACGACGCTCGTCTGCGGGCGTGTGTTGTTGGCGTTCGAGAACTTGTCCTGCGCCCGTACCATGTCGTCGTATTTTGGCAGCGTCACAACGGCATCCTTCGGCACCATGTGGACGACCTTGTAGCCTCCCGCCTTGAGCTGTCGCAGCAGTTCCGGCATCGCTTCGGCCGTCGCGGGCCTGAAATCGTGCATCAGCAGAATGCCCTTGCCGTTCTTGGCGAGCTTGGTCATCACCGATTTGATAACGGCTTCCGGCTTGTTTAGCTTGAAGTCGGTGGTATCGATATCGGCGGAAAAGATCGCGATGTTGCGCGTGCCGAGATACGTCATCAGTTCGGCCGGCTGCTGCAGATCGGGAAAGCGGAAGAATGGCGCGATCGGTCCGTCGACGGCCCCATGGACCGCGCTGACGCCCATTTCGATTTCATTCTTCGCCAATTCGATGTCCTTGGCGTACGGGTTTTTCGCCAGATCCTTGTGCGACCAGGTGTGGCTGCCGATCGTCATGCCCGCCGCGGCAACCTGCTTGCTGATTTCCGGATGCCAGGTCGCGTGCTCGCCGATCTCGAAGAACGTGGCCTTGGAGCAATTGTCCTGCAGTGCCTTGAGCACCATCGGCGTGTTGTTCGGCCACGGGCCGTCGTCGAAGGTCAGCACGACTTCGTGGTCGCGCAGGAAGTCGTATTGTTTGAAGTGTTCGGTGCCGAATGCCGGGCCGCCCGTGGTGTCGATTTCGACAATGCGAGACAGGCCGAGCGCGTCGGGCTTGTCGCAAGCAGGGATGGCATGCGCCGGAGCGGCGGCGGCCTGAGCCGCGGGAGTTGCGGCGGCCGGAGCAGGGGCGCTGGCCGGCTTCATCGATGCGGCGGGGCCGGAGGGCGCGGCGTTCTGTTGGAAGCGATCCGGGGTCACCGGGCCGGACGGCGGGTTATTCTGCGCGAGGCGGCCAGTGGTTGTGGACTCGGCGGGAGCCGACTGCGGTGCATCCGACATCGTCGCTTGCGCGACTTGGTTCACTGGATTGGCAGCGTGGGTTACGGCAACTGCATGCAGAGCCGGTTCGGCCGGCTTCAGCAGCGTAGCCAAAAAGGATGATGCCGGCGTTTTCTCGCGTTGCGCGGCCACCACTCCGAATGCCGCCAGACCCAGCGTCAACAACGCCGCGACTACAACGACGACCACCCGCATCGTAACCCTCCGCAACAAACTCAACCCCGCCGAAGCGGAGTGAAAGCGTAATCAGCGGGGGAGTCAACGAAAACGAGCGCTACCCGGCAAAGACGTGTATTGTGGTTTCCGTCCAACGGTTAGCACCGGACTGTTACGGCTTCGCTTGAACTAACGGCTGAATTGTTCCCGCCAACCGCCGATAGCGCCGGCGAAGGGCAATGCAGTTGCCTCAAAAACACCACGCGCGATGGCGCGTGCCACCACGTTTGCGGCCAATGTTCCAAGATGGGTCAATCCAAACACTGGGTCGGCCAGCGGTCGGCGCCCGGTCGAGGCTGCGAATACCACGTCGCCGTCGAGCGGGCTGTGCACCGGGTAAATTGCACGCGACATGCCCGATTGCGCCATGACCGCGACGCGGTTTGCCTGCGCCTTGGTCAAAATGGCGTCAGTCGCTACGACCACAAGCGTGGTGTTTTCCCGCGCGGCTCCCTTGAGGCGCGGCTCAAGCGCCCCTGGCGGTATCGACGGCGGCAGTCCGCGTCCGCCGAACTCGCCGTTCTGTTCGAACGGCGCGGCCCAAAACCATGGCCCGCCGCCAACGAGGACGCTGCCGACGGCATTGACGGCCGCTATCGCACCAACCGTGTGACCGTCCGTTGTTTGCCCCGAGGCGGAGCCGATACCGCCCTTGCAATCCACCGTGGTTGCGCCGGTCCCGGCGCCGACGCTGCCGAGCGCGAAGTCAGCGGCGGCCGAGGCCGCCGCGGCGTAGCCCAGATCGCGATAGGGCGGAAACCGGCCCCAATCCTTGTCGCCGCCGCTGAGCAGATCGAACAGGATCGCTGCCGGCACAATCGGCACCCGCGCGCCGCGCACCGCGAAGCCGCGGCCTTGCTCCTTCAGCCAGGCCTGCACGCCGGATGCAGCATCGAGACCGAAAGCGGAGCCGCCCGACAATGTGATGGCGTCGATGCCCTCGACCGTCTGCGCTGGATCGAGCAGTGCCGTTTCTCGGGTGCCGGGTCCGCCGCCGCGGACGTCGATCGAGGCGACGGCGGGCGCGTCGAATATGACGGCGGTCGAGCCTGAGCCGAGGCGGGGATCGGTGCCATGGCCGACTTTGAGCCCCGGAACGTCGGTGATGAGATTGCGCATCGCTCCATCATAGGGGCGAATGCCTTGCAATCGCCACCGGGGCGGGTACATGCCTTGCGGCATGAATGTCACAATCGCGGCGGCGCTGATCGCGGGGATGCTGAGCTTCCTGTCGCCCTGCGTGCTGCCTCTGGTGCCGCCGTATCTGGTTTATCTCACCGGCACATCGCTGGAGCGCTTCGCCGGCGCTGAGACTGCGCCGCGCGTGAAGCGTGAGACGATTGTTGCGGCGCTGCTCTTTGTGCTCGGCTTCTCCACCGTGTTCGTCGCGCTTGGCGCCAGCGCAAGCGCCATCGGCGCGCTGGTGCGCATCTATTCGGCGGACCTCGCGATTCTCGCCGGCATCGCGATCATCATCATGGGTTTGCATTTTCTCGGCGTGACGCCGATCGCCTGGCTGATGCGTGAGAAGCGCTTCGAAATCGCCAAGCCCGTCAGCTTATGGGGCGCTTACCTTATGGGCCTCGCCTTCGCACTCGGCTGGACGCCCTGCATCGGACCAATCCTCGCCGCGATCCTCGCCATCGCAGCGTCGGAAGCGACTGTTGCGAAAGGAGCGGCCATGCTCGCGGTCTATTCGCTCGGGCTCGGCGTGCCGTTCATGGTCGCGGCTTTCGCGGTCGAACCCTTCGCCGCTTTTCTCGCCCGCTTCCGCACCCATCTCGGCCTCGTCGAGAAAGCGATGGGCGGATTGCTGGTGTTGACCGGCATCGCTTTTCTCACCGGCGCAGTCAACGAGGTCAGCTACTGGCTGCTGGACACGTTCCCGATGCTCGGCAAAATCGGGTGAAAAAAGGGGCCTACATCGTGCAGCCGGAGCCCGGACACTCCACGTAACTCATCTTGCCGCTGGCATCCTTCTTCCAGATGTACATCACGTAGTCGAGCTTGGTGATGTCGCCTTTGGCGTCGTAGGAAATGTCGCCGAGCACGGTGCTGAACTTCATGCCGGAATGCATTTTGTCGGCGACCTTCTTCGGGTCCGCCGAATTGGCCGCGGCCGCGGCCTGGGCGATGATCTGTACGCCGGCATAGCTATAGAGCGTGTAGGCCTCCGGCTCGAATTTCTTGGCGCGGAATTCCTCCACAACAGCCTTTGCGGCCGGTCGGTTGCGCGGATCGGGACCGTAGGTCATCAGTGAGCCTTCGACACCCGGACCACCGACCGTCGCGAATTCGTCCGAGGTGATGCCGTCGCCGCCCATCAGTGGTGCCTTGACGCCTTGGTCGCGCATCTGCCGCACAATCAGGCCGCCTTCGGTGTAGAGCCCGCCGAAGTAAACGAGATCGGCGCCCGATTGTTTGATCTTCGAGATCAGGGCCGAATAATCCTTCTCGCCGGTATTGATGCCCTCATTCAGCACGGCGTCCATGCCGCCCGCTTTGATCGTCTTCAGCGTCTCGTCGGCAAGACCTTTGCCATAGGTGGTCTTGTCGTTGACGAAGGCGATTTTTTTACCCTTGAAATGCGCAAGGATGTAGGTGCCCGCGACCTTGCCCTGCTGGTCGTCACGGCCGCAGGTACGGAAGATGTTCCACAGCCCGCGCTCGGTGACGGTCGGATTGGTCGAGGCCGGCGTGATTTGAAGAATGCCGTTTTCTGCATAGACCTCGGACGCTGGAATGGTGACGCCGGAATTGTAATGGCCGATGACGAATTTCACGCCGTCGCCGGCAAACTTGTTGGCAACCGAGACGCCTTGCTTGGGATCGGAGACGTCGTCGCCGTACTCGGCCGTGAACTTTTGACCGAGAATGCCACCCGCGGCGTTGATGTCGATAACGGCTTGATCGACGCCGTTTTTCATTTGCGCGCCGGTGGCGGCGTTGGCGCCCGTGATCGGCCCCCCGACGCCGAACTTCACCTGAGCTGCCGCCGATTGCGCCAATGCCAAGCCAAAGCCCAGCGCGAGGCCGAATGTGGTGATTGTCTTCATCCTGGTTTCCCCTGAACTGGAACCGGCAAGTTCGCGCTTATGTTACGTCAGGGCGCCTTGCGGCGCCAGCGCAGCCAGCCGGCCGGCTGATTGATCCAGCGATATTGCGTGACCATCTGCGCGGCGCGCGCGGCCTGAAAACCACCAAATCCCGACGCCATGCAGACCACGCTGTCGACGACATAATAATGCAGCGCCAGCAGTGTGCCGCCGAACAAGGCGAAATGGATGAATCTGACGGCGCCGCCGAGGATCAGCATGTAGGCGACAATTTGCCACCATGGTCGCCAAGTCAGCGCGATGGCACGGCCGGCGAGCGCGGCCGCGCCGCCGCCGAGAATAACGGTGACCAGGAAGAAGACGCCGAAGGAGCCTTCCTCGTAGAGAAGACCTTGCGTCATGGCGCGGCCTGCTGGCGTCCGCCTTCCAGATAGGCGGATTTCACTTCGGGCCGGGCGAGCAATTCGCGGCCGGCGCCGGACATCGTGATCAGCCCATTGACCATGACATAGCCGCGGTGGGCGAGCTTGAGTGCATGAAAAGCGTTTTGCTCGACCAGAAACACGGTGAGGCCATCTTCGACGTTGAGTTTTTTTATGGCATCGAAAATCTGCCGCACGATCAAGGGCGCGAGCCCGAGCGACGGTTCATCGAGCAAAAGCAGGCGCGGCCGGCCCATCAGCGCTCGCGCGATCGCCAGCATCTGCTGTTCGCCGCCCGACAGCGTGCCGCCGCGCTGGGCGAGACGCTGCTTGAGCCGCGGGAACAGCACCAAGACGCGTTCGAGATCGGAAGCGAATTCGGCAGGCGGTGCGACGGTCGCGCCCATCTGCAAGTTTTCTAGCACAGTCATGCGCGGAAAAATGCGGCGGCCTTCCGGCGACTGTGCGAGTTTCAGCCGCGCGATGTCGTGGGTAGGAAGCCGGGTGATGTCGCGGCCGTCGAATGTCACCTTGCCGTCGCGCGCACGCGGATTGCCGCAAATGGTCATCATCAATGTGGATTTACCGGCGCCGTTGGCGCCGATCAGCGCCACGATCTCGCCGGGATTGACGTCGAGGTCGACGCCGCTCAGCGCCATGACGCGGCCATAGAACGCGGTGACGCCGCGCACCGAGAGGAGCGGAGTGCTCACAAGCCGACCTCCGCCTCGATAGTTGCCACGTCTTCGTCAGCGACGCCGAGATAGGCGGCGATCACCTTCGGATCGGCGCGCACTGCGTCCGGCGCGCCATCGGCGATCTTGACGCCGTAGTCGAGCACGACAATGTGGTCGGAAATCTTCATCACCACCGACATGTCATGCTCGATCAGCAGGATCGAGATGTCATATTGGTCGCGAACGACGAGCAGCAAGTCGTTGAGCTCGGCGCTTTCGTGCGGATTGAGGCCGGCGGCCGGCTCGTCGAGGCAGAGCAGCACCGGCTGGGTGCACATCGCGCGCGCGATTTCGAGGCGGCGCTGCGCGCCATAGGGCAGCACGCCGGCCGGATCGTCGGCGCGATCGATGAGCCCGAAGCGATCGAGCCAGGCGCGGGCTTCATCGATCGCTGCCTTGGCAGCCGACGTATAGGAGGGAAATCCGAGCACGCCGAGGAAGGTGTAGCCCGACGCGAGCATCAGCCGGTTATGCTGAGCCACCAGCAGGTTCTCCAGTACGGTCATGCCGGGAAATAGCCGGATATTCTGGAACGTGCGCGCCACGCGGGCCTTTTGCGCGACCAGATAATCCGGCATGCGCTCGAGCAAAAACAGCGCGCCATCGGGAAGCACCGTGCCGCGCTTGCCGCTGTCGGTCAGCGCATCAAGCGCGCTCCACAGTTCGGGCGCGCCGCGCTGGAGCGCGATGCGGCCTTCGGTCGGCTTGTAAAAGCCGGTGATGCAATTGAACACCGTGGTCTTGCCGGCGCCGTTCGGCCCGATCAATGCGGTGATGGTGCCGCGCTTGACCTCGAAGCTGAGATCGTCGACCGCAACGATGCCGCCGAAGCGCATGGTCAAATGCTCGACCCGCAGCACGGTAGAGCCGTCGTGCGCCATCAGCCGTGCCCTTCTTTGGCGAGATCGACAGAAATCTCCGTGCGCTTGCGCAAGTACACCGATGGCGCGCGCGTCCCGACCAGACCCCGCGGCCGCCAGATCATGATAAGCACCATGGCGAGGCCGAACAGCAGCATGCGGTACTGGCTCGGATCAAACGTCGCGCCGAAAATTGCTTTCAGGAAGTCGAGCTGACGCATCATCTCGGTGCCGCCGATCATGACGATGGCGGCGACGGCGACGCCGATCTGGCTGCCCATTCCGCCAAGCACCACGATCGACAGGATGGTCGCCAACTCGATGAAGGTGAAGGATTCCGGGGAAATGAAGGCCTCGCGCGCGGCGAAGAACGAGCCGGCAAAGCCCGCGAACATTGCGCCCATGGCGAAGGCGGTGAGCTTGGTATTGGTGGTGTTGATGCCGAGCGCGCGGCAGGCGATCTCGTCTTCGCGTAGCGCCTCCCAGGCGCGGCCGATCGGCAGCCGGCGCAACCGCACCGTGACGAAGCAGGTCAGCAGCGCGAGCGCGAGGATCAGATAATAAAGGAAGATGACGCGATAAATCGGCGAGAATTCGAGTCCGAAGCGGGCGGCAAATCCGTTGTCGCTGGCATCGAACGGAACGCCGAAGAAGGTCGGCCGCGGAATGCCGATGATGCCGGCATAGCCATTGGTCAGGCTGACCCAGTTGATCAGGACCATGCGGATAATTTCGCCGAACGCGAGCGTGACGATGGCGAGGTAGTCACCGCGCAGCCGCAGCACCGGAAAGCCGAGCAGGATGCCCCAGAACGACGACAGTACGCCGGCGAGCGGCAGTAGAAGCCAGAACGTGAGCCCGAATGTCTTGGCAAGGAGCGCGTAGGAATAGGCACCGACGGCATAAAATGCGACGTAGCCAAGATCGAGCAGGCCGGCGAGCCCGACGACGATGTTGAGCCCCCAGCCGAGCATCACATAGATCAGGATTTGGACGCCGAAATTGTCGATCCATTTCTGCGCGCCGCCGCTTCCAGCGGTCGCCAGCACAATCGCCGGATAGGCAATGACGAACGCGATCGCGAAGGGAACGCCCCAATTGTGGAGATAGACGCGCCATGCTGGCGGCGCGGCTTGCGCGGGCCGTTGCGTGCGCTGTTGCAGCCATGGCTCGATCGCAAGGGAATAGAGAAGTCGGCCGCCAGCAGCGATCGCGACGAACACGATCAAAAGCGGCCAGCGCGTCGTCAGGATCAATTCGTTGCGGCCATTGACGCCCGTCTGAAAGCCGATCAACGGCAGGAACAAGCCAAGCGCAATCAGCCCCGTCAAACCAGCCCCGCGGAGTGCGCCGACGACGTCGACGCGCTGGTTATGCGCGCCGTCTGCCATTTCAGACTTTCTCGACATCCGGCCTGCCGAACAGACCTTGCGGCAGGAAAATCAAGGTAATCGCCAGCACAGAGAACGCAGCAACGTCCTTGTAGTCGATGGAAAAATAGGCCGACCACAAAGTCTCGATCAGGCCAATGAGAAGTCCGCCGACGACCGCGCCGGGCAACGAGCCGATGCCGCCGAGCACGGCCGCAGTGAACGCTTTTACGCCCGGCACGAAGCCGTCAGAGAAGCTCACGACACCGTAATACATAAGGTACATGGTGCCGGCGACCGCGGCGAGTGCGGCTGCGATCACGAATGTCATCGAGATGGTGCGGTCGACATCGACGCCGACCAGCGCCGCCATCTTCTGGTCCTGCTCGCAGGCGCGCTGTGCCCGGCCGAGCCGCGTCTTTGCCACCAGATACCAGAATGCCGCCAGCAAGACGGCGGTGACGCCCCAGATGATGAGCTGCTTGTACGATAGCGTCACCGGAAAATTGTTCGAGTTGAACAGGACGAACTCGCCCTGCACCATGGGCGGGATCGATTTGTTGCGTGGACCCTGCGTGACCTGGACGAAATTCGACAGGAAGATCGACATGCCGATCGCCGAGATCAGCGGCGCGAGGCGAAACGAGCCGCGCAGCGGCCGATAGGCCACGCGTTCGATCGCCCAGTTGATCAGGGACGTAAATATCATCGCCACGATCAGGACCAGGAACAGCGCCAGAGCGATCGAGGAAATCCCGATCCATGCGGTCAGGATCAGGAAGGCAATAAGCGCGATAAAGGCCGATACCATGAAAACGTCGCCGTGGGCGAAGTTCACCATGCCGATGATGCCGTAGACCATCGTGTAGCCGATGGCGATCAGGCCATAGATCGAACCGAGCGTAATGCCGTTGATGAGCTGCTGGACGAAGTATTCCATACGTCCGCCGCCTTTCGCGAATCCAGTGAAATTCTTAACAGGGGGCGGCCAGAGCGGCAATGTTGCGCCACTTGTGCAAATGCCGCGTTAGAGCGATGGTCGCGGCGTAATATTGCTCAGGAGTCTCCATGGATCGCGTCAAGTCCGAGGACGCTATCGGCGCCAAAGGACGGCCATTCACGGGCGCGGAATATCTGGAAAGTCTGCGCGACGGCCGCGAAGTCTATATTTACGGCGAGCGGGTCAAGGACGTCACCACACATCCGGCGTTCCGCAATGCCGCGCGCTCGATCGCGCGGCTTTACGACGCGCTGCACGACGGCAAGACCAAGGGGCTTTTGACTTCAGCGACTGACACCGGCTCGGGCGGTTATACTCATAAATTCTTTCGCGCTGCACGGTCGCGCGAAGACCTGGTGTCGCAGCGCGACGCGATCGCGCAATGGGCGCGTATGTCCTACGGCTGGATGGGACGTTCGCCCGATTACAAGGCGTCGCTGATGAACACGCTCGGCGCCAATTATGATTTCTACGGCAAGTTCGCCGGCAACGCGAAGGCCTGGTACCGCCGCGCCCAGGAAAACGTGCTGTTCATGAACCACGCCATCGTCAATCCGCCGGTCGATCGCGCCAAATCTGCCGATCAGGTCAAGGACGTCTACATCACCATTCAGAAAGACACTGACGCCGGCATCTATATTTCGGGCGCCAAGGTGGTGGCGACCTCATCGGCGCTAACGCATTACAATTTCCTTGGCCAAAACGCCGCCGTGCCGCTGCACGACACCGATCTCGCGGTCATGTTCATCGCGCCGATGAATGCGCCGGGCGTAAAACTGTTCTGCCGCACGTCATACGAAATGACAGCGAGCGTGATGGGAACGCCGTACGACTATCCGCTGTCGTCACGCTTCGACGAGAACGACGCCATCTTCGTGTTCGATAACGTCTTCATCCCTTGGGAAGACGTGCTGCTGCATCGCGATCTGGAAAAGCTGAAGGTCTTCTTTCCGCATTCGGGCTTTCTGGCCGGCTATCAGTTCCAGGGCTGCACGCGGCTCGCCGTCAAGCTCGATTTCCTCGCCGGCGTCATCGCCAAGGCGTTACGCGCCGCCGGCTCCGACGAATTCCGTGGCAATCAGGCGATGCTCGGCGAGGTGATTGCCTGGCGGCATTTGTTCTGGGCGTTGACCGACGCCATGGCGATGAATCCGACCGAGTGGGTGAATGGTGCGGTGCTGCCGAACCTGCAATCCGGCTCGAGCTACCGCGTGTTCGCGGGCGACGCCTATGGGCGCGTCAAGGAGATCGTGGAAAAAATCATCGCCTCGTCGCTGATCTATTTGCCGTCGTCGGCGAAGGATTTCAAGAATCCGGCGATCGACCGCTATCTCGCGCAATACGTGCGTGGCTCCTACGGCATCGACTACAAACAGCGCATCAAAGTGATGAAACTTCTGTGGGACGCCATCGGCACTGAATTCGGCGGCCGCCACGAGCTCTACGAGCGTAATTACGCCGGCAACCACGAGGATATCCGCATCCAGGCGCTGTGGAACGCGCGCGGCTCCGGTACGCTCGATGCGATGACCGCGCTCGCAGAGCAGTGCATGTCCGAATACGACGAGAACGGCTGGACCGATCCGGCCTGGCTTAATCCTGACGATGTCGCCTATCCGGGCCTGCCCGACAAGCTCGCCGCGGAGTGAGCGGGCGGTTGCCCACAAGCCTTTGATCCGTCATTCTGGGGCGCGCGCGTAGCGCGGGCTTCGAAGGATGCCGGCCGAAGCGTTCGGGCCGCCGCCCTTCGAGGCTCGCTTCGCTCGCACCTCAGGATGACAGAAGAATTCATGAGCTGGATCGATCAACGCCCCGACGATGCGATGGACGGCGCCTTCACGGCGGTGGCGCCGGAGCCGATCGTCAGCGTCGAGCCCTCGGCGTTCCGCGAAGCGATGGCGCGGCTTGGCGCCGCAGTGCATGTCGTTACGTCGGCGGGGCCAGGCGGCAAAACCGGCTTTACCGCCACTGCCGTCTGTTCGGTATCCGATCAGCCGGCGACGTTGCTGGTTTGCCTCAACCGGCGCAGCAAGAGCGCGCCGCTTTTGTCACAGAACGGCGTGTTTTGCGTCAACACGCTCGGCGCTTCTGAGGAAAAGCTTGCCGACGTGTTCGCGGGGCGAAGCGGCGTGCATTACGAAGAACGCTTTTCCATCGGCGAATGGCTGACGCTCAAAACCGGTTCGCCGGTGCTCGCCTCCGCCGTGATCGCGTTTGACTGCCGCACCATCGAGACCAAGGCGGTGGCGTCGCACAACGTGGTGTTCGGTGCCGTCGAAGCGGTCCGCCTGGGCCCGCCGGGCCCCGCGCTCGTTTATCACGACCGGCTGTACAAGAAGGTGTGACGCCGGGCGGCAGAATTGTCCTGCTTATGCACAGGGCCGAGCCCTTCTTCTTTGCATCGGCCGGCCTATGCTTCGGTGATGGCCAGTTCGCTGCCATTATTCCATCTCTACGGCGATGCGCCGGATGATCAGGCGTTCGACTTCATCCATGTCGAAACCGTTGCCTCGCGCTCGTCGATCCACGACTGGACGATCCGCGCACACCGCCACCGCAATCTGTTTCAGATCCTTTTGATCGAGCGCGGCGGTGGCGAGATGACATTCGACGTGGCGCGACTGCCGTTCGTAGCGCCATCGGCAATCCTGGTGCCGGCGGCCATAGCGCATGGATTTCGTTTCGAGCCCAATGTCACCGACGGTTGGGTGATCAGTTTTACTGAAGACGCCGCGGAGCCGCTGATCGATCGGGCCGGCAATGCGCTGGCGCGCATGCGCGCGCTCGCCGCCGAGCCGGTCATCCCAATAGGCGATGAAGTGGAGCGAACGCGGTTGTCGGCGCTGTGCGCCGCGCTGTTCGAGGAAAGCGGTCTGGCGCGCGAAGGCTATCGGCTGGCGATGCGCGGGCTTTTGGTGCTGATCGCCGTCGGGGTGGCGCGGCTTGCCGCGAGCCGCGCGCGCACCGGCAGCGTCACCTTGCAGCCGGCCGACGCCACAGTGGTGAATCTCCGCGCGTTGGTGGACGACAATTTCCGGCAAGACCGTCAGCTCGGTTTTTATGCGGAAAAACTTGCGATGACGCCCGATCGGCTTAACGACCTCGTCAAGCGCTCGACCGGTGTCACCGCCGGCCATCTGATCCGCCAGCGCCTGCTCACCGAGGCCAAGTGGCAGCTCGTCTTCACCACGCAGCCGATCCACGACATTGCCAAGGAGCTGGCGTTCGCCGACCCGTCGCACTTCGCTCGTTTTTTCCGCAAGCAGACCGGCACGACGCCGCATGAGTTCCGCGACCAACGCGGAGGATAATTCACCACCGGGTGGTCTTCAGCGCGCGATGGCCTGCCGTGCCTTCTCGAAAATAGCCGGCGAAAACGTCGCAAAGTGTGTCAGCAAGTCCTGCACCTGTTCGGACGAAGCGAAGTCGATGTCGAGCCCGACCTTGTCGGCTTCGGCAAGGAAGTCCTTGTCCTTGAGCGTCGCCGCGAGCGCGTCACGCAGCGCTTTAAGACGGTCGGGCGGAATGCCAGGCGGTCCGGCGAGAGGACGGCCGAGCACGAGCTGCTTGAAGTAGATGTCGAGGACGGCGCGATCGTCGTCGCTTTTTGCGTAATCGTAGACGCTCGGGATTTCGCCGAAATCCGTTGCTTTTTTCGGCCCCATCTGAATCACGAGCTTCATCCGGCCGGATTGTACGTCGTCATGAAACTGGGACCGGATCGACGACGCATACATTCCACATTCGCCATTTACTTCGCCGCGCTGCATGGCAAGGATGATGTCGCGCGTTCCGGCATAGCCGGGAATGACGCGAATGTGCGCGCCGAGCACGTTCTTCAGAATCATCGGATGCTGATAGGTAACCGCCGCCGGCGCACCGCCGCCGAAGATAGTCTCCTTATCGTCCCGCAGCATGTCGTCGAACGATGTCGCCGCGCCTGGTGCCTGCCACACGCCGCAATAGGAGACATCTTGCGCCATGCTGCCGATCCAGCTGAATTTCGCCGGATCGAACAAGGCAGCCTTGTTTCCAAGCAACGGTTCCATCACCACCGTAGAGGCGAATTCGCCCAGAATGGTGCCGTCATTGGCTTCGTTATTGTAGATACGGTTGGCGGCGGTCATTGAGCCGGCGCCGGGCATGTTGGACGGCACGACCGACGGGTTGCCGGGAATGAACTGGCCGTAATGGCGCGCCAGAACACGCACATACGTGTCGTAACCGCCGCCGGGCGGGAAGCCCGCAATGAGCGTGACTGTCTTGTGGCTGTAGAAATCCGAGACCGGGTCGGCCCACGCCAAACTGATCGCGGCGGGCATGCCAAGCAGTACCAATAAAATTATACGTATGAGCGGCCGATCAATCATTCCGGTGTGCACCATCGCCAATGGTTCGGGTGAAAGCCTTTGCCTGATACGCTTTAGCGCGCGAGTGAACACCGGGCATAAGCCGCGTCAATCGCGATCATTGTCGCACGCGCAAGACAAGATCGGTGGGATTGCGGAATGAAGTAGGAGTTATTTGCCCAGCAAAAACCCCAACACGGCGTCGGCGTAGGCTTTGGGCTGCTCAACATTGGCAATGTGCGCGGCCTCGAGCACGGCGAGCTTCGCGCCCGGAATGTGATGCTTGATGAACTCGTTGCCTTCGAGCGGGGTCGCGGGGTCATGCCGGCCGGCGATGACCAATGTCGGCGCCGTGATTTTCGCCAACAGCGGCCGGTGGTCCATGGCGCGGATCGCTTCGCAGCAGCCGAGAAAACCGTCGCGCTTCGTGTTCAGGAACATTGTGCGGATGCGGCCAGTCGCTTGCGGCGAGCGCTCGCGAAATTCCTTGGTGAACCAGCGCTCCATGTTGGCATCGACGATACCCTCCAGCCCCTTCTCGGTGACGAGTTTGATGCGGGCATCCCACATGGTCTTGTCGGGGTAGTAGCAGGCGGTGTTGGAGAGGATGAGCTTGTCGATGCGGTTTTGCGCATTGCCGCCGAGCCATTGCCCAACCATCCCCCCCATCGACAACCCGCACCAGTCGATCCTGGCGATGCCGAGCGCGTCGAGAACGCCGAGCACGTCGCGGCCGAGGCGATCCATGGAGTAGGGGCCTTTCGGCGCATCGGATTTGCCGTGTCCGCGCCGGTCGTAGCGCAGCAGGCGGAAATGCTGGGTGAATGGCGCGACCTGGTCGTCCCACATGTGCAGGTCGGTGCCGAGCGAGTTCGAAAGCATCAGCACCGGAGCGCTCTCCGGTCCCTCGATTTCCGCATGGATAGTACAGCCGTCATCGACTTTGATGTCGGGCATTGCTATTTCCTCCCCGAATTCGCACCTTTGTAGCACCCTTTCACAAAAGGGTCAGGGAGTGACGCGACATGGCAATGACGATGAGCGGCGAGTATCAGCTACCGGCGCCGCAGCAAGCGGTGTGGGAGAAGCTCAACGATCCGGCGGTTTTGAAAGCGTGCATCCCTGGTTGCCAGGAGCTCGAGAAGACCGGCGATAATGGCTTTCGCGCCATCGCGACGATCAAGATCGGACCGGTCAAAGCGACATTCAAAGGCAGCGTCACACTGTCGGATATCGATCCGCCGAACGGCTACAAGATCTCCGGCCAGGGCGAGGGCGGCGTCGCCGGTTTCGCCAAGGGCGGCGCAACGGTTCATCTCGCGCCGAAGGATGGCGGCACGCTGCTGACCTACAACGTCGAGGCGCAGATCGGCGGCAAGCTCGCCCAGCTCGGCCAGCGTCTGGTCAATGGCGCGGCCAAGAAAGTCGCCGACGACTTCTTCCAGAACTTCGCTACGGCGGTGTCGCCGAAGGCGTCCTGACACGCGGACGGCCGCAGGTGGGTAAGGCCCATCCTGTGGCCATTCGCGTCCCGGAACTCCCTTGACCAGCACCTAGGCTGCGGTTCAGAGTAATTCTCGTTCCAGGGTGAAAAACCGGGAAAATCGACCCGATTTTGACCTTAAACGCGCCGGGCGATATGAACCGCTTGGCAAAACGAAACGTTTGGCCTGATTTCCTGAGGAGGAGCCCATGGCTGCCGTGTCTATGACGGTGAACGGAAAAGCCGTCTCCGGCGATGTCGATCCGCGCACGCTGCTTGTCCAATTCTTGCGCGAGAACCTTCGTCTCACCGGCACGCATGTCGGTTGCGATACCTCGCAATGCGGCGCTTGCGTCGTAGACGTCGACGGCAGGGCGATAAAATCCTGCACCGTGCTGGCTTTGCGGCTCGAAGGCGCCAACGTGCTGACCATCGAGGGACTCGCGCCGTCCGATACGCAGCTGCACCCGATGCAGGAAGCCTTCCGCGAGAATCACGGCTTGCAGTGCGGCTACTGCACCCCGGGCATGATCATGACGGCGGTGGATATCGTGCGCCGCAAAGGCAACGATCTCGACGACCGCACCATCCGCGAGGAGCTCGAAGGCAACATCTGCCGTTGCACCGGCTACCACAACATCGTCAAGGCGATCGCGGCCGGCGCCAAGGCGATGCGCGGCACCAGCACGTCACAAGCTGCCGAATAGGGAAGGCGTCAACGGCATTGCCGAAGAACAATGCCGAATCCGAAAAGCAATTGCCGGAGGGCAATGCCAAAGGAAACGACAATGAGCGGAACCGGGATCGGCGCCGCGGTGCGCCGTAAGGAAGATCAGCGCTTCATCACCGGCAAGGGCCACTACACCGACGACATCAGCCGGCCCGGCCAAGCCTACGCCTATTTCCTGCGCTCGCCGCACGCGCACGCCACCATCAAATCGATTGACGCCAAGGCGGCGTCCGCCATGCCGGGCGTGCTCGCGGTGCTGACCGGCACCGAGCTTGCGGCTGACAAAATCGGCAATCTGATCTGTGGCTGGATGATCCATTCCAAGGACGGTTCGCCGATGAAAATGGCGGCGCACCCCGCACTCGCCACCGGCAAGGCCTGCCACGTCGGTGACGCTGTTGCTGTCATCGTCGCCGAGACGCTGGCGCTGGCGCGCGATGCTGCCGAGAAGGTCAAAATCGATTACGGGGTGCTGCCCGCGGTCGCCGACCCTGCGGCGGCGCAGAAGCCGGGCGCGCCGCAAATCCACGACGTTGCCGCCAACAACACCATCTATCAGTGGCACCTCGGCGACCCGAAGGCGGTCGATGTAGCGTTCAAGTCGGCCAAGCACATCACCAAGCTCGATATCGTCAACAATCGCCTGGTGCCGAATGCGATTGAGCCGCGCGCCGCGATCGGCGATTACGATTCCGGTACCGGCGCGTTCACGCTGTGGAACACGACGCAGAATCCGCACGTGGCGCGTCTGGTCATCGCCGCCTTCGTCGGCATGGCGCCGGAGCACAAGCTGCGCGTCATCGCGCCCGATGTCGGCGGCGGTTTCGGCTCGAAGATTTTCATCTATCCCGAGGAAGTCGTAGCGCTGTGGGCGTCCAAACGCGTCGGGCGGCCGGTGAAATGGGTCTGTGACCGCTCGGAAGCGTTCCTCGCCGACGCGCACGGCCGCGATCACGTCACCCACGCCGAAATGGCGTTCGACGGCGAAGGCAGGATCACGGCGCTCCGCGCCAAGACCATCGCCAATCTCGGCGCCTACATGTCGACGTTCTCGTCATCGGTGCCGACTTATCTCTACGCCACGCTGCTGTCGGGCCAATACCAGATCCCGCAAATCTATTGCGAGGTCGACGCGGTCTATACCAACACGGTTCCGGTCGACGCCTATCGCGGTGCCGGACGGCCCGAGGCCACCTTCGTGGTCGAGCGCCTGGTCGAAGTCGGCGCCCGCGAGATGGGGCAGGACCCCGCCGAGCTGCGCCGCAAGAATTTCGTCACGAAATTCCCGCACCAGACACCGGTGATCATGGCCTATGACGCCGGCGACTATAACGCCTCGCTGAAAAAGGCGATGGACATCGCCGACGTCAAAGGGTTCGCCAAGCGCAAGCGCGAAGCTGCGCGCCATGGCAAGCTGCGCGGCATCGGTTTCTCGACCTATATCGAGGCCTGTGGCATTGCGCCGTCGCAGGCGGTTGGCTCGCTCGGCGCCGGCGTTGGTTTATGGGAATCCGCCGAGGTGCGGGTCAACCCGACCGGTTCGGTCGAAGTCCTCACCGGCAGCCATGCCCACGGCCAGGGCCATGAAACGACATTTGCGCAACTGGTGTCGGAGCGGCTCGGCATTCCGATCGACAATGTCTCGATCGTCCACGGCGATACCGACAAAGTGCAGTTCGGCATGGGCACCTATGGCTCGCGTTCCGGCGCGGTTGGCATGTCGGCAATCGTCAAGGCGCTCGACAAGGTCGAAGCCAAGGCCAAGAAGGTCGCGGCCTTCATGCTCGAAGCCGCCGAAGGCGATATCGAGTTCAAGGACGGCAAATTCAGCGTCGCCGGCACCGACAAGTCGGCGGCCTGGGGCGACGTCACGCTCAATGCCTATATCGCGCACAAATTCTCCGGCCAGGAGCTCGAGCCCGGCCTGAAGGAAGGCGCGTTCTACGATCCGACCAATTTTACGTTTCCGGCCGGCTGTCACATTTGCGAAGTCGAGGTCGACACCGAAACCGGCAACACCGAAGTCGTCGCCTGGACCGCGGTCGATGACTTCGGCGTGCTCATCAATCCGATGATCGTCGAGGGCCAGGTGCACGGCGGTATTGCTCAGGGCGTCGGCCAGGCTTTGTATGAAGGCGCGGTGTATGACAAAGACGGCCAGCTCGTCACCGGCTCGTTCATGGATTATGCGATGCCGCGCGCCGATTACTTTCCGTCATTGAATGTGGACACCACGCTGACAAGATGTCCGTCCAATCCGCTTGGCATCAAGGGTTGCGGCGAGGCGGGCGCCATTGCGGCGCCGGCCGCGGTCATCAATGCCATCACGGACGCGATCGGAACCGAGAGCATCGCCATGCCGGCGACGCCCGCCGCAGTTTGGGCCGCGTTGAAGAAGTCGAACAGGCTGCCGCAAGCGGCATGAGGAATTTGATTCCCGCCGTAATCGGTGGCGGATCGGAATAAACGGAGGACTGCGATGTACGCCTTTACTTACCATCGTCCGGAGACAGTGCGGCAGGCCGCCAACATGCTGGCCAAGAACGCCGACGCCAAGTTGCTGGCGGGCGGCCAGACACTGTTGCCGACCATGAAGCTTCGCCTCGCGGGGCCGCCGCAGATCCTCGACATGTGGGCGATCGAAGGATTGTCCGGCATCGAGCAGAGCGGCCGTTCGCTGACCATCGGCGCCATGACGAAGCATTTCGAGGTCAACACTTCGCCGGTGGTGCAGCAGGCGGCGCCGGTGCTCGCCAAGATGGCTGGCCTGATCGGCGATCCGGCGGTGCGTCACATGGGTACGATCGGCGGCTCGATCGCCAACAACGACCCAAATGCCGATTATCCGGCGGCCTGCATGGCGCTCGGCGCCACCATCGTCACCAACAAGCGGCGCATCAAGGCCGATGATTTCTTCACCGGCATGTTCTCGACGGCGCTCGGGCCCGACGAGATCATCACCAAGGTGAGCTTCCCGCTGCCGAAGAAGGCGGCGTATCAGAAATTCCGCAATCAGGCGTCGCGTTTCGCGCTGGTCGGGGTGTTCGTGGCTAAGCGCGGCAGCGAAATCGGCGTCGCGGTGACCGGTGCCGGCTCGAACGGCGTGTTCCGGGTGAAATCCTTCGAGGAGGCGCTCAAGAAGCGGTTCTCGCCGAAGTCGCTCGAGGGCATGACCATCCCGGCGGATGGCATGAACGCGGACATCCACGGCAGCGCCGAATATCGCGCGCATCTGGTCGCCGTGCTGGCGCGCCGCGCGGTTGCAGAGGCGATTGGCAAGACGACGGCCTAATTGACGGTGACGCTTAGCTTCTTATGCTCCGCGGAGGTGGAGCATCCAGTAAACGCCGCACTTTCGGTTTTGCTCAATCCGAAGCCAAATCCCGGTGATTACCGGATCATCCGCCTTCGCGGATGATGACCGCGTATGACCGGCTTCAGTCTGGCGTCTTTTCCAACTCGGCGAGCAGGTCGTGCAGATCGAGCGGATTGGTGAACATCTGCAAGCCACCGTCGGCGCGCTTCGGCCACATCTCCTTGGGCCGGTCCCAATAGAGCTCGACACCGTTGTCGTCGGGGTCGCGCAGATAGAGCGCCTCGCTGACGCCGTGGTCGCTGGCGCCCTCCAGCGGGATTTTAGCGACGATCAGCCGGCGCAGTGCGTCGGCGAGGAGCCGCCGGGTCGGGTAGAGAATGGCGGTATGGTAAAGGCCGGTGGTGCCGGGCGCAGGCGGTGAGCCGCCGCGGCTTTCCCAGGTATTGAGCCCGATATGATGGTGGTAACCGCCGGCCGAGATGAAAGCCGCCCCGGGCCGGCTGGTGGTCAGCGTGAATCCAAGCACGCCGCAATAGAAATCGAGCGCCCGCTGCAAATCGGCCACCTTGAGGTGGACATGGCCGATGCGCACCCCGGCATCGATGGTGGGCAAGCGCAGGGCTTCTTTTTCGAGCGTGTCGGGGTTAGTCATGGCGTATCCTTACTGCCGGGGTCTGCTATCCCCAGATGTAGGACACGCGTCTCGTAGGATAAAGTCCCCGTATGACCGCAAAATCCCTTCCGGCCTCGATCGACGCCACCGTCGATCTGCTTGCCAAGGCCGATTATCTGGCCGACCGCTCGCTCGGCACCGTCCTCTTTCTGGCGCTCAAGATGGGCCGGCCGATCTTTCTCGAAGGCGAGGCGGGCGTCGGCAAGACCGAAATCGCCAAGGTGCTGTCGTCGACGCTCGGCCGGCGTCTGATCCGGCTGCAATGCTACGAAGGCCTCGATGTCGCCGCTGCGGTCTATGAGTGGAATTATGCCGCCCAGATGATTGCGATCCGGGTTGCCGAGGCTGAAGGCGACCGCGACCGCCAACAGCTCGAACACGACGTGTTCTCGGAACGGTTCCTGATCAAACGGCCGCTGTTGCAGGCGCTGGAGCCCGACACCGCCGGTGCGCCAGTGCTTTTGATCGACGAAATCGATCGCACCGACGAAGCGTTCGAGGCGTTTTTGCTTGAAGTGCTGGGCGACTTCCAGATCACGATCCCGGAAATGGGCACGGTGAAGGCCGCGCATCCGCCGGTCGTGGTCATCACCTCGAACCGCACCCGCGAAGTTCATGACGCGCTCAAGCGACGCTGTCTCTATCACTGGGTCGGCTATCCCAACGCCGAACGCGAACTCGCCATCGTGCGCACCAAGGTGCCGGGCGTCAGCAAGAAGCTGTCCGAGCAGGTGGTGGCGTTCGTGCAGGCGCTGCGCAAGCAGGATCTGTTCAAATCGCCCGGCGTTGCCGAAACGCTCGATTGGGCCGCGGCTTTGTCCGAACTCGACGTTGTCGCGCTCGACCCGGCGACGGTGTCCGATACGCTCGGTGTTCTGCTCAAGTATCAGGACGACATCGCGCGCCTCGAAGGCTCGAAGGTCAAGGAGCTGCTCGACGAGGTCCGGTCGGATTTAAGAGCAGCGGAATAGCTTCACCTCTCCCGTGGGAGAGGCATAGGCGTCCTCCGGACGCCGTTGGTGAGGGGCTTCGGCCTCTCGGCAGAATCTCTGTGAAGGCTTATGAGCCATGACCGATAGGCCGGAATCCCCCCATCCTATCCCTCTTCCTTCTGGGGAGAGGGAGCAGACGGGCCGCCTCGCCGAAAACATCCTCTACTTCGCTCGCGCCTTGCGCGCGGCAGGAATTCCCGTCGGCCCCGGCGCGGTGCTCGATGCGCTCGAAGCGGTGAAGGCGGCGGGCGTCGGCACGCGCGATGATTTCTACTGGACGCTGCACGCGGTGTTCGTGAAGCGGCACGAGCACTCGGTGCTGTTCGATCAGGCCTTCCGCATTTTTTTCCGCCGCCGCGGCTATGTCGATCAGTTGCTGGCGATGATGTTGCCGCAGGCGCCGGCGAACACGCCGCAGCCGCCGCAGGCCGGCGCCACGCGCGTGCACGAGGCGCTGTTCTCGGGCCTTGACGATAAGCTGAAAAAGGAGCGCGAGATCGAACTCGACGCGCGGCTCACCGTGTCCGACCGCGAAGTGCTGCAAAAGAAAGACTTCGCGCAGATGACCGGCGCCGAAATCTCAGCCGCCAAGGAGGCGATGAAGCGGTTGGTCATGCCGCTGTCCGAAGTGCGCACGCGACGGCTGGCGCCGCATCGCCGTGGCCATTTGATCGACATTCGCCGCACGCTGCGCGCCAGCATGAAGGGCGGCGGCGATTTCATTGATCTGCGCTTCATCGGGCCGAAAACCAAGCCGCCGCCGATCGTGGCGCTACTCGATATTTCCGGCTCGATGAGCCAGTACAGCCGCATCTTCCTGCATTTTCTGCATGACCTCACCGACGCGCGCAAACGGGTCAGCACCTTCCTGTTCGGCACACGCCTCACTAATGTCACCCGTGCGCTGCGCGAGCGCGATCCGGACGACGCGCTGTCGGCTTGTTCGGCGAGCGTCCCGGACTGGTCCGGCGGCACACGGATCGCGTCGTCGTTGCTCGCCTTCAACAAGCTGTGGGCGCGCCGCGTGCTGACCCAGGGCGCGGTGGTGCTGCTGATCACCGACGGTCTCGAACGCGACGCCGACGACACGCTTGGCTTCGAGATCGACCGGCTGCATCGTTCCTGCCGGCGGCTGGTCTGGCTCAATCCGCTGTTGCGTTTTGAAGGTTTTGAGGCCCGCGCCCGCGGCATCCGCACCATGCTGCCGAACGTCGATGAATTTCGCGCCATTCATAATCTCGAATCCATGGCCGCGCTGGTCGCGGCGCTGCGGCATGGCGGCGACCGTGCCGGCGACCCGAAAACCTGGATGCAAAAGGTGGCATGAAGCGCTATATATGTGCGAATATAGTGCTCTGAATTGATGGAGGCAGATATGCTGTCAACCGACAACGACATTCTCAAAGCCGCCGAAGACTGGCGCAAAAAGGGCCGCTCAGTCGCGCTCGCCACGGTGGTCGAGACCTGGGGCTCGGCGCCGCGTCCGGTCGGCTCGAACCTCGTGATCGACGAGGAGGGCAATTTCCTCGGCTCAGTCTCGGGCGGCTGCGTCGAAGGCGCGGTGGTGACGGAGGCGCTCGACGTCATCGAGGACGGCAAGCCCAAAATGCTGGAATTCGGCGTTGCCGACGAGACCGCCTGGAAAGTCGGGCTGTCCTGCGGTGGCAGGATCCGGGTATTTGTCGAGAAGGTGGAGTAAGCTCAGAGCCATGAAGCTCGACACCCTCACCGCCCTTAATGCCGAACGTGGCGCCCGCCGTGCCGCTATCGTCGTCACCGATGTGACAAGCGGTCAGCAGCGCCTCGTCAAAGCCGCTGAGGTCGCCAAGGATCCGTTGCGTACGGTGCTTGTCGAGCATCTGCGCACCGGCAAGAGCGGCATGGAGGAAGCCGCTGGCGGCCGGGTGTTCCTCACCGTCTATGTGCCGGCGCCGCAACTGGTGATCACCGGCGCCGTGCATATCAGCCAGGCGCTGGCGCCGATCGGCAAGCTGCTCGGCTATGACGTCACCATCGTCGACCCGCGCACCGCGTTTGCGTCGCCCGAGCGTTTCCCGGATGTGAAGGTGATCGCCGAGTGGCCGGACGAAGCGCTGCCGCCGCTCAACGTCGATCGCTATACTGCCTTCGTCGCGCTTACCCACGATCCGAAGATCGACGATCCGGCACTGCTCCACGCGCTGTCGCGCGAGTGTTTTTATATTGGCGCGCTCGGCTCGCGTAAAACCCACGCGCGGCGTCTTGAAAGGCTCAAGCAGCAGGGCGTGGGAGACAATGTGCTGTCGCGCATCCATGCGCCGATCGGCCTCGATATCGGCGCGGTCTCGCCGGCGGAAATTGCCGTCGCCATCATGGCGCAGATCACCGAGCGGCTGCGCGAGGAGGGCGAGGCCGAACCGGCTCCGGCCCCCGTCAAGGCGGCGTCATGAAATTCGGTGCGGTCGCACCGAGACAGGCGATCGGCGGTACTGCCGTACATTCCATCCGGCAGGGCGACGTCGTGCTCAAGAAAGGCACACTGATCGGGCCCGCCGAAGTTGCCGCGCTTGAGTCCGCCGGAATCAAAAATATCGTCGTTGCGCAGCTCGAACCGGGTGATGTGACCGAGGACGTCGCGGCCGCCGACATCGCCAAGAAAATTGCCGGCCCGGGCGTGCACATCGATCGCGCTTTCACCGGCCGCGCCAATCTGTTCGCGGAAACAGCGGGCGTCCTGGTCGTTGACAAGGACGCGGTGGACCGGCTCAACCGCGTCGACGAAGCAATCACCTTTGCGACCCTGCCAGCCTTCAAGGCCGTGGTCGCCGGCGAGATGATTGCGACGGTAAAGATCATTCCGTTTGCCGTCGGCGAAATGGCGCGCGATGCCGCGCTGGCAGGCGTCGACGAGCCGCTCATTCGCGTCGCGCCGTACAAGATCCGCAAGGTCGGCATCGTATCCACGTTGCTGCCCGGTCTTGCCCCCAAAGTGATCGAGAAGACACTCAAGATCACCGCCGACCGGCTGGCGCCGGCCGGCGCCACGATCGTTGCCGAACGCCGCGTGCCGCACGAGCGCGCGGCGCTGGCGCGTGCGCTCGACGAGGTGCTCAAGGCTGGTGCCGAGCTCGCCATCGTATTCGGCGCATCCGCGATTGCCGACCGCCGCGACGTGATCCCGGCAGCACTCGAAGCTATCGGTGGCCATGTCGAGCATTTCGGCATGCCGGTAGATCCGGGCAATCTTCTGATGCTCGGCGATGCCGCGGGACATCCCGTGCTCGGCGCGCCGGGTTGCGCACGCAGCCCGAAGGAAAACGGTTTCGACTGGGTGCTGATGCGGCTTCTGGCCGGACTGCCGGTGCCTCGTGAAGACATCACCGGGCTCGGCGTCGGCGGCTTATTGATGGAAATTGTCAGCCGGCCGCAGCCGCGCACCGAACCGGCGCCTGAGAAGGGCCGCAACATCGCCGCGATCGTGCTCGGCGCCGGCCGCTCGAGTCGAATGGGCGGTCCGAACAAGCTGTTGGCGGAGATCGGTGGCAGGCCGCTGGTTCGCATCGTCGTCGACCAAGTTCTCGCGTCGCGGGCGCGGCCGGTGATCGTCGTCACCGGCCATCAGCGCGAGCGCGTCGAGGCGGCGCTCAAGGGTCTGCTGGTCAAATTCGTGCACAACCCGCATTTCGCCGATGGGCTCGGCACCTCGCTCAGGGCGGGTGTTGGCGCGCTGCCGGCCGAAGTCGATGGCGCCATTGTCTGTCTCGGCGACATGCCGCAGGTCGATGCCGCGCTGATCGACCGCCTCATCGGCGCATTCGACCCCGATGCTGGCGCGCTCGCCGTGGTGCCGACCATAGACGGCAAGCGCGGTAACCCGGTGGTCTGGTCGCGCCGCTTCTTCCCCGACCTCATGGCCGTCGAAGGCGATATCGGCGCCCGTCATCTGATCGGCCGCTATACTGAAGTCGTGGCCGAGGTGCCGCTGACCGGAACGGCGGCACTGACCGATGTCGACACCCCCGAGGCGCTTGAGGCCGTCAAGGCCGAACTGGAAAAGGCGCAATAAAGCGGACCTGCGGCCGCGCCGATTCACCAACTGGAAACCGTTGCCCGGTAGCGTCAGCCTGTTCCTCAGGGGAGGGGCTTCGATGCTCAGCTTTCGGCGTAACGCAGCGCTTGCGGTCGCGGCGGCGTGTCTTTCCATTGCACTGATTGGCGCCGTTCACGCGGCCGGCGCGATGGCGGTGGGCGCCTGTGGCGCCTATGGCTACGGCTTCGACTTCCACACCATGGCGGACGCTCACGCCGCGGCGATGAGCAAATGCACCGGCAGCAGTTGCAAGATCGTCGGCGACGTTCGCAAAGGCTGTGCCGCTATGGCGATTGATGCCAAGAACCCATGCGGCTCGTTCGGCTGGGCGATCAACTCGCATCTCGGCAAGGCCGAGAATGCTTCAGTCCGCCGCTGTCACGAATTCGGCGGCCACGAGTGCGTGGTCCGCGCCTGGGCCTGCGACGAGAAGGGCTGAGCCCTGAGTTTGATCCGATACAAATTGATCGGATCACGGCCCTGGCTGCGTAGTCGTAATTGAGATTCACACGTGGCTGTTGGCTATTGTCCGCTTTTCTCGAAAGCGGTCACTCACCCGCGCGGCTCCGACAGCGTGCATGATATTGCGATACATCGACGCGTTATATACCATCGGATATAATCGATAGATCACAATTGGCTTAACTGTCCGCCGGACCGCTTTGACTATCTGCCGGAAGTCCAATCACCACAAATGCTGGTCGCTTCGCGAACCAAAACGGTATGCTGGCCGTTGTTCGAGTTAAGCGCGACCGAGAGAGTAAGCAAAAATGACGAATAACAAGGTCCTTGCGACGCGCCGTCTTGGCTCGTCCGGTATCGAAGTATCCGCGGTCGGGCTCGGCTGCATGTCACTCTCCGGTGTTTACGGCGCCAGCAGCGACGACGAGGGAATTGCGATCATCCGAGAGGCATTGGATCGGGGCATTACGCTGCTCGACACCTCCGATGCCTACGGTGTCGGCCATAACGAGGAATTGGTCGGCAAGGCCATCAAGGGACGCCGCTCTGAGGTGGTTCTGGCGACAAAGTTCGGCAACCTTGGCGGCCGCGGCGGCAAAATCGCCGATGGCCGTCCCGAGTTTGTCCTCAGCTCGTGCGACGCGAGCCTCAAGCGTTTGGGGGTCGATGTGATCGATCTTTACTATCAGCACCGGGTCGATCCTGATGTGCCGATCGAAGACACAGTCGGCGCCATGTCCCGCCTGGTCGAGAAAGGCAAGGTGTGCGCGCTTGGCCTTAGCGAGGCGCGTCCCGAGACCATTAAGCGAGCGCACGCGGTGCACCCGATTGCCGCGGTTCAAAATGAGTTCTCGTTGCTGTACCGGGCCGAAGGCGAGGAGACGTTAAGCGCCACCCGAGATCTCAAGATCAGTTTTGTCGCCTATTCTCCACTCGGGCGCGGATTGCTGACCGGGGTCGTCGAAGATCCAAAAAGCTTGTCCGATAGCGATTCGCGCCGCCGTCATCCGCGATTTGCGCCGGAGAATCTCGACAGCAACATGGCGTTGGTTCACCGCGTCCAGGAAATCGCACGCCGGAAGGGTTGTACGCCCGGCCAGCTTGCGCTGGCGTGGTTGCTGGCTCAAGGCGACGACATCGTGCCGATCCCTGGCACCAAGAGAAAAGCGCGGCTTCTGGAAAACATAGGAGCGCTCTCGGTCGACTTGACCGCCGCCGATCTCGCGCAAATTTCCGAGGCTGTTCCGGTCGGTGCCGCCGCCGGCTCGCGCTATCCCGAGGGTCAGATGAAAAGCGTCTATCTCTGAACGCGGTTTTTCTCATCAGCCTTTCAGGTTCCTGTCGCTGAAGAAGGCGTAATGCCGAGAGAGGTCGTCGGGAAAGGGCTGAGATTTTCCTTACGGCATGCGCCGTGCGCCCATATTTGCCGGTATTGCCTGATCTCGCGCAAAACGGGTACCAGGACTCTGACCGATTGAGCGACGTGATTGTCGATGCCGAACCGGCTATCGCCTTGCCGCCAGGCCGATCAGCAAGAAGACGATGGCTCCGGTCACGGCGGCGTAGCCGTGCATCATGTGAATGTGCGTCGAGCCTGCATCGTAACCGGGAATGAATTCCGGCAGTGAGCCACCGGGCAACGTGAAATACATCACAGCGACAACGACGCAGACGACGGCCAGCAGATAGGCAATCTTTTTCATTGGGCGTAAGCCCCCCGAACAGCAACAGCGTACGGCAGTATCGACTTGCTTGGAAGATGGCGGGTCGGCGGCAGGCTTTAGCCGCGTCTATGCCTCCTGGCTCTATGGGTCTCGGGCGCGGTCTCAATGCGCGGTGCCGATCTGGGTCAGGATCGGCGCCCATTTCGCCTGCTCGCTGTGGATGAAGGCGAGCGTGTCTTCCGGCGACATCGGCGTGTCGGTGCGGCCGAGCTTGGCGAGGCGCTGCTGCACATCGGGGTCGGCCAGCGCCTTGTTGAGATCGGCGTTGGCTTTCTTGACGACGGCGTCGGGCGTTCCGGGCGGCGCCACCAGCACCTGCCAGCCACCGGCCTCGTAGCCGGGCAGCGTCTCGGACACGGTCGGCAGATTGGGGAATAACGCGAGGCGCTTGTCCGACGCGACCGCAAGCGGCACGGCGTTGCCAGCCTCGATCGCGCCGGCAAGCCCCGAATAGGAATCGAACACCAGCGCGATGCGCTTGCCCATCATGTCGTTGAGCACCTGCGCGGTGCCGCCCGAATAGGGCACCATCAACAGCTTGATGTCGCCGCGGCTCTGCAGCAATTCGCCGACCAAGTGCGTAAGCCTGCCGCGCCCATTGGTGCCATAGGCAAACTCGTTCGGATGCTGCTTGGCCAAGGCGATCAGCTCAGGCAGCGTCTTCACGCCGAGCCACGACGCCGCGGTGATGAACATCGCCGCGCCGCCGAGGCTGCCGACCACGGTGAAATCGCGCGGCACCTGGATCGGCAGGTTGTCGGCATCGCCCGGCACCGCGACGAAGGCGGAGACCGCCGGCATGCCGAGCGTGTAGCCGTCGGGGATGGCGGAAGCGGCGGCGCGCGCGGCGATGGCGCCGCCGGCGCCGGGCTGATTGACGATGACGGCCTGCTGGCCCCAGACCTTGCTCAGCCCGTCGGCGATGATCCGCATCGGCACATCGATGGAACTGCCGGGCGCGGAGTCGGTGATCATCCGCACAGGATGGGTCGGATAATCCTGCGCGTACGCCGTTTCTGCTGCAATGAACGTCAGCGTGGCAAAAGCCGCGCCCGTCAGCCAACGCCATCGTCTAAGCATCTGCCTGCCCTCGTTATGATTCTTGCGTTTGTCGCATTGTAGAGCAACAAGCGCGAGGTTTCACGGCTGCGGCTCGGCTCCTCGTCGAGCACGCGGTGCAGGCGGCTTTCGTCCAGCGCGCCTTCCCACTTGGCCATCACGATGGTCGCGACCGTGTTGCCGAGCAGATTGGTCGGCGTCAACCCTTGCGACATCAAGCGGTGGATGCCGAGCACCAGCGCAACGCTTGCTACCGGTATGCTGCTTTCCGCGCCGAGTGTCGCGGCGAGAACGACGAAGGCCGCGCCCGCGACGCCGGCGGCGCCTTTCGAGGTCACCAGAAGGATCAGAAGCAGACCGATCTGATGCCAGATATCGAGCGGCGTGTTGGTCGCCTGCGCCAGGAATACCGTAGCGGTCGCGAGATAAAGACAGGTGCCGTCGAGATTGAACGAATAGCCCGTCGGGACCACAAGTCCGACCACGCTCTTCTCGCAGCCGAGCGTTTCGAGCTTGGCGATGATCCGCGGCAGCACCGTCTCCGACGATGTGGTTGGGACCGTGGTCGAGGGTGCTTACGTCTCGACCGGCCACGCTCGGCACGTTCGCTTCGGACGCCGCTTATGAGCCGGGTAGGACGGTTGGCCGGTATCGCCGCCGACCTGCCTTGCAGCTTTAGGGTATGTCGCGGTGCGACAGCGCGATATAACGCAGCCGCCGAGGATCATGACATGACTGCCGATGTTTCGACGTCCGAGCGCTTCACCACTGCCGATGCCGCCGACCGCTCACACCGGCGGCTTGCGATCGGATTCATGAATCTAGCGCACGGGCTCGATCACTTTGTGATCCTGATCTACCCGACGGTTGTGATCGAATTGCAGGTGGCTTACGGCGAATCCTATGCATCGCTGATCGCGCTTGCGACCGCATCCTTCGTCGCCTTCGGTCTGTTTTCGCTGCCGGCCGGCTGGCTCGGCGACCGCTGGAGCCGCCGCGACATGATGGTCGCTTTCTATGTGGGCTGCGGGCTGTCGCTTGTTGCCGCGGCCTTTGCGCCGTCGCTGGTCTGGCTCGGCATTGCGCTGTTCGCGCTCGGCATGTTCGCCGCGATCTATCACCCGGTCGGCACCGCGATGATCCTGGAAAATGCCACCCTGCGCGGCCGGACCATGGCGTTCAACGGGGTGTGCGGCAATATCGGCGTGTCGCTCGCCGCCGGCATCACCGCGGCGCTCACGGCCGCGTTCTCCTGGCGCGGCGCGTTCCTGGTTCCCGGCCTGATTTGCATTGCGAGCGGCGCGATCTATTACTGGCTTGTTCCCAATCAGGCGAGCCACGCGGCGAAGCGCAGCGCTTCCGCCGACGTCGTGCTGCCGGCGCCCGTTGCGGCGATGATATTCGGCCTGTTCATTGTGGTCGCGCTCAGCGCCGGCCTCGTCTTCAATACCATCTCGATCTCGCTACCCAAGATCGTGGATGAGCGTGTCGGCAACGGCATCTCGCTGCTGATGGTCGGCGGCGTGACCACCGCGGTGTTCTTGTGCGGGGCGGTAGCGCAGCTTTCAGTCGGACGGCTGGTCGAGCGCTTTCCACTGCACATCCTGTTCGCCATCGCAGCGGTGATGCAGTTCTCCGGCGTGCTGTGGGCGGCCTATGCGAGCGGCATAAGCCTCATCTTTGCGCTCGCCTTCACCATGGCGGCGATCTACGGCCAGATCACGCTCAACGATCTCGTCATCGCGCGCTACACCGCCGACGCCTGGCGCAGCCGCGTCTACGCCGTGCGCTATTTCCTCACCTTCATGGTATCGGGCGTGGCGGTGTCGATGATCGCGCTGCTTTACGCACGCGGCGGCTTCAACCTCGTGCTCGGGGCCACCGCAGTGATTGCGCTCGGCTTCCTGGTCGCAGTCCTTCTGATCGCGCTGATCGCCAACGGAGTCGAGAAGTCGCGGGTCGTGCAGCAACCGGCGGAGTGACGCGCCTCCCGGATTCGCCGCAGCGCCGCCGATCCGTTATTGTCCGGCAGACGCAAGGGGGAATTCATGAACAAGCTCAAAGCGCGCCTGAAGTCGGGCAAGGCCTGCGTCAATGCGTGGTTGGCCATCCCATCAGGCTTTTCGGCCGAAGTCATGGCTCAGTGCGGTTGGGACAGCGTCACCGTGGATATGCAGCACGGCGTGCAGGATTACCTGTCGATGGTGCAGTGTTTTCAGGCGATGAACGGCCATCCGGTGACGCCATTGGTGCGGGTGCCCTGGAACGAACCCGGCATCATCGGCAAGGTCTTGGACGGCGGCGCCTGGGGCGTGATCTGCCCCATGGTGAACACGCCGCAAGAGGCCAAAGCGCTGGCCAACGCATGCCTCTATCCGCCAAAGGGCAAGCGCAGCAACGGACCGATCCGCGCCGCGATGTACGGCGAGGCGAGCACCTATCAGTCGATCGCTAACGATGAAGTCCTGGTCATGCCGATGATCGAAACCCAGGAGGCAATCGACAATATCGACGCCATTCTCGACGTGCCCGGCATCAGCGGCATTTACGTTGGCCCAAGCGACCTCGGCTTCTCGCTTGGCTTGAAGCCGGTGCTGGACCGTGAGGAACCGCAGATTTTTTCGATCTACGAGAAGCTGGTGGCGGCAACGACGAAGCGCGGTTTGGTCGCCGGTATCCATAACGCAACCGGCGCCTACGCTGCACGCATGATCGGGATGGGATTTCGTTTCGTCACGATCTTCAACGACAGCGGATTGATGGCTCGCGCGGCGCGCGAACAGATCGGCATCGCGCGCAAGAACGCCGGCGATATCGCGACGTGACGGAAGACTGGTGCGGTTCCCGTTCCCGCGCCGGTTCGACCGATCCAGCGCGTGGACTGATAAATAAACGAGGTCAGCTGACCAACAACTGGCCAATCAGTCGCTTTTCGAACCGAAGCGGGCATGGACCGGCAGGCAAGACCGGCTTGATCGGTCGAAAATGACCGATGCAAGCGTAGGCTAGCTGCCATTCGAGCGGGTTAGAGTCCCGCCAACAGAGGAGTCCAGTCGCTGTTGTAGTTATATCCAGCAACGGGGAGGGAGACCGAGCCGTTGAAAGCCTGGAAGTAAAAGTCCCCGAAGGCTGGGCGTTCCAGTCTGATCCGTACAGGGGGGCGAGCAACCTGGCAGGCTGTAGCGGAAGTGAACCGGATGAAGCCACGAAATCTACCGCCCGCGTGGAACGGATTGCGGGAGTGTCGGGAGTGCCGAGCCGGTGGTCATTCGGCGAAGGCCAATGTCGGCATCGAAGTTCTGGATATCGATGTCGAACTCCCCGGGGTCGGATAGGACGGCATGTCAGGAAGGAATGTGCAGCGAAAGCTCGGAACCACTCGCGGGTCGCCTCGGCGCTCCCGCACAGCGAAGGCATTGCGTATAAGCCGCCATGCGGTGAAATCGCGATGTGCCTGCGAGTGGGGCGGATGAGGCCGATTAAGCGATGACGGACCGGGACAGAACAACCCGGACTCGAGCGAGGGCCTCTGGGGCGGTGGGGTAGTCACCCACCACGGCAGTGCATTATCGAGTCCGCGGCCCGACACAGTGCGGGACTACCGGAGCGACCACGAGGTGCACGAAGGGCGAAGACAAACCGGTCGTCGGCCAGCGCATGTCGGGAGCAGGCTTAAGCTGGTTGACGCGCCGGGAAGGTCTCGTCTGATACGCCAGCCTTCCACCCATACTGGGGAAAACCCGCCGTACGGAATGATAGGGGGGATCGAGGAAACGTCGGCATCATTCGAAGCCCGGTCCGCGCCTCGATCCCACCCGACCGATCCTGACATTGTCGATCACTCCGCAGTGTTTCAAACTTGCAAGACATGCGGTGCGAGATGCAGTAACGATCCGGTATTGCAAGCATGACGAAAAAAGTTGGTGTTATCGGTCTTGGCGCTATGGGTTCGGCCATGGCTTTGAGGATGGTCAAAGCCGGATATGACGTCGTTGGAACGGATTGCTCAAGTACGTGATAAACTTTCTTATCCTGATTTACAATGCAGCGACGGCGGAGGCGATGTCGTTCGCGCGCAAATTGCAACCAACGAACTCCCGCATTTCGGACCACCATTAGGACAGGCCTGCGGGCGACCGATGATTACCCAACTGATCTTCGACTGGGCGAAGCGGACGCCTGACAGAACGGCGATCATCTATAATAATAGGCCGTGGTCCTACCAATCGTTCGCCCAACTCATCGCCTTAGCGCGCGGTTATTTCGTCCGGCGCGGCTACGTCGGGCCTGGTTACGCGGTGTTGGCGGTCTACAACCCAATGGATTTTTGGATTCTCAGCCTGGCTCTGCGCAGTTTAGGCCTGACTACCGTGGCTGTAGGGTCTGTGACGGAAGGGGATGCGCAGGGCAAGCCGAACGTGCGGGCGGCGGTAAATAAGCTCGGTCTGCCAAACGTGCGCTGTGTCATCACAAACCCGGTCGAAACCTGGGCGGGTCTTGATGGCCTATGCACCGAGCTGGGGTTACCTCTCCTATCAGTGTCACTGGCCGGCGAAACGGCCATGGGACTGGAAGCGCTCGAAGCGCCGCACCCTTTGGGCGGTCATATCCTGCTGACCTCCGGCACGACGGGCAGCCACAAGATGGTGCTGATGAGTCCCGCCGTCGACGCTACTTCTCTGCGGCGCGTCGTAGAAATAATCGGCATGAACCATGACACCGTGCTCAGTGTGTTTAATTTTCCGGCTTGGACCGCAATCGGTTACAGGTGGGCGGCCAGCCCTTGGACAGTAGGCGGCGCCACCGTCATTGAGCAACGCCAATTTCACCGGGCGCTTTTGTGGCCCGGACTTACCCATGCGGTGCTCGTCCCTGTCGTGCTCTCCACCATCCTGGCCGCGCCTGCAAATGCGTTCCCGCGTAACGATGCGATGCAGCTTGCTGTCCAGGGAGGACCTATGACCCAAGCGGAGGTCGACCAGGCCAAGGCCCGTATTACAAAGCGTCTCTTCAATTGGCTCGCTTCCACTGAGGTCGGCTGCATCGCCTCCACTCACTTGGAGACTCCCGACGACCACCGCTGGCAACGGCTCGCGCCCGGCCACGTGGTCGAGATCGTCGACGAATTCGATCGCCCCGTGCCGGTCGGAGAGATCGGGCGGGTGCGGATCAGCACCACAGGCGGGCCGACCAACTATCTCAATGACGAACCGGCGACACGAGACTTCTTCAAGGACGGCTTCTTCTACCCCGGCGATCTGGCCGTCATCCGATCCGACGGGCGCATGGCGCTGCAAGGACGCCTTACCGACGTCATCAATATGCAAGGAGATAAGATTTCTCCCGCTCCCATCGAGGATCGGTTGCGTGAGATCTTCGGCGTCGGCGGCGTCTGCCTGTTCTCCATGCAGAACGACAGCGGCGAGGAGGAAATCCATGTCGTCATCGAAACTCCGGTGCCGATTGACTCTGAAAAGCTGACTGCCGCATTCAGCCAGGTCCCGGAACTCCGCGGAATTCACCTAGTTCTCGTCCACTGTGTCGCGACCCTAGCTCGCAATTCCATGGGCAAGGTCTTGCGTCAGGCAGTTCGCGCTCAAGTCGTCGCCAGCCTCGATGGTGATATCGAGTAGGGGCTCTCCACCAAGGCTGCTCTTAGCTCTATGCCTAAATGGCGGTCCGGGCATCCTAATCGAAGGTTTATTTCTTGATTAATGGTTGGGACCAACGTCGCTTTCGCAGCGAAGCGGACAATGACCCGGATTTATGAGTACACGGCCTAACATTACAGTTGTGATTTTTGTTTGAGATGAGATTTCTGTGCTGCGGCCTGATGAGCGCGCCGCCAGAGCGACCATGCGATTACATCGGCGGGTTGGATACGCTTTCGCGCGAGACGTTGGGCTATGCGGCGGATTTCCTGGATCGACCAACGGATGAGATCGGATGTTTTGGCGTTGCGCTCGACTTGGTTTTTTTGGGCGTCGGCTTGTTGGCCTGATGTTGGATGGCAGCCATCATGGCGAAGGCGAGCATGACGAGCGAGACGTGACGATGCCAGCCGTGCCAGGATCTGGATTCGTTGTGGTCGAGCCCGAACTCGTTCTTGGCAGTCTCGAAGCCATCCTCGATCGCCCAGCGATGGCCCTCGACGCTGACCAGGGTCTTGATCGAAGTCCCGGCCGGACACCAGGTGGTGAAGTAGGCGAGATCGCCGTTGGTGATATTACGCCGGATCAGCAGGCCTCGTGTCCAAAGGACTTGGCTGTGATGGTTAAACTCTTCGCCTTCGAGATCGGCCAATTCGAGGTAGCACCAGTCGTGCAATCGTGGGCCTTTGGTTCCGGCACCGGCCGACAGACGCCGCCAGTCAGATCGTCGCTGCGTGTTTGCGATCTCCTCGGCGGTACCGAACACCCGTTGCGGCTTGCTCCAGGATGCAAACCAATGATTGGAATTGACGCCGAGTACATAGCCTTTACCGGCTTGGCGTAGGTCCCGCTCGATATCGCCGACCCCATAGACGCTATCAGCTGCAACCCAGCGGAACGGCACGCCAGCTGCAAGGGCGCGCTCGATCATCTCGGCTGCAAGCTGAGGCTTGGTCGAAAAGCTGACGTCGCCCGGCACGTATGTGGCCTTCAGACGAGCCGGATCGTCGGTCCAGCCCTTTGGCAAATAGAGCGCCCGATCGATGAAGGCATGGCCGTGACGCGACACGTAGGCAGCAAAAACACCGATCTGACAGTTCGTAATTTTGCCCGCCGAGCCAGTGTATTGCCGCGCTACCCCGCACGAAGCCTTGCCTTGCTTGAGAAAGCCGGTTTCATCGATCACCAGCACCGCGTTCTCGTCCGCAAGATGCTCGGTGGCATAGTCGCGCACCAGGTCGCGCAGTGTGTCGGCATCCCATCGGTCACGGCCCAAAACCGCCTGCTGCCGCCAAGGCCCAGGATCGCCCGCTGCCTCCGCGCGCATCCATCCGGTTTTACGACGCTCGTCGCCAAGCAGCCCGTCCACGAACAGGCCCGCGTTCAAAGCTGCGCGCTCCTGCGCGAACAATGGACGTATCCGCTTCTTCACCTCTCGCAGCGACGATGCCCACAACTCAAGCGTCGTCTCAATCGATGCCCCTATCATCCATGATCTCCGAATCATGGTGACCCATAGATTCAGAAATCAAACAAATGTGCCAGCAAAAAATCACAACTGTAATGCTAACTAACTCGCATTCACGAACGTGATAGTCCCGGCCAGCGCCGTCTGAGGGGAGCGCTTTTGTGTACGTTCGGAATGGCCATTGGGTGCGGTCGCTTTCCCCTCTTCACGCAGCGGTGCGGCGCCATCGTTGCGTATTGTCCTGCCAGCAGTTTCGGCGCGGCTACGCTCCAGGCGCACCCACTGCCTTATGAGTTCTTCGAATTTTCCGGGCTTGCCCGCAAGCCCTATCTCTGCCTCAAGTTGCGCAATCCGTTCTGCCAGCGTCTTATTTCTCGCTTCTGCGTTGTCGAGAGCGGTATCGCGTAACTCGGAGGTTTTCAGCAATAGCGTTACCTCCAACTCAAGTTGCGTAATCCGCTCGGCCAGCGCCTTATTTCTTGCTTCGGCTCCGACCAGAGCCAAATCGCGGGTTTCGAATGTTTTCAGCAATTCGCTCGCGCCCTCGATCAGTGACGAACGCGATGCCTCCAGTTCCTGGACTTGACGGTCGGTAAGCTGAAGCAGGGTCCGTAGCATTTCGAGCTTGTTCTCCGCCGCATCGCGGGCATCAATAGCTTCTGCAAGGTCGCGTTCAGCCACGGCGTTGTCGCTGGCGTGCGCGCACAAATTCCGCTGCGCCTCCTCGAGTTGTTTCTCCGCGATTATGCGCAGCGCCTCGCTTTCGGTGAGGAAAACGGACAAACGCGAATTCTCGCCGATCAGCAGATCGAGCGACGTCTGTAGCGAGCAGTTTTCGTTTGCCCGCAAATCAAGCTGCTCGTATGTCGCGCCGAGGCTGGCCTCCAGCTCGGCGATGCGCTGTTGCGCGGCGGCGAGCTGTCCGGCAAGCGCCTCGACCTGGTCATGGAGTATCTGTTCGCGAGAAACCTCGCGCACCGCTTGTTGCTCGAATTCATCAAAGTGCCGGTCCGCCGGCTCTCGATTATTCGCAAGCTCGACCGTGCCAGTATCCTGTCCGCTTTCGAAGTCGGTGCGGGAGGCCGGAAAATCGCACGGTACCGGCTCCGAAAGAGCTTCTCCCCGGGCATTCGCGCCCGCGGTGATGCCAGCAAACGCTACGGTCCTGTGAGTGGAAACGAGAACTCTCGGCCTGATTGAGCCAGCCGTCTTGCCGCGCAGCCGTTCGGGAGAGAGCCATCGATGGCGTTTCAGCTCGATTATTTGTTCGGAGTAGCGTCGCAAATGGTTGATTCGCAAGTATTATTATATATGCGCCATAGCAGCCGTGATGCCTGCTTGCGCAACCATCACGATGCTGGCGCAGAAATAGCGATCGGTTGCGCGGCTGTTCGAACCGCGGCTGTTGCAATGACGCCGCTTACGCGTGCGGCCGCGCCGCGAGCGCCATACCGATCATCGCTGTGCCGCCGAACACCAGATTGATTCCGACCAGCAAGCCGAGCGCCCAGGCCGCCGATCCCGGTAGGCCGGCGAAGATAATGCCGGCGAGGATCAGGTCGACCACTCCGCTCGCCAGCATCCAGCCCCAGCGGCTGGAAAGCTGGCTGCGGTGATCGATCGCGTACATGATCGTCACGATGCCCTCGATCAGGAAAAACGCGATCAAGACGAAGGTTAGCGAAAGGGTTCCGCTGATCGGCCAACCCAGCAGCACGAGGCCGGCGGCGATAGCGACGACAGCCGACAGCAGCGACCACCAAAAGCCGGGCGCATTGCGCATCCAGAACGACGTGACGAGGCCGACGATGCCGCTGATGAGAAACAGCCAGCCGATGATCAGTTCGAAAGCGAGTGTTGCAATCGGCGGCACCACGATGGCGATGAGGCCGAGTAGCGCGAGCACAATGCCCTCGAACAGGAACAGTTTCCAATGCTCGTGGATGGCGCCGGCGAAGGCGCGCTGGATGCCCTGTTCATCGCTTGGCTGGTTCATGGTCATGGTTTGCTCCCTGGCTAATGGCCATCGTCGTTATAGTTTGCGAGGCCCCCGATTACGTCCAAACTGAAGGAATTAGCTGTGTTTTAACGGTTTCCGATGACAGTCTTGCACAAAAGGCAGACCATGCCTATGTAATGCTTCGTAGCGTTGACGCCGTAAGGCTCCGCTATAGGACGGCCACGGTTACGATGGGTGACGCCGGATGTACGCGCACCTTGTCGTTCGTGGCCGTTAGCATTTTCAGGCACCTTTCCCGAATAGACCGGCTTGTCTGCCCGCGCCGCCACTGTGATAAATCTGGTTTCGTCCGTCATTTGGCGTTGTCCCAAAGCGGCCTGTTTGCTGCGTGGGAGGTGAAGTGGTCGATACATCGATCGATTTTGGCATCCTCGCCGGCACCGGCGCGCCTGTGCGCGAGTACAAGGCCGGCGAGATCATCTTCAAGGAAGGCGAGCCGGCAGCGGAATTCTTCGTCATCCAGAGCGGCGAGGTCGATATCCAGTTCGGCAACCGCCTGCTTGGCACACTCGGCGATCTCGACATTTTCGGTGAGATGGCGCTGATTGATGCGGCACCGCGCAGTGCGACCGCTGTTGCCAGAACCAACGTGAAAATCGTTCCGGTTGGCGAGAAGCAGTTCCTGTTCCTGGTGAGCCGCACGCCGCATTTTGCGCTCAACGTCATGCGCACGCTGGCGCGGCGGCTGCGGATGGCCAACACAGGTTTGTAGGCCGGCGTGCTGTTCGGGCGCAAAATTATTCCGGCTTGATATCCGCGAAGCGGACCACCTTCGCCCATCTGTCGGCGTCGGCAGCGATGAAGGCGCTGAATTTGGCAACCGACATCGGGTTCGGCTCGATGCCCATATCGAGAAGGCGGGTGTTCAGAGCGGGATCGGCAAGGACCGCATTGATCTCGCCGTTGAGCTTCTCGACGACGGCTGCGGGCGTATTCTTCGGTGCGCCAATGCCTAGCCATCCGCTCGCCGCGTAACCCGGCACGATTTCGCTGATCGTCGGCACCTCCGGCAATGCGGCAAACCGCGTCGCGTTGGTGACGGCGAGCGCCCTGATCGTGCCGTCCCTTACGTCACCGAGCGCGTCGGCGATCGCGAAAAATGCAACCTGGACCCGGCCGCCGAGCAGATCGGCCTTGTAGTCGTTTCGGTACGGGACGTGGACGAGATCGACACTTGCCATCATCTTGAACATCTCGCCGAACACATGGGTCGACGAGCCGATGCCGCGCGAGGCGATGTTGATCTTGCCCGGATTGGCCTTGGCGTAGGCAATGAACTCGCCAAGGGTCTTGGCGGGAAACGACGGACTGACCGCCATGATGAAAACAACACCGCCGAGACTGGCAATCGGCGCAATGTCGGCAATGAAATTGAAGTCGAGGTTGGGATTGAGCGCCATGTTGATGGCGTTCGCCGCCGCAACCAGTAACAGTGTGTAGCCGTCGGCGGACGCCCTGACGACATTTTCGGCCGCAATATTCGTTCCGGCGCCCGGCCGGTTGTCGACGATGAATTGCTGGCTGAGCCGGGACGACAATCGTTCGCCGACGAGGCGGGCGACAATGTCGGGCGCAATGCCGGGCGGATAACCGACCACGATGCGGACCGGCCGCGTCGGCCACGATTGCACCGACGATTGCGCCAATACTGGCCGCGTCAGCCATGGAAGTAGCGCGGCGCCAGCGGCGAGACTGAAAACTTGTCGGCGGTTCATGGGGTTTCCTCCGCATGGCGGCTTCTGGCGCGCGATCACAGGGTGCATAATACTGTCAGTCGGCGAAATCACAGCGCACCCAGAAGAGGAATTATGCCGGACATCAAAGGCGTCGCTCATTTCAGTATTCCGGTCAACGATGTCGACCGCAGCACCAAGTTCTACACCGAAATCGTGGGCTGCAAATTCCTGGCGCAGCGTCCCGACAAGGTCATCACCTTCCTCGATGCCGGCGGCGTATGCCTTCTGCTGATCAAACGCTCCGCCCCCATCAACAAGGGCCCGCCCGACACATCGGACGGCGTGCATCACGCCTTCATGGTTGACGCCGGGGAATTCCGGGCGGCGGTCGAGAGCTTGCGCACCAAGGGCGTCGACGTTTTCTTTGAGGAGGACCGGCGCGGCGGCACGATTGACGGGCCGCGAGCTTATTTCCGCGACCCCGACGGCACCGTGCTCGAATACATCAACCGCACGGCCTATGCGGCTTCCAACTAAGGCGCCAACGTCCTCAGCGCTCTTTGAGCAAGCTCAGGCCGGCCGGGAAAGTCAGGACAGCCGCCAGCACCAATACGGCGACAGTGCCGCTGAGCAGATAAATGCTGTGCAGCGCGTGAGCCAGTGCGTCGAGAACGCTCTGAATCCCCGGCATGTTGGCAATCTTCTGGTGTCCTTCCTGGAGCAGATGAACGAAATCGTTGCCGTTGACCGAACTTCGGCTTGCCAGTCCCGCATTGAATATGCCGCCGAATACCGCGCTGCCGAACGACTGCCCGATAATGCGGGAAAAGAACAAACTCGACATCGCCGCGCCGCGATGAGACCAGTCGACGTTGGACTGGATCGCGACCACGAAAGAAATATTCGTAATGCCCATGCCCAGACCCATGATCCCTACCGCAATGATCGGCTGCAGCGGATTAGCGCCGGGATGAAGCAATACGAGTAATGTGCTTCCGGTCACGAGAATGACGGCGCCAATGGTGGATGCAAGACGGTAGGACATGCGAAGCACGAGGCGGCTGCCGACGAAACCGCCGGTTGGCCAGAGTACCGACATGGTTCCGAGCGCCAGTCCCGAGGTCAGCGTGCTGGCTCCCATCAGGCCTTGCATGTACACCGGCAGGAATCCGACGACCGCCATTGAGATCGTGCCGTTGGCGGCGCCGACCCAGTTGCCGCCGGCGATCAGGCGGTTGCGATACAATCGTACCGGGATCATCGGTTCGGAAGTGCGGCTCTCGTAGAAAATCAGCGCGGCGATCAGCATCGCGGATACGCAGAACGCACCGGCCAGTGCTACGATGCTGAATGTATCGGCGTGGATCAACGCGATCATGATGATCGAGGTCGCCGACGCCAGCAGCACCGCACCGATGTAATCGATATGGTGGCGCCGCTTCTTCACCTCTTCCTTGAGCGCGAAGGTCAGCAGTAAAGCGGCGATGATGCCGAGCGGGATGTTGATCCAGAAAATCGCTCTCCAACTCACGTGAGTCGCGATCAGCCCTCCGATCATCGGCCCTACGATGGCGGCGCTGCCGAACGTACTCGAAATATAGCCCTGCATTCTGGCGCGGGCTTCGCCGCTATAGATGTCAGCGACCACGGTTTGTGAGACCGGAATCAGCGCACCGGCGCCGATGCCCTGCACGATGCGAAACGCGATCAGTGAAATCATGTTCCACGCCAGTCCGCACAGTGCGGAGCCGACAAGAAAGACACCGATCCCGAACAGAAGCACGGGCTTTCTGCCGTAGAAGTCGGACAGGCGCCCGTAAATCGGAATCAGGATTGCTTGCGTCAGCAGGTAGGCGCCGAAAATCCAGCTGAAAAGATCGATACCGCCCAGCGCGCCGACAATTGTCGGCATGGCAGTGGCGACAATCGTTCCCTCGACGGCTGCCATGAAGATTGTCGACAGCGCAGCCACGAATACCATCGGGCGATGCGGCGCCGGCCCGGTATTTGCTTTGGGATCTTCAGAGGTATCTTCAGACGCCGAAGTTGGACTCGCTTGAGAGCGGGTATCGGCGTCTGTCGCAATATCCATCACTAAGCCGGATCTGGCCTGACTGTATCGGGTCGGGAACGGGCAAGAAGAGAAGGTTTTCGCAAGCAAGGCTTTCGCAGAGAAGGCTTTCGCGAAATAGTTTCGCATCCGCTTTTTTCAAAGCTGAACGAGAAATTCGGAGGCCTTATTGGCAGCGTCGCGCTGACTTGTCCAGCTTCGGTGCTCTGTCATGCCTCCTGCCGGAAACTTCTGACGAAGGAGCGGGAGCGGATTTTATTTTCTGGCTAACGACAGGATGACTGCGCTCGCGCCATCACGGAAGGGCAGGCTCACGCTTTCAACCGCTTAATCAGAGCCATCGCGCCGGCCGGGGCGCGGACTTTGCCTTCGTGAATGACGTAGGCGAACACGTCACGCGGGGCGGCCTTCGCTTTGCGCACCGCCTCTACCAGTGGCAAGTCGTCGGGCGTGCTGCCTGAGGCCCAGGATCGCAATCGGTCGGCCCAGGCGGCGATATCCTTCGGCTCGTAGGCGGTCTTCACGGTGTCCTTGCCGCGTTGCAGGCGCGCGTAGACAAGGTCTCCGGTAATGTCGGCCATGTTCGGATATTTGGTGTGGTCGGTGAAGACGACCGGCATCGCGAACTGGCGCAGCAGCGAAATGAACTCGCCGGTGCGGAAACTGTCGTGACGCACCTCGATGACATGGCGCAGCGGGCGCCGGTCGAATTCCTTGGGCAACAATTCCAGGAAGCCGCCGAAATCGGCAGGGTCGAACTTTTTGGTCGGAGCAAATTGCCACAGCAGCGGCCCGAGATGGTCGCCTAGCTCGGTTATGCCGGAGGCGAGAAAGCGCTGAATCGAGTCGCCTGCCTCCTTGAGCACGCGCCTGTTGACGGCAAAGCGTGGGCCCTTGAGCGCGAACACGAAGCCCGGCGGCACCTCGCTTGCCCATTTGCGGAAGGTGGCCGGCGTCTGCGAGCGATAGAACGTGCCGTTGATCTCGATCGAGGTCAGCCGCTCGCTCGCGTAGGCGAGCTCCTTCGCATGCGGCAATCCATTGGGATAAAACGCCCCGCGCCACGGCTCGAACGTCCAGCCGCCGATGCCGACAAAGATTTTTCCGGCGCGCATTTGTCTTGGTTTTGGAGTCATCTGGCTGTCACCGAGGCCTGCTATAACAACATTGTAACCGGCGATGGTCTGTGAGTGCTAACGTCCCATCGCCTTGACGGCCACGACACGATTTGGCGACGCCGGATGAACGCGCGCCACTCGTTCGTGGTCGTTCCCGTTTTTGCACCCGCCCACGCGACATGCGTCTCCCAGCCGGCTATAACCTGCGGCAATCGCGGCCGCGTTGCTGTGGCGCGAGCCTAATAGTTCTGGAGAACATGGGGGAGGGGGTATGCAGCGCAAGGTCATCATTTCGTGCGCGCTCACCGGCTCGGCGGACACGCCGGGCCGCAATCCGGCCGTGCCGGTGACGCCGGAGCAAATCGCTAAATCGGCGGTCGAAGCCGCCAAGGCCGGCGCCGCCATCGTGCACATCCATGTGCGCAATCCGAAAACTACCAAGCCGAGCATGGATCCCGCGCTTTATCGCGAGACGGTGGAGCGCATCAGGGCAAGCGGCACCGACGTGCTCATCAATCTCACCACCGGCCCCGGCGCGCGCTTCTCGCATGACGATGCCGACCCGTCGAAGCCCGGGCCCGACAGCGTGCTCAAATCGCCGGAAGAGCGCGTGCAGCACGTGCTCGAACTCAAGCCTGATATTTGCAGCCTCGATATGGGCAGCCTCAATATGGGCGACCGGGTCTTCGTCAATACGCCGAAGCACCTGCAAGCCATGGCGGCGGCGATCAAGGGCGCCGGCGTGATGCCTGAGCTTGAAGTGTTCGAGACCGGCCATCTCTTGCTTGCCAAACGCTTCATCGAGAACGGCTTTGTAAAACCGCCCGGCATGTTTCAGATCTGCCTCGGCATTTCCTGGGGCCAGCCGGCGACGCCGGAGGCTTTGACATACATGCGAAGCCTGTTGCCGCCGGATTGCACGTGGTTCGCCTTCGGCATTTCGCTTCATCAATTCCCGATGGTGGCGCAGACGGTTCTGCTCGGCGGCCATCCGCGCGTCGGGCTCGAGGACAACATCTATCTGGAAAAGGGCAAGATGGCGCCGAGCAATGCCGCGCTGGTCGAGAAGGCTGCGAAGATCATCGAAGTTTTGGGCGACCATGTTGCGACGCCCGCCGATGCGCGGCAAATCCTCGGCCTCGCCGCGGGCAACGCCTGATGGCCGTGCACCCGTCGTTATTGCGAGGAGCGCAGCGACGAAGCAATCCAGAACGGCACCGCAGTCTGGCTTGCTTCGCTCCGCTCGCAATGACGGGAAGCGCGTAACCAAGAAGAGGAACCCATGTCCATTCGCGTTGCCGCTATCGAAGTCAGCCACTGGCATGCGCTCAACGACGCCGCCTATCTGCGCCATCTGGTCGCGATGCCGGACGTGGAACTGGTCGCGATCCAGGATTCCGACGCTGGCCTCGTCGCCAAGCGAGCGGCTGAGGTGGGAAACCCGCCGACCTTCACCGACTACGGAAAAATGCTGGCGGCGACCCGTCCGGACTTCGTCCTGGCGCTGGGGCGGCACCGGCAGATGGCCGCGATCGCCAGCGACCTGCTCGACGGCGGCTATCCGTTCCTGATGGAAAAGCCGATGGGGATCAGTGCTGCGGAAGTGGAAGCGGTCGCGACCAAGGCGGCGAGCCGCAACGCCTTCGTCGCCGTGCCGCTTGCGCAGCGCTACGGGGTCTTTGCCAAAACTGCCCGCGAACTCATCGCCGAAAGGCGCCTCGGTCCATTGTCGCATATCTATGTCCGCATCAACCGCCCGGGCCCGGCGCGCTATCCGGCCTGGGATTGCGCCTGGATGCTCGATCCCGCGGAAGCCGGTGGCGGTTCGCTGCGCAATCTCGGCTCGCATGGATTGGACATGTTCCTGCATCTGACCGGCGAGGAGGCGCAGGTGACAGGCGCCCAACTGAGCCGCCGGGCGCATGATCTCGCCATCGAGGACTACGCTTCGGTGATGCTGCGCTCGGCGAGCGGCATCCTTGGCACCGTCGAAATCGGCAACGTGTTTCCCCGTATCGGCACCGACGGCGAGTGGAAGCTCGCCGGCCGCGACGCCATTCTCACCATGAAGGACGGCGTGTTGAAACTCGCCACCGCAGAGGGCGACAAGATCTTGCCGGGTGCCGACCTGACCGCGCCGTATTTCACCGCGACGCGCGACGCGCTCGACCGCTGGCGCGACGGCAAGCTGCCGACGATCAGCGTGCACGATTGGCTGCCGGTCATGCGGCTGGTCGATCAGGCCTATGCACGGGCAAGGGCCTAGTATCGCAACCATTTTTCATCGCTACGTTGTGATGCAGGAGTCCTTGGACTGCCGCGAAGGTCCTGTTAATCTGTTTCACGTCGCACATATGACATGCGAGCGATTCCCCGCGTCACCCCACTCTGAGGAGAGCCACGGTGATCACGATCGAAGTCAACGGAACGTCCCGACAAATCAATATTGAGCCTGATACGCCGCTGCTCTGGGTATTGCGCGACGTGGTCGGCCTCACCGGCACAAAATTCGGCTGCGGTATCGCGCAATGCGGCGCCTGCACCGTCCATATTGACGGCAGGCCCATGCGTTCCTGCTCGGTGCCGATCGGTGCGCTCAATGGTGCAAAGATCACGACCATCGAAGGGCTCTCACCGGACAACAGCCATCCGGTGCAGCGCGCCTGGATCGCCGAAGATGTTCCGCAATGCGGCTACTGCCAGTCCGGCCAGATCATGGCCACCGTCGCGTTCCTGAAGGATTTCCCCAACCCGACCGATGCCGATATCGACGCCAGCATCACGAATATCTGCCGGTGTGGAACCTATGAGCGTCTGCGCCGCGCCATTCATCGCGCCGCCGACATGATGAAAGCGTAAGGGAGGCCGCGATGTACGGAACTCACTTCGCTCCGGCGCTGAGCCGCCGCAATTTCATTCTCACCGCGGCTAGCGCCGCCGGCGGTTTCATGATCGGTATCGGTGCCGCGCCGCATGTCGGCTCATGCCGCCACCGTCCCGGGCCAGCCTTGGGATACCGACAGCGGTTACTCGCCAAATGACATCGACGCCTGGATCGCTATCGATCCGGACGATTCTGATTCTGATCCGCTATCAGCGATCGGAGATGGGGCAGGGCAGCATGACGGCGCTGCCGATGATCGTCACCGAAGAGCTGCATTGCGACTGGGCGAAGGTGCGCGTCGAATATGCTTCGGCCAACCGCAATATCCGGGAGAAAAAAGTCTACGGTGACATGTTCTCGCACGGCAGCATGTCGGTGCGGCAATCGCAAAAGAAGATGCAGCAGGTCGGCGCCAGCGCGCGTGAGCGCCTGATTGCGGTTGCCGCGGCGCGCTGGAACGTGCCGGCATCCGAGTGCTCGGCGGCGCAGAGCGTGGTGACACACAAGGCTTCGGGGCAAAGCGCGCGCTACGGCGAACTCGCCACCGACGCGGCGAAGGTTACGCTTGCTGCCGAGCCGGCGATCAAAACGCCGGAGCAATTCACCTTCATTCCCAAGGCGCTGCCGCGCGTCGACGTCGTCCACAAGACTGACGGGTCGGCGAAGTTCGGCATGGACGCGCAAGTCCCAGGCATGGTGTTTGCCGCGATCACGGCGTGCCCCGTGCCGGGCGGCAAGCTCAAGAGCGTCGATGACTCCGTGCTGAACGGCGCGCCAGGCATCATTGCGGTGGTGAAGCTTGATAATGCCGTAGCCGTCGTCGCCACCGATACGTACTGGCGCGCCAAGCGGGCGCTTTCGCGGCTGCAGCCGGAATGGGACACCGGCGAAGCGGGCAAGATCGACAGCGAACAGCTTTCGAAGGCGTTTCGCGCCGCGCTCAGCGAACCAATGCTGACCGCGCGCAACGATGGCAACGTCGATCAGGCCCTTCCGGGCGGCACAAAGACGTTCGAAGCGATCTACGAGACGCCGTATCTGTCGCATTCGCCGATGGAGCCGATGAACGCGACCGTCAACTTGCAGCCTGACCGGCTCGACGTCTGGGTCGGAACGCAAGACGCCAAGGAAGCACTCGAGGCGGCGGCGAAGGCATCCGGCCTGGAGGAGGAGCAAGTCTACATCCACAACGGCTTCATCGGCGGCGGCTTCGGGCGTCGCGATGCAAACGATGAGGTCAAGCAGGCGATTGCCATCGCCAAAGTCGTGCAGCGGCCGGTAAAGCTGGTCTGGACGCGCGAAGAAGATACCCGCCAGGACAAGTTCCGTCCGCACGCGGTGGTCGCGTTCAAGGCCGCCACCGGCGCCGACGGACTGCCGACGGCATGGTCGATGCGCGTCGTGACCTCGTCGATCCTCGCCTCGGTCGGCGTCAAACTTCCGGCCGGTAAGGTCGAGCCGCAAACAGTCGCCGGACTCGCCGACAACGGCTACAAGGTACCGAATATGCGCGTGGAGTTGCTGGTCAAGAACACACATTTGCCGGTGTGGTTCTGGCGCGCCCCCGGCATCAATCAGCACAACTTCGCCATCGAGAGCTTCCTCGACGAAATGGCGGTGGCGAACGGGCTTGATCCTTATCAGATCCGGCGCAAGCTGCTCGAAGGCAAGCCCGACTGGCTCAAGGTTCTCGACACGGCGGCCGAGAAGGGCGATTGGGGCAAGCCGTTGCCGAAAGGCAGCGGCCGCGGCATCGCCATCTGCACGGATTGCGACAGTATCTGCGCAGAGGTTGCCGAGGTCACCGTCAAGCCGAACGGCCAGGTCAAGGTCGATCGCGTCACTGTCGCGCTCGATACCCGCTATATGGTCAATCCACTGACCATCGCCGAACAGGCCGAAGGCAGCGTGATCTACAATTTGACTGCCGCGCTCTTCGGCAAGATCACGATCAAGAACGGCGCGGCGGTGCAAGGTAATTTCGACACCTACCGCATGGTGCGTCTTGCGGAGGCGCCGAGGATCGACGTTCATCTGTTGCCGAGCGGCGGCAAGGTCTGGGGTGGAGCGGGCGAGCCCGCAACCGCACCGATCGCCGCCGCGGTGGCGAACGCGATCTTTGCCGCCACCGGCAAGCGCCTTCGTTCGCTGCCGATCAGCGATCACGATCTGACCGGATCGCCAGCCTAATCGGCGCACCTCACAATCGGAGCGGGGGCCAACGGTCGCCTCCGCCAATTCACAAAAAATAAGGGACGAGGCGTGCTGAGGAGGCAGAGGACGTGACGAGAATTTCGAGGGGAGTCTTCTGCAGTCTCGCTTTGCTCTTCGCCGTATCGACATCACGGGCCGACGAGAGCACCGGCGCTCCGGGTGGTCGGGGTGAATATCTGGCGCGGGCCGGCGATTGCGTGGCCTGTCATTCGGTCCCGGGCGGCAAGGCGTTCGCCGGCGGCCTGAAAATGGGCTCGCCGCTCGGCGCCATCTATTCGACCAACATCACGCCCGATCCGGAGACCGGCATCGGCAGCTACAGTCTCGAGGATTTCGACCGCGCCTTGCGCAAGGGCGTCGCCAAGGACGGCCACCATCTCTATCCGGCGATGCCGTATCCGTCTTACGCCAAGCTTACCGACGCCGACGTCTCGGCGCTCTACGGCTTCTTCATGAAGCAGGTGCCGGCGGTGCACCAGGCCAATTTGCCCAACGAAATTCCGTCGATGCTGAGCTTTCGTTGGCCGCTTGCGCTCTGGAATCTGGTCTTTACCGAGGGCGGCAGCTATGCCGCCAAGAGCGGCCATGATGACGACTGGAATCGCGGCGCCTATCTGGTGCAGGGGCTCGGCCATTGCGGCGCCTGCCACACCCCGCGCGGCTTCGCCTGGCAGGAGAGGGCGCTCGACGACAGTAACGCGAGTTATCTCTCCGGAGCGCTGCTCGACGCCTGGTACGCGCCGAACTTGCGCAGCGATATCCGCACCGGTCTCGGCGGCTGGTCGAAGGACGACCTTATCGATTTTCTCAAAAACGGACACAACCGCGCCGAGGCAGCGTTCGGTTCGATGATCGATGTGGTCAACAACAGTACGCCTTACCTGTCGGACGGCGACCTCAACGCGATCGCAGTCTATCTGAAATCCCTGCCGGCCACGTCGGAGCAAAAGTCCGTCGCCTATGACGACGCGACCACTGCGGCGCTGCGTTCCGGACACGCACCGCAGCCGGGCGCCATCGTTTTTGCCGGCTCCTGCGCGAACTGCCACGGGTTCGATGGCAAGGGCTTCGCCCCGTATATGCCGGCGCTTGCCGGCAATCCCGTCGTGCTCGACACCGACCCGTCGTCGCTCATCAACCTGGTGCTGAACGGTTCAAATCCGCTGGTCGTCAAAGGGACGCCGGATTCCTATCGCATGCCGCAATTCCGGTTGCAGTACTCCGATCAGGAGATCGCAGACGTCGTCACCTTCATTCGCAACGGCTGGGGCAACAGTGCGCCAGTGGTCACGGCCGCCGAGGTCGCCGAACTGCGCAAGACGACCGATCCGACCAGCGATCAGGTCCTCATCCTCAAGATGCGTTAGTGTCGCGTTCACGCGTCGGGATCGAGCGTAAACAGTTCTTGCGCATGCGACACACCGCGGAGCGCGTATCGTCCCACCGAGACCAGGCGGTGTTTGATGTTGCCGACGCCGGCGAACGCCGCCGACATCAGGATCGGCTGATCGACGGAACGGCACATTGCCGCAATCCGGCTGGCCTCGTTCACGGCTGGGCCAATGACAGTGAAGTCCAAGCGCTCCTGGCTTCCGACATTGCCATAGAAGACCTCGCCGACATGCAAACCGAGATACATGTCGCTTGCGGGCCTGTGGTCCGCTGCGCGACGCTTCTTTAATTCGGTGACACCTTGCCGCGCCGCGATCGCCGCTGACAATGCCATGTCGCATGCGTGCACACGGTCCTCAGCGGTGAAGATGGCAAGCGTGCCATCGCCGATCAGCTTGAGCACGTCGCCGCCATGCTTGTGGATCGCCGAAACGATCACATCGGCGTAGTCGTTCAGCAACGGGATGACCAGTTCTGGCGTCTTGTCGGTGATGCTTGTGAATCCCCGCAGATCGCTGAACCAGACAACGGCGTCGATGCGTTCGGCAATGCCGCGCATGATCCGTCCGCTCAACACGCGCTGGCCGGCGTCGCGACCGAGGTAGGTCCGCATCAGCGTGCCGGTCATGCGCGCCAGCGCTACCGATTTTATGGCTAGTGCGAGATATGGCGCGATACGCTCGATCGCGGCGATATGGCCGTCAGTAAAGCCGTCAGGCGCCTTTGTCGCCCATGAAGAATACACGCCGTCCATTTCGCCGATGATGCCCGCGGCGGCGAAGCGGGTGATGACCGCGGCGTAATCGGTCATCCCGTCCACGAGCAGGTCTGGCAGCAGCGAGAATTCGTCGGCGGTGGCGGCGTTCACACGGCGGCGTAAAAGCGAGTCGCCGGTTTGCAGCATTTGGTAGAACGGG
>CAVTFP010000003.1:0-13159 GCA_963733645.1 uncultured Alphaproteobacteria bacterium
CAGGTGCTCGTTTGATTTTCCGACGGCCTGGACCGGCAAGACGAGAACGCTCAGTTCGGCCCGCAAGTTATCCTTCAACAGCGCGACATGCCGTCGGCGATCGCGGTGTCGGTCATGACCGGCAAATGCGGGCCGTGCTGCTCGGTGGCAGCAATCGGAAAAATCGCAATCGTTTTCTCCGGATCTAGATCCCGGAAATCGTTGCTGCAAAGTTCGGCCCAGAAAAACGCCCGTCCCGGCACGCTCGGCTCCATTGCTAGGATCCCACGCAAGCGTCGTGCCAAGCCACGCTATTCGATCGGCTCCAACTTCGGCATCGCTTTGCGCAATTCCTCGACCACCAGGCTCGGGAACGTGTCGAGGCCGCCGCGGGCGCGAACCAGTAGTTTCAGTGCGATCGGATGACTGGCGAGTTCGTCCAGCGGGAGATATCGGATATCACCGGCTTCGACGTCTTCCGCGACGTCGACCGCGTTAAGAAATGTGATCGCCTCGCCGCTTCGGGCAATCCGTTTCATGAATTCGATCGAATTCGTTTCAATGGTCGGATGCAGCGGAATGTTAGCGTGGGTAAAGGCGAGATCGACGGCCGGGCGAATCGTCATCGTAGCGTCGGCAACCGCCATGGGAAATTCGGCACAGTCGGCCAGCCGCAGCGAATAGCGCTTATTGAGCGGATGCTTCGGCGACACCACGGCACCAATGGCAAGGTCGTGGCTGGCGACGACGCGCAGGCCCGGGCTGTTCAGCGGGTTATAGGTCAGCGCCAAATCGGCTTCACCGGTCAGCACAGCGTTGGTCATCTGGTCGAACGGAAGCACTCTCACGCGCAGATGCACGCGCGGATGCTGGTTCAGGATGCTGCTTAAAAAACGCGGCAACGGACCTGCGGCAAGCCCGTTCATGGTGGCTATGGTGACTTCACCGCGGGCGAGACCCTTCAGCGCCTCGATCTGCGCCTCGACCCGCTGATGCCCCTTCAAAGTGTCGCGCACGTGGGAGATCAAAACCTCACCTGTCGCAGTCAATCGCATGCGCCGCGGCATGCGCTCGAAAATCGGCGCGCCGAGCTCATTTTCCAACGCGAGAATCTGGCGGTTGATCGCCGACGAGGCGACGTTGAGCCGGCCCGCCGCCTTCCGGATCGATCCCAATCGGGACACCTCGTCGAGATACCTGAGAAGCCGCGAATGGAGCATTGGTGGCGCCTGCCTGCGCCTTAATCGGCCTGCATAAAGCTTCGCCAGCGGTGCCTTAAAGGCATCGCTCAGAACGAAATTTGATGCTTTTATTATCATTCAATTCGCCCACATTGCTGTCAAGAGGCCTCTGCACGCCCGCGCCGGTTAATGGGCGCGGCCGTCACTAAGCACCGATAGGACACGCCATGTTTTCATCCGCAATGTTTCGATTCCGCATTGCTTACCTGACCGCCGCCACGGCTGCCTTGTTGGCGGCCGGCCCCGCGAAAGCCGCCGACAAGGTTACGTTTCTCACGAGCTGGTACGCGCAAGCGGAACACGGCGGCTTCTATCAGGCCAAAGCCACCGGGCTCTACGACAAGGAAAACCTAGACGTCACGATCAAGATGGGCGGTCCGCAGGTCAACGGCATGCAGCTTCTGCTCGGCGGCGAAGCCGACGTCATCATGGGATATGACTTTCAGGTTCTCAACGGCGTTTCGAAGGGTCTGCCGGTGACCACCATTGCCACGTCATTCCAGAAAGATCTCCAGGGCATGATGACTCATGCCGACGTCAAAGATTTGGGTGATCTAAAGGGCAAGACCATTCTCATCGCCACGTCAGGGCGGACAGCGTGGTGGCCATGGCTGAAGACCAAATTTAACTACACCGACGATCAGACGCAAGCTTACACATTCAACCTGCAACCATTCTTTGCTGATGACAATATCGCGCAGCAATCGTATCCGTCGTCGGAGCCGTTCCAGGCCTTGCAGAAGAACGTCCCGGTAAACTTCTATCTGTTCGCAGACTACGGCTATCCGCCCTACGGCACCACGATGGTCACCACGACCAAATTCGTCAGCGAGCATCCCGATGTCGCGCGCCGTTTCGTCAAAGCGTCACTCGAAGGCTGGAAGAATTACCTCAAGGGCGACCCCTCCGCCGCCAACGCACTAATCAAGGCTGATAATCCCAACATGACCGACGCCCAGATCGCGTTCGGCATCAAACGCATGAACGAGCTGCACATTGTCGACGGCGGCGACGCCAAGACGATGGGCATCGGCATCATGACCGAAGCACGCTGGAAAGCGGACTACGATCTAATGGTCGACAACGGCCTGTTGCCGAAGGACACCGATTGGACCAAAGCCTTCACAACGCAATTCGTGAAGGACCTCAAGGTCATGTGGTGACAACGCGGTTGCAACTCGCAGCCTCGCGTTAGTAGCTGACAACCGGACAGCACGGCCAGCCCAATGACCCTTTCGGCAAGCGGCAAAAGGATTGCTGATATTCTTCCGCCGCTTGTTGTCGGCGTTCTGTTTCTGGCCGGGTGGGAGGCGTGCTGCTGGGCCTTCCACGTTCCATCCTATCTCGTTCCGGCGCCGAGTCTGATTGCCAAGACATTCGTCCTCAACGCGCCGGCGTTACTGCACTCGCTTTGGATTACGCTGCGGGTGACGTTCATTGCACTGGCGCTTTCGATCATCATCGGCACGGCAATCGCATTCATGTTCGTACAAAGCCCCATCGTGGAGCGCAGCTTCTTTCCCTATGCGGTCATTCTTCAGGTCACGCCGATCGTCGCCATCGCACCGTTGATCATCATCCTGGTGAAGAACACGCAGACTGCTTTGATCATCTGCGCCACGATCATCGCTATTTTTCCGGTGATCTCGAATACCACTGTCGGGCTGCGCAGCATCGATGCCGGACATCAGGACCTGTTCGCCATCAATCGCGCCTCGCGGCTACAGAGCCTTGTGTATCTGCGGATTCCGAGCGCGTTGCCGTATTTTTTTGCGGGCTTGAGAATATCCAGCGGTCTGGCTTTGATCGGCGCGGTGGTCGCGGAATTCGTCGCCGGCACCGGCGGCCGCAATACCGGCCTCGCTTATCAGATACTTCAGTCCGGCTTTCAGCTGGATATTCCGCGCATGTTTGCGGCGTTGTTCCTGATCACGCTTGCCGGCGTGGCCCTGTTCACGGTCGTGGTCGGAGTGTCGAGACTTGCGCTGGGGTCCTGGCACGATAGTACGGTCGAGAGAGAACACTGAGAAGGCAAGCGGCAAGTCGGAGCAATAACATGCTGACGTCGAAACAAAAGGTTTTGCGCCAATTTTGGTACGCGGTGATGCCGCTCGAAGACCTCGCTAGCGGTCCGAAGCCGTTTCGCCTGCTCGGCGAGGAGATCGTGCTGTTCCTCCGCGCCGACGGCAAACCCGCAGCGTTGAAGGACCGCTGCTGTCATCGCACCGCCAAACTGTCCAAAGGCTGGTGCAAGGATGGACGTCTGGTTTGCGGCTATCACGGCTGGACTTACGATCACACCGGCAAGGTGGTCGAAGTGCCGCAGCTTGCGGTCCAGCCTGAGCTCGCGAGCTATGCGACGCCTGCCTATTACTGCGAGGCGCGCTATGGCTACGCCTGGGTAGCGCTCGACGAACCGCTGGCACCGATCCTCGACGCCAGCGAGGAGACCGATCCAGCCTATCGGCGGATACCGCAATTCTACGAGGTCTGGAATACCTCGGCGCTGCGGCTGATGGAGAACTCGTTCGACAACGCACACTTTGCTTTCGTGCACAAAGGCACTTTCGGCCAGCTCAGTCAGCCTTTGCCTGAGAAATACCAAATCCAGGAAACCGATTACGGTTTCGAAGCCGAGACGATCATCACGATTGCCAATCCGCCGGTTCAGTATCGCATCTCGGGGTCTACTGAGACCACGACCAAGCGCCACATGCGCAATAAGTGGTACATGCCGTTCTGCCGTAAGCTCGATATCGAATATCCGTCAGGTCTTCGCCACATCATCTTCAACTCGGCGACGCCGATCGACGACGATCACATTCAGGTGGTGCAGTGGCTGTATCGCAACGATACCGAAGCGGATTGCTCGGCCAAGGAACTAATTGACTGGGACTATCAGATCACGCGCGAGGACAAGGACATTATCGAATCGACCGATCCCGACACGCCGATCGATATGGCACGGCGCATTGAAGCGCACATGCCGTCCGACCGCCCTGGAATGATGATGCGGCGGCGGCTGAAGAAACTTCTCGAAGACCACCACGAGGCCGAAGCTTTTGCGCCGCGCAATGCCGGCGCCCCGATCGCCGCCGTGGCGGCAGAGTGAACGAGGATTGAGCGTCATGTCTCAAGTCTCCGCCTCGGCCGTCAAGGAGCGGTCCGGCCGCTACCGGCTGGACGAATTTCTCACCGACATTTCCGGAATAGACACGACCACCGATCTCATCGATCGCCGGCGGCGCTCGCGCGATTACTTCTGGTATAGCCCGATCCTCTACGAGACGCTCAAGGACAAGGTCGCCGACGTGGTGGTCACGCCCCGGGAAGAAGCCGAGATCGTGCGCGTCGCCGCGGCCTGCGCCAAGTACGACATTCCCCTGACGGTTCGCGGCGGCGCCACCGGCAATTACGGACAATGCGTGCCCCTCGAAGGCGGCGTCGTGCTCGACATGGCGCTCCTCAACCGCATCGAATGGCAAAAGCCGGGTCTCGTCAGGGTTCAGGCCGGCGCCAAGCTGTTCGACATCGACGCGGCGACCCGGCCTAATGGTTTCGAGTTGCGCATGCATCCATCGACCAAGCGATCCGCGCAAATCGGCGGCTTCGTCGCCGGCGGCAGCGGCGGCGTGGGCAGCGTCACCTTCGGCGGCATGCGCGAGCCCGGCAACATCGTGGCGGCGCGGATCGTGACGCTTGAGCACATTCCGCGGGTCATCGAGTTGCGCGGCGACGCGGCGCAGAAGATCAGCCGTGCCTACGGCACTACTGGTATCATCACCGCTCTCGAAATGCCGCTTGCTCCGGCGCAATCCTGGTTCGACGTGATTGTTGCCTTCGACGATCTCACCGGCGCGGTGCAGTTCGGACAGACCATCGCGATGGCCGACGGCATCGTGAAAAAACTCGTGTCGCCGATCCAATGGCCGCTGCCGCAGCACTTCGCTGCGTTCCGCTCCTACTGTCCCGATGGCAAAAGCTTGCTGCTTGGCATGATCGGCGAGATGTCGCTCGAAAGCTTCGAGACGCTGCTCGCGGCGACAGGCGGCGAGATCACCTACAAGGCGCCTAGCGAGGATGTCCTTGGCAAAACGCCACTCTACGAGCACACCTGGAATCACACCACGTTGCAGATGCTCAAGAACGATCGCGGCGTCACCTACCTGCAATGCCTGTATCCGCATGACCGGATCACCGATGCAGCGGCACAGATTGACGAGAAATTTGGCGACGAAGTTCGTCAGCATCTCGAGTTCATCCGGGTCAATGGTTATATGACGGCGAGCGGTATCCCGATCGTTCGTTATCGTTCGTCGGAGCGGCTGTACGAAGTCATGGCGGCGTTCGAGGCCGCAGGCGTGATGATCGCCAATCCTCACGTCGTGACACTGGAAGACGGCAGCCGCTACAAGCGCGTCGACGCAGACCAATTGGGTTTCAAGCACGAAGTCGATCCGATGGGCTTGCTCAATCCGGGTAAGATGCGAAGTTTCGTGCCGCACCCGCATTGAGCCGCAACATGGCCAAAGTCGTTCCCATCATCGCCATGGCAGAGCCGGCCTCGATCCGGACGGCGGCGTCTGGCCCGACGTCACGGCCACTTCTTCGCCTCGACGACATTTCCAAAACCTTTAGCAACGGCACGATGGCGCTTTCCGGTGTCGATCTGACTATTCTTCCCGGTGAGTTCGTCAGTCTGCTCGGTCCGTCGGGCTGCGGAAAATCGACATTGCTTAAGGTGATTGCCGGGCTGGCGGCGCCATCGTCGGGCACGATCGACTGGCCGCAGTCGCCCTACAGCGCGGCAGGCGCGCCGGAGCCATCGCTCGGCTTTGTCTTCCAGGAGCCAACGCTGTTGCCGTGGCGGACTGCGGCCGACAACGTTTGCCTTCCGCTCTTGTTAGCCGGCGTGGATAAACGGGAAGCGCGCGGGCGCGTTGACGAGGCTTTGGCGCTCGTTGGGCTATCTGGGTTTGCTGACTCGCATCCGCGGCAACTGTCCGGCGGCATGAAGATGCGGGTATCGATTGCGCGCGCGTTGGTGACCAGGCCGAAGATTCTGCTGATGGACGAACCGTTCGCCGCACTTGACGAAATCACGCGGACAAAACTTAACGATGAGCTTTTGCAACTGTTCGCGCGTCAGAAATTGACGGTCATTTTTGTTACGCATAGCGTCTACGAGTCGGTCTATCTGTCGAGCCGCATCGTGGTGATAGGACATAGGCCGGGCCGGGTAACGGCTGATCTGCCGATCGAGGTGGCCTACCCGCGAACGGAAGAATTTCGCTTGTCGCCGCTTTACAGTGAGTGCTGCCGGCTGGCATCGACGGCGCTGCGCCGCGCCATGACTGTCGGCGAATCCGTCCGATGAGCTTTCTCCGCCATCTGGTGCCCAAGCGGATTCGCAAGCCGTTTGCCCGCTACAGCCACGCCGTCGAGGTCCCGCCCGGCGCGCGATGGCTGCTGTGTTCCGGACAACTCGGCATAACCGCGGACGACAAAATTCCGGACGATGCCGAGGCCCAAGCGGTTCTGTGCTTTGAGGCTATCGGCGTTTGTCTCGCCAACGCCGGTATGTCGTTCGCCGATATCGTCCGAATCAACGCATACGTCACCGATCGCGCCGACATGAGCGGCTACATGGCGGTCCGCGACCGTTACGTGGCGCAACCCCCGCCGGCCTCCACGTTGATGATCGTCTCAGGCTTCACCAAGCCAGAGTTCAGGGTGGAGGTGGAGGCGATTGCCGCCAAAGCAGTCGAATTTCGAAGATGAAGCCGACGCGGACGCGAGTCATATCGCACAGGCGACTGTATGCCCCAAGCGTCGAAAAGTTGAATTCAGTCCCACCGTTTGTTTCTGCGCCGGCCCTTGCACTCAATTTTTCTCATCCGGTACAGTGATACTAGCGGCATCCCCACTCCTTAGGCCGATGAGCAACTATTACGTTAGCGTCAGATCCGTCGGAAACAGCGATATCACCTGGGAATGGCGAATCCTCAGGCGGTCTAAACCGATGGGCATCAAACTCAATGGCGGCGGCTATAAGTCGGAGACTGCCGCGAGGAGGGCAGGCAGTAAGGCTTTAAACGAGCTAGTGACTGGCCTAGAAAATAAGACGGCAAATGACACCGAAGCTTCCAAAGCGCCTTAGGCCCTATGCACCCAACGATTGCCTGTTGAGTGCGGCAGCGAGATCAACTCCGCCGTGCCTGCCGCTTAATCAAGCTGCTAACAACAAAGGCATCCATCTTTCATAGAGTTGTGATATTCAGCGCGGGTTTCCTTCTGGAATTGAACCTCCAAGGATCCCGCCGCTACGTCGCGGCGGGATTTTTCGTCATCGCGTAGCACGGCAGTATTGGAAATTCGAGCGGGGATCGCCGAGCCCGGTGCTCACGTAAACGTCAGGGCGCGCGATTTGACGCCGGCGCCGTGCCGAACGCCAGCCGCTAGGGGTAGTGGCAAAGGGGCCGCCGACAGGTCACCTTGGCCGGCACGAAAATGAATATCGCTCACCGGGCGCCAGATTGGCGAAGCTTTTAGCCTGCTGCCCGGCGGATTCAACCGGATCGCCATGCCAAAAATGGGCGCCTTATCGTTTGTCATCGCGCGGGTTTGCGCCCGCTAGTGCGACAAGGATTTCGTCGAAAGTATCGGACAATTCATCCGTGTCGGCTTCCTGTGCCGCTGCCTTTACTTGTTCGGATTGCCGTCTAACCGTTATCTTCGGCTTCTTTTTTTGCTTCCCGCCCAGTTTTCCCATAGGTCACGCGCACAAATCAACGGGCGGCAGTAAGGTACTATGATTGTGGCGGAGACTTCCCGGCATCATATCGCAAATCCGTTCCCAGTTCTCTGCTTGCCTTGCTAAATCGCGCCAGTGCCACGCATCTTTGGTGAGCAAAGCGGCTTCACGATCTTTCACCGGCGCGGCCTTGCGCTCACATTCCTTCGCCGCGTCGAGGTAACGCTGGACCCCGGGACTTACACCACCGCCTCCCACCTGGGATTCTCTACTCAATACCAACGGCCCTTGCCTTGCCAACCCACGCCGGAAACAAAAATGATAGCCACGAGCATTATGACAATGGATAGCGACATGGTGCCGAGTTTCGTCCCAGACTTGACGTCAGTTCAAATGTACGTGTCCGTAATTCCTAGTGTTGTCGTCGCCCCTCGCTGTGCGATATTGACATCGTACGCTATCGGACATCACTGCGCCAAGGGTATCAAATGGCCGACATCAGCGAAACAATTTGCGAATTGAGAATTCAAGGGGGTTGGCAGCCGATTACACTTGATGATGCTATGCGCTTGAGTATTCATCGTGTGACGCGTTGCCCAATCTGCCACGGGCGTGTTCGGGCGAATAATGGCAATGGTGCAGTCGCCCATTTCGAACATATTGAGCTACACCTCGGCTGCTACCTTTTGGACGCCTTTGACGGCAATCCGCGACCGCACCCCAAAGCGCTGAAATAATCCGGCCGGCCTTTGGCCCTTCTCCGGTCATCGACTGTTGGCACTCGAGTAGAATCATGCCCAATATTGTGATCCGCTGCCCAACGCTTGGGACGACCGTTCCGACCGGGCTGAGCAAAGAAAAGATCAAGTTCGAGTTGCTGACAGGAGTTGAGATACCGCTGCAATGTCCTGCCTGCTTGCGGCTTCACAAATGGGAGCAACGCGAGGCATGGGTAGCGAAAGTGGAATGAAGCGCCCATCGTGACCGGGCGTCAAACGCACGATGTCGGGCGAGCATCGCAGCCGGCCCTCCGCGGCCACTTGATCAAGCACTTCCTGGCATCCTACCGGTGAACGCGCACAAAGGGACTCATATGCTGCTGCCGAAATCAACCTTTCGGACGGCGCATTACAAAAACGCAATTAGAAGCAAGCGATGTCTGGCTCGAAGTGCGCGGCAATGGCGCGATCGAGCACGGGCAAGGCGGCGGCCAGCGGCGCACTCCGATGAGCGCCCGCGCGCATCTGCATCAGCACTTCTGCGCGTGCGCTTGGAAAATCGGTGCCTGATACGACACCATCTTTCACGATGGTACGTCCATTCACGATGAGCTCGCGAATATGGCGAGCTGTCGCGCGCGTCAGAACCAAGTCAAGTGAGTCGATATCGTCGCGCAGGCGATCGTCATCGATGGACGCCCAGTCGAGTAGCAGCAAATCCGCCGGCGCGCCGGGACGTATTGCGCCACCGTCGTCAACATTCGTTACGGACTTGCGGCCATTGCCAAAGGCGATCTGAAGCATTTGCTCGCGGCTTACCGCAACCGCAAAGCCGAAGCCGGCATGGAGCAAGTGTGCGAGCCGAAGTTCGCGCAACGCGTCATCGTCCTCTTCAAACGCCTTACCGTCAACGCCTAGCGCGACGCGGCAACCCGCCTCAACCATTCGAGCGACGGGTGCAATGCCCGATCGCAGGTGCAAATTCGAGCTGCTATTCACCACGATCGTTACGCCGCGCTCAGCCAGCAATTCTAGTTCATCCGGCCGTGCCCAGACGCAGTGTGCCAGCGTCAGACGGGGTGACAACAGACCAATAGCGTCGAGATGCTTAACAACGCCGCCTGGATAGGTTGAATCCGCCCACACACGCTGATAGCGACTTTCAAGCAGATGCATGTGGATACGGCGGCCGCTACGCTCCGAGGCTTTCGCGATAGCCTCGAGCAACGCGTCGCTACACCATTGCACGCCGTTCGGGCCGTATTGCACGTCAAACATCGGGCCGGCCGCAGCAGCGGCTACGGCCTCGAAAAGTGCAATAAATTCGGCTGGCAACAACGGCTTTCGCAACAGGCTTCGCTCAATTTCCGATCGCACTTGTATCGGTAGCACTTTAAGAACCGGCTCCGACGGGCCGTAAACGAGCGGGTTGCGATCTCGCATTGAGACTGCAAAGCCTACCCGCACGCCTACATCCCGCGCCGCGCGTGCAACCGCTGCGGCTTCGGTGGGAAGATCGGTACGGCCTTGTACGCGCGTGTAGTGAATCATGACCGTTCCCGCGCCGCCGAGGGCTGCCCTAGAAAGCGCGACGATTGCAGCGACGTATGGATCGACCGAAGGAAACAGCGCCAGATAATGCAGCCACGCTTCCAGCGGCTTGTTACCGGCACCGATGGAGCTCGATCGCACCGCTCGGCCGTGATCGTGCGCGTTGACGAGTGCCGGCAGGACGAACAAAGGTGCGGCTTGCCCAGAAATCCCATCGCCAACGTCGTGGATCTTGCCGTCGTGAATGTCGATTTGTCGGGCCCGCATCACCGGCGCATCGGCGGCCTCGATCAGGTGCGCACAAAAAATCGTTCGCATGGCGACCCAGAACCGAAGCGGGGACTTATCCCCGCTTCGGTCAATTCATGATCCAGCTAGTTCGTAAGCGTAATCGGCATGCGCTCGGCTTTTGGCGGCAAAAACGACCGATCGAAGACTTCGCTCTCGTTCGGCACGCGCGGAAGCCCGTAGGATTCGGCGATCATCGCGATAGAGTTTGTCAGGCGGACGTCGTTGACATCGCCAATGCCGATCGAGCGCGCTTCTGGAGTATCGATAAGGGTGTTGTATACATAGATCAGCCGGCGCTTTTCTATGGACTTATTGATCAGCGGTTCCGTTTCTGCCAGGAGATCGATTGCGGCGTCGGGATTCGCCATGGTTTCCTTCAACGCTTTGTTGATGGCCCGCACCAACCCCCTCACCGCCTTAGGTTTTTCCTTCACCAGTTTCTGCGACACCATGATTGCGTTGGAATAGAGGTCGATTCCCGAGTTGGCGTAGTAGATCCAGCGAAAATCCTTATCGGGATCGAGCTTTTGCGCAATCAGGTTCATGTAACTCGTTGCCGTAAAGACGGCGGCGGCGTCGACCTGATCTTGTATGAGGATCTGTTCCTGAAGATTTGGCGCGACCTGCGTGATATTGATCGTCGCGGGGTCGATGCCGTTTTGCTTAGCCAGCAACGGCAAAAGTTTAAGCGTGGCACCGCCAGGTGAGGAACCGAGCTTGCGCCCACTCAAGTCCTTTACCAACATGATCGGGCTTGTCACCTTGGTCAGCACAGCGAATGGTGCCTTGCTGTAGATCATATAGACCAATAACGGCGCCTCGCCCGGTTTCAGCGCAGCGGTCTGGATCACCGCATTGGCATCCCCGAACCCCGCATCATAGGCGCCCGACATAATCCTGGTGACGGTCATGGCCGAGCCTTCGCCCTGATCGATCGTGACGTCGAGGTGCTCGGCCGCAAAATAGCCTTTGGCCTTTGCCCAGAAGTACCAGGCATGTATTCCCTGCAACTTCCAATCTAAAGTGAACCGGATCTTTGTGTTGTCCTGCGCTGACGCTGCAGACGTTGCACAAAGTGACGCGATGACGAATGCGACGTACAATTCGCATACAAGGCATGATCTGCTCCTGTTGGATGGGAAACTCACCCCATCGCAAGGTCATCCTTGCGGTGGGCCCAGCCAGTGATGTGAGATTCAAGAAATGAGAATACGGCGTAAAGCGCCACGCCCATGATCGCGAGGATGAGAAGCCCAGCAAACACAAGCGGCACGTCGAAGTTCGAGCTGGCAATCATCATGACATTGCCGATGCCGCGGTTAGACGCGACCGTTTCGGAGATTACGGTGCCGACGAACGCGAGCGTGACCGCAACCTTCAGCGAGGCAAAGAAGTAAGGCATGGTACGCGGCAGGCCGACGTTCCAGAGAATGTCGAGCTTGCTGGCGTGGAGCGCCCGCATGACATCCTCAAGCTCCGGCTCCGTCGTAGCAAGACCGGTGGCCACGTTGACCACTATCGGAAAGATGCTCATGATCATTGCGGTCAGCACGGCCGGTACCGTGCCGGCACCAAACCACAAGACGAAGATCGGCACGACGGCGACCTTCGGAATGGTCGCAAACCCGATAAGCAGCGGATAGGCAACGTCGTAGGCCAGTCGCGACGAACCAACCAACACCCCAAGCGCAACCCCGATCGCAATGCCGAACGCAAATCCGATCAGGGTGGTGTAGAGCGTCTGGATTGTATGCGGCCACAGCGCCGGCATGCGTTGGAAAAGCGTGACGATGATCTGGCTGGGCTTGGGCAGCACGATATCGCTCACCCGAAAACCCAGCACAGCACTTCCCACAAGGACGAAAAAACCAACAATGAAGGCGGCGGACGCGAGACGGCGGCGCGTTTGCGGGCCCATCACGCCGCCTCTTTGGCGGGCCGCGCCGTCACGATGAGTTCGCGCAGCCGCTGCGTCATCGAAACAAAAGAGGGCGTGTATGACATTTCGATCGTGCGCGGCCGCGGAAAAGAAACTTCGGCATCGTCGATGATCTGTCCCGGCCGTGCGCGCATCACACAAATGCGGTTGGCGAGATAGCCGGCCTCCTTCAAGTCATGGGTGACCAGCAACACCGTGGGCCGCATTTTCATCCACAAGTCCTGCATGATGGCCCACAGCTCTTCGCGGGTGAATTGATCGAGCGCTCCGAACGGCTCATCGAGCATCAAAAGTTGCGGCTCATGCACAAGCGCGCGACACAGCGAGGCGCGCTGCAGCATCCCGCCGGACAATTGCCAGGCGTCGTTATCGCCGAAATTTGCGAGGCCGACTTCTTTTAACAGCGCTTCCGCCCGGTCGCGAAATTCGGTCTTGCGCTTCGCTCGGTAGTTTCGCGAAACGGCGGTACGATCTTCAACGGCAGCATGACGTTGTCGCGAACAGTCAGCCACGGCAGCATGGTCGGGTTCTGAAATGCCATGCCCACGCGAACGGGCTCGGCACCAACTTCCCGGCCAGCGACATAGACGTAGCCGGTACTGGCGCTGAGAAGTCCGGTTACCAGCTTTAGGATGGTGGACTTTCCGCAGCCCGATGGACCGACAAGCGCAACGAAGTCTCCCTG
>CAVTFP010000004.1:0-399206 GCA_963733645.1 uncultured Alphaproteobacteria bacterium
GCCGCATGGGGTTGTCCACCAGCAGCGCCTGTTGGAGGGCCGCGGTTGGCGCGATTTTTGGCACAAAATCGACCAGCACGCCATCGTCGGGCGCCTCCCGCTTCATGTTGGGATGCGGCCAATCGGTGCCCCAGATCACCCGATCCGGAAAATGCTCGACCAACGCGCGACCGTACGGCACGACGTCGTCGAACGGCGAGCCGGCGACCGTCATGCGCTCGGGCGCCGTCGTTTTCACCCAGAAGTTCTTGTGCTTGTCCATGAGCTTGTGAAAGCGCTGGTTCTCCGGATGATCGACGCCTTTGCGCACATCGGGCGTGCCCATGTGATCGACCACGACGGTCGTCGGCAGCGCGGTGAAGAAGTCCTCCAGTTCCGGCAGATCCGGCATTTCGAAATAGACCACGATGTGCCAGCCTAGCTTGTCCACCCGCGCGGCGATACGCTGCAACACGTCGCGCGGCGTGAAATCGACCAGCCGCTTGAGAAAATTGAAGCGCACCCCGCGCACGCCGGCCTTGTCCATCCATTTCAGGCTGTCGTCGGTGACCTCTTCGCCGACAAAGGCCACGCCCTTGGCCCGTCCCTCCGCAGCGTCGAGTGCATCGACCATCGCCCGGTTATCCTTGCTGTGGCACGACGCCTGGACGATGACGTTCTTGTCGAGGCCGAGAAAATCGCGCAGCGCGAACAACCTTTCCTTCGGCGCATCGCACGGCGTGTACTTGCGCTCCGGCGCGTAGGAAAATTTGCTCGCCGGCCCGAACACATGACAATGCGCGTCAACCGCGCCGGGTGGCGGTTTGAATTTCGGCTTCGACGGATTGGGGTGGAACGGAATGTAACCCGGACTCATCGGCACGCAGTCTCCTTCACGTACTCCTTCACGTAACTAAACCCGCTCCAGCGCCAGCGACACGCCCTGCCCGACGCCGACGCACATCGTCGCCAGCGCGCGCTTGCCGCCCATCTTTTCCAGGCCATGCACCGCAGTCAGCGTCAGCCGCGCGCCCGACATGCCGAGCGGATGGCCGAGCGCGATGGCGCCGCCGTGCGGATTGACGTGCGCGGCGTCTTCGGCAACGCCGAGCTGGCGCAGCACGGCAATGCCCTGCGCGGCGAATGCCTCGTTGAGCTCGATCAGATCGAAATCGCCGATCTTGAGCTTGAGCTGTTCCAGCAACTTGCGCGTCGATGGCACCGGTCCGATGCCCATGATACGCGGCGGTACCCCGGCCGACGCCATGCCGAGCACGCGCGCGCGGGCTTTCAGGCCGTGCGCCTTCACCGCGTCCTCGCTGGCGAGAATGATTGCCGCGGCGCCATCATTGATGCCGGACGCGTTGCCCGCCGTGACGGTGCCGGGATTGCGCGCGATCGGCTTGAGCTTTTGCAGATTCTCGATGGTGGTGTCGGGGCGCGGATGCTCGTCCTCTTTGACGAAGATAGGTCCGGCTTTGCCCCCCGGCACTTCGACCGGAACGATCTCCTTGGCGAAATAGCCGGTGGCGATGGCGTTCGCGGCGCGCTGCTGCGACCGCAGCGCGAAGGCATCCTGATCCTTGCGCTCGACCTGGAAATCCTGCGCCACGTTCTCGGCAGTCTCCGCCATCGAGTCGACGCCGTATTGCGCCTTGAGCAGTGAATTGATGAAGCGCCAGCCGAGCGTGGTGTCGAAGATCTCGGCCGAGCGCGAAAACGCCTCAGTGGCCTTGCCCATGACGAAGGGCGCTCGCGTCATCGACTCGACCCCGCCGGCGATGGCGAAATCCATCTCGCCGGAGCGGATGGCGCGGGCGGCGTCGCCCACTGCGTTCAGCCCCGAGGCGCAGAGCCGATTGACGGTGACGCCCGGAATGGTGTCGGGCAGGCCAGCCAGCAATAGCGCCATGCGCCCAACATTGCGGTTATCCTCGCCGGATTGGTTGGCGCAACCGAAGAACACCTCGTCGAGCCGCGACCAGTCGGCCTTGTCGTTGCGGGCCACCAGCGCCCTGATCGGGACCGCGGCCAGATCGTCGGTCCGCACCTTGGCGAGCGCGCCGCCATAACGGCCGATGGCCGTGCGTGCCGCGTCGCAAATAAAGACCTCGCGCATCGGACGCTCCTCAAGCCTCATGGCGCCGGTTCGGGCTATTTACGGGGCACTATAGACAGGTTCAAATGGCCGCCGCCACCGCGGGATATGCATGACCAAAGCCGCCGCATCCACGGAATTTGCCGGACTGCCGCCGACACTGCGCTCGGAACGGCACGGCGCAGTCGCGGTCTTGACGCTGGCGCGACCGGAAAAACGCAACGCGCTTGACGACGCCACTGTCGCGGGCATTGAAAAATTCTTCTCCTCGATCCCGACGGGATCGGCGCGGCGGTGCTCGCCGGCGACGGCAAGCATTTCAGCGCCGGCCTCGATCTTTCCGAACTGACCGAACGCGATGTTACCGCCGGCATCGAGCACTCGCGGTCCTGGCATCGCGCCTTCGCGGCGATCGAGTTCGGCAAAGTTCCGGTGGTCGCCGTGCTGCATGGCGCCGTGGTCGGCGGCGGCCTCGAACTCGCCGCCGCGACACACGTCCGTGTGGCGGAGCACTCGGCTTATTATGCGTTACCGGAATCAAGCCGAGGCATATTCGTCGGCGGCGGCGGCTCGGTACGCCTGCCGCCGCTGATCGGCACCGCGCGCATGATGGACATGATGTTGACAGGCCGCACTCTGTCCGCCGAGGAAGGTCAGGCGATCGGTCTCACCCAATATCTCGTCGGCAGCGGCGAAGGCCTTGCCAAGGGCCTCGAGCTTGCCACCAAGATCGCCGGCAATGCGCCGTTCACGAACTACGCCGTGATGCACGTGCTGCCGCGCATCGCCCAGAGCGATCCCGCAACGGGCTACGCCACCGAGGCTCTGACCGCGGCCATCGCGCAGGGCGAAGGCGAAGCGAAAGCGAGGCTCAAGGCATTTCTGGAAAAGCGCGGGCCAAAGGTCATGCGCAACTAACCATGACGCGCACCCTCGAAGAGAACCCTTCCGAGGCAACCAGGCCGCCATTGCGGCCAGTACGGCTCGGGCCGCCCGATGTCGTGGTCGAGCGCCGCAGCGACGGCGCCATCCTGCTGCGCTCGCCACATGCGCTGCGACCGTTCGCGAAAAACCTTACCGAGCGGCTTGTGCATTGGGCGAAGGCCGCGCCCGAGCGCGTGTTCCTAGCGCAACGCGATGCCGCCGGCGCATGGCGCACGCTGACTTACGCGCAAACATTAGCGGCGGTTGGCGCCGTCGCGGCTGCGTTGCTGGAACGCGATCTTTCGCCCGAGCGCCCCATCGCTATTCTGTCCGGCAACGATATCGAACACGCGCTGCTGGGTCTCGCCGCCATGCATGTCGGCATTCCTTACGCGCCGATTTCAGTGCCCTATTCGCTGATGTCGCAGGATTTCGGCAAGCTCAAAAGCATTATCAACGTGCTTACGCCCGGTCTGGTTTTCGCAGCGAATGGAACCGCATTCGCGCGCGCCATCGCCGCCGCCGTGCCGCGCGATGTCGAGATCGCCGTTACCGCCAATGCGCCAAGCGAACGGCCCGCGACGCTATTTGCAACGCTCGCCGCCGCGCTACCGGCCGCGGCAGTTGACGCGGCGCACGCCAAAGTCGGCCACGACACCATCGCCAAAATCCTGTTCACCTCCGGCTCGACCGGCATGCCCAAGGGCGTCATCAACACCCAACTCATGCTGTGCGCCAATCAGGCGATGATCAGCGCCGGTCTCGCCTTCATCCGCGACGAGCCGCCGGTGCTGGTCGACTGGCCGCCATGGAACCACACCTTCGGCGGCAACCACGATTTCGGCATGGTGCTCGACAACGGCGGCTCGTTCTATATCGACGAAGGCAAGCCGCTGCCGGGCGCCATAGAGGCGACCGTGCGCAATCTGCGCGACATCGCGCCGACGATCTATCTCAATGTGCCGAAGGGCTTTGAGATGCTGCTGCCCTATATGCGCAGCGACAGCGCGCTGCGCGAACGTTTTTTCAGCAGGCTCAAGGTGATGTTCTATGCCGGCGCGAGTCTCGCGCAGCACGTGCGCGACGAACTGCAGGAGATCGCGGTTGCGACCACAGGCGAACGGATCATCTTCATCTCCAGCCTCGGTTCGACCGAAACCGCGCCGGCCGCCATCGCGTGTTCGTGGGAAAGCGAGCACGCCGGCAATATCGGCCTGCCGCTGCCCGGCATGGACCTGAAGCTCGTGCCGCGCGACGGCAAGCTCGAAGCGCGAATGAAAGGCCCCAACATCACGCCCGGCTATTGGCGCGCGCCAAAACTCACGGCGGAAGCCTTCGACGACGAGGGCTTCTACAAGATCGGTGATGCGCTCAAATTCGCCGACCCGGCCGACCCGGCAAAAGGCCTTTTGTTCGACGGCCGGCTCGCCGAGGATTTCAAGCTTGCGACCGGCACCTGGGTCAGCGTCGGGCCGCTTCGCGCCGCTTTCATCGCCCACTTCGCTCCGCTGGTGCGTGATGTCGTGCTCGCGGGAGCCGATCGCGACGAGATCGCGGCGCTGGTATTTCCCGATCTCGACGCCTGCCGCAAGCTCGCGCCCGATCTCGCCGATGTCCCGGCCGCGGCGCTGCTGGCCGATCCGCGCCTGACCGCGGAGTTCGCCCGCCTGCTTGCCGCGCTTGCCGCCATAGGCCGCGGATCGTCAAGCCAGGTCCGCCGCGCCGTGCTCCTCGCCGAGCCGCCGTCGCTCGATATCGGCGAAATGACCGACAAGGGCTCGATCAACCAGCGCGTGGTGCTTGCCAATCGCGCCGCGCTGGTCGAAGAGCTTTACGCGAACGTGCCGCCGCGCCATGTCATCGTCGTGAAATCATTGCAATCCGCACAGTGAGTTGAGAATGGACATTCGGGGACATGCCGCAATCGTAACCGGAGGCGCATCGGGGCTCGGCGCCGCAACCGCCGAGATGCTGGCGGAGGCCGGCGCCAAGGTGGCGATTTTTGACGTCAACGACGAGGGTGCCCGCGCCGCCGCCAACAAGATCGCCGGACTTGCCGTGCATTGCGACGTCACCGATGCCGACGCCACCGCCAAGGCCGTCGCGGCGGCGAAAGACCGGCACGGCGTCGCCCGTATCGTCATCAATTGCGCCGGCATCGGGCCGGCCAAGCGCATCGTCGGCCGCGATGGGCCGATGCCGCTCGAGGATTTCGCACGGGTCATTCAGATCAACCTGATCGGCACCTTCAATGTGATGCGGCTCACTGGCGCTGCCATGCAGGCGCTCGACACGCTGGCGGACGGCGAGCGTGGCATCATCGTCTGCACCGCGTCGGTCGCGGCTTACGAAGGCCAGATCGGCCAGGCCGCCTACGCGGCGTCGAAGGGCGGCGTGGTCGCGCTGGTGATGCCGGCGGCACGCGAGTTCGCGCAGTTCGGCATCCGGGTCAACGCCGTCGCGCCGGGAATTTTCTCGACGCCGATGTTGCACGCGCTCCCGGAAGCTGCGCAGCAAAGCCTTGCCGCCTCGGTGCCGTTTCCAAAGCTGCTCGGCACGCCGCCGCAATATGCCTCGCTGGTGCGTCACATGATCGAAAATCGCTATCTCAACGGCGAAGTGATCCGGCTCGACGGCGCACTGCGCATGGCGCCGCGCTGATACATTCGCCATGCTCAGCAACATCCGCACCACGCGCATTGAATGGGGCGACTGCGATCCGGCGGGGATCGTGTTCTATCCGCGCTATTTCGAGATATTCGACACGTCGACGACGATGCTGGTCGAGCGCGCCACCGGCATGAAGAAGATCGAATACCTCAAAGCTTATGATCTCGCCGGGCATCCGGTGGTGGAAACCCGAGCGCGCTTTAGAATTCCGACACGGTTTGGCGATGAGGTTGAGATCGAGACCAAGCTCGTGTCCTGCGGCCGGTCGAGCTTCAAACTCGAGCATCGTCTCACGCTCGCCGGCGCGCTCGCGGTCGAAGGGACCGAGACGCGGGTCTGGGTGGGCCGTGATCCCGGCGATCCGGCGCGGATGCGATCGCAGCCGATACCCGCCGAGGTGGTTGCGCAGCTCACCGGAACGCCCGTTCCGTTGGGGTGACGGAACATAAACCCGATGCTAGAAGCCTTCCGACAATAGGGAGAGACCTCCATGCGAATTGATGCGTACACGCACTTTTTTCCGAAAAAATTCTTCGACAAGCTCAATGAAGTCGCCGGCGACTACAAGGACATGGGCAAGCGCATCCGCTCGCTGCCGGCGCTGTTCGATCTCGACGCGCGCAAAAAGATCGTCGATGGCCATAAGGACTACCAGCAGATCCTGTCCTATCCGCAGCCGCCGATCGAGCGCTTCGCCAAGACACCGAAGGATATCGATGAGTTCTGCCGCATCATCAACGACGGCTTCGCCGAGCTGATCGCCAAGGAGAAGGATCATTTCCCCGGCTGGGTAGCGCAGGTTTCGCTGGCCTCGCCCGACGCCGGCGTCGCCGAGACCGAGCGCGCCATGAAGATGGGTGCGCTCGGCGTGCAAATCTACACCAACGTCGCCGGCAAGCCGATCGACCGCCCGGAATACGCGCCGTTCTGGAAGAAGCTCAACGAGATCGGCGCGCCGATCTGGATTCATCCCGCGCGCGGCGCCGAAACGCCGGACTATCTCGACGAGAAGAAGTCGCTCTACGAAATCTGGTGGACCATCGGCTGGTCTTACGAGACCGCCGCCGCCATGTTGCGGCTGGTTTATTCCAAGATCATGGACAACCACCCCAACCTGAAAATCATCACCCACCACTTCGCCGGCATCGTGCCGATGCTGGAAGGCCGGCTCGGACCGGGCAATGACGTGATGGGCAATCGCACCACGGACGAGGATTACGTCGGACTGCGCAAGAGCCTGAAGAAGCGCCCGCTCGACTATTTCAAGAACGACTTCTGGGCCGACACCGCTGCCTTCACCGCCGTGCCAGCCACCAAGTGCGGCATGGAATTCTTCCCGACCGATAAGCTCGTGTTCGCCTCGGATTGCCCATTCGATCCCGAGGGCGGCACGATGTTCCCGCGGGTGACGCTGCAAATTCTCGAATCGCTGAAGATGGACAAGGCGACCAGCGATAAGATTTTTTACAAGAACCTCGAAGCCGTCACCGGCAAGAAGCTGGTGAAGTAGATTCACCTCTCCCCGCGTGCCGGGAGAGGGAGTTGCTCATTGTCCCGTCCTCAGGCGTCGTATTCGGCGGAGACGTCCTTGCCCGTATAGTCCTTCAGGCACGCGGTCGCGATGATCGAGATGATCGCGGTGATCAGGATGTAGATCGCGATAGGCGTGCCGGATTTGTAGGTGGCAAACAGCGCCGTCGCGATCAGCGGCGCGGGCCCGCCCGCGGTGATCGAAGCGAGTTGGTAGGAGATCGAAGCGCCGCTGTAACGCAGCCTGGGCGTGAAGCTCTCTGCAATCAGTGCGGCCTGCGGCCCGTACTGCATATCGTGCGGGATAAGCGACAGCACCATCGCGGCAAAGATCAGCATCGACGAGCCGGTATCGATCATGCCGAAATAGACGAAACCGAAGATGCCCATCGTGGCGCTGCCGATGATGTACATCTTCTTGCGTCCGATCACGTCCGAGAGCCAGCCGCTGAACGGAATGGTGAACGCCGAGACGCAGACCGCCGCGATCAGGCCCATCAGCAGCAGGTCGCGCGATGCATGAAGCACCGTCGTGCCGTAGGCGAAGATGAACGCGGTGAAGATGTAGAACGGGCCCTGCTCGGAGGTGCGCGCCAGCGCGCCGAGGATGATGGTGCGCCACTGCTTCTTGCAGACTTCGACGATCGGCGCCCGCTCGATTTTTTTCTCGTTGACGAGATTGCGAAACACCGGCGTTTCCAGGATGCGCAGCCTGATCCACAGGCCGATGCCGACGAGGATGATGCTCAGAGCAAACGGAATGCGCCAGCCCCAGGCAAGAAAATCGTCGCCCGACATCCTGCTGAACAGCAGAACGGCAAGATTGGCGAGACCGAGACCGGCTGGGCCGCCGAATTGCGGCCATGAGGCAAGAAAGCCGCGCTCCTTGTTGTGCCGCGCCCATTCCATGGACAACAGCACCGAGCCACCCCATTCGCCGCCGACGCCGATGCCCTGAATCAGGCGAAGAACAGTGAGAAGAACGGCGCCCCAGATGCCGATCGACGCATAGCCGGGCAGGAACGCGACCAGGAAGGTCGAAATGCCCATCAAGAGCAAGGTGACGATGAGTGTCGACTTGCGGCCGATGCGGTCGCCGTAGTGGCCGAAGATGAAGGCGCCGACCGGGCGCGCGAGGAAGCCGACGAAATAGATGCCGAATGAGCTGAGTGTTGCTGTCAGCGGATCTTCGTTGGGGAAGAACAGCTTGCCGAAAACCAGACCGGCCATCGTACTGTAGAGGAGAAAATCGTACCACTCGATCGTGGTGCCTACCGTCGCCGCGATAACGGCGCGTCGGAGTTCTTTGCTGTGCTGGTCTGGCGTGAGCGCATAATTGACGTCGGTCACCGCTGCCATTGCTTCCCTCCTCTGGTGGTTTTTTACGCTGGCATTTCCCCTTTTCACGTCCGCATTCGCGGCGTTTTTTGCCGTGTAACCACGGCGTTTATGCGCGATCATTCCACTATTGGTTGCGGTTGCCAAGGCGGCAAAATGACCGAATTCACAGCTCGGCGATCTTCACCGCATCCAGGTGGTTCTGCAAAATGCGCGGCATTTCGCCGGGCGGCGTGCGGCCGAAGCCGCAATAGGCGGCAAGGCCGAAGTCCGGGACGTATTTGCGCGCCGCCGCCACGCGCTCTTTCAGCGTCGCCATGTTGTGAATGGCGCCGAGATAGACCCGTGCGCCCTTGGCGTTGAGCCCGGCGAGCGGCGCATAAAACGCGTCGTCGGAACGATCGAGCGTCGGAATATGAATCCAGTCGATGCGTCGCGTAATCGAGGCGTTCGCCGCGTTGATCAATTCAACCGGACGGCCAAGATCGGCGGGCGCAAACGCCGGCCAGCCGCCAAACGTGCCGAAGCAGTAATGAAAGCCGAGAGCGACGTCCTGCGGTATCAGATTGGACAGTCGCGAGATCGCCGGCACATGCGCTCCCACTTCGAGCTCTGACGGTACATCCTTGCCGGCGCCGCAAACCGCCTGCAATTCCCAGGCGCAATCCCACTGAATCGCCAAATCCTGATGCGGAACCTTGTCGGCGATCACGGCGACTTCGGCGGCCAGCGCCGCCTCAAAACCCGGCCGGATGCGCGGCAGATCGGCGGGATCGGGAAAATACAGCGGCCGGATGACACTGTTGACCATCGGAATGGAGATCTGGAACCGCACACCTTCGGGCAACACACCTTTCTCGCGCAAGGTGCGAAAGACGAAATACGAGTTGATCGCATCCCGCGCGTAGCCGAGACGCGAGCCGGGATTGCCGAATCGCACCCGCTCGACACCCGGCTTCACCTTGAACTGCCAAGAGTCGTCACGGCCGCGCGGCAGCAATTGTTCGACGCCATCGACCGGTTTCGGCCGGCGTATCGTTTCCAGATCGAGGTGGCCGTTGAAAATCTGATAGCCGAGCCGATTGACCCACGAGCGGCGCTCGCCGACCTCGCCATCCGGCAGCGCGGGAAGATAAGGCGCCAGCGCGCCGCCAAAGGTCCGCATGACCTCTTCGACCGTGTCCAGCGGCACGCTACCCACAAGAAGAAGACTATTTCCCATCGACCCGCCCTTTCCGTCATGTTTTTTGCTAGCTTCCCCCGCCATGGAAGCTGTCCGCCCCATCATGCCTGACGACGCCGGTCCTGCAACCGAGGCCCCGGCGCGCGTATCTCCAATGATGGAGCAATATATCGAGATCAAGGCCGCCAATCCGGATTGCCTCTTGTTCTACCGGATGGGCGACTTCTACGAATTGTTCTTCGATGACGCCGAGACCGCCTCGCGCGCGCTCGGCATCGTATTGACCAAGCGCGGCAAATACCTCGGCCGCGATATCCCGATGTGCGGCGTGCCAATCGAGCGTGCCGACGATTATCTGCATCGCCTGATCGCGCTCGGCCACCGGGTCGCCGTCTGCGAGCAGCTCGAAGACCCCGCTGAAGCGCGTAAGCGTGGCGGCAAGAGTGTGGTGCGCCGCGACGTGGTGCGGCTGGTGACGCCGGGCACACTGACCGAAGATTCGCTGCTCGACGCCAGGCGCAACAATTACCTGCTGGCGCTGGCGCGCTCGCGCGTCTCATCCAGCGAAGATCGCTTCGCGCTGGCTTGGATCGACATCTCAACCGGGGAATTCTACGTCGCGGAATGTGACCGCGGCGCGCTCTCCGCCGAGATCGCGCGTGTCGAGCCGGGCGAGGTGATCGTCTCAGACACACTTTACGCCGATGCCGAATTCGCTCCGACACTGCGCACCATAGCGGCGGTGACGCCGCTCACCCGCGACGTGTTCGACGGCGCCACGGCAGAGCGCCGGCTTGCCGGGTTTTTTGGCGTCGCGACCACGGCGTCGTTCGGCGCCTTTTCGCGCGTCGAGGTCGCGGCGGCGGCGGCAGCCGTGACCTATATAGAACGTACGCAGATCGGTAAGCACCCGCCATTGTCGCCGCCGGTACGCGAAGCCGCCGGCGCAACACTCCAGATCGATCAGTCAACGCGCAGCAATCTCGAACTCGTTCGCACGCTGTCGGGAGAGCGGCGCGGCTCGCTGTTGGCGGCAATCGACCGCACGGTGACGGCGGCGGGCTCGCGGCTCCTCGCGCAACGGCTTGCCGCGCCGCTGACCGATCCAGCCGAGATCGCGCACCGGCTCGATGCGGTCGCGGCGTTCGTCAACGATAGTGCCGCGCGCAACGAGCTGCGCCTTGAACTCAAGGCCGTTCCCGACCTCGCCCGCGCGCTTGCCCGCATCGTCATCGGCCGCGCTGGCCCACGCGACCTGGCCGCGATCCGCGACGGGATTTTTGCCGCGGGAGAAATCGCAAAAAGGCTTTCAGCCTTCGCCACAGCGCCCCGCGACCTCGCCGATGCCGTCGCAGGCCTGCGCAAGCCCGACGCCGCCATCGCCACGCAACTTGCGGAGGCGCTGGCCGATGAACTGCCGGCGTTCCGCCGCGACGGCGGCTTTGTCCGCGCCGGCTATGACGCCACGCTCGACGAGGCCCGGGCGTTGCGCGATGAATCGCGGCGCGTCATCGCCGCGCTCCAGGTGAAATATGCCGAGACCACCGGCGTCCGCGCGCTGAAAATCCGGCACAACAATGTGCTGGGCTATTTCGTCGACGTGACGGCGCAGCACGGTGACAAGCTGATGGCGGCGCCGCTCAACGCCACATTCATCCATCGGCAGACCACCGCCGGACAGGTGCGCTTCACCACCACCGAGCTCGGCGAGCTCGAAGCCAAGATCGCCAATGCCGCCGAGCGCGCCCTGGCGCTGGAATTGGAAATCTTCGAACGCCTTGCCGCCATGGTTACCGCGGCAACCGCGGCCATCAAGCTTACAGCGGAGGCGCTTGCCGTGGTCGACGTGGCAACGGCGCTGGCGGCGCTCGCTGTCGAACGCGACTATGTGCGCCCCACTGTCGATGGCACGCTCGCGTTTGTGATCAGCGGCGGCCGCCATCCGGTGGTCGAGCAAGCGCTGAGCAAAGACGGCGGCCCATTCGTCGCCAACGATTGTGACCTATCGGCCGGCCTCATCTGGCTCGTCACCGGGCCGAACATGGCGGGCAAATCGACATTCCTGCGCCAGAACGCGCTGATCGCGGTGCTCGCCCAAATGGGCAGCTTCGTGCCGGCGCGCGCCGCCCATATCGGCGTGATCGACCGGCTGTTCTCGCGCGTCGGCGCGGCCGACGATCTTGCCCGCGGGCACTCGACCTTCATGGTCGAGATGGTCGAGACCGCGGCGATCCTCAATCAGGCCGGCGAGCACGCCCTCGTCATCCTCGATGAAATAGGCCGCGGCACCGCGACCTTCGACGGCCTGTCGATCGCCTGGGCGACCATCGAGCACCTGCACGAGAGCAACCGTTGCCGAACTTTGTTCGCCACCCATTTCCACGAAATGACCGCGCTCGCCGCGAAGCTCAAACGCATCCACAACGCCACCATGCGGGTCAAGGAATGGCAGGGCGACGTGGTGTTCCTCCATGAAGTCGTGGCCGGCGCTGCCGACCGTTCCTACGGCATTCAGGTGGCGAAGCTTGCCGGCCTGCCGCCGAGTGTGATCGAGCGTGCCAAGCTGGTGCTGGCGCAGATCGAAGCCGAAGATCGCACCTCGCCGGCGCGCAAGCTGATCGACGATCTGCCGCTATTCGCCGCTACGCGGCCTGCACCTGCCGCCGTATCGCCACGCGACAGCGCGCTCAACGCGCTGGTCGAAGCGCTCAACGCGCTGCATCCCGACGAGATGTCGCCGCGAGACGCCCTCGAGGCGCTTTATGCGCTCAAGGCGCAACTGGCGAAAGCGAAGAAGGACTGACGCTCAGGACGCCGCTAGTTTGCGCATACGAACGAGCCATAGCGCGCCGCTCCAGCCGATGCAGACCATTAGCCCGAGCGCGAACGCTGCCCATACGCCGACCGGCGCCACCAGATAATGCATGGCGAGAAAGCCGAGCCAAAGCCCGTTCAGCGCGATCTGCGCATGCGCGAACATGCTCGCCGCCGCGACGCCACCGATCCGCGGATGCAGGATGACGACCGAGCAGGCCATCACGATCGGGAACACGGCGAACACGCCGGAGGCAAACGAGCCGATGCTGTAACTTGCCGTGGTGACCGCGGCGACGACGACCGCGGCGGTCAGCGCACGCAGCGGAATATCGTAGGCCGTCCGCAGGAATTTTGCCGGCAGCCCCGAGGTGCGATAGCGCCAGCTCAGCGGCACGGTGATGCCGAACACGACGATGTTCAGCAGCGCCGCGGTAAGCGGCGTCCATTGCACACTGCGGAGCGCCGCCGCCGCGACAAACCATACGACGATCGCGACGCCGATGCTGAGCAGCATTCCGCGCCGCTGCGCCAGTACCGTATAGGTGAGCGCGAAGATCGAAACGGCGGCGGTGGCGGCGGCGCTGCCGACAGCACTCGCTGCAATGAAGCTCGGCGGATGCTCGAAGGCCAGGATGATATAGGCCGCGCCGGCAGCGGTGGGCAGCGCGGCGACTAGCGCGCCAACGAACGGTCCCGAACGCTCGACCACGACGGAAATGATGACGACGATGGTCGCCGTCAGCGCCATCTTCAGGGCGAGGTCGAACAGGAAGGTGAGAAGCGGAGACATTTTTGCGATCACATTCCACTGCGCTATCATGCCCGCGAACGGTCCGGCCGAAGTGGCCGGCCCGATGAAGGCTCCGGCGGGCATCCAGTACGCCCTGCGTTGAATATTATTTCGAGCGCCGGGGATACTGGATCATCCGCTTTCGCGGATGATGACGCGAATGATCATTTCCGTTTGAGGCTTACCTCGACCGGAGGCCCGCTTTTTATCGTCTGATAGACGACACAGTAACGCTCAGTGAGTTTGAGAAGCTGATCGAGCTTGTCCTGCGACGCATCGGTGTCGACATCGAAACGCAGCCGGATTTGTGCGAAGCCGACCGGGGCATCTTTGGCGACACCGAGCGTGCCGCGAAAATCGAGGTCGCCCTCAGCCGACACGGCGCCTGACTTGAGCGGAATATCAATCGCGGTGGCGACGGCTTTCAGGGTCACCCCGGCGCAGGCGACGAGCGCCTCAAGCAGCATGTCGCCCGAGCAAAGCTCCATGCCCGAGCCGCCGGTCGCAGGATGCAGTCCGGCCACCGCAAGCGCGCGGCCGGTCTCGACCTTGCAGGCGATATTGGCGTCGTCGATTGCGCCCTTGGCTTTAAGCGTGATCAAGCCGGCCTTGGGATCGGCCTTGTAGCGCTCCTTGATCGGCGCCTGCATCGCGCGCAGCCCGGCGGCGTCCATAGCGAGGTCCCTTTGTGTCCCGCGTCATGGCCGGGCTCGTCCCGGCCATCCCGACTAGTTTGGCAGGGCCGTGCCTAGCCAATCGGGATCACCGGGACAAGCCCGGTGATGACGCGCCTGCCTTCACCACCACAATGCCGCGCCGGTGCTGGCTTTCGTCTCTCCCTCGGCACCCGTCACGGCGCGGTTGAGCGAGCGGTCGAGGGCTGCGAGCACACGGCGCTTGACGAAATCAAAGGCGGCGGACTGGCGGTCGCGCGGCCGCGGCAGATCGACGTCGATCTCATCGAAGATGCGGCCGGGCCGCGGGCACATCACCATGACCCGATCGGCGAGCACGATCGCTTCATCGACGTCGTGGGTTACCAGAATCAAAGTCGGCTTGGCGTCGGCCCAAAGATCGAGCAGATGGTCCTGCAAGTCGGTGCGGGTGAAGGCGTCGAGCGCCGAGAACGGTTCGTCGAGCAGCAGCACTTGCGGCCGCGGCGCCAGCGCGCGGGCAATTGCGACGCGCTGCGCCTGGCCGCCGGACAGTTCACGCGGCCACACGGCAGCCTTGTCGACGAGGCCGACGCGCTTGAGCGCGGCAGCGACACGCTGTGCGCGCTCCGCCTTCGGCCGGTCGCCGAGCCCGAAGCCGACGTTGTCGGCGACCTTGAGCCACGGCAGCAGCCGCGGTTCCTGAAAGATGATGCCGATCTTTTGGTGCGGCGTGGTGATACGCTCGCCATCGAGCGTGATCGTGCCTTCGCTTGCCGGATCGAGCCCGCCGATGGCGCGCAACAGCGTCGACTTTCCGCACCCCGATCCGCCGATCACGGCAACAATTTCGCCGAGCTCGACGTCGAGCGAGACGCCGCCGAGCGCATGCACGCCGTTGGGATAGGTTTTACCGACGCGTTCGAGGACAAGCATTTTGAATTAGTCCTGCCGCACCACGTCTTCCCATCGAAGAAATGGCGCGGCGATAAGCGCGATCAGCCAATCGGATGTCTTGCCGACGATGGCGAAGGCGACGATGGCGGCGACGATTTCCGCCGGCTTGCCGAGCTGTTGGCCGTCGATCAGCAGATAACCCAGCCCCGACGACGCACCCATCAGCTCGGCCGCGACCACGAACATCCAGCCGAGCCCAAGCCCCGAGCGCAGCGAAATGACATAGGCCGGCAGCACCGCCGGTAGCAGAATCCGCCACACCATCTCGACATCGGACAGCCGGAATGCGCGGCCGACTTCGACCAGCTTGCGATCGACAGACTGGATCGCACCCATCAGGCCGAGATAGACCGGAAAGAAAACGCCGACCGCGATCAGCGTCACTTTCGACGCTTCAAAAATGCCGAGCCAGAGGATGAACAACGGTATCCAGGCAATCGAAGGAATGGCGCGCAGTGCTTGCAGGCTCGGATCGAGCAGGCGGCGTACCCACGGCGAGTAGCCGGCGGCGGCGCCGATGATGGTGGCGACGGTAACGCCGATGCCGAAACCCGCCGCGACGCGCGCCAATGTCACCAGGGTGTCGCGCTGCAATTCGCCGCTGCGGGCGAGGTCGATGAAAGTGGCGAAGATGACCGACGGCGGCGGCGCCAGCCGGCCGCTGGCCCAGCCCATGCGCACGATGAATTCCCACGCCGCCGCGAGCGTGACCGGCAGCACAAGACTAAGCGCCGGCCGCGCCAAACGCGACCAGCGTTTGCCTGCATTGGGCTGCGCCGGAGGCGCGTCGCTCGCAGTGCTTTGGGCCGCAACAGTCATGGCCACAAGAGACATGGGGCCAGCCGCAAAATCAATGCGCCAAAAGCAAGCGTCACACCGCGACGTAGCGGTCGTCGACCAGATCGTTAAGCGCCTGCTTCACGTCGACATTGGCCTGGATCACGCCAGCCTGCTGCAACGCCAGGCCCGCCTGCAGAATAGTGTCGCGCTGCTGCGGTCCGATCTGGTTGAAGGTCAGTTCGGTGCGCTCCTTGAGCTGGATGTCCACCACCGCGTCCGGCAGCTTGGTGGCATCGATAAAGGCGCTTCTTCTCGTCGTCATAGTGGCCAAGACAGTATTTGCGCGCTTGCTCGTAGACCGCGATCACGCGCTTGGTCAGGTCGGGATAGGCTTTGAGGAAGTCTTCGGTCGAATTGAGGATACCGTAGGTATTGGCGTCTTTGTTGCGATAGAACAGCCGTGCGCCGTCTTCGACCTGCGCGGCCGCCATCATCGGATCGAGACCGGCCCAGGCATCGACGTCGCCGCGAATGAGCGCGATCTTGCCGTCGGGGTGCTGCAACAGCACCGGCTGGATATCCTTTTCGCCTAATCCCACCGACAGCAATGCGCGCACGAGAAAAATGTGCGGGTCGGTGCCGCGTGTCACCGCGACACGCTTGCCCTTGAGATCCTCGATCTTGTTGATCGCCGTGTCCTTGCGCGTCACCAGCGCGGTCCACTCGGGGCGGGAAAAAACGTAGATCGACTTGATCGGGTTGCCGTTGATCTTGGCGAGGAGGGCCGCGGAGCCTGCGGTCGAGCCGAAATCGATCGAGCCGGCGTTGAGGAATTCGAGCGCTTTGTTGGAGCCGAGCGACTGCACCCAGCGGATGCCGATGCCGTCACCCGCGAATTCTTTTTCGAGCAAGCTTTGCTGCTTGAGCACCATCGAGACCGGATTATAGGTTGCCCAGTCGATGCGGATTTCCGACGGTTTGCCGGCGGCGCGCGCGAAGCGTGACGGCAACAGACCGGCGCCGATGGCGCTCGCGACAAAACTGCGGCGTGAAAGCATGACAAACCTCCGGCTGTGGCATTGCGTCGGCGCCTCAGTTCAGGGCAACGCTAGTTTTATCCTTTAGATAAACCAGTAATGGCGGTCAATCGGTAATAATTACTCTGTTTTTGCAGAAACAAAGAATTATCGCCTAGAGCCGAAAGAACCAGCATTGCTACATTCTCCGCGAGCGCCCGCTCTGCACGATGACAGCACCGGCCGGCTCCGCTATGGCGATAGCATGATGTTGGACAGCCAACGTGCGGCGCGCGTCGACGTCGAGCTCATCGACGCGCCGGCGATCGTTGCCGATCTCAAGGCGTTGGCGAAGACGCACGCCGGCCGCGAGCGCGAATTGCGCACCGCCGTGGCGCAGCGGCTCAAGCTCGCGCTCACGCAGGCCCGAGCGCGCGCCGAGCAATTGCTGCTCAAGGACCGCCACGGCCGCCGCTGCGCCGAGCGCCTGTGCCAGATGCAGGACGACATCATCCGCATTCTGTTCGAATTCACCGGCAGCGAGATCTATCCGTCTCAGGTGCCGTCCGAAGCAGAGCACATGGCCGTGATCGCCACCGGTGGCTATGGCCGCGGATTACTGGCTCCGGGCTCCGACATCGATCTGCTGTTTCTCTTACCCTACAAGCAGACCGCATGGGGCGAATCCGTCGCCGAGGCGCTGCTGTACTGCCTGTGGGACATGGGACTGAAGGTCGGCCACGCCACGCGTTCGGTCAGCGAGTGCATCCGCCAGGCCAAGGCGGACATGACCATCCGCACCGCAATGCTTGAATCGCGCTACCTGCTCGGCGATGCCAAACTTTACCAGGAGCTGACGTCACGGTTCGACAAGGAAGTCGTGCAGGGCACCGCTCCGGAATTCGTCGCCGCCAAGCTTGCCGAGCGCGAAGAGCGCCACCGCCGCGCCGGGCAATCGCGTTATCTGGTCGAACCCAACGTCAAGGACGGCAAAGGCGGTCTGCGCGACCTGCACACCTTGTTCTGGATCGCCAAATACGTCTACCGCGTGCGCGAGCCCGAAGAATTGATCAAGCGCGGCGTGTTCGACCGCAACGAGTACCGGCTGTTTCGCCACTGCGAGGACTTCCTGTGGTCGGTCCGCTGCAACATGCATTTTCTCGCCGGCCGCGCCGAGGAGCGGCTCTCGTTTGACATCCAGCGCGATATAGCAGTGCGGCTCGGCTACACAGAGCATCCCGGCCTGAAAGATGTCGAGCGATTCATGAAACACTATTTCCTGACCGCCAAGGATGTTGGCGATCTCACTGCCATCCTTTGCGCCGGGCTCGAGGAGCGCGAAGCCAAGCCGGCACCGGTGCTGAGCCGCATGATCGCGCGGCTTCGCCCTGCGCGCAGCCCGAAAAAACTGACCGGCACCGACGACTTCGTCATCGACAACAACCGTATCAACATCGCCCGCGCCGATGTCTTCCGCCGCGACCCGGTTAACCTGATCCGGCTGTTCTATTTGGCGCAAAAGCACAATCTCGCCATGCATCCCGAAGCGATGCGGCTCATGACGCGCTCGCTCAAGCTGATCGACAAGGATTTGCGCGAAGACGAGGAAGCAAACCGCCTGTTCCTGCAAATCCTCACTTCCAAGCATGACGCCGAAACCGTGCTGCGGCGCATGAACGAGGCCGGCGTGCTCGGCGCATTCGTGCCCGCCTTCGGCCGCATCGTGGCGATGATGCAGTTCAACATGTACCACCACTACACAGTGGACGAGCATCTGCTGCGTTGTATCGGCGTGCTCAACGAGATCGATCTCGGCGAAAACCGCGAACTGCTGCTGGCGAGCGAATTGATGCGCACGATCCGGCCCGAGCACCGTACCGTGCTTTACGTCACGCTGTTCCTGCACGACATCGCCAAGGGTCGCGTCGAGGATCATTCGATCGCAGGCGCGCGCATCGCACGCCGGCTGTGTCCGCGGTTCGGCATGTCGGCGGCTGATACCGAACTGGTCGCCTGGCTGGTCGAGGTGCATCTCGTCATGTCGACGGTGGCGCAGTCGCGCGACCTGTCGGACCGCAAGACGATCGAGAATTTCGCCGCCGTGGTGCAGTCGCTTGAACGCATGAAGCTGCTCACGATCCTGACCACCGCCGACATCCGCGCCGTCGGACCCGGTGTCTGGAATGGCTGGAAGGCGCAACTGCTGCGCACGCTATATTACGAGACCGAGCCTGTGCTCACCGGCGGTTTCTCCGAGGTCAATCGCGCCCAGCGCGTCGCCGCTGCGCAAGCCGAATTTCGCGCCGAGATAAAGGATTGGCCGGCCGAAACGCTCGACGGCTATGTCGCTCGGCACTATCCGGCGTACTGGCTCAAGGTCGATCTGCCGCACAAGGCGGCGCAGGCGCGTTTCGTGCGCGACATCGAAGCGGCCGGGAAGAGGCTCGCGACCTGCATCAGCTTCGATGCATCGCGCGGCGTCACCGAGATTACGGTCTACGCGCCCGACCATCCATGGCTGCTATCGATCATCGCTGGCGCCTGTGCGCTGACCGGCGCCAATATCGTCGATGCCCAGATCTACACCACGACCGATGGCCTCGCGCTCGACACCATCTCGGTCACGCGCGAATTCGAGCGCGACGAGGATGAAGCGCGCCGCGCAGCCCGCATCGGCGATGCAATCGAGAAAGCGGTGCTTGGCGAACTGAAGTTGCCCGACGTGGTGGCAAAGCGCGCCCCGCCGAAAGGGCGACTCAAGGCCTTCGCCATCGAGCCCGAGGTCACCATCAACAACCAGTGGTCCAACCGCTATACGGTGGTCGAAGTCACCGGCCTCGATCGCCCGGGCCTGCTCTACGAACTGACCACGACGCTGTCGAAGCTCAATCTCAACATCGCCTCGGCCCATGTGGCAACCTTTGGCGAGCGGGTGGTCGACGTGTTCTATGTCACCGATCTGCTCGGCGCACAGATTTCGGCGGCGACGCGGCAGACCGCAATCAAGCGCCCGCTGCTGGCGCTGCTCACCGCGCAGCCGAGTGATGCCAAACCAGTCAAGGAAGCGGCGGCGGGGTAAATGCGACTCGCCAAGCTGTCATGGCGGGGCATGACAGCTTGGCCCGTCACCTTGCAGTAACCGCCCCTTAAACGACGCTGTTTACGGTGTTCCTGGCGCGTTCTTCGCGCCGGGGACGGGATATGGCGTGGCGGCAGGGCAGGAAGCGAGCTTCTGGCGGCTCGAGCCTCGATGTCCGCCTGTCGCCTGAAGACCGCGTCGGCGGAACGCCCGCTTCGCGCGGTTCAAGCCGTCGGCGCCGCGATAGCGAGGTCCCGCGCAAAGCCAAAAAACGAAGCCGCGGCGGCAAGCAGCGGCCGGGCATCGGACGCGTGATCTACTGGGGCGCGGTGCTGGCGCTTTGGGTGGTAATCGCCGGCATCGGTGCGGTGGTGTGGATCGGCATTCATTTGCCGCCGATCCAGTCGCTCGAAATTCCAAAGCGGCCGCCGTCGGTGCTCATTCTCGGCTCAAATGGCGCGACGCTGGCAACGCGCGGCGACATGGGCGGCGCCGAGGTGCCGCTCAAGGAATTGCCGGATTACGTGCCCAAGGCTTTCGTCGCCATCGAGGATCGCCGGTTCTATTCGCATCACGGCGTCGATCCGTTCGGCATCGCGCGCGCCCTTGTCGCCGACGTGCTGCATCGCGGCGCCTCGCAAGGCGGCTCGACGCTGACGCAACAGCTCGCCAAGAATCTGTTCTTGACCCAGGAGCGCACGGTCTCTCGCAAATTGCAGGAAGTCGTGCTAGCGCTGTGGCTCGAGCACAAGTTCTCGAAAGCGGAAATTCTCGAGCTTTATCTCAACCGCGTCTACTTCGGCGCCGGCGCCTACGGCATCGAAGCCGCCGCGCAGCGTTATTTCGGCAAGTCGGCGCGGCAATTGGCGCTGCCCGAAGCCGCGATGCTGGCCGGCCTGGTGCAATCGCCGTCGCGATTGGCGCCGACCCGCAATCCTGACGGCGCCGAGCGCCGCGCCGGCCTCGTCATCGCCGCGATGGCCGAGCAGAAGATGATCGGCGACGATGCCGCCAAACGCGCGCTGATAAGCCCGGCGCAGGCGCGAAAGCCGAGCGGAGGCGGATCGGTCAATTACGTCGCCGACTGGGTGATGGACGCTGTCGACGACCTGATCGGCCATGTCGATCAGGATATCACCGTCGACACCACGATCGACCCGGCGTTACAGAGCGCGGCCGAGCAATCGCTCGACGATGCGCTGGCGCAAAAGGGCGGCAAGCTCAATATCGGCCAAGGCGCACTGGTCGCGATGACGCCGGATGGAGTTGTGCGCGCGCTGGTCGGCGGCCGCAATTATGGCGACAGCCAGTTCAATCGCGCCATCGACGCCAAGCGCCAACCCGGTTCGTCGTTCAAGCCGTTTGTCTATCTCACCGCGCTCGAACGCGGACTGACTCCCGACACTGTGCGCGAGGATGCGCCGATTTCGGTGAAAGGCTGGAAGCCGGAGAATTACGAGCGCGAATATCTCGGCCCGGTGACATTGACTCAGGCGCTGGCCAATTCGCTCAACACCGTCTCGGTGCGGCTGACACTGGAAGTGGGCCCCAACGCCGTGGCACGCACCGCGTACCGGCTCGGCATCGAGTCCAAGCTGGAACCGAACGCTTCGATCGCGCTCGGCACCTCGGAAGTCTCCGTGTTCGAAATGGTTTCGGCCTATGCGACCTTCGCCAACGGCGGTCTTGCAGTGGCGCCGCACGTCGTCGAGCGCATCCGCAGCGCCGACGGCAAGACGCTCTACGCGCGCCAAACTCAGCAGCTCGGCCACATCGTCGATGCACGCTATGTGGCGATGATGAATACCATGATGCACGAGACGCTGGTTTCGGGTACCGCTCGCCGGGCCGATCTGCCGGGCTGGCAGGCCGCGGGCAAAACCGGGACCACCGAGGATTTCCGCGACGCCTGGTTCATCGGCTACACCTCGCACATCGTCACCGGCATCTGGCTCGGCAACGATGACAATTCACCGACCAAGAAGGCGGTTGGCGGCGGGTTGCCGGTCGAAATCTGGAGCCGGTTCATGAAAGCCGCCCATCAGGGCGTTGCGCCGATAGCGCTGCCGGGTCTTGGCGGCGGCTGGCTCAATACGGCGCCGCCGCTGGCGCAAAGCCCCGACGGCGCCGCGGCCGATACCGGCCAGCGCAATAACGGCGGCAACGGCGGCACCCTCGATTCCTGGCTGCTCGATAAGCTGTTCGGCCGACACTGACTTGGCCAGCGCCACGCGCCTGCTTCGGTTGATCGCCTGCGGTGACCCCGTTAGATTGCCCCGGCTGAGACCACGGGCTAAGCCTTACAAGTTTCCATCGAGCAATGACGTTTGCACTGCAAGCGGCGGAGGAGATGGGCATCGCCGTCCCGCGCGATGATCGTTGGATTGCGCCCGTTGGCGCCTATCGGCCGCCCGCGCCGGTGCCGCAGCCAAAGCAGCTTGGCGTGCTCCGCCTCATTTCCACGCTTAAACGCAATCCGCTCGAATGCTGGGCGCAGGAGCATTTCGAGAAACCGGTGGTCGCCGGCGGCTTGCCGCTCACGCACGTTCTGCTGGTGCATGAGCCGAATGCCATTCGTCATGTATTGCTCGACAACGCGGGCAATTATCAGAAAGACACCATCCAGCGCCGCGTGCTTTCGGCCGGGCTCGGTGACGGTCTTCTGAGTGCCGAAAACGAGCGCTGGCGCGCCCAGCGCCGCACCGTCGCGCCGGTGTTTGCCCGCAAGACCATCATGGATTTTGCGCCGGCGATGATAGCTGCGGGTCATGCACTGTCCGGGCGATGGCGGCGCAACGGCGGAACTCCGGTTGATGTCGCGGCAGAAATGTCGCGCGTCACCCTCGACGTGCTCGAGCGGACGATCTTCTCCGACGGCTTCGGCCGCGAGGCCGAGGAAATCCGCGCCGCGATGAGTACCTATTTCAATACGATCGGCAAGATCGACCCGCTCGATTTGCTCGGCCTGCCGCCGTCAGTGCCGCGGCTGTCGCATTTGCGGGTGCGTTCAACGCTGCGTTTCTTCGAAACCGCCATCGACGAGATCATCGCCACGCGACGGCAGCGTGCCCGCGCCAACGCGGGCGATGACGCCGACGATATTCTTACGCTGCTCCTTGCCGCGCTGGATCCGGAAACCGGCCAGCAATTGAACGAAGCGGAAGTCCGTTCCAACATTCTCACCTTCATCGCGGCGGGACACGAAACCACCGCCAACACGCTGACCTGGTCGATGTTTCTGCTGTCGCAATCGGCGGAATGGCGCGCGCGCGTCGAGGCCGAAGCGGAGCGCGAGATGCAAGGCCCGGTCGCCGGACTGGCGGAGCGGCTGGTCGAGACGCGCGCTTTGATCGACGAGGCGATCCGGCTTTATCCTCCGATCGCCGCGATCAGCCGCGTCGCGATGGGGCCGGACGAGCTTGCCGGCGAGCGGGTCAAGCGCGGCACGCTGATCGTGATCGCGCCCTATGTGCTGCATCGTCATAAATTATATTGGCACGATCCGAATGTCTTCGATCCGAACCGCTTCCTCGGCAAGGCCAAGAACGCGATCGATCGCTTCGCCTATGTCCCGTTCGGCGCGGGCATCCGGACCTGCATCGGATCGGCCTTTGCGTTGCAGGAGGCCACCCTCATCCTCGCCGGCATCGCCAGGAACTTCGACTTTCAGGTCGCCCCGGGGCACGCCGTGTGGCCGCTGTTGCGGGTGACCCTGCGGCCGGCCGGCGGCTTACCGATGATAGTGAAAAGCAAAGCCGCCTACGCGTAAGCAGGGCGCGGTCCTTGCGTCACGCTACTTCAATATCTCCAGCGTCAACGGCTTGAGCCGGAAATTATTGCAAGGATTGAACAGGATCGGGCAGTTCGAGATCGCCACGATCTGCGGCATCAGCGCACGCATGATCATATAGTCGCCGGGCTTGCCCTTCGGCGGCCTGATCTCCCAGACGCCATTCGGGTCGTAAGCCACCGTCATGAAGATATTGAAGCAGGCATCGATATTGAAGTTCCAGCGGTCCATTCCATAACCGCGGATCGCCGTTTCCAGGTTGGACTGACAGTTCGGCGCGCCCCGGCCGCGCTCGCCGTAACGGGCGACGTTCATGTGTTCGCTGCAATAGCCGCCGCCGCAATAGTTTTCGCCGGTCAGGTCCTCTTCGATCTGCCACATGCTGCGGCTGAGATTGCTGTAGAGCACATGCGGGGCCGTCAGCTTCCAGCTCAGGTTGATCGCGCGACTGGTCAGCATCGACAGCAGTTCGCGGCGGTCGTCTCTGTTGAACGAAATCAGGTCGGCGACCTGCTCACCCTCGGGCTGCGTGAGTTTGAGCTTCTGGCCCTCTGCGATCTCGAAACTGATGCTCCCGGCGGGCGGAAGAACAGCCGGCTGGCCTGGATGCAGCACCGCTGTTGCCTTGCTCATATGCGCAGGTCGTGGTTTTTGATCGGCAGCGAGCGGATTCGCTTGCCGGTCGCGGCGAAGATCGCATTGCATAACGCCGGCGCCAGCGGCGGTATCGGCGGTTCGCCAACGCCGCCCCAGAAATCTCCGCTCGGCATGATGACGCTCACCACTTCCGGCGCGTCGGCAAGCCGGACCATTTCGTAATCGTTGAAGTTTGACTGCTCGGCGGCGCCGTCCTTGATGGTGATCTGGCCGTACATCGCCGCCGTCATCGCATAGATGATGCCACCCTGAATCTGCATTTCGATCGACAGCGGATTGACAACATGGCCGCAGTCGATCGCCGAAACAACCCGATGCACGCGCACACGGCCGTCGGTGACCGAAAGCTCGACCACCTGCGCACAATAGGAGCCGCAGGCCGCATTGAGGGCGATGCCGCGGAACACGCCGGCCGGCGGCGGCTCATCCCAATTCGCCGCACGTGTTGCGGCGTCGAGTACGGCGACATTTTTCGGGCTGTTGCGAGCAAGCCGCCGCCGGTACAGATACGGATCGATCCCCGCGGCATGCGCCAGCTCATCGATGAAGCTTTCACGGTAGAAGGCGTTCTGCGTGTAATTGATGCCGCGCCAGGCGCCGAGCGGCACGTGGGTCGGCATAATCGCCGCATCGACCAGATAATTCGGAAACGCGTAGGGCAGTTCCGACGTCAATCCGCTGACAAAGCTCAGATCGACGATTTGCGAGCCCATTTGCGGCACCAGCGATGCGACGAACGACGGTCCGGCAAGTCGGATGGTCAGCGCGGTCGGCATGCCGTCGGCATCGAGACCGGCGGCGAGCCGCGCCATGCCGACCGGCCGATATAGATCGTGCGCCACGTCCTGCTCGCGGCTCCACAGCATCTTGACCGGCTGCGGCACCTCCTTGGCGATCATCACGGCCTCAGCGACGAAATCCTGCACCACGTTGCGGCGGCCGAAACCGCCGCCGAGCATCACCGGATGCACCACGACCTTGTCATGGGTCACGCCGGCTGCCGCGGCGGCAATGAACAGCGTCGACATCGCGTCCTGGGTGGGCGCCCAGATTTCGACCCGATCGGCGGTGACGTGCACGGTGCAGGTCTGCGGCTCCAAGGTGGCGTGAGCCAGGAACGGCACCGCATAGTCCGACTCGAAACGCCGGCACGCACCCGCCAATGCCGCCACCACGTCACCGTCGGCGCGGCCGACCTGAGTCGGCGGCGAATAAAGACCTTCACGCACGACATCGGCGATCGACGCGCTTGAAACATTGCGGTTGCCGCGGTCGTCCCATTCCACGCGCAGCGCGTCGACGGCGCGCTTGGCCCGCCACCAGGAATTGGCAATCAGAGCGACCGCGCTCGGCAGCCGCACGATGCGACGGACGCCTGGCATCCCCGCGATCGAGCTCTCGTCGATCGACTTCACCTCGCCCTGATAAACCGGGCAATGCACGACGGCGGCATAAAGCATGTCGGGCAATCGCACATCGATGGCATAGAGTGTCCGCGCCATGACCTTGTCGGCCACGTCGAGCCGCCGCTGCGGCGTACCGGCGAGCTTCCACACATCGGGCTTCTTCAGCGCAACGTCGGCCGGCGGCACGATCATGGCGGCATCCGCGGCAACGGCGCCGAATGTCAGCGTGCGGCCGCTTGGCACGTGGGTGATGACGCTATTCTGCGCAACGCATTCCGACGCCGGGACTTTCCAGCGCGCGGCAGCGGCCGCAATCAGCATCTGACGCGCCGTGGCGCCGGCCCGGCGCAGATAGGCTTGCGACGACGAGATTGACTTGCTTGCGCCGGTCGACATGTCGCCCCATGCGCGGTCGCGGCGCAGATTTTGGTCCGGTGCGACGAATTCGGCGCGGACCTTCGCCCAGTCGCACTCGAGTTCTTCGGCGACCAGCATGGCGAGTGCGGTCATGACGCCCTGCCCCATCTCGGCATGCGCCGTGCGGATGGTGACCGTGTCGTCCGGCGCGATCATGACCCAGCAATTGATTTCACAGACCGCCCCGGCGGCATTTGCCGGCGCGCCGCCAAGCGGGACGGCAAAGCCGAGCGCGAGGCCGCCGCCTGCCGCGCTGGCGCCGACCAGGAACGAACGGCGATCAATTTCGCCGCCAGCCGTCATAAAATGTGCTCCCGCTTACGCAAGAAGGGGCGCCAGATTGTGTCCCGGCGCACGCTGGAAATGTTCAGCCCCAGCCATGATAAAACACGACCAAGTGCCTTGGGTATCGAAATTTTGGAGAGCCGCGATGGACCAGCCAATCGGCCCGCTTGAGCAGCGAATCCGGGCGATCGAAGACCGCCTCGAAATCTATAATCTGATCGCCAGCCATCCGCCGAGCGCCGATACCGGCGCCGACTATTATGCCGAAGCCACCTATACGGACGACGGGGTGTTCGACCGCGGCCCGGAACTCGTTGGCGCAACCGGCAATAAGGCGCTGGGCGCACTGCTTAAGAGCGAGGGGCACCAGGCCGCGATCGCCGGCGGCCTCGCTCATTTCACCGGACTGCCTTACATCGCGCTTAACGGTGACCATGCGGTCGTAACGTCTTACCTGCAGATATTGACGCCGAATAAATCCGGCGAAGCGATCGAAGTGCCTAATCACGGTGCCTCGCGCGGCTACCACATCCACCGCGTCGTCACCAATCGCTGGGAATTGGTGCGCACCGCCGACGGCTGGAAAATCAAGCGCCGTAGCATCCGCCTCGTCGATGGCTCGGAGCCGTCGCGGGAAATTTTGCGGCAGGCTTTGAAGGACTATTTGTGACGGTCGCGCGACGCCCAATCGCTGCCGTTCATTTCCCCGCCTCTCTAACATGCGTCAAAATCGCACGCTGGCCTATCTGGCTGTGGCGCAGCGGCTTTTGCCGTTGTGCCCGGATCGGCAAGGTGTAGTCTTATTTGCAGAGCTGCCAGCGGAACATGCCGACGTTCCGATGGGCGTACCGGCAGCGATAGTGCCTCTCGGCGGGCGACGCATTCTGCCAGCAATCGAGACTAATTTGCCGTAGCGCTGCGGATCCGCAGGGCTAGGAAACACGTGCAGCATTCGCTGGCGACGCAGCGATGGAGAAGCACATGCTCGTCAATCTGTTACTGGGGATCATCGCGTTGGCTTTGATCGCAGTGATCCCGTTGGGTTGCATCATGACCCGCACGGCTAAAAAGAATCTTCCCGGCGCGGCCGGCTGAAATCGAGGGTGGTCCCGCCGGTCGTGAGGTCAATAACCTCATGCCCGAGCGAGCTTGTCCTCGAACCAATTCCACATGGTTGCGGTGCCGAGCGAGAGATAATCGCGCTGGCAGTGCTGCGCGCCACCTTCCTCGGCCGTGAAGACCCGCAACGTCTTGTCGGCTGAACCGCACGCGTCATAGAGCGCCTGCGCGTCCTTGAGCGGGATCTGCTCGTCGTCCTCGCCGTGCACCACCAGAAACGGGCAGCGCATCTTCTGGACGACACCGTCGAGCCGGAACGGCTCGAGCTTCTTCAATGCGGCATCGAGCGTATCGACGCCGAGGATCCACATGATGTGATGGCCGGGCACCGACATCGACGCCTTGAAGCCGGCATCGATGCGTTTCTTCCAGGTGCCGTAATAGTCCCAGATCGCGCCCCAGGCGATGCAGGCGGCAAAACGCGGCTCCAGCGCCGCACAGCGCGGCGCGTAATAGCCGCCGAGGCTGATAGCGACGATGCCGATACGCTCGGCATCGACGTCGCCGCGCCGCTCCAGATAATCGATGCAGGCGCTGCCGGCTTTCTCATAATCGTGACGCAGCGGCATACCACGGAAGCGGATCGCTTCACCAGTTCCGGGACCATCCATCACCAGCACGGAGATACCGCGGCGGACGAGATCGGGCACGCCGCGCAAGAACTGGATTTCCTTTGTGACGTCGAGGCCGTCGAAAAACACCACGCAGGGCGGCTGCCCCCTCCCGTTCCTCCCCCGCTCGCGGGGGAGGGTTGGAAGGGGGTGCGCCGGCACGAAGTAGCCCGGAAGCTTGTTGCCCTCGAACGGCACATCGACGATCTCGATCTTCGATCCCGACAGCGCGACGAATTGATGGAAACACTCAATCGACGTGCGATAGGCATCGAGCGCGCGGGCGTCCTTCGGCGTGCGAAAACGCTCCCCCATCTGATAATAGTGAGCGGCACGCAGATAGAACGGCGCCGCCGCAACCGGAAAGTTTTCGGCACGGAATTTATCGGCGAGGCCGCGCACCGTGTCGGCGACCGTGGCACAGGCGCCGAACCAGGCTTCGTCATCGTCGCCGCTTTTGCCTTCGAGCATGCGGCCGATCCGGTGCAACTCGCTGATATCGACGCCGCCATTTGGCGCGGTGCCCAGCATATTCACAAAAGCCGCCGACCAGCGGTAATTGCCGGGAAAGTACATGAAATATTTCGGTGAGTCGGACATAGCGGTTTCCTCCTTCCGTCATGCCCGCGAAGGCGGGCATCCAGTATCCACTGCTCCGAAGTCGAACCTCGATCTTTGAGAATACTGGATCATCCGCTTGCGCGGATGATGACATCAATCCCACTTGGGCGCGCGGCCGGCGGGATTGGCGGTTCGGCCGTCCGGACGTTTGAGCGCGGCGATGCGCGCCATATCGGCGGCGCCGAGCTCGAAATCGAAGACGTCGATATTCTCGGCAATGCGCATTGCGTTCGACGAGCGCGGAATGGCGGCGATGATGGTCTGCTGCATCAGCCAGCGCAAAGCCACCTGCGCCACGGTCTTGCCGTGGCTATGCGCGATGTCAGCCAGCACCGGATCGCCGATCAGACGGCCGCGCGCCAGCGGACAATAGGCCGTGAGCACCAGCCCGCGTTTGCGGCAAGCTTCGATCACCTTGGTCTGGTCGATATAGGGGTGACACTCGGCTTGCAGCGTCACCAGCGGCTCCGGGCACAGCCGGATCGCCTCGTCGATCATTGCGATATTGAAATTCGCGACGCCGATATGGCGGGTCATGCCCTGCCGCTTCGCCTTGGCAAGCGCGCCCATGGTTTCTGCGAGCGGCGTGTTCTTCTCCGGCCAATGCACCAAGAGGAGATCGACGTAATCGACGCCCAGCGCCTTGAGGCTTTGCTCGACCGAGCGTGCGAAATCGGCAGCGTGCAGATTTTCGTGCGACACCTTGGTGCACAGAAAGATATCCTGCCGCGGCACGCCCGAGGCGCGCATACCCTCGCCGACGACGCCTTCGGTGCCGTATTTCCGCGCGGTGTCGATGTGCCGGTAGCCCGCCTTCAGCGCGGTGGCGATATGCTCGGCGCGGACATCGCCCATGCCGGACGTGCCGATGCCGATGGCAGGAATTTCAGCGCCGTGCGCCGAAAGCGAGGGAGCGAGAGATATCGTGGTCATTCGATCACATCGTCGGCGAGTGCGAGCAGATTGTTGGGAATTGTGAGACCCATCGTTTTTGCGGTCTGCTTATTGATGACAAATTCAAACTTGGTCGCGCGCACGATCGGCAAGTCCGATGGTTTCTCACCTTTGAGAATGCGGCCGACATAGATACCGACTTGGCGATCGCGGTCGGGCAAATTGGGGCCGTAACTCATCAAGCCGCCGGCTTCCACGTTCTCGCGGAACGGAAAGATCGCGGGCACCGCGTATCGAGCCGTCAACGTGATCAGTTGGGCGCGGCGATCGTTGAAAAGCGTGTCGGTCGTGATCAAAAGTCCATGGACCTTCCGTTCGACAAGTTGCGCGAATACCAAATCGATCTCGCCGCTCGTAGCGGCGTAGAGAACTTCAAGTTGCTCGGCGTTGGCGGATGCAGCCGCTTGAACCTCTGTTCTCAAGGATTCTGTAGATCGATTTTTGGGATTGAGAAGAATGGCGAAGCGCGTAGCGCCAGGCAACAGCTCATGCAGGAGCCCAAGTTGCTTGCCGCCAAGCTCCCCACTCATGGAGGTAATTCCAGTTATGTCGCCGCCCGGCCGATTGATGCTGTTGACCAGACCGGTTTCGACCGGATCGCCGCCATAACCGAATACGATCGGGATCGAATTGGTCGCATTTTTGGCGGCGAGCGCCGCTGGCCCGCTCGTCAGAGCGACGATAACGTCGACGTGGAGGCGAACCAAATCGGCGGCCAAGTCCGGCAAGCGACTGACATCATTTTTGGCCCAACGATACTCGATAGCCAGGCTTTGGCCCTCGATGTAGCCCTCCGCTTTTAGGCCATCCCGTAATCCCGAGAGCGGATAAACAAAAGGCTCGCCGATGTGCAAGAGGCCAATCACCGGCATCGGCTGCTGCGCGCGCGCCGCAAACGGCCACGCCGTGGCCGCCGCTCCTCCGAGCAGCGTGAAGAATTGCCGTCGCTTCATGGGCCGATCTATATCATCTTTTAGCGCGAGTGCTGCGCAAGCGGTCACAGTCGAAGACGCGAGAACGCAGCGTCGGCCCAGGCATCGATGACTTTGCTCTGGTCGAGATAGAGGTTGAGCTTCAATAAGCGAACGGCCGGACCTTGATGGCCGGCCGCTGCTTATTCACGTACTGCCCTGAGTAATCAGTTCGGCCAGCACTTCTTGCCTTCTGGGCCGAGGTGGTATCCGGGTGGGCAGGCGCGACCGACCGCCATCGGATGGCAACGGCCTTGCGGCCCGCGCCACCATCCCGCTCCGCATCCTTCCGCGACCTTCACGACCAGACTGTCGGAGGTTTCGATCGGCGTATATGCGATTCCGGCGCTCGCTACCGTCGCCAGACCGAAAGCTAATGCGCCGCCCAAGATAATCGTCTTTATCATGTGATTTCCTTCCCGGTTCAAACGTCGCCCCGTGATGCGGAGCCACCTTTGCTTCATGCCGCAGCCGCAGTGAACAGTGGCTGAATGGCGCGTAAATGGTAGGCACATAAAGATGTCACGACGGCGGCAATTCGCCGGGCTCAAGTTCCCCGTAATGGTTCAGGCGTTCTTGAGCAGCGCCTTCTTCAACCCTTCCGTCGGCTTGAGGAAGAACACCAGCATGGTACAGCCGTTCGGCGCCGTCGGCGCGTGGTGGCTGCCCTTGGCGCGGATAACGAAATTACCTGCCGTGCATTCGCCCTCGTCATCGACCAGCGAGCCTTCGAGCACGAAGGTCTGCTCGAGATCCTCGTGCACATGCGCGGGAATGCCGGAGCCGGGCGCGAGCTTGGACAGTATCGTCAGCATGCCGCTCCCCTGATCGTGATAGATCACTTTCATCTTGTTGCCCGGCGATGTCTCGATCCATGGCACCGACTCGGTGTCGATGAAACGCGAGGCGATGTCGGCAAGCGTTGATGCTTCGGCCATGGTTTCCTCCTGCACAATTTATGCAAACCTACGCGCCTGCTGCGCAGCAGTCCACGTACCCTGCGCCACCTATTGGACCTGAATATTCGCGCGCTTGACCACATCCGCCCACTTGGCGATCTCGCTTTTGAGGAACGGCTTGATGTCGGCGAGCGGCATGTCCATGGTCTCACCGGCGGCCGCAATGATGCGGTCCTTCACCGCCGGCTCGACGAGCGCCTTTTTGATTTCAGCATTGAGCTTGTTGATGATTGGCTGCGGCGTGCCTTTCGGCGCCCACAGGCCGAACCAGGTGTAATAGGTGTAACCCGGAACGCCGGCTTCCTCGATCGTCGGCACGTCGGGCAATAGCGGCGATCGTTGTTTGCCCGTGACCGCGAGCGCGCGCACGTTGCCGCCTTTGATCTGGCCCAATCCGCTTGCGAGATTGTCGAAAAACACCGGAACCTGTCCTGACATGACGTCGGTATAAGCCGGCGCGGCGCCGCGATACGGTACATGCGCCAGATTGATGCCGGTCATCAGCTTGAACAGTTCCATCGACAGATGCTGCCCGGTGCCGTTGCCGGCCGACGCATAATTTATTTCGCCGGGCTTCGCTTTCGCCAGTTCAATAAGTTCTTTGACCGAATGTGCCGGAAAGTTATTGCTGACGACGAGCACGAATGGAAATTGCGCCAGCATCCCGACCGGCTCGAAATCCGCCACCGGATCGTAGGGCAGATTTGCGAACAGGCTTGGATTGACCGCCATGCTGGCGTTCAGCCCGGTCTGCAGCGTGTAGCCATCCGGCGTCGCTTTGGCGGCAACGACGGTACCGGTCAGCGAGCCGGCGCCGGCGATGTTTTCGACAATGAACGGCTGGCCCATCTGCTTGGAAAGCTGTTCGTCGACGATACGCGAGACGATGTCGGTGCCGCCGCCGGGCGTTGAGGCGACGATGTCGGTGACCGTCCGTGTCGGATAGTCCTGCGCCGAAACGGGCGGCGCCGCCAACGCGAAGCCGGCGAGCACTGCTACGAGTGTTGAAGCAAAAATCCGGTCGATCACGTTCACTCCCCTTTTCGGACCTGATGGTTGCAATTCGCCGTGTCACCGCGCGGCGCTAAGGTTTCGGCGTCGGGTCTTCGATTACAGGATTGGACAGCACGCCCAATCCGTCGACTTCGACCTCGCAGACATCGCCGGGACGCATGTGCAGTTGGCCGGAGACGATGACTTTACCAACGGGTTTCTCCGGCTGTTCGCCCGGCCGCAGCGGCAGCGCGCCGGGCGAACCAGTGACGATAACGTCGCCGGGCTGCAACGTGTAGCCTTCGGACAGGTATTCGATCAGCCGCGGCACGTCGTGCAACAGGCCGGAGATTTTGGCATTTTGCCGCGCAATGCCGTTAAGGCGCGTCATCAACGTGTGATCGGCCGGATCGCCGAATTCGTCGGGCGTCATCAGCCACGGCCCGAAGCTGCCGGAACGCTCGAAATTCTTGCCGAGGCCGAATTGCCGATTGTGCCCCTGATATTCGCGCACCGAACCTTCGTTGTAGCAAGAATAGCCGGCGACATGATTGAAGGCGTCCTGGCGTTTGATGTAGCGGCCGGGCTTGCCAATGATCATCGCCAATTCGCCTTCGTAATCGTAAGCCTCGGCGACATCCTTGCGCGGCGCCCACAGCGGTTCCTTGTGTCCGACCTGGCTGATTGGCATGCGGAGGAAAATCTGCGGATAGACCTGCGAGGTGGTGAGCCCGGTCTCTTCGATATGGAGCTTGTAGTTGAGCGCCAGCGCCCAGGTGGCGTGCGGCTCGCGGATCACCGGATCGAAAGCGATATCGTCGAGCGAGAAATCCGCCGATTTGCCCGCCGTGGCGGCGCGGACCTTCTCCAGCGCCGGATCGATCTGTAAAATCTGGCGCAGATCGCCGGGCAGAGCCGGCGCGGCCTTGGCCAATGCTATGATGCCTTTGGCGCCGGTCACGACACCGACGCCGTGCTTGCCCTCATGACGATACGACACAACCCTCACGACGCCCTCCCGGATGGCCGCTGCGATACGGTCTTGGCCCGCATGTTAGTTGATAGGATCATTGGTCGCCACTCGCCGCGCCGCCGTAGGCTCTTCATGCGGTACGGTCAAGAATCCGGCCGATATTGTATAATGCCGCCATTCATCGCCCTCACTCGGACCGGACGTGCCTTGAAACCGAATGCATTACAGCTCGTCAGAGGAGTTGCCGCGGATATTCCCTTCATCATGGCGACCGAGCGGCGGCCGGGATATGAACACCTGGTCGGCCGCTGGGACGACGCGCAGCATCGAACGGCGCTGGGTGACGGCCGTTATGCCTATTTCATCGCCCGTGCAGAATCGGAACCGATCGGTTTCGCTATTGTCCGCGACTGGGCGTCGCGCGAACGCGTGACGCTTATACAGCGTTTCGCCGTTTGCGATCCAGACCGCGGGAACGGCAAGGCGATGCTGGCGAAACTTGTCGAGCGCATTTTCAATGATACCGAAGCCTATCGGATCTGGCTCGGCCTGTTTCCGGACAACGCCCGGGCGCGCCGCGTCTATGAGGCGGTCGGCTTCCAGGCCGAAGGTATTGCTCGGGGCAGCGCGTTTTTCGGCGGCGTCCACCGCGATGAATTGATAATGGCGCTGCTACGTCCGGATTGGCCGCGAGCCGATCAAGACCAAAACTGAATTCGAGCAAGATGGCGTTCGGCGACGGGCCCGCATTACCATGCTGGCCGCTGACCGCCGCGGCGAGCCATGCTATCGTTTGCGGCAGGCTCGCGCCGCGAGGAGACGACCCAATGACGCAACCCGCTCAAGCAAACGGTAACGGTGCAAAACCGCACCAGGACATGATCGAAGGACCGTATCTGCGCAACGCCTGGTATGTGGCGGCATGGTCCGACGGCATCGGCGACGGTGAGCTGGTGCCGCGCACCATCATGAACGAGCCAGTGGTGCTGTTTCGCAAGGCTGACGGCAACGTTGCGGCAATCGCCGACCGCTGCGCACACCGCTTCGCGCCGCTGCATCTGGGCAAACTCGTTGGCGGCGATCGCATCCAGTGCGCCTATCACGGCTTGGAATTCGACGGCAGCGGCGCCTGCGTGCGCAATCCGCACGGCACCAAGAACATTCCGCCGCGGGCGAAAGTGAAAAGTTACCCGGTGATCGAGAAGCACAAAGCGGTGTGGATCTGGATGGGTGCCGCGGCGGCCGACGAAAGCAAAATTCCGGACTTTGGCGTGCTTGATAACGTGCCGGAACTGCACACCACCAAACGCGACAGCATCGTCATCAAGGCAAATTATCAACTCATCATCGACAACCTGCTCGACCTCAGCCACACCTCGTATCTGCACGAAGGCATTCTCGGCAACGCCGACACGGTTGAATCCGAAATCACGGCCGAGCAGGACGGCGACGACGTCGTGGTCGGACGCTACGCCACCAATTCGGCACCGCCCGGCATGTTCGCGCAATTCTGGCCGAACCATCCGCCGCGCGTCGACAAGTTCACCAAGATGCGCTGGATGGCGCCGTCGACACTGCGGCTGTTCACCGGCATCTGCAAAATGGGCGCGGAACCCGAAACCGGCACCGGCTATCACGCCATCCACCTGCTAACGCCGGAGAACGAGCGCTCGACGCATTACTTCTTCACCGCCGTTCGCTGGGGCGTGCAAACGACCGAAGACAAACTCAATCGCGATCTGCAGTCGAAGGTCGCCGAGATGCGCCGCTTCGCGTTCGAGGAGCAGGATGCGCCGGTGATCGAGGCGCAGCAGCGAGTCATCGAGCAGGCCACGGAGCCGCTCGATCCCGTGGTGCTGGCTGTCGATGTCGGCTGCGTGCGCTACAAACGCGTCCTCGGCAAGATGCTGGAAGCCGAGCAGCGGTGATCTGACGCGCTTGCGGCCGGTCGTTTCAGGACTGCTCCTGCTGCGCTGAAGTGCTATCGTGTTCATGAGATCTGGGAGGATTTCAATGAACCGATATCTGGGTAGACATTACCTCGCCGCCCTAGCCGCGATCGCACTCGCCGGCACCACCGCTCGAGCCGCGGACAATTATCCCACGCGGCCGCCGCAGTTGATCATTCCGTTCGCCGCCGGCGGCCCGACGGATGTGGTCGGCCGCATCATGGCCGGGAAGATGGGACAAGTGCTCGGGCAAACCGTCGTTGTCGAGGACAAGGGCGGCGCCGGCGGCAATATCGGCGGCGACTACGTCGCCAAATCAACTCCCGACGGCTACACACTGTTGTTCGCGACGGTATCCACCAATGCCATCAACCCGGGCGTCTACAAGAGCATGCCCTACGATGCGATCAAGGATTTCACGCCCGTCGCGCGTGTCGGCGTGACGCCGACGCTGCTGCTGGTGAATCCTTCGGTTCCGGCAACCGACGTCAAAAGCCTGATTGCACTGATCAAGGCCAACCCCGGCAAATACAATTACGGCTCGTCTGGCACTGGCTCGATCCTGCATCTGTGCGGCGAGGAATTCAAAGCCATGGCCGGTGGCCTCGAAATCACCCATGTGCCGTACAAAGGCTCGGCGCCGATGGACACCGACTTGATGGGCGGCCAGATCACCATGGCGTTCGATGCCACGCCGACCGCGCTGCCACTGGCGCAGTCGGGCAAGCTGCGCGCGCTCGGCGCCGGAATGTTGAAGCGGCTTGGCGCACTGCCGGACCTGCCGACCCTGGATGAGCAAGGTCTGAAGGGCTTCGAATGCTACACCTGGAATGCGATCCTGGCGCCGGCCGGCACCCCAAAGCCCATCGTCGATAGGCTCAACGACGCCGCCAATAAGGCGCTGGCCGATCCCCAGGTGATCGACTCACTGATAAAGGCAGGCGTCGATCCGACGCCCGGCAGCACGCCGGCGACGACTGCCGATTTCGTCAAAGCGGAACTCGCGAAATGGGCGCCAATCATCAAGGCATCCGGCGCGCAGATCGACTGACGCCTGACCGTTGGCACGCCCGCCTCGCAGCGGCCGCCCTACGCGCCGATCAACCAGTAAAGGCTTCGCGCCGCTGCGACGCCGCTTCTTCCGCCGTCTTCGGCTGCGCCGGCAATTGCAGCACGGTCGCCTGTTGTCCTTCGCGCAGCAGCGTCAAAAGCATGATCCGGCCATCGGGAAATTCCAGCGCATCGTGATGCGCGGCTACCTTTCCCCTGTTGATCTGCCGGAAAATAGCCGTCTTATGGTTGATGACCCGACCGCGCCATGACAGCAGGCCGACCGAGGTGCAGCTCACCTCGCCGTCAAACGCCAATTCTGTCCCGGGCAAAACGCAGACCGCAAGGCCGGCATCCTGCGCGGCGCCGAAGCCGCGTGTGCCGGTGCCAAAATCGCGCGTGACGAGCTTGTCGCCCACCGACGCCGGCCGTGATCTGACATTTTGAAGACTGTAATCACACATTTGGGCACTCTCCCTATTGGACAGCCCCATCGCGAAAACGAGCGGAAACCAATTTGGTTGCGCCGCAGTCGGCGAATTTGTTGCATTGCCGTTTGCGCGTCGCCCCGCCGAACAATGGCCCGATGCGCAGACCTGGCGTGGTAAAGTGGCAACCCGATCAATGCGGGTGCATCATGCAATGTAAGACAACTGGAGCGAACATGATGTTGCCGCGCGAGCGCCTGTCCTACTCATCGCCCTTCACCCGGCCGCCGCTCAAGCTGCCCGGCAACGCGCGCATGGTCGTCTGGTCGGTGGTCAATATCGAGGAGTGGGAAATCACGCGGCCGATGGCGCGGCAATTGTCGCAGCCGCCGATGGGGCAGACGCCGATCCCCGACATGCCGAACTGGACCTGGTACGAATACGGCATGCGGGTCGGCTTCTGGCGCCTGATGCGCGCGCTCAAGCAGGCCGGCGTCACGCCGACCATGTCGATCAACGCCAAGGTCTGCGAGACTTATCCGGAAGTCGCCGCCGCGGCACGCGATGCCGGCTGGGAATTCATGGCGCACTCCTACGTGCAGATGCCGATCCAGCAGATCGAAGACCAGCGGGCCGTCATCAGACAATCGTGTGCCGTCATCGAAAAATTCACCGGCAAGCGGCCGACCGGATGGCTCGGCCCCGGCCGCGGCCAAACCTTCGAGACCTTGGATTACGTCACCGAGTGCGGCCTGACCTGGTTCGGTGACTGGATTCTCGACGACCAGCCGCTGTGGGTGAAAACCAAGCATGGCCCGATCTTGTCGGTGCCGTACAGCGCCGAGATCAACGACATCACCTTGATGATCTCGCATCATCACAACTCCGACGTGCTGCTCACACGCACCATCGACGCATTCGACCGGCTGTACGCCGAATCCGCCGAATCGGCGCGCGTATTCGCCATCGGCGTACACCCCTACGTCACAGGCGCCGCCCACCGCATCAAATATTTCGAGCAATTGTACGACTACATTGCCAAGCACGACGTCGTGCACTGGACCGGCGAACAGATCTTCGATTGGTACAAGGCGGTGGTGCCGCCGCCAAAATAACAAGTCAGTGGCGGCGACCTGCCTTCACAGCGGATCGAGACCTTTTGATTTGAACGCCACAACTGCCTCAGGCGTCGTCAAAGCCTTGATGAGGGCGCGGGCGCCGGCGGCATTCCTGGCGCTCGCGGAAATACCGGCAGAATAGATCGTGGTCTGCTGCAGTTCCGCAGGCAGCATGCCGATCATCTCGACGTCCGGATTCGACAGAAGCTCGGACGCCTGCTGCAAGCCGATCTCGGCCTCGCCGCTCGACACCAGGACGCTGACGCGCCCGTTCGGCCCGCCGGCGGAGAGCACGGACTTGGGTTTCATCTGATCGGCGATGCCAAGCTGCGCAAACATCGCCAGAATATGCGGCGCGGTGATACTGCCGCTGGCCGGAGAGGCGAAAGCAACGCTCTTTGCCGCCAGCAGCGCGCGCTTGAAAGCCTCGACGGTCGAGACGTCAGGGCTGCGTGCGCCCTTGCGAATGCAGATGCCGATGCCGGTCTTGGCGAGATCGGTGCGGCCCGACAACACTTTGCCTTCGCCGATGAGCTGGTCGATCGCCTTGCTGCCGGTCAGGAAAATATCGCCCGGCTCGCCCGCCTCAAAGCGGCGGAGCAACGCACCGGGCGGCGCATAGATCGCGTGAATGGTGTCGCCGCTCTTACGCTCGAACGGCGGCAACAGTTCGTCGGTCACCGACTTGATCGCGGTCGAGATGAACGCGTTGATCTCGCCGGCATTGGCTGGGCCCGGCATTGCGGGCATTGCCGTGGCGAGCATCGCTAGGACAACTGCGAGCGTGCGCATCGTCAGAAACCCGCGACCATTTCCAGCGTTTTGCCACCCTGGGCGCGGCGGACGGCATCGAGCTGTTCCGGCGAATGGCGAAGCTGGCCGATTTCCTTGGCGAACTCCGGCATGGCGCGCAGCTTCTCGGCCCAGGCATGGACATGCGGATGCAGCCGCGCGAACGGATAGCCGCCGAGCGACAGCCGGTGTACGTAGATCAGCCAGGCGATATCGAGCACCGTCAAATCCGGACCCAACAGATAGGGGCCGTTGGCGAGCTTCATGTCGAGGCCGTCGAACTCGCCGCGGAATCTCTGCGCCGAGTAGCGCGCCCGCTCGTCGGTGAAACCTTCCTCGGCAGCGCGCCGCCAGAATTCGATCTGAAACTCTTTCTCGTGATCCTTTTCGCCTCGCACGGTGCCGGCGCCGTTGGCGAGATAGCTCTCGAGCGCGGCTGCGGGTTTTGGCGGCCCGGGCGGCGCGAATACGAACCGAAAGCTCAGGGTGCGCAAATCGAGGTGCAGGTTATCCTCGTGCTGGAGCAGCGTCGCGACCTCATTCTCATGACCCACCGGGATCAACCGCGGCATCGGAAATTTCTTTTCGAGATACTGGATGATGTCGTTGCTCTCGATGTGCACAGCGCCGTCATCGACCAGCACCGGCACCAGCCCGCGCGGATTGATGCCGAGGAACCACGGCTGCATGTTCTCGTAATTCGGCAGATCGATCGGATGCGACTGCCACGCAATACCCTTGAGGTTGAGGAAAACGCGAAGCTTCTGCGAGCACGACGAGCCCATGAAGTGCAGCACGTGGATGCCCTTCCAGCCGAGCGCCTCGCGCGTCTTGATGTCGCTATCGACAAGCTGAACCATGGCTCACTCTCCCGACGGACGCGCCGGCATCATAGGCGCGTCGCATGCTCGCGCAATGCGTCGGCGGCGATGCGATGCGCATCGTTGGCGGCCGGGATGCCGCAATACAATGTCAGCAGCAACAGCACTTCCTGGATTTCCTCGGGCTTGCAGCCGTTCTTCAACGCGCCGCGCAGATGCACGCCGAGCTCGTTCTGATGTCCAGCCGCTGCCATCATCGCCACCATCACCAGCGACTTGGTCGCCGCCGGCAACGCAGTGCGCTGCCACACGTCGCCATACGCATACGCATTGATGATGTGCTGCAACGGCTTGCCGAATTCGCCGAGCGCGTTGACGCGCTTTTCGACCGCGTCGCGGCCGAACATCTCGACGCGCAGCTTCAGCCCGCGGTCATGCAGTTCTTTCTCGTCCATCGCCCGCTCCCTACTGCTGCGCAATCCCCGCTGCCACGCGCACTGCATCCCAGCGCTTGTATTCACTGGTCACGAACGCGCCGAAATCCGCCGCGCTGGTGCCTTTGACGACGACGCCGGCGGCGACCATATGGTCACGCACCGAGGCATCGGCGGTGGCCTCGAGCAACGCCTTGTTGAGCTTGGCAACGATCGGCGCCGGCATGCCGGGTGGGCCGAACACGCCGTACCAGGTCGTCACGTCGTAGCCCGGCAGCACGCCGGACTCGATGGCCGCCGGCACGTCCGGCACCGCGGGAAAGCGATCCTTGCCGGTCACCGCCAGCGCCTTCATGGTGCCGCCCTGAATCTGGCCGAGCACCGCGGACACAGTTTCGATCAGAAAATCCGCATGCTTGCCAAGCACCGCATTGATGGCTTCGGGGGAACTGCGAAACGACACGCTCAGCATGTCGATGCCCGCAGTCTGCTTGAGCAGTTCGCCGGCAAAATGCTGGGTGGCATTGAAGCCCGGACTGGCGAAGATGACCTTGCCCGGCTGCGCTTTGGCGAGCGCGACCAGGTCCTTGAGGTTGTTCGCGGCGAAATCCGGCCGCACCGCCATCAGCATGCTCGCGGTCGCGACTTGCGCCACCGGCGTCAATGCCATCGTATCGTAGGGCATGTCCTTGCGCCCCACCGCGGCGATGATCTGGCCAGCGGTCATGACGCCGAGCGTGTAGCCATCGGGCGCCGCATTGGCGACCAGTTCGTTGCCGAGGATGCCGCCGGCGCCCGGCTTGTTCTCCACGATTACCGGCTTGCCGAGCCGCTGTTCCAGCGCTTGCGCCAGGATACGGCCTACGATGTCGGAGCCGCCGCCGGGCCCGTAGGCGATGATCATGTGGATCGGCTGCGCCGGCCAGTCCTGCGCCAGCGCCACCGACACCATCACGCAGAGCGCTACGAGCGCGGGTATGATTTTATTCATGGCCATCATTCCATCGCTCCGCGCTTCTATTCTGGCTTTATGCCGGCTGCCGCTACGATCTCGGCGTTAAGTTTGATTTCCTTGCGCACGAAAGTGTCGAAATCGGTCATCGACATCGGCATGGGATCGGCGCCGAGGCCGGTGATCTCCTTCTTCACGTCAGGTGAAGCGAGCGCCTTGACGATCTCGTCGTGCAGCCGCGCGGAAATCTGCGGCGGCGTCTTTGATGGCGCGAACGCACCGATCCAGAAGTTATATTCGGCGCTGGGCAGTCCGGTCTCGGCCACGGTCGGCACATCGGGCATGTAGGGCGAACGCTGCGCGGTCGAGACGGCGAGCGCGCTGACTTTCCCGGCCTTGGCCAGCTCGATCATCGCCGGCGCCGGAGCCGGGAAAAGATCGAGGCGGTCGGCGATCATTTCGGACATGGCATCGGCGGTGCCGCGGTACGGTATATGCGTCATCGAAATGTTCGCCGCGAGTGCGATCTTCAGCATGAAAAGCTGGCCCGCGGTGCCGACGCCGTTCGAGCCGTAATTGAGCGCCCCCGGATTGGCGCGGCCGTAGGCCAGGAAGTCGGCCATGGTTTTGTATTTAGTGCGTGCCGTGGCTACGAAGGGCTGCGAGGCGAGGCTCGAGAGCGCCGTAAAATCGTCGGCGACATTATAAGACAGATGCGCGTAGGTGGATGCTACAACAACATGCGACGTCGAATTGACCAATAGCGTATAGCCATCGGGATCGGCGTGCGCGACCGCGGCCGATCCGATCGTCGTGCCGCCGCCGCCGCGGTTCTCGACCACCACCGCCTGGCCGATCTGCTGCGAGACCTGGTTGAACACGGCGCGGGCGACGATGTCGGTGGCGCTGCCGGGCGTGAACGGAACGATGACTTTGATGGGTTCCTTGGCCGGCCAGTCCTGCGCTGGCGCTGTCGTTACGGCCGCGATCAGGCAAAGTGCCGCAAGCGGCGGCATCAGTTTCTTCATGGACGTTCCCCTATCTCGTCGCCGGAAGCCTGACGAGGCCCGCCGCGCCTGTCAACGCGACATCGCCGACCGGACGCGTGGCAGGCGCCCCATGCGTCGGCTAGAGTTGACTCAGCCGCACAACAACTTCGAAATAGCGCCGGGGAAGAACACATGATCAAGAAATTCCACGTCCTCTATGTCGGCCAGATCGAGCTCGATAATATCGGGCTAAACGGCACTCCGGCCAATGACCGGTTGTATACCGACAAACAGCTCGCCCAGGGCTTCTTCACCGCGCGCGACGTCGCCCAGCTCATGGACGAGCTCGGCTTCGACACGCTGTGGACCGCCGAGCATCATTTCCAGCGCGAGGGCTACGAAGTCTTTCCGAACCTGATCCAGCTCGGGCTGTGGCTCGCTACCCAAACGAAGCGGCTGAAGTTCGGTTGCGCCTTCAACGTGCTGCCGATGTGGCATCCGATCCGCATGGCGGAAGACTACGCCATGGCGGATATCGTGACGGATGGGCGCGTCGTGCTCGGTGTCGGCCGCGGCTATCACTCCCGCGAGGTCGAGTCTTTCGGCGCGCCGCTCCTTGACGCCGATAAAAACCGCGAATTGTTCGAGGAGCAGCTTCGCCTGCTGCTGAGCTGCTTCAATGAGCAGTCGTTCCACTTCAAGGGCAAATATTACGAAGCGCCGCCGCCGGTGGATTACCGCGGCTATAAACTGAAAGACATCACGATGGTGCCGCGCCCGAAGCATCTGCCGGTGGAGATCTGGATGCCGATCGCCAGCGGCAAGACCATCGAGATGATGGCGCAGTACGGATTGAAGGCGATGGTGACGCTCAACGGCGAGAAAATCCTCGACGACGTGATACGCGCGTATCACGCCGCCTGCCACAAGCACGGCCGCAATATTGCGCTCGGCGAAGACATGATCTGGGGCGCCGGCGTCTATCTAGCCGACAGCCAGGCCGAAGCGATCAAGAAGCTCGAGCCGGCGCACGACGAGCGCTTCAAGTGGTTCGCGCCGTTCGGCTTCGTGCGGTACGCCGACGAGCAGGGCCGTACCTGGGGCACGCCGGGCGCGCCGTCACGCACGCCATCGCTGAAGGACGGCGTGGCGCAGAAAGCGTGGTTCTGCGGCACGCCGGCCGAGGTGATCGACGGCATCAGGTCGGTCGAGGCAAAATATCCGGGGCTTGAGCATTTCATGATCCATTGGGCGGAAGGACTTTCGCCCAAGGAATTCAAGGATCAGTTGCGCCGCTTCGCCAAGGACGTGATGCCGGCGTTCAAGACCTAGAGGCGTTTTATCATAAATTCGCGATGTCGCCTTTACTCCTCCTAAAAGATGGGGTAATCGGCCGGCGTTCTTGTGGATAGCTGAAGAATTTTGGGTGCTGCGCTTCAGGCTGATGGTGAAACGAGGTCCGTGTGTACGGCCTCAAGCATCAGAAGGAGAAGCGCAGCATGGACCATTTTGCTGGACTGGACGTGTCGGTCAAGGAGACCAGCGTCTGCATTGTGGATGACGCGGGCAAGATCGTTCGGGAAGTGAAGATTGCGAGCGAGCCGGAAGCGTTGCTGTCGGTGCTGAAGAACTTGACCTATCGCTTCAAGCGAATTGGACTGGAAGCTGGACCGCTGTCGCAGTGGCTGTTCAGCGCGCTCGCGGAAGCGGGCTTGCCAGTGATCTGTGTTGAGACGCGGCATATGAGGGCTGTGTTAAAGGCGCAGATCAATAAGACCGACCGCAACGATGCGCGCGGCATCGCGCAGATGATGCGGGTAGGGCTTTATCGTCCGGTGCATGTGAAGACGTTACGCAGTCAGAAACTACGGATGCTGCTGACCCACCGGAAGCTGCTTCAGTCGAAGGCCATTGCTATCGACAACGACCTGCGCGCCACCTTGCGCAACTTCGGTCTCAAGGTGGGCGTAGTGGGAACGGTCAAGTTCGAGGCACGCATCAAGGAGCTAGTCGAGAACCTGCCCGACCTGGGCATTCTGGTGGACCCGCTGCTGATTGTCCGACGGGTGCTTCGCGAGCAGATCGGCGTTCTGCATCGCCGGCTACTGGCCATCGTGCGAGACGATGACGTGTGCCGGCGCCTGATGACGGTACCTGGTGTCGGCCCCGTGGTGGCGTTGACCTATCGCGCCACCGTCGACGTGCCAGCTCGCTTTAGGAACTCCAAGGCGGTCGGGGCGGTATTTGGACTGACGCCATCCCGGCATCAATCCGGCGAGAGCGACCGCCCCGGTTGCATATCGCGGTGCGGCGACGAAATGATGCGGATGATGCTCTATGAGGCGGCCCAGACCATGCTGGTAGTTTCGACGAAGTGGTCCTGGCTCAAGGCGTGGGCAATGAAGATTGCCCGGCACCGCGGGATGAAGAAGGCGATCGTGGCGTTGGCACGCCGGCTCGCCGTGATCATGCACCGCATCTGGGTTGACGGCACCGAGTTCCAGTGGACCAGGGAAGTCGCAGCAGCATGAAAGCCGCGCAAGATCAAATGCAATAGGAGGAAACTCGAGCTCCACCCAGCGGTGGAATGATGTCCCTCGCGGGACGATGGATGAGGTGAGATCGTGTGTCCGCTTGGACCTGCCGCTCGTCTGGCGGTAAGGCCGTCTAAAAGATTGTTCCGCCTCGTCCTCGAATCCCATGATGGAAGGGCCCTGGTGCCGATTCCGAAGAGAAGCACGAGCCCGCGAGCGACGTCGACACTGTAGTGGTGGATAGTCTGAAAGCGCTTGACCCCAAACGGCCGATTAGAGAAGCGGACAACGCTGGGTGACCACGGCTTGTCCGCCAAGGGCCGATTTTGTTGCGGAAGTCGGGCTTGAAGGGGGTGCTGGCGGCCCGAGGGTATTTTACGGACGAGCCGGGACCATGGTTTTGCGGCAACCCGAAGCGGAGCGGTGGGACTGACGCGATGGAACCCCTGACGCTACAAACCGAACGCGCTGCTTACGCAACGCACACAGTCGGTGCGATCGGCGGCGGGCGTGCGACCAGATTTGCAAGTCTGCGAAGGTTCTGCGCGATGGCCGCCAGCGTGAACTCGAACTGTGCTCCGCTCGGTCCGCGAAGGCGCAATCGGTCAAGCCGCAGAATGCGCTTGAGATGTGCGAATAGCATCTCGACCTTCTTGCGATCGCGGCGCGATTGCGCGAACCCCTGCGTTTTGGCGAGAGTGCGGGCAACGTCGCGGGCCTCCTCATAGATGCTGCGCGGGATCCGACGGAGAGGTATCTTTGGACAGCATCGCGCCTTCAGTGGGCAGCTCCGACAATCGAGCACGCTCGCGAAGTAAAGCAGTGTGGTCTCTCCATCGTTGACCAACCGGCCCGTCGTCGTGAGTATCTTGCCCGCCGGGCAGATGTAAACGTTACGCTCCTCGTCGAACGTGAAGTCTTCCCGATTGAACGTTCCATCGTCGCGCTTTGACTTGTCGATCACCGGGATGTGTGGCGCGATCTTCGCATTATTGACAAGCCAGTTGAGGTTCGCTCCCGAACCGTAGGCCGTATCGGCCACGAGCCACTTCGGTTTGATGTCAAATCGATGCGCGGTGCGCTCGATCATGGTCTGCGATGCGCCGACCTCGGCCTGGCGGATGGCGCGAGAAGCTTCAACGTCCATGATCACGCCGAACTTCACATCGATCAGATAGTTGTCGGCGTAGGCGAACAACGCCGCTCCGCGCATCGCACCTGTCCATTGCGCCGCGGGATCGGAGGGCGAGACGAACTTCGGCGTAACGTCGCTGGCCGCACCAAAGGCCGCGTCATCGAGGGTGGCGAGATACTCCTTCGTAGCCCGGTTCGCCGTCTCGGGATCACATGTCTTTTGCCATTCCGAGCCCGGGATCGAGCGATGCTTGTTGGCGTCAGCCTGGATCAGGCTCGCATCCACGGCAAACCCTTCACCACCAACCAGCCCGGCCGCGATACAGGCCTCGACAACGCGCTCGAAGACCCGGCGAAAGATGCCACTGTCGCGGAACCGTTCGTTGCGCGCTCGCGAGAATGCCGAATGATCGGGGATCTTATGTTCTATGCCGAGCTTGCAGAACCAGCGGTAGGCGAAGTTCACCTGCACCTCGCGACACAACAACCGCTCGGAGCGCAGGCCAAAAACATAACCGATGATCAGCATCCGCATCATCAGCACAGGGTCGATCGAAGGCCGGCCGATTGTCGGATAGTACGGCGCAAGCTCGCCATAGACCCACGATAAATCCACAACGGCGTCGATCTTGCGCACCGGATGATCGTCGGGAACCGCCTCAGCTAAACAAAAATCGTAGAACAGATGGCCCTGATCGTCGGTCTGACGTCCCATCATCGCCGCCTCCAACACAAAATGTCGCTAGAGAACGGGAATCACTGTTCGCCAAAATCTTCAAATCACTTCTGCAACAAAATCGGCCAGCAAGCGACATATGCACACGAAACAAGATAGTTGATGGCAAAAAATCTGGCAATTATCGTCCCATACCGCGACCGAGCGGAGCATTTGCAGATATTTGTTCCCTACATAACGGCATTTTTTTCCCGCGTTGCAAGCGACATAGGAAATATCTCGCTGATGGTGGTTCAACAAACGTTTGGGCTTGAGTTCAATCGCGGGCTGATGAACAACGTTGGCTATTCCCTGGCAAAGGAGCGATGTGATTACGTTTGCTTTCACGACGTAGATTATTTGCCGATCTCGGCCGATTATTCGGAACCAAATGGCTTCGCTCCGATCGCTTGGTATGGCGCCGAGCAGAGTATCGATACACGCGGAGTGATCATTACGGAAACAAATCTCGACTTTTTCTTCGGCGGCGTCGTGCTTTTCAGAAACAGTGATTTTGAGAAGGTGAATGGATTTCCAAATGCATACTGGGGATGGGGGTTCGAAGATAGTGATATTTTCAATCGCTGTGTTGTGGAAGATGTGGCGATAGCGCGTCGAAAGGGTACATTTCAGAAACTTCCTCACATCAATATGGGGTTCGATAAGTCGGGGGAGACCACAACGCTTTCAGCAGCACACTTGAGGAATAAAGCGTTATTCGAAAAGCGATTTCCTTTTCCCGCCCGCTTTCATCCTTCAATGAGTCAAATCGCCGTTAATCGTCAGACTTGCATGAAAGCGAACGATGGCCTTTCAACGATTGAGTTCTCAATCTTAGACCGAAGGCCATTTTCGCCCCCCATTGCGGAAGAAAGGTCTTTGAAAATCGAAATGGTTACTGTCCGCCCTTAATGCAGGCGCATGACATCGAATCGGCTCAGACAACGCAAGCTCGATGTCGCCGTTGGATCATTTCCCACCGACTCAACGTGGCTCCGCGGTGTCCGATTATCAGCCGGAAGCAGACAGTCAAGACCGCTGGCACTTATGAGTGCACGCCCTGGCAAACTGATCAGCGGGCGGCGGGCGGCCGCGTGATCGTGCCCGGATCTTCGTCGGCATCCTGCGTCGGCGCGGGTGTCTGAGCCGGCTTCGACCGCGACGACACGGAGTTGAGCTGCGGGCCGAGCGCGGAGGGACTGACCGGAGTGAATGCCTGCGCGCCGCTGCGGCCGCTGTAGGTCATCAGCCCTTCCTTGGTCGAGATGATGTCGCCCGGCCGCAGCATCGGATCGGTCTTCACATCCAGTGGCACGAGACCGAATGCGTCCTTGCCGTTGCAACTGCAGCTGGCGATGAGACGCTTGCGGTAGAGGAACGCGGTGTTGAGGTCGGAATAGCGCGCGCCGTCAGCGGCAACCGCACTTTCGATTTCGGAGCCGAAATAGACCTTGGTGGTGGCCGCCGGGCAGATCGCCTTGCAGGTGTCGACCGGCGTGGCGTTCGCCATCCGTTCGATGGGAAAGTGCTGGCCGTCGCACAGCCGCACGCAGAAAGCGACGCCGTGCCCGGTGGTGCCGCCACTTTCGTTGACGCGCTCTTGCCCGAGCGGCGCCGGCGCGATACGGCCGATCGGCGGCGCCGGCGGCGGCGGGTAGTTTGGTTGCGGTGGATTGTACGGCCGCTGCGAGCCGCCGAACAAAAAGTCGAAAAAATTCTGGGCATGCGCCGGCGAAGACGCACATGCCCCAACACATGCCGCCGCAAGCCCGGCAGCGACAACGCATGCGCGCCACGTCAAAACGTTGTGTCGTCGCCCAAACACCACGGCATCACCTGAATACAAAGGCTGCCCGCCGAAACTCCCCGACGATGGGTCTCGATCGGCCGATTATCGGCGCTTTCGGCGTTCAGACGCAAGACAGCCAGACCGGATGGGAAACCGTCAATGGACTGGGTTGGCTGCGGTCAATTCCGCGATTCTTCTGATATGCGCAACCGCGGCGTTTGCTCCCGTCGTCTTCGTCAGCAGATCGAGGGTCGCATCGTTGTCAATGTCGACCGGTGTGAGCGCCGGATCAATATAGGCCCGCGCATGCGGATCGCGCGCGATAGACACCTTCATGGCGAACAGCCGCGCTATCATTCCGACCAGTACGGCATGCTTGTAGAGCGCCGCCGCGACGAAGCGCGGCCAAAAAATCCAGAGACGTTCGCGGGGTAGCCCAGGCCGGCGCTCCGAGGGGTGTTTCAGGCGGAACAGGCCGCTCTGCAGCGGATGCAGGTTCTCGAGACGAACCATCATGGCGAACGCAACCAGCAATTTGACGAGGCTGCCCATCGGCACGCCGGTCGCAGCCGCGCGGCGCAACAACGTCTCCATGTGCTCCGGCGTGTAATAGAGCCCCCATGCATCGCGGTAGATCGCCTCCCATTCCTTCGCGCTCATTCTGGCGTGAGCGGTGCAGACATGTTCCGCATCGTATTTGTTGAGATCGCCCTCCATTGCGGTGCCGTTCTTCCATAATGTCTGATGGTCTTCCGAGCCCGGGAGCGGCGTAAGAAAGAAAAACTCGATGATGTCGAGCGGCAATTCTTTTTGAATGATAGCGATGTCACGCCTGATCGTGGCCGGCGTGTCGGCGGGAAAGCCCAGGATGTAACCGGCAAGAGTGATGATGCCGTGCAGCTTCCAGGCGAGCAGCATTTTGCGATATTCGGTGATCTTGTTCTGGCGCTTCTTGGCGGCTGCGAGATTGTCCGGATTGATATTCTCCAGCCCGATAAACACGCGGGTGACGCCGGCCCGCTTCGCCTTGACGATGAAATTATCGATCTTGTGACAAAGCGTGTCGACCTGGATCATCAGGCCGAGCGGAATTCCGTGCTGTTCGCGCAGCTCAATCAAGCGATCGAAGATCGCCTCCCACTCTTCATTGCGTGCGAAATTATCGTCGGTAATGAAGAACCTATGGATGCCCTGCGCCCAGTTCAGACGCACCAGATGTTCAACATCGTCGGCCGAACGAAAGCGCGACTTGCGGCCCTGCACATTGATAATGGTGCAGAACGAGCACTGGTACGGACAGCCGCGGCCGGCATCGAAGCTCGCGCTCAAGCCGAGCGTGCGTTCCACGTATCGCTTCGGCAAAAACGGCACCGGAGTGCCGTCCATGGCGGGAAGATCCTTCATGAAATTGTACAACGGGGCGAGCCGATCGGCAGCGGCATCGCACAATACTTCGTCGAGCCGGTTCTCGGCTTCGCCGGCGAACATGGCGATCCCCATGGCGCGGCACGCGTCGAGTTCGACGGCACGGCCGTCCAGCATCGACAGGCATCCGGAAATGTGGAAGCCGCCCATGGCGACCGCGATACCAGCCGCCCGGAACGGCCGCGCGATGTCGAGTGCGCGAGGATATTGGTTCGACTGGACACCGACCAGACCGATAAGTCCAAAGCCATCGCGCGACCGGAAGCGCGCGAGCAGGCCCGGCACATCGATGCGCGTGTTGGTCTCGTCGATCACTTCGATGTCGATCTCGACATCGGGACCGAGCACCTGCCGTTTGGCGCAATCGGCTGCGATGCCGTAAATAGCGGCCAGAGTATTGGAGGGGATCAGCGCCCGCCACCAGCGGATCACATATCCGTCGTCGTCGTAATGCGAGGGCTTGATAAGAACGAGTTGAAAGCGACGCTTTGTTCCCATTGGTCAGACTAGCACCGATCAATCTCCTGTGTCTGGCCTAATTTGCTTTGCTGCGGGCGTATGAATTCGTGCGCTAAGGCATCCCCGCAGAAGACCGGCGCACTTTGCGCGTCAGCACCCAGATCACGAGCGACGCACAGCCGGTCGCCGCGATGGTGCCGGCGACCGGCCATGCCGATTGGCCGAGATATTGGCCGATCGCGACCGCGGTGATGGCAGCGGAGGATTGCTGGGCGAATCCCAGAAGCGACGATGCTGTGCCGGCGCGATCGGGAAACGGCGTGAGCGCGGCGGCCTGGGTCTGCGGCAAAGCGAGTCCCATGCCGGCGAGATAAATTGTCATGGTGCCGACCAGCCAGCCAACATTGCTGAAGCCAAGCCCGACGACAGCCGCCATGGTCAAGCCGCCGGCGGCCATCACCACGGTGCCGATGCCGATGGTGCGACCGAGGCCAAGCCGCATCACAAACCGCGACGCCGTATAGGAGCCGGCCATGTAGCCGGCGGCGCCCGCGGCGTAGATGACGCCGAACATGACCGGCGTCAGGCCGTACAGGCCCTGCATCACGTAGGGGGCGCCGGCGATCCAGGCGAACAGGCCGACGAAGGCGGCGACCAATATGCCGAGGTTGGCGAGAAAGCCGCCGTGCACCAGCACCGAGCGATAGAGCGCGCCCATGGCGCGAAACGAAAACGGCCCGGTGGTGCGCTGGTGCAGCGTTTCCGGCAGGAATTGCACTGCGGCCGACCACGAGGCTAGTGCGAAGACCACCAGAAAAATGAAGGTCGCACGCCAGCCAAAGGCGGTTTGCAGTACGCCACCGATGGCCGGCGCGACGATCGGTGCGAACGCGGTGATCGATCCCATCAGCGACAACTCGCGGCCGGCGCGCACGCCGGAATAGAGATCGCGCACCGCGGCGCGCGCCAGCACGATCGAGCCGGCGCCGCCGAGCGCCTGCACGAAGCGCACCGCGATCAATATGTGGATCGATTCCGATAACGCGCAGACGACGGTGGCGATGCTGTAGACCGCGAGCGCCGTCAGAATCACCGGTCGCCGGCCGATGCGGTCAGAGATCGGCCCGTAAATGATCTGGCCGACCGCAAAGCCGAGCAGATAGCTCGAAATGGTCAATTGCACCTGGACCGGCGGCGCATGCAGCGCCTCGCCGATCGCCGGCAGCGACGGCAGATACATATCCATTGTCAGCGGACCGAGCGCCGTCAAGAGCGACAGTAATAATGTGAGAGCAAACGTACCGGGTCGGAGCATTGAGCGTGGCGATTCCAAAAATGTCAGCGAGCAAATATGATTGTGTCATGGCCGGGCTTGTCCCGGCCATCCACGTCTTTGCTTAGCTCCCATACAAAGACGGGGATGCCCGCAACAAATGCGGGCATGACGAATTCACCGTTCGCGCAGCGGCTTCACTTTCAGCTCCACGGCGAGTTTGTCGAGCTGCGCCAAAAGCGCCGGCGCAATCGGCACGCCATCGCGCATGCGCTCGGCGCGGCATTGCTCGCGCCGGTCTCCCGGCAGGCGGATATCGTCGCTGCCCGGCAGGCGCTTCGATTGCCGGAAATCGCCGACATGGCGATCGACCTCGGCGGTGAAAATGGGCAGCGGCAGAAAGCGCGCTATGTCGACGACACAAATAAAGTGTCCGGTATTGGTCTCACTTGTGTCGTCGGCGTTGAAATCGACCACGTCGCGGCCGAATGCGGCGCCGTTGAGCACGCCGCCGAGAAGCCCAAGCATCAGCGCCAGCCCTGAGCCCTTGTACTCGCCCATCGGCAGCAGGATTCCGTCATGCGAATGGTTCGGATCGGTGATGGCGGCGCCGGTCGCAGGATTGACGAACCAGCCTTCGGGCATGGTCTCACCGCGCAGCGCGTATTTTTTTACCGTGCCGTAGGCGACGATCGAGGTCGCCATGTCGAGCACCAGCGCGCCCGCGCCGGACGGCACGCCGATCGCAAGCGGATTGGTGCCCAACAGCAAATCCGTACCGCCCCAGGTCGCCATGTGGTTGGCATTGGCGACCGCGGCATAAATTCCGATCATGCCGTGCATCGCCGGCATTTCGGCATAGAGCCCGGCCGGCCCGGCGTGGTTGGAGCGGCGCACGCCGACCCATGACACGCCGGCGTCGCGCGCCATCGCAATCGCTTCATCCGCGGCGCGCGTCATCACCAGATGACCCATGCCGTTGTCGCCATCGACCAGCGCGGTCGCCGGAGCGGTCCGCGTCACCGTGATGTCGGGATGCGCATTGAAGCCTTTCGCTTTCAGCCGACGCACATATTGCGGCAAGCGCAGCACGCCATGGCCATCGGCGCCGGTGAGATCCGCTTGCGTCATCAAATGCGCGCAGCGCGCCGCGTCTGCCGCCGGCAATCCCGCCGCGACGAACGAATCCGTCATCAGCGAGGTCACCGCGACTGCTGCCACACGGACAAAGCCGGCTTCACTCATCACATCATCCCTTGCGCATCTTGCTCAGGATCGCTTCGGCGTGGCCGCCGAGAATCATGTCGCGATCCTTCTCGGGCAGGCCGAGGCCTTGCACATGCCGCGCGCAATCCATCATGCCCATGTCGTAGGGATAATCGCTGCCGAGGAATACCCGGTTGGCGCCGACCGAGTCGATCAGGAATTTCAGCGGCGTGTGCGAATGCAAAATGGTGTCGTAGAGGAAGCGGTCGAGATATTTTTCCGGCGAATGTTTCAGATGCAGCTGCGGCTCCGGGCGCACGTGCCAGCCATGCACCCAGCGCCAGCCCTGATAGGGAATGAAGCCGCCACCGTGCACCATGACGAAGTTAAGCTTCGGATGGCGCTCCAGCACGCCGCCAAAGATCAGGCAGGCGCCGGCGATGGTGGTGTCGAGCGGATTGCCGATCAGGTTGTTGAGATAATACGAGCGCAGCCGATCGGCGCCGGCGACGTTGCCGGGATGGATCATCATCCAGGCGTCGAGCTCTTCGGCCGCCGCCCACACCGGCTCGAAACTCGGGTCGTCGAGATTTTTGCCGTTGACGTTCGACGCGATCATGGCGCCGTGCAGACCGAGCGTGCGGATGGCGCGGCGCAATTCCGCCGCCGCCTTGTCGGGTGCCTGCATCGGCAAGGTGGCGATGCCGGAAAACCGATCCGGCTTTTCCTTGACGAGCCGCGCGATCTCGTCGTTCTGGATCACCGACGCAGCGACGCCGACCGACGCTTCCTGGTTGTAGAGCCAGGTCTGCGGCGACACCGACAGCACGTGCATATCGACCAAAGCCGCGTCCATGTCCTTGAGCCGGCGCTCGACATCGTGGCCGCCGCGCGGAAACGGCCGGTACGGCACGCCGGCAACCTCGATCAGCGAATTGTCGGCGTCGAACGGCTTGATGTTCAGCCCGAGGCTCGGGATTTCCTTCTGCAAAATCCCGATGGTGGCATCGGCAAGAATATGCGTGTGGGTGTCGATTGTTTTTTGGGTTTTTGGCATTGTTCCTCCCCCGGAATGGCGCGCTTTAGTGCGCATAACGGCCGCGGGTGCGCAAGGTATGGAAATACGCGGGACTGCCTGGCTCCAATTCCTCACCCTGAGGTGCTCGGCGCGCAGCGCCGAGCCTCGAAGGGCGGCTCCAGCGACTCAACTGCATTCTTCGAGAACTGCGGAGCTTGTCATCGGGTCGGCCACTTCGGGCCGGGCCCGATGGCGGCTACCTCAAGAAGTGGACTTTGTTTTTCCGGCTCGTCGCCTCGCCGGTTGCTTGATCTCGGTCCAATCGCTTATGATCAATGCTTCCTTTTTCGCACGACTCCGGCCTTTGATTTTTCGTTCCACCGCAATCACATCCGTGATCTGATCAAACCGTTCCGACCATACCAATCGAACCGGACGACGAGTGGAGGTGTAACCCTGGTATGCACCCGTTTGATGTTCGGCTACGCGCTGCCCGAGATCCTCGCTCCTTGCGCTGCCCACATAGTATGAGCCGTCTGCACACTTGAGCATATAAACGAAAGCGCCCATCTCTTATTCATACTCCAACCTTACCCTGAGGCGCGCGGCGCGCGGCGCCGAATCTCGAAGAGCGGCTCCAGCGCCTCAATTGCATCCTTCGAGGGCCGCTTCGCGGCCACCTCAGGATGAGGAACGCGTTGCCTGGCAAGCATCCTACGCCCTTTAGCTGCCCGTACTTTCCGCTATAAAGGGGCCCGAAATTCCCGCCGAAGCACCCTGGAACCCAGCATGGACGCGACTACCGAACACCACACCGAGAAGCACGCTCGCGTCGAGGACAATGTGCTGGTGCGCGGCAACGGGCGTTATGCCGCCGACGTGCCGCTGCCGAATCAGGCCTACGCGTATTTCGTCCGCTCCCCGCATGCCGCCGCGCGTATCATCAGCATCGATACCTCGGCTGCGGAAAAGGCGGCGGGCGTCGTCGGCGTGCTCACCGCCAAGGACATGACGGGCGTCGGCAATCTCGGGCGCCATCCGCCAGTGCCCGGGCGCGGCGGCAAAACGCTGATCCTGCCGCACCGGCCGGCGCTTGCCGGCGAGCGCGTGGTGCACATCGGCGAGCCGGTGGCGATGGTGGTGGCCGAGAGCTATGCGGCCGCGCAGGATGCCGGCGAATTCGTCACCGTCGAATACGAGGAGACCACGCCGGTCATCGATGCGCGCGAGGCGTTGCGCGACGGCGCGCCGCAAGTCTGGCCGCAGGCGCCCGGCAATATCGCGGTCGACTGGCCAGGACCGAACCCCGATGCGGACAGCAACGCCAAAAAGGTCGCGGAGATTTTCGCTTCGGCCAAACACGTTGCACGCGTCAGCGTGATGAGCCAGCGCATGATCGGCAATTGCATGGAGCCGCGCGGCGCCACCGCGAGCTACGATCCGGCAAGCAACAGCTATCTGATGCGCGCCTGCTCGCAAGGCGCCGGCGCCATGCGCGAAGGCATCATGGCGATCATGAATCTGCCGAAGGAACGCATCCGCGTGCTCACCGACGACGTCGGCGGCGCGTTCGGCATCAAGACCGGACCTTATCCGGAAAACATCGCGCTCATGGTCGGCGCCAGGAAACTCGGCCGGCCGATCCATTGGATGTCGACGCGCTCGGAAGTGTTCCTCACCGACAACCAGGCGCGCGATATCTATTCAGAAGTCGAGCTGGCGCTCGACGAGAAAGGAAAATTCCTCGCACTTCGTATCAAGAATGTCGGCAATCTCGGCGCCTATGTGGGTCCGGTCGGCGCCAACATCCCGACCGCGAATTTCACCCGCTGCCTGCCCGGCATGTACGATATCAGGGCGATCGACGTGTCGGCGGTCTGCGCGTTCACCAACACCATTCCGACCGCACCCTATCGCGGCGCCGGACGGCCGGAAGCAAGCTATGCGATCGAGCGCGTGGTCGACGAGGCGGCGCGGATCACCGGTATCGATCCGGTGAAGCTGCGCCGCCGCAACCTGATCAAAAAGTCGGCGATGCCGTACAAGACGCCGGTCGGCACCACCTACGATTCCGGCGACTTCGAGCCGATCCTCGACAAGGCGCTCGAGCTTGCCGATTACGACGGCTTCAAGCAGCGCCGCCGCGAGTCGCAACGGCGCGGCAAATATCGCGGCTTCGGCGTGTGCTGTCTCCTCGAACATTCCGGCGGCGCGCCGCTCGAAAGCGCCAAGCTCAGCTTTCCGGGCGACGGCACGCTGCTGCTTACGCTCAATGTGCAGAATACCGGCCAAGGCCACGCCACGGTGTTCCCGCGCGTTATCGCCGAGACGCTCGGCATTCCCGCGGACAAGATTCCGCATACCAACGGCGATTCCGCAAACGAGCTGCCCGGCTATGCCTCGGTCGGTTCGCGCTCGGCGATGACTGTCGGCCATTCCATCGTCAAGGCGATGGACACCATCCTGCAAAAGGGCAAGCCGATTGCCGCCGCCATGCTGGAAACCGGTGAGCCGGACATTGTCTATAAGGACGGCCGTTTCGAAGTCGTCGGCACCGATCGCCGCGTGACCTTGTTCGAGGTCGCATCTCACGCTGCCGCGCTGAAGAAGCGCGGCGAGATCGCCGAAGACCTCGACACCAAGTCGACGACCGAGACGCCGCTGTCCTATCCGAACGGCGTGCACACGGCCGAGGTCGAGATCGATCCCGATACCGGCCACATGACCATCATCGCCTACACCGCGGTCGACGATTGCGGCCGCGCGCTCGATCCGATGATCGTCGAAGGCCAGACCCACGGCTCGATCGCCGCCGGCCTCGGCCAGGCGCTGATGGAGAACACCGTGTACGACCCCGGCAACGGCCAGCTCGTCACCGGCTCGTTCATGGATTACGCCATGCCGCGCGCCGAGGACATGCCGCCGCTGCGCGATGCGCTCCACAACGTGCCGGCGACGACCAATCCGCTCGGCGTCAAAGGCGTCGGCGAAGCCGGCACCACTGCGGCGATCTCGGCGGTGATGAATGCCGTCGCCGACGCCATTCCGGGTGGTGGCGGCGCTCATCTTGACATGCCGGCCTCGTCGCCGCGGCTGTGGGAAGCCTGCCAGCGCGCCAAGGGATGAAACCAGCCGCGCTCGTTCCCGCGTAAGCGGAATCCAGACTGGCTCCCGCTTTCGCGGGGACGACCAGATGGCAAGGTTTGTCTACAATTTGGCCTTGCCGCACCGGCGGATTCGCGCCGATACTGCACGCCGGATCGCTGCGCTGCCCAATGTACAAAAGTACCGACGCACCGGATCCGATGGAAACGCCTTCGGAGACAAACATGACCGCGCATAAATTCAGGCTGCTGACATCGGCCGGCTTTGCCGCACTTTTGCTGGCAACCGGCGCGCAGGCGCAAAATGGCGTCGCGCTCACCGGCAAAGTCACCTCCGCGCAAGAGCCGGTGATGGAAGGCGTTCTGGTCAGCGCCAAACGCGACGGCAGCAACATCAACACGACGGTGGCGACCAACAAACAGGGCGTCTACAGCTTCCCGGCCGGCCGGCTCGCGCCCGGGCACTACACGATCTCGATTCGCGCGGTCGGCTACAGGCTTGACGGCGCGAAGGCAGCCGACGTCGGTGCGGACGCGGCGGCCACGGCGGACCTCACGCTGGCCAAGACCAACGCGCTCGCCAATCAGCTCTCCAACGGTGAATGGCTCAACAGCCTGCCCGGCGACGACCATCTCAAGGCGGCGCTGACCAATTGCGTCGGCTGCCACACCTTGCAGCGCATCGTGCAGTCGACCCATAACGCCGACGAATTCATGCAGGTGTTCAAGCGCATGGGCACCTACTCGCCCGGCTCGACGCCGACGCATCCGCAGCCGCTCTTGCCGGGCGGCAACAACTCGGACCGCTCGCCGATGCCGGGGCCGATCCAGGCAAAGATGGCCGACTATCTCGCCGGCGTGAACCTGAGCGATGCGGAGACGCTCGAATTCCCGCTCAAGCCGTTTGCGCGCCTCACCGGCCGCTCGACCCACGTCATCATCACCGAATACGACCTGCCGCGCAAAGACGCGCAGCCGCACGACGTCGTCATGGCCGGCGACGGCATGATCTGGTATTCGGATTTCAGCCACCAGTTCATCGGCGAGATGGATCCGGCGACCGGCAAGGTCACCGACATCGAAATTCCGACGATGCGGCCGGACGAGCCGAAAGGCTCGCTGGCGCTTGAATTTGATCCCAAGGGGACGCTGTGGATGGCCGGCATGTACCAGGCCGGCATCTACAAGATCGACACCAAGACCAGACAAGTCACTGCCTATCCGTTCCCGACGGAATGGCTCAATCCGACAACGCAGGCCTCGATGCTGTCGGCGGAACATTCCGACGTCGACGGCAAGATCTGGACCAACAATCAGGACACGCACCTGGTTTACCGGTTCGATACCGTGAGCGGAAAATACGAAGACCTCGGCCAGGCCATCGACAAGACCGGCACCCACATCAACGGTTACGGCATGCCGACCGATCTGCATAACAGCGCCTATCAACTGAATTTCGGCGGCGCCTCGGTCGGCCGCATCGATGCCACAACCAAGGACGTGACGATCTGGAAGACGCCGCTGCCGTTCTCGCGGCCGCGCCGCGGCCGGGTCGACGCCGATAACATTCTCTGGTTTGCCGAATACGGCGCCAACGGCATCGGCCGCTTCGATCCGAAGACCAACGAGATCAAGGAATGGCAATTGCCGACCGCATGGATGGAGCCCTACGACGTGGTCAAGGCCAAGAATGGCGAAATCTGGACCGGCTCGATGCTCGACGACCGCGTCGCACGTCTCGATCCGAAGACCGACACCATCGTCGAATATCAGTTGCCGCGCTCGACCAATATCCGCCGGGTTTTCGTCGATAATCGCGGCGAGCGGCCGGTGCTGTGGGTCGGCAGCAATCACGGCGCCTCCATCGTCAAGGTCGAGCCGCTGGACTAAGAGGCCGCACGCATCGGCGGCACACCATCGTCATGGCCGGGCTTTGTCCCGGCCAATCACGCCTCTAGCTTCACTGGCATAAATTGCCCGTCATCCTGAGGTGGCCGCGAAGCGGCCCTCGAAGGATGCGGCCGAAGCGCCCGGGCCGTCGCCCTTCGAGGCTCGCTGCGCTCGCACCTCAGGGTGACGGAAGCTGCGTGGAGACACTCCCATGACCAAACTCCGGACGCAGAACGACGCGCCATTGCCGAAGGCAATGCCGATGTTGCTGTCGTTCGTCGCCGGCTATGTGGACAGCTACACTTATCTCGCGCTGTTCGGACTGTTCGCCGCGCAAGTCACCGGCAGCTTCATCATTGCAGGCGCCGAGGTCGTGCGCCATGACACAGGCGTCGCCGGCAAGCTCCTTGCCATCGTCGCCTTCGTGGCGGCGGCCGCGATCACCGCGGCGCTGATCGCGCTGGCGCGCGGCAAGGGCGGCGCGCCACTGCCGTGGATGCTCGGCCTCGAAGCCGCCCTGCTCGCGGCTTTCGTCGCCATCATCCTCTTCGTGCCCAACATCGCCGGCGCCGACGACTGGCGCGGCATCGCCGCCGGCCTTTTCGCGGCCAGCGCCATGGGCGCGCAAAGCGTGCTGGTGCGGCTCCTGATGAAAGGCATTCCCCAGACCAACGTCATGACCGGCAACATGACGCAGCTCGGCATCGCCATCACCGAGATCATCGTGGCGTGGCGGCGGTTTGCCGGCAGCCGGCATGACACCACTGCGTTACGCGAATACCAACAGGTCCGCGATCAGTTGCTCGTGGTGCTCTCGGTCGCGGTCGGATTTCTGGTCGGCGCCGCGGCCGGCGCCGTAGCCTTCGTCGTCAGCGGCGTACAGGGCGCTTTGCTCGCCGTCGCCATCGTCGTTGCGCTTGCGCTGTGGGCGTCTTTTCGCGAGAAATATTCCTGAACGTCATGACCTCGCCGGAAATGTCATCACCCGCGAAGGCGGGTGATCCAGTAATCGCAAGCACAGAAGTTGTGCCGCGCCGCCTGCGATTACTGGGTGCCCCGCCTTCGCGGGGCATGACATAATTGCACTGAAAATGGAGCACCTGATGTCCGACCGTCCCGAAGCGATGCTCGAAGGCAAGAACCGACCGTTCACCGGCGCGGAATATCTGGAATCGCTGCGCGACGGCCGCGAGGTCTATATCTACGGCGAGCGCGTCAAGGACGTCACGGTGCATCCGGCGTTCCGCAATGCCGCGGCTTCGGTGTCGCTGCTTTACGACGCCCTGCACGATGAGAAACAAAAGTCGGTGCTGACCGCGCCGACCGACACCGGTTCGGCCGGCTACACCCACAAATATTTCAAGGTGGCGCGCTCACGCGAGGACGTCATCGCGCAGCGCGACGCCATCGCCGCCTGGGCCCGTATCACCTATGGCTGGTTCGGCCGCAGTCCCGATTATAAGGCCGCCTTCCTCAACACGCTCGGCGCCAATGCCGAGTTCTACGGCAAGTTCGCCGACAACGCGCGTGCCTGGCACAAGCGCGCCCAGGAGGCGGTGCTGTATCTCAACCACGCACTGGTCAATCCGCCGATCGACCGCAACAAGCCGGTCGAAGAGGTCAAGGACGTCTACATCACCATCCAGAAGGAAACCGACGCCGGTATCTACGTCTCCGGCGCCAAGGTGGTGGCCACCAATTCGGCGCTGACGCACTACAATTTCCTCGGCCAGAACATGGGCCAGGAGATCAACGATCCGGCCATGGTGGTGATGTTCATCGCGCCGATGAACACGCCGGGCATCAAGCTGATCTGCCGGCAGTCCTACGAATTCGCCGCCGCCGCCTCAGGGTCACCATGGGACTACCCGCTGACCTCACGCTTCGACGAGAACGACGCCATCTTCGTATTCGATAACGCGTTCATTCCGTGGGAGAACGTATTCATCCATCGCGACGTCGAGCGGCTGAAGAATTTCTATCCGCGCTCGGGCTTCTTCAACGGCTTCACCATGCAGGGCTGCACGCGGCTGGCGGTGAAGCTCGATTTCATCGTCGGCCTGCTCTGCAAGGCCGCGCGCGCCACCGGCGTCGACGGCTTCCGCGGCGTGCAGGCGCAGATCGGTGAAGTGGTCGGCTGGCGTAATCTGTTCTGGTCGCTGACCGATGCCATGGCCTGCAACCCCGAGCCGTGGGTCAACGGCGCGGTGCTGCCGAACGGCCGCGCGTCGAGCACCTACCGGCTGTTCATGACCGAGGCCTATCCGGCGATCCGCAACATCGTCGAGAAAGTGGTGGCGTCGGGATTGATCTATCTGCCCTCGCACGCGCTTGATTTCAAAAATCCCGAGATCGACAAATATCTCGCAAAATACGTGCGCGGCTCGAACGGCATCGACTACAAGGAACGGATCAAGATCATGAAGCTGTTGTGGGACGCAATCGGCACCGAATTCGGAGCGCGCCACGAGCTCTACGAAATGAATTATTCCGGCAGCAACGAGCTGGTGCGTATCTTCCCGCTGCAACAGGCGCAGTTTACCGGCCAGCTCAAAGCGATGGAAGCCATGGTCGATAAATGCATGGCCGATTACGACGAAGATGGCTGGAAAAATCCGGCCTACCGCGACGGCTCGGATATTCGGGTGGCGGGAAAGACATGAGACCTTAGGTGAAGGGATGAATTTTCAGCAACAGGAATGACAATGGCAACTGAAACCAAAAAGTCAAAAGCCGAGCCCGCGGCAAAAAACACGTCCGCTGCAAAAAGCGAGACCGCGCCAAAAAGCGAGACTGCGGCAAAAAGCGAGACTGCGGCAAAAAGCGGGCCTGCGGCAAAGAGCGAAACTGCGGCAAAAAGCGAGCCTGCGGCAAAAACTGAAACCGCTTCGGGCGAAAACACACCGAAGACCGAAGCCAGCGAGACAGCCGCACCTTCCGACTATAGCAGGGGCGAAGGCCAGAAGCCGGTGACCAAGGCCTACAAGGAAAACTGGAACGCGATTTTCGGAAAGAAAAAGGCGACGAAGAAAAAGCGATAATTCGCACGGTGCCAGACAAGCGGCTACTCGCGAGACTGACGGCGAAAGACGAAAGCCGCTCGGTGCAGCTATGGAACCGGAACCGCATACCGCCGGATTTCTTCGAAATACCAATGCATTATTGGGAACCAAAGTGTTTTGGCTGCCGTTGCTCCGAGGATTGAGGTTTGCGTATGCCGGTCATCCTCACCGTCGAAGACGAGTTCCTGATCGCCGAACATCTTGGCGAAATTCTCAAGGAAGCCGGATTCCTGGTCGTGGCGGCCGCGAACGCCGATGAGGCCATCGCCATTCTGGAAGAGCGGGACGACATCCGCATCATCATTACCGACATCAACATGCCCGGTTCGATGGACGGGGTGAAGCTGGCGGCTGCGGTCAGGCACCGCTGGCCGCCAATCAAGATCATTGTCGCCACCGGCCGGGCGCCGCCCCGCATGGACGAATTGCCGGCCGGCAGCCAATTCCTGCCGAAGCCCTACGTGCGCGAGAAGGTTCTCGCGGCGATTCAGCATGTTCAGTAGCCAGCCGTACAATTCCAAAGCGGGCGTAAGCCGATTGGCGCGCACGTCAAAAGACATAAGATAGTTTTCGCAGACAGCGGACCGAATTTGATCTAGGCTTTCATTCGGCGTTGATCGTGAAAAATTATTTCAAAATGGACCGCTCGGGTCCTCTGCTCGAAGGCATCAAGCCCGTCTCGTTTGCGGCATTCGCAATCGCGCTCGGGTGTCTTGGGCTGGCGATCCTGTTGCGACAGATCTTTGTCGCGCTCGGCGTGAGCGCTATGTTCCCGAGTTATTATCCCGCGGTCTTGCTCGCCTCACTGCTGGCCGGTACGCCCGCAGGGATCTGCGTCATAACCGGCGCATTACTCATCGCCTGGTGGGCGTATATTCCGCCTTATTACGAATTCAACCGGCTGGACAGCGCCCAGGCCGCCAACTTCCTGTTATTTGCCGTGTCGAGCGGGTGCGTCGTGCTGTTGTCCCATCTTTACCGTGACGCATTTATTCGTTTGCGGCGGCGCGACCGCGAGCGTGATCTGCTGCTGCAGGAACTGGAGCATCGTGGCAGGAACACTTATGCGGTAGTCGAGGCCATTGTGCGCAATACGCTGGTCAACGACCGCGCCAGCGCCGATGCCATCGCCGGCCGCGTACGCGCCGTGAGTTCAGCCAACGATCTGGTGAATCAGTCCGATACCAAAACGGTGCCGCTCAAGGAACTGCTGTCACTCGAATTTGCGCTGAACGATAAGACGCAATTGCGCACCGCTGGTCCGGATACCGACGTGTCGCCCGATGCGGCGAGAAAGCTCGGCCTGGTGTTCCACGAACTCGTCACCAATGCGATGAAGCACGGCGCCCTGTCCAACCGCGACGGCCGCGTGGCGGTGACGTGGCGCGCCGAGGGCGCGCTGGTTCATCTCCTCTGGCAGGAGCAAGACGGTCCACAGGTGCTGCCGCCGCAGCGGCAGGGCTTTGGCAGCGCCATCGTTACCCAGAGCCTGAAGTCACTCGGCGGCGACATCGCTTTTAATTTCGATAGTTCAGGCCTGCGTTGCGATATGAAGTTCAATTGCGGCTGAGCGGCGCGACGGCAGCATTATGGAGGCTGGAACTTCTGGCGCCCCGGCGGCGTTAGCACAAAACTGTCTCCACAGAGGAGCTTGGCTATGGACGGTATCGCCCATCAGACTTTCGCCCGTGAGACGACGATCTCCCACACAGACGAACAGTTTTCCCGCGCGCTTGGCGAGGCTGTAGTCAAGATCTGGGGCCACCTGCCCAACGCGCTGCAAAGCCGCCTTTTCCAGGAGGCTGTTGCCCGCCGGGACGTGCGGATGCGGCCGAGGCTTGCGGCGTTTCTCCACGGCAATCACCCGCGCACCGCTGCTGCCCGGGCAGCCCGCGCCATGATTGAGCCTGACAGTCTCGGCGGTTGACCGGCCCACCCGGCTCGTCACTTTTATATTGACAATGGTCCCATCTTCGGTTACGAAGCCACATCTCGCTCACTAAGGGACGTGTTCTCGAGGCACACCTGAACATGGAGCGAGAGCGGTGCCCGCGCGCGGATTTGCACTCCGTTCTCGGGCGGCTCTGGGTCCCCGACCGACCGGCACTACGACCGGTCTCCGAGGTGCTCGGTAGACTCGAGACTGGCGACGACGGGTAACGCCCGAAGGAGCCTGGTCTCAGGAAGCGCGGGTCTGGAGCTGAGCCAATGCTGGTTGCGACCGGCGTGGCGAGTGCCGCGGTGGAGCGCCGAGAGGCGAGCGCGCGGCGTTCCGCGCGCTGCCGCACCCGACGGTGCGGTCATTGGATGGTGCGCCTATCGGCGCTCTGCCTCCCCTTGGTTTTGGAGGCGAAAAGATTCGTGGCGTGCAGTGACCACAGCTCGGATGCCAACGCATCGCGAGAACGGGAGAACTCGTCATTGCGAGGAGCCAACGGGTCCGGCCCGAAGTGGCCCGCCCGATGACAAGCTCCGCGACGAAGCAATCCAGGGGCCGCTTGCATTGAGCGCTGGATTGCTTCGCTGCGCTCGCAATGACGAAAGAAATAGTCTGCGACCGCGATAGCGGGCGATGACACACGGAAGCGCCATGACAATGAATCCTTATCGCGTTGCCGCCGCTCACCGCGCCTCTGGCGGATGGCCGTCGAGCCCAACGCCGGTGAGGTGGCCGAACAGCGCTGCGAGCCTCGCCCGGTCGGCGTCGGGCAGCGGCGGCTTGAGCAGTGAGGCAATATTGGTGCGCAAATGACCGGCATCGCCGGTACCGAACAGCACGACATCGACGCCGGGCTCATGGCGGACAAAGCGATAAGCCGCCTCGGTCATGTTGGCGGCGCCGCCGTCGTGGACGAGGAAGCCGAGCGGATCGCCGGTCGCTGCCAGCGACTTATCGACCAATCCTTTGTCGGCAAGCGCGCGCATCTCCCGGGCGACGCGCGGCGGATCGGCGAAAATGCTGCGCACCGCGAACATCAGCAATGTGCCGATGCCCTTTTCGCGCGTCATCGGAAACACGTTGTTGCGCGCACCCTGGTGCATCATGTGGAACCCGACCATGAATACTTCCCAGACCGGATCGTGCACCGCGCGCTTGAGCGTCTCGTTGGTGAAATCGACGATCGGATTCTCGGTGAGGCCGATGTGGCGGATCTTGCCCTTCTGCTTTTGCGCGATCAAAGCCGGCGCGATGGTGTTGAGCGCATAATCGTACTGGTCCGGCTCGATGCCGTGCAGATTGAACACGTCGACATAATCGGTGCCCATCAGGCGAAGCGAATTGTCGAGGCTCGCGACGACCTGCTCCGGCGTCGCCCATACGTTGTTGCGATAGATGTGGGTCTTGGTCGCGACCACCACCGAATTGCGCGGGATGGTCTTGAGCGCCAGGCCGACCACGCCTTCGGTGCCGTAGGGCGGCGCGGTGTCGATGAAGTTGACGCCGAGGCCGACCGCCTCGTGAATAAGCCGGGCCGACTCTGTCTCGGATTTGCCGGTCTTGAGGCCGAGCCGGCTGAAGCCGCCGGTGCCGAGGCCGGCGACGCTGACACGAAGGCCGGTTTTTCCGAGGGTGGTGTAGTCCATTGCGATATTTCCTGTGGCCAGGCTGTCGTATCCCGTCTCCTGTTCGGTTTGGCAACTGCAGCGCCGATGCGCGCATTGAACTTCTGCACGCCGAAATTGCCGGCAAAACCCCTTTCCCACCGGCGCCGGCGCCTCTAGAACAACCTGCAAATGCCCCCCGAAACACAACAACCTGACCGCTACAACGCCGCCGAAGCTGAAGCCCACTGGCAGAAAGTCTGGGACGAGCGCGGCATCTTCACCACGCCGAACAAGGACCTGACGAACAGGAATCCGGCCAAAAAGTACTACGTGCTCGAGATGTTTCCCTACCCGTCCGGGCGCATCCATATGGGCCACGTGCGCAACTACACTATGGGCGACGTGGTGGCGCGGGTGAAACGGGCGATGGGTTTTTCGGTGCTGCACCCGATGGGCTGGGACGCCTTTGGCATGCCGGCGGAGAATGCCGCCATGGAGCGCAAGGTCCATCCCAAGGCGTGGACCTACGACAACATCGCGGCGATGAAGAAACAGCTCAAGGCGATGGGGCTGTCGCTCGACTGGAGCCGCGAGATCGCAACCTGCGATCCGGCGTACTACAAGCATCAGCAGAAAATGTTCCTCGACTTCCTGCGCGCCGGCCTAGTCGAGCGCGAGAAGCGCAAGGTGAATTGGGATCCGGTGGACAACACCGTACTCGCCAACGAGCAGGTGATCGACGGCCGCGGCTGGCGCTCCGGCGCGCTGGTCGAGCAGCGCGAGATGAACCAGTGGGTGTTCAAGATCACGAAATACTCACAGGAGCTGCTCGACGCGCTGGGCACACTCGACCGCTGGCCGGAAAAAGTGCGGCTGATGCAGAAGAACTGGATCGGCCGCTCGGAGGGCTTGCTGGTGCGTTTTGCGCTCGACACCAAGACCGCGCCGCACGGGGAAAGTGAATTGAAAATATATCACCACTCGGCCAGACACTTTGATGGGTGCAAGATTCATGGCGATTGCACCTGACCATCCGCTGGCCACCGCAGCAGCGGCGACGAACCGAAAGCTCGCAGAATTCATTGCCCAGTGCAAAAATCGCGGTACAGCACAGGCCGAAATCGATACCGCCGAGAAGCTCGGCTTCGATACCGGCATCCGCGCGGTACACCCCTTCGATGCGTCGTGGGAACTGCCTGTTTACGTCGCGAACTTCATTTTGATGGACTATGGCACGGGCGCAATTTTCGGCTGCCCCGCGCACGATCAGCGCGATCTAGATTTCGCTCTAAAATATGGCTTGCCGGTGTTAGAAGTTCTGAGACCAGCGGGTGCATTAGATCCAACGTCGCAGCAGGAGAAGGATTACGAAGCTGGGTTCAGAGCTGGCCCAAATTTAATTCTAGAGATCTTTGAAACCGAAAATCAGCCGCACGTCGAATTAGAGTTTTTCAAAATAACCAATAAAGCCTTCGATGTAGGCGCTGAGGAAAAATATGTTTCTCAGTCTAGATTGCAGTTGAAAGTCGAGGAGATGGCGACATCGTCGATAAATCTCATTCATCTACAAGAGACAATCAAAGAACAACGACAGCAGGGCGATTTCAGTTACAAAAGGCCGTTGCCAGGCGCCCCCAGCTTTGTAGGTAGCATCAAAGAGGCCATCGATGCAGCAATTAAGAAAGCCGAGGAAAAGGGAGTCGGGCAGCGCCAGGTGAATTTCCGGCTACGCGACTGGGGCATTTCTCGGCAACGCTATTGGGGCTGCCCGATTCCGGTGATTCATTGCGAAAAATGCGACGTCGTGCCGGTGCCAGAGAAGGAGTTTCCGGTAGACGCTTCCGCAAAGAGTTAATTTCAAAAGCCGCGGTAATCCACTCGATCGGCAGACTAACTGGAAGCGAGTTAAGTGTCCAAAATGCGAAGGTTGGGCTCGGCGCGAAACCGACACGATGGATACGTTCGTCGACTCGTCGTGGTATTTCGAGCGCTTCACCGACCCGTGGATCAAGGATGCGCCGACCGACCTGCCCATGGTCAATGGCTGGATGCCGGTCGATCAATATATCGGCGGCATCGAACACGCGATTTTGCACCTGCTGTACAGCCGCTTCTTCACCCGGGCGATGAAGAAGACCGGGCACGTCGGGCTCGAAGAACCCTTCGCCGGATTGTTCACGCAGGGGATGGTGGTGCACGAGACCTATCGCACCGCAAGCGGCGAATGGGTTGCGCCCGCCGAGATCAAAATCGAAAGCACCGGCGATATCCGGCGCGCGACGCTGCTGTCGAATGGCGAACCGGTCGAAATCGGCGCCATCGAGAAAATGTCGAAATCAAAGCGCAACACTGTCGATCCCGACGACATCATCCGCGACTACGGCGCTGACGTGGCGCGCTGGTTCATGCTGTCGGATTCGCCGCCCGAGCGCGACGTGGAATGGACCGAACGCGGCGTGCAGGGCGCCTGGCGCTTCACCAATCGGCTGTGGCGCTTGATCGGCGAGGCGGCGGACATCGCGCAAAGCGCGCCGGCCGAGCGCCCGGCGCAATTTTCGCCGCCGGCGCTGGCGCTACGCAAGGCGGCGCATCGCGCTCTTTCGCACGTCACCGACGACGTCGAGAAACTGCATTTCAATGTCTGCGTCGCCCACATCTACGAGTTCGCCAATGCGCTCGGCGCGGCGATCGGCGATATCGACAGCGAAGACAAGCTGACGCCCGACCTGCGCTGGGCGATGCGCGAAGCGGCGGAAATTCTCGTACAACTGTTCAATCCGATGATGCCGCACCTCGCCGAGGAGTGCTGGCAGGCCCTCGGCCACATCACGCTTGCCGCCGAGGCAAGATGGCCCGCGGTCGAAGGCGAGCTTCTGATCGAGAACACGGTGACGCTACCGGTGCAGATCAACGGCAAGAAGCGCGCCGACGTCACCGTGGCGCGCGACGCCAAGTCTGCGGACGTCGAAGCTGCGGTGCTGGCGCTCGACGCGGTGAAGGCGGCGCTTGGCGGCAAACCGCCGAAGAAGGTGATCGTGGTGCCCGGCCGCATCGTCAACGTGGTGGTGTGATGACTGCCGTCAAACCTGCTGACGCCGATGCGTTCGTCGCGCGGCCCGATCCGAAGCGCCCGGTGGTGCTGGTGTTCGGGCCGGATTCCGGCCTCGTCAGCGAGCGCGCCAACGCGCTGGTCAAGGCCGCGGTGGACGACGTCAACGATCCATTCGCGCTGGCGCGACTCGACGGCGAGGATCTTGCAGCCGAGCCGACGCGCCTGGTCGAGGAGGCGCAGACCATTCCGCTGTTCGGCGGCAAGCGCGCGGTCTGGGTGAAGGCCGGCAGCCGCAATATCGCCGCCGCCGTCGAGCCGCTGTTGGCGCTACCGGCACTCGAATGCCGCGTCGTCATCGAGGCCGGCGATCTGCGCCGCAACGCGCCGCTGCGTGCGCTCATTGAAAAGGCGAAGAATGCCGCGGCGCTGCCATGCTACGCCGACGGCGAAAAAGACCGCGAGCGGCTGATCGACGCCGAAATGCGCGACGCCGGCTTGAAGCTTTCACCTGACGCGCGCGCCATGCTGATCCCGTTGCTCGGCGGCGACCGCGCCGCATCACGCAGCGAAATCACCAAGCTCGCGCTTTACGCTCGCGGTCAGGACATGGTCGGCGTCGACGACGTTGTCGCGGTGGTGTCGGACGCTTCGGCGCTGGCGCTCGACGATATCGTCGACGCCGCCTTCGCCGGTCGCCCGGCCGAGCTCGAAACCCAGCTTGGAAAAGCGCGCGTGGCCGGCACCTCGGCGGGCTCGATCCTGTTCGCCGCCCAGCGCCAGGTCGCGCAGTTGCACAAATGGCGCACGGCGATCGAAGCGGGATCGGGATTCTCGATCGACGCCGTGTATCCGCCGATCAATTTTCGCCGCAAGGATACGATTGCGGCGACGCTCAAGCTCTGGACCGCGGCGCGGCTTCTGACCGCCATGGCGGAGCTTGCCGACGCCGTCCTGCAATCGCGGCGCAATGCCGATCTCGCCGATACGATCGCCGAGCGCGCGCTGCTCGCGATCGCGGCCAATACGCGGCGCAGCGCCGCTTGAGCGCGCGGACTACTCCTGAAGCGTTACGGCGAAACGTTGCCGCGAATGGCCGACAAACTCGCCAGCTTGCTGCGGCCTACGATCGACATCTTCGGCGCCGCGGCCTCGAACACCTGGTGAAGAACCGTATGATAGTTCTCCCGCGCTACCTGAACCCGCTGCATCGCGGTCCGCATGACAGCGGCGTCGAACGGTTCGGCCCGCAGACTGTCACGCGCCTCTTCCTGCGCCAGGCGGAGATCGGCTTGCGCCGCCACGACCCTTTCCTCGTCGGCACGAATCTCGGAGCGCATCACCTGAGCATCAGACAATGGCAGCGCCGCAGCCACGCGATCGAGACGATCGGTGGCGCTGTTATCGATCTGCGTGATCGTCGACAACGGCACCTCGCCGGTATAGCGGAAAGCGACCGCGCCCGCCGCGCCGACAAAGCAGATATTCAACGCCAGCGACACCGGCAGCAGCCAGCGCGAGCCGATAGCGCTCTCGATTTTCGGCAGAATAGACATAGACATCGTCACCCCCGCTTCAGTCGCGGGACCGGCGCGAACGCCCATCCCGTATCGGCAAATTTACACTCGCGCCGCGCGGTTTCAAGCCTATGTCGGATTTTCAAGACTAAAGGCGCCGGAATCGTCGTCGTAGGCGAACATTTCGGCAAAGCGGCCCCAGGCGGTGACCGCACGCAGCGTGTGTTCGGCGTCTTCCGTGCTCATATGATCTTCCAATTCGTCCAAAAAGCGGCTTTTCGGTGCCACATGGTTGGTGCGCTCCTGAAGCACCCGGCGAATATGCGCGGCGAGCGGGATGTAGGTCAGAAGCTGGCGCTGAAACAGCTTTTTGCGGTCGTCCATGCCCAGTTCGGCGAATTGCTTTCCGGTGTCGGTCAATTTTATGTCGCCACCCTCGACCTCGGCGAAATGAAACATCTGCATTGCTTCGGCTACGGGAAAAAGTTCATCGCCCTCCATGTGCAATTCGTCGGCCAAGACCGGCAAGTCGGCCTTGCCGTTATATGGCGTGGCGGCGAGCGTCTCGATGAGGCCGGAAAACAGATTCGCCGAGACGCGGGGCAGCACGGTGTTGATGGTGACTTGCCGCTCAGATCCGGCCTGCGCGGCATTCGGCGTCCGCTGCGTCATCGCCACGTAAATATTCTCGACGAGCTCGCGGAATTGCGGATCGAGACGATTGCGCGGCTGGCGCAAATCAACTTTGATTTCGCGGATGATGCGGCCGGGATTGTTCGAGAACAACAGGACGCGGTCGCACATCAGTACCGCTTCCTCGATATTGTGCGTGACCAGCACCACGCCCTTGATCGGCAGCTTGCCGTCGCCCCACAATTCAAGGAAGTCGGTGCGCAGTGTTTCGGCCGTGAGCACGTCGAGCGCGGAGAACGGTTCGTCCATCAGCAGGATATTCGGATGGACAACCAGCGCGCGGGCGAAGCCGACGCGCTGGCGCATGCCGCCGGACAGCTCGCGCGGATAGGCGGATTCGTAACCGTCGAGACCGATGAGGTCGATCGCCGCCAGCGCGCGCTGGCGGATATCGGCGTCAGGCAGGCCGAGCGCCTCGAGGCCAAGCTGCACGTTTTCCAGCACTGTCAGCCAGGGAAACAGCGCAAAACCCTGGAACACCATGGCGATACCCGCCGGCGGTGCGTGCACCGGCTGGCCGAGATAAGTGATGGTGCCGCCGGCAGGTTGCGCCAGGCCGGCGATCAGGCGGAGCAACGTTGACTTGCCGGAGCCGGTGCGGCCGAGCAGGCCGACGATCTGACCCTGCGCAATTTCGAGATCGATGCCGTCGAGCACCAGAAGCTCGCCACCGTCTGCCTTGGGAAAAGTCTGCCGCAGGCCGTGAATATCGAGCAAGGCCTCGCTCATGATCGGCTCCTCATCCCAGACGGAATTTGCGCTCGGCGTAATGGTACAGCGGTCGCCACAATACGCGATTGATGACGACGACGTACAAGCTCATGACGACGATGCCCAGAACGATGCGGTGGAAGTCGCCGGCATCGGTCTGCTGCGCAATATAGGCGCCGAGTCCTTTGGCTTCGAGATGGTCGTTGCCCCACGACGCGACCTCGGCGACGATGCTGGCGTTCCACGATCCGCCCGACGCGGTGATGGCGCCCGTCACATAGTACGGCAGCACCGCCGGCAACGCGATGCGGCGCCACCACAGCCAGCCGCGCACGCGCAGATTGGCGCCGACCGCGCGCAGTTCGGCCGGAATGGCGGACGCACCGGCAATGACATTGAACAGAATGTACCATTGCGTGCCGAGGATCATCAGCGGACTGAGCCAGATATTCGGATCGAGTTTCCAGAACACGATGCCGGAGACCACGATCGGAAACAGCACGTTCGCCGGGAAGGCAGCAAGGAACTGGGCGATCGGCTGCACCACGATGGTGGCGGAAGGACGCGTGCCGACCCAAACGCCGATCGGCACCCAGACGATGCTGGCCAGCGCGATCAGCACCATAACCCGGATCAGCGTGTAGAAACCGAGCAGCAATGCCGTACCGGCGTCGGAAAACGTGATGCCTTCGATCAGGAAGCTGATCGCCTGCCACAATGCGACGACGGCGATGGCGAAGACGATCAAGCCCCACTGGAAGGTGATCCAGCCGGGTCGCGGTTGCGATACCGGCTTGACGGTCTCGACACCTTCGCGCGGGCGGCCGATGAGCGTGCGCCGCCATAGCGCGGCGAACGGCCGGATCAGCCGATCGACGATGCGCGACCCACGCAGGATGTTGAGCACCCAGGATTCCGGCGCGATCATTCCGGCTTCCTGCTCGAAGCGGAAGCGATCCGCCCAGGCGACCAGCGGCCGGAACAGGATCTGATCGTAGATCAGGATCACCACGAGCATTGTGAAGATCGCCCAGCCAACTGCTTTGAGATTCTGCTGCTGGATGGCAAGCGCGATGTAGGAGCCGACGCCGGGAAGCGTCACGGTAGTATTGCCGACGCTGATCGCCTCGGAAGCAACGACGAAAAACCAGCTCCCGGACATCGACATCATCATGTTCCAGATCAGCTGCGGCATCGCGAACGGCACGTCGACACGCCAGAACGACATCCACGGGCTCAGCCTGAAGCTGCGCGAGGCTTCAACAAGTTCGGTCGGTACCGTGCGCAGCGACTGATAGAAGCTGAACGCCATATTCCAGGCTTGGCTGGTGAAAATGGCGAAGATCGCGGCGAATTCGGCGCCCAGCACGCGGCCGGGCGCGAGCGCCATGAAAAACACGACCGTCACCGAGATAAAGCCCAGGATCGGCACCGACTGCAGAATGTCGAGCAGCGGCACGAGCAGCCTTTCGGCCTGCTTGTTCTTCGCCGCCAGCGTCGCGTAGGTGAAGGTGAAGAGCAGCGACAGCGCCATGGCGACCAGCATGCGCAAGGTCGTGCGCGCGGCGTATTCTGGCAGGTTCGACGGATCGAGTGACGGCGGTGTGCGCTGCAGGTCGACGAGCGGCTGGAACAGATTGCGGCTCGCCTCGCCCAGGAACACCAACAAACCGACGATCAAGAGGACGGCGAGCACATCCCACCGGCTGAACAGACGGACCCAGCCTGTGACCGATATGGGAACGAACAGTCGCATGGATCAGCGCCCGGCTGTCACAGAATCGTCGTGGAAGGCGCCGTCGCGATCATCCGGCGGCCGCGAACCCCGCGACCACATAACATCGTCGCCGCGGCGTTCAAACCTTTTTGCAAACTTTATTGCGGCTTGCCGGCCATCGAAGCCAGTACTTGGGCGAGGTCGATCGGGAACGGAAACACGATGGTGGAGGTTTTCTCGCCGGCGATATCGAACAGCGTGCCGAGGTAACGAAGCTGCATCGCCTGTGGTACCGCCGCCAGGATCTGGGCTGCCTCGACCAGTTTTTGCGCGGCTTGCTGTTCGCCCTCGGCATTGATGATTTTGGCGCGTCGCGAGCGCTCCGCCTCGGCCTGACGTGCAATGGCGCGAACCATGCTCTCGTCGAGGTCGATGCGTTTGATCTCCACCGTGGATACCTTGATGCCCCAGGCTTCGGTCTGCTTGTCGAGGACGTCCTGAATGTCAGCGTTGAGCTTGTCGCGCTCGGCCAGCATCTGGTCGAGGTCGTGCTTTCCCAGCACCCAACGCAACGTGGTCTGGGCGAGCTGGCTGGTCGCCTGGAGATAATTGCTGACCTGAATAATCGCGCGTTCGGGATCGACGACGCGGAAATAAAGCACGGCGCTCACTTTGACCGAAACGTTGTCCCGGGAAATGACATCCTGCGGCGGCACTTCGTCGACCACGACGCGCAGGTCGACACGCACCATCTGCTGGATGAAGGGCACCAGCAGGAACAGGCCGGGGCCTTTGGTCCCGGTGTAACGGCCAAGACTGAAAACGACGCCGCGTTCGTATTCGCGCAGCACCCGTATCGATGAATAAAGAAATATCACGATCAGAACGGCGACAAAGACGATAAGCGGCAAAAGCGGTAAAAAAGGCATGGCTGGGCTCCTGGTTCGAGATATTCGGCAAAACCCGGCAGCGGCGGACTTGCGCCGCGCCCGTCAGATCGATTCGACGCGAAGAACGAGACCGTCGCGCGCGAGAACTTTAACCCGAGTGCCGGCGGCGAGCGGCCTGTCGGCCCGCGCGCGCCAGATCTCGCCCTTGACCCGCACGCGGCCCTCATCGTCCTGCCATGACACCGTCTCGCCTGCGGCTCCGATCAGGGCTTCGTTCCCCGTGACCACCGGCTCTTTGCGCGAGCGCAGCAGCACCGCAAGCGACAGCAGCAGCAACGCGGCACCGCCGACGGCCACTGCTGCCACGACCAGATGAGGAAGGACGATGGTGGGGGCCAGCGAAGGAAACACCATCAGCACGCCGACAACGAAAGCAGCAATGCCCCATCCGCCGATCACGCCGAACGCCCCGACATGGGCCTCGGCGACCACCAGTGCGACACCGATCAGGAGCAACACCGCCCCGAAATAATCGGGCGACAACGGCACAGGTGCGTTATCCGCGGCGCCGGCCGGAATCGACAGCGTCAGAACCAGCAGCGCCGTTGACACTGCCGGAAGCAGCCGCATCGCCACGACCAATCCGGCGGCGAACTCGGCAATGAGTTTGGAATTCATCATGGCGATCTTCCCGGGGCCGTTACCCTGGTTGACGCGAGTGGACTGCCCACGCCAACCGCACAATCGCACCTGGAACCGATTTCTATCTCATTACAGCGGCGCCGTCCTGCAATGTGCCGCAGGTATGACGTGTTCCCGGAGATGGAAATGCGTCGGCGTGGCAAGTTCTTCGCCAGACTATTTCGCGACTATCTCTTCCCCCGGTCTAACAACGAGAAGCGCTTCAATAAGGGTCGCTTCCTGCCGATCGGTCGTCTAACAGGCGGGGGCCGGTTCGCGTTGCCGGCGCCGTAACCTGCGGTCGATTGACGCCGGAAGTGGAACATAAAGAGGCCGAAATCGGTGTCCAGAAATCACCGCATTGTGGAGGCAATATTTCTGGGCAGAAACGCAGACAATTTGATTCGCATCCACGCGTGACGAATGGAGAGTCCATTGGTAGTGCAATCGGCAAAAGTTGTTATGGCGGGTTTGATAGCGCTTGTCGCCGCCGCCAATTCCGCCACCGCACAGGAGGCTGCCGTGACCGGCCTGTGGCAGAAGACCGATGAGCAGACCGGAAATCCGGTTGGCTGGTTTCTCTTTACCGGCAGCCAGGGCGTCTACGAGGGTTATATCGCCAAGGTGTTTTTGCGGCCGAGCGATCCGCCGAACCAGACCTGCACGAGTTGCCGCGACGATCGAAAAGACCATCCGATGCTCGGTCTGCCGCTGATCAGGGATATGCGTCAGAGCGGATTGGAGTATCAGGGCGGCAACATTCTCGATCCGCGCGACGGCAACATCTACAACGCCGTGATGCGGCTAAGTCCGGACGGCCAGACGCTGACCGTGCGCGGCTATCTGGGTATCGCTTTATTCGGGCGCGATGAGACCTGGCATCGCTTGCCGGAGACCGCCTACAAGCAGCTCGATCCCATCATCGTCGCCGAATATCTTCCCGGCATGATGACGACTGGGTCGACACCGGCAATGCGGCGTCATGACAACGGCGCCATGAAGCAAGAGAGCACCGCGAGAGCCGGCAATCCCGTTCACTGAAAAGCTGGAGCCAGATTCCGCACCCGAACAGAACCAGGCTCTGTTTCACCTTACTCGATGACGCCGAACTCGCAGCCCGCCGCCGTATAATGGTACCGCGGCACGCCGTAACGATCCTGCGCGATGGTCGGATGGCAGCGATCGATCCACTTGCGATCGCGCGCGGCGGCTTGCTCCCTGTCCGCCTCGGTCTCGGGTTGCGGCACGGTGCGGATATACGGATCGCCCGCGGTCCCTACTCTGGCAACGCAGTTAAATGCACCCCGCGCTCCGACGCAGCCGCCGACGATAAGCGTGTCGGCGTAAGCCGCGGTCAATGCAATGACCGGCAGCGCAAATGCCGCAACGATAGACGCGGCCGGCCAATATGCCGAAGGCGCCTTGGCACGACTGAAGATTGACACCGCTCTCTCCCTCGAGCGCCAATCCGACTCGATCGGACAGCACTCCGTTTTCAGCAAACCCGCGCACGCGCCCGGCAAGACCGGTTCGGTCTTTCCGGGACACGCTCCGGGCATCAGGCGGAGATGAGCAAGGCGGATGCCAGCGAATTCTGATCTAATTTGAAACAGCAATGATCCGCGGCGAGGAAGAGCGACCAATCGCTGAGCGATCAACCTTAACGTCTAACGATAACGGAGGACGGCACACACCGCCGCTCCCACCCGCTCTGTTCCAGTTCCGGAACAGTATCGTCGGCCAGCGGATAACCGAGACAGAAATAGCCGATGAATTTCCAATCGCCCGGCACATCAAGAAGTACCGCGACTTGTTGCGGATCGAGGATCGAGACCCAGCCCATGCCGATGCCTTGCGCGCGCGCCGCCAGCCAGATCGTGTGCACTGCCGTCACCGCGGAATATTCGATCATCTCCGGCATGGTGAGGCGTCCGAGCCCGTGACCCTGCTCGGTCGAGCGATCGGCGAAAACCGCAAGGTGACCCGGCGCTTCCTCGAGGCCGGCGAGCTTGAGTTGGGCGTAAAGGCTTGACCGCGGCCCGCTTTGCGCCGCGAGCGCTTGCGCATTGCACGCCGCGAAATTTTGGCGGATGCCGGCACGGATTATCTTGTTCTCGACGAGGACAAAGCGCCACGGCTGGCTCAAGCCCACCGATGGCGCAAGGCAAGCGAGTTCGATCAACGCTTCCAAAGTGCCGTCCGGCAGCGGGTCGGACCGGAAGCGCCTGACATCGCGCCGCCAGACCAGGAGATCGCGCAGACGGCTGCGGAACGCGGCATCGAAACTGGCCGACCGCTCTGGGTGTGGAATGGTCTGCACGCTCATCAAACAAAGACTATCCATTGTCACGCGCGCTGCCCAAGGAAATTTCCAACCGGCGCCATGCCGCTTCATCCCCCGGGAGGCCAAAACGAAGCCAGGCCGGATTGTCCGGGAAGATCCGTGTCAAAATTCCGGCTCGGCCGAGATGATGGAACAGCGCGTGCGCCGCCTGCGTCCGCGCCAGCCGAAATAGCGCCGTGCCGCCGACGACTTCAAGACCAGCCTGCGCCAGCATCGCATCGAGACGCCGTACGGCATGCGCGAGGTCGTGCCGCGTCCGCTCGATCCACGCCGCATCGGCCAGCGCTTTCGCGCCGATCGCCAACGCCGGTCCCGACACCGGCCACGGACCGAGGATCGCGGCAAGCCGCGCCGCCAGCGGCCGATCGAGCAGCGCAAAACCGAGCCGGATGCCGGCAAGGCCGAAAAATTTGCCAAACGAGCGCAGCACAATGATGTTGCTGGTCACGTCGCCGGCGAGGCTCGATCCGGGCGGCGCTGAGTTCCACGAACGCCTCATCGACCATGAGCACGCCGCCATGCTGGCGCAGCTTCGCTGCTGTTGCGAGCAAGATATCGCGGCCGATCAGCCAGCCATCGGGGTTGTTCGGGTTGGTAACGATCGCGAGATCGGCGTCGCCGAGACCGCCGATCTCGCGCACTTCCGTCACGCTGTGGCCTGCGAGCGCCGCGCAGCGCGCGTGCTCGTTATAGGTCGGCGACAGGATTGCTGCCCGGCCGGGCCGTATCAGGCCGGCCACCAGCGGCAGCAGCATCTGCGTGCCCGGCGCCGCCACCACGTGATCCGCTGACGGCGCGCCGTAGGCTGCCGCCGCGATTGCCGCGAGCCGGTTGGTGGCGGCGCGATCCGGCAGCCGGGTAAAAGCCTCCGCCGGCAAATGCGGTACCGGATAGGAATTGGGGTTGATCCCGGTCGACAGGTCGATGAAAGGTTCAGGGGCGCCGGGGAAGCGGCGCCGCGCGGCGTCCAGATCACCGCCGTGCAATAGCGGTTCGTCCGTATCGCCGTGGGGAAAGATGTCTATCGCGCTCGCCGCTTTCGCCATGTTGACCGAAATGTTCGACGGCTATCCGCCGTGGCTCCTACGCGCGATCGGCCATCCGGTGATCTGGATGGGTTTTGTGATCGCCATGCTCGACCGCCTTCTCAATCGCGAAACCTCTGGTCCGAAGCTCCGCTGGGCGAGCGGTATCGTCGCGCTGCTGCTTCTGCTTGCCATCGTCGGGCCGGTCGCCTTCGTCGTCCAGCACGAGTTGTTCCGCATTCCATTCTTCGGCTTCATCCTGACGGCCTTCATCGCTGGCACCTTGATCGCGCAATGCAGCTTGCACCAGCACGTGCTCAATGTCGCCGTCGCCTTGGAGAGCAGCGGGCTTGCCGCAGGCCGCACGGCGGTATCCCACATTGTCGGGCGCGACACGCAGGCGCTCGACAAAGCCGGCGTCGCCCGTGCGGCGATTGAAAGCCTCGCCGAGAATTTTTCCGACGGCATCGTTGCGCCGGTGCTGTGGCTCGTCATCGCAGGGCTTCCCGGAGCGGCACTCTACAAGGCAATCAACACCGCAGACAGTATGATCGGCCACCGCACGCCGCGCCACGAAATGTTCGGCTGGGCGGCGGCGAAACTCGACGATCTGGTCAATCTGCCGGCATCGCGGTTGACGGCGCTGCTTCTGATTGTGGCGGCAAAACTGCGGAAGGATGGATCGGCCGGCGGTGCATGGCGCGCGGTGTGGCGCGACGCAGCGCGCCATCGTTCGCCCAATGCCGGCTATCCGGAAGCCGCCATGGCGGGCGCGCTCGGGCTGTCGCTCGCGGGACCGCGCACTTACGCTGGCGTCGAGGTCGAAGATGCCATGATGGGCGACGGCCGCCGCGATGCTACGGCCGCCGACATTCGACGCGCGCTGGCGCTGTTCTGGCGCGCGGACACTCTTTTGCTCCTGGTGCTGCTCATCCCCGGGCTGATTATTTTTGCGCTAGCGTGAGCAGCCTATCGAGATCGATATGGGCGGCGAGATGATCCGCCAGCGCATCGAGCGTGCGCTCGATCTGCGTTTCGTAGGCAATGTTGCTCGGACCGGCGGCGAAGCGTCCGAGCCAGGCCGCGCGCTGGCGGTCGTCGGCGAACAACCCGTGGACATAGGTGCCGATTGTTCGGCCGTCGGCGGAGACCGCGCCTTCCGGTGAGCCGTCGCCAAGTTTTGCGAACGGCCGCGCGCGATCCGGGCCTTCGGTCACGCCCATATGCATTTCGTAGCCGGAGAACGGCATGCCGTCGCTGGTCGTGCCTTGCACCGGTTCGAGGCGCTTTTCATCGGACAGTGTCGTGTCGACTTCGATCAGGCCGAGGCCGGCGACTTTCCCGGGCGGCCCTTCAAAGCCGCCGGGATCGGCGACGGTGCGTCCCAGCATCTGATAGCCACCGCAGAGGCCAAGGACTTTTCCGCCGCGGCGCAGATGGGCGGCGATGTCGATGTCGAATCCGGCGGCGCGCAATGCCGCAAGATCGGCGATGGTCGCTTTCGACCCGGGCAGCAAAATCAGATCGGCGTCGCCCGGCAGCGCCGTGCCAGGCCGCACGCGGACGAGTTCGATCGCCGGCTCGGCATCGAGCGGATCGAGATCGTCGAAGTTGGCGATGTGCGGCAGGATCGGCACCGCAATACGTACGCGGGTGTTTTTCTTCACCGGCCGGCTGGCGTCAAGCGCCAGCGCATCCTCCGCCGGCAGCAACCGTGCGTCGGCAAAGTACGGCACGAGGCCGAGCGGCTGCCACCCGGTCAGTTGCGCGATTCGCGCCATGCCGTCGGCGAACAGCGATGCATCGCCACGGAACTTGTTGACGATGAATCCGCAGATCAGCGCCGCATCCTCCACCGCGATCACCGACCTGGTGCCGGCGAGGCTCGCAATGACGCCGCCACGATCGATATCGCCGATGAGCACCACCGGCGTATCGGCGGCGCGGGCAAACCCCATATTGGCGATGTCGTTTGCCCGCAGGTTTATTTCCGAAGCGCTGCCGGCACCTTCGATGAGAACAATATCGGCCTCGTCGCGCAGCCGCGCGTAACTGTCGAGCACATACGGCAGCAGATCCTTTTTCATCTCCTGATAGGCCGCGGCCTTGGCGCTGCCAAAGACTTTGCCTTGCACCACGATCTGCGCGCCGATCTCGCTCTGCGGCTTCAGCAATACCGGGTTCATGTGCACACTCGGCGGCACGCGCGCCGCGCGCGCCTGCAATGCCTGCGCCCGGCCGATCTCGCCGCCATCGACCGTGACCGCAGCGTTATTCGACATGTTCTGCGGCTTGAACGGCCGCACCTTGAGGCCCCGGTTCGCGTAAGCGCGCGACAGCCCGGCAACGATGAGTGACTTGCCGACATCGGAGCCGGTGCCCTGGAACATGAGCGCGAGCGCCGGCATGTTTTTTAGAACTCGATACCGGGCTGCGCCTTCACGCCGGCGGCGAAGTGATGTTTCACCAGCGTCATTTCGGTGACGAGATCGGCGGCCGCGACCAACTCCGGCTTGGCGTTGCGTCCGGTGACGACGACATGCAGGCTTTCGCGCCGGGCGCCAAGCGCGGCGACCACGGCATGGAGATCGAGATAATCGTAGCGCAGGGCGATATTCAGTTCGTCGAGCACGATAAGGCCAAAGCTCGAATCCGCCATCAGCTCGCGCGCCTTGCTCCAGGCGCGTTCGGCGGCGGCGACATCGCGGCCGCGATCCTGGGTTTCCCAGGTGAAACCCTCGCCCATGGTGTGCCAGGCCACCTGATCGCCGAATTGCGCCAGCGCGTCGCGCTCGGCCGAATGCCACGCGCCTTTGATGAATTGCACCACGCCGACGCGATGGCCGCGGCCGAGCATGCGCAGTGCAAGCCCGAACGCCGCGGTCGATTTGCCCTTGCCGGCGCCGGTGTGGACGATGAGCAGTCCCTTTTCGACCGTCTTGCCGGCAACCTCGGCGTCCTGCACGGCCTTGCGTTTGGTCATCTTGGCGCGATGGCGTTCGGCTTCAGTCTGGTTGATCGGTTCGCTCATGGTGCCGTCTACAAACTCCCTTTGATCGCCAGCGGCAAGCCGGCGACCATGAGCACGACGCGGTCGGCGCGCGCCGCCATGCGCTGATTGAGCACGCCTTGCAAATCGCGAAAGCGGCGGCCTAGCGGATGATCCGGCACGATGCCGGAGCCAACTTCGTTGGCGACCAGCACCACCGGTTTCTGCGCGAGCGCCAAGGCCGCTTCGAGCGGTCCCATCTCGGCATCGATATCGGCCTCCGCGAGCATGAGGTTGGAAAGCCAGAGCGTCAGACAATCGACCAAAGCCGGAATTTCGACGCACAACGCCAGCGCACCGGCGAGATCGCGCGGCGCCTCGATCGTTTGCCACTCCGGGCCGCGGCGCGCGCGATGGGCGACGATGCGTTCGGCCATTTCGGCGTCGCCCGCTTCCGCCGTCGCCACATAAGCCCACGGCGGCGGCAGCGCGGCGATCAAATTCTCGGCATAGCGGCTCTTGCCCGAGCGGGCGCCGCCGAGAACCACAGTCAATTTTGCTACACTCGACATCGCGGAACCGGCTGCACAGCGCGCCAGATTGACAGGCCGGCCTGCCGAAATCTATCACTAGGGCTCTGACGGTCCCTCGCGTGAGGGTGAATAGGGAATGCGGTGAGGCAGCGTGTCAGCGCCGCCAATTCCGCAGCTGCCCCCGCAACTGTGAGCGGGTAGTTTCGTCCACCAAGCCACTGGAAGCACCGGGCTTCCGGGAAGGCCGGGCGAAGCGCCGATCCGCGAGCCAGGAGACCTGCCGTCGGTGTAGTCGACGCGACAAACATGGGTCGGGGTGTACCTGTGGATGATCTGAACCCCCACCCTACCCTCCCCCGCTCGCGGGGGAGGGTAGGGTGGGGGGTTTTTGGTCCTCGCTCGCGCCGGCGGCAGACGGCAAGTCGCGCCAGCTTCACGCGAGGACTATTCGTGCTCAGTTTCCTGAAAACAGCGGTCGATGACGCGTCTGCCAATCAGCGCGCCAAGATTGTTGCGCTCTACGCTTTTTTACTGACCGCCAGCGCAGCGATCTGGACCTGGGCGCTGATTGCGCTCGCCGATCGGCCGACGCTGCTCGGCACCGCATTCCTCGCCTATGTGCTCGGCCTGCGCCACGCCGTCGATGCCGACCACATCGCGACCATCGACAATGTCGTGCGCAAGCTGATGCAGGAAGGCAAACGGCCCTACGCTGTCGGCCTGTTCTTTTCGCTCGGCCATTCGCTGTCCATCGCGCTCGCGGTGGCGGCGATCGCCGGCGCCGCCTTCGCGCTGCAGGGACGCTTCGCCGAGTTCAAATCGATCGGCAGCGTGATCGGCACCGGCGCTTCGGCGTTCTTCCTGCTCGCCATCGCCATCATCAATCTCGTCATCCTGCGCGGCGTCTGGCAAAGCTTCCGCAAGGCGCGCCGCGGCGAGCCGGTGGCCGACCAGGAACTCAACGCGCTGCTTGCCGGGCGCGGCTTGCTCGCCCGCATCTTCCGGCCGCTGTTTCGCATGGTGTCGCGAAGCTGGCAGATGTTTCCGGTCGGCTTCTTGTTCGGGCTCGGCTTCGATACCGCAACCGAGATCAGCCTGTTCGCGGTCGCCGCCAGCCAGGCCTCCGGCGGCATGACGCTGGGCACCATCATGATTTTCCCGGCTTTGTTCACCGCCGGCATGACGCTGATCGACACCACCGACAGCGTGCTGATGGTCGGCGCTTACGGCTGGGCGTTTCTCAATCCGATCCGCAAGATCTGGTACAATCTGACCATCACCGCCGTCTCCGTCCTTGTCGCGCTGCTGATCGGCGGCATCGAGGCGCTCGGACTCATCGCCGACAAGCTCGGCCTTGAGGGCCGCTTCTGGAGCATGATCGGCGGCCTCAACGGCGGCCTCGCCAATTTCGGCTATCTGGTCGTCGGCATTTTCATTGTCAGCTGGGCGATCTCGTACCTGCTCTATCGTTGGCAAGGTCTCGACCGGCCGATCGTGGAGCGCGCCTGATGAGTGCCGCGCCGACGATCTACGTCTGCATCACCTGCAAGCGGCAAGGGACTCAGGATTCCGAGCCGGACAGCGAACCGCGGCCAGGCGCGCTTCTTGCCACCGCGACCGAGCGCGCCGCCGACGGCACCGAAGTCACGGTGCGGCGCCTCAAATGCCTCGCCAACTGCACACGCGGCCCAAGCGCGGCGATGCGCGCCAATGGCTCCTGGACCTACGTGTTCGGAGGACTCGATGCGAATTGCGCCGACGCACTGGTCGCAGGCGCGCGGCTTCTTGCCGGCGCCGCCGACGGCATTCTGCCGTGGCGCGGCCGGCCCGACGTGCTCAAGCGCGGCCTGATCTCGCGGGTTCCTCCGCTCGATTTCGAAGGATTGAACGAATGAACGCTTCGCTCGCGCGCGTCCCCTGCACTATCGTCACCGGCTTTCTCGGCGCCGGCAAAACCACGCTGATCCGTCACGTCTTGGCGAACGCGCAAGGCCGCCGCCTTGCCGTCATCGTCAACGAGTTCGGCGACGTCGGCATCGACGGCGATATCCTCAGAGGCTGCGGCAACGACGCCTGCCCTGAGGACAACATCGTCGAACTCGCCAATGGCTGCCTGTGCTGCACTGTGGCCGACGAATTCGTGCCGGCGCTCGACGCTATTCTTGCCAAGGGTGGCGTCGAGCACATCGTTATCGAAACGTCAGGCCTCGCTTTGCCGAAGCCGTTGGTGCAGGCCTTCCACTGGCCGGCAATCAAGAGCCGCGTCACCGTCGACAGCATCGTGGTCGTGGTCGATGGCGCGGCGCTCGCCGATGGCCGTGTGGCGCATGATCTCGAGGCGCTGAAGCAGCAGCGCTCGGCCGACAGCGCGCTCGACCACGACAATCCGATCGAAGAAGTGTTCGAGGATCAGATCGCCTGTGCCGACCTCGTCGTGCTCAACAAGCGCGATCTCATGGACGACGCCGGCGTCGAAAAGGCGCGCAACGCCATCTTCAGCGCGCTGCCGCGCAACGTCAAAGTGATTGCCGCGACCGACGGCAAGGTCGACCACGAACTCCTGCTCGGACTCGGGCTCGGCACCGAGGACGATATCGAGAACCGGCGCACCGGGCACGACAACGAGCCGGATCACAATCACGACGATTTCGACAGTTTTGTCGTGCCGCTCGGCGAGGTTGCCGATCCGGCGCAGCTTGCTGCGCGTGTCGCGGGGCTTGCCGAAAAATTTGACGTGCTGCGCGTCAAAGGATTTGCCGCCGTGTCTGGCAAGCCGCTGCGGCTCTTGGTTCAGGCGGTCGGCCGCCGCGTGACGCACCAATATGACCGGCCGTGGTCGGCGTCGGAAATGCGCAAGGGCCGGCTTGTGGTCATCGGCCTGAAAGGTCTTGATCGTGCCGGAGTAACGCACGCGCTGCTCAGTTGAACGGCTTGGGTTGAACAATGCACCTGCTGACGACGAGTTCGACTAACCTCGACGAGATTGTCGCAGCGGTTGACCTCGCCCAGCCGCCGGGCGACATCGTGGTGTTGTCGTTCGCCGACAGCGATCTTGCTGGTCTTGCGGCGGCTTGGCAGGCCGAGCGCGCTGTGCTGCCGAGCGTGCGGCTCGCGCATTTGCGCGACCTGCGCCATCCGATGTCGGTCGATTTGTGGATCGAACGAGTTGCCACTCACGCTAGGGTAATCGTCGTCCGCTTGCTCGGTGGGCTCGACTGGTGGAAATACGGCATCGAGCGTTTGTCAGCACTGGCGCGCGAGCGCAACATCGCGCTGGCAGTGCTGCCCGGCGAAGATCGCGATGACCCGCGACTCGCCGCCGCTTCGACGTTGCCGGCGCACGAGCTTGATGCATTGCTACGCTATTTCCGCGAGGGCGGCCGTGAAAATCTCCGCGCATTGCTGCGCCGCCTCGCCCACTATGCCGGACGCGATCTTGCAGCGCGCGAGCCGCTGCCCGTGCCGCGATGTGCCGGCTATCTGCCGGGCGAGGGCGCGGTCGACCTCGACCGGCAGGCCGCGACCCTTGAACCCGATAAACCGGTCGTGCCGATCATTTTCTACCGCGCGATGTTGCTCGCGGCCGATACGGCGCCGATCGACGCGCTGTGCACGGCGCTGACCGCGCGTGGCTTATCCGCCGTGCCGCTTGTCGTCACCAGCCTGAAGGATCCAGAGGCGGCGGCATTTCTGCACGACGCCTTGGGACGGCTTGATCCCGCCGTCATCGTCACCACGACGGCGTTTGCCGCCGGCGGCAACTTGGATGAGCCGACGCCGCTCGACGCACCCGGTGTGCCGGTGCTTCAGGTCGTCAGCGCCACCACACGACGCGCGGCGTGGCGCGACAGCCCGCGTGGCCTCGGCGCCGCCGATCTCGCCATGCACGTGGTGCTGCCGGAGCTCGACGGCCGCGTGCTCACTGGCGTGGTCGCGTTCAAGGACCCGTTGCCGGCGCAGGACAGCCTTGCCTTCACGGCGCTCCATAGCCGCGCCGAGCCCGATCGTATCGCCATGGTCGCGGGCCGCATTGCTGCGCTGGCGCGATTGCGCGCGCTGCCGCGCAGCGAACGCAAGATCGCCATCCTGATGCCGGATTATCCGGGCGCGCCGGGCCGCACCGGTTATGCCGTCGGTCTCGATGTCCCGGCGAGCGTGATCGCGCTGCTCGACGATCTTGCTGCCGCCGGCTATGCGGTGCAGGCCGCACCGCAAACGCCACGCGATCTGCTCGATGCGCTTTCCTCCGCGCACAAAGCGGTACTGACGATCGAGCACTATCAATCTTTGCTGGCACGCTTGCCGAGCGCGGCAGTCGATCGCCTGTATGAGGCTTGGGGCACGCCCGCCGATGATCCCGACGTGCATGACAGCGGCTTCCGCTTTCGCGCCAAGAAATTCGGCAAGCTTTGGGTCGCACTGCCGCCCGATCGCGGCCGCACTTCGGCACGCCGTGCCGACTATCACGATCCGTCTTTGCCGCCGCGGCATGCGCTGGTCGCCTTCGGGCTGTGGCTACAACACGTCGCCAATGTCAACGCGCTCGTTCACATGGGCGCGCACGGCACGCTGGAATGGCTGCCGGGCAAGGCGATCGCGCTCACCGCGGAATGTTTTCCCGAGATCGTCACCGGTGCGCTGCCGGTGATCTATCCGTTCATCGTCAGTAATCCGGGCGAAGCGGCGCAGGCCAAGCGCCGTATCGCCGCCGTCACCATCGGGCATCTGCCGCCACCACTGGTCGGCGGCGAGCTTTCCCATGATGCCCGCGAACTTGAGCGCCTGGTCGATGAATATGCCCAGGCCGACGGCCTCGACCGGCGGCGGCGCGAGCGGCTCGCAAAACTGATCGTCGAGACCGCGCAGCGCACCGGACTGGGACGCGAGGCTGGCGTCGAAAGCCACGTTGCCGCCGACGAGGCGCTGCGCCGCATCGACGCCTGGCTATGCGATCTCAAGGACCTCGCCGTCAAAGACGGCCTGCACGTTTACGGTCGCGCGTCGGCCGATGGCGGTGATGCAGCGTGGCAGGCAAGCGCGCAAGCCGAGCGCGACGCACTGATCGCCGCGCTTGACGGCAAGCGTATCGCGCCCGGCCCGGCCGGTTCGCCGACCCGCGGCCGGCGTGACGTGCTGCCGACCGGGCGCAATCTATTCACCGCCGATCCGCGCACCTTGCCGACGCCGACGGCGATGGAGCTTGGCCGTCTCGCCGCCGACGAAGTGGTGCGGGCACATCTGCAAACCCACGGCGAAACGTTACGCAGCGGTCGTCATCGATCTCTGGGGCAGCGCCACGCTGCGGACCGGTGGCGAAGAGATCGCGCAAGGCCTGGCTCTATTGGGCTGCCGGCCGATCTGGGATCACGGCAGCGGCCGCGTTACTGGAGTGGAAGTATTGCCGGCTGCCTCAGCGGGACGCCCGCGCGTCGACGTGACGTGGCGCATTTCGGGGCTATTCCGCGATCTTTTCCCCACGCAGATCGCACTCCTCGACGCGGCCGTTCAGGCCGTCGCCGCGCGCGACGAAGACAGCGGTGACAATCCGCTCGCGGCTGCTCGGCGTTCGGCGAATGGCGAAAGCGCGCCACATCTAGATCGCATTTTCGGCACCGCTCCCGGCGCATATGGATCGGGCGTTGAAGATTTGATCGGTCACGACGCCACCACGGAATCCATCGGCACCGCTTATCTCGCCGCCGCGTCACATGCCTATGCGGGGGCCGATGGCGAAGCCAGCACAGCGCCTGGAGCATTCGCGCAACGCGTCGCCGGCGCCGATGCGCTTGTGCACACCAGCGACGATCCCGCCCGCGATCTTTTGGAAGGCGCCGAGGATGTTGCCTTCGTCGGCGGCTTTGCAGCGGCGGCAAAAATGCTCGGCCGCTCCGCCGATCTTGTGATGCTCGATATGACCGATCCGCAGCGACCGCGTGCGCGGGCACTTTCTGCCGCACTGGCGCGGATCGTGCGCGCGCGCGCATCAACCCGCGCTTCATCGCCGGCCAGATGCGTCACGGCCCGCGCGGCGCCGCCGAGTTCGCCGAAACCGTGGATCGCCTGGTCGCTTTCGCCGAGACCACCGATGCGGTCGCCGGTGAATTGTTCGATCTCATCCACGAAGCCTATGTCGGCGACGCCAATGTGCGCGACTTTCTGTTGCGCGAAAATCCGCAAGCTGCCGCCGCGATTGCCGAGCGGCTCGAGGCGGCACGGCGCGGAGGCTTTTGGCACCCGCGCCGCAATGACGTCGATGCCGGGCTGGCGATGTTGCGCCTTCGTCCCTCCCCCTTTGTGGGGGAGGGTTGGGAGGGGGGCCGTGAGGTGGTGCGCGAGCGATGACGTATTCGCAACGCCTTCCGACCCCCACCCCTAACCCCTCCCCACAAGGGGGAGGGGAACAATTTGGGCGGCGCGGCGCCTGCCCCGGGCTTTCCGCACCGATGGCGACGGGCGATGGCCTGCTGGTGCGGCTGACACCGACTGGCACAATTTCGCTTGAGGCTTTTGCGGCGTTCTGCACGGCCGCACACAACTACGGCAACGGCATCATCGAAGTCACGGCGCGCGGCAATATCCAGGTGCGCGGCTTGAACGCAGCATCGGCGCCACGTTTCGCCATCGCAGTCTCCGCGCTCAACATCGCGGCTGACGACGGCGTTGCAGTGCTCTGCGATCCGCTCGCCGGGCTCGACCCGGAAGAAATCATCGACGCCGGAGCACTTGCCGCCGACTTGCGTGTTGCGCTTGCCCGCAGGTCACTGACGCAAAAATTGTCCGCGAAAGTCTCCGTTGTCGTCGACGGCGGCGGCAGGCTTAATCTCCATGCCATTGCCGCAGACATCCGCTTGCGCGCGGAAACGTTGAGCGGAAAAGCTGCGCTTCGCATCGAGGCAGGCGGCGAAGATCTCGGTGCCGTCGGCGCGGAACACGGCGCGGAAGTTGCAGTACAATTGCTTGAAATCCTGGCGGAACGCGGAATCGACAAACGAGCACGTGATGTTATCGCAGCTGAAGGCGCCGCGCTTTTCCGCGCTACGATTTCCAATCGAGTTCAAACGTCCACCCTTCCCGGAAAAGAGAACGGCGTTCACCGGATCACCGAAACAATTGGCATGCATCGGCTCCGGGATGGTTCGTTTGCTTGCGGTGTCGGACTTGGCTTCGGCCACACCGATGCGCCGTCCTTGCGGCGGTTGATCGAGGCGGCCAATGCCGCAGGCGCCAATGGTGTCCGCACAGCGCCGAACCGGACACTCCTCTTCATCGGCCTCAAGGACGCAGCGCTCGCACCGTTTGCAACCGCTGCCGAAAGTCTGGGTTTTGTCGTTCGCGCCGACGATCCGCGACGCTACGTCGTCGCCTGCGCCGGCGCACCAATTTGCGCTTCGGCACATATCGCGGCGCGCGCCATCGGACCGGTCATTGCAGCTTGCGCCGAGCCCTATCTCGACGGCTCGTTCAAAATCCACGTCTCCGGCTGCGCCAAGGGCTGTGCCCATCCGGCTAAGGCGGCGTTGACGATTGTCGGCATGGCCACCGGCTGCGCCCTTGTTGCCGATGGATCCGCCCGCGACACTCCGTTCATGTTCGCCGCAGCAAATGAACTGCCTGCCGTCGTCGCCGATATCGTGCGCGACCGCAGGCGCGAGGCAGATCATGTCTGAGCGATTCGCCTATCTGCGCGACGGCACGGCGATCTACGAGCGCTCCTTCGCTATCATTCGCGCCGAGGCTGACCTGTCGCGTTTCTCGCCTGAGCAAGCCGATATCGCGGTACGCATGATTCACGCTTGCGGCCAGGTCGACGTGGCGCAGCACATCGAATTCGGCGGTGACGTCGTCAAAGCAGCGCGCGCCGCGCTGGCCAACGGCGCGCCGATCCTGTGCGACTCCGAAATGGTGGCGCATGGCGTCACAAGGGCACGCCTCCCGGCGCACAACGAAGTGATTTGTACGCTCAACGATCCGCGCGTCGCGCCGCTGGCGGCAAATAGCGGCACGACACGATCGGCAGCAGCGCTGGGGTTGTGGGCCGACCAACTCACCGGCGCCGTGGTCGCCATCGGCAATGCGCCGACCGCTCTGTTCCATCTCCTCGATATGCTCGATGCCGGCACGCCCAAGCCTGCCGCCATTCTCGGCATTCCGGTCGGTTTTGTCGGCGCCGCGGAATCCAAGGATGCGCTCGCCGCCGATCCGCGCGGCGTACCATTCATCATCGTGCGCGGGCGCATCGGCGGCAGCGCCATGACGGCCGCGGCCGTCAATGCGTTGGCGAGGGCCGGACTATGAGCACGGGAAAACTTCTGGGCGTCGGCGTCGGCCCGGGTGATCCGGAACTGATGACGCTCAAGGCGACGCGTGCGCTCGGAGAAGTCGACGTGATCGCGTTCTTCGCCAAGGCCGGCAATGCCAGTCACTCGCGCGCCATTGCGGCCGAACACCTGCGCTCAGGCGTCATCGAATTACCGCTGTACTATCCGGTCACCACGGAACTGCCGTCGTGCAGTAGCGGCTACCGCAACGCCATTAGCGTTTTTTACGACAAGGCCGCGGCCGATATCGCGGCGCATCTTACGGCCGGGAAAATCGTCGCGGTGATCTGCGAAGGCGACCCGATGTTCTACGGCTCCTACATGCACCTGCATGCCCGGCTGGCGCCGCTTTTTCCGGCCGAAATCGTCGCCGGCGTCACCGGCATGTCGGGCTGCTGGTCGGCGGCGGGAATGCCGATCGCGCAAGGCGACGACGTCTTCACCGTACTGCCCGCGACCTTGCCGGAAGATGAGCTTTCGCGGCGGCTCGCCGAAGCCGACGCCGCGGTGGTCATGAAAGTCGGGCGGCATCTGCCGAAACTACGCCGCGCGCTCGGCCGCAGCGGGCAGCTCCAGCGCGCCATCTATGTCGAGCGCGGCACAATGGCGGATGCAAAAATGATCCCGCTTGTCGCCAAGCTCGACGACGACGCGCCATATTTCGCGGTGGTTCTGGTGCCAGGCTGGCAGACGCGACCGGGAGCGGCAAAATGAACGGCAAGCTCGCCGTCATCGGACTGGGGCCAGGCGATCCGCGCTATCTGACGCCGGAAGCCGGCGAGCGCTCGCCGCCGCGCAGGCGATCTATGGCTATGGGGCCTATCTCGATCGCGTTCCGGCGCGCCCGGGACAAAGCCGCCACGCTTCCGACAATCGCGAGGAGGGCGCCCGCGCCGGCGCCGCGCTCCGGCATGCCGCACAGGGCGCGCGGGTCGCCATCGTTTCCGGCGGCGATCCGGGCGTGTTCGCCATGGCGGCGGCGGTCTGCGAGACAATCGAATCGGGGCCAGTCGATTGGCGCGCGGTCGAGCTTTCGATCATTCCCGGCATCACAGCTATGCTCGCGGTCGCCGCGCGCATCGGCGCGCCGCTTGGCCATGATTTTTGCGCGATCTCCCTGTCCGACAATCTCAAGCCCTGGGAACTGATCGAGCGCCGGATCGATGCAGCGGCCGGCGCGGGCTTCGTCATCGCGCTGTACAATCCGGTATCGCGGGCGCGGCCGTGGCAGTTCGGCCAGGCGATCGAACGGCTGCGAGAACATCTGCCGCACTCCACGCCGGTGGTATTCGGTCGCGCCGTCGGGCGGGCCGACGAAAACGTCAGCGTCATGACGCTTGGCGATGCGGATAAAGCCCAGGCCGACATGGCGACACTGGTGATCGTCGGCTCACGCGAAACCCGCGTCATCGCGCGACCAGGGCAATCGCCGCTGGTTTACACGCCGCGCGCCGTTACCGAGGTCAACGCATGATCGAGCCAGACGATCGCGTCGTCCACGGTTTCCACGGCGGGTCCGACCGGTGCAGCCGGCCGGCGCAATATAATAACATCGACACCAAGCCCGCGCGCGGCGGCGATTTTGCCGTAGGTCGCGGCGCCGCCGCTGTTCTTGGCGATGAGCGTGTCGATGCGGTGCGCCTCCATCAGCGCGCGGTCGTCGGCTTCGCCGAACGGGCCGCGCCCGGTGACGTAGCTCACGAGCGGCAGCGACAACGGCGGATCGACCGGATCGACGCTGCGGATCAGGTAATAGTGTGCCGGCGCATTCTGGAACGGCGCCAGCTCGTTGCGGCCGAGCGCGACGAAGACACGGCGCGGTGCCGGACCGAGCGCCTGCACCGCTTCTCGCACATCGCGCACCTCGATCCAGCGGTCTCCGGCGATTGCGATCCATGGTGGCCGCCGCAGCGCGACAAACAGCACGTTGGTGTTGCGCGCGGCCTCGGCCGCGTTCGCCGAGATGACCGCGGCATAGGGATGCGTGGCGTCGATCAGCGCACCGATGCGCTCCTTGGCGAGATAATCGGCAAGCCCCGCAGCGCCGCCGAAGCCGCCGCTTCGAACCGGAACCGGCTGCGATGCCGGCGACGCGGTGCGGCCTGCCAGCGACAGCGTCACGCGCAAGTCGCTGCGCCCAGCCAGGCGTCCGGCCAGTTGTCGTGCTTCCGCGGTGCCGCCGAGAATAAGGACGCGTGTCATGTCTGTTTCTAAATCGCCGCTGCCTGATTCAGGCGCCGATGACCGTGCCGTTTCGCCGCGCTGGCTGTCCATTGTCGGCATTGGCGAGGACGGCGTCGAGGGCTTGAGCCCGGTGGCGCGCGGGCTGATCGGCGCCGCCGAGATCGTATTCGGCGGCCGGCGGCATCTCGGGCTTGCGGCGCCGTTGATCCGCGGCGCGGCACGGCCTTGGCCGACCCCGTTCGCCGGCGCCGCCGACGAAGTGTTCGGTCACCGCGGCCGGCAGATTTGCGTACTGGCGTCAGGCGATCCGTTCCTCCACGGCGTCGGCGCGGTACTGGCCCGCCGTATCGATGCGCGCGAGATGATTGTGGTACCGGCGCCGTCGGCTTTCAGCCTGGCAGCGGCACGGCTTGGCTGGTCGCTGCCGGATACGGTGCTGCTTTCAGTGCACGGCCGCACGCTCGATCTGGTGCGCCCGCATTTGCAACCAGGCGCACGGATACTGACGCTGACCTCTGACGGCGAAGGTCCGGGGGCGCTGGCAAGGCTTCTTGCTGAATTCGGGCTTCGGTGGCTCGCGGCTGACCGTCCTTGAAGCACTTGGCGGTCCGCGCGAACAGATCCGGAGCACCCATGCCACGGCGTTCGATCTCCGCGACGTCGATGCCCTCAACATCGTCGCGATCGACGTAGACGCCGCGCCGGATGCGCGCGTGCTGGCGCGCACCGCGGGACTTGCCGACGCCTTGTTCGAGCATGACGGCCAGATTACCAAGCGCGAAATCCGCGCGCTGACGCTGTCGTCGCTTGCGCCACGCAACGGCGAACTGCTCTGGGACATCGGCGCGGGCTCGGGCTCGGTTGCGATCGAATGGATGCTGGCAGACGTGACGATGCGCGCCATCGCCGTCGAACGGCGCGAAGACCGAGCAGCGCGCATGCGCCGCAACGCCGCGGCGTTCGGCGTGCCGGGATTGGAAATTATCGAGGCCGCCGCGCCCGACGCGCTCGCCGGCTTGCCGACGCCGGACGCCATCTTTGTCGGCGGCGGCGCCGGCGACCCCGCCGTGCTCGATGCCGCAGCCCGCGCGCTGCGGCCGCGCGGCCGCCTTGTGGTCAATGCGGTGACAGTGAAGACCGAGGCCGCGCTGCTGGCGCGCCACGCCACACTGGGCGGCGAGTTGAGCCGCATTGCCATTTCACGCGCCGGACCGATCGGCGCGGAAACCGGCTGGCGCGCCGCGATACCGGTGACGCAATGGGTCTGGAACAAGCCATGATCGTCGCCGGCATCGGCTGTAGACGCGGCGCACCGGCGCCTGACATCGAAGCAGCGATCCACGCGGCGCTCGAGCGCGCCGGTCTCGCGCCCGATGTGCTCGGCTGCATCGCCACGATTGCCCGCAAAGACGGCGAGGCCGGACTTGAAGCGGCAGCAGCGAAATTCGGCCTGAAAGTAGTCGTCGTACCGGAAGCCGCATTGCGGGCCGCAGGCGAGCGCACGGTGACGCACTCCGAACGTGTCGTCACCCTGACCGGCGTGCCGTCGGTCGCGGAAGCTGCCGCGCTCGCTGCGGCCGGTCCTGCAGCGCACCTGATCGGCCCGCGCCTTGTCTTCGGCGCGGCAACTTGCGCGCTTGCCCGTTCGGGTGACGCGCCATGACGGTGCACTTCATCGGCGCCGGCCCGGGCGCGGCCGATCTCATCACCGTGCGCGGCCGCGATCTGATCGCGCGCTGCCCGGTCTGCCTCTATGCCGGCTCGATCGTGCCGCGCGAGTTGCTCGGCTATTGTCCACCCGGCGCGCGCATTGTCGACACCGCACCGCTCTCGCTCGACGAAATCGAAGCTGAATTCGCCGCCGCCCATGCCAAAGACCTCGACGTGGCGCGGCTGCATTCCGGCGATCTTTCGATTTATAGTGCGCTCGCCGAACAGCTCCGCCGCCTCAAGCGACGAAGCATCCCCTATACGCTCACGCCCGGTGTGCCGGCTTTTGCCGCAGCGGCGGCGGCGCTGGAATGCGAACTCACCGTGCCGGCGGTCGCGCAAAGCGTGGTGCTGACTCGTGTTTCCGGCCGAGCCTCGCCGATGCCCGAGGCCGAGAAGCTTGCAACCTTCGCCGCAAGCGGCGCAACGCTGGTGATCCATCTCGCCATCCACGCCATCGACGGCATCGTCGCGGAATTGACGCCGCACTACGGCGCCGATTGTCCTGCAGCCGTCGTGGCGCAAGCGAGTTCGCCGGCACAGCGCATAGTGCGCGGCACGCTCGCCGACATTGTGGCCAAGACCGCCGCGGCAAAAATTGAGCGCACCGCGCTGATCATGGTCGGTCACGCGCTTGATGCAGAGGATTTTCGCGACAGCGCGCTTTATGACGCCGACTATCGCCGCCGTTTTCGCGGGAGCGCCGTGCCATGACCGCATGGGATGCGATAGCGGCGCGGCGCTCCGGCGTGCCGGTTTTTGCTCCGGGTCACGTCTGGCTGGCCGGCGCCGGTCCGGGCGACCCTGGCCTCTTGACGCTTGATGCGCTCGCCGGCCTCACCCAGGCTGATGTCGTCGTCCATGACGCGCTGGTCGATAAGCGGGTGCTTGCTCTTGCAGGGCCGCAGGCGCGGCTGGAATTCGCCGGCAAGCGCGGCGGCAAGCCGTCGGCGACGCAAGCCGACATCAGCCAGCGTCTCGTCGTGCTGGCGCGCGCGGGCAAGCGCGTGCTGCGGCTCAAGGGCGGTGATCCGTTCGTGTTTGGTCGCGGCGGCGAGGAGGCGATGACGCTGGCCGCGGCGGGAGTGCCGTTCCGCGTCATCCCCGGCGTCACCGCGGGCCTCGCAGCGCTCGCAGCCGCCGGGATTCCGGCGACGTTGCGCGGCGTCAACCGCGCCGTCATTTTTGCCGCCGGTCATGGCGCCGACGAGGAGTTCGACTGGACCGCTCTGGCCCGCACCGGACAGCCGATCGTGCTCTATATGGTGATGCACAATCTGGAGCGGATCGCCAGCGCGTTGATCGCGGCGGGTCTCGGGGCGCAGACGCCGGCAGCCGTGATCGCCTCGGCGACGACGCCGAAGCAGCGCGTGCTGATTTCGACGCTGGAGAAGCTCGCCGCCGATGCGCAAAGAGAAAACTTCGAACCGCCGGCCATTGTGGTGATCGGCGGGATCGTAACGATGCGCGACAAGCTTCTCGGCGAACACGCGGACGCCGCGAAGGATATGCCGTGAGCGCACGCGGGCTCATCATCGCCGCGCCACATTCCGGCGCCGGCAAGACTACGGTGACGCTGGCGGTGCTGGCGGCGCTGATGCGGCGCGGCGTCGCCGTGCGCGCCGCGAAGGCCGGCCCCGATTACATCGATCCGGCGTTCCACGCCGCCGCGACCGGCGCGCCGAGCGTCAATCTCGATTCCTGGGCCATGCCCGCACCGCTGCTCGACGTCATGGCGGCGCAGGCGGCGCACGGCGCCGATATTTTCGTGATCGAAGGCGTTATGGGATTATTCGACGGCGCCAGCACCGCGCCGGGACTACGCGGCGCCACCGCCGATCTTGCCGCGCATTTTCGTTTGCCCGTAGTGCTGGTTCTCGACGTGTCGCGGCAGGCGCAGTCGGCGGCGGCCGTGGTGCGGGGCTTTGCGGCGCACGATCCGACGGTGCGCATTGCCGGCGTCATTCTCAATCGGGTCGCCAGCGATCGGCACTCCGCGCTTGCCGGTTCGGCTATTGCGGCGCTCGATATTCCGGTTTTTGGCGCAATACCTCGCGCGGCGGAATTGACGCTGCCGGAGCGTCACCTCGGTCTGGTCCAGGCCGGCGAGCATCCCGACCTGACAGCGCTCCTGGGGCGGCTCGCCGCAATGGCGGAACGGCATCTCGACCTCGACGCCATCATTGCGAGCGCAGCGCCGCTTACGATCGCGACAACACAATATCGCGCGACGCCGATGCCGCCGCCGGGCCAGCGTATCGCGCTGGCCCACGATCAGGCGTTCAGCTTCGTCTATCCGCATTTGCTCGCGGCGTGGCGCAATGCCGGCGCCGAGATCATTCCGTTCTCGCCGCTTGCTGACGAGCGGCCGCCCGAGCGCGCCGACAGCTGCTGGCTGCCGGGCGGCTATCCGGAGCTGCACGCCGACACACTCGCCGCATCACAGCGGTTTTCTAAGGGGCTGCGGCACTTCGCTAAAACCCGGCCGGTGCACGGCGAATGCGGCGGCTACATGGTGCTCGGCGAGAGCATCGAGGACGCCGCAGGTGAGCGCCACGCCATGACCGGATTGCTCAGCCACAGTACGAGTTTTGCCAAGCGCAAGCTGCATCTCGGCTACCGCACGGCGCGGCTTTTGGCCAACAGCGTGCTCGGGCGCCGCGACGCAATTTTGCGCGGCCACGAATTTCACTACGCTTCGCTGACCTCGGCCGGCAGCAATGAGCCATTTGCCGAACTGGCCGATGCTGAGGGCCGGCCGCTTGGCCAGGCTGGCGGCCGGCGCGGCCATGTCAGCGGCACGTTTTTTCACACCATCGCAGCGGCGTAAGGCGCAACGCGTTAGCCGGCGGCTTTCGGCGCCGCGGCGTCTGCCTCCTTGTCCGACACGCCGGCCTCGGCAAACGTCGCCATGCCGGTGTGGCACGCCAGCGCCGCGCGCAGGATGTTGAGCGCTACGGCGGCGCCCGAGGCTTCGCCAAGCCGCATGTTGAGATCGACGATCGGCACGAGCGACAATTCATCCAGCAACATGCGATGCCCGGCTTCGGCGGAGACATGCGCGGCCTGCGCATGGGCTAGCGTGTCGGCGCGCAGCTTTGCCAGTGGCGCGACCGCTGCGGTGCAGACGAAGCCGTCGAGCAACACAGGAATGTTCTTGCGCCGCGCCGCCAAGGTGGCGCCGAGGATGGCGGCAAGCTCGCGGCCGCCGAGCGCCGCCGCGACCGCGAGCGGATCGTGCAGTACCGCAGCGTGCCGCGCCAGCGCGCGGTCGATCACGCTGCGCTTGCGGATGAGGCCGTCGTCATCGACACCGGTGCCGCGGCCGGCCCAGCGCGCGCCGCCGCCGCCGAACAAGGCCGCGGCGATCGCCGCCGCCGCCGTGGTATTGCCGATGCCCATTTCGCCCAGGCAAATCAGATCGCAATCGTCCGCCACGGCGTCACTGCCCGCCGTCACCGCGGCGATGAATTCCTGCTCGCTGAGTGCCGCCCGTTCGGTGAAATCCGCGGTCGGCATGTCGAGCGACAGCGGAATGACGCGCAAGTTCGCGCCGGCAGCGCGCGCGAGCTGATTGATCGCGGCGCCGCCCGAAGCGAAGTTCGCCACCATCTGCGCCGTGACTTCGGCCGGATAGGCCGAAACGCCGAGTTTGGTCACGCCGTGGTTACCGGCGAACACCAGAATATCGACGCGGTTCAATCGCGGCGGCGCATGGCCTTGCCAGTGCGCCAGCCAGGCAACCAGATCCTCGAGACGGCCGAGACTGCGCGGCGGTTTGGTCAGGGTGGCTTCGCGCCGCGCGACCGCCGCGCTTGCGGCGGGATGCCCGCTCGGCAGGTCGAGACAGACGGCGCGCAGCGTTGAAAACGAACTGATAGTCGCCATGGCCGATTTGCTTCCTTGCTTGAGCGGAGCCAGAATGAACGTCTAGCAAAAAATGGCAATACGCGGCCATGACGAATGAGGCCCGGGGCGAGGCACGCCAATGCCGGAAAATCTGATCGAGGACTGCGTCGGCGACCTCACGGCAAGCCTCGGCTTCCTGACGCGGCTGCCGATGGCGCGGACGGCGCCGGCAGGCGGCACCGACATCGGACGCGCAGCCTGGGCATTTCCGATTGCCGGCATTGTCGTCGGAATGATCGGCGCAATCGTCTATGTATTCGCCTACAAGCTGGGATTTAGGGCGTGGCCGTCCGCTACGCTTGGCATTGTTGCAACGCTCGCAGTAACCGGCTGCCTGCACGAGGACGGGCTTGCCGATACCGCCGATGGCTTCGGCGGCGGCGCAACGCGCGAGCGAAAGCTCGACATCATGCGCGACAGCCGAATCGGAACCTACGGCGTCTGTGCGCTGATCGCCTCGATCCTCATTCGCGCCGGCGCGCTGGCGAGTCTCGGCGATCCTAAGCTCGTGGCGATGGCATTGATCGCTGCGCACGGCGCGGCGCGTGCGACGCTGCCGGCGTTCATGGCGCTGCTGCCGCCCGCGCGCAGCGACGGGCTGTCTCACGCGGCCGGGCAGCCGCCGCAGGATCGCGCCATGGTTGCGGGTGGGCTCGGCATCCTCATCCTGGTGCTCTTCCTCGGTCTGACGCCCGGGATCCTGGCGCTGATCCTGCTCGTCGGGGCAATCGCACTGATGGCGTGGCTGAGCATGCGCCAGATCGGCGGCCAGACCGGCGACGTCATTGGCGCGCTCGAACAGGTCGGCGAAGTTATCGTTCTCCTGGTCGCGCTGCACTGAGCGTTCGGCTCGCCTTTGCACACAATTTGCGCAGGTAATCACCGCCGATGGCACAAGCCCATTGCGGCGCCCGAGTAAGTCATTGCTTGGATTGAAGTTCTGGCAGCGAGCCGATGGCACGAAGCTTGAATTCAACAAGCTGCCATGTCGCACAATCCGCCGCCGCCTAAGCTGTCGTTGTTGCCGGAAAGCGCACCGTTCTCGCCGGAGCAGCGCGCCTGGCTCGATGGCTTTTTTGTCGCCTCGCTCGGCTTGGCCGACAGCGGCATCACACCGCTGGCGCCTGCGGATGCCGCTGCGCTGCTCGCCGGCGGCATCGCGTCCGCAGCCGAGGAGGATGACGGCGCGCCCTGGCACGATCAGACCATGCCGCTTGCCGAGCGCATGAAGCTCGCCGACGGCAAGCCGCTGCGGCGGCGCATGATGGCGGCGATGGGACAGCAGGACTGCGGCCAGTGCGGCTTCAACTGTCAGGACTACGCCGACGCGATCGCAACCAAGAAAGTCGACAAGCTCAACCTGTGCATTCCGGGCGGCAAGGAAACGCTGCGCACGCTGAAAGCTCTCTACGGCGAAGCCGGCGCAGCGCCTGCGCTCGCTCCGGCGCAAGCGCCGGCTGCCTCCGCGATCACCGAAACCGCGCCGCTTGGACGCTCGCGCGATAATCCAGCCGAAGCGATTTTTGTGTCGCGCACATTGCTCAACAAGCCCGGCTCCAACAAACACACCTGGCACATCGAGTTCGATCTTTCGCCAAGCGCGCTCGATTATATCGTCGGCGATTGCTTCGGCATTTACCCGACCAACGATCCGGCGCTGGTCGATGCCGTGATCAAGGCGCTTGGCGTGCCGGCTAGCTTCCCGACCAAGGGCGGCACGCTCCACGATGTGCTCGCCAAGGACGTATCGCTTGGACTCGCGCCCGACGCGTTGTTCCAGCTCTACTCCTACATCACCGGCGGCGAGCGGCGGCGCAAGGCGAAAGCGCTGTCCTCGGGCGAAGACCCCGACGGTGACGCCGCCGCGCTCGATGTGCTCGCCGCGATCGAGAAATTCGTCGGCGCTCACCCGGACCCGGAGGCCTTCGTCGAGGCGCTTGAGCCGATGCAACCGCGGCTGTTTTCGATTTCGTCGTCGATCAAGAGTATTCCTGGCCGTGTTTCGCTCACGGTCGATGCGGTGCGCTATCAGATCGGCAAACGCATGCGGCACGGCACCGCGTCCACTTTCCTTGCCGATCGGGTCGCGCCAAATGACGCAGTTAAAGTCTATGTGCAGCGGGCGCAGCATTTCGGCCTGCCGGACGATCCCGCCGCGCCAGTCATCATGATCGGGCCCGGCACTGGCGTGGCACCGTTTCGGGCGTTCCTGCACGAGCGCATGGCGACCAGAGCGCCTGGCCGCAACTGGCTGTTCTTCGGACACCAGCGCCGCGATTACGATTTCTTCTACGAGGACGAGCTCGCCGGAATGCGCGCCGCGAAAGTTCTCACCAGGCTGTCGCTGGCCTGGTCGCGCGACGGCACCGAGAAATTCTACGTGCAGGACCGCATGCGCGAAGTCGGCCGCGATTTGTGGGCTTGGCTCGCCGACGGTGCTTATATCTATGTGTGCGGCGACGCCAAACACATGGCGAAGGACGTCGAGCGCGCGCTGGTCGATATCGTGGCGCAGTTCGGCGCACGTACCACCGATGAAGCGATCGCCTTCGTGGCCGATCTCAAGAAACGCCATCGCTTTCAGCAGGACGTTTATTGAAGAAACCCCTCCCCCGCTTGCGGGGGAGGTTGGGAGGGGGTTTGCAGCATCAACGCTTGCGCGAGTTTCGATACTTACCCCCTCTGCCATCGCTTCGCTCGGCTCCTCCCCCGCACGCGGGGGAGGAAAAAAGTTCACGCGGCGAACGCCTCATCCGGATCGAGCGGCAGCTTGACCGGTTGTTTCAGCTTCGCCGACAGATCGAGTGCCTTGGTCAGCATCAGCCGGTTGTGCGCCTCGGCCGCCGTCGCAGCCTGGGTCGGCAGACCGAGCGATACGCGGTTGAGCCATGACACCGTTTCTTCCGCCATCGGCCCGCGCAATTCGCCGAGCGCCATGTCGCCGGGCGGATAGGAGCCCATAAAATCGACCAGGCGGCTTTCGTCCGGCGCGTAGCCCTCGCTCTGCGGCGATGACACCGCGAGCACCATGTCGCGATGGGTATCGTCGATGGTGAGCACGCCGTGAGTGCCGTTGATGCCGACTTCGAGGCTGTAGACCGCGCCGGGCCACGTCACCGGCAACGCCCACGAGATGCTCAGCGTATGCACCGCGCCGTCGGAAAACATGATCATGCCGGCGGTGGCGTCGATGCCGTGGTAGAGCGGGCCGAACACCTTGTCGACGGAGCGCGCATAGCATTCGACCGGCGTTTTCTTTTCCAGGTACCACATCACGATATCGAGCGCGTGCGTGCCGGAGATCACCATCGGCGAAATGCTCGCCGGATCGTTGGTGCGTTTGTAATTGTCGATGGCGACCAGCCGATTCATGAACGCGCGCGAAGAAACCAGCGTCACGTCGCCGAGCGCGCCGGTGCGCACTTTCTCCTTGGCGCCGAGCCATTTGCGGCGGAAGCGCTGGGTATAGCCGACGACGGCGTCGAGCTTGGCGTCGGTGATCGCCTTGAGAACTTTTGCGGACTGGGCGAGATCAGTGGCAAGCGGCTTTTCGATGAGCATCGGCACACCGCGCTCGACCGCCGCCAGCACAGGCTCGACGTGCAGATGCTCGTCGGTGGCGATGATGGCGCAGGTCACTTCCGGCCGCGCCAAGAGTTCGCGGTGGCTTGTCGTGATGAAATCGGCGCCGATGCGGGCGCCGACATCGCCGCCGCGGTTATGGTTGAGTTCGGCGATGCCGATCCATTCGACCGTCGGATGGCGCATCGCCACCTCGCCGCGGAACAGCCCGACCCTGCCGGCGCCGATAATGGCGAGACCGATGCCCTTGGCGGATTTTTTCATGCCGGATTCCGCTGCTCGATTCCGCTTATTCCCGCGAAAGGAACAGGGACGGCGGTGTCATCGTCCGCGCAGGCGGGCGATCCAGTAATCGCCGGATTGGCCGTCAATGCACAGCTAGTGCCAGACCCGCTGAGATTACTGGATGCTCCGCCTTCGCGGAGCATGACAAATAAAGGATGCTTTCGCGGGGATGAGCGGTGATTGGCCAGATCAATTCTGCTCATACATTCAAACCCGCGCGGTTCTTGGCTTTGAGCTCAGCAATGCCGGAAATCGTCTCGTTGGTGAGCGGCAGATCGACCGGTTCGTTGCGGTCCGCGGACAGATCGGCCGCGCTGTAGGTCTCCATGACGCGGCGCGCGCTTTCCGGCGTCACCATCACCGCGGTGTCGCGGATGCAGGCTTCGAGGAAATGAATCGTCTCCGGCCCCATGCCGCCGGCGAACACGTGATCGACCCATTCGCCCGGCATGGTGGACATCGGGAATTCCTGGCCGCGCTTGACGGTGTTGAGCCAGTTGTCGCGCTGGGTGTCGTCGAGCGTCAGCGCGCCGTCGGTGCCGGTGATCTCGATCCAGGTCGAACAGTAATTCGGGAAGCTCGGCGGAAAATTCCAGCCGCCGCCGATCATCACCACGACGCCGTTGTCCATCGTCACGGTGGTGAACATGACGTCGTGCGAGCCGTTGATCGGCTGCATGTAGCCATAGGCGCCCTGGCTATAGACGCGCACCGGTTTGGCGGGCTCGAGCAGCCAGAACACGAAATCGAGATCGTGCGTCGATTCCATGACCACCGGCGACAGCCGCACGCGGCTCGCGATCTTCTTGCCGAGCTCGCGCGACAGATGGCGGCTGACCAGCACCGAGACGACCTTGCCGAGCGTGCCGTCGGTGATCTTCTTCTTGGCGAAAGCCACTTTCGGATTGAAGCGCTGCGAATAGCCGATGGTGAATTTCAGATTGTTGCGTTTCGCCAATTGGATCAGCTCGTCGGCTTCCCATAATTCGAGCGCGATCGGCTTTTCCAGCATGACGTTCTTGCCGGCTTTGAGGCAGTCGCGCGCGATCGGATAATGATTCGCTTCCGGCGTGGTCGAGACATAGACCACCGAGATCCTCTCGTTCTTGATGACGTCCTGATAATCGAGCGTCGCGCTCGCCGGCTTGTACAGCGCCTTCACTTCGGCGAGCCGGTCCGGCTTGATGTCGCACAGATGTAGCTTGTCGACGAGCGCGGTGCGGGCGAGCGCTTCCGCGCGCAAGCCGCCGATCCATCCGACACCGATCACCGCCGCTTCAACTGTTTGCACCGGACGCTTCCTCTTTAGTTTGGACGCATAAAGACCATGACGCGGCGGAAGGTGCAACGCATGTCCGTCACCCTGAGGTGCGAGCGCAGCGAGCCTCGAAGGGCGACGGCCCGGGCCGTGCATCCTTCGAGGCCCGCACAACGCGCGGGCGCCTCAGGATGACGGTCAACAGGCAAAGGCTCTCATCGTCGGACATGCAAATGCGTCCGAGCCGTCCAAAACCTGCCACGTGAAGCGCGAAGACCGGGGAGGAAAATGGAAACCCGAGGGGTGGTGCCTCTGTTTCTTTCTTCGCTACGCCGGTTTCGCCAAAGCCAAGAAATAAAGAAAGCCAATAGATAAAGGAAGCGGAACGCCGACAAACGCTGTTCAACAACCTCCGCATCTTGCGATGCGGCTCTGCCCCTTGTTGAGGGGGCAGCTCGCCTGTCGGCGTTCCACCGCGGTTCTCGCCAAAGGGAGTCATCGTCCCTAAGGCTCAGCTTCAGGCCAGGCTTCCGGGGACGTGGTCTGAACGGGCGTTACCCGCCATCGCCTGTCCCAGTCCAGCGAGCACCTCGCGCCCCGGTCATAATGCCGGGAGACTGATGCCCAAGCCGCCCGGGAGCGAACTGCAAACCCGCCCGCGGGCACCGCCCTCGCTCCTGTGGCCCGGTATGCCTCCGGGCCATGTCCTTTACGTGAGCGAGGATGCGCACGTAACTGTGGCGGGGACGCTTGTCAAGGGGGTGTCGCTAATAAAAGGACATATTGTAGCGGGGGGCCTATATCGCACTGTACGGGTATTCCAAGAACGCTAGATATTACAGTCCTTTGCAAAATACCGTCCCCACAATCAACCGCAGATGGAGGCGGCGGGTTACAGCCTTCCTATTAGATGCCGAATCATACCGCCTCAATGAAGAACCGCGACCCAGCGGGACCGTGCGCCCTATCGCTTTTTGCAGGGCCTAAAGGACGCACGATCACCACTGGGGCGCCTCGCAACAAGGGCAGCGCGCCCTCGCACGGAGTACGAAATATGAGCGGACAAGGAACGAAGCTGCCCGGCTTTATGAAGCAGGATGGAGAATGGATTATCGAGAGTTGGCTTATCTCTATCATACGGATCACTCGAAGCCGCCTCTTGCTACGTTTGCCGTTGGCGCCGCCAGGAGCGATGGTAGGTATGCCACTGGCTTCGAGTCATCTCAGCTTGCCGCCGCGTTTGCGGTCGATGTCGAGTCCCTCTTGGAGGCAAACCAATGCGGGTTGCTTGTCTACATCGGCGATAAGGACATTCCGCCGGTCCACGGTGGCATCAGTGCCGTCTCCCATATTTTCCGAATTGGAGACCACCAAGCTTGCCTCGTCGTCGAGACATACCAGCGCGAGGGGAACGCTTAGGCCGCCTCCGTAGACGACACAGCGCTTGCCTACGGGGTTTCTTGTTCGCTCATAAAAACCACGCGGGTCAGTTGCATGGGAGCGGATTCCTACGTCGTTTCCGTCCAATGCCGTATAGGCCGCCACGTGATCGCTGCACCGCCGAGAAGCGCGATAGCTTCGCGCCGTTTCATTCAATCACCTCGTCGGCGCGGCCAAGCAGCGTGATCGGCAAAGTCAGACCCAATGCCTTGGCGACCTTGAGGTTGACGATGAATGCGATCTGGCTTTGCTGCACCACAGGGAGGTCGCCGACGTTTTCGCCCTTCAGCACACGAGCCACATAAGCGCCGGCTTGACGTTGGATGGCGTCGATGTCGCCGCCGTAGCTCATGAAGCCCCCCTCGGCGACGAAGGTGCGCCATTCGTAAACCATCGGCACCATCGCGCGCGCCGCCAGCGCGACCAGACGTTGGCGATTGTCGTAAAACACCGGGCCGGTCTCGAGCATTGCGCCGGCGCCCCGATCAACGAGCGACGCAAAGGCGGCTTCGAGTTCGCTGTCCTTTGCCACCCGCGCGATGACGAGCTTCAGACCCAGTGCCTGCGCGGCGTTCTGCATTTCTTGCAGTTGCGTGTCGTAATCGAGGATGTTGGCGTCCACGAGCCACCCGACGGTCGCGGCCTTGGGCAGTACTTCGTGCAGGATCTCCAAACGCTTGGCGACCAGCGCGTTGTCGCTGGACGTGAACAGGCTCACCACGGTCAGGTTGCCGCCAGGGTGATTGATGCTGGCGACCAAGCCGCGCTTGACCGGATCGCCGGCGAGGACGGCGACGATCGGGATCGTCGCGGTTGCGGCCTTGGCGGCGCGCGTCACTTTCTCGCTGCCGACGGTCGCGATCGCCGAGACGTGCCGACGGGCCAGATCTTCGGCGAGCGCCGGCAGCAGATCGTAGTTGTGGCTCGCAAAGCGCGGCTCGATGGCGACGTTGCGGCCTTCGCTAAAGCCGCCGTCGGCAAGTCCGCGTTCGAATGCGGCGAGCCGGGGCGCAAAACCCTCGGGCGTGCCGTCGGCCAGAAACCCGACCAGCGGCATAGCCGGCTGCTGCGCTTGCGCGGCGAGCGGCCACGCAACCGCAGCGCCGCCGAGCGCAGCTATCAACCGCCGCCGTACGATTTCGAATGCCATCGACCGCTGCCCTAATTGAGGGGTCACGGGCGTCTGCCCCACTTGATCAGGAACGATAGCACGCCTCACCACCGGGTCTGTGACATACTTCCTTCACAGCCTGCGGGACGCCAGCAGGGTGTCAACTCATGGCCCATCGCGACAATTCCCCGCGCTGGAGCATTTGGTCGAATTATATCCGTCACCCTGAGGTGCGAGCGTAGCGAGCCTCGAAGGGCGACGGCCCGGGCGCCGCGGCCGCATCCTTCGAGGGTCGCTTCGCGACCGCCTCAGGATGACGGGACCGGCGTTGCAACACCAAATACTCGCTCGGCGAACTGCGGATAGACCTCGGCCAGCATCGGCGCGACGGTCGTACGCATCATTTGCAGCGTTTCAGCGGAGGGCGCCGGCGTCATCGGCACGTCCGCCGGGCGGTCGAAATCGAAGCCGGTGTTCTCGATGACCTCGTCGACGCTGTGGCCCGGATGCACGCTGGCGAGGCAAAAGCGTTTGCGCGCGCGGTCGAAGTCGAACAGACAGCGGTTTGTGATCAGCGCGATCGGGCCGCCGGGACGGAATGTGTTGTCGGCGCTGCCGCCGGGGGCGCTGATGAAATCGACCTTCGGCACCAGCGTGCGGCGCGAGTGCTCGACGCGAAACAGAATGACCTTCGGCACGACGTAATACAGATAGGCCGAGCCGAACGAGCCCGGAAAGCGCGCCTTCGGATGTTCATAATCGCCGACGCTGACCAGATTGATATTGCCTTCGCCGTCGATCTGGCCGCCGGACAGGAAAAACACATCGACCCTGCCCTGCCCGGCGCAATCGAACAATTCGCGCGCGCCGTCGGTGAAGAAGGTGTGGGCCCGGCTGCCGAGCAGCGAGACATAGGGTTTGCCGTTACCGCGCTCGCGCGCCAGCAGCGCCGCCGTCGCCGGAATCGGCGACGACGCGCCGACGGCGACATGGCGCACATCGCCGATCAGCCGGCAGATGGCGTCGGCCAATAACTCCTCGTCACGGAATTTCTTTTCCGTCATGGCCGGGTCGTGCCGCAGTTTGAATTGAAGGTCACGCCGTTATCGTTTCGGCAGCCGCTCGAAGGTCGGCAAACCGTCGGGGATTTGATGGAACGCCTGCTTGTCGATGGTATAGATCGCCATCTGCGGACCGCCAAACAGGCTTGGATCGTCGAGCGTACCAACTTTCAGGATCACGGCGGGCAGACCGGGCCGACGGGTGGTCAGATGGGTGCCGCATTCGGCGCAAAATTCCCGCGTCACGGCGCGTTCAAGATCGCTGCGGGTGAATTGCTTCGGTGTCTCCGCCGTGTAACTGAAGTGGTCGGGCGGCATGAGCATAAACATGTTGGGCGAGCCGCCGCTGATATATTGGCATTCGCGGCAGTGGCATTGCGCTTTCAGCATTGGCTCGCCCTCGGCCACATAACGCACCTTGCCGCAATAACACCCGCCTTCAAGCTTCATGGCGTCCTCCCTGGTGCGAGTATGGCCGCTCGCTTAGGCTATGGCCGGGCGTGACGGGAAGAGAGTCATTACGCCGCGCGCCGCTCATGCACGTATCGTTGCAGGTAATCGGCAAAGCCTTCGGGTGTCGCGGCGAGCGGCGCATACTCGGCGAGGTGCGCGGCGTCGAGGCCGTAATGATCCGGCAATGGCAGCGGCCAGGCGCCGCGCGGCGCGACAGCAACCGCCTCGACATAGAAGCCGGCCAAAGTGCCGGCGGCGAGTAGCGGATCGCTCAGCAAGTCACCGTCGTAAAGTTTCTCCACAGTAACGACGGTTTTTTGCGCCGCGTGCGCCATGGTGAAAAACTCGCGCTGCATGCCGACATAGACATTGCCGGCGCGGTCGGCCATCGGCGCGTGCAGCAGAACGACATCGGGCTTGAGCGCCGGCAACAGCACGATCGGATCGTTGTTGCCGAACGGATTGTCCATCACTTTCCAGTCCGGCCGGTGCGCCAGCACGTCCGAGCCAAGCAAGCCGCGCAACGGCATGAACGGCACGCCCTTCTCCGCGGCCTGGAATTGCGCATGCAGCGCCGGGCAGGTGGCGTCCATCATGCGGATCGCGCCGGACAGAATCGCAGCGGTAAAGCGCGGCGCCGGGCCGAACTCGCCGAGGCTGACCGCTGATGTCTCCAGCGTCTCGACGCAGCCGGCGCCGATCAGCAAGTCCGCCTGCAAGGTCGAGGTCGGCAGCGCCACAAGGTGCAATCGCTTGACGCCGCGCCGGATCAGCGCGCGGGTTGCCGCCATCGCCACGCCCGAGGTCTCGCGCGGCACCGCCAGCAGGCAGCCGTCGGTGATCGGCGCGATCGCTTCTTCGAGGCTGCGGACGATGACGGGCATACGGCAATGATACCCCAATTCGCCGCTCGCTGCTCTTTCTCCCCGCGTGCGGGGAGAAAGATGGGATGAGGGGGCGTTGCCACTGGGCTCGGAGTCTTTCCGCAAAGCTCAGACTAGCGGAGAGGTCCCCTCACCCTCGTCGCTCCGCTCCTCGACTTCTCCCCGCGCGGCGGAGAAAGGTAATCTTCTTTACGACAGCGCCGACTTCACATTGTCCGGCGAGAATGGCGCCCTCCGAATGCGGACGCCGGTGGCGTCGAACACCGCGTTGGCGATCGCGGCCGCGACCGGACGGGTCGAGGCTTCGCCGGCGCCTGACGGCGCCAGTTCCGGATGATTGATCGTGACGATGTCGACCTGCTGCGGCGCCTGGGTGACGTCGAGGATCGGATAGGTTCGCCAATCGACGCTGGTCACGGTCTTGTTGTCGAACCGGACTTCCTCCCACAACGTACGGCTGGTGCCCTGAACGATATTGTTCTCGATAGCGTGATGCAGGCCATCGGGATTGATGATCTGGCCGCAATCGTGCGCCACCGTGAACTTGCGCGCCCAGATCTTGCCGGAGGAACGGTCGACATCGACCTCGGCGATGACCGCAACCCGGGTCGGTCCGCGCTGCGCATAGGAAATGCCGCGGCCCGAGACCTTGTCGCCGGTTTGATCCTTGCGCGGCGACGGTCGTGGCTGCCAACCGGCTTTTTCGGCGGCGGCTTTGATCACCGCGATGTCTCGCGGATCCTTGACGTAGCGCAGCCGGAATTCGACCGGATCGACCGCCAGCGCCGCGGCCAGTTCGTCGATGAAGGACTCGCTGGCAAAATGAATCTGCGGCCCGACCGGATCGCGCATGTGCGAGGTGCGCAGCGGCGAGGCGCGGTCGAGCAGCGGCGCGATCGTCTCCCACGCGGTGCGCTTGTTGGCGAAGCCGTAGGAATCGCCGGGCACCCCGAAGCCGTCGCCCGATTTAAGCTCGACGCCGCGCATCTGGCCGGCCAGCGTGTCTTTCGGCTGGCTGCCGTTGGTATCGACGTCGACGCGGGAAAAGCCTCTGCTCAAAAAGTCATAGGCGACGACGTTGCCCGACGCATCGATCGCCGCGCGCACTTGATGGACCGAGGCCGGCGCTTTTGGATCCCAGCCAGTGCCCTGATTGCGCATGTATTGCAGCCGCACCGGCTTGCCGACGGCCTTGGAGAGAACCGCGGCGTCCATGGCGCAGTCGTCGGCATCGTTGCGGCCATAGGAACCTGGACCTGTGGTCCAGATCACGCGGACGTTGTCCTGAGGTATGCCGAGCGTGGCGGCGACGCCGGTCTGCACGAAGTGCGCCTTTTGCGTACCGCTCCAGCAGGTGGCATGGCCGTCCTTGAAATCCACCAGCGCGCAGGCCGGGCCCATGGAGGCATGCGACTGAAACGGCCACTCGTATTCGGCCTGGATCACCCGCGCCGCCGACTTGAAGGCGTCGTCGACATTGCCGGCCTCTTTGCCGACGTCGCGTTTGCGGGTCGGCGCCTTGCGGATGTGGTCGTAAAGCGCAGCCTGATCGGGGAACGGCGGCGCGACTTGCGACCATTCGACCTTGAGCTGTTGCGCCGCCTTGATCGCGCTCCACTCTTTATCGGCTACCACGCCGAGGAAGCCCTTATCCCAGACCACCCTGGCGGTCGGGATATCCTTGATCGAGCTTTCATCGACTTTGACCGGCACCGCACCGGCGACAGCCGGCCGAATCATGCGGCCGTGAACCATGCCCGGGACTTTGACGTCGGTGGCGAAATTCGCCTGCGCAAAGACCTTGGGCGCGATGTCGTCGCGCGGAATCGGTTGTCCGACGATCGTGTGATCCTTCGGATCCTTCGGCTGCGCCTTGCCGGGCGCATAGAGCGGATTGCCGTATTTGCCGTTCCAGTCGAGATGAACGTTGAAGTATTGCCCGCCGATCAACTGAGCGTAGCTGACCGTCTTGGCGGCGTCGCTGCCGGAGTGGACGACGCCGTCGGTCACCGCGAGCTGATCGGCCGGAACGCCGAGCTTGTCGGATGCCATCTCGACCAGCACGCGTTTTGCTTCGGCGGCGGCCATGCGCATTTGCTTGCCGCCTTCCTGCACGCCGGTCGAACCGGAGGCGCCGCCTTGATTGACGCTGGTGTCGGTGTCGCCGATGAAAATCCTGGTGCTGGCGAACGGCACATTGAGCTCTTCCGCCACCATCTGCCGGATGGCGACGGCGAGCCCCTGCCCCATGTCCATCTTGCCGAAATAGACATTGACACTGCCGTCGGCGTTGACGGCGATGTAAGAGGAAAGCTGATCCGGCGTCAGTGCCGGCTTGACCGCGGCAGCAGTTGCGCCGTCGGCATTGGCTTGCTCGCGCGTGATCGGAGCGGCGATCGAGACGACGAGCGCGCCGCCGGCCTTGAGCATGGCGCGGCGGGAGAACGTTGCGGGCTTTTCGTGTCTGGTCATATCGGCCTCCCTCAACCCATCATCGCGGCGGCGCGCTTGACGGCGCGCAGGATGGCCATGTGGGTGCCGCAACGGCACTTCACCCGGGTGAGCGCGTCACGGATCTGATCGTCGGTCGGCTTCTTGTTGTCGCGCAGGAAGGCCGCCGCGGTCATGATCCAGCCGTTGATGCAATAGGCGCATTGCGGCACCTGTTCCTGCACATAAGCGGTTTGCAGCGGATGCGGCTTGTCGGGTGTACCGAGGCCCGCCAGGGTGACGACCTTCTGGTTGCCGACGTCCGATATCGGCCGCCGGCATGAATGGGTCGGCTTGCCATCGAGATGCACCGTGCAGGCGCCGCATTGGCCAAGACCGCAGCCGAAGTGCGGATTGTTGAAGCCGAGATCGTCGCGCAGAACATAGAGCAGCGGCGTATCCGGATCGGCATCGACAGTGTGATCGGCGCCGTTGACGTTCAACGTAAATTTCTGGCTCATGGCGATGGCGTCTCCATAGGCGCAACGGCGTTTTCTTTCGGCCCGGCCATAAGCCGGTTGAATCCGATGCCGCTGCTTCCGCTGATCCAGAGAATATTCCCAAACCGGCAGCTTGGGAACACGGCTCCTGCAGGAACCGTGGCCGACGACATCAATCTTTGGCGAGCGCCCGAACGGCCGCGAACAACGCACCGACGTCACGTTCGGGAATATTGCGCGTGATGAATACGATGCGGCTGTTGTGATTGTCGTCCGGCCACCGTTCCAATTCCACCGGCGGATGCGCCAAGTGCTGAACATATTGCACCACGACCGGGCCTTTGCAGCCGGCGACATTGAGAATGCCTTTGACGCGTAAGAGGTCAGCGCCGCGCAGCGCCAGCAAGGTTTCCATGGCGCGCGCGAAGCCGAGCCACGCGATCGGCTTGTCCGAAGCGATGACAAAGCTCGTCACACCGTCGCTGTGCGCCGCCTCGGCGACAAAGCCGGAACGCTCGCCCGGTTCGGGTTCGATCATGCGGTGTGGATCGAGCGCGCCGCTGACCGCGATATCGATGGTCGCGCGCGGATTGAGTTGTTGCAGGCGTTGCGTCAGCTGGGTGACGGCTGTGCTGTCCGCAAGATCGGTCTTCGAGATCACAAGCCGGTCGGCGAGGATGACTTGCTTGCGCGCTTCCGCCGCCGCATCGAGCGATGCTTCGCCGGTGACGGCATCGACCACGGTCAGCACGACATCGAGGTGAAATTCGCCGCCGAGCGCGCGGTCGGTCGAAAATGTCTGCAGGATCGGTCCAGGATCGGCGAGCCCAGACGTCTCGATCACGATGCGACCGAAGGGCGGCACGGTGCCGCGCTCGCGATCAAACACGAGCCGGCGCAGCGCCGCTTGCAGGTCGGTGCGCGTAATGCAGCAGACGCAACCGTTGCCAAGCAGCACGGTTTCGTCGGCGCTGTCGCGCACCAGTGCGTCGTCGATGCCCACGGCGCCGAACTCGTTGACGATCACCGCAGTGCCTTCGCCTTCGGGCGAGGCGAGAAAGCACCGCAGCAGTGTCGTCTTGCCGGCGCCGAGAAACCCGGTGACGACGGTCACCGGAATGCGCGCCCCACGCTCGCGTTTTTGCCGCCGTCCAAACGGACTTGCATCACGCGAGGGGAACAGATCGAGCATGGTCAGGAAAGCAGGGCGCGCATCTCCCTCTCCCCGGGTGCGGGGAGAGGGAAGGGTGAGGGGGCTTCGCCGCTCGGCTGAGAGATGAGGTAATGTCCGCAGCGACCTAGATTCGATCCGCGAAGCTCAGAATCGCGGCAACGCCCCCTCATCCCAACCTTCTCCCCGCGCGCGGGGAGAAGGAGTTCGCCGTGGCCCAGCGGCATCAAAAATCCATCTCGAGGATGTACAGCCCGCCGACATGGCGATCGACGGTGTAGACGATGGCGCGCTCGTCGACGAACACGTCGTTCATCTGGATCGTGCCGGTCGGCGCGCCGGGCGGCGCCGGCGGCATGAAGACGCCGACTTCCTTGGGCTGGTACGGATTGGAAATGTCGTAGGCACGCAAGCCGCCGTTGAAGAATGTGCCAAGCACGATCTGGTCGTTCTGCCACGCCGTCGGCAGCGGCACGTTCTCGTGAATGTTGTGTGCGCCGAAGCGGCCGGCCTCGGCGTAGATCTTGTGATCGGGCAGCGGGCAGGTCGAGATCGGCACCAGATTGCTTTCGTCGCGCGCGTCCAGCACCCAGATCAGCTTCGGCCAATCCTTGGCGTTGTTCTCGGTCAATTCGTCCGTGACCAGCATCAGGCCGCGGTCGAACAGCGGCACGATAGTGTGCATGAAGCCGGTATAGGGCGGCGAATTGGTCCACTGCGAGACCTTCTTCGGGTTCGCCTTGTCAGAAATGTCGAGCACGAACATGCCGCCGTCGATATAGGCGAGATAGCAGCGGTCCGGACGCTGCGGATAGACATTGGTGTTGTGGGCGCGGAACCCCTTATCGATCGGATGGCGCGTCGGCGGCATCACGTTGTCGCCTTGCCGTGTGCCGGGCATCCACCAGCGGCCGACTTCGACTGGCTTCGACGGATTGCGCACGTCGATGCAGCGATAGAACTGATCGTCAGCGGGCGCGGTCGGCACGAAGTCGCGCGAGCCGGATGCGCAATGCACGTATTCGCCGTCGCAGAACCAAAGCTGATGCACGCCGCGCGATGTCGGCCCCGAGCAATCGAAGAACGAAATCGATTTCGGATTTTCCGGCTTTGAAATATCGAACAGCTCGAAGCCGGCGGGCTGCAAATCCTTCTTCGAGGTCTGATAGGCCACCGCCATCATGTTGCCGCAGGTCTCGAGCGAATTCGAGCGCATGTTGGCGTGCGGCAAGTCGGTCTGGCATACCACCTTCGGCTTGCGCGGATCGGACACGTCGACCGCGGTGAAATTCTTCGGCGCGCTTTCGTGCGCCAGCCAGATGATGCGCCGCCCGTCGGGCGCAATCTGCACCGACATGCCCTCGCCCATGCCGCCGAAACCGCCCAGCATGTCATGGGCCAAGAGCTTGAAATTCCAGGTGACAGGTTGATAGCCCTTGCTAACCGGGCTTTTGTCGGTGGTAGCCATTACTCTTAGTTCCTCCTGCGGGGATTTTCTGATAACGCGACGGGCGATCTTATGCGCCCGCGCAGGCCCGTACCAGCACGCTTTAATCGAGCTGCTGGATGGCAAATTCCTTGACGCTTGCGGCCATATCGTCCGCTGTCTTGGCGATCAGCGCGGCGAACTCCTGCGGCGTCGAGGACACGGGAATCGAACCGGCATTTTCGATCAGGTTGCGGAAACCCGATGATGCAACGATCGACCTGATGTGCTCGTTGAGCGTCTTGACGATCGGCTCGGGCGTGCCGGCGCCGACGCAGACACCGAGCCAGCCGAAACGCACGAAGTCGATGCCCTTCTCGTTGAGCGTCGGAACATCGGGCAGGTTTTTCAGCCGCTCTGGACTGGTCACGGCAATGATCTTCAGCTGCTTGGCCTGATATTGCGACATCACAGCGAGCGTCGGCGACGGATATAGATCGACACGCCCGGCGACTAGTTCCTGCACCACGCCGACACCGCCGCGGAACGGCACGCGATTGAGCGTTACGCCGGTTAGCTTTTGCAATTGCAGCGCCATGATCTCCTGCGCAGACGCGGCGCCGACTGTGGCGTAGGTGACTTCGCCGGGATGCGCCCCGGCATAGGCGACGAACGACTGGATATCGTCCGCCGGAATCGCGTTGGCCAGCGCGAGCCCGTAATAATATTTGACGATCAGCGACACCGGCGCCACGTCGCCGAGCTTGTAACCAGGATCGCGATAGACTGCGGTATTGGTCGCATCGAAATGCGTGCACAGCAGCAGCGTATAGCCGTCGCGCGGCTGCGCCAGCACATCGCGCGTCGCCACGATGCCGCCGGCTGCCGGCTTGTTCTCGACGATGACCGGCTGACCCAGTGCGGCACCAAGCTTGTCGGCAATATAGCGGGCCGGAATGTCGGTCGGACCACCAGCGCCGAAGCCGACGACCAGGCGGACCGGGCGGCTTGGATAGGTATCGGCCGCACGCGCCGGCGGCGTGTACAGCGCGACAGCGAGCGCCAATATCAAGGACGCGGCCGCCATACCGCCCATTCGAAGGTTGCGTGACATCAGCTCTCTCATCGTCATGAGCTCTCTCATCGTCATGGCGAAAGGTCCTACCATTTTCGGCGGGATATGGCACCGCGGCAAAAAATACTCACTTGGCCCGGTTGCGCAAATTTATCGAGGCCTGTCCAATACCCCGGTGGCGCAGGGCCAACAGTCAAGAAGCCCGTCAGATGCACATTGGCTCATAGTGGAATGGGATCATAGCGGAATGGCCAAATCTGACTTTCGCAAGTTCGTTCCGGAAATGAGCAAGGCCTTCCACTTCGGAAAGACCCAAAAGCAATTTTACGACGCCGTGATTGCTGTCCGCGGACCGCGCATGAAGGCCGGGATCGAAAAATATCTCGCCACGCCTTTCAAGGGGATAACCACGGACGGCAACATCATTCCGGATCTCTTCAAGCTGCGGCCCGAATCCGTGCCGACGCGAGAAATCCTGGAAGCTGTGTCTGCGCTCTTATCGCAGCTCAGCCCGGAGCAAAAAAGCAAGGTTTGCCTGCCGATCGGCTCGCGGGAGCGTGAGCTGTGGCAGAACAGCATCCTTCACTACGAGACCCACGGTCTTCGGCTCGACGAAGCGTCGGGCGCTCTTCAGGAAGCGGCCATGGCGGTCGTGCGGGCTAGTCTCAGCGCCGCGGGCTACGAGAAGACGCGGACTCTGATGAAGCTGAATGCCTTTCTCGGCGAACTCGTCGGCGCGCCTCGGCTGCTCGGCGAATGGTGTTACCAACTGCACGTGTTCGGCGAGCCTTCAGCGACCGAGCCCTGGGGATGGCAACTGAGCGGCCATCATCTGGTTCTCACCTGTTTCATCCTGGGCGAGCAGATGACGCTGACGCCGACCTTCATGGGCGCGGAGCCGAGATATGTGGATGAGGGAAAATATGCCGGGATCGTCGCATTCGAGGACGAAGAGCGCCTCGGCTTGCAATTTGCCCGCAACCTGTCGGCGGAGCAAAAGCGAAAGGCGGTATTCTCCGAGACGCTTGTTGCAGATCGGCTCCCGCCCGGCCGGCATCAGGGTGAAGACGGCATGTCCTTCGGCGGGCGCCACAAGGCAAATGCAATAGTCCCCTATGAAGGAATTCGGGGAGCGGACCTTGGTCCGCAGCAGCGTCAAGCGCTTCTCGATCTGACCCGGTGCTATTTATCCACTTTGCCCGCCGGTCCCTTCGCGGCCCAAATGGACGATGTGGAACAGCACCTGTTGGAGACTCATTTTTGCTGGGCCGGCGGCATGGGCGAAGAGAGCCCGTTTTATTATCGCATTCAAAGCCCGGTCGTGATGATTGAGTTCGATCATCACAAAGGTGTTGTGCTGAACAATCCTGAGCCGGAGAAATTTCACGTCCATACCGTCGTCCGGACGCCGAACGGCAACGACTACGGCATGGACTTGTTGCGGCTGCATTACGAGACCTCGCCGCACCACAAGGCCGCGCATCATCATCAGCACCGAGACAAGCGATGAATTTTCGACAGGAGGAGGTTGTAGTGGAACCCGGTAGTCCAAAAGGCTGGCCTCGCCGTGGAATGAGTGCAGCAATGAAGATGACTGGTGCACGAGTGGCCGGCGCCGCTGCAATACTTGCCGCAGCGCTCACCGCTGCGGCACTTCCCGCCTGGCCGCAAAGCTATCCGAGCCGCCCGATCCGCCTGATCGTCAGTTTCCCGCCCGGCGGCACCGGCGACATTCTCGGGCGCATCATCGCCGGCCAACTCTCGAACGAACTCGGCCAATCGTTCGCGGTCGAAAATCGGTCCGGAGCCGGCGGCACGATCGGCGCGCGCGACGTCGCCAAAGCCGAGCCCGACGGATACATGCTGACAGTCGGGCAAACGCCCGAGATCGCCGTCAACCCATACTTCATGAAAGACGTCGGCTACGATCCGCGAACCGACCTGCAACCAATCGCGCTCGCCGGCGTCGTGCCGCTGGCGCTGGTGGTACCGGCCAATTCTCCTTTCTCGACCGTAGAGCAATGGGTCGCGGCGTTGCGTGCCAAGCAACCACTCACGTTTGCTTCGGCGGGCATCGGCACGCCGGGCCATATCGGCGGCGAGATGCTCAAGCTCAAGCTCAAGCTCAAGCTCAAGCTCGACGACAATCTCGTTCACGTGCCCTACAAGGGCGCCGGTCCGGCAATGAATGACGTCGCCGGCGGGCAAGTCGATTTTTATTTTCCGGGTTACCCCGCGGCGGTGCCGCTCACCCAGGGCGGCAAAGTGAAACTGCTCGCGGTGACGTCGGCCAAGCCATCGCCGAACGCGCCCAATATCCCGACCGTCGCCGCGGCAACCGGGCTGCCGGATTTCGATTTCACACTGTGGGCCGGTTTTTTTGGCCCGCGCGGAATGCCTATGGAGATCAGCAGCCGGCTCAATGCCGCAATCAACAAGGTCATCGTCGAACCCGAAATCACGGCCCGCTTACAGGCTAATGGCGCCGAGGTCCGCGCTTTGTCGATCGACCAAACCGCGGCCTTCGTGCAAACGGAAATCGCGAAGTATCAGTCAATCATCAAAGCCGCCGACCTCAAGCCGGAGTAGACCATGATCCTCAGCAAAAGCGGCCTTACTGGCGTTCCCGCCTTGGCGGTAATCGCCGCAGCCGGTTTTGCGCTCGCGACCCTGCCGGTCCGGTCCGAAACTTATCCGAGCCGGCCGATCCATCTGATCGTCAACTACGTCCCTGGCGGCACCGGCGACATCATCGCCAGGCTGATCGGCGGAAGGCTGTCCGAAACGCTCGGTCAGTCGGTGGTGGTGGAAAATCACGCCGGCGCTGGCGGCACGGTCGGCGCGCGCGACGTCATCAATGCCGAACCTGACGGCTACACACTTACGGTCGCGCAGACGCCGGAGATCGCCATCAATCCCTATTTCATGAAGGACGTCGGCTACGACCCGCTGCGGGATTTACGCCCGATCGCGCTCGGCGGCGACGTGCCGCTGGCTTTGGTAGTGCCGGCCAGCGCGCCGTATTCGACGCTTGCGGAATTCTTGACGTTCCTTCGCACCACCGACCGGCAGGCGACGTTCGCCTCCGGCGGCGTCGGCTCGTCAGGTCATCTGGCCGGCGAACTGTTGAAACTGAAAATCAACAACAAGCTCATCCACGTTCCCTACAAGGGTGCCGGCCAAGCCCTGACCGATGTCGTTGGCGGCCAGGTCGATTTTTACTTTCCCGGCCTGATTGCGGCCATTCCGTTCATGCAGGCCGGAAAACTAAAAGTGCTCGCCGTGGCGACGACGCACCGATCCCCCGTCCTTCCCGATATCCCGACCGTTGCCGAAGCCACCGGGATCACGGATTTCAACTTCACATTGTGGGCCGGTTTCTTCGGGTCGCATGCCATGTCAGTCGAACTGGCGACACGGCTCAATGACGAAATCAACTAAGGTCATTCTCGAGCCCGCCATCAAGGCCCGGCTGCAAGACAACGGCGCCGAGGTATCGGCGCTGTCGATCCCGCAATTCACCGCTTTCGTGAAGGGCGAGATCGATCGCTACCAGGCAATCATCAAGGAGGCGAACCTGAAATCCGAATGATGCTGCTTGGCGTCGCGGCTGTTCCCGCGAGCCGTTGCAGGACGCCTGTCCTGTGCTAGGAAAACTCCCGGCTGCGCGGCAATTTTGCAAAGGAGTTCAGTGATGGCCACCAAAAACACCCAGAAGATCGGCTGGATCGGCATGGGCCGTATGGGCTATCCGATGGCCGAGCGGCTCATCAAGGCCGGCCATGACGTTTCGATCTGGAATCGCACCAAAGCCAAGGCCGAGCCGCTCGCCAAGATCGGCGGCAAGGTGGTCGACCACCTGTCCGACCTCAAGAACGTCGACATCCTGTTCTGCATCGTCGCCACCGGCAAGGACGTCCAGGACGTTCTGTACGGCAAGAACGGTGTGTCCAGTCAGGGCGGCAAGATGCCGCCGATCGTAGTCGATTGCTCGTCCATCGCAGTCGAGGAATCCGTGGCGATCCGCGACAAGCTCAAACAGCTTGGTGCCGATTTCGTTGCCGCGCCGGTGAGCGGCAACGCCAAGGTAATCAAGGCCGGCAAGCTGTCCGCCGTGGTGTCGGGTCCGGAAGCCGCCTGCAAGACCGCGACGCCGCTGATCGAGGTGTTCGCGCCACGCGGCGTCTCTTACGTCGGCGATGGTGAGCTCGCGCGCGTTTGCAAGATTGCCCACAACGTCATGCTCGGCGTCGTCATCGAGAACCTGATCGAGATCACGCTCTTGACCAACAAGATGGGCGTGCCGCGCCACGCCTTCCTCGCCTTCCTCAACAACGGCGTGATGGGCTCGATGTTCACGGCCTATAAGTCGCCGGCCCTGGTCAATCTTGACTGGACCACGACGTTCACGCCGGAATTGCTGCGCAAGGATCTCGACCTCGGACTCGAGCTCGCCCGTGAAATGGACGTGCCTATGCCGGTGACGGCGGCAACCCGCGAAGTGCTCCAAGGCCATTTCGGCGCTGCGACCTTGCAAAAGAATCCGAAGGAATACCTGGAAAAGGATTTTGCCGCCTTGGCTGAAACCATGGCGCTCGCCGCCGGCATGAAACTCGAAAGCGAGAACAAGAACGTACCGACCGGACTGGAATAACTTGCTCCAGTCCGTCCGGCTCGGGCGCAAATTAAAGAAGGGCAGGAACGTGCGGCTTCAAAAACTTCTGTTCGCTGTCGTCGCCGGCGTTGTCGCCATCGGCGCTTGCGCCGCAACCGCCAGGGCGGAAATCAAATGGCCGACCCATCCGGTCAAATTCATCGTGCCGCTCGGCGCCGGCAGCGGCGCGGACATCGGTGCCCGCTTGCTGGCCGACCGGCTCAGCCAGCGCTGGGGTCAGCCGGTGATCGTGGAAAACCGGCCGGGCGGCGACGCCCTCGTTTCGATCGCCGCCTTCGTCAACGCGCACGACGATCACGTGCTGTGGTTCGGGCCGTCCGGTTCATTCATTTCGCATCCGTACCTGCACGACAATTTGCCGTATCGACCCGGCGATCTATCGCCGATCGCGCGGGTTTCCAACACCATCATCGTCGTGGCGATGCCGAGCGAGCTTCACATCGACACGATGAAGCAACTGGCGGAACGCGCGCGCGCCGAGCCGGGTAAGCTCAACTGGGCCGGCGTCACCGGCACCAACGATTTCATGTTCGACGGCTGGCTCACGCTCGAGCACCTTGACATGACCAAGGTGCCCTACAAGAACCCGGTCGATGCCGCCAAGGATCTCGGCGAGAACCGCGTGCAGGTCTACCTGCCGGCTTTGGCGATCGTGCGGCCGCAACTCAATTCCGGCAAGATCAAGCTGCTCGCAGTGACCAACACCGCGCGCGCTGCGACGCAGCCGGACCTGCCGACAGTGAAGGAAGCCGGCTACCCGTCTCTCACGCTCGATGGGCTGGTCGGTTTGTTCGGCCAACCCGATATGCCGGCCGAACTGCGTGACCGGATTGCAGCCGACGTTCGCGACGCCGCCGACGACACCGTCAAGGAGCGGCTCATTCAGACCGGCCAGACGCCCAACATCGGCGGGCCGGCGGAATTCGCCAAATCCATCGAAGAGCAGCGCGCAACGGTCGCCCGCATGGCGGATGTGCTCGGCGTCAAGCCGCTCCAATAGGCCATGCCAACGGACGCGGCGACGTGGAGGACAGAATGGTGACCCGGCGCACGCTTCTCGTGTTCGCGGCCGGCCTAGCTGCCGCCGTCACGTGCCAAGGCTTCGTGCCGGCAATGGCCGAGGAGCCATGGCCGATCCGCCCGGTCCGCTTGATCCTGACGCTCGGGGCGGGAAGCGGCACTGATATCGGCGCACGGCTGTTGTCGGACCGCCTGGCGCGGCGTTGGGGACAACCCGTCATCGTCGATAACCGGCCTGGCGGCGACGGTCTCGTCGCGATCAATGCGTTCGTCAGCGCCCATGACGACCATGTGCTGTTGTTCTCGCCGTCATCCGCGTTCACCGCACACCAGTTCCTGCACGATAGCCTGCCGTACAAGCCGGACGACCTGGTGCCGATTACGCGCGTGTCCAACACCGTCATCGCCGTCTCGGTGCCGGTCAGTTTGGGCATCAATTCGCTCGCGGAGCTTGTTGCGCTGGCACGCGCCGAACCGGGCAAGCTGAACTGGGCGGGTGTTACCGGCGCCAACGAATTCATGTTCGCTGGTTGGCTCAAGCGCGAGAACTTGAACATCACCGAGGTGCCCTATCGCAATCCGGTCGATGCAGCGAACGATCTCGCCGAGGGACGCGTGCAGGTCTACCACGCCGCGATGGCGATCGTCCGGCCGCAGATCGATGCCGGCAGGGTCAAGATGATCGCAGTGACGAATGCCATGCGCGCGCCGGCGCGGCCGGATGTTCCGACGGCAGCGGAAGCGGGCTTTCCATCACTGATGGTCGAAGGTCTGGTCGGGTTGTTCGGTCCGCCCGGAATGCCGCTGGAATTGCGAGAGCGGATCACCGCCGACATCCGCGCGGTCGCCAATTCCACTGTCGCCGATCGCCTGACCATCACCGGGCAGTTCCTCAATATCGGCGGCCCGGAGGAATTCGCCAAATCGATCGACGAGCAGCGCGAGGTGATAGCTGCCTACGCCAAGGACCTCGGCATCAAGCCGCTGCAATAGAAGGTCTGGTGTGGCCGGGCATGACGATCAATTCGGCGTTTTGACTTCGGTCTGCACGCTGATGACCATCTGCCATTGGCCGTTGCGTTTCACCCAGACGCGCGCGGCGCGATAGGGCGGTCGCGAATTGTCGGGCAGAACATGGGTCGCGATCATCGCAGCCCCGTCATCGTAAACCGCCAGCCGCATGGTCTCGACCTCGCCGACGCGGACCGCAGTATTGTTCTGCTTCTGGCGTTCGATTGCAGCGAGGCGTGAGGATTTCGCAACTGGGGCGCGGTCGCTGCCATAAAGCACAAATTCGTCGGCGATGTGCCTCGACCACCCGTCGGCATCGTGACCGACCGCGGCTTTCTCAATCGCCTGGAACGAATTGACGACGTCCTGCTCGGCGGGCGAGCGCACACGATAGGGAATCGTCTGGCATGGATTCTTGCAGTCGTAAGGGACCTCACCGGTGGCCGGCGGCGGCGGCGTGGTCTCCAGCGCACCGCTCTCCGCCAGTTCCACATTCTGCGACACCAGCGCGCGCCAGGCGCCTTTCTGTTTGGCCCAGATGTCGAGAAAGAACACGTCATCGCCGTGAGCGGAATTGCGGTGGCCGGTCACCATGGCGACGCGGCCATACATCTTGACGGTGACGTCCCGGGCCGCAGCCGCGGCAATATCCTTCATGCCGGCGAGGAATTCCTTGCGCTCATAGACCTTGCCGTATTCGTCGACGAAAGTGAATTGCAGCGACAGGAGCTTGCGGGCGACCGATTTGTCGCCTGCGTTCATCGCTGCACTCAACGCTTCATCGGCTGAAAGAATCGTGGCCTCGTCGCCCACGGGCGCCGGCTGCGCGCGAGATTGCGCGACGAGCGCGATCAACACTCCGGCGCCAAGCGCGCCAAGCAGCCATCGGTGGATGGCAAGCCGCGTCGCCTCCCGCATCGCCCCTCCTGAACCGGCGTCATTCGCGACGCCGCTACGGCCGTTGCGGACCGTCGCGGGGCAAACATGGCATTTTCAAGCAAGCAGTCTCAAGCGAAGAGCGCAACTCGCGACGCCGCGCCGCAGTCCTGTTGTCGTGCACCGATCGTCGTGGGTGCCAACAAATTAATCAGCTGTGACGCCTGTGATGCTTTTGATGGGTTTTATGACCGCCGTTCATTGCCAAGCGGCACTCCGGGCTAAGCTGTGCTCGCTTCGCGTGCATGCAGGCGGTGACTTTCGGCACGTCTGGAATGAACTCCGAGCACAGGCGCATCGCATCTGGCGTGCAGGCCTGGCGGGCATCGACCGCCTGACCATTTGCGCCCTCAAGGCCAAACAGCAAGAGTGCCCCGAGCGGCAATGCCAAACGGCAGGCCAAATACGTGGATCGCATTTTTTTGTTTCCCCGGCTCCGAGACGCTCTCGTGCCGGCGCGAAACTAGCGTCCAACGTTACCGGCGTCGATGGTTATCTTGGATAGCGTCAGGATTAAATAGGCTGCAAAATTAAGCGCGCGCCGGTCAATTGGTGCGCCAGGAAAAGGCCCGGCTTGAGCGCGAGCGGCCGCCCGAAACGTCGCTATTGCAACGCTCGATACCGCCCTCGGTCTCCTGAGCGGTCACATTGTCGAACGACACATGCCGGCAATATACCCCGTCGGGCATCGTATAGACGACCGCGGCCGCGCTGTTGGGTTCACCGCTGTCGGCGGCCGACCGCAACAGCGGACCGATCGCGGCGCGGCCGCCGATCAGCAGCGTGGCGGCGAACAGCACGAGAAACAATGAGGACACGATGACGACGCGGCCGGATGCCTGCGCGTCGCCGAAGCGGGCGCGCGAAGGCCGCTTGGTCAATGACGCCATGCTGACACGGTTCGCTTCGATGAACCATGCACCGGGGTCTGTGCTTGGACCTTGAGGCGCGCGCATGCGGGCATCAAACGGCAGATGCCTTGAATCGCCGATAAGGAATTACTTTTCATTTGATCGAAATTCGGCGAAAAACCTCGCCACCGGGCCGTGGTGGGATAGAATGTGCCGGTAAATCCGCGACTTGGCAGTTGCTGCCAACCCCCTCCCGAAGCGGCCCAAGGGGTGAAATAATCGGCGGCTGAGCGCACCCGCCACGACCGGCACGAGGACGTTTTGCTGACACCCGCACGCAACGACATGCTGACCCGCGTCGGCGCCGGCACGCCGATGGGCGAGTTACTGCGGCGCTACTGGCAGCCGATCGCCGGCGCAAGCGAACTCGCCAAGACTCCGATCAAGCAAGTTCGCCTGATGGGCGAAGACCTTGTGCTTTATCGCGACCGCGGCGGCCGTTACGGCCTGATCGACCGGCACTGTCCGCACCGCCGCGCCGACATGGCCTATGGCTGGGTCGAGGACAAGGGCATCCGCTGCAGCTATCACGGCTGGCTGATGGACGAGGCCGGCCGCTGTCTCGAGCAGCCTTACGAGGACACCACCAACCCGAAACCGTCGAAGGCCGGCTGCGAGACCAAAGCCTATCCGGTCAGGGAATGTGCCGGTCTGTTGTTTGCCTATCTCGGACCGCTGCCCGCGCCAGAACTGCCGGTGTGGGAGCCGTTCACCTGGCGCAACGGCTTCCGCGAGATCGTGCTCGCCGATGTGCCGTGCAACTTTTTTCAGTGCCAGGAGAACTCGATCGATCCGGTCCACTTCGAATGGATGCACGACAACTGGGGCAGCCGGCTGCGCGGCGGCGACGCCAACGCAGCGCCGAAACATCTCAAGCTCAAGTTCGAGGCGTTCGAGCACGGTTTCACTTATAAGCGCGTGCGTGAAGGCCAGAGCGAGGAAGACCGCTACTGGACCGTCGGGCGAGTCGCGCTATGGCCGAACGGATTTTATCTCGGCAGCCATTTCGAATGGCGCGTGCCGGTGGACGATGAAAACACTTTAAGCGTGGCGTGGTTCTTCGTGCGCGTGCCGAAAGGCCGTGAGCCCTATGTGCAGGAGCGCGTGCCGACGTGGAAGAGCCCGATCCGTGACGAGAACGGGCGCTGGATCACCAGCCACGTCATCAATCAGGACATCGTCGCCTGGGTTGGCCAGGGCCGCATCGCCGACCGCACCAAGGAGCATCTTCGCTCGAGCGACATCGGCATCACCATGATGCGCAATCGTTTCTTCGAGGAGTTCGAAGCGATGGCGGCAGACAAGGAGCCCGGCGGCATCATCCGCAGCGCGAACGCGGCACAGTGCATCGCACTGCCCAATATGGCGCGCGAGATCAATACCGAGGGCCTCACGCTCGCCGAATTGGACAAAGATCCCATCCTGCGCCAGCGGCTGAGAGAATTCCGGCATCATATCGGCCAGCCTGCCGAGGTGCGCCGCGAATTCGTCGAGGCGATGGGAATCGCGTAGATTCATGCGCACGCAAGTAGCGATCATCGGCGGCGGCCCGGCCGGCATGCTGCTGTCTCATATTCTCGATCGCAACGGCATCGACAGCATCGTGATCGAGCGGCAGAGCCGCGCCTATGTGCTGGAGCGGATTCGCGCCGGCGTGCTGGAAAACGGAAGCGTCGAATTGTTGCGCGAGGTCGGCCTCGGTGCACGCATGGACCGCGACGGACATCCGCATCATGGTTCGGCGATCGCCTGGGAAGGGCGCGATCGGTTCTTCATCGACACCATGAAATTCACCGGCAAGATCATGATGACCTACGGCCAGACCGCGCTGACCGAAGACCTTTACGCGGCGCGCGACGCCGCCGGTGGCCAGATCATCGAACAAGCCGGCAATGTCGAGTTGCACGATCTGACGTCGGACCGGCCCTATGTCACCTACGACAAGGACGGCGCGTCGCACCGGATCGACTGCAACTACGTTGCCGGCTGTGACGGATCGCACGGCGTCTCGCGGCAATCGATCCCGGCTTCGGTGATGAAGACTTACGAGAAGGGCTATCCGTTCGGCTGGCTCGGCATCATGTCACAGACGCCGCCGTTTCCCGAAATGGTCTACTGCTACCACAGTCGCGGCTTCGCGCTGGCGTCGATGCGCAATCCGATGCTGAGCCGCTACTACATCCAGTGCGATCTCGACGCCAGGCTCGAAGACTGGCCCGACGACCGCTTCTGGCAGGAATTCAAGGCGCGCGTTCCGCAAGATATGGCCGACGCGATCGTCACCGGGCCGTCGATCGAAAAGTCGATCGCCCCGCTGCGCAGCTTCGTCGCCGAGCCGATGCGCTACGGCCGGCTGTTCCTGGCCGGCGACGCCGCTCACGTCGTACCGCCGACCGGCGCGAAGGGTCTCAATCTGGCGATTTCGGACGTTTATTATCTCTCGCGCGCCCTGTCCGAATTCTACCGCCGCGCAAACACGAATTACCTCGACAGCTATTCCGACACGGCATTGCGCCGCGTGTGGGGCGCCGCGCGCATGTCGTGGTGGATGACCATGTTACTGCATCGCTTTCGCGACGAGCCGCCGTTCGAGGAACAAATGCGGTTTAGTCAATTCGACTACCTGTGCGGCTCCGAGAGCGCGCAAGCGTCTTTGGCGGAGCAATATGCCGGACTGCCGTATTAGCGGCCGAATTCAGCTCATTGTGCGGTGCATGCTGCAGTAAAGCTATGCAGTGACGATTGACGTGATCGCCCAAAATCCGATCTTTCAATGGTCGCACGGCATGGAACACCAGCCGATTTCGCGCGTTTACCATTCAGATACCATTCGCATTTCGGGACAGTAAAATGGACCGGCACGACCAGGCACTTCTGGACAAACAAATGGGCAGGCTCATTCCGCCGCGCCATGATGGCGTCATTGCTGTAATCGTTGCCGGCATGTTCCTCGTCGGCTTAACGTCAGGCATTGAACTCACGCACAAAAGCGCACCAGAACAGAACGCGGTGATGGCGCTTGCGAACGCCGATAGTGCATTGACGGTCGTTCGACCCTAGCCGGTACTGAGTGGAAATCCGCTTCCGCGCTTGCTCTTGGCACCGGGTCGTTGACTAATACGCTTCCGTCTTCGCCTGCCCCAACGCGTTGACGAACACGCGCTCGTTTGGCGCCGGCTTGCCCTCAATGCGATCGAGACACCAATCGGCGAGCATGGCGAACCAGTTTTCGCCAAGCGCGGACGACAGATTGTTGCCGCCGATGGCGTGGCGCTCGCCCTCGTAGATCACCAGCTTCTTGGGCGGGTGTATCTTTTTCGCGAGTTCGTCGGAGAACTCGAGGGGCGACAATTCGTCGTCTTCGCCGGCCTGGATAAGAACCGGGCATTTGAGCTGATCCACGAGCGGAAGAAGACTGAACTTCTCCACGAAGGCGTCGAATACGCCTTCGTCGGTGTGCCCGGACATGTACATGAACCGCATTTTGTACGACGGCGATGACCGGTTCATCAGGCTGTTGAGGCCGGGCTCGTGGCATACGAAGGTCACGGCCGCGCCGCGAATCCTGTCGCCCAGCGCCGCCGCGGCCTGAAGGCCGAAGAACGATCCCATGCTGACGCTCCAGATCACTGAGCGGCCGGCATCGATATGAGGGTGGTTGTTGAGCCAGTCGTAGACCGCGCGAGCGGCGTCCATGTGATTGGTTTCAGTGACGAGGATGCCGCGGTAGGTACATTCGCCCTGCCCGGGACCATCATAGATGAAATGCGCCATGCCTCGCTCGAGGAATTTATCGCCATACATCGAGCACATGATTTCCTTCGAGCCGTCCATGCCGTCGATGCCGATGGCGCAGGGAAACTTTTCGCCGGGCTTGGGCGCGCGCGGCAGATGCAGATAGCCGGGCAGCGTCTTGCCCCCGAATGGCACCTCGACGCGGATGACTGGACGATTCATCAGGGCGGCGAACTTGTCGTAGCAGGCGACCATGCGATCGTTGTAGGCGATCGACTTTTCGTTGTTCTCGAAGATCGGCCAGCGCGCGGCCGAATAGAGCAAGGACGCGATGAAATAGCTCTCGCGCGCCGACACCGTACGCCCCTGCTTTTCAAAGCCCGCCGCTTTGACTTCGCGGCGATATGCGGCGGCCGCAAACTCGCGATGCATATCGGCGAACTTGCGCACCCGCATGCCCACGGTGCGAAAGTCGCCGATCGCGTCGACGCCGGCCGGATACATCGTGTAATTCAGGCGCGGCTGGTCCCATTCCATGCCGACGGCCTGAATGACCGTGTCGATGAGCCAGCGCTGATCCTTCCAGCGCTTGACGTGCTGTTCGGTTTTGGCTCGCATCATCGCTATAAACTCCGCTACGATTTTCGTGCTTTGGCCTGTTCGACGAGAAATCGCGACAGCCGCTCGCGCACTTTGTCGGCTTCACCTGGAGCCCATTTGCGCAGGCCCTCCCCGGTTTTCATGCCGAGCTTGCCGGCCTTGACCTTCTCGCGCAGGAACGGATGCGGCTCGGCGGTGCGATCGAGATCGGCGATAAGCACTTCGGCGATGTCCAGTGTAAGATTGAGGCCGACCAGATCGGACTGCTCCATCGGGCCGAGCACGGCGGTGCGCGCGCCAAACCCTTCCTTGACTACGGTATCGATGGTCTCGGCATCGCAGACGCCGGCGGCGACCATGGCGATCGCTTCGCGCTTCATGGCGTGCTGCAAACGATTGCCCACGAAGCCTGGAATATCGCGGCGCACATGAACCGGCACTTTGCCGGCATTGCGCAACAGGTCCATCGTCGTACGCACCACGGCGTCGCTGGTCTTTTCATTCTGAATAACCTCGACCAACCGGACGAGATGCGGCGGATTCCAGAAATGCGTGCCGACCACGCGCTCGCGGTGCTTGAGATGCCGGCCAATTTCGGTCGAGGGAATCGCCGAGCTGTTACTGGCGAGAATGGTCTCCGGCGCGACCTTGCTCTCAAGCTCCGCAAAAAGCTGCTGCTTGAGCGGTAGTTTTTCGGGCGCCGCTTCGAACACGAAGGCCGAATCTTTCACGGCAGGCGTGAGCTGATCGAAGGCTTCGATGCGTTTGAGCAGCCTCTCGTCGTCGCCGAATAATTGCGTGATTGCCGCAAGCCGCTTCGGCAGCGAGGCCCGAATCTCCGCCGAAGGCTCGAACAGGCCCACGGAATGCCCAGCTGCGGCGAACAGATAAGCGATGCCGTGGCCCATCAGCCCGCCGCCGATGACGCCGATTTTTTGTTCACCAGCCATTTGGGCCCCGCGAAGGATTTTGGGAACTGCAATGCAGCATAGACGTTATCCGGACGCGTATTTGCAAGTGGCCGATCCGCAGAGGAGAAATGGTCATGCCGGCGCTTTTGTGGGTCGCACTCTGGTCATGGATGATGGGTTCCGCAGCGTGCATCGGCACGACGCCAATCCCCGTTCGCGTCAAGGAACGCAGGCCCGACTGATCGGTCCCGACTAACCGGCCGTGTAGCCGCCATCGACATACATCACCTGCCCGGTGCAGAAATCGGACGCCGGCGATAATAGATAAATCGCCATCCCCACCAGATCCTCGACTTCACCAAGCCGGCCAAGCGGAATGCGCGCCAGCGAGCGCGCCCGCGTCTGCTGGCCGAGTTCGTTGTCGCCGTACATCCATGCCGTCAGCTTGGAGCGGAAGACCGTTGGCGCGATTGCGTTGACCGTGATGCCGTATTTTGCCCATTCGGTCGCCAACACGCGGGTGAGCGAATCGGTTGCGCCCTTCGAGGTGCAATAGCCGGTGTAGCCGGACACGTTGCCGTGCCGGCCGCGCACCGACGACATCGTCAGCACCTTGCCCTTGACCTTTTTCTCGATCCAATAAGCCCCGACGGCCTTGGCCATGAACCAGATGCCGCGGACGTTGGCATCCATCACCGCCTGCCAGTCCTCGTAGTCCAGATCCTGAATGAAGCCTGGCTTGTTGTAGCCCGAGGCGACGACAAGCTGATCGACCCTGCCGAACTTTTCCAGCGCGGCGCCGAGCATCGCCTGCGCATCCGCCAGACTGTCCGGGCGGCACACCAGCGTGACAGGATCGCCGCCAAGCTCGCGCACTTCGGCGGCGACCTCGTCGAGCTCGCTTTTGCTGCCGGAAGCGAGCACCACCTTGCCACCGAGTGACGTCAGCGCCAGCGCGGTGGCGCGTCCGAATGTTCCCGACGCACCGGTGATGATCGCGACCTTGTCTTTGACGTCGAACAGCGACAGCGGATTGCGCAGCGGTTCTGAGATCATCGATCCCTCATGCAGTGTCATCAGCCGCGCAGGCGGATGATCCAGTAATCACCAGATCGTGGAAGGAGGGCGAAGTATCCATGACCGCACCGTTCGAGTGTACTGGATGCCCGCCTCCGCGGGCATGACAGTTATCTTCCTTTTTCAAACCGGAACGCCTGCTTCGGATCGAGCACCGCGACGACCCGCAGCGCGCAGCCCTCGCCTTCCGGCCACCGCCAAGGGAACGCGAAGAACGTACAGCGCCGCCCGGTTATTTTGTCGATATCGCCGCCGATATTTTCGATGCCGGGGATGCCGTTCGTCATCATGATCTTGTGCGCCGGCTCCCAATACGGAAAGTCTTCGATGATGTGGCGGCCGGTTTCGGCTTTGTACTCGACGTCGAGATGCGGCTGCGCCGGGCCCGGCCCATGGGGGCCGAGGAACGTGCCGAGCGGATGATCGAGCGCCTGCACGTCGATGCCGACGAGCTTGACGCCGCGGTCCACGAGCCATTCGGCGGCTTCCTTGTAGAGACCGGGCGAATAGGCAAAGTAATCGGGGTTGTCGCCGTAGTTGCGGTGACTACCGGTGTTGATCATCACGATGTCGTTTTTCTGAATCTTCGGCTCGGCGCGTTGCAGATCCTTCGGTGTGATTACGCCCCATTTGCCCTTCGGGATCGAAACCGCGACCCCGGTGCCGAAAAAGCGCCACAGCGGGTAACCGGTCAGCGTCGGCTCGTTCTCTTGCACGTGGATCGGCGCATCCATGTGTGTGCCGCGGTGCATGATGCCTTCGAACTGCTGCACTAATAGCCCGTCCCGCGCGTGAAATTCCAGGACACGGACATTGAGATTGGCGCGCGACGGCCATTGCGGCATGCCGTGACCCCAGTCGGTGCTGAGGTTGATCAATTCGAGATCGTTCGTGCTGTTTGTGCCCTTCTCGGATTTCTTGGCCGGCGCATTCTTCACGGTGGCGCGTTTCTTGGTGCTGGCGCCGCTTTCCAAGCGAAAGGAACCGGATGGGTCGAGCATCGCGACAAGGCGAATGACACAGGCGTCGCCTTCGTGCCACTTCCAGGGAAAGCCCTGGAATGTGCAGCGCTTGCCTGTGACCTCGTCGAGATCGCCGCCGACGTTCTCGATGGTCGGGATGCCGGCGCCGAGCAGTGTCAACTGCGCCGGATTCCAATCGGGGAAATCCTTGATCGCTTCGCGCTTGGTCGCCTGCTTGTACTCGGGGATGAGATATTTGATCTGCGGACCGTTGCGATGCGGACCGAGCGACGTGGCAAGCGGATGATCGACGCATGCGGTATCGACGCCGACGAGCTTGACCCGCTTCTTGGCCAGCCATTCGGCCGCGCCCTTGCTCAAGCCTGGCGCATAACCGAAATATTCCTTGCTGTCGGCGTATTTACGGTGCCAGCCGGTATTGATGAGGACGATATCGTCGGACTGAATCTTCGGCTTGGCGCGTTCGAGATCGGCGGCCTCGATCAATTCCCACTTTTTCTTTTTGATCGAGACGACGACGCCGGTACCGAAGAAACGCTCCAGCGCCAGGTCACCCACGGCAGCGGTCTGCGGAAGGAGATGGATCGGCGCATTCACATGCGTCGAGGTATGGAAGATCGTCGTGATCTTGTGCGTCATCACGCCCTGCTTGGCGTGATGGGTGATGCGCTCGAGCTTGATTTCCTCGTAGCCCGGAAAGATCGGCGTGTACATGCCCCAGCGGTGGCTCAGCTCGTAGAATTTCAGACCGCTCACGGGATCGACAACGGCCGGCATTTCACTCCCTCACGCGCGACGCAACTGCGCGGCTTAAATCGGCTGCCGCACTTCACCGTTCGATATCGCAAATTTGGCTGTCTGTATCACGATCTAAAGGGACGTGACAGACCCGCAGACCCGCCGCATCCGCCGCTTGCGGCACGGCTCAAAACACGGCACGTTTGAGTTCAGGCTGTCCCGATACAGCCGCAGACGCCGCAAAGGTGCTGCCAAATCAGCGGAGGAATCACCATGCGGGAAGGCGCACGAGTAACGCTTTGTGTGGGTCTCTTCGGCGCGGCTGTTGCTGGAGTCTTTGCGATCTCCGCCGGCCAGGTCCAGGCCGACGATCCGAACAGCGCACCAAACCCGTATCACGTCGTCGAACATTGGGCGAAGCTGCCTGAAGGTCGGACGTGGGGACAAGCCATCGGCGTCGACATCGACCGCGACGGCACGAGCCTTTGGGTCTACGATCGCTGCGGCGGCAAGACCTGTGCCGGATCGAGCGTAGCGCCGCTGCAGAAATTCGATGCAACCGGCCGTCAGGTCGTCAGCTTCGGCTCGCGCCTGATCAACTGGCCGCACGGTTTAGGCATGGACCGCGACGGCAGCGTCTGGATCACCGACGGACAGTCCGGCAATGGCAAAGGCGAGACTGCGATCAAATTCAGTCAGGACGGCCGCGTGCTGATGACGCTGGGCAAGCCCGGCGTGGCCGGCAATGGCCATGACGAGCTCAATGGCCCGTCCGACGTCCTGGTCGCCCCGAACGGCGATATTTTTATCGCCGACGGCCACGGCGAAAAGACCAACGACCGCATCGTCAAATACTCGCACGATGGAAAATTCCTTGCGACTTGGGGCCATCACGGCTCGGGACAAGGCGAGTTCGACGTCACGCACGGGCTCGCCATGGATTCCGCAGGCCGCCTCTACGTCGCCGACCGCTCCAATAACCGCATCCAGATTTTCGACCAGAACGGAAAGTTCATCGCCGAATGGAAGCAGTTCGGCCGGCCGAGCGGCATCTACATTCGCAACGACATCATCTATGTCGCCAACTCGCAATCGAATGAGAAAGTAAATCCGCCATTCAAGAAGGGCGTCCGCATCGGCAGCGTGAAAGACGGCAAGGTGACCGCCTTTATCTCGGCGCCCGATCCGAAGACGGAGATGCCGGAAGGCGTCACCGCCGACAAGGACGGCAACGTGTTCGGCGGCTTCACCGCCGACAACGACGTCAAGGAATTCGTCAAGAATTAAGGACAAGACGGCGTTTTCCGGGCGAGACGGCCCAGGGGGCACGCGGTTGCAGGCGGCCCTACCCGCCGGTATGTAAGCCGCCATGGCCCGTCTGGTTATGAAATTCGGCGGAACGTCGGTCGCCGATATCGACCGCATCCGCAATGTCGCGCGTCACGTCAAGCGCGAGGTCGACGCCGGCCACGAAGTGGCCGTCGTGGTCTCGGCTATGGCGGGCACGACCAACCAGCTCATCGCCTGGTGCGAGGAGGCGCTGCAAGAGCGGCGCATTTTCGACGCGCGCGAATACGATGCCGTAGTCGCGAGTGGCGAGCAGGTGACGGCCGGATTGCTTGCGATCGTGCTGCAAGACATCGACGTCAACGCGCGCTCCTGGCAAGGCTGGCAGGTACCGATTATGACCTCGAACGCGCACGCCTCGGCGCGTATTGCCGAAATCGACGGCGCTGAACTGATTCAACAATTCAAAGAGCGTAAGGAGGTCGCCGTCATCGCCGGCTTCCAGGGCATGCATAAGGAGACCAGCCGCATCACCACGCTCGGCCGCGGCGGCTCCGATACGTCGGCGGTCGCGATCGCGGCCGCCATCCGCGCCGACCGCTGCGACATCTACACCGACGTCGACGGCGTCTACACCACCGATCCGCGCGTCGTGCCCCGGGCGCAGCGGCTCGACAAGGTCGCCTACGAAGAAATGCTGGAGCTTGCTTCGCTCGGCGCCAAGGTCTTACAGGTGCGCTCGGTCGAGCTCGGCATGGTGCATAATGTACGCATCTTCGTGCGCTCGAGCTTCGATCGGCCGGAGGACATCGATCCGCACGCCAATCCACCCGGAACACTTATTTGCGACGAGAGCGAGATCATGGAGCAGCAAACAGTCACCGGCATCGCCTTTTCCCGCGACGAGGCGCAAATCTCGATCCGTCAGGTGCAGGACAAGCCGGGCGTGGCGGCGGCGATTTTCGGGCCGCTCGCGGAGGCCAATATCAACGTCGACATGATCGTTCAGAACGTCTCGGCCGACGGCAAGACCACCGATCTGACGTTTACCGTGCCGGCCGCGGACTATCAGCGCTCGCTCGACACCATCGCCAAGGCGAAGCAGGCGATCGGCTATAGCCGGCTCGATGGCGCCACCGACGTCGCCAAGGTTTCGGTCATCGGCATCGGCATGCGCAGTCACGCCGGCGTTGCCGCGCAGGCCTTCAGCGCGCTCGCCGAGCGCTCGATCAACATCCGCGCCATCACCACGTCAGAGATCAAGTTCTCGCTGCTGATTGACGCGGCGTTTACCGAACTCGCGGTGCGGACCCTGCACTCGCTCTACGGCCTCGATAAAACCTAGCTACTACGGCCACAAACACGGCCTCACGTTGCGTCGCACAATATTTGGCGCCGTCATATCCGTGTCTTTGGCTTGCGGTTTGCATACTGCATTCGATATAGGCTGGGGGATGGCCCGCCGCGGACCGGGATCCGGGCGGACTCCTCTATCGAATACGGCCGGCGCGGAAAACGGGCGGCGCATCGGTCAAAGCCAGGCCCAAGGGAGCTGACGCCATGCGTGGCGCGCTCGGCGGTCCGCGCGTGCTGTTGCGCCGACTTCGCGAAGTGATGGCGGAGCCGGTCAGCGCGCAGGAGCGCCTTGACAAGATCGTGGTGCTGATCGCCGCAAACATGGTTGCGGAGGTGTGCTCGGTCTATGTCTTGCGCGTCGACGCCACGCTCGAGCTCTATGCCACCGAAGGATTGAAGCGCGACGCCGTCCATCAGACCGTGTTGCGTTCCGACGAAGGCCTGGTCGGCCTGGTCGCCAGCCAGGCGACCGCCATCAATCTGTCGAACGCACAAGCGCATCCCGCGTATTCCTACCGGCCGGAAACTGGCGAAGAAATCTACCACTCCTTCCTCGGTGTGCCGATCCTGCGCGCCGGCAACACGCTCGGCGTTCTGGTGGTGCAGAACCGCGCCCGGCGCAATTACTCCGAAGAGGAAGTCGAGGCACTGCAAACTACCGCGATGGTGCTCGCCGAAATGATCGCGTCGGGCGAGCTCTCGGCGCTGGCGCTGCCGGGTGCAGAGCCCGCCGCGCGGCGCACCGTGCACGTCAAGGGCACTGCATTATGCGACGGCATTGCGCTCGGCCACGTCGTGCTGCACGAGCCGCGCGTAGTGGTGACCAATTTCATTGCCGACGATATTCCGAAAGAATTGAAACATCTCGATACCGCCGTGGAGACGCTGCGCGCCAATCTCGACGAGCTTCTCGAGCATGGCGACGTGGTCGAGGCCGGCGAGCATCGCGACGTGCTCGAAGCCTACCGCATGTTCGCCCACGACCGCGGCTGGATTCACAAGATGCAGGAAGCGGTGATGACCGGACTGACCGCGGAGGCGGCGGTCGAACGTGTACAATCGGACACCCGCGCCCGCATGCTACGCCAGACCGATCCGTTCCTGCGCGAGCGGTTGCATGACCTCGACGATCTCGCCAACCGCCTGATGCGCCAGCTCACCGGCCGCGACCATGCGCCGTCGCGCGAAAGCCTGCCGGAGAACGCCATCGTCGTGGCCCGTTCGATGGGGCCGGCGGCGCTGCTCGACTACGACCGCAAACGCCTGCGTGGTCTGGTACTGGAAGAAGGCGGACCGCATTCCCACGTCGCTATAGTCGCGCGCGCCCTCGGCATTCCGGCGGTCGGCGAGGTCGACAATGCCACCGGTATTGCCGATCCGGGCGACGCCATCATCGTCGACGGCTCGACCGGTGATCTGCATGTGCGGCCGCTGCCCGACATGGAAGCGGCCTATGCCGAACGGGTGCGGCTGCGCGCGCGGCGGCAACTGCAATATTCGGCGTTGCGCGACCGTCCCTGCGTCACCAAGGATGGCCAGGAAATCACGCTGATGCTCAACGCCGGCTTGAGCGTCGACCTGCCACATATCGCCGACACCGGAGCCGCCGGCATCGGCCTGTTCCGCACCGAACTGCAATTCATGGTGGCGCCCAATTTTCCGCGCTCCACCGAGCAATACACGCTCTACCGCGCCGTGCTCGATGCCGCCGGCGACAAGCCTGTCACCTTCCGGACGCTCGATATTGGCGGCGACAAGGTGTTGCCCTATATGCGCAATGTCGAGGAAGAGAATCCGGCGCTCGGCTGGCGCGCCATCCGGCTCGGGCTCGATCGGCCTGGCCTGTTGCGCACCCAGATCCGCGCTTTGCTGCGGGCGGCCGGCAGCCGCGCACTCAAGATCATGTTCCCGATGGTTTCGACCGTGCAGGAATTCGATCAGGCCAAGGAACTGGTCGAGCGTGAACTGACGCATTTGCGCCGCCATGGCCACAAGCTGCCTTCCGAAGTCGAGGTCGGCAGCATGGTCGAGGTGCCGTCGCTGCTGTATCAACTCGACGAACTTTTGGAGCACGTCGATTTCCTCTCGGTTGGCTCCAACGACCTGGTGCAATTCCTCTACGCCGCCGATCGCGGCAATCAGAGGGTCTCGGGACGGTTCGATACGCTGTCGGCGCCGGTGCTGCGCGCGCTTAAAGACATCGCGGACAAAGGCCGCGAGTACAAAAAATCAGTAACGCTGTGCGGCGAGCTTGCCTCGCAGCCGATCGGCGCCTTGGCGCTGGTTGCCATAGGCTACCGTGCGTTGTCGCTTACGCCGTCCGCCATCGGTCCGGTCAAAGCCATGCTGCTCGAACTCGATTGCCGCAAGGCCACGGAATTCCTGTCGCCGCTGATGAACAAATGGGGCGCCGCGACGACGATCCGCGCGGAACTCGAGAAATTTGCCGGCGACAACGGCCTGCAAGTATAAGCCGCTGTACGATGCTGCCCGAACAGAAACTCAATGCGCTGGTCGCCCGCCATGCCGCGCTCGAGCGCGATCTGACCACGGCGCTGCCGGCCGAGACCTACGTCAAGCTGTCGCGCGAATTCGCCGAGCTTGCGCCGGTGGTCGAGGCAGCGAAGTCCTATCGCGATACGCGGCGCGAACTGGATGATCTGGCGAGCCTGATCGCCGATCCATCGACCGACGCCGAGATGCGCTCTATCGCCGAGTCTGAAAAGCCTGAACTGGAAACGCTCCTGAAGGCGATCGAAGAGCAACTGCGCGTCTCGCTGTTGCCCAAAGACGCCATGGACGAGCGCAATGTCATTCTCGAAATCCGCGCAGGCACCGGAGGCGACGAAGCGGCGTTGTTCGCCGGCAATCTGTTCCGCATGTACGAGCGCTACGCCGCCAAGCAAGGCTGGAAAGTCGAAGTCGTCGCCTCGAGCGACGGTGCGATGGGCGGTTTCAAGGAAATCATCGCCGAAATCCGCGGCCGCGGCGCGTTTGCCAAGCTCAAATACGAGTCCGGCGTGCACCGCGTGCAGCGGGTACCCGACACCGAGGCGTCCGGCCGCATCCACACCTCGGCCGCCACCGTCGCGGTGCTGCCCGAAGCGGAAGAGCTCGACATCACGATTAACGACACCGATCTGAAAATCGATACGCTGCGTTCGAGCGGCGCCGGCGGGCAGCATGTCAACAAGACCAAATCGGCGATACGCATCACGCATCTCCCGTCCGGGATCGTGGTCGCCATGCAGGAAGACCGCTCCCAGCATCGCAATCGCGCCAAGGCGATGGCCGTGCTGCGCACGCGGCTGTACGATTTCGAGCGCCAGAAGCAGGACGCTGCCCGCGCCGCCGAACGCCGCGGTCAGGTCGGCTCCGGCGACCGCTCGGAGCGCATCCGCACCTACAACTATCCGCAAGGCCGGGTCTCGGAACACCGCATCAATCTCACGCTTTACAAACTGCCGCAGATTCTCGAAGGCGATGCGCTCGGCGAAATCATCGATGCGCTGGTTACCCATCACCAGGCGGAATTGCTGGCCGCGGAGGATGTCAATTGATGCACCGCGTTGATGCCGCGGCTGTCAATTCACGCACCGTCACGCAAGCACGGCGCCGCCTCGCCGGGCAATTGCATGACGCAGGCATTGAATCGCCCGACCTCGATGCCCGCATCCTCATCGGTTACGCTCTCGGCCTCGATCATGCGGCGCTTGCGGCAGCGGGCGCGCGGCACCTCGGCGCCGATGAAGAAGCCGCAATCGCCACGCTGATGCGGCGCAGGCTTGCACGCGAGCCGGTTGCGCGCATCATCGGCCATAAGGAATTCTGGAGCCTGCCGTTGCGCATCGATGCCGCAACACTGGTACCGCGCCCGGAATCCGAGACGATCGTCGAGGCCGCGCTCGCGGCGATCGATGCGCGCGGCTGGCGCGCACGGCCGCTGCGCATTGCCGATCTTGGTACCGGCTCGGGTGCGCTCGCTTTGGCGCTGTCGTCCGAACTGCCGAACGCTACTATCGTTGGCACCGATCTGAGTTTTCACACGCTTGCCGTGGCCCGCGACAACGCCCGCTGTCTCGGCTTCGGAAAACTTTCGTTCGCGGTCTGCAACATGGCCACGGCTTTGCGCGGGCCATTCGATCTGATCGTGTCCAACCCACCCTATATCGCGTCCGGCGACATCGCGGCTTTGGCGGCAGACGTGCGTGACTTCGATCCGCGCCTTGCGCTCGACGGCGGCCGCGATGGACTCGATTTTTATCGCGCAATCGCGGCGAGCGCGCCCGCGTTGCTCGCCGCCGGCGGCCTGCTGATTGTCGAACTCGGTATCGGCCAGGCGGAACCCGTCACCACACTATTGGCCGCGGCCGGGCTTGCGGTGTCGCCGCCCCGTGCCGACCTTAACGATGTGCCGCGCGCCCTCGCGGCTGAAAAGAGGGTATGACCGTGAAGCATTGGACCCCGGCAAAAACGCACTTCGCCGCAAAAAAGCACTTGGAATGTCGGCCGGAACCGACTAGCTTGCCGCCACGGAATCGGCCCGAGATATGGTGCCGCGCTGCCTCGAAAGCCCGGAGCACAACTCCCGGAGATTGTCTCCCAGAGGCTGGCAGCGCAAGCTTAAGTGAAGAGCGCGAAAGCCGGAACAACACAGCCGGATTGGACGGCAAACGGGATCGCTACCTTTAGACAATGACGCTACCGAGACGTTTCATCGGTCGGGCGCGCGTTTGCATGGGGCAGCGGCGCGCTCGACGAGGGGCATGAACACAGCGGCAAGACCGATGGTGAGGGCCGCGCTACTGAGTTTCGTGACGTTTGCGCGGCTGCATGGGCGAGCGGCCGGCGATGACTGCGGGCCGTCATGGCGGATGCCGTGATGCCGCGCGCACAATGAGAGTGACGTTCGGTGAGTAGAGTAATTCGACGAAGAGCAAACTAGGGGTTCGCGGACTTGCAAAACATGAGAAACGGCCAGAACAACAAGCGCATGCGGGGTCGCAACCGCGGCAAAGGTGGTCACCAGCATCACCACCACCAAAATCCCTTGTCGCGCATGTACGAGTCCAACGGACCGGACGTGAAAATCAGGGGCAACGCTTCCCACATCGCCGAGAAATACCTGCAGCTCGCCCGCGATGCGCAAAGCTCAGGCGACCCGGTCGCCTCCGAGGCCTACTACCAGCACGCCGAGCATTATTTCCGCCTGATCGCCGCCGCGCAGGAGCACTTGCGGCAAGCCCAGCCCTCTTCCTACTACCAGCAACAGCAGCCGGGACAGCCCGGCGAAAACCGTGGCAATTCCAACGACAATTCTTTCGATGACGACGACGATCAGCCGAGCATCGCCGGCGAGCCGTACGCCCCACAGCAGCCGTTCTATCCGCAACAACAGCCGCAGCAGCCGCCGCCAAACCAACAGCATCAGCCGCAGCACAATCAGCAGCCGCAGCACAATCAGCAGCCGCGGCAGCAAAACTTCCAGCCATCGCAAAACTTCCAACCGTCCCAAAACTTTCAACCGTCTCATGACCAAGACGTGGAGCGGCTGCCGTCATTCATCACCGGCGGCCAAGGGCCGCAGCAATCCGCGCCGCAGCAGAACTCGCCGCAGCACAGCCAGGGTCCGAATGGCCAGAACGGTCAAAATGGCAACGGTTATGAAGGCCAGGCCGATCGCTTTCCGCTGCATCGCCGGCGCCGCCGACACCGCGGCCCGCGTGATCACAACGTGCAGGGCGATGGGCCGTCGCAGTCCGATCAGGAACCGGTTGAGGAGTGACCGGGGACTCAGCGGCCGCGGGGCGCCTTTGCCAGCCGTACGAGGAGCCAGATCGGCAGCACGATGACGGCTCCGAGCAGGAAATACTGCCAGAGCCAGCGCACGGCATCGAAGCCCATGTTCCAGATGTGCTGAATCAGCCGGCGCACTGAATCGATGATATTCCACGGGTCGAGGCCGATCGCCGCCAGGATCACCCCGACCAGGATTGACAGCATGATCAAGCGGCCAGCCACCGCAAGCGGCGGGCCGCCAAAGAAGCGGTGCACGTAGTCGTTCGATCGGCGGGACTCTAGGGATTCCTGGGTCATCGAGACTTCCCCCGTTTCAGTTCAATTAGGAACTTCCTTGGCCACACGCAAGCTGGCCGGGGATGGCGTTGCCTCGGCTTTGCAAGTGGCGCTAAGTTGCGGGCGTCCAAACGACGTTTTGGGCATGCGCTCAAGGATATTTCATGGCTAAGGTCGAGGATCGCGAGACCGCGTCGAAAGCTAGCCTCAATGACGACATCGGCGAGGACGTGCGGCTTCGCATGTATCGCATGCAGGTCGAAATCCGCGAGGCCGAACAGCGCGCGTTCGATCTGTTCCTGCAAAACCTGGTCAAGGGCACGAGCTCATCTCTCGCTCGGCCAGGAAGCAGTCGCCACCGGCTTCGCCGCCGCGATGATGCCCGGCGACCTGTCGTTCTGCACCTATCGCGGTCATGCCCATACGCTGGCGCGCGGCGTCCCGATCGAGAAAGTCCTCGGCGAGCTGATGCAGCGTGACAACGGGCTGATGCGCGGCAAAGGCGGCTCGATGCACCTGACCTCGGTCGACCACGGCGTCATGGGCTCCTACGCCATCATTGGCGCGCATCTGCCGATCGCCTGCGGCGCCGCGTGGCGCGCGCAATACAAGGGAGCGAAGGACGTCGCCGTTTGTTTCTTCGGCGATGGCACCACCAATATCGGCGCCTTTCACGAAGCGCTGAATTTCGCCGCGGTCTGGAAACTGCCGGTCATCTTCGTCTGTGAAAACAATCTGTACATGGAATACACACCGATCGGCGATGTCACCGCCGTGCAGCATCCGGCCGCCGACCGCGCCGCGTCTTATGGTCTGCCGCGCATCGTCGTCGACGGCAATGACGCCGACGAGGTTTTTCGCGCGGCCAGCGCGGCTTACCAAAAAGCGCGCGCCGGCGATGGACCGTCGCTGATCGAGTGCATGACCTATCGGTACAGCGGCCATTCGCGCGCTGACCCGGCAAAGTATCGCCCCGAAGGCGAACTGGAAAAATGGAAGGAGCGCGATCCGATCAAAATCTATCGCGAGCGGCTGCGGCAGTTCGGTATCGAGGACAGCGTCATCGCCGGCATCGAAGACGATGTGAAGCGGCGCGTCGACGACGCCACCGAGAAATGCAAGGCCGCGCCGATGCCGCCGCTCGATATCCTCACCACCGATGTCTATGCCGATGGAGGCTGGGCATGGCGGAACTGACCTATCGCGACGCCGTCGCCCGAGGCATCGCCCAGGAGATGGCACGCGATCCCGACGTGGTGTTTCTCGGCGAAGACATCGGCAAGGCCGGCGGCGTGTTCAAGGCGACGGTCGGCCTGTACGAGCAATTCGGGCCGCTGCGGGTGCGCGACACGCCAATCTCGGAACAGGCGATCCTCGGCGCCGCCATGGGCGCGGCGATGACAGGACTCAAGCCAATTGCCGAGATCATGTTCTCGGATTTCTTCGCAGTCTGCTTCGACTACATCGCCAACGAATTCTCCAAGAGCCGTTACATGTCGAACGGCCAGGTCAAATGCCCGCTGGTCGTGCGCACCGGTAATGGCGCCGGCTCACGCTTCGGCGCGCAGCACAGCCAGAGCGTCGAGAATTGGTGCATGATGATCCCGGGGCTCAAGGTCGTGGCGCCATCGACCCCACGAGACGTCATCGGCCTGATGGCAGCGGCGGTACGCGATCCCGATCCGGTGATCTTCTTCGAGCATAAGTCGCTCTACGCGACCAAGGGCGAAGTGCCGGACGGCGAGATCGTCGACACGCTTGGCAGCGCCAGGATCGTGCGGCCCGGCAAGGACGCCACCATTCTGGCGCTGGCACTGATGGTGCCGCGAGCGTTGGCGGCGGCCGAGAAGCTCAAGAGCGAGCACGGCATTGATTGCGAAGTCGTCGACGTGCGTTCGCTGGTGCCTCTCGATACCCAGACCATTCTCGGCTCGGTGGCGCGCACCCATCGCCTGTTCACAGTCGAGGAGAATCCGCGGCTGTGCGGCTGGGGCGCTGAGATCGTTTCCATTGCCGCCGACGAGGCGTTCTACGAACTCGACGGGCCGCCGGTGCGAATCACGACACCGCACATTCCGTTGCCCGCCGCCGATATTCTGGAAGACATCGCGCTGCCGACCGCCGAGCGGATTGCGGAGCGGGTAAAGCGATCACTGCAATCGTAATGTTGTGAGTAGGGGATATGTCCTCAGATAATTCAAACTACCGAGAATATATCGGCGCAGTTCGTGACTTCTTACGAAAAGAAAAATCGACAAATTCGCAAGACACGCGGAGCAACAGGATAATCGTTGAGGCAATCAAAAATCAATTCTTGGACGTCCTCGCCGAGAACACGTTATACAATTACCTGAGCCACGCGGCGAAGAAAGACAACAAGTCAGGTATTGTTTCACAGGGCCCCCGTAGAGGATATTGGCTCGACGACAGCGCGGTTAAAACCGCGCAACGCGTCGAGAGTAAACAGGAAGAGGAGGAAACTGTCGACCGACGAACAAGACTTCGGCGGGAGGCCGTTTTGTATCATCCTGTATGTAAATGGCTGCAAGAAGATGGATATAAAGCACAGGATGTTTCTGAAGGCAGGGGCGGGCCGAAGTGGAGCAATCCTGACGTTGTCGGAATTCGAGTTACCAAAAACTATGGCTTAACTGATATTGAGATCATATCAGTTGAAGTTAAGGTGGCACAAGCAAACTGGCGCACGGATATCTTTGAAGCAATTGCGCACAAACGCTTTGCGAACAGAGTCTATTTTTGTTACCCGGTAACTGATGGTCTGGATAAATTGGATGACGAAATAATACGATATTCGGAATTGTACCGTGTAGGTGTAGTGCAAATTTTTCTTGAAAAATCAGCTTTTAGTTCATTAGTGGACTCTCGGATAAAGGGGGACCTACCTCGAATAGACGTCTCGGATATCGACATCTTCGAGATGATGGAAGTAAAGATTCCAGCCCCGTACGACTTTGTTCCTCCACGGCACCAAATTGAGTTTCTGCAGGATCTTGGAGTCAAGGATGAAGCGCACTTATGGCATTTCGGTGCAACGAATGGACGTGAAAGAATTCGATAGAAGCGCCGAGCCACGAAACAGGAGGAACGAATGTACGACAATCTCCTCGCCAACGTTCCGACCGATCTGTGGATCGGCGGCAAATGGCGCAAATCATCCGACGGCGGCCGTTTCGATGTGATCGATCCGGCGACCGAAAATAAGGTCGCTTCGGTCGCGAGCGCCACGGTCGAGGATGCCAAAGCCGCGCTCGACGCCGCCCACGCGGCGTTCCCCGGCTGGGCAAAGAAAAAACCGCGTGAGCGCGGCGAGATTTTGCGCAAGTCTTACGAATTGATCATGCGCGACGCCGAACGGCTCGCCAAGCTCATCACCATCGAGAACGGCAAGGCGCTGTCGGATTCGCGCGGCGAAGTCGCTTATGCCGCCGAATTCTTCCGGTGGTATGCCGAAGAGGCGGTGCGCAATATCGGCCAGAATTCGACGGCGCCGTCGTCCGGCGCGCGCATTTTCGTGCACCACAAACCGGCCGGCATCGCCGTGCTGGTGACGCCGTGGAATTTTCCCGCCGCCATGGCGACACGCAAGATCGGCCCGGCGCTGGCCGCCGGCTGTCCGGTCGTGCTCAAGCCCGCCTCCGACACGCCGCTCACTATGCTGGCGCTGATGCCGATCCTCGAGGAAGCCGGCGTGCCGGCGGGCGTCGTCAATGTCATTCCATCGCGCTCGTCGGGCAAAGTCGTCGGCGCCATGCTGCATGATCCGCGCGTGCGCGTGGTGTCGTTCACCGGCTCGACCGAGGTTGGCCGCAAGCTCCTGCATGAAGCCGCCGACTCGATCGTCAAACCGGCGATGGAGCTCGGCGGCAACGCGCCCTTCATCGTTTTCGACGATGCCGACATCGATGCGGCCATCGAAGGCGCGATGATCGCCAAGATGCGCAACATGGGCGAGGCCTGCACCGCCGCCAATCGCTTTTACGTGCACGAGAAGGTGCACGACGAGTTTGCGAAAAAACTGACCGCCAAAATGTCTGGTCTTAAAATGGGCAATGGCCTCGATGACGGTGTCGCGCTCGGCCCGCTGGTCAACAAGGAAGGCCGCGACAAGGTCATCGAATTGGTCGACGACGCCGTGCAGAAAGGCGCCAAGGTGCTCACCGGCGGCAAGGCGCCTGGCGGTCCGGGTTTCTTCTATCCCGCCACCGTGCTGGCGAACGTGTCCAATGATTCGAAAATGCTCAACGAGGAAATCTTTGGGCCGGTCGCCTCGCTGCAGATGTTCAAATCCGAGGACGAGGTCATCAGCCGCGCCAATGATACCGAATACGGGCTGGTCGCCTACCTCTACACCAAGGATCTGAGTCGCGGCATGCGCGTCTCCGAGCAACTCGACTTCGGCATGATCGGATTGAACCGCGGTCTGGTTTCCGATCCGGCCGCGCCGTTCGGCGGCGTCAAGCAATCCGGCCTCGGCCGTGAAGGCGCACACGAAGGTCTGATGGAATTCATGGAGACACAATACATCTCAGTGACCTGGTGAACCTTTGATCGTCTCGCCACGATTTCTTGCTCGAAAGATTCGAAAGCTTCGCGCAGAGCAGTCTGTGACGATAAGCCTAGAGAAGCTGCTATTGGAGAGAGACGGTCTCGACTGGAATAGGGGTCGCTACTCGTCGCAAAAAGAACATTGGTTATGTTGGCTTTCAACCAAGAGCATTAAGACACGTGCTGAAACTATCTATAATCGAATAAACTGCCCTCCAATGTTGCTGTGGTTGGGCGAGTCCACGGGCGTTTCCAAGAAAGCTGTGGCGCGAGCGAAAAGAGCAGCGGTCGTGAGTCGTAGAAACTTCACCTCGCAAAGTTCAGCTATTCGTAGCGTGATTTCATGGGACATGATCGAGTCTCGCTTGATGACAAATAAGGGGCGAGGGGATGAGTGATCAATGGCAAACAGACCGCCAACGGCTGATCGGTTCTTGGCGCCATATCACCTCGAACGTCGACGGCAGGCCGCGACCGAGTCAGGGCTCTCATCCGAGAGGCATCATCATGTACGACGCGCACGGCTACATGGCCTGCCATGTTTCGCCAGATCGCGAAATAACGAGGGCTGGCGACAAGCCGACCGGGGACGAGGCCAAAGCGATGCTCGACGGCTACGTCGCCTATTTCGGCACCTATTCGGTTGACGAGGAAGCCCACACCGTCACGCATCATCGCCGCGCCAGCGTACAGCCCGGCGACAAAGGCGACCTCGTGCGTGGCTACGAATTTTCTGGCGATCGGCTGATCCTGCGTCCCGCCGGCACCAATGCCGAGGTGATCTGGGAACGGATCAAGTGAGACGGCATCCTCTCCATTGTCATGCCCCGCGAAGGCGGGGCATCTGGTAATCGCTGAATTGTCCGATGATAGAGCGCTGTACCAAATTCACAGTCTTGCGCGTACTGGATCATTCGCCGGAGCCTGTCATCGGGACGCGCGACTTTGCGCGGTCCCGTTGGCGGATGATGACGTCGAGGGGCGCGCAATGGACGTGCTAATGCCGCAACTTGGCGAGACCGTCGCCGAGGGCAAGATCACCAAATGGTTCAAAGCTGCCGGCGAGCCGGTGAAGCCGGGCGACAATCTGTTCGAGATCGAGACCGACAAGGTCTCGATGGAAGTGCCGTCGACGACCACCGGCGTACTGTCTGAAATCCGCGTTGCCGCCGGCGACGTGGCGCCGGTAGGTGCGGTTGTTGCAGTGATCGCTGATGGTGCGCCCGCGCAGCCGAGCCAGCCGGCCGCAGCGGTTTCTCCTGTGCCGCCGGCTAGGAAACCGGCCGACGCGCCTTCGCCCGCCACGGCGTCAGCATCGATCTTGCTGGCGCCGCAACAAACCGGCCCGGTCAAGCTCGATCCGTTCTTCGAAGTGCGCACGCCGCCGCGCAACTTCGGCCCGGCGCGGCTGCCGGGCGGCACCACGATCACGCCGCTGGCGCGCCGCCTCGCCGCCGAATCCGGCATCGACCTTTCGCGCACCAAAGGCTCCGGCCCCCATGGCCGCATCGTTGCCAGCGACATCGCCAATGCGCCGCGTTCGGCGCCGACGCCACGTGGCGCGCTCGCCGAAGGCCCAAGCGCCGACGAGATCAAAGCGTTCTACTCACCCAACTCTTATGAAGAAGTGCCGGTCGACGGCATGCGCCGCACAATTGCATCGCGTTTGACCCAGGCCGTTCAAACCATCCCGCACTTTCATCTGACCGCAGATGTCGCCATCGATCGGCTCCTCGCACTGCGCGAGGAAGCCAACGGCGCATCCCCCAAGGACAAGGACGGCAACACCGCATTCAAGCTGTCGCTTAACGACTTCGTCATCCGCGCCCTGGCGCTCGCCCTGCAGCGCGTGCCGGCGGCGAATTCCGTGTGGGCCGGCGACCGCATCCTGCGCTTCAAACACTCCGATATCGGTGTTGCCGTCGCGGTCGATGGCGGACTGGTTACGCCGGTGCTGCGCAGCGCCGAAATCAAATCGGTCAGCGCGATATCGGCGGCGATGAAGGAGCTTTCGGCGCGCTCCCGCGACAAGAAACTTGCGCCCGGCGATTACCAGGGCGGCGCGGCGGCAATCTCCAATCTCGGCATGTACGGCGTGCGCGAGTTCTCCGCCATCATTAATCCGCCGCATGCCACGATCCTCGCGGTCGGCGCCGCGCGCCGCCAAGCCGTCGAGAAAGACGATGGCGGCGTCGCCTTCGCGAGCTTCATGACAGTGACGCTGGCGTGCGACCATCGCGTGCTCGACGGCGCCCTTGGCGCCGAGCTTTTGGCCACAATTAAAGCTTTCATGGAATTGCCGGTGACCATGCTTGTGTGACGAAGGGACAAACAATGCCCACCGACAAGCGTGAAATCGTGCTGATCGGCCCGCTGAAGCCCGTCATCGTCAGGGGGCTCGACGCTATTTGCACTGTTCACCGGGCCGTCGAAGCGAAGGATCAGGATGCGTTCGCCACCGCGCATCGGGATGTCCGCGCCATCGCCTGCAGCGACACGGCCTGCAAAATCCCCGGCGCGTTGATGGCGCGCTTTCCCAAGCTTGAAATCGTCTCGAGCTTCGGCGTCGGCTACGACCACATGGACGTCAAATGGGCGGTGGCGCACAACGTCGTGCTTACCAATACGCCCAACGTACTCACCGAAGAGGTGGCGGATACCGCGCTCGGCCTCCTGCTCTGCACCGTGCGCGAGTTTCCGCAGGCCGAGCGCTTTTTGCGCGCCGGCAAATGGCTCGAGCGCGGCTACCCGCTCACCCAAGCGACGCTACGCAACCGCACCGTCGGCATGGTCGGGATGGGGGCAATCGGCCAGGCGATCGCCCGGCGGCTTGAAGCGTTCGGTGTGCCGGTCGTTTATCACACGCGCAAGCCGCGGCGCGATGTCAACTATCTGCACTACCCGAGCCTCGGCGAAATGGCTCGCGCGGTCGATGTCCTCATGGTCATCGTCCCGGGCGGGCCGGGCACGGCGAATATTATCAATGCCGAGGTGCTCGACGCGCTCGGCCCGGAGGGCATCCTGATCAACATGGCGCGCGGCTCAGTGGTCGATGAGCCGGCGCTGATCAAGGCGCTTCAGGACAAGCGCATTATGGCGGCGGGCCTCGACGTTTTCGCCAAGGAGCCGGAGGTTCCAGCGGAGCTGATCGTGATGGACAATGTGGTGCTGTTTCCGCACCTCGGATCGGCATCGGTCTATACGCGCGGCAAGATGGACCAGTTGGTCGTCGACAACATCGCCGCTTGGGCCGCCGGCAAGCCGCCGCTGACGCCGGTCGCGGAAACGCCGTGGCGGCCCTGGAAAAGCTGACCGAGGACAAGATTTAGCCGGACAATTAGTGAACCGGTTACCGCTGCCGCACTGCATCGCCACCATGACCGGCCACGGCATGACGGCATAGCGGCTGCGTGCTAGCGTTCGGGGTGAAGCATAATCGGTTCGGTATGGTCCGTCGCGTCATCATTGGCGTTGCCGTCTTCGTGGGAAGCCTGTGCGTATGCGCATGGGCGCAAGACACTTCGCCAAAAGACACCTTGCCGAAAGACACGGCACCACAGGCGGCGCCGCCGCAAGTGGCCGAACCGCAAGAGCCCCAGCCGCAGAGCGATCAGACGCAGACCAAAGACCCGGTCGGCGGCATGATCGGCGCCTGGGAATTGTCCAACGCCGATCACGACAAGATTTGCAAACTCAATTTCCGCGCCGATACGGTGACCGGCGGCTACAAGCTCGATATCGACAGGAATTGTCCGAATGTCTTTCCTTCGACCAAGGACATCGTCGCCTGGACGATCGACAATTACGGCAATCTGCGCCTGCTCGACGCCGGGAGCGAAGCGGTGATCGAGCTGTCCCAGGTCGAAGGCGGCATGTTCGACGGTTTCAAGCCTGAAGAAGGCCGTTACGTGTTGCAAGCCGCCGCCGCAGTACAGACCCGCTCGACCGACGATCTGGTCGGTGACTGGGCCATTGCCCGCGGGGCCGGTAAGCCGATCTGTGCGCTGACATTAGCGAATACCCCGGCCGCGACCGGCGGCGACTACCTTGCGCTGAAACTCAAGCCCGGCTGCGACGTCCTGGTTACCCGATTCGGCCCAGCCTCGTGGCGCATGGACAACGGCGAATTGGTGCTATCGTCGGCGCGGGGGCAGACTTGGCGCTTCGAGGAAAACGACCTCAATACCTGGGAGCGCGTGCCGGAAACACCCGATCCGGTTCTGCTGGTGCGGCAGGGCGGATAATGCAACCAACAAACAGATCGATCGATGAGTAAACGGTATCAGGTCGTCATTGTCGGCGGCGGTCCGGTCGGCGTCGCGCTCGCGGTGGAGCTCGGGTTGCGCGGCATATCCTGCGCGCTGGTCGAGCGCAGGCTCGAGCCGCAGCTTATTCCCAAGGGTCAGAACCTGACCCAACGCTCGATGGAGCACTTCCATTCCTGGGGCGTCGCCGACGAGGTGCGCGCGGTACGCATGCTGCCGCCGGAATTTCCGATGAGCGGCATCGTCTCCTATCGCGACCTCAACAACGAATATTGGTATGCGCCGCCGCTGCGCGAGATCGTCAATTCCTATTACTTCGAGCCGAACGAGCGGCTGCCGCAATATCTGGTCGAGAACGTGCTGCGCAAACGGCTGGCGCAGATCGGCAGCGTCGAGGCGCGGTTCGGCTGGACCGCCGAGACCATCGAGCAGGACGCAAGCAGCGCCCGTGTCACCATCGCCAAGGACGGTGCCAAGGACATCCTCGAAGCCGACTACGTGGTCGGCTGCGACGGCAGCCATTCGACCATCCGCAGGCAGATCGGCATCGAGCGCAGCGGCGCCGATTTCGATCAGATCATGGTGCTCGCGCTGTTCCGCTCGCGCGAGCTGCACGAAAAACTCAAACGCTTTCCGCCGCGCTCGACCTATCGCGTGCTGCATCCGGACCTCAACGGCTACTGGCAGTTCTTCGGTCGGGTCGATGTCGGCGAGCGCTGGTTCTTCCATTCTCCAGTGCCGGCGAATACCACGCGGGACAATTACGATTTCCACGCGCTGCTTGAAAAATCCGCGGGCTTCCCGTTCTCGGCTGATTTCGACTATGTCGGCTTCTGGGACCTGAGAATTGCTGTCGCCGAGACATATCAAGTGGGCCGCGTTTTCATCGCCGGCGACGCCGCGCACTCGCATCCGCCGTACGGCGGCTACGGGCTCAACAACGGGCTCGACGACGTCGCCAACCTTGGCTGGAAGCTCGCCGCGAAATTGCAAGGCTGGGGCAGCGACGCGCTGCTGCAAAGCTACACCGAAGAGCGGCGGCCCATTTTCAAGGAGACCGGCGAGGACTTCATCGAAGCCGGCATTCAGCGGGACGCGGTTTTTCTTGCCCGCTACAGCCCGGACAAGGATCGCGCCGAATTTGAGCGGGCCTGGAAAGATCATGCTGGCGCCGCGGCACCGCGTGTACTGACCTATGAGCCGCACTATGAAGGCTCGCCGGTCGTATTTGGGCCGCCCGGCGCGGCGTCGAGCGCCAGCGGCTCTCATACCTTCAAAGCCCGCGCCGGCCATCATCTGCCACCGCAATTATTGTCCTCCGGGCGCAACGTGTTCGAGGAGCTTGGCGCAGGATTCACGTTGCTCGCCTTCGATGCCGATGACCGCTCCGTGCAGGCATTCGAAGCGGCAGCAAAGGCGCTGCACGTGCCGCTCAAAACTGTCCGCGACAGCTCCGGCGGAGGCCGCGAGGCCTACGAAGCCAGAATGATCTTGGTCCGCCCCGACCGCTACATCGCATGGACCGGGGCCCGCGCGCCGGGTGACGCGACGGCGCTGCTTGCGAAAGCGGTCGGCCGCACAGTGGCGTCCGCGGATGTGGCTGTCGACGCGCCATTCGATTCGTCACTTTGACACACAGCGGAATCGGTGGGCGTCGTGACGGGTCGGCGCCCGGCCTCAAATCAGTTTCAGCCCCTTCAGGCTGGCATGCCCGTCCTTGCCGACGATGATGTGGTCGTGCACCGAAATGCCGAGCGGCTGCGCCACCGCGATGATCTGCTGCGTCATCTGGATGTCTGCGCGGGAGGGAGTCGGGTCGCCGCTTGGATGATTGTGCACGAGGATAATCGCGGTCGCGGACAGTTCGAGCCCGCGCTTGACCACCTCGCGCGGATAGACCGGCGTATGATCGATCGTGCCGGTCTGCTGCACCTCGTCGGCGATGAGCTGATTACGCTTGTCGAGGAACAGCACGCGGAATTGCTCGCGGTCGGCGAAGGCCTGGGCGCTGCGGCAATAGTCGAGCACCGTGGACCACGATGACAATACCGGCCGCTTCTTCACCGCGCCGCGCAAGAGCCGGCTCGCGGCCGCCTGTATGATCTTGATCTCGGTGATGCTGGCGTCGCCGAGACCCTTGACCTTGGCGAGCCGGGCTTCCGGCGCGCCGATCACCTCGGCGAGCGAACCGAACGTCTCCAAAAGCGTCTTGGCGAGCGGCTTGACGTCGCGCTGCGGCAGCGCCCGGAACAGCAGTAATTCCAGAAGTTCGTAATCCGAAAGCGCATCGGCACCGGCTTCGCGAAAGCGTTTACGCAGACGTTCACGATGACCGTGATAATGCGGCGGAGCCTCGGCGAGACCACGCGCGCTTTCGCGTTTCTTTTCCAACATGGGAAAACTCGGACGCAATTCCAGCCAGCTCGCGACCCTTCGCGCCGTAGCCGGATAGCGCCAAGGATGCCCGGATTGGGATAATTTGCAATCGCCTTGCGGCGAGCGTTGATTGAGCATGACCTTTCCGAAAGCCGGCATCCACCTTCGGATCGAGTTCTGAGCGCAGGCTTTTCGAGATTAAGCTCTGGCTCACGCCCGATAGGGCGGATGCTCCAGACCCTGCGGCGACAAGGTGAAAATCTCGACCCCGGTCGCGGTAACGCCGACGCTGTGCTCGAATTGCGCCGACAGCGAGCGGTCCCGTGTCACCGCGGTCCAGCCGTCGGACAGCACCTTCACGTGCGGCCGGCCAAGATTGATCATCGGCTCGACGGTGAAGAACATGCCGGGTTTGAGGACGATGCCCTCAGCCGGCCGTCCGATATGGACGATATTCGGCTCGTCGTGGAACAACCGGCCGAGGCCGTGGCCGCAGAAATCGCGCACCACGCTCATGTGCTGGGCTTCGACGAAGGATTGGATGGCATGGCCGATATCGCCGGTGGTGGCGCCCGGCTTGATTGCGGCAATGCCCCGCATCATGCCCTCATAGGTGACCTCGATGAGCCGCTCGGCGCGGCGCGGAATCTCACCGACGGCATACATGCGGCTCGAGTCGCCGTGCCAGCCGCCGAGGATCAGCGTCACGTCGACATTGACGATGTCGCCTTCGCGCAGCGGCTTCTCACCGGGAATGCCGTGGCAGACGACGTGATTGACAGACGTGCAGGTTGCCTTGCGGTAGCCGCGATACATCAGCGTTGCAGGAAGCGCACGATGGTCCATGCCGAAATCGTAGACCAACTGGTCGATGTGCTCGGTGGAAACGCCCGGCTTGACCTCGCCGATCAGCATGTCGAGACACTCAGCCGCCAGCCGGCCGGCCTTGCGCATGCCTTCGAAGGCGGCGGCGCCATGAATCTTGATCTGGCCGGTCTTGCGCAGCGGCACCACAGCCGCATCCACATAGGTCATGGCGGGATTATAGAAGCCCTGAAACTTTAGTCCTGTTGCGTCGCAATGTAAGCATAGCGGCGCGCAACGCAAGCAATCTGCGGCCTGTCGGCCGCGCGCTACGCCGCGATGATCGGCACCCGGGCTGCAAGATCGATGCCGTCGACCGTCACCGCGCAGCGCCACGCCAGCATCTCGACGCCCCCCGCGCGAGCCCGGTCGAATGCCGCCGCATAGGCCTGGTCGATGTCGCGGGCGACGGCAAAGCGGTCCGCTGATGGAATCTGGATGACATAAAGCTGCACCGCCCGCGCGCCGCCGGCCACGACCACGGCGAGCTCGTCGAGGTGCTTGGCGCCACGCTCGGTGACGCAATCGGGGAATTCCGCGAGTCCCGGCTTTCGCATCAGATGGACGTTCTTGATTTCCAGATAGCACGGCGGCCGGGTTTCGCTTTCGAGCAGGAAATCGACGCGGGAATTGGTGCCGTATTTCACCTCGCGGCGGACCGCGGTGTAATCGCGCAATTGCGGGATCAGCCCGGTGTCGACGATGTCGGCGACGATATTATTCGGGTTACCGGTGTTGACGCCGACCAGTTCCGGTCCATTGCCAAAATTCGCTTCGATAAGCTCCCAGCTGAACGGCAGCTTGCGCTGCGGATTTTCTGAATTAGACAGCCATATCCTGGAGAACGGCCGATCGAGGCCGGTCATTGCGCCCGGATTGGCGACATGGACCGTGAGCATGTCGCCGTTCTCGAGTACGACGTCGGCGAGAAAGCGCTTGTAGCGTCGGACAAGCGTTGCAGGAATGAGCTTCGATGGAAAACGCATGGCGCACTATTTACAGCATGATCGCGAAAAGTGGGCAGCGGTTTTCGAAAAAAGATCTTGCTCAATCAAATACCGGCGGCCGCCCCCGGGGGAAGAGCCTTGCTGCGCGTCACGCTGCCACCTTGCCGTGGAGCTCGTCCTCAATGTGGACGCGGATGATGTCATCGAATGACGCCTCGCCCTTGAAGCCGAGCGCGAGCGCGCGGCGCGGATCGAACCGGCTTGGCCAGCCTGCCACGATGCGTGCCACAAGCGCGTCCGGTTCGCGCCGAATACGGGCCGCAACCTTTTCGCCGGCGATGCGACGCAGCGCGGCGATCTGCTCGGCGACCGTGCAACACACGCCGGGCATGGTCAGGTTGACGCGCGGGCCGAGCTGTTCGCGATCCACGCCGGCAGCGTGAACGAGAAAACCGGTCGCCGCCCGCGGGCTGGCGTGCCAGTGCAGCACGGCGTCCGGCACTGGCAGGATGGCCTCCTCGCCGGCGAGCGGCTCGCGGATGATGGACGAGAAGAAGCCTGACGCCGCCTTGTTCGGCTTGCCGGGCCGCACCACGATGCTGGGCAGCCGGATACCGATCGCATCGACAAAACCGCGGCGCGTGTAATCGGCGAGCAGGAGTTCGACGATCGCCTTTTGCGTCCCGTAGGACGTCAGCGGCGTCAAATGGAAGTCGTCGGCGATAGATTGCGGGAATGGCGCGCCGAACACCGCGATCGATGATGTGAAGACGAGGCGCGGGCGATAGCCGTCGCCAACGGCGCGGATCGCTTCGATCAGCGCGCGGGAACCGTCGAGATTGACATGGACGCCCTTCTCGAAATCGGTTTCGGCCTCACCGGACACCACCGCGGCCAGATGAAAGATGACGTCGGGACGCCCGGCCACCGCGGCGTCTGCCGCCGCTGCATCGGCGATGTCGGCGTCGCGGCTCTCGACGTTACCAACGAATTTTTCCGGCTTTTGCGGCGCCACAACATCGATCAGCGTCAGCTTCTCGATGGCGCGGTCGTTGAGCGACCCGGCCCCGGCGCCGACCAGCCGCGCAGTGAGCTTGCGCCCGATCATTCCCGCGGCGCCTGTGATGAGGATGTGCATACCTATATTCCGTCACCCTGAGGTGCGAGCAGAGCGAGCCTCGAAGGGCGACGGCCCCAGCGCCTCGGCCGGCATCCTTCGAGGCGCGCCTTCGGCGCGCACCTCAGGATGACGGTTTCCAATCACAGCGCCATGCCACCGTCGACGAGATGCGGCTGGCCGGTAATGTAGCTTGCCTCATCACTGGCGAGAAAGAGGGCGAGAAGCGCAACTTCCCTGGCGGTGCCAAGCCGGCCCATCGGCTGGCGCTCGATAAAGCCGTGCCGGACATCATCCGGTGACTTCCCGGTCTGCTTCGATAGCGCGTCGATCCGTTCCTCCAGTGACGGCGATTCAACGGTGCCGGGACAAATCGCGTTGCAGCGGATGCCTTGCCTGATGAAATCGGCGGCGACAGCTTTGGTCAGTCCGATCACTGCCGCCTTGGTGGCGCCATAGGCGTAACGCGCCGGCACGCCGCGGATCGACGAAACCGCCGACGAGATATTGACGATCGAGCCTTTTTTCTTCTCCAGCATCGCCGGCAGGAATGCCTTGATCATGCGATGCATCGACTTGACGTTGAGATCGAACGAAAAATCCCAGTCCTTGTCGGTGCAATCGAAAATCGTGCCCTGGTGCACATAGCCTGCGCAATTGACCAGAATATCGAGCGCGCCGAACTCTTTGCCGACGTCCTTCGCCAGTGTGTCGATATTGTCCTGCGCGCGCACATCAAGTTTCTTGCGCACCTTAGCCTTGAGATCGCCGAGCTTGTCCTCGGCAACGTCGGTGGCGATGACGCCGGCGCCTTCGGCGATGAACGTCTCGGCGATGGCACGGCCGATGCCCTGCCCTGCGGCGGTGACCAGCGCGACTTTGCCTTGCAGCCTGTTACTCATGATCTTTACGCTTTCTGCTGGTTCAACGCCGCGAGGCTGAGTTTTTGCCGGCCTTCGCTGTCGAAATTATCCGGCTCAAGCCAACGTTCGAAGTTGCGTTTGCGCTCCGGCCATTCACTGTCGAGCATCGAGAACCAGGCGTTGTCGCGATTGCGGCCCTTGACGATCAGGTGCTGGCGGAACGTGCCTTCGTAAGTGAAACCGTAGCGCAGCGCGGCGCGCCACGACGGCGCGTTGAGCGCGTTGCACTTCCATTCGTAGCGCCGGTAGCCGAGCGTCTCGAACACGTAGCGCGCCAGCAGATATTGCGCCTCGGTACCGAGCGGCGTGCGTTGCAGCGACGGTGAATAGAGCACGTGACCGACCTCGATGACCCGCATCTGCGGCTCGATCCGCAGCAGCGTGAAATAGCCAATGGCGCGCTCGGCCGTATCGATAATGGCATAGGCGTAGGGATCGTCGGCCGCTGCGCGCTTTGCAATAAACGCCGCAAACTCCGCTTCGGTTGCAAACGGCCCATCGGTCGAGATGTAAGTCCAGACCGCATCCTGCCCTGCGAAGACCGGCCAGAGTTCCGGCCCGTGGCGCGCGGTCAGTTTCTCGATACGTCCGTAACGGCCCTTGAGCGTCACCGGGCCGGGCCGCGGCGCAGGCGTGGTGTCGACCGGCAAGCCGACCGGCTGGCCGGTTTGCGGATGCGGTTCCGACGCGGTCATGACTTGAGCTTTTTACGGTCTTCGCTGAAGAACGCATTGAGGTCCTGATTGCTGATCAGGCCGGCAAAGCCGTCGAATTTGCCGTCCTTGGCGATCTCGGTGGCGGTCTTGATGAAGGCGTGCATGGCAACGCGCGCCAGCGAGCCGCCGACGCTGATCCGCCGCACGCCCATCGTCGCCAGGTCGCTCACCGTGAAGCCGAGCGCGCCGCTGTTGAGAAAGTTCACCGGCTTCGGCGCCACCGCCTTGACCACCGCCTCGATCTGCTCGCGCGTCTTGATACCAGGCGCATAAAGGCAATCGGCGCCGGCCGCGCTATAGGCCTTGAGTCGGCGGATCACGTCATCGAGATCGGGCACGCCGCGGATAAAGCCTTCGGCGCGCCCGGTGAACACCACGTCGCCGCCGATGCGATCGATCGCAGCGCGCGCGGCCTTGACGCGCGCCACCGCGGTGTCGAAATCGTAAAGCGGCGTCGCCGAATTGTTGGGTGAATCTTCGATCGACAATCCGGAAACGCCGGTCGCAACGCACCGCGTTACATTTGCCGCCAAATTATCAAAGTCTTTGGCGAGGCCGTCCTCGAAATCGGCGTTGAGCGGCACGTCGGTGGCTTCCGCCAGTTCGCGGAAATGCGCAATGACGGTATCGAGCGATTGCGCACCATCCGCATAGCCGACCGAATGGGCGTGCCCGGAGCTGGTCGTCGCCAGCGCTTTGAAGCCGAGACCTTGCAGGTAACGCGCGCTGCCGACGTTCCACGGATTGGGAATGACGAAGCAGCCGCTCTCATGCAGCTTGCGGAAAGTCTTGCGCTTTTCGGCGATCGATGGGCGGCTCATTGCAGTATCCCGGCATTGGCATTGCGGCGGCGGAGCAATCTGCGCCAATCGCAGGCGCAATTAATACGGTTTCGGCCGATGTGTCAGTAGCAATTCAGTGATTGTCACGTGGCACGAATTTCTGCGCCACGCGCTGATATTTCACCGCCGGCTCGAGCACCATGCCGCTGCCAAGCTGATCGACCATGCCGCGCTGAATTTCCTGCCACGGCGTCTGGCTTGCCGGGTAATGATAGCCGTTCTTGGTCAGCGCCGCGCGTCGCGACGTCAGTTCGTCCGCCGAGATCAGGATATCGGCGGTGCCCTGGTTGAGGTCGATGCGCACGCGGTCACCGGTTTTCAAAAGCGCGAGGCCGCCACCGGCCGCCGCTTCCGGCGAAGCATTGAGGATCGAGGGCGTGCCCGACGTGCCCGATTGCCTGCCGTCACCGACGCATGGCAGCGAGGTGATACCGCGTTTGATCAGTGCCGCCGGCGGCTGCATGTTCACCACCTCGGCGGCGCCGGGATAACCGATCGGCCCGGCGCCGCGCATGAAGAGAATGGTGTGCTCGTCGATGCCGAGCGCAGGATCGTCGATGCGCTTGTGATAATCCTCCGGGCCATCAAACACCGCGGCGCGGCCTTCGAACGCATTCGGGTCCTTGGGGTCGTTGAGGTAGCGCTGCTGGAATTCTTCCGAGATCACGCTCGTCTTCATGATCGCGGAATCGAACAGATTGCCGTGCAGCACCTTGAAGCCGGCGCGAGTTTTGAGCGGTTTTTCATACGGCAAGATGACCTTCGGATTGGTCGACTTCGCCCGCGCGACATTCTCTGCATAGGTCTTGCCGTTGATGGTGATCGCATCGCCATGCAGACGCTTCGCCGCCAGCAACTCGTGCATGACCGCAGGCAGCCCGCCAGCCCGATAATAATCCTCGCCGAGATATTCGCCGGCCGGCTGCATGTTGACCAGGAGCGGCACGTCGTAACCGATCTTCTCCCAATCGCCGATCTCGAGCTGGACGCCGACGTGGCGCGCGATGGCGTTGAGATGGATCGGCGCATTGGTCGAGCCGCCGATCGCCGAGCAGGCCGCAATCGCATTCTCGAATGCTTCGCGAGTCAGAATATCGGATGGCTTGAGATCCACGTGCACGATCTCGACCGCGCGCAGGCCGGTTTCATAAGCGATCCGCGCACGCTCACGGTATGGGGCGGGTATGGCGGCACAACCGGGCAGTGACATGCCGAGCGCCTCGGCCATCGCGTTCATGGTCGAGGCCGTGCCCATGGTGTTGCAATGCCCCACCGACGGCGCCGAAGAGGCGGCGATGTCAATGAAATCGTTGTAGTTGATCTTACCTGCCGCAACGTCCTGGCGTGCCTGCCAGAGCACAGTGCCGGACCCTGCGAGCTTGCCGTCATGGTAGCCGTCGAGCATCGGTCCGCCGGACAGCACAATCGCCGGAGTGTTGACCGTCGCGGCCGCCATCAGGCACGCAGGCGTGGTCTTGTCGCAGCCGGTCATCAGCACAACGCCGTCGAGCGGATAGCCGTACAGCACTTCGACAAGGCCGAGATAAGCCAGATTGCGGTCGAGCGACGCAGTCGGCCGCTTGCCGGTTTCCTGAATCGGATGCACCGGAAATTCCATGGCGATGCCGCCGGCGGTGCGAATGCCTTCGCGCACGCGCTGCGCCAGTTCGAGATGGTGGCGATTGCACGGCGACAGATCGGAGCCAGTCTGCGCAATGCCGATGATCGGCCGGCCGGATGTCAGTTCGGCGCGCGAGAGGCCGTAATTGAGGTAGCGCTCCAGATAGAGCGCGGTCATGCCCGGATTATCCGGATTGTCGAACCATAATTGCGAGCGCAAACGCCGTTTGTGCGAATCGTGCGTCCTGTCGCTATTGGCCATTAACAAACTCCAAAGTTATTCGTGCACCGGCCGCTATGCCTGCAATGCGAATTGCGCAGGCCGCGTTCCGTCACCGTTAGATATGTCGATTTAACGCGCAGGCGAGCGGCAAAGCGAGCGCCGCCGCGGACGCGAAAGCGGGGAACGATCCGATCAAGCAGCCAGACGCAGGTTATTTTCGATGTTCGAAGAACCCCAAAGGTTAACTTTTTGCAATGCAGCATTTGGACGAAATTCCGCCAATAAAAAACTTGTCAACATGCTGACATACATAACATTTTTGTGACTCACCCGCTACGCCTTGGCGTCTTGTGCAGCGCCGCTACCGCGGTAAATAAGCAGCACGGGGCAAGCATGGCATGGATGGAGAATCCTACGATGAAATCGCTCAAAATGAAGTTGATGCTGTCGGCCGCCGGTATTGCATTGCTCGCAACACCGGCACTGGCGCAAAAGCCGCACCACCAGACGGCCCGGCAGCAGGAAATTCAAAGCCCGTATAACAGCCGCCCAGATAGCTACGTCGGCACCTATCCGAACGACGGCATTCGCAGCGGCACCGCCGCTTCGCATGAGTCCGGCGCCGAGGACAATCTCCTCCGCTAAAGACCTCTGCATCATCGATGGTGAAGCTCAGAGCCCCGGACAATTGTCCGGGGCTCTTTGTATCAGGCCGACCCCTGAAGCGGTTTGCATTTGCCCGGCAGTTGGGTTGAACTGCCCAGCAAATAATGTCGGGGAAATGCCATGCTCAAGACCGTTGCCGCCTTCGACCGGATCGGCGAGGAGAACGCCTTTGCGGTGCTGGCGCGCGCCGTGAATCTCATGGCTCAGGGCCGTGACATCATCAATCTCGGCATCGGCCAGCCCGATTTTCGCACGCCCGATTTCATCGTCGAAGCAGCAATCAAGGCGCTGCGCGACGGCCATCACGGTTACACACCCGCCGCCGGCATCCTGCCGTTACGTGAAGCGGTCGCCGCCGATCTGCACAAGCGGTTCAGCGTTACGGTGTCGCCCGACGAAGTGATGATCATGCCGGGCGGCAAGCCGACCATGTTCATGTCGATCCTGATGTTCGGCGAACCGGGCGCCGACATTCTGTATCCCGATCCGGGTTTTCCGATCTATCGCTCGATGATCGAATATACCGGCGCGCGGCCGATTCCGGTGCCGATCCGCGAAGAAAACAATTTTGCGTTCTCGGCGGAAGAAACCTTGAGCCTGATCACGCCGCAGACTCGGCTTCTGATTGTCAATTCGCCGGCCAATCCAACCGGCGGCGTGACGCCGAAATCGGAAGTCGACAAGCTCGTTAAAGGTCTCGAGCGCTTTCCCGACGTCGCGGTGATGTCGGACGAGATTTACGACCACATGGTCTATGACGGCGAATCCCACGTCTGCCTGCTGTCATACCCGTCGCTCCACGACCGCCTCATCCTACTCAACGGCTGGTCAAAGACTTACGCCATGACTGGCTGGCGGCTCGGCTACGCGGTGTGGCCGGGCAAGCTTTACGATTACGCGCGCAAGCTCGCGGTCAATCTGCATTCCTGCGTCAACGCCTCGGCGCAATATGCCGGACTCGCCGCGCTGACCGGCCCGCAGGACGAGGTGATGAAAATGGTCGCCGAGTTCGACAAGCGGCGGAAAATCGTCGTCGCCGGACTGAACAAGCTTCCCGGCACCTCCTGCGCGACGCCGAAGGGCGCGTTCTACGCCTACCCCAACATCAAGCGCACCGGCTGGAAGGCCAAGCCGCTCGCCAACGCGCTCCTTGAAGACGCCGGCGTCGCTTTGATCGGTGGCCCGGATTTCGGCGTGCTCGGCGAAGGCTATATGCGCGTGTCGTATGCCAATTCGACTGAAAACATCCTCAAAGCACTCGATCGCATGGGCGAGTTTTTAGCCAGCCGCAAGGCGGCGTAGCTTACCCTCCCCTTGACGGGGAGGATCGGCGGCCGCGGGCCGCCGGGGTGGGGTGAGGCCGCGAACTCCGGTCTCCAAATGGCAAACCAGATTGCCCGCAAGCTCCGGACGGATCAGACCATCGCCGAGCGACGGCTTTGGCAACAACTGCGGCTGTTGAAGTCGGAAGGCTTTCACTTTCGACGCCAGGTGCCGATTGATCATCTGATCGTTGATTTCGCCCGCTACGCCGCACGGCTTGTGATCGAAGTGGACGGTGGACAGTACAACACGGACAAAGGTCTCCGCACTGACGCCGCTAGGGACGCGCATCTCTACTATCAGGGCTTCAACGTGCTTCGCTTCTGGAACAACGAAGTTCTGGGAAATACCGAAGGCGTGATGTACGTGATCCGCGACGCACTGCAAGCTCACTCCCCCCGCCCCAACCCCTCCCCGCAAGGGGGAGGGGTTGGGGCGGTGCCGGCCGCAAGTCTGCGCCCGACTAACAGCCAATGGATCACACCATGTCCGACCAATTATCCGAGGAACAACGCCTGATGCGGCAATCGTGCCGCGATTTCGTCGACGAGGTCGTCCTTCCCTTTATACGCAAGGAGTGGCGGCGCGAATGGACGATGACGCCGGAAGACCGCCTGCCGGCGAGCATCCTCGAAGGCGCCGAGAAAGTCGGCGTCCGGACGCTCGGCGTGCCCGAGGAATTTGGCGGCATCGAACTCGATCGCGGCAGTGAAGTGCAGACGCTTGCGCTGATTGCCGAGGAGATCGCGCGCGGCGATTCTGGCCTTGCCGACAAGCTGGTGCAGAACTGGAAAGTTTCAGTGCTGCTGCGCAATCTGGCGCCGCGTCATCTGCAGGAAAAGTGGTTCAAGCGGCTGCTCGACGATCCGCAATTCCTGCTCGCTCACTGCCTGACCGAGCCGCGCGGCGCGTCGGACCGCTGGCTGCCCTATAACGTGCCGGAAGCCGCGATGCAGACTCGCGCCGTACAGAAGAACGGCGAATGGATAATCAACGGCCGCAAGCAATTCATCTCCAACGGCTACGACGCCGGCCTGTTCGTAGTCTACGCCAACACCAATCCGCAGGCCGGCATGATGCAGGGCACGTCGAGCTTTTTGGTGCCCCGCGGCACGCCGGGGCTGACGATCGCGCGCTGCAACGAAACCGTCGGCTGCCGCTTCATGAACAACGGCGAGCTGGTGTTCGAGGATATGCGGGTGCCGGCCGATCATCTTCTTGTCGAGGGCGATGCGCTCGGCAAGGCCGCGGTCTATTTCCGGCCCGGCAAGATCATCCAGGCGGCGAAGAATCTCGGCGTCGGCGTGCGCGCCTTCGAGGTCACGTCGGACTATGTGCAGAATTACGTGCAGGGCGGGCGCATCCTGATCAAGCATCAGGCGGTGGCGCTACGGCTTGCCGACATGGCGACCCGGATCGAAGCGGTGCGGGCGCTGCTCGGGCGGGCTTCGCGAGCGGTCGACGAGAATACGCCTGATGCCGATACGCTGTGCAACATGGCGAAAGTGTTCGCCTCGGAGGAAATCCTCAAGGTCGCGCAGCATGCGCTCGAGCTGCATGGCGGCAACGGTGTCATGCTCGATTTCGGCGTCGAGAAGATTTTCCGCGACGCTGCGATCTTCCTGCACATGGACGCCACCGTGGACATTTCGAAATTCAAGATCGTCAAATCGATGTTTCCGCAGACCGCCGGCAAATATGCCGGACCGGAGACCTAGACCGTGACCCGATCAGTTTGAATCAGATCATGGTCTAGGATCTTCGTGAGAGCATGATCTTTCCGGAAAACCGGTATCCACCCTCGGATCAAGTCCGAGGGCAAGCTTTTTCCGGATCATGCTCTAACTGCGCTGCGTCAGGCGAAAGCCGATCACGACGACGGCAAGCCCGATGATCTGCGAGACGGTCGGCACTTCGCCGAGCGCAACAAAGCCGACCAACAGCGTGAACGGCGGCACCAGCGACGGGAATACCACCGCACGTCCGGCACCGAGCAGCATGATCGCGCGAGTGAACAGGTAAATGGCGGCGGCGCCCGCGAAGACGCTCTGCACCACGGCTTGCAACAGATTTTCAAGGAACCCCACGGCGATCATATTGTCGTAGGTCCAGTACAGCATCGGCAGGCCGATCAGCGACAGCACGCTGGTGATGGCCGCCGCGGGGATCGGTGCGATTCGCCAGCGCCGCAGCAGCACGCCGAAAACCGCGAATGAACTTCCGGCTGCGACGAACAGAAGATCTCCGATCACCCCGCTCGCGCCCATGGTCCGGAATGCCTCGGCACCGATGATGACGAGGCCAAGCACGATGACCAAAGCGCCAACGACCCGACGCAGCGGCAACGGCTCGTTGAGCAGCAGCCGCGCCAATACGAGCCCGCCGAGCGAGGCGCAGGATGGCTGGATGATCGCGCCGTGGCCGAGCGGCACATAGACATAGCCAAAGTAGCTCCACAGCGCGAGCGGCAGGCCGCCGAACAGCGTCAGAATAATGCCGCGCCGCCAGCCGACACCGTCGAGAGTGCGCGGGCTGTTCACCATGACGAACGGCAAAAACGCAACTCCCGCCCAGACAAAGCGGTGCAGCGACAAGACGATCGGCGACATCCCGGCAAGGACGCCGTGGCGCGCGGCAACAAAGCCGAGCGCCCAGCAAAACGCCGAACCGGCGCCGAACAGGACGCCCCACGCCGTTGCGTGTTTTACCGGAAGCGGTGGAGAGACGGTCATTCGACTGTGACCATAATCCGCCGCGGTTTACCGGGAAACACGCGATTACTTGCGGCAAGCTTCGCCGCAGGCGAAGCCAGTACGGCCTAGACGAACAAATCCGCGTCGGCATCCTTGATCAGTTCAAGGCCACCGGTCGCCGCGACGTGCCCGGCCTCGAGCCGAACCACACCGGTCGCGATGCGGCGGACTTCCGCCGGCGTATGACTGACATAGACAATTGGAGTTTTCGCTTCGTCGCGCAGGCGCACAAGATACGGCAGGATTTCGCGCTTGTGCCCGGCATCGAGTGAGGCAAGCGGTTCATCGAGCAGCAATAGCCGCGGCCCGGTCAACAGCGCGCGGCCAACGGCGACGCGCTGGCGCTCGCCGCCCGACAGCATGCGCGGCCGGCGGTCGAGCAGATGGCCGATATCGAGCATCGCCGCGATGCGCTCGAACTCCTCGGCGTCGCGCGGCCGGCGGCTCATGCGCCGCCCATAATCGAGATTTTGCCGCACCGACAAATGCGGAAACAGCCGGCCTTCCTGAAACACATATCCGATGCGGCGGCGGTGCGGCGGCACATCGATATTTTTTGCGGCATCGAAAAGCACTGTGTCATCGAGCGCGATCGCGCCGCGATCGGGCTTGAGCAGACCCGCAATCATGTTGACCAGCGACGTCTTTCCCGCGCCCGACGGTCCAAACAGGGCCGTCGCGCCGCCGGCCGCCGCGAAGCGCACGGCGAGCGTGAACGTGCCGAGCTGTTTTTCAACGTCGACGGTGAGCACGATTATTCCCCGTGAAAACGGATGGCGGCTCGCCGCGACAGCCATTCCGAGGCAACAAGCGCCGCGAAAGCGAGCGCGATCGCGATCAGGACGAGCCGTCCCGCCGCCGCATCACCGCCCGGAACCTGCGTCAATGTGTAGATCGCCGCCGAAATCGTCTGCGTCTCGCCGGGGATGTTGGAGACGAAAGTAATGGTGGCGCCGAATTCGCCTAGCGCTCTTGCAAAGCACAGCACCACGCCGACAATGACCCCGGGCAGCGCGAGCGGCAGTGTGACCGTGATGAATACCAGCATGGCATTGGCGCCGAGTGTCGAGGCGGCATCTTCGAGCCGCCGGTCGATGGCCTCGAAGGCCAGCCGGATCGGGCGAACCATGAGCGGAAAGCCCATCACGCCGCAGGACAGCGCCGCGCCGGTCCAGCGGAACGACAGCACAATGCCGAAATACTCGTCGAGGAATTGGCCGACCGGACCGCGCCGCCCGAACGAGATCAAGAGCAGATAGCCGGTGACGACTGGCGGCAGTACCAGCGGCAGAAAAACCAGGCCGTCGAGCACAGTCTTGCCCCAAAAATTCCTGCGCGCCAGCAGCCAGCCGATGGCGACGCCGACCGGCAGCGCACAAGCAGTCGCCACCACTGCAATACGCAGCGACAGCACGACCGCAGTCCATTCGTCGGGACTGAGGTTGAACACGGCTAGCTTGTAGAGCTTCGGCGCTTCACGTCGTCGGTCTTACCAGAACCGTAAAGCCGTATGACTCGAAAATCGCCTTGGCCGCCGCCGAACGCAGGAACGCCAGATATGGCGTCGCGTCGGGATTGGCATTCACCGTCGCCCCCACCGGATAGATGATCGGATCGTGCGAATTCTCCGGAAATGTGCCGACGATTTTCACGCCGGGTTCGACTTTGGCGTCGGTCGAATAGACGATGCCGAGGGGCGCCTCACCCCGCGCCACCAGAACGACTGCGGCGCGCACATTCGCGGTCATCGCCATCTTCGGTTCGACGGCCGCCCACACGCCGAGCTTCTGCAGGGCGGCTTGTGCGTAAAGTCCGACGGGGACCGCTTTCACGTCACCAGTAGCGATGCGGCCGTCGCCGGCGAGCTTGGCAAGATCGAAACCCGGCGCGATCGTCACGTTGCCGATCTTGGAGTCCTTGGCGGCGATCAGCACCAGTTCGTTGCCCAAAAGATTGACGCGGGTGTCGTCCTTGATCACCTTCTTCTGCGAACCATAGTCCATCCATTTCAGATCGGCGGAGACGAAGACATCGGCCGGCGCGCCGCCCTCGATCTGTTTCATCAGCGCCGAGCTTGCATCATAGCTTGCGACAACCTTGGTGCCGCTTTGCTTGGTGAAGGCGGCATCGACGTCATCGAGCGCATTCTTCATCGAAGCAGCGGCAAAGACGGTGATGGATTTGTCCTGTGCATGTGCGGCATGGGGCAAAACGGCGATCGCGAGTCCGACGGCAAGTGCCACGACAACTGTTCTTTTTTGCAGCACGACGGTTCTCCAAAGGCTTCAGTCCCGCGCGCAAAACGCGCGCGAGCCACGCCAAGCATGAGGTTTGAGCGACCGCCTCAGGAACCGTCGTTCCGGGCACTTGCAGCGCGCGCCCAGCGCGCTGTTGGTCGCGGTCAGACCATAGGCCGTAGGCCCAACGCAGACAAGGTTGGGCTTGTCGCAGATCGTGTTTCCGGGCCGCCTCGTGTATTATTACGGCGGTAATTGCCGAAAACGATTGATCGGCTCGCGTTATTGCGTGGAGCGTAAAATGGCGCAAGTTGAGCCCGTCGACGGCGACTACGACTACATCATCGCCGGCGCCGGCTCGGCTGGCTGCATCCTCGCCAACCGCCTGTCCGCAGATCCCCGCAAGCGCGTACTCATCCTCGAGGCCGGCGGCCGCGACAACTGGATATGGTTTCATATTCCAGTTGGCTATCTGTTCGCCATTGGCAATCCGCGCTCCGACTGGTGCTTCAAGACCGAGCCCGAGGAAGGTCTCAACGGCCGCAGCCTGAATTATCCGCGCGGCAAGGTGATCGGCGGCTCGTCGTCGATCAACGCCATGATCTATATGCGCGGCCAGGCCGCGGACTACGATCATTGGCGGCAGCTCGGCTTGAACGGCTGGGGCTGGGACGACGTACTGCCGTTCTTCAAGAAGCACGAAAATCACTTCATGGGCGAAAGCGACGCGCACGCTGTCGGCGGCGAATGGCATGTCGCGTCACCGCGCGTGCGCTGGGACCTGCTCGACGCGTTCCGCGCCGCCGCCGAGCAGGCCGGCAACAAATCGATTCCCGACTTCAACCGCGGCGACAACGAGGGCATCTGCGCCTTCCACGTCAATCAGAAGCGCGGCCGGCGCTGGTCGGCGGCGAGCGCGTTTCTCAAACCGGCGCTCAAGCGGCCGAATCTGCGGCTCGAAACCGGCTGCATGGTCGAGTCCATCGTGTTCGACGGCAAGCGCGCGGCGGGCCTGCGCTGGCGCCAATACGGCATCACCAAGACCGCGCGCTGCCGCGCTGAAATCATCCTCGCCGCCGGCTCGATCGGCTCGCCGCACATCATGCTGCTGTCCGGCGTCGGCCCGGCGCAGCATTTGCGGGAGCTTGGCATCCCCGTCGTGCTCGACCGGCCCGGGATCGGCGCCAATTTGCAGGACCACCTGCAACTGCGCATGATCTACAAGGTCGACGGCATCGTCACGCTCAACGAGCGCTATCATGCGCCGTTCGGCATGACGCGCATGCTCGCTGAATTTGCGCTGTTCCGCCGAGGGCCGTTGACCATGGCGCCGTCGCAGCTCGGCCTATTCACGCGGTCCGATCCCAACCAGGCCCGCGCCAATCTGCAATATCACGTCCAGCCATTGTCGCTCGACCGCTTCGGCGAACCGTTGCACACGTTTCCCGCTTTCACGGCGAGCGTCACCAATGTACGGCCGTCGAGCCGCGGCTTCGTCAAGCTGCGCTCGCCCAATCCGGCCGATGCCCCGGCGATCAAGCCGAATTATCTTTCGACCGACGAAGACCGCCGCATCGCCGCCAGTTCGATCCGGCTGACGCGCCACATCGTGGCGCAGCCGGCGCTGAAGGATTTCCATCCCGGCGAGTATTTGCCGGGACCGCAGATCGGCGATGACGAGCAGACTTTGATCAAGGCCGCGGGCGACATCGGCACTACGATTTTCCATCCGATCGGGACGGCAAAAATGGGCCTGCCGAGCGATCCGTTGATGGTGGTCGACGACCGGCTGCGCGTCTGCGGACTCGAACGACTGCGCATCGTCGATGCTTCGGTGATGCCAACGATCACGTCGGGCAACACCAACGCGCCGACTATGATGATCGCGGAACGCGGCGCAAGCCTGATCCTCGATGACGCTAAAGGATTTGGCGCATGAATCCGCTGCGCCGCGCCAAGGCGATGCTGGCCGATCCGTTTGCCGAATGGGCTTTGATCGAGCGCGAATCCGGTGACCCGGCCTACTTGCTGAGCCGCTACGTCGCGGTGCTGGCGCTGATTCCGGCCGTCTCCGGCTTGTTAGCCGCAAGCATCGTCGGCGCGGTAGTGCCGGGCGTCGGTCTGGTGCGTGCGAACCTGTTTGACGGCTTGTTCGGCGCGATCTTCGTCTATGTCGAATATTTTGCCGTCGTCGTTGTGCTCGCCTTCATCATCGATCTGTCGGCGTCGTTGTTCGGCGGTCAGAAGGATTTCGACAACGCGCTCAAGCTTGTGGTCTATTCGTTCACACCGGTATGGCTCGCCGGCATTTTCCTGGTGCTGCCAGGCCTGCGATTTCTCGTGCTCACCGGCTTTTACGGCGCCTACGTTCTGGCGACGGGCCTACCGCGACTAATGAAAACACCGTCGTCGCGCTCACCCATCTACGTCCTTATCATCACTGTCTGCGCCTTTGTCCTCATCGCCATGGCGATAGCAGTGCAGCGAGCGATATTCGGCACGCGTGGGATAGGATTTTAGAGGAGCATGATCTTATCGGAAAACCGGTTTCCACTTTTCCGCATCGTGCTCTACTAAGGCGCCATCACCACCTGCCGGCATGCCGCCGGGAGAGCCGCCAGCGTCAGCGCCGGCTTCGGTTTCTCCGGCACCGGCGGCGGCTTTGGGTGCAGCGTTGATTCCTTGAACCAGTAGTCAAGCTCGTGGCCGCAGCCGTCGCCCGGCCCCGGCGGCGGTTGCGGCTTGCACTCCGGGCTGTCAGCCGGGCAGGCGATGCGGATGTGGAAATGCTCGGAATGACCCCACCATGGCCGTACCTTCGACAGCCATTCGCGATCCGAGCCCGCTTCGCGGCACATCACCTTCTTGATCGCGGCGTTGACGAATATGCGCGTCACCACGCGATCCTGCGCGGCGGCGCGGATGAGCTGGGTGCGTTCGTGCGTCCATACTTTCGGATCGACGTCGAGCCGATCTGGCGCCACCATATTGACCGCGCCGTCCATCTCCCGCTCTTCGCGCGTAAGCACGTGGTCCGGCATCGGCGTGAACCAGATGTCAGCATCAAGCCCAACCTGATGGCTGGCATGGCCAGTGATCATCGGGCCGCCACGCGGTTGCGACATGTCACCGACCAACAGGCCGTTCCAGCCGATTTTCTTCGCGTCCTTGCCGAACCGCTCGAGGAAGGCGATCAGTTCCGGATTACCCCAGTTGCGGTTGCGCGACAGCCGCATGACTTGCCAGCCTGGCCCGGTGATCGGCAGCGCGACGCCGCCGGCCAGACAGCCGGTGGCGTAAAAGCCGATCGACCGCGCCGGGCCGGGCAACGGCTCGGTCTTGCGTGCGAACAATTCCTTGGCCGGCGTCGATGGCGAATTGGGATTGGCGAGCGGCGGCAGCGGTTGCGGATTAAGCGTGCCTTTCGGCGTCGGGTCGGGCGTATTGGCGCCTTGCGCCAGTGCCGCGGCGATGCCGCAAGCGAATGACAGGAGCAGAGCGAGGGAAAGGGCGCGCATCATTCGGTCTCCACGCTTGCCTGCGCCCCGCTTGACCCTCGCTTTGCCCGATACGCGACTGCGCAGGCACGGCGGCGATACGCTGCCGCGAGTCGCTCGCTCTGTCCAGTTACGAACAGATCGCTTTCCGTCACGACACCCGACCATGCAACGAGCCGTAACTCGGTCGCGGCATGCGTTTCGATTGTGCCATCGTGCAAAATATGGCCGATTCTGAGCCCCCGCTCGGCGAGTGCGCGAGCAACCAACAGGCAGCGGTGACAATCAAGCGGCTCGCGCTCGGCGCACATCAGGCACACTCGGCGCCGCAACGCGTCGCTTTGCAATCGGCCGAGGCTCGCGCGGAAATCGTCCTGCTGCGCCATCGCCTCGTAATCGGCGACGCCGTCCCGATAAAGACTCTGATCCTGAGGCCGACCGCCAAGCGGCTCGCCATAAGGCAGATACGCCATCCCTTCAGCAACGAGCCGCGCCTCCAAATTTTTGCGCGAAAACCACGGGAAAAACCGCGAAAAGGGCGTCGAACGGACGTCCGCAATAGCGTCCGCGCCGGCATCGCGCAGCAGCGCGATGAAACGGTCGGCCGGGATATTGGAGTGACCGATGCTGAACAGATCGAATGCCGTCATCGCCTGGACCTGATACCTTTTGCGATTAACCCTCCTCGCCGCGCCCACTTTACAAGTTCCATCGCGGTCACAATGCTACCGGTCGCCGGGCACCGGGGATTTGTCATGCGTCGCTTCCTGAGCGCTTGTGTTTTTGCCGCACTGTTGATTCTGCCCGTCCTCGACCGCGCCCTCGCCTCGGTCGTGGTCGACATCGACCGCGGCGACCAGACCATGTCGGTCCGCGTCGACGGCGTGTCGCGTTATCACTGGCGGGTTTCGACCGCACGGCGCGGTTACGTCACCCCGCCCGGCAGCTACCACCCGCAGATGCTGGCGCGGCGTTGGTTTTCACGCCGCTACTATAATTCGCCGATGCCGCATTCGATCTTCTTCTATCGCGGCTATGCCATCCACGGCACATACGAGATATCCGCGCTCGGCGGCCCGGCCTCGCACGGCTGCGTGCGGCTCGATCCCGATCACGCCGCCATCCTGTTCGACCTGGTCGAGCGCGAAGGCATGCGTGGCACCACGATTGTGATTCACTAGACCATGATCCATCCGTTGAATCGGATCATGGTCTAGGATTTTCGTGGAGCATCATCTTTTCGGAAAACCGGTTCCACTTTTCCGGATCATGCTCTAAGGCCAATCATCCGGCGCCCCGATAGCGCGTAAGTGGATCGCCCCCCGGCGCGTTGAACATCGCCGGCCATTGTTCTACTGGATCGTTCAGCGCCCGACAGCACAGGTCCCCAGCCATGACCGCGACAACCAGCAAACCGCTTCACGGCGTGATCGCCGCCGTCGCCACCGCCGTCGACGGCAATGGCGAGCCCGACAGCGCGCGCTCGGCAGGGCTCGCCCGGTTCCTGCTCGCCAACGGTTGTGACGGGCTCAACGTGCTAGGCACCACCGGCGAGGCGACCTCGTTTTCGCTGGAGCAGCGCAAGCGCGTCATGAGCGCCTATGCGGCAAGCGGACTGCCGATCGACCGGATGATGGTTGGCACCGGCGCCGCTGCGCTGGCCGATGCCATCACGCTGACCCGGCACGCAGCCGAACTGGGTTTCGGCGGTGCTCTCGTGCTGCCGCCCTTCTATTATAAAGGCGTGCACGACGACGGTCTCGTCGCCTATATCGAGGCGATCGTGACTGCGACCGCGGCGCAACCGATCCCGCTCTATCTCTATCACTACCCCGCGCAGTCGGGCCTGCACTGGCATGTCGCCCTGATCCGCCGCCTGCTCGGCAGTTTTGGCGAGCGCATCGTCGGCCTAAAAGATTCTTCCGGCGATATGGACTTTGCGCGCGCCGCTGCCGGCGTCGATCCGAAGTTCAAGGTATTTCCTTCCACCGAAGCGGCGCTGCCGCAAGCGCGCTTCGGTCCGTTCGCCGGCTGCATCTCGGCGACCGCCAACCTCAATCCCGATCTGTGCGCCCGCGCCTATCGCTCCGGCGATGCCGCAGCACTTGCCGAAGCGGTCACCATCCGCAAACTATTCGACGGCAAGCCGCTGGTCCCCGGGGTCAAGGCGCTGCTCGCCCACATTCACGGCGATCCGCAATGGGCGCGCGTTGCGCCGCCGCTTTCCGCGTTCCCGGCATCTGACCTCGCTGCGGCGGTAACCGGTTACGATAGCGTCCGCGCCAAGGCCGTTGCTTGAAGTCGTGGACCTGGAAGGACTAACGGGCCGGCCCGTGTGACGGGCCCAACGGCCAGTCCCGCAATATCCACCTGATGATTATCGGGGAAAATGCCAAGTTTCATCGGCTCCTTACGCATCCTGCGGCCTGCGTTGACGGAACGGCGTTACCCCCCTATAAGCCCCGCTCTATTCACGACAGTCTGTATTTGACATCTCATGGCCAATACAAAGTCCGCAAAGAAAGCCACGCGTCAGATCGCCCGCCGCACGGTGATCAATAAAGCGCGCCGTACACGCGTGCGCAGCGCGGTGCGCAAGATCGAGGAGGCGATCGCATCTGGCGATCGCTCCGCTGCGGTCGCTGCCATGGCCGAAGCCGAGCCTGCTCTTATCCGCGCGGCAAATCACGGCATTGTCCACCGCAATGCAGCACGCCGCAAAGTCTCGCGGCTGGCGCATCGTATCGCCAAGCTCGGCAAATAAATACCATCGCGTCTATTGGCGCGCGGCAATCGCACTGCAAAAGATTTCAGCCGCCGCGAGGAATCGCGGTGAAGTGCAATTATTCTGTTGCAGAATTGTCACTTTCAGCAAGTAAATCAGGCAGTAAAGTTATTGTTGCCGTTTTTCGCCCAAGGTTATGCCCACTTTTTGTTTGTTCCGCGCGTTCGACGCGAGGGTGACCCCTCGATTCCGGGCGGAAGAACCGATGCACGATGAAAGACTTATTGGGATCGATCCAAAGGGAGTTCGAATTCAGCCCGGAATCAAGTATGACAGTTTTTATTTGCTCCGCCACGTAATTTGCCCGATTTCGAGCCTCATCCGCCCGCCAGTGCATTCTAATTCATCTCGTCGAGTCAATGATTTGTCCTGTCACAATGAATGCGCGGCCTCGTGCGCATTTGTGAAAGTCCAATATTGGCGCGCTTTCTTCACCCTTGCGAGCCGAAAACTTAGTGCTAGTTCTTAGCTCCCTTCGGTCTCCGAAGGTCTTCAAAATCGGGTCGGGCGGCAACTCATCGATGATGGGTGCGGGAAAGCTGTGTCCAAATAGTGAGAGGCAAGGTTGGCAATGCCACGGCTATTACGCTGTCATTATCGGGGGTTCAGCCAAAAGACCTGCATGTGAAACTTGTGGGTGAGCAAGCAAGCAGGCGTCACGAACGGTCATGCGGAATTTTTGCGCGGCCGTTTTTGACCGCCATCGAACTGGGAGCGATGAGACGGGGCCATGATGACGAGCCATCGATTGACAGAAGCAGGCGACGACGCCGAGCACGCAATGGCTTGGCCGACCGCAGAGAGTTTGCCGCCGGCGGTCGGCTTGCCTTCGGTGCCCTGCCGCAGAGGCCGCATCGTCAAGCCCAGCGGTTGAACTGAGCGCATTACCTACCCGTTCATCGGCGGCACTTGGCATTTCCGGGCCGCCAAACACGTCCACCTCTCCAAGTATGTTGCGTCCAACGATGTCGGGCATGGTGAGTTGTCCTCGCCTGAGTAGCTCGGTTGGGTCTTCACCTCCGACGAAAAGAGCAGGCAATATGACGAGCACGGATCAGCAGCGCTGGCAGAAGGTGAAAGAGCAGCTGCGCAGTCAACTCGGCGAAGACGTGTTCTCGAGCTGGTTCGGGCGCATGGAACTCGACGCCGTGGAGAACGACGCGGTACGGCTATCGGTGCCGACGCGATTCCTGCGCACCTGGATTCAATCGCACTATAGCGAGCAGGTGCTTGCCAAGTGGCAAGCGGAGGAGCCGGCGATCATGCGGCTCGAACTCTCGGTCCGTTCGGCGGCGCTCCGGCCGCTACCGCAGAAGCCGAAGCCGGCTGAAGCGGCGATGCTGTCGCGCGATGCGCGCGAGCTAAACGGCCACGAGGCGCGCACCAGCGTGCCGTACATGACGGTGCACGAGGCGCTCGGGGGCTCGCCGCTCGATCCGCGCCTATCGTTCGAAAGCTTCATCGTCGGCCGCTCCAACACGCTGGCACATGCCGCAGCCAAGCAGGTCGCGACCAGCCGGCGCGGCGAACAGCTGATGTTCAACCCGCTCTATATTCACGCCGCGGTGGGCTTAGGCAAAACCCATCTCCTCCAGGCAATCACCTGGGCCGGCAATAACAGCGACCGCAAGGTGCTGTACTTGACTGCCGAGCGCTTCATGTACGGCTTCGTCTCGGCGCTGAAGACGCAGACGACGCTGGCCTTCAAGGAAGCTGTGCGCGCCATCGACGTGCTGGTGATCGACGACCTGCAATTCCTGCAGGGGCGCTCAACCCAAGCTGAGTTCTGCCACACGTTGAATGCGCTGATCGACGCCGGCCGCCAGGTGGTCATCGCCAGTGACCGCCCGCCTTCGGACCTCGAAAGCCTCGACGACCGGGTCCGCTCACGGCTCGCCGGCGGCCTTGTCGTGGAGATCGGCTTGCTCGGCGAGGAGCTGCGGCTGGAAATTCTCAAGAGTCGCTGCGCCGCCGCGCGCAGCCATCATCCCGGCTTCGAAGTGCCGCCGCCGGTGCTGGTCTTCATCGCCAAGTCGGTGACCCATAACGGCCGCGACCTCGAAGGCGCGGTCAACCGCCTTCTGGCCCACTCCAAGCTCAGCGGCCAGCCGGTGACCCTGGAAATGGCCGAACGCGAAATGCGCGATCTGATCCGGCCGGCTGAGCCGAAGCGGGTTCGCATCGAGGACATCCAGAGGGTGGTCGCGCGGCAATACAATGTGAGCCGCTCGGATTTGTTGTCCTCGCGGCGGACGGCGAATGTGGTGCGGCCACGACAGGTTGCGATGTATTTGGCCAAGGTGCTGACCTTGCGCTCGCTGCCTGAGATCGGCCGGCGCTTCGGCGGACGCGACCACACCACCGTGCTGCATGCGGTGCGCAAGATCGAAGCTTTGGCTGGCAACGACACCGTGTTTGCCGAGGAAATCGAGGGGCTCAAACGCCAGCTTCAGGACTGATAAACCCCGGCTTGGCCTTGCGAAAAGCCGCTTGCCTAGCCACTTTCGTTACCCGTCTCGCGAGCGGACTCGTTATGAAGATCACCGTTGAGCGTTCCGAATTGCTGAAATCACTGGGCCACGTCCACCGCGTGGTCGAGCGCCGCAATACCATTCCGATCCTCGCCAATGTGCTGATTCGCGCCGACCACTCGAAGCTTTCGCTTAAGGCGACCGACCTCGACGTCGAAGTGACCGACTCTGTCGCCGCCGAGGTTGGACCAGGCGGCTCGACCACGGTGCCGGCGCACATGTTTTTCGATATCGTGCGCAAGCTGCCGGAGGGCTCGCAGATCGTTCTGGAATCTTCCGGCGACCGCGCCGCGCTGGCGATCCGCGCCGGCCGCTCGCGCTTTACCTTGCAGACGCTGCCCGAGAGCGACTTCCCCGATTTGGCGCCGGGTGACATGACCCACAAATTCACGCTCAAGGCCATCGATCTCAAGCGCCTGATCGACAAGACGCAGTTCGCAATTTCCACCGAGGAGACGCGCTACTACCTCAACGGCATCTACCTCCACGCCGCCAGTTCCAACAAGACGCAGACCTTGCGCGCGGTGGCGACCGACGGTCACCGCCTGGCGCAGATGGAGCTCGATCTGCCGAAGGGCGCGGCTGGCATGCCCGGGATCATCGTGCCGCGCAAAACCGTCGCCGAAGTGCAACGGCTGATGGAGGACAACGAGGCCGAGGTGGCGGTCGAACTGTCGCCCGGCAAGATCCGCTTCGCCGTGGGCGACGCGATCCTGACTTCGAAGCTGATCGACGGCACATTTCCCGACTACGCCCGCGTCATCCCGCTCGGCAACGACAAGGAACTCGTGGTCGACAAGAAAGAGTTCGAGGCCGCGGTCGACCGCGTCTCCACCGTGTCAAGCGAGCGTGGCCGCGCCGTCAAGCTGTCGGTCACCAGCGGCAAGCTGCTGCTCTCCGTCACCAATCCGGATTCCGGCAGCGCCAACGAAGAACTCGAAGTCGAGTACGAAGCCGACCCGATCGATATCGGTTTCAATTCGCGCTATCTGCTCGACATCGCTGCCCAGATTGAGAGTGAGGCGGCAGTACTCAAACTCGCCGATCCCGGCTCGCCGACGCTGATCCAGGACAAAGAGTCCAAGGGCGCGCTCTACGTGCTGATGCCGATGCGGGTTTGAGGCTTGTCATGCTCCGCGAAGGCGGAGCATCCAGTATACCCTGGCATCCAAGCTGCTTCGCGGCGCAACGACTAACTTCATCGATTACTGGATCATCCGCCTTCGCGGATGATGACGGTCATGACGATCCTTCGCCTGACGCTCAACAATTTCCGCAACTACCACTCCGCTTCGCTGGACACGGGCGTGAAGAGTATCGTGCTGGTCGGCCCGAATGGCGCCGGCAAGACCAATCTGATTGAGGCGATTTCATTCTTTGCGCCGGGCCGCGGCTTGCGCCGCGCCACGCTCGACGAAGTGGCGTTCGCGGAAGGTGACGGCTCGTGGGCGGTGTCCGCCGAGATCGAGGGCGCACTGGGCCTGGCAACGCTCGGCACCGGCATTGAGCGGCCGCTCGATGAAGGCTCAGCGGTGCTGCGCAAATGCCGGATCGACCGCGAACCGGTCGGCTCTGCGGCGGCGTTCGCCGATCACCTGCGCGTGGTCTGGCTTACACCAACCATGGACACGCTGTTTTCCGGCGCGCCGTCGGAACGAAGGCGCTTTATCGATCGGCTGGCACTCGCTGTCGATGCTGACCATGGCAGCAGGGTCAACGCACTCGAGCGTTCACTGCGCTCGCGCAACCGGCTCCTCGAAGAAACGCGGCCCGACACACACTGGCTCGACGCCGTCGAGCATGAAACCGCCGAGCTTGCCGTCGCCGTCGCCGGCCAGCGCGTCGAAACCATGCGCCGGCTCGAGGCAGTTCTGGCGAGCCGTAAAGATTCGGCGTTCCCGCCGGCGGAGATCGCGCTCGACGGCTGGATGGAGCAGCTCATCCCCAGTCATCCCGCCGCCGAGATCGAGGAACGCTATCGCGCAGTGCTGCGCGACAATCGCGCACGGGACGCGGCGGCCGGGCGCACGCTCGACGGTCCGCACCTCACCGACCTCAAAGTGACCTATGCGGCGAAGGGCACGCCCGCGGCCGACGCCTCGACGGGCGAGCAGAAGGCGCTGCTGATCGGGCTTGTGCTGGCGCACGCGCGTCTCATTGCCGAGATGACAGGGTTCGCGCCGCTGCTGCTGCTCGATGAGGTCGTGGCGCATCTCGATCCGGCACGGCGCGCGGCATTGCACATGGAACTTTCGCAGCTCGGCGCGCAGGTGTTTATGACCGGCGCCGATCCGGCGCTGTTTGCCGAAATCGATGGCAGTGCGCAACGTGTGGAAGTCACCGCCGGTCGCCTAAAATAACGGCAATTTTCCCCGTGACGATTTTGCGGAAGTAGCGGAACAAATCGAGCGTTGCGTGGCAATTACTGCTCTGCCTCCGCTTGGCAACTTAAGGAACAGATCGCGAGCCTTGCTCTTATCTCATAGCAGGAGAAACGCCCGTCGGAACCAAGGCCAAATAACAATGCCAGAACAGGCAAAAGATAAATCGGAACAGGCGGAAGACAAAATCGTACGTAACCTGACCCAGGCCCTCGAGCGTCTGCGCGAGGATCTCGACCGGGTGGAACTTTGGACCGCCGCGCTTGGTTATTTCCAATCCCCGGTGCCGGAATACCGGGCGACCGATCGGTTTCTGTTGCCGGTTAAAGGCTCCGACCGAGCGCGGCGCTGATATTTCCCCGCGGTGCCGCGCGAAATCACACCGCCAATTCGATCTTTAGAGCGGGGCCATTTCGGGGCTACCAGAGCGACGAGTTTTGGGCGCCGAATCCGGCACCAGATTTAGCCTGTCGAATCCTTGAAAAATCCCGATTCGACAATACGTTATGAGTAGCCACTTTGTCCTATACGCAGCCCGGTTTTCGTGTAAAAACAAGGGGCGATTCTCGACCCTTTTTTACAAGCGATTCGAAAGCCCCTCCGCAAGCACCTGGAAAGCTCTTTGGCATGGCCGAACCTGTCCGCAAACCGGACCCTGTAGCGCCTTCCGATTACGACGCGGAATCGATCAAGGTGCTCAAGGGCCTTGATGCCGTACGCAAGCGGCCGGGCATGTATATCGGCGATACCGACGACGGTTCCGGCCTGCATCACATGGTCTACGAGGTCGTCGATAATGCCATCGACGAGGCCTTGGGCGGCTTTGCCAAGGAAGTAGTGGTTACACTGAACCCGGACGGCTCATGCAGCGTGCGCGACGACGGACGCGGCATCCCGGTCGACATCCACAAGGGCGAAGGCGTGTCGGCGGCCGAGGTCATCATGACCCAGCTCCACGCTGGCGGAAAATTCGACCAGAACGCCTACAAGGTGTCCGGTGGCTTGCACGGCGTCGGTGTCTCGGTGGTCAACGCGCTGTCGAGCTGGCTCAAGCTTACGATCTGGCGCGACGGCCGTGAGCATCACATTGAGTTCCGTAACGGCGACGCGGTGGCGCCGCTCGCTGTGATCGGCCCAGCGTCGGACAAGCGCGGCACCGAAGTGACATTCCTGCCGTCGAAGAAAACCTTCACCATGACCGAATTCGATTTCGCCACGCTGGAACACCGGCTGCGCGAACTCGCCTTCCTCAATTCCGGCGTCAACATCGTGCTGTCCGACAGGCGCCACGCGGTCGAGAAACGCGAGGTGCTACGCTATGACGGCGGCATCGAAGAGTTCGTCAAATATCTGGACCGTAACAAGACGCCGCTGATTCCGCAGCCGATCGTTATCAACGCCGAGCGCGACGGCATGATCGTCGAATGCGCGCTGTGGTGGAACGACGGCTACCACGAGTCCGTGCTGTGCTTCACCAACAACATTCCGCAACGCGACGGCGGCACGCATCTGGCCGGCTTCCGCGGCGCGCTCACGCGCCAGATTACCGGTTACGCGGATTCGAGCGGCGTCGCGCGCAAGGAGAAAGTGGCGCTGACCGGCGACGATTGCCGCGAGGGCCTGACAGCCGTGCTTTCGGTCAAGGTGCCCGATCCTAAGTTCTCGTCGCAGACCAAGGACAAGCTGGTTTCGTCCGAAGTGCGCCCGGCGGTCGAAGGTGCCATCAATGACATGCTCAAGGCCTGGCTCGAGGAGCATCCCGGCGAGGCCAAGGTCGTCGTCGGCAAAGTAATTCAGGCAGCGGCCGCGAGGGAGGCGGCGCGCAAGGCGCGCGAGATGACGCGCAAAAGTGCGCTCGGTATCACCTCGCTGCCCGGCAAACTTGCCGATTGCCAGGAAAAGGATCCGGCGAAGTCCGAATTGTTTATCGTCGAGGGCGATTCCGCCGGTGGTTCCGCCAAGCAAGGCCGCAACCGCGCATTCCAGGCCGTCCTGCCGTTGCGCGGCAAGATCCTCAATGTCGAGCGTGCCCGCATGGACAAGATGCTGTCGTCCGAGCAGATCGGCACGCTAATCACCGCGCTCGGCACCGGCATTGGTACCGATGAATTCACGGTCGACAAGCTGCGTTACCACAAAATCATCATCATGACCGACGCCGACGTCGACGGCGCCCATATCCGCACCCTGTTGTTGACCTTCTTCTACCGGCAGATGCGCGAGATCATCGACCGCGGCTACCTCTACATCGCCCAGCCGCCGCTCTACAAAGTCGCACGCGGCAAGTCGGAGCAATATCTCAAGGACGAGCACGCGCTCGAGAATTACCTGATCGATACCGGCCTCGAAGAGGCGACGCTGCGCTTGTCGTCGGGCGAAGTGCGCGCCGGCAACGATCTACGTCAGCTGGTCGAGGACTCGCGCGCGATTCGCAATCTGTTGCGCGGGTTACACAGCCGCTACAATCGCCAGGTTGTGGAGCAGGCGGCGATTTTAAGCATGCTCAACAAAGACATTTTCGGCGACCCGGAGAAGGCGGTGGCTGCGGTGCCCTATATCGCCCGGCGACTCGATGCGCTGTCGGACGAGACCGAGCGCGGCTGGCATGGCCAATTCATGGAAGGGCAAGGCTTCCAGTTCGAGCGCACGCTGCGCGGCGTCAAGGAAGTCGCGGCGCTTGACCAGGCGCTGCTTGGCTCCGCCGACGCGCGCAAGCTTGATGAGTTCGCGCCATCGCTGCAAAAAATATTTCCGCGGCCGACACCGCCGGCGGTGCTCAAGCGCAAGGACGAGGAAACGCCGATCCACGGGCCGGTCAGCCTGTTCGATGCGGTGACCGCGGCCGGACGCAAGGGCGTCGGACTGCAACGCTACAAAGGCCTCGGCGAAATGAACCCCGGTCAACTCTGGGAAACCACGCTCGACACCAACGCCCGCTCGCTGCTCTGCGTCAGCATCAAGGAAATCGACGAGGCCAACACCATCTTTGACGAACTGATGGGCGACAAAGTCGAGCCGCGCCGCCTCTTCATCGAAGCCAACGCGTTGACGGCGAGCGTTGACGTTTAGCGCCGGCTGGCGATAGCCGGCCCGTCTGTCCTCTTCCAGCGGCCGAGCCAATACTCCGGCGGCTCATAGCCACCACTTACGTGCTCGCGCTGAACACGCTTTAAAACAAATCGAAATATTCATCCTGCTCCCAGGCCGTAACACCGCCCGGGCCAGGAACGGCTTCGGTGGTGAAGCGCTTGAACTCGGTTTCCTTGAGCCGGGCGTAATAGTCGACGAATGCGTCGCCAAAGCCTAAACGAAAGACCTTGCTGTCGCGCAGTGCCGCAACCGCTTCGCTGAGATCCTTCGGCAGCGGTGGCGCCTGCGTTTCGTAGGGCGTGTCGGCCGACGGTCCGGGATCGCGCTTGTGTGCGATGCCGTCGAGGCCGGCGTAAATTTGCGACGCCATGTAGAGATACGGATTGGCCGCGGGCTCACCGATCCGGTTTTCCAGATGCGTCGCCGGATCGCCGGGCTGGCCGAGCACGCGGATCATGACGCCGCGATTATCGCGCGCCCAGATGGCGCGGTCGGGTGCCAGCCGATACGGCTGGAAGCGGCGATAGCCATTCACGGTCGGCGCCGTGAACGCCGTCGCGGCGCGCGCGTGCGTCAGCAGCCCGGCGAGGAAATGCCGCGCCAGCGCTGAGAATCCATCCTGTGCGTGCCCAACGAAGACGTTGCCGCCGCGCGCTATCAGCGATTGATGCAAATGCCAGCCGCAGGCGAACAGATTGGGCAGCGCCGGCCGGCACATGAAGCTGGCGAGGAGGCCATTGCGCCGCGCGATCTGCTTCACCGCGGCACGGAACAAAATCATCGTGTCGGCGGCGTCGAGCCCGCCCTGCGGCCGGAACGTGAATTCGCACTGGCTCGGCCCGAGCTCGACTTCGAGCGAGCGCAGCGGCAGGCCGAGCGCTAAGACGCCGCGCCGGATCGGGTCCAGCGCCGTGTCGATCTGGTCATAGCGGCTCTCGGTGAGATACTGGTAGCCCTGATTGAGCAAGCTCACCTCGGGCGCGCGCGGCGGCCAAGTGGCATCTTCCGGCGCGAGACGCGGGTTCTCGAGCTTGAACAGATGGAATTCGACTTCGAGCCCGGCGCGGTAATCGAAGCCCGCGCCTTTCAGGCGCGTGAGCGCATCGCGCAGCACCTGCCGCGTCGAGAACGGCACCGGCTTGCCGTTGGTGAAATAGATGTCGCACAGCAGCCAGCCGGTGTTTTGCGCCCACGGCAGCACGCGGAACGTCGCCGGATCCGGCACCATGACGAAATCCGCGGCGCCCTGCATTTCCACCATGCCGAAACCGCCGCCCGGCGTGAACACCGGAAACGCGGTCTTGTGCGCGGTATCCTTGGCGAGCAGCGTGGTCGTCATGGTGACGCCGCCGCGCATCAGCGCGGGCACATCGGCGGCGACTACGGTCTTGCCGCGCAGCACGCCATGCTGATCGGCAAATGAGAAGCGGACGAGCTCGAGTTTGTGTTTTTTGATCGCCTGCGTGACCGCATTGGCGGCGCGCGCCTGTTCGGCATTCCAAAGCCCGTGACGCTCGACGAAGCTGTTCGCTACCGGACGTCGGGCCATTCGCTTAGTGCCCGTTGGCCCAACTCTTGGTCGATTGCCGCACAGCGTCGGTGCGCTGCCAATAGCCTTGCCAGTCGCCGGCGGGGCCGATGCCGTCGACACAAGCCGGCCCGGTGATCGTTTTCGCTGCCTTGGCATCGAGCACCATCATCGGTCGCTCGCCCTTGCCTGACTGGTCAAGTGCCGCCCGAAGCAGCCGGCGATAGGCGCTGATCGCTTTGTCCGAGGTGCCGAGATGTTCCGCCGTCCGATCCTGGATCGCGCCCATCGACTCGCAGGCCCATTGATCGTGCACGTTGATGTCGGTGCCCATTCCGGTGAACGTCGTCTGCTCCTGCTCGTGCGCATCGAAGCCGTAATCGTTGTGCTTGTTCTTGCGCGGCACATAATCCGGCAATTCGTAAAGCTCGAGCCGCTGGCGGCGCATCTCGTCCTTGTTTACCGGCGCGCCGAACGAGGTAAAGATCGCGTACCAATAGTGCCTCGCATCGTCGACCGGCACATGCCACTGCGAGATTGTCATCTCGCGGCTCATCGGAATGATGAACGCATTGGGGAAGATCAGATTAGTGACACGCACATGGGCCTTGCCGTCGCCGATCTCGCGCAGCGTGGCGAGACGAAAGCCGTAATCGGTAGGCTCGATCTCGATGCGCGGGCGCGGAAATTCGCGCATGATTTTTGTCATCGGCATGTCGGAATCTTTGGACGTGTCGCGAAACATCCGGCCGTAGCCCTTGTCCGGATCCTCGTCCTCGAAGAAGCGATGCAGGAACGACGTGTGCACGGGATCGATGCCAACCTCGAGCGATTGCAACCAGTTGCAATCGATCATGCCCTTGAACGCAAAGGTATGCGTGTCGGGCGCAACAAAACAGTCGAACTGCGGAAAGGCCGGCGGCTCACCGGGTCCGAGATAGGCCCACAGGATGCCGCTCTGCTCGACTACCGGATAAGATTTTTGCTTGATGTTTGATGGCAGGTTGCTGTCGTCGGGCTCGGCCGGCGTCTGTAGGCACTTGCCCTTGACGTCGAACAGCCAGCCGTGAAAGGCGCAGCGCAGACCGCCGTCTTCGAGGCGGCCATAGGCCAGATCGGTGCCGCGATGCGGGCAGTGCCGGCCGATCAATCCGTAATGGCCTTTGTCATCCTTAAAGGCGACGAGATCCTCGCCGAGGAGCCGCACCGGCTTTACCGGTCGGTTGCCCGCAAGCTCATCCACCAGCGCCGCCGGCTGCCAATAGCGCCGCAGTAAGCCGCCAGCCGGCGTACCCGGCACGGTGCGGGTGATGAGATCGTTCTGCTCGGCGCTGAGCATTATTTCATTCCGTCACCCTGAGATGCGAGCGAAGCGAGCCTCGAAAGGTGAGAGCCGAGGCGCTTCGGCCGGCACCCTTCGAGGGCCGCTTCGCGGCCACCTCAGGATGACGGGCTACATCTCTCGCAGCATATCTTATCAATGCCCCGGCAGCACCAGAACCTTCGGGCTCGCCGGCAGCGTCGCCTTCGACACCACGAACGACGGGATGTCCGCCTGCTCGACCGGCCAGAGCTGGCGCGCCCGCTCGAGGAAGCGGGCGAGTGAATACTGATTGAAGAAATGCATCGGGATGATGATCTGCGGCTTCAGCGCCGTCAGCACCTCCATCATGCCGTCGAGGTCGAGTGTCAGATTGCCGTCGACCGGCGCCATCACTACGTCGGGACGGCCGATCTCGTCGAGCTGCTGCTGGGTCAGCGTGTGATGCAAGTGGCCGAGATGGGCAATACAAAGGTTTGCCATCTCGAAAATGAAGATCGAATTGCCGTAGCGCTCGGTGCCACCGGCCCAGTTGCGGATATTGGTCGGCACGTTACGCACCCGCACGTCGCGATATTTCAGATCCCAGATCGCCGGCTCGGTTTCGCTCGGTCCCCAACCGCGCAGCACATATTTGATCGCCGGGTCGGGATTGTCGGTGTAGTGGGTGCTGTGCGCGTGGTTCATGGTAGCGATGTCGGGCACCACCGGCGGCCGCACATAATCGTTGTAGTCAGTCGCGATACGCACAAGCTGCGGGCTCTCGATCAGGAACGTGGCGTGGCCGATATAGGTGATGCGCACCTGATCGGGATCGAGCACCGCAGGAATAACGCGCGGCCGGTCGTCAGCGACCAGGCCGGGACAGCTTTGCGTCACTTCGGGCTGCGCCGGCGCGGCAGGCGTTTGCGCGAGAGCGGGCGCGGCAAGCGCCCAGCTTGCAATTGCCGCGGCGATGAGACGTGTCATTCCGGCAAATTGCCATGGAATGAGATAACGATCTACGTCGCCGTATCGGCATCCGCCTAGGCGGATGATTCGCTGATCACATCACGATTTAGTGCGCCGACATAATCAAACCGCGCGCGGTAACGACGACCCACTGGCCATCCTGCCGCTTGACCGCATCAACCTGGCCGAGACCGGGCAGTACGCTGCCGGGGGTGACCAGAAACTCGCCGCCGTAACGGCTTGCGACCAAAGCGCGGTCGCCATGCACATCCTCCAACACCCAGTCTTCGAGCTCGCGATCGGCAGCTTTTGCTTGGGTTGGCGCCGCCGGAGTGCCGGGCGCGAGCGTCGCGATCGAACCGGTCGTTTCTGGCGCTGCGATGTTCAATTTGTTGAGCCGATCGACAGTGTCGGCAATATGCGCAAGTTGCGCCGGATCGGCTTGTGCGTGTTCGACACGCGCGAGGCGATCGGAAAGCGCGGTGAATTGCACGTTTGCATAGTGGGACGAACTGTCGAGCGACGACTTCACCGCATTGAGCTCGGCGAGTTCGGACTTCAACGCTTTCAAGATGCTGTTCGCTTCCACCGTATCGGCGCTCGGCTCGGCGGACGCCGCCATCAGCCCGCCAATCCCCGACGCCGTTAGCGATCCGGTGATTGAACCGACCGCCGCCGCGATCGCGACACTCGCAGCAAGAATCAAAAACCGCGATGAGCGTGTTGGCGCGGCCGACGCTTTGGTTGCGCCTGCCTCCTCTGCCACTGTCTCGGCTTGTTCGGTTTCGTAGGGCGGCATATCGGAGTCGACGAATATGACGGACTCGTCCTCAGTTCCGGACCCGGCATCGACACTCGGCGACCAGACCACCGGCAATTTATTTTCGCCGCTGCCGGCCTCACTCGGTTCCGGTTTGACTGCCTTGTTCTCGGGGATTTCGTCGCCGTGGCCCTTGCCGGTGCTCTCGTCCATGTCGAGATCCTCCGCTGTGCGGTTGATCCGTCGTTAACGAATTATGGTTAGCAATTGGTTACCGAGGCCCTCTGCAGCTCGCGTAGCGCGCGAACGAGGTTGCGGCGACCTATAATTTTCAATCCGTCAGCCCGTTATCCCGCGCCAAATCCTTGAGCGAAACCTCCGGCCGCGCGCCGATGTGCTGGATCACTTCGCCAGCGGCGAGCGCGCCGAGCCGGCCGCAGGTGCGATCATCGGCGCCGCGCGCGAGGCCGGACAAGAACCCGGCGGCGAACAGATCGCCAGCGCCCGTGGTGTCGACGACGCGCTCAACCGGAAACGCCGGTACCGCTTCGGTACCGTCGGGGCCGATCACCAGGCAGCCCTTCTCGCTCCGGGTGACTACGGCAACGTCGATGTCGCCGCGCAGCGCCTTGATCGCCGAATCGAAATCGGAAGTCTGATAGAGGCTTTGCAATTCGGCCTCGTTTGCAAAGATCAGATCGACGGTGCCCGAACGCATCAATTGCAGGAACTCGTCGCGCCAGCGATCGACGCAGAACGCATCCGACAGCGACAGCACCACTTTGCGTTCGGCTTGGTGCGCGATCTTTGCCGCCTTGAGAAACGCGTCCTTGGCGTTCTTTGGATCCCACAAATAGCCTTCGAGATATACGATCGCGCTCGACGCGATCATGCCTTCATCGATGTCGGCGGGATGCAGGTCCTGCGCGGCGCCGAGAAAAGTGTTCATGGTGCGCTCGCCGTCCGGCGTCACCAGCACGTAGCAGCGCCCGGTCGAGGGACCGCCCGATGCCGGCTGAGTGGTGAACGCAACCCCGGCGGCGCGGATATCATGTGAGAAGGCGCGGCCAAGATCGTCGCTCTTGACCCGGCCCACAAAGGCGCCGCGGCCGCCAAGGCTCGACAACCCCACGATGGTATTGGCGGCCGAGCCGCCGGAAACCTCGACGGCAGGTCCCATGGCGTCATAGATCGCCTGAGCGCGCGCCTCGTCGATCAGCGCCATGCCGCCTTTGTTCATGCCCTGCTTGAGCAGAAAGTCGTCCTCGGCGCGGGCGATCACATCGACAATGGCGTTGCCGATGCCGAGAACGTCGTAACGGGCGGTGACCATGAGAAACTCGCAATGGATGAAAGGACGCGGAAGCGGCGCGACTATAGCGGCCGGGTCTTGCGGGGCAAGCGTGCGTAATGGCATTTAGCGCACGAGCGGCGCGGAGATGACGATGGCGTTCAAGGAACTGGTGTTCTCGGGGGTGCAGCCCACCGGCAACCTGCATCTCGGCAACTATCTCGGCGCCATCAAGCGCTTCGTCGAGCTGCAAAGCCGTTACGAGTGCATCTATTGCGTGGTCGATCTGCACGCCATCACGGTGTGGCAGGATCCCACCGAACTGCCCAAGGCGATCCGCGAAGTCACCGCGGCATTCATCGCCTGCGGGATCGACCCCAAGAAACACATCGTGTTCAACCAGAGCCAGGTCGCCGAGCACGCCGAGCTCGCCTGGGTGTTCAACTGCGTTGCCCGCCTCGGCTGGCTCAATCGCATGACGCAGTTCAAGGAGAAGGCCGGCAAGGACCGCGAGAATGCATCCGTCGGCCTCTACGCCTATCCGACATTGATGGCGGCCGACATTCTGGTCTATCGCGCCACCCACGTTCCGGTCGGCGAGGACCAGAAGCAGCATCTCGAATTGTCGCGCGACGTCGCGCAAAAATTCAACAACGACTTCGGCGAGTCTATCCGCACGCACGGTTTCGGCGAGGCGTTCTTTCCGCTGCCGGAGCCGGTCATCACCGGCGAGGCAACGCGCGTCATGTCGCTGCGTGACGGCACCAAGAAAATGTCGAAGTCGGACGCCTCCGACCAGTCGCGCATCAATCTCACCGACGACGCCGACGCCATCGCGCAAAAGGTCCGCCGCGCCAAGACCGATCCCGAACCGCTGCCAAGTGAGGAAAAGGGTCTGGAGACGCGCCCGGAAGCTGACAATCTGGTCGGCATTTATGCGGCGCTCGCCGACACTACTCGCGCCGCGGTGCTCAAAGAGTTCGGCAACGCACAGTTCTCAACGTTCAAGAACGCACTGACCGAGCTCGCGGTCGCCAAGCTGAGCCCGATCAATGCGGAGATGAAACGGCTGCTTGATGATCCGGCTTCGATCGACGCCGTACTTCGGGACGGCTCCGCGCGCGCGCGAAAGCTCGCCGGCGAGACCATGAAAGCGGTGAAGGATATCGTCGGGTTTGTGCGGGCCTGAGCGCGTCATTCCGGGCTCGCCTCTTTCGGCAACCCGGGAATGACCGAGCCACCCTTGAATTCCCAGCGGAATTCGCCACGTATCGGGGTGAAATGGTGTATGATACGGCGGCAGGATGCCGAAGTGCGCCGAAGGACGAAAAAAATGTTCATCCAGACCGAAGCAACGCCAAACCCCGCGACCCTGAAATTCCTGCCCGGACGCCCGGTGCTCGAAACCGGGACGCTCGAGATGCGCGACGCCGCGCAGGCCGCGCAATCGCCACTGGCCGAGCGGCTGTTCGGCATCGACGGCGTCAATGGCGTGTTCTTCGGATCCGATTTCATCACCGTGACCAAGAACGCGGGCGAGTGGCAGCAGCTCAAGCCGATGATCCTCGGCGCCATCATGGAGCATTTCATGTCGGACGCGCCGCTGATCAACAGCGGCAGCACCGCGGCGGGCGACGGCGACGAGTTTTTTGACGCCGCCGATGCCGAAACCGTCGCCACCATCAAAGACCTGATCGAGACGCGTGTGCGGCCCGCCGTGGCCAATGACGGCGGCGACATCACGTTCAAAGGCTTCAAGGACGGCGTCGTCTATCTCAACATGAAGGGCTCGTGCGCGGGCTGCCCGTCATCGACCGCGACGCTGCAACACGGTATTCAGAATCTGCTGCGCCATTACGTGCCGGACGTCACTGAAGTACGGCCAGTCTGAGCACAGCCGTCGGGCCACGCCCCGCTTTTGGTGTGGCGGCCGCACATGACTTATTGTCTGTAACTTTGCTCAGTACGACTTCGGCTTTCATGGCATAACTGCGCCGATGCGCGTGCTCGCCATTGATACAGCGCTCGGGGCCTGTTCCGCGGCCGTGCTCGATACGGAGCTGGGCGGCATCGTCGCCAGCGAAAGCCTGCCGATGCTGCGCGGCCACGCCGAAGCGCTGATCCCCCTGCTCGATCGACTGACCGAGGCAATGGGCACGCCGCTGCATCAAATCGACCGCATCGTGGTGACGACCGGACCGGGCAGCTTCACCGGCTTACGGGTCGGCATCGCCGCCGCGCGCGGTATTGCGCTCGCCGCCAACAAGCCAGCGTTCGGTATTTCGACCTTGCTGGCCTATGCGGCACCGCATCTGGCCGATGACGATACGGCGCCGGTCGTCGCGGCGATCGATGCGCGGCATGGCCACGTTTATCTGCAAACCTTCGCTCCGGGCGGCCGCACCGCCATCGCGCCAAAACTTGCACCGTTGAGCGAAGCGGTGCGCGCCGCGGCCGAAGCGCCGGCGCGCATTGTCGGCAACGCCGCGCAAGCGGTCGCCGACGGGCTCGCCGCAATCGGTTCGTTGCCTCTGGTCATCGATGCGCGCGCCGCGCCCGATATTGCCTGGATCGCCACCACCGGCGCCGCGTTCGCGGCAGACCAGGCGCCGCCAAAGCCGCTCTATCTGCGCGCGGCGGATGCGCAGCCGCAACACGCCGCGCAATTGCCGCGCCGATGATCGGGCTGATCTCCCGCCTGCTCGGCCGCGCCACGCCGGCGCTTTCCGAAGCGCGCCCGTCGGACGCCGCCACCATCGCCGAACTGCACAAGACTTCGTTTCAGCGCGGCTGGAGCGAGGATGAAGTTTACCGCCTGTTGATCGAGAAAAATGCCGTCGCCCATCGCGCTACGATCGGCCAGACAATGGCCGGCTTCATCCTGTCGCGACTTGCCGCCGGCGAAGCGGAAATTCTGTCGATCGCCATCGCGCCGAAATATCGCGGGCGCGGACTGGCCCGCCCGCTGCTTGATCTCAATTTACGACGGCTCGCCGGGCTCGGTACGCGTGCTGTTTTTCTCGAGGTTGACGAACATAATGCGCCGGCCCGTGCGCTGTATCGCCGCGCCGGATTCTCCAACGTGGGACAGCGCAAAAGCTATTATCAAAGCGGCGCCTCGGCGCTGGTGCTGCGCCGCGATCTATAAGCGGGCGGCAAGGGAGGACGGGCCATGAAGCCAACGCGAATAGTGCGCGTCGCGCTTACAGTCGCGCTGACAACCGTCGCGCTGACGACGGGCATTGCCGGGAATTTCGCTCGAGCCGACGACGCGTTTCCCAACCATCCCATAAAGATGCTGGTCGGCTTCGGCGCCGGCGGCAGCACTGACGTCGCCGCGCGCATCGTGGCGCAGAAGATGTCAGAAATCCTCGGCCAGACGGTCCTGGTCGAGAACCGCACCGGCGCCAGTGGACTGCTTGCGGCCGAAGACGTGGCGAAATCGCCGCCCGACGGTTACACGCTGATGATGGCGAGCCAGACCGTGCTCGCGGTGGCGCCGCGGCTCTATCGCAAGGCGACGGTCGATCCGATCAAGGATTTTGCCGCGATATCGTATTGCGGAGCCTCACCGCTGGTGCTCGTGGTCAATCCGTCGTTTCCGGCGCACAGCACCGCCGAGATCATCGCCATGGCCAAAGCCGATCCGGGGAAGATCATTTTCGGCACCGGCGGTGTCGGCACTACGCCGCATATAGCGTCCGAACTGTTCCAATATGTCGCCGGCATCAAGATGACGCACGTGCCTTATCGTGGTGAGGCCGGCGCAATCAACGATCTCGTCGCCGGACAAATCCCGGCGATGTTCGCCAACCTGTCGGCCATCACTGGCCAGCTCAAAGCCGGCACCGTGCGGGCGCTGGCCGTGACCAGTGCGCAACGCGCACCAACCGAGCCGGACATCCCAACGGTGGCGGAAACGCTGCCCGGCTTCGCCGCCGAAACCTGGTTCGGACTAATCGCGGCGGCCGGAACGCCGCACGACGTCATCCTCAAGCTCAACGCTGCGGCGCAGCGCGCACTTGCCGATGATGACACCAAAAAGCGCTACGCCGACCTCGGAATGACCAACGGCGGCAGTACACCCGAGCAGCTCGATGCCTATATCAAGTCCGAGAGTATCAAGTGGTCGAAGGTCATCCAGGACGCCAACATTCAGCCGATGGACTAGCGTTTCTTTTTCTGCGGAATCCGGGTAAGACCATAAAGGCTGCCAGCAGCGCCCGATCGCGAGAAATGGCTTTGTTTTCATAAGGACTTAGGATCGATTATCCCGGCATGACGGAAGCCCGCAAGCTCTATGTAAAATCGTTCGGCTGCCAGATGAACGTCTACGACGCGCAGCGCATGGCGGACACTTTGGCGCCCGAGGGTTATGTCGAGACCGCGACCGCCGACGACGCCGACCTTGTCATCCTCAACACCTGCAACATCCGCGAGAAGGCAGCCGACAAGGTCTATTCCGAGCTCGGCCGCGTGCGCCGCCTGAAAGAAGCCGCCGCCGCCGACGGGCGCCGCGTCACCATCGCGGTTGCCGGCTGCGTCGCGCAGGCCGAGGGCGAAGAGATTCTTCGCCGCGCGCCGACGGTTGATCTGGTGGTCGGGCCGCAGAGCTATCATCGCCTGCCGGATCTGCTCGCGCGATCGGCGTGCGGCGTCAAGGCGATCGACACCGAGTTTCCGGTTGACGACAAATTCAACCATCTCGCCGCGCCGAGCACGTCGGCAATGCGCGCGCGCGGCATCTCCGCCTTCGTCACCGTGCAGGAGGGTTGCGACAAGTTCTGCACGTTCTGTGTCGTGCCTTATACGCGCGGCGTGGAGACCTCACGACCGGTATTGCAGATCATCGCCGAGATCGAGCGCCTGGCCGGCGCCGGCGTGCGCGAAGTCACGCTGATCGGCCAGAACGTCAACGCCTATCATGGCGCAGGCGCGGATGGACGCCCGCAATCCCTGGCGCGGCTCCTTGAACGCGTCGCCGAAATCCCCGGCATCGAACGGCTGCGCTACACGACGAGCCATCCGCGCGACATGGACGAGGATCTCATCGCCGCGCATCGCGACTTGCCGCAACTGATGCCGCAACTGCATCTGCCGGTGCAGTCCGGCTCGGACCGCGTGCTGGCGGCGATGAATCGGCGTCACAGCCGCGCCGACTATCTCGGACTCGTTGAACGATTGCGCGACGCACGTTCCGATCTGGCGCTGACCAGCGATTTCATTGTTGGATTTCCGGGCGAGACCGACGACGACTTTGCCGCAACGCTCTCGCTGATTGGCGAGGTCGGCCTTTCCGGTGCTTACTCGTTCAAATATTCGCCGCGGCCAGGGACGCCCGGCGCCAGCATGAGCGATCAGGTGCCGGAAGACACAAAATCGGAGCGCCTCACACGCCTGCAAGACGCCATCGACCGCTGCCAGACTGCATTCAATCGCGGTTGCATCGGCCGCACCTTCGATCTGCTTTTCGAGCGCGAAGGGCGCCGTCCCGGTCAACTCACCGGTCGCTCGCCTTACCTTCAGCCAGTGCAGGTCACAGCGCCGTCATCGCTGATCGGCACCATCGCTCCGGTCACCGTCACTGAAATGTGCGGCAACAGCCTTTTCGGCGTGCTTTTGCAGACACCCAAATACCAGCCAGTGCAGCAGCCGGATTTTGCCGGCGCAGGAGCCTGAATTGCGAACACCCGGAACGGATGAGTCGCTCGTCGTCGCACCGAACAACGCGACCCAGATCTCGCTCACATTCGACGATAACCGGCTCGCCTCGGTGTTGTTCGGGCAATACGGCCAGAACCTCGCACTGATCGAACGCAAGCTTGGCGTTGCCGCCAGTTCGCGCGGCAACCATGTCACCATCGAGGGTACGCGCGACGCTTGCGAACTGGCACGCCGCGTCCTCGAAAGTCTTTATGAGCGGCTCAAGCGCGGCGACGAACTGGTGCAGGGCGACGTCGATGGCGCGGTGCGGCTCGCGCTGTCACAAGGTTCGCTGTTCGATTTCGATCCCGCTACAGCTCGCGAGAGTTTCGAAGAAATCAATCTGCGCAAGCGCAGAGTCCGTGCCCGCACCCAGGCGCAAGATGCTTACGTCCGTGCGCTCAAGCGTCATCCGCTGGTGTTTTCGACCGGGCCGGCCGGCACCGGCAAGACCTGGCTTGCGGTGGCGCATGCGGTGCAGCTGTTCGAACGCAAGGACGTCGATCGCATCGTGCTGTCGCGGCCGGCAGTCGAAGCCGGCGAAAGACTCGGCTTTCTACCCGGCGACATGCGCGAAAAAGTCGACCCCTATCTGCGGCCGATTTATGATGCGCTGTACGACCTGATGGACGCGCGCATCGTCGAGCGCGCGCTGCAATCCGGTGAGATCGAGATCGCGCCGCTGGCGTTCATGCGTGGCCGCACGCTGGCGAACGCCGCCGTCATCCTAGACGAGGCGCAAAACACCACCGCGATGCAGATGAAGATGCTGCTGACCCGGCTCGGCGAGAACAGCCGCATGGTGGTCACCGGCGATCCGAGTCAGGTCGACTTGCCATCCGGCCAGACATCCGGCCTCGCCGACGCCGTGCGGCTGCTCGAAGGCATCGAGGGCATCGCCCACGTCACCTTCACTTCCGCCGACGTGATTCGCCACGAACTCGTTGCGCGCATTGTCGAAGCTTACGACCGCGCCTCGGCTAAGAAACGCGAGCGGCAGGAATGAAGCCTAGGCCGCGGGCAGCGCGGAGCAGGCTCACGATCGATGTGCTGGTCGATTCCAACCTGTGGACGAAACCAGGCAAAATGCGTTCGGTGGTACGGCGGGCCATCGCCCAAGCCATAACCACGCAGTCAACAAGTGGGGCCGAGCTTGCTATCTTGCTGACCGATGATTCGGCTATCCGCCAGCTCAACCGTTTATGGCGCGGCATCGATGCGCCCACCAACGTGCTGTCGTTCCCGGCCGCAGCCAAGCGGGCAACCGACGAACCGGCGCATCTTGGCGACATTGTCCTTGCCTACCAGACCATTGCGCGGGAGGCCCGCGCCGAGCGCAAGCCGCTGGCGCACCACGTCGCCCACCTTGCGGTGCATGGCTACCTGCATCTCGTCGGCTACGGCCACGACCGCGACGACGATGCCGAGGCCATGGAAAAGGCCGAGCGCGACATCCTGCACCGCCTCGCCATCCCCGATCCATACCGGCAACGCACGACAAAAGCCGCGACAAAAAGACCGGTGCCAAAGACAGCGCCAAGGCACCGCAAGACGGCCTGAACTTTGCCACGACGTTAGACGTTGAACTGAGGTCTCGGTCGCAACCCCATGCCGCAAGCCCCGACGCGCAACGACAGCAAGGAGCACGGCGGCCTGCCGATGGTGGTCGATCAGCCGGTCGAGCCCGGCGATGACGGCTGGCTGACGCGCGTCATGCGCATCCTGTTCGGCTGGAAAGCCGCGGCAACCCGCGCCGATCTCGAGCAGGTATTAACTGCCGATCAGCCGGAGTCCGGTTTTTCGCCCGAAGAAGCCGCGATGCTGAAAAACATTCTCGGCCTTCGCGAATGCCGGATCGAGAGCGTGATGGTGCCGCGTGCAGACATCGTCGCCGTGCAGCAGGATATCGCGCTCGGCGAACTGGTGCGGGTATTCGAGGTCGCCAGCCACTCGCGGCTCGTGGTCTACAACGACACACTCGATGATCCGACCGGCATGATCCACATCCGCGACCTGATTGCGTTCGTGGCGGCGCGGGCGTCGCCAGACGCCGCAGCCGCGCACGACATGACCCAAGGCGCCGATCTCGACCTTGCCAAAGTCGATCTGGCCTTACCGCTGGCGTCTGCCAAGATTGTCCGTGAAATCCTGTACGCGCCGCCATCGATGCCGGCGCTCGACCTGCTCGCCAAGATGCAGGCGACGCGCATTCACCTTGCGCTCATCATCGACGAATACGGCGGTACCGATGGATTGGTGTCGATGGAAGACCTGGTCGAACTCATCGTCGGCGATATCGCCGACGAGCATGACGAGGCCGAGATGCCGGCCATGATGCATCAGAGCGACGGTTCATATCTCGCCAACGGCCGCGCCAGCCTCGGCGAGGTTCGCGCCGCGCTCGGCGACGAATTCGACATCGGCGAAGCCGCCCAAGAGGTCGATACGCTCGGCGGCTATCTGGTCATGAAGGCGGGCCATGTGCCGGTACGCGGCGAATTGGTGCGTGGACCAGATCCGTTCGAAGCCGAAGTGCTCGACGCCGATCCGCGCCGCGTCAAGCGTGTCCGGATTTACCGCCGCAAGGAATTGCGCGGCGGCACGGCACGCGAGCTGCCCGCCTCGGCAAAGTCGGCGCCACAGCCGAAGCTGCCGCGTGACGAACCAATCCGGTCAAGCCCGAACCGCGCGCCGTGAAGCCGAAAGCGTTGTTCAATGCCATCGTGCTGTCGTGGGGCTGGCGGCGTTGCCTGATTGCACTCTTTGCCGGCGCGCTTTCGGCGCTGGCAATGGCGCCTTTCAATGCCTGGCCGGTTTTGTTTCTCACGTTTCCGGCGCTGGTCTGGCTGATCGACGGTTCCGGCGATAGCCGCTGGGGTGGCGTCGCAGTGGCGGCATGGACCGGCTGGTGGTTCGGTCTCGGCTATTTCGTCGCCGGGCTTTATTGGATTGGCTACGCGTTTCTAGTCGATGCGCCGACCTTCGGCTGGATGCTGCCGTTCGCGGTGCTAGGCCTGCCGGCGGTGTGCGCCGTTTACACGGCGCTCGGCGTCGCGATGGCGCGCCTGTTGTGGACGCGCGGCGCATTGCGGATTCTCGTTTTGGCGGTTGCGCTGACCGCGACGGAATATTTGCGCGGCCACCTGTTCACCGGCTTTCCCTGGAATGCATTCGGCTATGCGATTGCCGCTCCCTTGCCGCTAGCGCAAAGCGCCGCGCTGGTCGGGCTGTGGGGCATGACCTTCATCGTCATTGCCATCTTCGCAACTCCGGCAACACTGATCGACGACCCCGCCGACACACCGCGGCCGTTGATGCCGCTGTTGATCGGCATTGCCGCACTCATCGGCGTTGCCGGCTATGGCGCTTCGCGGTTGCACCGCAACCCGACTCGACTCGTCGACAAGGTGCATCTACGCATCATGCAGCCGAACCTGCAGCAGGATGTTCGCTTCAATTATGCGGCGCGGCAGCAGGTGATGAATCGCTACGTTGCGCTGTCCAACCAAGCTGGCGGGCCTGACGCGCCCGGCATGAAGGATGTAACGTATCTAATCTGGCCGGAATCGCCGTTTCCATTCTTCCTGGCGCGCGAGCCCGACGCGCTGGCGCAGATCACGCAATTGTTGCCGCAAGGCGTGATGCTGATCACCGGCGCGGTGCGCGTCGCCGAGCCGTATAATCCCGCCGCCCCCGCGGCCTTTAATTCGATTTATGTCATCGACCACTCGGGCTCGATCGTGGCGCTCTACGATAAAGTGCATCTCGTGCCGTTCGGCGAGTACCTTCCGTTCAAACCGCTTCTCGAGCGTCTGGGCATGGAGGTAGTGACGAAACAGATCGGCGGATTCCAGGCCGGTGACCGTCGTCGTCTCATCACTATTCCGGGCACGCCGCCGGTGTTGCCGCTGATCTGCTACGAGATCATTTTTCCGGACGCGATCGTGCCGCCGGGTGCGCGGCCCGGCTGGATCGTCAATGTCACCAATGACGGCTGGTTCGGAATCTCGACCGGCCCGTATCAACATTTTCAGCAGGCGCGCATAAGCGCCATCGAGGAAGGCCTGCCACTGGTACGCGCTGCCAATACCGGAATTTCCGCTGTCGTCGACCCGGTCGGACGGATCGTCGATTCATTGCCGCTCGGCGAGGAAGGTGTGGTCGATGCCCCGCTGCCGCGAGCGATCCGCGCGCCGCTTTACGCCCGGGTCGGCGACATTCCGGCTGCGATGATGGTCGCGATCGCGCTGATCGTTGTGCTCCGTCGGCGCCTGCAAACGGGACACCTAAACTTTTAGCTTCTTCTCATCTGTGAAAATTTAGCCTAACGGCGACTGGTACGACAGTGGGGCGGACAACCAGCGGCATGCTGCTATAACAACCTGGAATACTAACGATCTGGCCTGTGTAACCTTCGCGAGTAACTCGCTGTGCGTGCGCCGAGCAAAAAATGCAAGGTCCTCTGATTTGCGAATGACCTAATGCCGAACAATCAGGATCGGGGCAGCATGGCAATTGGTATCATTTGTGACAGATTTGAAATCGGCACCTATTACGGTAGATAGGGGTCACATAGGAGCTCATTATCATGATCGCCAAGAAGGCGCCGAACCCGGTCGACAAGCACGTCGGCAGCCGTGTCCGTATGCGCCGCATGATGTTGGGGATGAGCCAAGAGAAGCTCGGCGATGCTCTGGGCCTGACCTTTCAGCAAGTGCAAAAGTACGAGAAGGGTACCAACCGTATCGGAGCCAGCCGGCTGTCGCAGATTGCGCACATCCTTCAGGTGCAAGTTTCGTTCTTCTTCGAAGGCGCGCCGACCATCGGGACCGGCTCGCGTCAGGAAGGTTTCGCGGAAGCGGCTTCGCCGGTCTATGTATCCGACTTCCTCGCCAGTTCGGACGGACTGGCGCTGACCAAGGCTTTCATGAAGATCGGCGATGCCAAGTTGCGGAGGCGCATTGTCGATCTCGTCGAGCAAATAGCCGCCAGCGAGAAGCATTAAGCGCGGCGCAATCGGCGCAGCGCCCACACCAGCCCATCATTTGCCCACATCTTGACCGCGCAAGGGGACGCTGCAACAACCTGCACCCTGGAGCAGCGCGGTATTTCACCGTCGTTGGGGGCCTTTGACACAGATTCAAAACTCCGACAAAGCGGTGCAGTCTTACGAAGGGAGTGTTTCGCGGTGGCACGTTCAAACTACCTTTTCACAAGCGAGTCGGTGTCCGAAGGGCATCCGGACAAAGTCTGCGATCAGATTTCCGATGCGGTCCTCGACGCTTTCATAGAGAACGACATCAAGCTCGGCATTGCCGACGAAAGCCAGGTGAATACGCGGCTAGGCTGCGAGACGCTGTGCACGACCAACAAGATCGTCATTGCCGGCGAAGGCCGCGGCCAGTCACCGTTATTTCACAAGCACGGCGACAAGGTGGTGGTGAACCGCGAGATGATTACCGAGATCGCGCGCGGCGTGGTCAAAGACATCGGCTACGACCAGGACGGCTTCTCCTTTTACGGCGCCGACGTCGAGGTGCTGCTGCACGGCCAGTCGCCCGACATTGCCATGGGCGTCAACGCCAAGAAAACCAAGACTGGCGACCAGGAAGGCGCCGGCGACCAGGGTATGATGTTCGGTTATGCCTGCACCGAGAGCGAGGTCTACGAAAAGGGCTCGTTCATGCCGGCGCCGATCTATTTCGCGCACAAGATTCTCAAAGTGCTGTCCGAGAAGCGCCGCGCCAAGCAACTGTTCGATCTGCAACCCGACGCCAAGAGTCAGGTCACGGTGAAATATGTCGGCGGCAAGCCGGTTGGCTGCACCAAGGTCGTTGTTTCGACGCAACACAATGCGCAGAACCGCAACGGCAAGAAATACAGCCCCGGCATGGTCAAGGAGATGATCGCTGACTCGGTCGCCTCGGCGCTGCCCGAGGGCTGGATGCCGGCCAAGTCCGGCGATTTCCTGGTGAACCCGACGGGCAATTTTGTCGTCGGCGGCCCCGACGGCGATTGCGGCCTTACCGGGCGCAAGATCATTGTCGATACCTACGGCGGCTACGCGCCACACGGCGGCGGCGCATTCTCCGGCAAGGACCCAACCAAAGTCGACCGCTCGGCGGCCTATGCGGCGCGCTATCTGGCCAAGAACGTCGTCGCCGCCGGACTTGCCGATAGCTGCACCATACAGATCGCCTACGCGATCGGCGTTGCCGATCCGATGTCGCTCCTGGTCGATACCCACGGCACCGGAAAGGTCGAAGAATCCAAGCTGCAAAAGCTTCTGCCCGAACTGTTTCCGCTGCGCCCGACCAGCATCCGCCGCGCCTTGAAGCTGAGCCGGCCGATCTACCGGCGCACTGCGGCCTACGGCCATTTCGGCCGCGCCCCGGACAAAGACGGCGGCTTCTCGTGGGAGCGTACCGACCTCGCCGACCAGTTGAAGAAGGCGTTTCGCTGATTGCCGTTGTTGGCGCGCACTGTCATCATCCGCGCAGGCGGATGATCCAGTAAGCGCCGACGTATGTGCTCTGAAATATCTGTGTTTACTGGATGCTCCGCCGGAGCCTGTCATCGGGCCGGCCACTTCGGGCCGGGCCCGTTGGCGGAGCATGATAGTGGATAAGAATTCCGCACATCCGGACCGCGCGTTTTTCGGACGGCGCAAGGGCCACAAGCTGCGGCCACACCGAGCGGGCCTGATCGAAACGCTGTTGCCAACGCTCGCGCTCGATCTGAACCAGCCGGCACCCGCTGAATTATCCGCGCTATTCCCAGTACCGGTCGCCGACGTTCAATTGGAGATCGGTTTTGGCGGCGGCGAGTTCATGATTGCGCAGGCGCGGGAAAATCCGGCGCGTGGTTTCGTCGGCGTCGAGCCGTTCGTAAACGGCATGGCCAAGGCGCTAGCAGCGATTGAAACGCACGATGTGAAAAACATCCGGCTTCATTTCGACGACGCCGTGGACCTGATCGGCTGGCTGCCGGCAAATTCGCTTAAGCGCGTCGACCTGATCCATCCCGATCCATGGCCGAAGCGGCGGCACTGGAAGCGGCGCTTCGTGCAGGACCAGATGGTGACGCGGCTTGCCCGCATCCTGCGCGCTGGCGGCGAGTTTCAATTCGTCACCGATATCGCGGATTATGCGGCGTGGACTCTGCAACACCTGCTGCGCTCGGCGGAATTCGAATGGACCGCACAATGCGCCGACGACTGGCAAAAGCCTTTTTCGGGATTCACGCAGACGCGCTATCATGCCAAGGCGGCGCGCGAGCAGCGCGCGTCGTGTTTCTTGATCTTCCGGAAAATTTGAAGCGCTTAGAGCATGATCCGGAAAAGTGGAAACCGGTTTTCCGAAAAGATCATGCTCCAAAGAAAATCCTAGACCATGATCCGACTCAACTTGATCAGATCACGGTCTAGCTTACGAAGCCTGACGCACTTTCCAGAACCGCACCACACGCTGCGCCGTCGATTCTGAAAGCCGGTCGTAATTGGCAAAAGCGTCGTCGGCGCCGTGCCTTGTCGGCGACCGGACGTTGCCTTGCAGCATGATCATCGCCCGCACCGTCGGCCAGCAGAGCCCGATGGCTTTGCACAGGATCAGCACCGGATCGGGCTGGTTGCCGCCCATCAGCCGGTCGACGACATTGACCGGCACTTTGGCGAGCGTAGCCAGCGCCACTACTGTCTCTTCGTATTTGTGCTCGCCGCAATACGCGGCCACCGCCGTCTCATCGAGGCGGCCGGCTCGGTCGAGATTGAGCACGACGCGCTGCGCTGCGCGATAATCGCGCGGACCGACAGTCGCGGCCACTTCCCTGGAGACTTTGGCCAGGATGCGGTTGATTTCGATTCTGACATCGGACGGCGCCGACGCAAGCAACCGCTCGCGCACCACGGCGGTCGCTTTCAGCAGCAGCTCACGGAACATCGGCCCCGGAATGTCGGGCCTCGTACCGACCGTCTCGGCGAGCACGCCATCGTCCTCCGCCCGTTTGACCAGATTGATGAAGCTGTGCTCGGAAATCCGCGCGCCGCGATTACCGGCAACGGTGCGCGCAACGTCGCGGTCGCCGCGCCGCACCAGAACGTCCGTCACCGCCACACCCAACGTCGGCCGCCCCGAGATAGCCTGTAAATGCGCCTGGCTTTTGGTGCGCGCGACGTCGACGAGATCGGCCTCGGCCAGCCGCAGCGCGAGCTTGAGTACCGGGCCCGCGACGGCGATATCGTCGTCATTAGCCAGCGTGCGCAGCACCTTGACGGGTGCGTTAGGCACCAGCGCGAGACGGTTCGACAGTTCGGCACGCGCCTTGGTCTCGATCTCCGCGATGAGCAGGCCGAACACGTCGTCGAACAAATTGACCTGCTCGTCGCCATATCGGCTGGCGCCGCCGAGAAACAGCACGGTGATGCGTTGCAACGTGTCGGCGCGCTTTGCACGCGTGCCGTTCTGAATCACGTCTTCAAGTTCTGGAATAAGCGAAAGGGCAGCAGTCATTTCACAGGATCAGCAACCGGTGGCCGGGGGGCAGTATTGAGTGGTTTTCGGCCTGTAAATGATTACCGGTTACTGATTACTGATCCCTGAAAGCACTTGCCTGCGGCCGGTAAAGCGCTATATTTAGGCCATCCGTCATGGATACCTCATAACGGTCGGATTATCCGAGCGGGTTTGAGAGTGGGTTCCCCCGGGACCCGCTCTTTTTTGTTACCTGAGGCCTGGCGGTTTTTTGCGGACGCTGCAACGCGCATGAACGACGAGTTGACGACATTTGCCGACGAGCCACGTCTCATTACCGAGACGGGGCGCGCCGCGCGCATCGCTACGATCGCCGAGCCGGTCCTCACTGGGCTCGGCTATCGCCTTGTGCGGATACGCATTTCGGCCTTCGCCGGGTGCACGGTGCAGATCATGGCGGAGCGCCCCGACGGCTCCTTGGCGATTGAGGATTGCGAGGCCGCCTCGCGCGCGCTGTCCCCGGTGCTCGATGTCAACGACCCGATCGAGGGCTCGTACCGCCTGGAGATTTCCTCGCCGGGCATCGATCGGCCGCTGGTGCGGCGCTCCGATTTCGACCGCTATGCCGGTCACCTTGCCCATATCGAAATGTCGGCGCCGATCGACGGCCGCCGACGCTTCCGTGGTCAATTGCTCGGCACCGAAGACGGCAGCGCTCGCATCCGCATGGCTGCCGACTCCAAGACCGAAGGCGGCGACGTTTTGCTGCCGATCGCCGACATGACGGAAGCAAAGCTCGTTCTCACCGACGCGCTGATTTCGGAATCGTTGCGCCGGAGCAAGCACGGCGAGCGGCAGAAGAACGGAACAGGCAACGGCAAACACGCGCCGCGCCAAGAGCGACATGACAGACACGACACCGCGCTGGACCTCGATCAGCATACAAGTCAACCCAAAGGAGACTGAAGAATGGCGACCGTAAGCGCCAACAAACTCGAACTCTTGCAGATCGCCGATGCGGTCGCCCGAGAGAAAGCCATCGATCGCAAGATCGTGCTCGGCGCCATGGAAGACGCGATCGCAAAGGCCGCGCGCTCGCGCTACGGCAGCGAGACCGAAGTTCGGGCCGAGATCGATCCGAAGAGCGGCGAGCTGCATCTGTCGCGACACATGCTGGTGGTCGACGCGGTAGAAAACCCCGCATCACAGATCACGATCGAAGAAGCGCGCCGCCATCACCCCGCCGCGCAGGTCGGTGACACCATTGCCGACAAGCTGCCGCCGCTGGAATACGGCCGCATCGCAGCGCAATCCGCGAAACAGGTGATCGTGCAGAAAGTGCGAGAGGCCGAGCGCGACCGGCAATACGACGAATACAAGGATCGCATCGGCGACATCGTCAACGGCATCGTCAAGCGCGTCGAATACGGCAACGTGGTGGTCGATCTCGGCCGCGGCGAGGCCATCGTGCGGCGCGATGAAATGCTGCCACGCGAAGTGTTCCGCAACGGCGACCGCATCCGCGCTTACATCTACGACGTGCGGCGCGAGCAGCGTGGGCCGCAGATTTTCCTCTCGCGCACCCACCCGCAATTCATGTCGAAGCTATTCGCGCAGGAAGTGCCGGAAATCTACGATGGCATCGTCGAGGTCAAGGCGGTGGCGCGCGACCCAGGCTCCCGCGCCAAGATCGCGGTGGTTTCCCGCAATTCGTCGGTCGATCCGGTCGGCGCCTGCGTCGGCATGCGCGGTTCGCGGGTGCAGGCCGTGGTCAACGAGTTGCAAGGCGAGAAGATCGACATCATTCCCTGGTCGCAAGACATCGCGACCTTCGTCGTCAACGCTCTTGCGCCTGCGGAAGTCGCCAAGGTAGTGCTCGACGAGGAACGCGAGCGCATCGAGGTCGTGGTGCCCGATCAGCAGCTTTCGCTCGCGATCGGACGGCGCGGCCAGAATGTGCGGCTTGCTTCGCAACTCACCGGCTGGGACATCGATATCCTGACCGAACAGGAAGAATCCGAACGCCGTCAGGCCGAGTTCGAAAGCCGCACCCGAATGTTCATCAACTCGCTCAATGTCGACGAGGTCATCGGACAATTACTTGCGTCTGAGGGTTTCAACTCGGTCGAGGAACTGGCGATGGTCGACGTTAAAGAGATTGCCGGGATCGAAGGTTTCGATGACGCCACGGCGGCCGAACTGCAAACCCGTGCCCAGGAATACCTGGCCAAGATCGAAGCCGAGCTCGATGCCAAACGCGCCGAGCTTGGCGTCGAGGATACGCTCAAGGAAATCCCCGGCGTTACCACGGCGATGCTGGTGAAGTTCGGCGAGAACGGCGTCAAGACAGTTGAGGACCTGGCCGGTTGCGCCACCGACGACCTGACGGGCTGGACCGAGCGTAAGGATGGCGAATCCAAGCGCGAGCCCGGCATTCTCGACGGCTTCGAGATTTCACGCGAGGAAGCCGAAGGCATGATCATGCAAGCACGGCTCAAGGCCGGCTGGGTCAGCGAGGCCGATCTCGCGCCGCCCCCTGCTGCCGAGGAAGCCGAAGCTCCGGCCGCGGAGGCGTAACGGAGACACATCGACGCATGATCTCGCCTTCCCAGCAATCCGAGCTCGACAGCGGGCCACATTCACGCGAACGCGAACGCATGTGCGTCGTTACGCGTGAAGTGCGCCCGGTTGCGGATTTAATCCGCTTCGTTGTCGGGCCCGGCGGCGAGGCCGTGCCGGATCTCAAGAGTAAGCTGCCCGGCCGCGGCGTCTGGGTCACTGCGACCCACGATGCCCTTGCCGAAGCGGTCAAGCGCAAGACGCTGGCGCGCGGTTTCAAGCGGCAAGTCCGCCTAAAGGGCGATCTCGTCGAGCAGACTGAGCGGCTGCTTGAAAGCGCGGTGCTCGATGCGCTGGCGATGGCCGGCAAGGCCGGCTTAGTCGCGGTTGGCTTCGGCAAAACCGAGACAGCACTGGCCCATGATCGCGTCGTCGGTGTCATTCACGCCGCCGAGGCCGCGCCCGATGGGGTACGAAAGCTCGACGCCGCCCAGCGCCGGCTTGCGCCGGACGGCAAAATCGCAGTGATTTCAGGCCTGACTTCGGCGCAATTGGATTTGGCACTGGGACGGGCAAATGTGATACATGCAGCCCTGCTTGCCGGGTCTGCAAGCGACACGTTTTTGGCGCGTTTTCGGCGCCTGGAGCGGTTTCGGACCGGCGATCGGGCCAATTGAGCCGGACCGGAGTGTTGTGCTTATGGATGGCGGCGCGCCGGTAGCGCCGCATATGGAATGGAAGCGAATGGCTGAGACGACCAAGAGCAGTGGCGAGAAACTGAGCGTAACCCCGACCAAGACGCTGACGCTGAAGCCACGCGTCGAGCAGGGCGTGGTGCGCCAGAGCTTCAGCCATGGCCGCAGCAAGGCGGTCGTCGTCGAGAAGGTCAAACGCCGCATCGGACCGGGCGAAGCGAGAGTGGAGCAGGCTGCGGCCCCTGAGCGCGGCAGTGCCGTGCCGAAGCGCGCCGCCGCACCGGCACCCGCCGCGAAAGCCGCCGCTCCGGCAGCAGCAGCTTCGTCCGCCATGCCGGCGCCGAAATCGTCCGGCGTCGTTCTACGCACGCTGACCGATGACGAGCGCAATGCGCGCGCCCATGCGCTTGCCGGCGCGCAGTTGCGCGAACACGAAGAGCGTGAACGCGCCGAAGAAGAAGCCCGCGTCCGTCGCTCGCGCGAGGAAATTGATCGCGCCGACCGCGCCGCCGCTGAAGCGCGCAAGGTCAATGAAGAAGTTCGCCGCAAGCACGACGAGGAAACCAAGCGCAAGGCCGACGAGGTCGCCAAGAAGCGCTTCGGCACCAACTCGGCACCGGCAAAGCCCGGTGCGCGTCCGGTGCTCGAAGCCGATGACGAGGAGGCGCCACGCCCGCGCCGTGGCGGCGTCGCGGTGCGCCCTGCGCCGGCGCCCAAGCCGACCCGCAATGTCGGCGGCGAGAAACGTCGCGGCCGCTTGACCGTTGTCACCGCTCTTACCGCCGACGAAGTGCGCGAGCGTTCGGTGGCTTCGTTCCGCCGCCGCGTCCAGCGCATCAGTGGCCATCGCGACAACGAGCCGAAGGAAAAGATCGCCCGCGAAGTGACCATCCCGGAGACGATTACGATTCAGGAACTGGCCAATCGCATGGCCGAACGCTCGGTCGACGTGGTGCGCATCCTGATGCAGCAAGGCCACATGGCGAAGATCACCGACACGATCGACGCCGACACCGCGCAACTCATCGCCGAGGAACTCGGCCATACGGTGCGCCGCGTCGCCGAATCCGACGTCGAAGAAGGCATGTTCGACACGCCGGACGACGCCGACAATCTGCAGTCGCGCGCGCCGGTCGTCACCATCATGGGCCACGTCGATCACGGCAAGACGTCGCTGCTCGACGCCATCCGTTCGACCGAGGTCGCGGCCGGCGAAGCCGGCGGCATCACTCAGCACATCGGCGCCTATCAGGTGACGGCACCGTCGGGCGGCCGCATCACCTTCATCGATACACCCGGCCACGCCGCGTTCACCGCTATGCGCGCGCGCGGCGCCAAGATCACCGACATCGTCATCCTGGTGGTTGCCGCCGACGACGGCGTCATGCCGCAGACGGTGGAAGCGATCCAACACGCCAAGGCGGCGAAGGTGCCGATCATCGTCGCCATCAACAAGATCGACAAGTCCGACGCCAAGCCGGAGCGGGTGCGCACCGAATTGCTGCAGCATGAAATCCAGGTCGAGTCGCTGGGTGGCGACACCCTCGAACTCGAGGTATCGGCCAAGCAGAAGACCAATCTCGACAAGCTGCTCGACATGATCGCGCTGCAGGCCGAAGTGCTCGACCTCAAAGCCAACCCGAACCGGCCCGCCGAAGGCACCGTGATCGAGGCGCGGCTCGACCGCGGCCGCGGCCCGGTGGCCACCGTGCTGGTGCAGCGCGGCACGCTAAAGCAAGGCGATATCGTCGTCGCCGGCGCTGAGTGGGGCCGAGTGCGCGCCTTGATGTCGGATACCGGCCACTCCGTCGTTGCTGCCGGCCCGTCGATGCCGGTTGAGGTGCTGGGCTTCAACGGCACGCCTGAAGCGAGCGATCGCCTCGCCGTGGTCGATACCGAAGCCCGCGCCCGCGAGATCGCCGATTACCGCGCCCGGCAAAAGCGCGATAAAATGGCAGCGCGGCTCACGGGCATGCGCGGCTCGCTCGAGCAGATGATGAACCAGATCAAGACGCAGGGACGTAAGGAGTTCCCGCTGGTGATTAAGGGCGACGTGCAAGGCTCCATCGAAGCCATCGTCGGTTCGCTGGAAAAGCTGTCCACCGAAGAGGTGCTCGCCCGCGTGATCTACTCCGGCGCCGGTGGCATCACCGAATCCGACGTCACGCTGGCGGAAGCGTCCGGCGCCGCCGTGATTGGCTTCAATGTCCGCGCCCACAAGGAAGCGCGCGAAGCCGCCGAGAAAGCCGGCGTCGAGATCCGCTACTACGACATCATTTACGCGCTGGTTGACGATGTGAAAAAGGCGATGTCGGGCCTGCTGGCACCGACCCTGCGCGAGACCATGCTCGGCAACGCCGTCATTCTCGAAATCTTCAAGGTGTCGAAGGTCGGCACTGTCGCCGGCTGCCGCGTCACGGACGGCACGGTCGAACGCGGCGCTAATGTCCGGCTGATCCGCGACAGCGTCGTGGTGCATCAAGGCAAGCTGTCGCAACTCAAGCGTTTCAAGGACGACGCGCGTGAAGTCCCCGCCGGCCAAGAATGCGGCATGGCCTTCGAGAATTATCAGGACATGAAGGCCGGCGACATCATCGAATGTTACCGGGTGGAGAGCGTGCAGCGGTCGCTGTGAGTTCGAAGCTCACAGGCCCGGTTCTCCGATTGCGTTATGCCCCGCGCAGGCGGGGCATCCAGTAATCACCGAACCACTGGGGTTACTGGATCGTCCGCCTTCGCGGACGATGACAGAATGGAAATTGAGCGAAAAGAAATAAGATGGCACGTCATCAGCAACACCGCGATCAGGCGGGCGGCGGTTCGCCGCGTCAGCTCCGGGTCGGCGAATTGATCCGTCACGAGCTCGCCGACATGCTCACGCGCGGTGAAATCCACGATCCGGTCATCGAAGGCCACATGATCACCGTTCCCGAGGTGCGTATGTCGCCTGATCTGCGGCTCGCCACGATTTACGTCATGCCACTTGGTGGCCGTAACGCCGAGACAGTGATCGAGGCGTTCGAGCGCAATAAGCGATATGTGCGTGGCGAGATCGCGCGCCGCGTTAATCTCAAATTTGCGCCTGAGATTCGATTTCGCGTCGACGAGCAATTCGACGAAGCAGAACGGATCCAGAAATTGTTGCGAACACCTGCAGTCCAACGCGACCTCGATGACAACAAGGACGAATAATGTCCGTACCTGAACTGACGTCCCTCCCCAATTCTCCGCCGCAAGAGACGAGGGACCCATCGGGGCGCGGCGAGCAGAAAAAAATAAAAAAACGCGACGTGCACGGCTGGGTCGTGCTCGACAAACCCATCGGCATGACCTCGACCCACGCGGTGGCGGTGATCAAGCGGCTGTTTTCCGCCAAGCGCGCCGGTCACGCCGGCACGCTCGATCCGCTGGCGTCGGGCTCATTGCCGATCGCGCTCGGCGAAGCGACCAAGACGGTTCCGTTCGTCGTCGATAGCCGCAAGATTTATGTGTTCACGGTGCGCTGGGGCGAGGAACGCGATACCGACGATGCCGAAGGCCGGGTCATTAATAGCAGTGAGCTGCGCCCCGATGCGGTGGCGATCCGCGAGCAATTGCCGCGCTTCACCGGCACCATTTCTCAGATACCGCCGCGCTATTCGGCAGTGAAGATCGCCGGCGAGCGCGCCTACGATCTGGCGCGCGACGGCGAAACCGTCGAGCTTGCCCCGCGGGCGGTCGAGATCCATCGCCTCGAGCTGGTCGAGATGCCGGACCCCGATCACGCCGTGCTGATCGCCGAATGTGGTAAAGGCACCTATGTCCGCGCGCTGGCGCGCGATCTGGGCCGCACTTTAGGGGTGTTTGGCCATGTCTCCGCGCTGCGCCGAAGCCGGGTTGGCCCGTTCAGCGAGGCCGACATGATTTCGCTGGAACCCCTGGAGTCTTTGTGTCATAGAGCAGCCGCCGGCGAGGGACACCTTGCCGACGCAATGCTGCCGATCGAGACCGCGCTGGACGACATCCCGGCGCTGGCCGTGAGCCCGGCGGACGCGGCAAGACTCGCAAGAGGTCAAGCCGTCTTATTGCGCGGACGGGATGCCACCATCCTCCGCGGCATGGTCCAGGTCGCTTCAAGCAACCAACTCGTGGCCATTGCCGAGGTCGAGCGCGGCGAAATCATTCCCCGACGCGTGTTTAATTTGAACGGCGTGACAGGACGCGCCAGTAGAAAAAGAGGTTAGTGACGATGTCGCTTACGACCGCAAAGAAGGCGGAGCTTATCAAGTCGTACGCCGTCAAATCCGGCGATACCGGTTCGCCCGAAGTTCAGGTTGCACTGCTCTCCGAGCGGATCAACGGCCTGACCGATCATTTCAAGAGTCACGTCAAAGACAATCATTCGCGCCGCGGGCTGCTCAAGCTTGTGTCGCAACGTCGTCAGATTCTTGACTATCTTCGGCGTACCAATGAAGGGCGTTACAAGGAGTTGATTGAACGGCTTGGTATCCGCCGTTGAAGAGTTTACGCGCGGGATGTCCCGCGCGTTTCGTGGCGGACTGCAAGGTGCAGCCGCCGTTTGTCCGGCAGCAAAGGCTGCCGATCGGCGCGATGGGCCAATGCCCGTGCGCATCACTGGACGGCCCGATGGCCATGGCAGGATCGCTGGACGCTGTTTGGATTCGCAAAACTTTTGCGAACGGCAGCATCTCGCCGTCTTGCTCATGGCTTTCGCAGCCCTCCGAAAACCATGAGAGACAATTGCAATGTTCGACACACACAAAGTCCAACTTGACTGGGGTGGCCGCAATCTAACGCTGGAAACCGGCAGGATAGCGCGTCAGGCCGACGGCGCGGTGCTCGCCACTTACGGCGAGACCACCGTTTTGGCGGCGGTCGTCGCCGCCAAGCAGCCGAAGGAAGGCATCGATTTCCTTCCGCTCACCGTCAACTACACCGAGAAATATTACGCGGCCGGCCGAATTCCCGGCGGCTATTTCAAGCGCGAGCGCGGTCCGACCGAAAAGGACACGCTCACATCGCGCCTGATCGATCGCCCGATCCGTCCGCTGTTCGCCGATGGCTGGCGCTGCGATACCCAGGTGACCTGCACCGTGCTGTCGCACGACCAGGAAAACGATCCCGACATCGTGGCGATGGTGGCGGCTTCGGCCGCGCTCACGTTGTCCGGCGCGCCGTTCATGGGCCCGATCGGCGGCGCCCGCGTCGGCTTCATCAATAACGAATACGTGCTCAATCCGACGCTCGACGAGATGAAGGAAAGTCAGCTCGATCTCGTCATCGCCGGCACCCACGACGCGGTGATGATGGTGGAGTCTGAAGCCAAGGAGCTGTCCGAGGAAATCATGCTCGGCGCGGTGATGTTCGGCCATCGGCATTTCCAGCCGGTGATCCAGGCGATCATCCAGCTCGCCGAGAAAGCCGCGAAGGAGCCGCGCGACCTCACCGTGACCGACAACAAGGCGCTGGAGAAGGAAATCCTCGGCCTCGCCGAGAAGGATCTGCGCACCGCCTATGCGATCGTGAAAAAGCAGGATCGGCAGGACGCAGTCGCGGCGGTGAAGCAAAGGGTGATGTCGCACTTCTTCCCCGAAGGCGCCGAGCCCAAATACGACAAACAGGCGGTTGTCGGCGTGTTCAAGGATCTCGAAGCCAAGATCGTACGCTGGAACATCCTCGACACCGGCAAGCGTATCGACGGCCGCGACGTCAAGACCGTCCGGCAGATCCAAGCGGAAGTCGGCTTGCTGCCGCGCACCCACGGCTCGGCCTTGTTCACCCGCGGCGAGACCCAGGCTCTGGTGGTCGTCACGCTGGGCACTGCCGAAGACGAGCAATTCGTTGATGCGCTGCAGGGAACATATAAAGAGACGTTCCTGCTGCACTACAACTTCCCGCCCTACTCGGTCGGCGAAACCGGCCGCATGGGCGCTCCTGGCCGCCGCGAGATCGGCCACGGCAAGCTTGCCTGGCGGGCGATCCATCCGATGCTGCCGTCGAAAGACGAGTTCCCCTACACCATCCGCATCGTCTCCGAGATCACGGAGTCGAACGGCTCTTCGTCGATGGCAACGGTGTGCGGCTCATCGCTAGCGCTGATGGATGCCGGTGTTCCGCTGAAGCGGCCGACCGCCGGCATTGCCATGGGGCTGATCCTCGAAGACAAGCGCTTCGCCGTGCTCTCCGACATCCTTGGCGACGAGGATCATCTCGGCGACATGGACTTCAAGGTTGCCGGCACCGAAGGCGGCGTCACCTCGCTGCAAATGGACATCAAGATCGCCGGCATTACCGAAGAGATCATGAAGGTCGCATTGGCGCAGGCCAAGGACGGCCGCTTGCATATCCTCGGTGAGATGGCAAAAGCGCTGACCAGCGCACGCGCCGAGCTCGGCGAATACGCCCCGCGCATCGAGACCTTCAAAATCGCCACCGACAAGATCCGCGAAGTGATCGGCACCGGCGGCAAGGTAATCCGCGAGATCGTCGAAAAGACCGGCGCCAAGATCAACGTCGAGGACGACGGCACCGTGAAGGTGGCGTCGGCCGACGGCGAATCGATCAAGGCCGCGGTCAACTGGATCAAGTCGATCGCGTCCGATCCGGAGCTTGGTCACATCTACGAGGGCACCGTAGTCAAGGTCATGGACTTCGGCGCTTTCGTGAACTTCTTCGGCGCCAAGGACGGCCTGGTTCACATCAGCCAGTTGGCACAGCGCCGCGTGCAAAAGACTTCGGACGTCGTCAAGGAAGGCGACAAGGTGAAGGTCAAGCTCTTGGGCTTCGACGACCGCGGCAAGGTGCGGTTGTCGATGAAGGTCGTCGATCAAGCGACCGGCGAGGACCTCGAGGCCAAGCAAAAGGCCGAAGGCGATCAGCCGCACGAGGCAGCGAGTGGCGCGGCGGAATAACGTCCGCACCTGGCAAGCATTTTGGCAGACATCGCGTGGAAGGCGGCCCGTGTGGCCGCCTTTTTCGTTGCGGTTAAAGGCGCCTTCAAAAAGCAGCAAGTTGTGATGGCCATCACCGCACTCCGCCTCGGCTGGACCTAGATTTCAATCACGAGACGCGAACAACTACCGACTTCAGAACTTCAGTCCCCCAGCCCGCCCGAGTTTGCCGCTCGGGCGGGCTTCCCCTTTTTTGCGTCCCCTCCGCAGTCGGCACAGCTTTTCTTCAGTTCTTAAAATGCCTATCAAAGTCAATGTGTTAACGGCAAAGCGAAAAGCTGTGACTGCGGTCACATTGCATCCCGGTCGGGTGCGCTACAAAAGCGATGGGTATGGGCAACAGTTCAGGAGACCGCCATGGCTGCTCTCGTGATCAAGACTAGCTCGAGCTTCGTTCGCTGGTTCAAGCAATTCAGCGCGAAGAACCGGCCGCCGTACCGCTGGTACGAGCACGACCACTTCGGCATCTAGCCGCATAGTTTCGCCTCAAACTTTTTCTTCAGATCTTCAGTCCCGCCCGCCCGAGTTTGCCGCTCGGGCGGGTTTCGTTTTGACGCACGCGCGGCATATCTATTTTGTTTGCGCGCGGGCCGAGCGACGCCAGCGGTTCCCGAAGATCAGATATTCCGCATGGACAGCTCTTCATTGCAGCAGCGGTGAAGCGGATCACTTTCCAAGGATTGACGATCCTTGTATACGGAACGGGAACAAACCAGAACACGATCGGAGAGAAACATGGACGCAAAAACAGACGACAAGAGCGCGGGCAAGTGCCCCTTCATCAACGCGCACTCAAATCGTGACTGGTGGCCGGACCAGCTGAGCCTTCAGGGTCTTCATGGGAACTCTTCCTTGTCCAATCCGATGGATAAGACATTCGACTACGCCAAGGAGTTCAAGACCCTCGACCTCAACGCCGTGATCAAGGACCTTCATGCCCTGATGACGGATTCGCAGGATTGGTGGCCGGCCGACTTCGGGCACTATGGTGGTCTGTTCATCCGCATGGCCTGGCACAGCGCGGGCACGTACCGCATCGCCGACGGCCGCGGCGGCGCCGGCGCGGGCCAGCAACGCTTCGCGCCGCTGAACTCGTGGCCGGACAACGCGAACCTCGACAAGGCGCGCCGGCTGCTGTGGCCGATCAAGCAGAAATACGGCCAGAAAATTTCCTGGGCTGACCTCATGATCCTCGCCGGCAACGTCGCCCTCGACTCGATGGGTTTCAAGACCTTCGGCTTCGCCGGCGGCCGCGCCGATGTGTGGGAGCCCGAGGAGCTCTACTGGGGTCCTGAAGGCACGTGGCTCGGCGACGAGCGCTATAGCGGCGAACGCCAGCTGCAGAACCCGCTCGGCGCGGTGCAGATGGGCCTGATCTACGTCAATCCGGCGGGGCCAAACGGCAAGCCGGATCCGGTCGCGGCGGCCAAGGATATCCGCGAAACTTTCTTCCGCATGGCGATGAACGACGAGGAGACCGTCGCGCTGATTGCCGGCGGCCACTCCTTTGGCAAAACCCACGGCGCCGGGGATCCGTCACTGGTCGGCCCGGACCCGGAAGCTGGCGCCCTCGAGGATCAGGGCCTCGGCTGGAAGAGCAAACATGGCAAAGGCCACGGCGCCGACGCCATCACCGGCGGCCCGGAAGTTACCTGGACACAGACGCCGACGAAGTGGAGCAATCTCTTCTTCAAGAACCTGTTCGAAAACGAATGGGAGCTGACGAAGAGCCCGGCCGGTGTGCCGCAGTGGAAAGCGAAAGGCGCCGCTGCCACGATCCCGGACGCCTTCGACAAGACGAAGAAGCATGTGCCGACCATGCTGACCACCGACCTGTCGCTACGCATGGACCCGGCCTACGAGAAAATCTCGCGGCGCTTCTTCGAGCATCCGGAGCAGTTCGCGGACGCGTTTGCCCGTGCCTGGTACAAGCTCACGCACCGCGACATGGGCCCGATTCAGCGTTATCTCGGACCGCTCGTGCCGAAGGAGACGCTGATTTGGCAGGACCCGATCCCCGCAGTGAATCATCCGCTGATCGGCGAGCCGGACATTGCCGCGCTGAAGGCCAAGATCCTCGCGGCGGGCCTCTCGGTGTCGCAATTGGTCTCAACCGCCTGGGCATCGGCGTCGACGTTCCGCGGCTCCGACAAGCGCGGCGGAGCCAATGGCGCGCGCATTCGCCTCAGTCCCCAGAAGGATTGGGAGGTCAACCAGCCGAAGCAGCTCGCGACGGTGCTGCAGAAGCTCGAGGCGATCCAGAAGGAGTTCAACGGCTCGGCCGCGGGCGGCAAGAAAGTCTCGCTCGCCGACCTGATCGTTCTCGGCGGCGGCGCGGCGGTTGAGAAGGCCGCAAAGGACGCCAGCGTCGACGTGAAGGTCCCCTTCACGCCGGGGCGCATGGACGCGTCGCAAGATCAAACCGACGTCAACTCGTTCAAGCCGCTCGAACCCACCGCTGACGGTTTCCGTAACTATTACCGCAGCGGCAATCTTATGGCGCCGGAGGAGGCGCTGATCGACAAGACGCAACTGCTGCGGCTGACAGCGCCCGAGATGACGGTCCTCGTCGGCGGCCTGCGCGTGTTGGGCGCCAATGCCGGACAATCCAAGCACGGCGTCTTCACCAAACAGCCCGAGAAGCTGACGAACGACTTTTTCGTCAACTTGCTCGACATGAGCACGGAATGGCAGCCGTCCGCCGACAACGTCTACGAAGGCCGCGACCGCAAGACGAAAGCGGTCAAGTGGACTGGCACGCGTGTCGACCTGATCTTCGGTTCGCACTCGCAATTGCGGGCGTTTGCGGAGGTCTATGCGGGCGCGGACGCGAAGCAGAAGTTTGCCCGTGACTTTGTGGCGGCGTGGACCAAGGTGATGAACGCTGATCGCTTCGACCTCGACCACGCAAAAGCCGCGTAGCCCGGGAAGCGCCGCACCGTCGCTGAAGTATTGGACAAGAGATCGGGGCGGCGTCTCAGGTTGACTTTGGACGCCGCCCTTTTTCTATTCCGAGACGACCGCGGGTGCGCCGCCGCCCGACGATCGCGTGAACACCAGCAGCAGTGGGAATACCGCAAGCGTCGCGATCATCAGCAGCTTGTAGTCGTCGATATAGGCGATGATTTGCGCCTGCTGGGTGATGACAGCATCAAGCGCGGCCCGACCGGCGGCGGTTGCCGGGTCCCAGAAATGGGCGATTTGCGGATTCTCGAAACCGCGATTGACATCGGTGACGTGAGCGGCAATCGCGGCGTGGTTAGCTTGGGTGTTGCGCGTGAGCAGCGTATTCACCACGGAAATGCCCAAGGCGGAGCCAATATTGCGCGACAGACTGTAAAAGCCTGCGCCCTCGGTACGATGCTCGATCGATAGTGTCGACAGCGTTGCGGCGCTCAACGGCACAAAGAGGAAGCCCAAGCCCACGCCCTGCACGACGCCGACCACGATGATTGCCTGTTGTGATACGTCCGGGGTCCAGCCGGTCATGGCATAGAACGACCACGCCGTCAGACCCAGGCCGAAGGCCAGCAAGGTCCGCGTATCGACCCGGCCGACCATGCGGCCGACCACCATCATCGAGGCCATGGTGCCGATGCCGCGCGGGCCCATGATGATGCCTGAGGTGAGAACCGGATAGTTCATCAGGCCTTGCAGGTAGGGCGGCTGCAACGCCAACGAGGCGTAATAAGTAAGGCCGACGACAGCGACGAACACCGTGCCCGCGGTGAAATTGCGGTCGCGGAACAGCCCAGGCCGTACGAACGGTTTCTCGGCGGTGAGGGTGTGGACCACGAACAGATAGAGCGCCGAGAATGTAACCACGGCCTCGAAAATGATCTCCCCGGAATAGAACCAGTCTTTAATTTCGCCGCGATCAAGCATGATTTGCAGCGCGCCGAGCGCGATGCTCAACGTGCCAAATCCGAACCAATCAAGTTTATCGGCGCTGCGTTTGGTTTCGGGCAGGAACGCGCTGATGCCGAGCAGCCCGAGAATGCCGATCGGCAGGTTGATGTAGAACACCCAGCGCCAGCTGTAATTCTCGGTCAGCCAGCCGCCGAGCACGGGCCCGAGGATTGGCCCGACCATGACACCGACGCCGAACAGTGCCATGGCGAAGCCGTGGCGCTCGCGCGGATAGACGTTGAACAGCACAGTCTGTGACAGCGGCACCAACGCCGCGCCGAACGCGCCCTGCATGGTCCGGAACAGCACTATCTGTGTCAAAGACTGCGCCATCCCGCACAGCATCGACGCGACCGTGAAGCCCGAGATCGAAATCAGGAAGAGGCGCTTGATGCCGAAGCGGCCGGCCAGGAAGCCGGTCGGCGGCGTCATGATGGCGGCGGCGACAATGTAAGAGGTCAGCACCCAGTCGATCTGGTCCTGGCTGGCCGAGACGCTGCCCTGCATATACGGCAGCGCGACATTCGCGATGGTGGTGTCGAGCGCCTGCATCAGCGTGGCGAGGATCACGCACGCCGTGATCGCCCCGCGATTGACACTGTCTCCTGCCTCGGCGTCGGCAGCCATGTCACTCACCAAAAGTGCGGAAAGCCGCGGCCGTGGCCGGTGTCGACATTGACTTCTGCGCTCATGCCGGCACGCAGCGGCGGCTTGTTCTTGTCGCTGTTATCGACGCGGACGCGCATCGGCACGCGCTGCACGACCTTCACCCAATTGCCGCTGGTGTTCTGCGCCGGCAACAAGGAAAACTCCTGCGATGCCGCCGGGCTGACGCTCTCGACGGTGCCGCTCCAGACAACGTTCGGATAGGTGTCGACCGTGACGGTCACCGGCTGGCCGGGCTTCACGTAGGTCAATTCGGTTTCCTTCGGATTGGCCGCGATCCAGAGGTGATCGGTGTCGACCAGGTAGAACGCCGTCGTCGAGGCCGCGAGATATTTACCAGGTGCGATGCTCGGTACGCTGGTCGTGGTGCCGGCGAACGGCGCCTTGACGACGGTGTCGTTGAGCTGACGTTGCGCCTCGTCGACCTGCGCCTGCGCTTGCAGATATTGCGGATGCTGACCGGTCGGAATGTTGGCATTGCCGGCGAGCCTGGCGAGCTGCACCTGCGCCTGCTGCTGCAACGATTGGAGCTTGCTTTTGTCGTTCGCCAGCGCGTATTTCGCCTGATCGTACACGGCCTGGGATGCGGTGCCGCTTTTGAGCAGCATCTCCTGGCGATTGTAATTGGTCTGATCGAGATCGACCTGCGCCTGCTCAGCCTCGGCATCGCTGAGCATGTGTTTGTAATCCTGCTTCATCGCGTCGATCATCAGTCCGGTCTGCGCCAGACTGGCCTTGGTATTGTCTAGAGCGATCTGGAATTGCCGCGGATCGAGCCGGTAAAGCACCTGCCCGACATCGACGTGCTGATTGTCCTTGACGTCAACCTCCTGAACGATTCCGGCGACGTCGGTCGAGATGCCGACCTTCTCGGCGTCCACATAGGCGTCGTCGGTGGACATCACCGCGCCGCCGAGCACGTACCAGAGGCCGCCGGCGATCAGCGCGATCGGCAACAGGCCGAACAACATCCAGCGCGTGCGCTGCCGCCGTGACGCCGGCAGCTTTGTCTTCAAGCGGTTGAGAGTGTTCGATTGCGGCGCCGGAGCGCCCGGCGCCGTTTTCGCTTCCGGCATTTCTTCGCGTTCGGGGAAGATCTTCTTGACGACGGCTTCAGCCATAGCTGCGTTCTCCCGCCGTGGCCGGTCGCTGCTGGATCGCCTGGCGCAGGTTCTCCTTGGCGATGGCAAGCTGACTGACGATTTGCTCGATGCCCTCGCGTGACACGCCCTTGAGCGCTTCCCCCATCATGTCCTCGCCGAGCTCACCGAGGCGCTCCAGCAGCGGCCGTGCCGCAGGCGTCAGGAACAGCCGTTTGGCCCGGCGGTCATTGGGATCGGAGCGGCGTTCGATCAGGCCGGACTCGCACAGCCGGTCGAGGAGGCGGGTCAGACTAATTGGCTGGAGGTCGAGCATTTCGGCAAGTTCGGACTGCTTGAGGCCCTCAAAGCGGTCGAGCCGCGCGAGCACTGCCCACTGCGCCCGGGTGACCCCGTACTGGGCCCCTTTGTAATCCGCATAGGTTTTTAACATGCGAGCTACATCATTGATCATAAAGGCAAATTCTCTGTTTAGCGAGCGCGCCAGCATGATGCCTCCGAGGCGGCCATTAATGGGCCTGCTTATCTCAAGCTCACGTAAGATAAGGTAACTTATGAAATTGTCGAGGCATTTTCCGGCATTGGATGGAATGCCTCGGTTGCTCGCAGTGCAGGGCTTCGCGACCGGTCAGGCTAAGCCAAGGTCGGCAAAGGCGTCACTGTGGTGGCCAGCAGCACTCTCGGCGAAGCAGCAGAACACGACCCGCTCGATGCCGCGCGGCGCGGCCGCGATCTCGGCAGTGACCATGCCGACGGCGATGCGGGCGGCGCGGGCGGCCGGGAAGCGATAGACGCCGGTCGAGATCGCAGGAAAGGCGACCGAGACCAGGTGGTGTGCGGCGGCCAGATCGAGCGCGGTGCGATAGCACGACGCCAGCAGTTCCTCCTCGCCCTCGCCGCCGCCGTTCCACACTGGACCGACGGCATGGATGACGTGTCTTGCCGGCAACCGGTGACCGCCCGTCAGTTTGGCCGAGCCGGTGGCGCAGCCACCGAGGGTTTTGCACTCGGCGTACAACGCCGGGCCAGCCGCGCGATGGATCGCGCCGTCAACACCGCCGCCGCCGAGGAGGCTCTGGTTCGCGGCATTGACGATGGCATCGACCGCAAGCGTCGTGATGTCGGCGACACAGACTTCAAGCCGCGCGGAACCGATCTCGGCGCTCAGCAGTGAAGCAGGGTCCGGCATGGATGCAGTCTATCACGCCCACTCGGCCTGCGCCTCGGCGCGCAGATCCACCGTGCTTTTGACGCCGATGTCGTCAAAATGCTCGTCGAGGAAACGCCGCGCCGCGCGTTTGCCGCTGACATGCAGCATCTCGAAGAAGTCGTAGTCGGTCGACAGCTTGCTGAAGGCGTCGAAATGGCTGCCGAAACGATCGAGCACGATGCGGTGGATATTGATGCGGCGATATTGGCCGGGCCCGGTGCCGCGCGGCAGCTTGCCCTGATCGATCAGCCGGGCGACGAAGTCGATGGCGCGATACTCGCCGATCAGCGAAGAGTTGAAGGTGATTTCGTTGACGCGGTTCATGATCTCGCTCGACGACGTCGGCGTCTCTTGCCGCACCAGCGGATTGATCTGCACCACCAGCACGTCCTCCGTCGTGGTGCTGCGGAAGAACGGAAAGATCACCGGATTGCCGAGATAGCCGCCGTCCCAATAGGGTACGCCGTCGATTTCCACGGCGCGGAACAACATCGGCAGGCAGGCCGATGCCATGACCGCGTCGGCGGTGATTTTTTGGCGCGGGAAGATACGCACGCGACCGGTCTGCGCATTGGTCGCCGAGACGAAAAGCTGCATGTCGGTGGCGGCACGCAACGCGTCGAAATCGACAAAGCGCTCGATCAAATCCTTCAGTGGATTGATATTGAGCGGATTGACGTCGTAGGGCGAGAAATAGCGCGACAGCGAATCGAACCAGGCCTGCACCGGCGTGCCTTCGAGCGGCGTGAAAGACATCAGGCGCTGCAACACCTCCCGCTGCACCGCCGGCAGATTGCCGGTGCTGGACGCCGCCCGCCAAAAATCGGCAAGCCGCTTTTGCGCTTCCTCGCGGCCGCCGCGAATGAGGCCGTCGGCCAGCATCACCGCATTCATCGCACCTGCCGACGTGCCGGAAATGCCTTCGATCGCCAGCCGCTCGTCTGACAAAAGCTGCTCGAGAACGCCCCAGGTGAAGGCGCCATGTGCGCCGCCGCCTTGCAGGGCAAGATTAATGCGTTTGGTCGTCGACGGATTTTTGCGATCCGCGGCGTGGCCGGGCAGCAGCGATGCGAGAAGATTCTTCATGCCGCTACGCCGTCACCGTGAGGTGCGGGTGCGACGCGAGCCCAAACGTACAATCACTCCGCCGTCCAGCCGCCGTCGATCGAAAGATTGGCGCCGGTGATGGCCTTCGCCGCGTCCGAGCAAAGATAGACGGCGAGGCTAGCCACTTCATCGACAGTGACAAACTCCTTGGTCGGCTGCGCCGCCAGGATCACGTCGCGCTTGACTTGCTCCTCGGTCATACCGCGGGCCTTGGCGGTGTCGGGAATTTGCTTTTCGACCAGCGGCGTCCAGACATAGCCCGGGCTGATGCAATTTACCGTTATGCCAAAAGTCGCGGTCTCCAGTGCAACCGTCTTCGACAGACCGGCAAGACCATGTTTGGCGGTGACGTAAGCGGACTTGAACGGGGAAGCGACCAGCGAGTGCGCGGACGCGGTCGAGATGATGCGCCCCCATTTGCGCGCCTTCATACCGGGCACCGCGGCGCGCATGGCGTGGAATGCCGCCGAGAGGTTGATCGAAATGATCTGGTCCCATTTCTCGATCGGAAAATCCTCGATCGGCGAAACGAACTGGATGCCGGCATTGTTCACCAGAATGTCCAGCGCACCGAACGTGGTCTCGGCTGTCTTGATCATGGCGGCGATATCGGCCGGTTTGCTCATGTCGGCGGCGGAATAGACCGCTTTGACACCGAAATCCTTTTCGATGCCGCTGCGCTCTTTTTCGATCGCCGCCGCATCCCCAAAACCGTTGATGGTGATGTTGGCGCCCTGCTCGGCGATGGCGCGGGCGATGGCGAGACCGATTCCGGAAGTCGAACCAGTCACCAGCGCGGACTTTCCTTTCAACATGAAAATCCCCAATTCAATGAGGCACCTTGGTACACTGGCGCCAAATGGTGTGTGAGCTTTCGCGAACTCGCGGGAATGTGGGATGGTTCTTGTTGCAGCGCAACATAAATATTTGACCTGTCGTCACGTTTTCGCGATCCCTCTGCGAGCCGCCGCGATATGTTCAGCCCATTGATGACCGGGGAATGACGCCGATGCCGCGCGCAGTCTTCCCAGCGCCCGATCACGATCACAACCGCTGCGCCAGCGCGGCGATTGCGCATGCCGAAGCGCAATGTGAAGCGCGCGAGCAACGGCTGACGCCGATCCGCCGTCAGGTGCTGGAAACGCTGCTGGCAAGTCACAAGCCGCTCGGCGCCTACGAAATCATCGAGCGCCTGACGCGTGATACCCGCCCGGCACCGATCACGGTCTATCGCGCGCTCGATTTCCTGCGTGACAACGGCCTCGTTCACCGCATCGCCAGCCGCAACGCTTTCGTCGCCTGCGTGCACAATCATGTCGGCGATGATCTCGTTGTATTTCTGATTTGCGAGCGTTGCGGCGCGGTGGGCGAGGCACCGGGCGGCTCGGTCGCCGATGCACTCAAGGCCTCGTCGCGCGCCGCTGGCTTTGCGCCGAAGAGCCCGCTGATCGAGATCGCCGGCATCTGCTCGCATTGCCGCGAACGATGATGCGCGACGAAGCGTTGCGGCAGGCATCGCGCGCCTTGAACGCCGGACGTCCGCAGGAGGCAGAGCGGATCGCCGCCGCAGTGCTCAAAACCAATCCCCGCCATGCCGGTGCGTTGCATGTTGCCGGCTATGCGCTCTTGATGCAGCGCCGGTTCGATGACGCCGTCGCAATGCTCGAACCGGTGGCACGCAGCCAGCACAATGCGGAATTCGACACCCAGCTTGCGATCGCGCTGCGTGGCGCCGGCCGGGACGACGACGCGCTGGCCCGGCTCAAGCGCGCCATCAAACGCAAGCCGCCCTTTGCCGCGGCGTTCGTCGAACTGGGCGATCTGCTGACAGCGATGAAGCGCTACGACGAGGCGGTCGACACGCTGAGCCAAGGTCTCGAGGTTGTGCCGATGCTGCCGGAAATGTCGGCGCAGCTTGGTTATGCCTTGCTGGCGCGCAGGAGCTTCGCCGAGGCCAAGTCTGCTTTTGCTCGAACTCTTTCCGTCGCACCAGAGCGCTACAATGCGCTGTTCGGTATGGCGAAGGCACATCAGGAGCTCGGCGAGTGCCAAGCCGGCGCGGACTATTTCCGGCGATGCTTGGCGATCCACCCCGATGATGCCGCGCTCTGGCTTAGCCTCGGACATTGCCTGCTCGAAGCCGGCCAGCGCGACGCCGGTTACGAGTGTTTTCGCACAGCGGCGCGCGGCGACGCCATGCGTCGCAGCAAAGCACTCTCATCGCTGGTGCGATCGGGCCGCGGCCGTTTCTGGCTCAAACCCAGCGCAGCATCCCGTTATCTGCAAGGGACCAAAATCTGAGGAAATGCAGTCAGCGCTTCGGCGCGCGGAAGAGCCGACGATATAGATCGGTCTGATTCTTCAGTGCGGATCTCGTTTCGACGGTGCACGCGACGTGCTCGCCTGACAATACCTCGAAGCGGTCGCCCCAACGTTCGCGTTTGACCGGCAAGCATTGCGCCACCGGCGTACCCTTCGGCAGCACGCCACTGAAATTCGCGTCGTGCCAGCGCGCCGGAAAATTCACCGGGCTGTCGGTGAAGGTGTCGCAATCGACTAGCCCGGTGATTGTCGTGAACGGCAGATCGGTGCGGTTGAGCGGATGCGTGAACAACAGCGAGTAGCCGGGCGGCGCCTCGATGGACCAGAAATTGTTGAACTTGATGATGAACCGGTCTTCGTCGAAAAACGGCGTACCGGCGACCTGACTGGGCGGATGAAAATCGATTGGCGAATGGGAGTATTCGCTGGCGTGGCCCTTCGGCACTTCGAAGTCCCAGGTGAATTCACCGTCGCGAACTTCCAGATCCATCGCCAGCGGCATGAGATAGCCATAGGTCATGGCATCGATGAACGGCGGGCATCGCTTGACCGTCTGAATTTCTTCTCCCGCATCCGGGTCGAGCGCCCTCTGCGGCAGCGCCTTGAACCAGTCCGGCAGGCCCTGCACCGCCGGGATCGGTCGCGGCAGGATTGTTTCGAGCTCCGGCGGGCACCGAAACGTCAGGGTCATTTGGTTGACCTGATCCATGTTCCAATGTCCTTTAGCGTCCCTCCATCGCCCAGCCGGGCGCAACCCATCGTTGTCCTCTTTATAGCCGGATAACTAGAAAATTAACAACCTTGGCGGGTAAGGATCACCGGCATGTCTTCGCGTCCCGCCCCATCATCCCGCTCGCTCGACGCGCTGGCCGTCGCGGTAACGGTCGGCCTTTGCCTGAGCTGGGGCTTCAACAATGTCGCGATCAAAATCGCGATCCACGACATCCCGCCGCTGATCCAATCGTCGGCGCGCTCGGCGATTTCGGCGCTGGTGGTTTTTATCTGGACACAGTTCCGCGGCAAGCCTCTGTTCAGGCGTGACGGTTCGCTTAGGGCGGGGATTTGGGTCGGCATATTATTCGCGCTCGAATTCGTGTTGATCTATCGCGGCCTGGTCTGGACCACCGCGACGCGCGCGGCGTTATTTCTCTATCTCGCACCCTTCTTTGTCGTGATTGGTTCGCGCTGGCTGATTCCCGGCGACCACTTTTCGCTGTCGCAATGGTTTGGCCTGTTATTGTCGTTTGTCGGCATCGTCATCGCATTCGGCTTGCCGACGCCGGCGACCGATCCGCACCAGATGCTGGGCGATATCATGCTGGTCGGTGGCGGCGCCGCTTGGGCGGCGACGACGTTGATCATCAAAGCGAGTTCGCTCAATCGCATCAGCGCCGAGAAGACCTTGCTCTATCAGCTCGTGGTCTCAGCGCCGCTGCTTGCACTCGGCGCGCTGGTCTTCGGCGAACACATCGACGCCATGCCTTCGGCTGTCGCGCTCGGCGCCTTCGCCTACCAGAATGTCGTGGTGAGCGTCACGTTTGCGATGTGGTTCGCACTGATCGTGCGCTACTCGGCGTCGCGGCTGTCGGTGTTCACGTTCCTGGCACCGCTTTTCGGTGTCGCCGCCGGCCATCTCGTATTGAACGACCCGTTGACGCCGGCCTTCGCGCTGGCGGTTGTCTTGGTTGCCGGAGGCCTCCTCCTCGTCAACCGGCCCCGGTGACGCTATATCGTGGGTGTCTGGGCGCGCTCGATGCAGCGCGCCGACGCTATCGAATAATCTAAGGTACTGATAATATGATGGAATTTTCCGGTCCTGCCGAACGGCATCAAACCATCGCGGTAAAAGTCGGCAACGTGACCGTCGGCGGCGGCGCGCCCATTGTGGTGCAGTCGATGACCAATACCGACACCGCCGATATCGATGGCACGGTGAAGCAGGTGGCGGCGTTAGCCCGCGCTGGCTCGGAAATCGTCCGCATCACCGTCGATCGCGATGAGGCCGCAGCCGCCGTGCCGCACATCAAAGAGCGGCTTCTGAAAATGAATGTCGACGTGCCGATTGTCGGCGACTTCCACTACATCGGCCACAAGCTTCTCGCCGACCACCCGGCCTGCGCCGAAGCGCTCGACAAATACCGCATCAATCCCGGCAATGTCGGCTTCAAGGAAAAGAAGGACCGCCAGTTCGGCGCCATCGTCGAGACGGCGATCAAACATGACAAACCGGTGCGGATCGGCGCCAATTGGGGCTCGCTCGACCAGGATTTGCTCACCCACCTGATGGACCAGAACGCGAAGTCGAACCATCCGGTCGACGCGCGTGACGTGACGCGCGAGGCGATGCTGCAGTCGGCGATGCTGTCGGCGGAGCGAGCCGAGGAGATCGGCCTGCCGCGCTCGAAGATTATTCTGTCGGCGAAAGTGTCCGCAGTGCAGGATCTGATCGGCGTCTACGCCGAACTGGCGCGGCGCTCCAATTACGCGCTGCATCTTGGCCTTACCGAAGCGGGCATGGGTTCGAAAGGCATCGTCGCTTCATCGGCCGCCATGGGCGTGCTGCTGCAGCAGGGTATCGGCGACACCATCCGCATCTCGCTGACGCCGGAGCCGAATGGCGACCGCACGCTGGAAGTGAAAGTCGCGCAGGAATTGCTGCAGACGGTGGGTCTGCGCACTTTCGTACCGTTAGTGGCCGCCTGCCCCGGCTGCGGCCGCACCACCTCGACGACGTTCCAGGAGTTGGCGTCCAGCATCCAAAGCTTCATCCGCGACTCGATGCCGGAATGGAAAACGCGCTATCCGGGTGTCGAGGGCCTCAACGTCGCGGTGATGGGTTGTATCGTGAATGGTCCCGGTGAATCCAAGCACGCTGATATCGGCATCTCGCTGCCCGGCACCGGCGAACATCCGACAGCGCCGGTTTTCATCGACGGCAAGAAGGCCATGACGCTGCGCGGCCCGACGGTGTCCGCCGACTTCCAGAAGATCGTCATTGAGTACATCGAGCGCCGTTTCGGCACCGGCGGCGCGGGCCGCACCGCGGCGGAGTAACTCCACGCCTTTCGGACAGCGGCTCGCCTTCCTAAGAATGTCGCGCGCGCATATGCCACCTCGCGCAAAGCACGATTGACCAATTCTCGATCCCCGTTACGCTGGCAGCCCAAGGTGTTGAAATTGGAGAGTGCAGATGGCAGCGCCTGGAGCGCGCAAGCTCAATGGCGGCGGTATCATTGCCGCGATCAAGGCGAGCGGGGTTGAGTACATTTTATCGGTGCCGGACATCACCACGAGTTCCGGACTGTTAGCGCCGATCGCCAACGACACGGAGCTGAAACTTATCCGCGTCTGCAAAGAAGACGAGTGCATCGGCATCGGCACCGGACTTGCCTATTCCGGCAAACGCTCGCTGACCCTGATCCAGCACACCGGCTTTCTCGATTCGATCAACGCCATCCGCGGCGTTGCCGTCGAGTTCAAGCAACCGATCTGCATGATGATCGGATTGCTGCAACACGATCCGGACAAGACGCCGCGTGAATCGTCGCGTTACGGCGTCCGCATCGTTGAGCCGATCCTCGACGACATGGGTATCACGCACCACGTCATCAATACCGACGCCGACGTGCCCCAGATCACGCCCGCGATCGAGAAGGCCTACGCGGAGTCGCGGCCAGTTGCATTTCTGATTTCCCGTGGGCCCGACGCGCCATGATGAAACGAGATGAATGCTTTCGCATCCTGGCGCGCCACATCAAGGACGAGGCGGTGGTCGCGACTTATAGTTCCGCGGTCGATTGGGTCGGCGTCGCGCCGCGGCCGCTGAACTATTTGTCGATCGGCGCCATGGGACTGGATTCGTCGCATGGGCTTGGCTTGGCGCTCGGCCGCCCCGACAAGCGCGTCGTCGTGCTGCAAGGCGACGGCAGCCTGTTGATGAATCTCGGTAGCCTCGTCACTGTCGGCGCCGTCGCGCCAAAGAATCTCGTGCACTTCGTCGCGCACAACGAAACCTACGAGGCCAACGGCGGCCACCCTATCCCGAATCGAAAAGTGGATTTCGCCACCATGGCGCGCTCGGCGGGCTATGCGGCGACATACGATTTTTCCGATCTGCGCATGTTCGAGCAGCAAGTTGCGCACGTGCTCGAACAAGACGGGCCGGTCTTCGCAACGCTGCATGTCGAGCCGTCAAAGCCGCTGAAATACGATTACGCCAGCCTGTACGACCCGAAGAAGCGCGAGGCGTTCAAGGCGCTGTGGCAGAGCTAATTGGATCGTCATCCTGAGGTGCCCGCGCACAGCGCGGGCCTCGAAGGACGGTGCTCACAACCAACCGACACCATACCACTCTTGGCAGCGGATCAAGACGACGCACCTTCGCAGCTCCGCCGCCTCGGAAATGCGCTAACGGAAGCCGCCGTCAGGCGGCAACCTTCGCTCCAACCATGCCCACTGCAACGCGCGCCATGATCGCGGCCGCATTACGATGAAGGATCGCCTCTCGCGCCTCCGCCCCGATCTCGGCCTCCTCCAGCGCCTTTCGCGCCCAGTCTACGCCGAACGCACTGCCGTCCGTGCCGCACACGATCCGTTCGGCCCCATATAACCGCACCGCCGCCTCGATCGCCCGCGGCCCGAAGGAGTTGCAATCGACATACACCGCGGCGGCCCGGCGAAACCGGGTGGAAGGCAGCTCTTCATCCGGCGTGTCGAGCAGGCAGCGATGATCCATCCGCTCGACCTCATAAGGGATGTTGCCGCCCAGATTATGCACGACGACGACCGCATCGGGGTAATCCGCCAGAAGATCAGTCAGGCACAACGTCACCATCACCGACGACAGGCTTGCCTGCATGTCCAGCGTGCCGTTGCGTCGCCGAGCGTTGTCTGTCCCGCCGGCGACTTTGGGAAACGCGTCGCCAGGCCGCGGCCCGTGATGAATGAAAAGTGCCGCCTTATGGCGATTGGCCACCGCCAGCAGCGGCCGCGCCGCCTCGGCGTCATCGCGCGTCAAGAACAAGTTTCCAGGCAACTGCGCCCCGACCACTCCCGGCAGCCCCAACACGCGCTCGAACTCCGCTGCGGCTGCCGCCACATCGGTCAACGGCAATGCCGCAAACGCGGCGAACCGGCCCGGGTGCCTCGCACAGATCGTCGCTAGCCCATCATTGACCTTCCGGCACAGCGGCAGTGCCTCGTCGATCGGCTGTGCCTCGATCCAGCAGAACGAGCCCAGCACCGACAGGACACTTACCGAAACATCCTGCCGGTCCATACGCGCCAGTTCCACCACGGCTTCATCGAATGCCTCGGCCAGCGGGGTATCGGCCATTCGTGGCGCTTTCAGCACCTCGACCCCATCCGGTCCACGAACGATGCGCGGCTCCCGTGTGCGCGCACGCAGCGCGTCAGCGACCTCGGAGGGTTTCCAATGCGCGTGCATGTCAATCATCATGGCTTGTACTCCCTGGCGCGCTTCATCTCTCGCTTGTCTGCCAGTTTATTACCTCAAGAAGAGACGTGCTAGCCCGACGTGGTGATGTCGCTGAAGTGCCAAAGCCTGACGTGAGCAATCGCAGCAAAGAGCGCCCTCATTCGAGGATGCCGTTGGCGAGGGCCAGCACTGTCAGTTGGAATGATGAGGCCGAGCGCCGTGGCGGTCTTGTGTCGACTTGGGGAAATATGCGCCAGCTGCGTTCGCGGATGCCCTTCGTGAGACCGCTGCACTAAACCATTTGGACTATTAGAGAGAATCACATTAGTATACGAGTATAGCCTCGAACTATAAGCCTTTGTCGGGGAAGGGGCATCTTTTGGGGTCGAAAGAGCGACAAAATGGTCTCTGGTTCGGATGTCCCAGCCACCCCCGGTAATGATCAGGATTGGATGTACCTGGAATTAGAGCTGCGATACCTCTTTTCCGCGGGCCCGATTGATGAGGAGCAATTCTTTGCGGGCCGCCAAAGTCAAATAAAGCAGTTATTTGAGGCGACGCTAGAACGATCTCGTCATGCTGTACTCTTTGGGGAAAGAGGGGTCGGAAAAACATCACTCGCAAATATTTTCTGGAAGAGATTTTCGAAAAGACTCCAGTCAATTGTTGCAGCGCGTGCTCAAGCGGACCCATCTGACAACTTCACTACGCTTTGGTCAAAAGCATTACGCGAATTGAGGTCAGCTGCGGTTTCAGCAGGAAAAGAATCACTGATTCCAATATCGGGGGCGTTCGACACGCTTTCTCCTGATGATATCCGCCTCGAACTTCAAAAGTGTAAGCCAAATTCACTTCCGATTCTAATCATCGATGAGTTTGACAAGCTCGAAGACAAACTCGCGATTACTCTGACCGCCAATTTAATTAAGTCATTGGCTGACTACTCTGTACCATGCACAATCATAATTGTTGGAGTTGCAGAAAACCTCTCGGACTTGATTCAAGAGCATGCGTCAATTAAGCGGTGCGTGATTCAGGTCCATCTTGACCGCATGAATGATCGCGAGTTGGAAGAGGTTGTTGAATCTCGCCTTGCGCAAACGCCGCTGAAAATTGAAAAAAATGCTCTTTTGAGAATCGTAAGACTGTCACGTGGACTGCCGTACTATGTGCAAATCCTTGGCAAATTTTCGGCCATTTCGGCAACAGATGACCGCCGTTTGATAATCATCGAGTCGGATGTCGAGCGCGCGATGGATACATTTATTGGTGATATGTCGGAAAGTTTCTACGACGATTACAATAGGGCGACAGTAAGTAATCAGCCGGGAAATCAGTTCAAACAGGTTCTCCTTGCCTGCGCTTTGGCAGAAGCCGACGAGAGGGGTTTTTTTACTCCTGCCGGCATCGTTTCGCCACTCTCCAAGATCCTCGGCAAATCCGTTCCGATTTCTGCCTTTCAACGGCATCTCTCGGAATTCATCTCGGAGGACAGAGGCGCCATTTTAATTAGGCGCGGCGAAGAGAGACAATATCGCTTCCGCTTTAACGAGCCAATGATTCAGCCGTATATTATAATAAAGGGAATTAGGGATCGAATAATGGGTGATGACCTGACGACGTTGTTGCTGGATCGAGGCTTCTCCGCGATAGCAACTAACCAACCGTTAGTTCGTGCCTCTTCCGGTGGTATGTAGGGCACGGTTGTCTCGGTACGAAATGATTGCGAGGCATCATTATTTTTTATCGAGCTTGCGCACGACTTCTTCGAGCTGATCGAGGTTGCGATAGCGGATACTGACCACGCCCTTGCCGCGGCGATGATCGATGCTGACAACGAGGCCGAGCGCGTCCGATAGCCGTTTCTCGAGTGCGAGCGTGTCGGCCTCCTTCTCGGCTTTTGATTTGCGGTTGCCCGCTTGAGGCTTGCCGCCGCGGCGCGATTCCTGGCGCGCCAGTTCCTCGACCTGTCGCACGTTGAGACCGAGCGCGACTATTTCTTCCGCCAACCGCTCCGCGTCGTGATGGCCCACCAGGGCGCGAGCGTGACCGGGGCTGAGGCGGCCGGATTGGATATGCTCCCTGACGCGATCGGGCAGCGTCTGCAGCCTCAGCATATTGGCGACATGGCTACGGCTCTTGCCGACCATGCGGGCGACGTCGTCCTGGCTGTGGCTGAAATCACGGATAAGCGCGCGGTAGCCTTCCGCCTCTTCGAGCGGATTGAGATCGGAGCGCTGCACGTTCTCGATGATCGCAAGCTGCAACGACTCTTCGTCGGTTGCCTCGATGATGACAACCGGGACTTCGTGCAACGCGGCGCGTTGCGCAGCGCGCCAGCGCCGCTCGCCGGCGATGATCTCGAACGAGTCTGCCATGCCGCGCACCGGCCGTGCCACGATCGGCTGGATGATGCCGCGTTCGCGCAACGAGTTCGGCAAGTTCGGCAAGTTCATCGTCAGAAAACACGCGCCGCGGATTGCGCGCGTTAGGCCGCAATGAACTGGTCGGAATCCGGCGCTGCCCGACCGGACGTTCGGCCGAGCTTTCATTGCCGACATCGCCGATCAGCGACGCGAGGCCGCGTCCCAATCGCGATCGTGCCGCGTCCTCCGCCATCGCAGCCTTCCCCGACATGCTTACGCGACTCGCCCGCCCGCACTCGCCGAGAGTTCTTTTTCGCGCTGGATGATTTCGGTGGCGAGCCGCAGATAGGCTTCGCTGCCGCTGCATTTGAGATCGTAGACCAGCACCGGCTTGCCGTAGGACGGTGCTTCTGACACCCGCACATTGCGCGGGATGATGGTGTCGTAAACCTTCGGGCCCATGAATTGGCGGACATCGGCGACGACCTGGCCGGACAGATTGTTGCGGGCGTCGAACATCGTCAGCACGATGCCGTGGATGGTGAGATCGGGGTTGAGCTGCTTCTTCACCGACTCGACGGTTTTCAAAAGTTGCGACAGCCCTTCGAGCGCGAAGAACTCGCATTGCAGTGGCACCAGAATGGCGTTGGCCGCCGCCATCGCGTTGATGGTCAGGAGATTAAGCGACGGCGGACAGTCGACCAACACATAGGTGAATTTCGTTTGACCGGACGCGTCACTGCCGAGCGGCGCCAGCGCCGAGCGCAACCGAAAGGCACGGTCGCGCGCCTGACCGATTTCAAGTTCGAGCCCGGAGAGATCGAGCGTCGATGGTGCAAGATGCAAGCGTGGCACCGCCGTGGCGACTATTGCGTCGCGTAGCACCGTTTGTCCGACCAACACATCGTATGTGGAGTGCAGCCGGCTGGCGCGATCAATGCCGAGACCGGTCGAGGCATTGCCCTGCGGATCGAGATCGATGATCAGGACTTCCTCGCCGATGGCTGCGAGCGCGGTGCCGAGATTGATCGCGGTCGTCGTTTTGCCGACGCCGCCTTTCTGGTTGGCGACGGAGAGCACGCGCGGGTGTTTGACGGCATGGACACGGGGCGGCGGCTCGGGCGCAGCGAAGGGGATCACGCTAACTATCGGGTCGGGAGGTGACGTTTCAGTCATGGCCGCTGCTTTCGTATTTGGCCGCCTGCGTTACAACCGCTGCGCTCTAAGGTTGTAATTTCTGATTTATTCTCGTTATTTGCACGATTCGTGCTTTGGGGTCAGTGAGACTCGGAACCAGAGAGGCCGTGATGCTCCAACATTTAGCGGCTTCGGTCAATTCAGACTCTACATCTTGTCCCTTTGGAAACAGACCCTGGGCACCGCTTTTCAACAACGGATACGCCGCCGCCAGTAGCTTCACAAGCGGAGCTAGCGCCCGAGCGGTCACTACCTCAATCGGGCCTGGGAGGTTATCGGCGAAATCCACAATGCGAACTTGATGGATCATCGCCGGCGCACCGGTCGCCCGCGCCGCTTCGCGCAAGAAGGTCGCCTTCTTGCCGTTGCTCTCGACCAGATGCACCTGTGCACCGGGCGTGTCCGCCAGCGCACAGGCCAGCACAAGGCCGGGAAAACCACCGCCTGAACCTAAGTCGGCCCAGACTTTTGCGGCAGGCGCCAATGCCACAAGCTGAAGCGAGTCCGCGATATGCCGTGTCCACAGTGTCGGGATCGTGGATGCTGCGATCAGATTGACGCGCTTTTGCCAGTCCACCAGGAAGCCCGCAAAGCGATCAAGCCGCACCAATGTTTCACGTGAAACAGGCGTCAGCTTCAGCGCGCGGCTACGATCCGCAGTGAGATCAGGCAACCGCGCCATCTGCGGACTTACTTGGCGGCTTCCGGCCCTGCCGGCGCAAATGCGCGACCAGCAGTGTCAACGCCGCAGGTGTGATGCCGTCGATCCGGCCGGCGTGGCCGATGGTGCGCGGCCGTTGGGTTTGCAGCTTGTGGCGGGCTTCGTTGGACAGTCCCGGCAGCACCCCATAGTCGATATCGTCAGGCAAGACGACGCCTTCATCGCGCCGGTACGACTGCACATCTGCGGCCTGGCGGCTGAGATAAACTTCGTATTTGGCATCGGTCTCGAGTTGCTCGGCGATCTTTTGCCGCAGTTCGGCGAATTCTGGCCAAATCCGCGCCACGTCGGCAATGCCGATATCCGGATACGACAACAACTCGAAAGCCGAACGGCGCTGCCCATCTTTGCGGAGTGCAACACCGTGACGCGCGGCTTCGCTCGGCGTGACCGTTTCGGCGCGCGCCATCGTTCGGGCCGCATTGAGCTCAGCCATCTTGGCGCGATGCCTACGTGCCCTTTCGGAGCCGATGCAGCCGAGTGCGATCGCCCTGCCCGTCAGCCGTTGATCGGCATTGTCGGCGCGCAGCGTCAGCCGGTACTCGGCACGCGAAGTGAACATACGATAGGGCTCGGTGACGCCGCGCGTGACCAGATCGTCGATCATCACGCCCAGATAACCTTCGGCACGATCGAACACGATCGGGCCCCGCCGCCGGCCCGCGCCGCAGCGTTGAGACCAGCAAGAAGTCCTTGTGCCGCAGCCTCTTCGTAGCCTGTTGTGCCGTTGATCTGACCGGCCAGGAACAGCCCGGGCAAGCGCTTGGCTTCGAGCGATGTCGTGAGTTCGCGCGGGTCGACGTAGTCGTACTCGATCGCATAGCCCGGCCGGATAATTTGCGCGCGTTCAAGTCCCGGAATGGTTGCCACCAGCGCCGCCTGCACATCCTGCGGCAGCGACGTCGAGATGCCGTTCGGATAGACAGTAGTGTCGTCGAGGCCCTCCGGCTCGAGAAAAATCTGGTGCCCGTCACGCTCGCCGAAGCGCACGATCTTGTCTTCGATCGACGGGCAATAGCGTGGACCACGGCTCTTGATCTGGCCCGAATACATCGGCGAGCGATGAACATTGGCGCGGATGACGGCGTGTGTGGCGGCATTGGTCCGGCTGATACCGCACTGGATCTGCGGGTTGGTGATGCGGTCCGTCAGCATCGAAAACGGCTCCGGCGGCTCGTCGCCGGGCTGCATTTCAACCGCTGACCAGTCAATGGTCGCGCCGTTGAGGCGCGGAGGCGTACCCGTCTTCAGGCGGCCGAGCGCGAAGCCGGCGCGCTCTAGGGTCACGGAAAGACCCGTCGCGGGCGCCTCGCCGACCCGGCCCGCCGGAATTTGCTGCTCGCCGATATGGATCAGGCCGCGCAGAAACGTGCCGGTGGTCAGCACCACGGCACCGTAGCCGACAATACGGCCGTCATTCAGCCTGACGGCGTTGACCTGCCCGTCGATGATGAGGTCATCCACTTCCGCTTCGATCACAGTGAGATTTGCCTGCTCGCGGATCGCCTGCTGCATCGCCGCCGCATAGAGCTTGCGATCGGCTTGGGCGCGCGGGCCGCGCACGGCCGGGCCTTTGCGCCGGTTGAGCACACGAAACTGAATGCCGCCGGCGTCGGCAAGGCGGCCCATCAAGCCGTCCAGCGCGTCGATTTCACGGACGAGATGGCCCTTGCCGAGCCCGCCAATGGATGGGTTGCATGACATCGCGCCAATGGTGGCGAAGCGATGGGTGATCAGCGCCGTGCGGGCGCCCATGCGCGCGGCTGCAGCCGCGGCTTCGCAGCCGGCATGGCCGCCGCCAACAACAATCACGTCGAAACTGGAATCCATCGACCGCTCCACGACCGAGACCTTACTAATCAACGCCGAATCGCCGGTCAAAAAAAGACCGTAGGTGGGGCATTGTTTCACGTGAAACACGGGCTGCCGCCACCATAGTCGGCGTTAACGATTCATTTACCAATGCAGAAATCGCGAAAGATGACGTCCAAAATATCTTCGACGTCGACCCGGCCAGTGAGTCGGCCCAGTGTGGTGGCCGCGGAGCGTAATTCCTCAGCGATCAGTTCCTCCCTCCCCGACCTTTGGACCGTCAAGGCCCGATCAAGCGCCGCAACCGTCTCGGTCAGGGCAAAACGATGGCGTCCTCGCGTCACCAGCACAGATTCCGTGCTCCCGAAGAATTGGCGCGCGAACCGGGCTAATGCAGCGACCAAAAGCTCAATTCCCACTCCCGTCTCAGCAGAGACGGATAGAGTGAACTCATATTCATTATCAGGATAGTTGCTTGCACCGGTCCCTGAATCTGCTTTCACCAAATCAATCTTGTTTTCGACGAGCCAAATCCGCGTTTTTGCTAGGTTCGCGGGACGTTCAATGACCGCTCCGCCGCTGGCTGATGCGTCAATGGCCCAGAGCACCAGATCGGCCGCTGCAGCACGCGCGCTGGCCCGGCGGACACCCTCCTGCTCGACTGGATCATCGCTGCCACGGATACCGGCCGTGTCCAGGACCGTTACCGGGTAGCCGCCAAGGTCGAGATGGACTTCGATGACATCGCGCGTCGTACCGGGATGCGGCGACACGATCGCGGCCTCGCGGCGTGCCAGACGATTGAGCAGTGTCGATTTCCCGGCGTTCGGCGGACCGGCAATGGCGACGACCAAGCCATCCCGCAGCCGCTCGCCACGGCCACCGTCGGCCAACGATGCTGCAATCTCGTCACGCAACTGCTGCGCAGCGTGAAGCGCCGGCTGCACCAGATCCTCAGGCACATCCGCTTCGTCGGAAAAATCGATCCGTGCCTCGACCAACGCCAGCGCTTCGATCAGCCGCCGCCGCCAAGCCTCGGCGCGGTCGCCGATCAGGCCCTTGAGCTGGCGCAAGGCCAATTGCCGCTGCGCCGTCGTTTCGGCCGCAATGAGATCGGCCAGGCCCTCGACGGCCGTGAGATCGAGCTTGCCGTTCTCGAAAGCGCGGCGCGTGAATTCGCCGGCTTCGGCGATACGACACCCCGTAATCTTGCCCAGCGCATCGAGCACGCCGGCAATCACCGCATGGCCACCATGGACCTGTAGTTCGGCAACGTCCTCACCGGTCTCGCTGTGCGGGCCGGGAAACCACAGCGCGAGCGCTTCATCGATGACGTCGCCGCTCGCCGGATCGCGCACACGCGCAAGCGCGGCCTTGCGCGGCTCGGGCACACGTCCGATCAGCTTCTCAAGCGCAACCCCGGCACGCGGCCCGGAAATCCGCACCACCGCAATCGCCACCGGTGGCCGTCCGGAGGACAAGGCAAAGATCGTGTCTGCGCTGACCATGGAGCCAACACAACGGCGACTTAAACGCGATGGTCAAGTGTCCGCCCGCGTCCAGGGTTTCCTAGTTCGATTAATCATGGGACAGGGCGGAACGCCTCAGGCGACGCCGCTCCACAATTCCTTCGAAGCCAGTCGGGCGCCCTCGACAAGCGCCTCGAGCTTTGCCCACTGCACTGACGGGTGGCACCGCACGATGTCATAGCTCTGCGCAAACCCGCAATCGGTCCCGGCGATAACGTTCTCGCGGCCCACCAGGTTGGCAAAGTTCTTCAGCCGCAACGCCACCAGTTCCGGATGCTCGACGACGTTGGTGGCGTGGCTGATGACGCCGGGAATGAGTATCTTGCCGTCCGGCAGTTTGACGTCCCTCCAGACTTGGAATTCATGGGCATGGCGGGGGTTCGCAGCTTCGATCGCGTAAGCCTGGGCACGCACTTTGAGGATCAGATCGACAATCGTCTTAAGCGGAACGTCCTGCACATGCGGCACGTTCCAACTGCCCCAGCAGACGTGATAGCGCACCTTGTCCTCGGGTATGCCGCTCAGTGCATGATTGGTCAGCTCGACACAGCTCTCGGCATATTTGTGCACGTCGCGCGGACTCATCTCACCAAGCAGCCGCGCGTATTCATGCGCCATGTAGGCGTCGTCGAGCTGCAGGATGAAGCCGGCATCGACGATCGCCTTGTATTCCTCCTTTAGCGCATCGGCGAGCGCCACCACGATCTCGGCGTCGCTCTTGTAATAGGTGTTGAGCCAGAGCCCGCGCGCGCTCATTGGAGCTGCCACCGGCATGAAAGCACCTTCCACTCTGACGCCTGTCAACGCGGCCGTGAAATTCGCGATGTCGCGGTTGATGGCGGCATGCCCTTTGTAAGTAATCGACGCCACGCAATCCCACACCAGCGCCTTTGGCCGGGCGCTCGCATTGTCCGGCTGCAGCGGAGTCTTCGACTGCCCAGGCGGCAGCCAGTCGTAATACTGGATCGGATGATAAGCCGCGTAGAATTCCGGAAACCGTGCGACCTCGGGGATCAGGTGGTTTGGCGTCGCCTCATGATCGCCCTCGCGAAATTCGCGATGAACAAAGCCGCCGAGCCGCTCGGCTACGTAGCGGATCCAGCCCGCCTTGCCGAACTCACCGTCGCTAACAACATCGATTCCGGTCTTCGCCTGCTGACGGACGACGGCCGCCACTTCGTCCTTCAACGTCGTCTCGAATACGACTTCGTCATAGCCGCGGTCGCGCTCGCGCGCCCACATCACGTCACGGATCGCAAGCGGCCGGACCAGGCTGCCGACATGGGTGACAAGAATACGGTCGGTGCTGCGCTTCATGTTCAAGTTTCCGTCGCGGCAATGGCGTCTGTTCGATTCCACCGATCATGGCCGGAAAGCTGTGACCGTGGAAGCCGCAGGTAGGGGGTTTTGCCGACTGCTGCACGCCGGCCTACATTGGCCTTATGACCACAACATCCCCGGCCCAAAACCGCCTCGCGCGCGAGACGAGCCCATATCTCCTGCAGCATCAGCACAATCCCGTCGATTGGTGGGCTTGGGGGCCAGACGCTTTGGCGGAAGCCAAGCGCAGCAATAAGCCGATCCTGCTCTCGGTCGGCTATGCGGCTTGCCACTGGTGCCATGTCATGGCGCACGAAAGCTTCGAGGACGACGCCACCGCGGCGGTGATGAACGAGCTGTTCGTCAACATCAAAGTCGATCGTGAGGAACGGCCCGATATTGACCAAATCTATATGGCGGCGCTGCATCATCTCGGCGAACACGGCGGCTGGCCACTGACCATGTTTCTCACGCCGGACGGCGAGCCGATCTGGGGCGGCACGTATTTTCCGAAAGGTTCACGCTACGGCAAACCGGCCTTCGTCGATGTCTTGCGCGAAATCGCACGGCTGTTCCGCGAGGAGCCGCAAAAGATCGAGAACAACCGCGCCGCGCTGATGGAGCAGCTTGCCGGCAAGGCGCGGCCGCCGGGCGTCGTGACGCTCGGTCGGGCGGAGCTCGACAACGCGGCGCGTCAGCTCGGCGGCATCATCGATCCGGTCAACGGCGGCACCCGCGGCGCGCCGAAATTTCCGCAAGCAGCGCTGTTCGAACTGTTGTGGCGCGCAGCTTTACGCACCGGCGAAACGCGTTATTTCGCGGCCGTCGACGTCACGCTGCACCACATCTGCGAGGGCGGCATCTACGACCATCTCGGCGGCGGTTTTTCGCGCTATTCGGTCGATGAGCGCTGGCTTACCCCGCATTTCGAAAAGATGCTCTACGACAACGCGCAGCTTCTCGAACTGCTGGCGGTCGCACACCAGCGCGGCGGTAATCCGCTTTACCGCCAGCGCGCCGCCGAAACCGTGGTGTGGCTTGGGCGCGAGATGACGACAAGCGAAGGCGCGTTCGCGGCGTCGCTCGATGCCGACTCCGAAGGCGAGGAGGGCAAGTTCTACGTATGGTCATCCGATGAGGTGATTGCAACGCTTGGCATAGACGACGGTCAGTTCTTTGCGCGCAATTACGACGTGACACCGGCGGGCAATTTCGAAGGCCACAACATCCTCAATCGGCTCAAGCCGAATGAGCGCAACGCCACTGACGAAAACCGGCTTACGAATTTGCGCAAAAAACTCCTCGCCGTGCGCGACACCCGTATCCGCCCCGGCCTCGACGACAAGGTGCTCGCCGACTGGAACGGCATGATGATCGCCGCGCTCGCCAACGCCGGCCTGATGTTCAACGAGCCGTCATGGCTCGACATCGCGGCGCGCGCTTTCGGCTTTGTTGCGCGGGCAATGACCAAAGGCGACCGCCTCGGCCATTCCTGGCGCGGCGGCCAACTCAAGTTTCCGGGGCTCGCGTCCGATTTCGCCGCCATGATCCGCGCCGCTCTCGCGCTCTACGAGGCGACCGGACAGCAAAACTATCTCGACCAGGCGCTGGCCTGGCAACACGCGCTCGATCGCGACTACGCCGATGCGGCCACTGGAACCTACTATCTCACCGCTGCCGACGCCGAAGGCCTCGTCATCCGGCCAGCCTCGACCGCCGACGAGGCAACGCCAAACCACAACGCAGTGGCGGCGCAAAACCTCATCCGGCTTGCGGCGCTCGCCGGCGACGACCAATGGCGCGAAAAGGCCGACCGCCTGATCGCGGCCATCGCTCCGCAGGCGGTGGAAAATCTCTACATGCACATGGCGCTGATGAACGCAGTCGATCTGCGCTTGCGCGCGGCCGAAATCGTCGTCACCGGGGAGGGACCGCGCGCAGATGCGTTGCTGGGAGCGGCCCGGGCCCAGCCGCCGCTCGACCGCATCGTGCTCCATGCCGCCACGGCTGCGGCATTGCCGGAGCGGCATCCCGCGCGCGACAAGATCGCGGCGGCAAGCGATCCCGCAGCCTTCATCTGCGTTGGTGAAACCTGTTCGTTGCCGGTCGGCGATCCTGAAGGCCTTATTGGCGCCATTGAGGCGGTGCGACATAGCTGACGCTATAGTTCTTTAAGGCACGAATCGTGCTTTCGTGAACCTTGCCGGGGCGAAGCGAAGGAAATCCGAGATGCGTAATGGAATCGTTGTTGCAGCCGCCGCCCTGGCCTTGTCGGCAACTGGCGCCCACGCTGACCAGTGGTGCGGCTACGCCGCCAAGGACAATGCCGTGATCGAATGCGGCTATACGACCGCGGCTGGTTGCGAAAGTTCGGTCGGCAAGGGCGGAATGTGTTTCGTCGATCCGGACATCGCGTTCCGCTTTACGCGCGTGCCCGCAACGTCGGCCAAAGCCGCGGCAAATCGCGGCTGAGTGCGTCTTACGTATTCATCGAGTTGAAGAACTCGCCGTTGTTCTTGGTGTTGCGCAGCTTGTCGAGCAAGAAGTCGATGGCATCCATGGTGCCCATCGGATTGAGAATCCTGCGCAGCACGTACATCTTTTTGAGCTGATCCGGCGGGACCAGCAGTTCTTCTTTGCGTGTGCCCGAACGGGTGATGTCCATCGCCGGGAAGGTGCGCTTGTCGGCGACTTTACGATCGAGGATCAGTTCGGAATTGCCGGTGCCTTTGAATTCCTCGAAAATCACTTCGTCCATGCGGCTGCCGGTGTCGATCAGCGCCGTGGCGATGATCGTCAGTGAGCCGCCTTCCTCGATGTTGCGCGCGGCGCCAAAGAAGCGCTTCGGCCGTTGCAGCGCATTGGCGTCGACACCGCCAGTCAGCACTTTGCCCGAGGAGGGGACTACGGTGTTGTAGGCGCGGCCGAGCCGGGTGATCGAATCCAATAGGATGACCACGTCGCGACCGTGCTCGACCAGACGCTTGGCCTTCTCGATCACCATCTCGGCGACCTGGACGTGGCGCACCGCCGGTTCGTCGAAGGTCGAGGACACCACCTCGCCCTTCACCGAGCGCTGCATGTCGGTCACTTCCTCCGGCCGCTCGTCGATCAAGAGAACGATCAGATAGCATTCCGGGTGGTTGTGGGTGATCGAGTGCGCGATGTTCTGCAACAGCACGGTCTTGCCAGTGCGCGGCGGCGACACGATCAACGCGCGCTGGCCCTTGCCGACCGGAGCCACGATGTCGATGACGCGCGCCGAAAGATCCTTCTTGGTCGGATCCTCGAATTCCATCTTGAGCCATTCGTCGGGATAGAGCGGCGTCAGATTGTCGAAGTTGACCTTGTGGCGCGCCTTCTCGGGGTCTTCGAAGTTGAGCGAATTGACCTTGAGCAGGGCGAAGTAGCGCTCGCCCTCTTTCGGGCTGCGAATGTGGCCGTCAATGGTATCGCCGGTGCGCAGCCCGAAGCGGCGGATCTGCGACGGGGAGACGTAGATGTCGTCCGGGCCGGGCAGGTAGTTCGCTTCAGGCGAGCGTAAAAAGCCGAAGCCGTCAGACAGAACCTCGACCACACCTTCGCCGACAATATCGGTCTCGCGCGCCGAGAGTTGCTTGAGGATGCCGAACATCAGCTCTTGCTTGCGCATGGTCGAAGCGTTTTCGACCTCGAGCTCTTCGGCGAAAGATACAAGCTCCGCTGGAGACTTGACCTTGAGTTCTTGGAGTTTCATTTCACGCATTCAGAATATCCTATGGAAATTAAGCCAGCGGCGGATTTGGGGGAGGGCGTCGCTAGCGGAAGGAAGGAAGAAAGCCGTAGGTCTTGGGTTGCGAGGAGCTTGGCCCCGGCCCCGATGCATCAATCGGCTCCAGTTCACTGGAGCCAGCACTCGAATGCATCCGCCTACGTTGGGTGGGATAGCGCCAAGATAAGAAAAGAGCCGTGTTCTAGCAAGAGGCGTGACGCACTTTGCATAAGAACGCGTGAATATCAGAACGGTTTCAACACCACGAGCAGCACGATGAGAATCATCAAGACTGTGGGTATTTCATTGATAATTCTGTAGAATTTCTGAGAATGCCGATTGTTATCGGCGGCGAAATCCTTGCGCCAGCGGGCCAGCATTCCATGCACAGCCGTCAGTGCCAGAACGAGCAATATCTTGGCTTGCAGCCAGCCCGAAGCGAACCACCCGTAGTGAGAATCAGGGCCGAGCCAGCCAAGCCATAGCCCGAACACCCAGGTAGCGATCATTGCCGGATTGATGATGCCGCGCAGGAGCCGGCGCTCCATCACCTTGAACGTTTCGGACTGCACCGAGCCCTCTTCCGCCGCGCAGTGGTAGACGAACAGCCGCGGCAGATAGAGCATGCCCGCCATCCAGGCGATCACCGCAATGATGTGAAATGCCTTGATCCACTCGTACATGACCGCTGCGACCTAGCTCTTGGCGCCGCGCACACGCGCGACCAGCCGTTCGACATTCGCAATCGGGGTCTCCGGAAAAATGCCGTGACCGAGATTGAAGATGAACGGCCCTGGCCCGAATGCTTCGAGAATAGCATCGGTCGCCCGATCCTGCGCCTCGCCGCCGGCGACAAGGACTAACGGGTCGAGGTTGCCCTGAATGGTCCGCTTGGACTGGATGTGATCGCGGGCAAAGCCAAGCTCAACCATCCAATCGAGCCCGACCGCATCGACCGCCACAGCTTCGAGATAACGCCACAACTCAGTTCCGGCGCCGCGCGGAAATCCGATGATAGACGCCTGCGGAATTTTCTCCCGCACCGCCGTGACGATTTTCGCCACAGGCGCGATGCACCATTTTTGGAACTCGTCAGCCGGCAGCACACTGGCCCAGGTGTCGAAAATCTGCACGGCATCGACGCCAGCAGCGAATTGCTCGACCAGATAACTCGCCGAGGCTTCAACAAGCCTATCGATGAGCTGCGCGAAGGCCTGCGGATGACGATAAGCAAAAAGCCTCGCCGGCAACTGATCGGGAGTGCCGCAGCCCGCAATCATGTAAGTCGCCACTGTCCATGGCGCGCCACAAAAGCCGAGCAGCGCAACACCCGGCGGCAAGTCTTGCTTCACGCGAGCAATGGCTTCGTAAACCGGCGCGAGTTGCAGATGATCGAGTTCAGAGCGCAACCGCTTCAGCGCCGCCGGGTCACTGAGCGCGTCGAGCCGCGGTCCCTCGCCTTCTTCAAAGGTCACACGTTGTCCAAGCGCCTGCGGTACGACCAGGATATCGGAGAACATGATTGCCGCATCGAAACCGAAGCGGCGGATCGGTTGCAGCGTTACCTCCGCGGCGAGTTTCGGATTAAAACAAAGATCGAGAAAACCGCCAGCCTTTTCCCGAACCGCTCGGTACTCTGGAAGATAGCGCCCAGCTTGTCGCATCAGCCAGATCGGCGGTGTGGCATTGGTGTGGTGCGCCAGCGCGCGGAGCAATGGTTTAGTCACAGGATCAACCGCCATTCTCCGATCTTACTCAAACTAACTTAAAGAGAGTCTGTTGTAGTGTTTTGAGCGTTGATTAGACTCATACAATTCAACGCACAGGTCATCCACACCCAATCAGCATACACTTGGTGTTTCGCACGATGTGCGCTGATAGAAATCCAGGTGATTTCCGGTGCAATAGGGTCATTATCCGCACGCCCTCAGGCGGCTGTCCACATGTCACCGCTGTTCGGCTTGAGTGTGGCTTAGGGTTACCACAGGGGCAGGGGTGTGGACGGAGTCGCGGCCTCAGTCCCGAAGGCGCTTGCACCCCACCGCAAGGCATGGCCTTCTCCCTATTCATCGACAGCTTGTTCATTAGTTATATGGCGCCAGCACCGGGTTATTTTCATCTGCATCTGATCTCCGACGCGACCGGCGAAACGTTGATTACGGTCGCCCGCGCTGTGGCAGCGCAATACGCCAAGGTCAATCCGGTCGAGCACGTGCATCCTTTGGTGCGAACGCAAAGGCAGCTTGATCGCGTGCTGGCGGAAATCGAGGAATTCCCCGGCATCGTGCTTTACACGCTGCTCGAGGAAGGCCTGGTTGGCCGGCTGGAAGCAAAGTGCCGCGAGCTGGGGCTGCCTTGTCTTTCGATCCTTGGGCCGGTTCTAAACCTGTTCCAGGCTTATCTCGGCGCCGAGACAACCCACAAGGTCGGCGCACAGCATACTCTGAACGCCGAATATTTCCGCCGCATCGATGCGCTCAACTACACGATGATGCACGACGATGGCCAGCAGACCGACGATCTGGAAGAAGCCGATGTCGTACTGGTTGGCGTGTCGCGCACATCGAAAACTCCGACGTCGATCTATCTTGCTAATCGCGGCGTGAAGACTGCGAACGTCCCGCTGGTGCCAGGCGTAACCCTGTCACCCAACGTCGAGCGATTGCAGCATCCGCTGGTGGTCGGCTTGTTCGCCACGCCGGAACGGATCGTGCAAATCAGGCAGAACCGGCTGCTTGGCCTGAAAGTAGAGCGCGACGACGATCAATATATCGACCGGCAGGCAGTTGCCGATGAAATCTCCGCCTCGCGCCGGCTCTGCGCCAAACACAATTGGCCGCTCATCGACGTCACCCGGCGCTCGATTGAAGAAACCGCAGCTGCGGTGATGGCGCTGCTCGGCGATCGCCGCCGCCACAGGGCGATGTGAGCTATGCTGTGGCTTGCCGCCACGCCGCTGGTGTTAGCCTCCAAAAGCGCGATCCGGCGCACGCTTCTCGAAGTCGCCGGCCTGTCGGTTGAGGTGTGTCCGGCGGATCTCGACGAGCGGGGCCTTGAAGCGAAAGCGCCGCTGCAAGCACCGGTCGCTATCGCGGCCCTCCTTGCGCGTGAAAAAGCTTGCCTTGTCGGTAGTTTACGGCCGGGGCGGCTGGTCCTCGGCGCCGATCAGATCTTGTCACTTGACGGCGCGCGATTTTCCAAACCTGCCGATCGCGCTGCGGCCCGCGATCAGCTCCGCAGCCTGTCCGGCCGCAGCCATGAGCTTTATTCAGCGGTCGCGTTCGTCCAGGACGGCGCGGTGCTCTTTGAGTATGTCGGCGTCGCGCGACTGACTATGCGCGCCTTCTCGGATGGGTTTCTCGATGACTATCTCGATGCCGTCGGCGATGCGGCGACCGGAAGCGTCGGCGCCTATCAGCTCGAAGGCTTGGGCGTTCAGCTTTTCGAGCGGATCGATGGCGATTACTTCACGGTGTTGGGATTACCGTTGATGACGGCGCTGGATTTTCTGCGCCGGCGGGGATACCTGGCGAAATGAGCGTTGCGCGGCCATTCGTTCTCTGCCTCACCGGCTCGCTCGGCATGGGCAAGTCGGTGACGGCAAAAATGTTCGCGGATGCCGGTGTGCCGGTGCATGATTCCGACGCGGTCGTCCATGCGCTCTACGAAGGTGAAGCGGTGCCAGCCATCGAGGCAGCGTTTCCCGGAACGACGGCCGACGGCAAGGTTGATCGCGCAAAACTGGCGGCTGTGGTCATCAACGACAAGGGGGCACTCAAACGGCTCGAAGCCATCGTGCATCCGCTGGTCGGCGCCGCCAGGGACAAGTTTCTAGCGGATGCGCAGTCGAGCGGCACGCCGGTCGTTCTGCTCGATATGCCGCTGTTGTTCGAGATCGGGGGCGAAGCGCGTTGCAATGCCGTCGTCGTGGTCTCAGCTCCGGCGGACATGCAGCGCACGCGCGCCTTCGAGCGGCCCGGCATGACGGAGGAGAAATTTGCCGCCCTTGTGGCCAAGCAGGTTCCCGACGCCGAGAAACGGCGCCGTGCCGATTTTATCGTGGATACATCTGTGGGCTTCGACCACGCCCGCGCCCAGGTGCGCGACATTCTGAGCGCTATTGCTAATATGCCGCGAAGGCCCTGATTCGCCGGGCCAAAGACGTCCCAGAGTTCCGATGCGCGAAATCATTTTCGATACCGAAACAACCGGCCTTGATCCCCTTGCGGGCGATCGGCTGGTCGAGATTGGCTGCATCGAGCTCGTCAACCGTTTCCCTACCGGCAAGACGTTCCATTTCTACTTCAACCCGGAACGCGACATGCCGGAGACGGCCTTCAAGATTCACGGACTGTCGATCGAGTTCCTCAAGGACAAGCCTCTGTTTGCCGAAAAGGCCGATGACCTGATCGCCTTCCTTGGCGACGCCCAGCTCGTCGCGCACAATGCGATGTTCGATCTCGGCTTTCTCAATGCCGAATTGGAGCGCATTGGCCGCGCCGTAGTGAGCCGGGAGCGTATGATCGACACGCTGCTGTTGGCGCGGCGCAAGCACCCCGGCGGCTCGAACCGGCTCGACGATTTATGCCAGCGCTATCAGATCGACAATTCGCGCCGCACCAAGCACGGCGCCTTGCTCGATGCCGAGCTGCTGGCGGAAATCTATGTCGAGCTGATCGGCGCGCGCCAGGCTTCGCTGGTGCTGTCCCAGTCTGCTACACCCGCGGCGGCAGCCGGCGCGATCGTCGTGGTGCGCGAGCGTAGCGCGCCGTTGGCAACCCGCTTGACGGAAGAAGACCGCGCCGCGCACCGGAGTTTCGTCGCAACGCTCGGCGAAGCCGCGATCTGGCGCGACTATCTCAGCTTGGAGTGAGCGGAGCCGGCGCTTCGCCTTGCGAAGCCGCCAGGCGCTGCCGGTAAAGATCGACGAAATCGATCGGATTGAGCAGCAGCGGAGAAAAGCCGCCGTTACGCACCGTGGTCGACACGATCTCACGCGCGAACGGAAACAACAGGCGCGGACATTCGATCATGACGAACGGCTGCAGGCTGTCGGCCGGCACGTTTACGACGCGAAACACGCCGGAAAAGACCAGCTCGAAACTGTACAACACCATGCCTTGGGATTCGGCCTTGCCCTCCAGGCGCAGCGTCACCTCGAAGTCGGTGTCGGTCATCGGCGCCGCATCGACATTAATCAGAATGTTGACGCTCGGCTGCTGAGTGGTCGGCGCCAGTGAGCGCGGCGCGTGCGGATTCTCGAACGAGAAATCCTTCACATATTGCGCGAGAACCCCGACTTGCGGCATTGCCACTTGCGGCTCGGGGCCGCCATTCGTCATCGACATGATGGTCTCCGGCTCACGCATGCGGGGCGCGGCGCGATTGGCTAACACAAGGCAAGCAGGTGAACAATGGCGGCTGCCGGCGGTAAAATGGGTGCTCCTGTGCCGCCGATTGCAGCGTTAATGCCCAAAAGGGTGTCACTATGGCTCCCCTGTCCGCGGCGGATGCCGGCGCATCCATCATTGGCGTCGAGGCGGCAATCGTCTAAGCTTAGAGGCGCCACGCTGCTGCCGTGTTAGCGGCGCTCTAGATGGTTCCCCGAGCGTGCCTACATAAAGGTTGGGGAAAATCGGGTTCCCTGTGCGAATCGTGGCTTCGCATCGCCCCTTTGAACGGATAGCCGCACCGTTCGCGACGCCGAGAGATGCCAGACGTGTTCGACATTTACACAATCATCTTTCTTGCGCTCGCGGTGTTCATATTCTTGCGTCTGCGTAGCGTATTGGGCCAGCGCACCGGCCGCGAGCGGCCGCCTTACGATCCCTATTCCGCGCGCGACGCCGTGCGCAGTCCCGCCACCGACAGCAAGATCGTCACGCTGCCGACGGCCCATACGCCCGAAGCGCCAGCGCGGCCGATACCGGCCGAGACTTCGGCTCTGGCCGCCGAGCGGTGGAAGGACATCGCCGAAACCGGCTCGCCTGTCGCGGCCGGGCTCGACGCCATCGCCGCCGCCGACACCAGCTTCGACGCCAAGCACTTCATTACCGGCGCGCGCACCGCGTACGAAATGATCGTGACGACCTTCGCCGAAGGCGATCGTCGCCAATTGAAGAATCTCCTGTCGCGCGAAGTGTTCGACGGTTTCGATGCCGCCATTACCGAACGCGAAGGCAAAGGTGAGACGGCGGAGACGCGGTTCGTCTCGATCGATGCCTCGACGATTACCGCCGCCGAATTGCGCAACCGCACCGCGCAGATCACCTTGCGTTTCATCTCCAAGCTGGTCTCATCGACGCGCGACCGCAACGGCGCCGTGATCGACGGCAATGCCGACAAGGTTACCGACGTGACCGATGTCTGGACCTTTGCGCGCGATGTCTCCTCCCGCGATCCGAATTGGAAAGTTGTCGCGACCGAAGCCGGACAGTAGCGCCGATGGCAGTACGTTGCCGGGCGTTTTTATTGTTCATGCTTCTTGTTGTTGGCGGTGGCATGAGCGCGGCGCGCAGCGCTGAGACCGACCCGATCAGGTTTCCCGATACGCAATATGAGCCGGTCAACTGGTCTGATCTCGACGGCTGGGCCAGCGATGACCACGCCGCCGCATTCTCGACCTTCCTCGCAAGCTGCCGCGCACTCACGGTCACCAAACAACGGCCGACCGGCCGCGGCAGCCTGATTTTCGATGCCCTGAAGGATGTTTGCGGCGCGGCCTTTGCGGCCATCCCGCTCGATGACGATGGCGCCCGAAAATTCTTCGAGGACAATTTCCGGCCGCTGCGCATCAACCGCCTTGGCGATAAGGGCGGTTTCCTGACCGGCTATTATGAGCCGATCATTGAAGGCTCACGGGTGCCGACCGGCCAGTTCACGGCGCCGTTGTACCGGCGGCCGCCCAATCTCGTGGTGTCGGGGCGGCGCAAGCTCGGCGACGCTTTTCCGAGCAAGGGCGTCAAAGTCGGCCGCCGCGTCGGCCGCCGCAAAATCGTGCCCTATTACGATCGCGGCGAGATCGAGGACGGCGCGCTTGATGGCTGGCATCTGGAAATCTGCTGGCTGCACGATCCGGTCGACGTATTGTTCGCCCAGATCCAGGGCTCAGCGCGGATCCGGCTGGAAGACGGCACCATCCTGCGCGTCAACTACGATTTGCATAACGGCTGGCCGTACGTGCCGGTCGGCAAGGTCCTGATCGACCGTGGCTACCTGACCAGGGACAGTGTGTCGATGGGGAGCATCCGCGACTGGATGGAAGCCAATCCCGACCTCGCCAAAGATGTGCGGCGGGCGAACAAGTCTTATGTGTTCTTCCGCATCACCGACCTCGCCACCGAAGATGAGGCGATCGGCGCCGAAGGCGTGCCGCTGGTGCCTGGGCGATCGATCGCAATCGATCACTCGCTGCATGTCTACGGCATGCCGTTCTTCATTGACGCCGATTTACCGATCGCCAATGAGAAGGCGGTGACGAAATTCCGCCGTCTGGTGTTCGGCCAAGACACCGGCTCGGCCATCGTTGGTCCGGCGCGCGCCGACATCTATTTTGGCGCCGGGGACGAAGCTGCACGCATGGCTGGCCGTATCAAGAATCCCGGCGACTTCATGATGCTCATTCCGCGCCGGCTCGATCCGGTCGAGGCAGGGCGCGACACGCCGCTGCCTCCGGAACGCCCGACCAGTTTCAGTCTGAGCGATACCACCATGGACGATCCGACCGACGTGCCGGGACTGGAACCGGCGCCGGCGCCGGCGGCGCAGTCGGATGCGAAGCGCGCCGCACCGCCAGTGGCGGCGCCGAAGCGGAACTCCCGGCCAAAGCCATGAGCCGGCGCCGGCAATTGAGTGACGACGAACGGGCCCTCTGGAAAACTTTCGCGCGCTCGATCACGCCGTTGCGGGGTCCTGTAAAATCCGCCGCGCCGCCGATTGAACCGCCGGTGACGACTCCGGTGAAACCGCGGGCGCAGCATTCTGCTGTCGCGACGCGTCAGATGCCGCCGCCGAAATCGCTGCCGCTCGCGCCGCTCGACCGGCGGCTCAAGCAACGTGTCGCACGCGGCCGCGAGCCGATCGAGGCGCGGCTCGACTTGCACGGCATGACCCAGATGCGGGCGCATGGGGCGCTGCTGCGATTTCTGCGCCGCGCTCAATCCGACGGCGCCAAGATTGTGCTCGTCGTCACCGGCAAGGGTTCGGGTGGTCGATCGCGCAGCGGCGAGTACGATGAAGATCGCGAGCGCGGCGTGCTCCGGCGACAGGTGCCAATGTGGCTCGCATTGCCGGAATTTCGCCTGCTTGTCGTCGGTTTCGACGACGCCCATGTCGGCCACGGCGGCGAAGGCGCGCTTTATGTGCGATTGCGCCGCGCGCGCTGAATTCCCCCGTTAACCTTAACCATTGGAATGTCGGACTCGGCGCACGAAATGGTCAATTTCGCCTGCGAGAACGGTGTGAGCGATGGCGACGCCGCCAGATCGGAGTACGAGTGCCATGTCTGAAGCGATGGTCGAAACCGTCACATCTGACACCGTCAACACGCAGCCGAAGCCGAAAGCCGCGCCGCGCGCCAGCGCAGACGGCCGCGTCCTCGCCGAAGTTGAGAAGTGGATGGCAATGATCCGCGAGATCAGCCGCGAGACGGCCAAGGACTAACGTCGCTTACTGCTCGATCGAGACTCCGGCTGTCTTGATCACGGCATTCCATTTCGCGGAATCCGTTTTTAAAAAATCTCGCAGCTCTTCGGGCGACGAACCTTTTGCCGCATAGGCGGTTTGTGCCAGCTGTTCGACGACCGCGGGCTGCGCGAGCACCGCGACGATATCGGCGCTCAATTTCTGCACGAGCTGCGGTGATGTTTTTCCCGGCAAGAACACACCTTGCCAGGAATCGACGGCGTAGTTGGGCAGTCCGGACTCGGCAATGGTGGGAATGTCCGGAGCCGCCGAGGCTCTCTTGGTGCCAGTGGTGGCCAGGCATCGCACTTGGCCCGAACGCGAATAGGTCAGCAATTCGCCGCTGCCGAAGTAACAGTCGATGCGGCCGGGAATAAGATCGATGAATGCGGGTGCCGCGCCGCGATACGGCACATGCGTCATCTGCAGTCCGGCCATTTGCAGGAAAAGCTCGGCGGTAAGATGCGGTGCACTTCCGGTGCCGGGCGAACCCATGACGAGCTTGCCCTGATGCGCTTTGACGTAAGCGATGAACTCCGCGACGGTTTTGGCCGGCGATGAATTCGGCACGAACATGAAGAAGGGAAATTTCGCCACCATCGACACCGGCGCGAGATCCGTATTCGGATTGTAGTCGAGCGAGCGATAAAGCGTGTCATTCACGGCAAGCGACGAAGTGCCGTAGAGCACCGTATAGCCATCGGGATCGGCATGAGCGACATAAGCGTTGCCGATATTGGTGCCGCCGCCGGCTTTGTTCTCGACCACAACTTGCTGGCCCCACCGTTTGGATAGTAGTTCGGCCAGTACCCGCGCAACCGTATCCGTCGGGCCTCCCGGTGCCAGCGGCACGATCAGGTGCACCGGGTGGTTGGGGTAATCGCCGGCCTGCGCCTCGGCGGCGCGCGTTAGAAAATTCGGCGTCAGTGCTGGCACGGCGGCAAGTGCGATCAATCGGCGGCGCGTGAACATGGCGTTACTCCGGCTGCACCGCCTTAGATTAGCGTCGCGCGCGCAGCCGCGCCACGCCCGAGCCTGCGTCACGCTGACCTGTCATGGAGGATATGCGCTAAAGGATGAACCGGCTCAGATCGGTATTCTTGGCGAGGTCGCCAACGTGCTTATCCACGTAAGCCGCGTCGATTTTCACGGTTTCGCCGGAGCGGTCGGGGGCACCAAAGGAGACGTCATCGAGGATGCGCTCCATCACTGTTTGCAATCGCCGCGCGCCGATATTCTCGACGCTTGAATTGACCGCCACGGCGACATCGGCAACGGCGTCGATGGCATCCTCGGAAAATTCCAGCGTCACGCCCTCGGTCGCCATCAGCGCAATATATTGCTTGATTAGCGAGGCTTCCGGTTCGGTGAGGATGCGGCGCATATCGTCGCGCGACAGCGGCTTGAGCTCGACGCGGATCGGCAACCGGCCTTGCAGCTCGGGCAGCAGGTCCGACGGCTTCGAGATATGGAACGCGCCGGAGGCGATGAACAGGATGTGGTCGGTCTTTACCGAGCCGTGCTTGGTGGCGACGGTGGTGCCTTCGATCAACGGCAGCAGATCGCGCTGCACGCCCTCGCGCGATACGTCGGCACCCATGCGGCCGTCGCGCGCGCAGATTTTGTCGATCTCGTCGAGGAACACGATGCCGTTGTTCTCGACGGCTCTGATCGCTTCCTGGGTCAGTTGCTCGGTGTCGAGCAACTTGTCGGATTCCTCGTTGATCAAGATATCGTAGGAATCGTGCACTGTGACGCGGCGCGTCTTGGTGCGGCTGCCGCCAAGCTTGCCGAAAATATCGCCGATCGAGATTGCACCCATCTGCGCGCCGGGCATGCCCGGTATGTCGATCATGGGCATGCCGCCGCCGGACGCCTGCACTTCGATCTCGATTTCCTTGTCGTCCATCTCGCCGCTGCGCAATTTCTTGCGGAATGTCTCCTTGGTCGATCCGCTGGCATTGGCGCCGACCAGCGCGTCGAGCACGCGGTCTTCCGCGGCCTTTTCGGCGCGCGTCTTGACGTCCTTGCGTTTTTTCTCGCGCGTCAGCCCAATGGCAATCTCGACCAGATCGCGCACGATCTGCTCGACGTCGCGGCCGACATAACCGACCTCGGTGAACTTGGTCGCCTCGACCTTGAGGAACGGTGCGCCGGCGAGCTTGGCAAGGCGGCGGGAAATCTCGGTCTTGCCGACTCCGGTCGGTCCGATCATCAGGATATTCTTCGGCAGCACTTCCTCGCGCAGCCGATCGTCGAGTTGCAGCCGGCGCCAGCGGTTGCGCAGCGCGATTGCCACGGCGCGCTTGGCATCAGCCTGGCCGACGATGAAGCGGTCGAGTTCGGAGACGATTTCGCGGGGGAAAAATCGGTCACGCTTACAACGTTTCCACGGTGACATTGCGGTTGGTGTAGACGCAAATGTCGGCGGCGATGTCGAGCGACTTGCGTACGATGGCTTCAGCACCGAGCGGTCCATCGGCGAGCGCGCGGGCGGCGGCGAGCGCATAATTGCCGCCCGAGCCGATGCCGACGATGCCGGCTTCGGGCTCCAGCACGTCGCCGGTACCGGTCAGCACCAGCGATACCTCCTTGTCGGCGACGATCATCATGGCCTCGAGGCGGCGAAGATAGCGGTCGGTGCGCCAGTCCTTGGCAAGCTCGACCGCGGCGCGGGTGAGCTGGCCGGGATACTGCTCGAGCTTGCTTTCCAGCCGTTCAAACAATGTGAAAGCGTCGGCCGTGGCGCCGGCGAAGCCGCCGATTACGTCGCCCTTGCCGAGCCGGCGCACTTTCTTGGCGTTGGCCTTGACGATGGTCTGGCCGATCGAAACCTGGCCGTCGCCGCCAATCGCAACCAAGCCGTCCTTACGGACGGTCAGGATCGTGGTGCCGTGCCAAGGGCCGGAATGACCGGTTTCGGGGGATGACATGCGTGAAAAGCCTTTGCCTGAGCCATGATTTAGGAGTTGGCCGACGCCATTGCAAATGCGCCGATGAAGCATTGGCGGCAGGGGCAAAGCCCTGATAAAAGGCGCGCAATCGCGAGGATTTTTCATGCGCAAAGGCGCAGTGAAGCGGACAACCAAGGAGACCGATATCGAGATCGCGGTCGATCTCGATGGCGCCGGCATGTCCTCGATTGCGACCGGCATCGGCTTTCTCGACCACATGCTCGATCTTCTGGCGCGGCACTCGCGCATCGATCTGACCGTCAAGGCCAAGGGCGATCTGCACATCGACCAGCACCATACTACCGAGGATGTCGGCATCGCGCTCGGCCAGGCGGTGAAGCAGGCGCTCGGCGACATGAAGGGCATCACGCGTTACGCCGACGTGCATCTGCCGATGGACGAGGCGCTCACCCGCGTGGCGATCGACATTTCGGGACGGCCGTTCCTGGTGTTCCAGGTCGAATTCGTGCGCGCCAAGATCGGCGCCTTCGATACTGCGCTGGTGCAGGAATGGTTTCAGGCCTTCGCCATGAATTGCGGCGTGACGCTGCATATCGCCACGCTTTATGGCAGCAATGACCACCATATTGCCGAATCCTGCTTCAAGGGTCTGGCGCGGGCGCTGCGGGCAGCGGTGGCTATCGATGCGCGCGCCGCCAACGAGGTGCCTTCGACCAAAGGCAGTCTCGGCAGCTAGTGCCGTGTCATCATCCGCGAATGCGGATGATCCAGTAATCGCCGCGGGTAATACCTATATCTCACGCCTGCGATTACCGGATGCAGCAAAGAAAAGGAATTAACGAACAACCATGTCGAGCTACACCGTGCATGAGCCGCCGGTACGGGCGGGCGCCGTCGCGCCCGAACCGGAGCGCTATGTGTTCTTGCGCGATGGCTTCTCGTTCTGGGCGTTCCTGTTCGGGCCGCTGTGGATGCTGCGGCATCGCCTATGGCTTGTGCTCGTGCTCTATGCCGTAATCTTGGGTGTGTTTTTCTTGGTGCTCGCGATCGCCGGCGCGTCAGGATTTATCATCGGCCTGGTCGGATTTTTAGTCGCACTCCTGGTCGGGCTCGAAGCCGGCACGCTGCGCCGCTTTATGTTACGTCGCCGTGGCTGGAAAAACGTCGGCGTCGTAACCGGTGAAGACCGCGAAGACGCCGAGCGGCGGTTCTTCGCCGCCTGGCTGCAAGCCGCCGCCCGGCCAGTGGCGCCGGCTGTCTCGGTTCCATCGCCGCCGCCGCCGCATCAGCCGCGGACTTCCGACGTGATCGGCCTGTTTCCCGAACCGGGAGCAAGCCGGTGACTGTCGCCATCGTCGATTATGGTTCCGGCAATCTGCATTCGGCCGCGAAAGCGTTCGAGCGCGCCGCGCGGGACGCCGGTATCGGCCAGCCTATCGTGGTGACGCGAGATCCGTCCGTGGTCGCGCACGCCGATCGCATCGTGCTACCGGGCGTCGGCGCGTTTGCCGATTGCAAGCGCGGCCTCGACGCCGTCGACGGCATGGTCGATGCGATCGAGGAAGCGGTGCGCCGCAAGGCGCGGCCGTTCTTCGGAATCTGCGTCGGCATGCAGCTTTTGGCCGAACGCGGGCTCGAATACGAGGTCAAGGAAGGCCTGGGCTGGATCGCCGGCGAGGTCGATCGCATCGCGCCGAGCGATCCGAACTTGAAAATCCCGCACATGGGCTGGAATACACTCAACGTGGCGCGCGCCCATCCACTGCTCGACGGAATTGCGTTCGGTCCGCAAGGCCGTCACGCCTATTTCGTGCACTCCTATCACCTCAAAGCGTCGAACAACGCCGATCTGGTGGCAACTGCCGATTATGGCGGGCTCGTTACGGCTGTCGTGGCGCGCGACAATATCGTCGGCACCCAGTTTCACCCTGAGAAGAGCCAGAAAGTCGGCCTGGCGCTGATCGCGAATTTCCTGAAGTGGAAGCCGTGATCCTGTTCCCGGCCATCGATCTGAAAAATGGCGAAGTTGTGCGCCTGCAACAGGGCGACATGGCGCGCGCCACCGTGTTCAATCGCGATCCGGCGGCGCAGGCCGCGCTGTTCGCACAGCAGGGCTTCGACTATCTGCACATCGTCGATCTCGACGGCGCATTCGCCGGCAAGCCGATGAATTCCGCGGCCGTCGAGCGCATCCTCGCGGCGGTGAAAATTCCGGTGCAGCTCGGCGGCGGCATTCGCGACCGTGCCACGGTCGAGGGCTGGCTCGGCAAGGGCGTAACACGGGTCATTATCGGCACGGCGGCTGTGCGCAATCCCGCGCTGGTCAAGGAGGCTGCGCGCGCCTATCCGCGACGCATCGCGGTCGGGCTCGATGCGCGCGACGGCAAAGTCGCGGTTGAGGGCTGGGCCGAGACTTCTGAGCTTTCCGCGCTCGATATCGCGCGGCGCTTCGAGGATGCCGGCGTTGCGGCGATCATTTACACCGACGTGGCGCGCGACGGCATGCTCAAGGGCCTCAATCTCGACGCCACGATTGCGCTCGCGGAGGCGGTGTCGATCCCGGTGATTGCTTCTGGCGGTTTAGCCTCACTCGACGACGTGCATTCGCTGATGGTGCCACGCGCCAAAAAACTCGAAGGCGCCATCGCGGGCCGTGCGCTGTATGACGGCAGGCTCGACGCGGCGGCGGCGCTCGCCATTCTGCGCAAAGCGCAAGCGACGGCCTGATATGTTCAAGGTCCGCGTCATTCCCTGCCTCGATGTCAAGGACGGCCGAGTCGTCAAAGGCATCAATTTTGTCAACCTGCGCGACGCGGGCGATCCGGTCGAAGCGGCCATTGCCTACGACAACGCCGGCGCCGACGAGCTGACATTTCTTGACATTACCGCGAGCCACGAAAACCGCGGCATCATGCTCGATGTGGTGCGGCGTACCGCGGAAGCCTGCTTCATGCCGCTCACCGTCGGCGGTGGCGTGCGCACGGTCGAGGACATCCGTGCGCTGCTGACATCCGGCGCCGACAAGGTGTCGATCAACACCGCGGCCGTGACGCGCCGCAAGTTCGTCGCCGAGGCAGCGGAAAAATTCGGCGACCAGTGTATCGTGGTCGCCATTGACGCCAAGAAAGTTTCCAAGCCGGGCGAAACGGACCGCTGGGAGATTTTTACCCATGGCGGCCGCAACCCGACCGGGATCGACGCCGTCGTCTACGCCCGTGAAGTGGTGGCGCTCGGCGCCGGTGAAATCCTGCTCACGTCGATGGATCGCGACGGCACTCGGTACGGCTACGATCTCGGGCTCACCCGCGCCATTGCCGATGCGGTGACCGTCCCGGTTATCGCCTCGGGCGGCGTCGGCAACCTCGACCATATGGTCGAAGGCATCCGCGACGGCCATGCCAGCGCCGTGCTGGCGGCCTCGATCTTCCACTTCGGCGAGTATTCGGTGCGCGACGCCAAGGCCTACATGGCGCGTGCCGGGCAGCCGATGCGGCTCGATCCATGAGGCCTCTCCCCCGTTCGCCGCAGAGATGCTAAGAAATCGCAATGGCGAATTTCACCCTCCGCGACCTTGAAAAACGCGTGCAGAGCCGCGCCCAGGAGAGCGCGGACGTGTCCTATACGCGAAAGCTGCTCGATCGCGGCGTGGCGCAATGCGCCAAAAAGTTCGGCGAGGAGGCAGTCGAAGCCGCACTGGCCGCGGTCGGCGAGGACAAAAGCCGCATGACGGCGGAAGCCGCCGACGTGCTCTATCACCTTCTGGTGCTGCTGCACGCCCGCGGCATCAGCCTCGACGAGGTCGAAGCCGAGCTTGGCGCGCGCACGCGCCAATCCGGCCTCGATGAAAAGGCGGCACGCAAGGGCGGCTGAGACATATGGAGCAGCGTACCGAACAGGACGTTTCGCCCTACCGCATATTCTCGCGCCGTGAATGGGCGACGCTGCGCGAGGATACGCCGATGACGCTCGAGTCGGCCGAGGTGGCGCGGCTGCGGTCGATGCACGATCTGCTCGACATGTCGGAGGTCGAGGAAATCTACCTGCCGTTGTCGCGGCTGTTGTCGCTCTACGTCGCCGCGACGCAGAATTTGTTTCGCGCCCAGCAGGGTTTCCTCGGCACCGAAGACGCCAAGATGCCGTACATCATCGGGGTCGGCGGCTCGGTGGCGGCCGGCAAGTCGACCACGGCGCGCGTGCTGGAAGCGCTGCTGGCGCGCTGGCCGAACGTGCCCAAGGTCGATCTGATCACGACCGACGGCTTTCTCTATCCGAACGCCGTGCTCGACCGTGAAGGCCTGATGGAGAAGAAGGGCTTTCCGGAAAGCTACGATCTGCCAGCGCTGTTACGTTTCCTGTCCGACATCAAGGCCGGGCGGCGACCGGTCCGCGCGCCGGTCTATTCGCATCTGATTTATGACGTGATCCCGAACCAGTGGATCGAGATCGACCGGCCCGACATCCTCATCGTCGAGGGTCTCAACGTGCTGCAAGCCGGCCGTCTGCCGAAGGATGGCAAGGCGGTTCCGTTCGTGTCCGACTTTTTCGATTTTTCGGTCTATCTCGATGCCGACGAGGACGTGTTGTTGTCGTGGTATGTCAGCCGTTTCCTGACCCTGCGCGGCACCGCATTCGCCGATCCGAAGTCCTATTTCCACCGCTATGCAGGATTGTCCGACGCCGAGGCGGTCGCCACCGCCACGTCGATCTGGAACCGAATCAATCTCGTCAATCTGTACGAGAATATCCTGCCGACGCGGCAGCGTGCCGATCTCATCCTCAAGAAGGGCGAAAGCCACCAGGTCGAGGAAGTGGCGCTGCGCCGATTGTGATCGCTTGAGTATGATCCGGAAAAAGCTTGCCCCCGGACTTGATCCGAGGGTGGAACCGGTTTTTCGAAAAGATCATGCTCCGATGAAAATCCTGGACCCATGATCCAATTCAACCTGATCGGATTATTGGGTTAGGCCGCGAGCGCCGCGTTGCAATCGGCAAGCGTTGTGGCGAGCTGCTCTCGATCGAGCGGCTTAACGAGAAAACCATCCATGCCGGCGGCAAGACAGGCGTCGCGATCCTCGGCGGACACGTTTGCCGTCAGCGCGATGATTGGCGTGCGCGGCGCATTCTCTTCTTCTTCGAGATTGCGAATGCGCCGCGTCGCTTCCAGGCCATCCATCCCCGGCATGTGCAAATCCATCAGCACGCGGTCGTAGGGGGTGTTGGCGGAAAGCGCTGCAAGCCAGTACGCGATAGCCGCGGCACCGCTCGCCGCAATGGTCGGGCGATGACCGAGCTTGACCAATAATGCGCGCGCCAACAGCGCATTGATCTCGTTGTCCTCGGCAACCAGGATCGAAAGCGTGTGCCCGGGCCGTGATTCAGCCAGCAGCTCCGTCGTCTCGCCCGCAACATTCGCGTCGAAGGCGTCGTCGGCCGAGAAGCGCGCGGCAAGTGAAGCGGCGCGCACCGGCTTGATCAGATAGCTGCTGAAGCCGGCCGCTTTCAGCGCGGCGAGCCTGTTGCGCACGGCTGGCGGCACCATGACGATGCGGCGTGGAATCCGTGCCGCCATGCGGGCCAGCGCTTCGCTGGCCGTCATGCCGAGCGTGTGGTCGACCAGGATGGCGCTCCACGACTGTTCCGGCAGCAGCGCCGCCGCGACTGCTTCGTCGGGTACGATCCGGGTCCGCGCGCCCCAGCGTTGCAGCCGCCGCGCGATCAGCGACGCTTCGATCTCGGCCGGCGCGACGATCAGAATATCGCTGCCGGCGAGATCGGGTGCGGTAAACGGGGCATCCTCGGCATCGGCGGCGCGCGGTAGCGCAAGCGCGACCGAGAAGGTCGAGCCCTTGCCAGGCGTGCTCTCGACCGCAATGGTTCCACCCATGCGTTCAACGATGCGTTTGGAAATGCTCAAGCCGAGTCCGGTGCCGCCGAATTTACGCGCGGAACCGGAATCGGCCTGCTCGAACTCGAGGAATATCCGCGCTTGATCATCGGGCGTCATGCCGATGCCGGTATCGCGCACCGCAATGGCAATGCCGTTGTCCTGCACACCCGGCTCGACGATGATCGAGACGCCGCCGTGTTCGGTGAATTTGATGGCATTGCCGGCGAGGTTGAACAGCACCTGACGCAGCCGCGTCGCGTCGCCGATCACGCGCGACGGCAGTCGTTCGTCGACATAGCAGCAGATTTCGAGGCCCTTGCTTTGGGCACGCGGGCCGAGCAGTTCTACCGCTTCCTCGACCAGGGCCGCGAGCGCGAACGGCCGCAAGGCGAGATCGAGCCGGCCGGCTTCGATCTTGGAAAAGTCGAGAATTTCCTCGATCAGCGACAGCAGCGTCTCACCCGAGGTCTTGACCGCTTTCAGGTAGGTGGCCTGTTCGGGCACTAGCGGGGTGTCGCCGAGCAAGTCGGTCATGCCGAGGATGCCGTTGAGCGGTGTGCGGATCTCGTGCGACACCATGGCAAGAAAGCGCGATTTGGCGCGGCTTGCCGCTTCGGCCTGGTCGCGGGCATCGGCCAGCGCGTGCTCGGTGGTGACGCGATCGGTCATATCGCGGCCGACGCTCTGGATTTCGCTGCCGCTGTCGGCGCGCACCGTGACCTCGCGCCAGGCGATCCAGCGCGCGCCTTCCGGCGCCGCGATCTTCTGATCGTGAACACGGGTGCCATCGGAGAGGCTCGACACTTCACTTTGCTCCTCGACCGGAAGCGCAAACGTCGTGGCGAGAAGTTCCTCTCGCGGGCGTCCGGCGAGCGCGCAGAACGCGTCGTTGGCATAGGTGATGGCTAAGGCTGCATCGCGTCGCACGATGACGTCGCCCTGCGCCTCGAAGAAGCTTTTGGCGCGCTCCTGTGCTTCGCTGATTTCCCAGTTGCGGTCGGCCGCCTGTTCGAGGTTGCTTTCGAGCCCGCGCAACTCCGCCTTCATTTGTCGGATGCGGGAGATGAGAATTCCAATCCCCCCGCAAGCGGCGCCGAGCAGCGTCGCAACCCCGATCGCAAACGAGTTCGGATCGTAATGCGCCATCGGCGAGGTCGCGCCGGACAGGAAGCCAAACGCCACCGCAAACGACATCGAAGTGATGACGGTGGTGCGAACGACGAGGGAAATCAGGCGGCGGGTGACGATGCTGGGTTTTCGAAGAATAACGCGCGGGCGCATGGTCTCAAAACCCCGCTCTGCACTTTACACGGGACTGTCGTTTGAAGCCGCGTTGGTGCCTGGTTTATCGGTGTGACGATGCCGATTTTGGCCTATGAACGTTGCGCATCCCTTGCAATCGCCCCCTGCGATTGGAGGGACGGTTGATGCTTTGTTAACATTGCCTTTGGCTCCTGGCGGCGGGGCCGGTTTGTACGAGCTCAATGGCCGCGGCCGGAGACATCAGATGGATAAAGTGTCGAGTTCCAGGCGCTCGGGGACGCAGTCCGGCGTTCCGGCCAAATCTGCTGCGTCCGGCAAGCCTGCTGCGTCCGGCAAGTCTGCCGGGACCAGCAAGTCCGCCAAGCCGTCGCGGGCCGAGGCCGAGGCCGCGGTGCGCACGCTCATCCGCTGGGCCGGCGACGATCCGGATCGCGAAGGCTTGCTCGCTACGCCGTCGCGGGTCGCCCGCGCCTATGAGGAATGGTTCTCCGGCTATAACGACGATCCGCGCGAATATCTCAAGCGCACCTTCGAGGAGACCGGTGGCTACGACGAAGTCGTCGTGCTGCGTGACATCCGCTTCGAGTCGTTTTGCGAGCACCATCTCGCTCCGATCATCGGGCGCGTGCATATCGGTTATTTGCCGCGCAACCGCGTCGTCGGCATTTCCAAACTAGCACGGCTGGTCGAGGTCTATGCGCGGCGGTTGCAGATTCAGGAGAAGATGACCGCCGAGATCGCGGCCTGCCTCGATCAAGTGCTTAAACCTCACGGCGTTGCCATCGTCACCGAAGGTACCCATCAGTGCATGACCACGCGCGGCGTGCACAAACCCGGCGTCACCATGGTGACGAGCCGCATGCTGGGCGTGTTCCGCGATCACGCCGAGACGCGTCAGGAATTCCTGTCGGCGATCGGCATGCGCGGCGCGATCAGCGTGGCGAGCGGCTCGGGCTGATCAAGCCGCGCGGCGGATTTCATCCGCCAGCGCGCGATACGACAGCGCTTCGGCAAGATGCACGCGGCCGACTTTGTCGGCGCCGTCGAGATCGGCGAGCGTACGGGCCACACGCAGCACGCGATGATAGCCGCGGGCTGACAGCCGCATCGCCTCGGCGGCATCGCGCAACAGCGTGAGCCCGCTGGCATCCGGCTTGGCAATATCTTCAAGGATCGCGCCCGACACCGCCGCATTGCTGCGGATGTGCAGCAGGCCGACGGCGGCATAGCGCGCGATCTGGCGCTCGCGGGCGGCGGCAGGATGAGATCGGCGGCAGTCACCGCCGGTACTTCGATGTGGAGGTCGATGCGATCAAGCAGCGGGCCGGAAATCCGGGTCTGATAATCGGCGGCGCAGCGCGCATTAGGGCCGCGGCGGCAGGTAAAACCGGGCTCGCTGGCGCGGCCGCAGCGGCACGGATTCATGGCCGCGATCAGCATGAAGCGCGCCGGATAGACGCGACGCCATGCTGGCGCTTTGATCTAACCACTACACAGGACGGTCTTTTTCATTATTTTTCGATGGAATTTAACCGCATTTGGCGCCGCTGCGAAGATTCCAAGATGGATCTTAACTGAGCCGAGAGAGATCGGCATTAGTAATGATGCGATCGGTAAGCCGGTCGAGGTAGACGAAACCTACATCGGCAGGCAGGAAGGCCACGGCGTCGATAAGACCGGCTATCACAACAAGAACATGGTCCTAACGCTGGTTGAGCGCGGCGGCTCCGCTCGCTCTTTCCACACCGAAGGACACTCGATTGCCAGCATCGTTCCGATATTGCGCCAGAACGTTCGCCGCGAAAGCGATCTCATGACCGACAAGGCGCTGCACTATCGCGCGATTGGCAAAGAGTTTGCCTCGCACGGCAGCGTCGAACATGCGCAAGGCGAATATTGGAAACCCGGTGAAATCCATACCAACACGGTCGAAGGCTACTACTCGATCTTCAAACGCGGCATGAAGGGCGTGTATCAGCATTGCAGCGAAAAGCATCTCCACCGCTATTTAAGCGAGTTCGATTTCCGCTACTCAAATCGCGTTGCGCTCGGCGTGAACGATGAAGCCCGCGCTGAGAAAGCGTTACAGGGTATCCCCGGCAAGCGCCTGACCTATCGACGGCCTCGTAGCGCCAAAGTCAATTAAACAGCAAGCGAAACGCTTCTTACGCTGGAGGAAAACACATGCCGCTCCACAGATACGATGATGCCTACGAACCCAGCATAAATGGGGTACGATTTCAGAATGGCAGACCAACACGATCATCTCATCGTCTATACCGTCACGCATGAAGCTTTATCAGATTATGGACTGGCCAACGGAATGACGCGGGCCAATGATGACGTTGAAATATTTCTTAAATTCCGCACGCTTATAGAGAACGTTGCAAGCAAGAAATTCGATGCTGGTATTGCCGCTTCCGCCCATGGGGGTCAGTTCGGCAGGACGCATTCCCTCACGGATGCGATGCGCCATAAACCAAGCCGTCTTGTAGCTCACGCCCAACATGCGCATGAGCTGATGGCTGGAAATGCCTTTCTTTGAAGCCGTAAGCAGGTGCGTCGCGTAAACCCATTTGTGCAGCGGGACGTGGCTGCTTTCGAACACCGTTCCCACGGTCACGCTAAAGGGCTTCTCGCACTCGCGGCACTTGTAGACGCCATCGCGGGTGCTCTTGCCCTGTAGCTTGTGGATGCGTTTGGGATCAGCGTTGCCACAGTGCGGGCAAAAAGGGCCTTCGGGCCAAAGCAACCTTTCTAGGTGCTTGCGGGCCGCTGTTTCGTCGCTGTAAATCTTCTGTAATCTCATGGCCTTAACTCTATCCTAAGGCCATTTTACTCCCCGGCTTTCGGTACGTCAAGTACATAATCCCCCATACGCGTCAAGAACATTTAGGGAACAAACCGGCGAAACCGCATATATTCGCTATTTGCGGGGTTCGGTTGCGCTTCCCAACAGTTCGCGCCGGGTGGCGTCGAGGATGTCGTCGGAAAGATGTGCGCCTTCGACGGCGCGGGCCAACGTCAAGGCACCGACCAAGGTGGCCATTGCGGCAAGCGCCTTGCGCCGCCGCGTCGCCTTCGACCGGCCGGGGATCGATTGCGCCAGAATGTCGATGAGCGGCTCCAGCCCTTCGGCAAATGCAGTGCGGACGACCTTGCCGCTGCGCGCCGCATCGTTGCCGAGCGCCGCAAAGGCGCAGCCTTGGCCCGGGTCATCGCGATGGCATGGTGAAAGATAGTGCTCAAGCAGCGCCGCGAATGGCGCATCGGGATCGGCCGCGGCGCGTTTCGACCAGTTCTCCGCCGCGCGCGCCATCGTCCGCCTGCTCGCCTGCGCGACGAGGTCGTCCTTGGAGGCGAAGTGGCCGTAGAAGCCGCCGTGGGTCAGATCGGCGGCTTTCATGATGTCGGCGACGCCGATGCCGCCGAATCCCTTGGCGCGGAACAGCGCGCCGGCCGCATCGATGATGCGCTCGCGGTGCTGCGCGGCCTTTTCCCGGCTTACTCTCATCAAGCACCTCAGCCATGCGTCTACGAGCGGCGCTTGACAATTTATATGACGATCGTCATCAATAAGCAAGGCAAAGATGACAACCATCATCTAAATTCGCGCGACTGGATCGGAACAGACACCATGGCGTCCTCATCCCTCGCCGCGGCGCTCGGACGCCGCAACATCCATTACGGCTGGGTTGTCGTCGGCGTGACGTTCCTTACGCTGCTGATCACCGCCGCGGCGATGGGTACGCCTGGCGTGCTGATCGTGCCGCTCGAGCAGGAATTCGGATGGAGCGACGCGCAGATTTCTTCGGCGCTGGCGTTGCGTATCATGCTGTTCGGCTTGTTCGGACCGTTCGCCGCGGCGTTCATGAACCGCTTCGGCGTGCGGCGCGTCATCATGGTCGCGATGGCGATAATTGCCGGCGGCCTTCTGACGTCATTGGCGATGAAGCAGCTTTGGCAGCTTGTGCTGCTGTGGGGCGTGGTGGTCGGCATCGGCACCGGGCTCACCGCCATGGTGCTGGCGGCGACGGTGGCGACCCGCTGGTTCAATCATCGCCGCGGCCTCGTCATAGGCTTGCTGGCGGCGAGCAACGCCACCGGCCAGCTCGTCTTCCTGCCGCTGATTGCGCAGCTCACGACGGCCTATGGCTGGCGCGCCGCTTTGATTTTCGTCGCCGGCATGCTCGGCGTGGCCGCGCTGGTCGTGTCGCTCCTGATGCGCGACCGACCGAGCGATCTCAGCCTGCCGCTCTACGGCGAAACCAAGATCACGCCGCCGCCGGCGCAAGGTGTCGGCTTGCTGTCGCTGTTGATGGCGCCGATCAGTGTGCTCAGGGAAGCCGCGCGAGTGCCGATCTTCTGGGTGCTGTTCGCGACGTTCTTCGTCTGCGGCAGCAGCACGAACGGCTTAATCCAGACCCACTTCGTCACGCTGTGTCACGATTACGGCCTGCCGGCGGTGACCGCTGCCAGCGTGCTGGCGATGATGGGCATCTTTGATTTCTTCGGCACGATCGGATCGGGCTGGCTGTCCGACCGCTTCGACAATCGCTGGCTTTTGTTCTGGTATTATGGTCTGCGCGGGCTGTCGCTGCTCTATCTGCCGTTCACCGACTTCACGTTCTACGGGTTGTCGCTATTCGCAATGTTCTACGGGCTGGACTGGATCGCGACCGTGCCGCCGACCGTGAAGCTGACCGCCGACCGTTTCGGCCCCGAGAAGGCCGGCATGGTGTTCGGTTGGATATTTGCCGGCCATCAGATCGGCGCAGCGAGCGCGGCCTTCGGCGCCGGCCTCATACGCACAGAATATTCGACCTATCTGCCGGCGTTCTTCATCTCCGGCGCGCTATGTATCATCGCCGCGGCGCTGGTGCTCACGGTGCGAAAATCGTCGCCGCAGCGTATCGGAGCGCCCGCGGCAGTACCGGCGCGGGGCTAAGACGACTTCCGCTTAGCCTCGATCTTGTCCCAGATCAGCGCCGCGATGTCCGGGCCGCCGAGATTTTTTATCGAGCGGATGCCGGTGGGCGAGGTGACGTTGATCTCGGTGAGAAAGTCGCCGATCACGTCGATACCGACGAACAACAGTCCGCGCTGGCGCAGCGCCGGCCCGAGCCGCTTGCAAATATGGCGCTCGCGCGCGGTCAGCTCGGTTGCCGCCGGCACGCCGCCGCGCACCATATTGGAGCGCAGGTCGTCGGCCGCCGGCACGCGATTGACCGCGCCGGCGAACTCGCCGTCGACCAGGATGATGCGCTTGTCGCCTTCCTTCACGGCGGGCAGGAATTTCTGCACCACCCAGGGCTCGCGCGACATGGTCGAGAACAGATCGTACAGCGAGCCGAAATTGAGATCGTCGCGCTTGAGCAGGAACACTGCTTCGCCGCCCTTGCCGTAGAGCGGCTTCATGACGATGTCGCCGTGCTCGCCGCGAAATGCCTTGATGGCGTCAAGGTCGCGGGTGAGCAGCGTCGGCGGCATCAGGTCGGGAAACTCGGTGACGAACACTTTTTCCGGCGCGTTGCGCACATGGGCTGGATCGTTGACCACCAGCGTCTTCGGCTGCAGGCGCTCAAGGAAGTGGGTGGTGCTGATATAGGACAGATCGAACGGCGGGTCCTGGCGCAGCAGTACGACATCGAATGTCGACAGATCGACGTGCGTTGGCTCGCCCAGCGTGAAGTGATCGCCCGCGATATCGCGCACTGCCAGCGACCGCACCGTGGCCGAGACCTTGCCGTCGCGCAGCGAGAGCCGGTCGGGCGTGTAATAGGACACTGGATGGGCGCGCGCCTGCGCTTCCAACAACAGCGCAAACGTCGAGTCGCCGCGGATATTGATCCGGTCGATTGGATCCATTTGCACGGCGACATTCAGGCGCATGACATCGGAGCGGGGCAAGGGGCCGATCGAGTGGCAGGTTGGAACAGCAATAGCCGATAACGTCTACGCAATTTTCGTCCGCGCCGCCACCGTCGGCCGCCAAGTAATCTAGCGCGTCGCATCGAAGGCATTGGCGACGTGCCGGGGCATTTTACCAGGCGCGACCAGGATGGCGTCGAAGCGAATGAAGCAGTTGGCATCGTCGGCGTGTCGCGCAAGCCAGTATTCGGCGGCAGCGACGATGCGCTGTTTCGACCGCTCGGTGACGGCTTCGGCGGCATCGTCGAGATGGTTGCGCGCCTTGACCTCGACGAATACCAGGTCGCGCCGGCGCCGCGCCACGATGTCGATTTCGCCGACTGGGGTTTTCCAGCGCCGCGCCGCGATCCGGTAGCCCTTGGCGAGGAGCAGCATGGCGGCGCGGCTCTCCGCCGAAAGGCCGAGCCGAAACGCGGCGACGCGCTCCGGCTGCGGCGCCGGTCTGGGCGGCGACAATGGCTTAGCGCGGCGTGGCACGATCGGCTTCCTTCGCCAGCAGGAGCGCACGCTGATAAAGTTCGCGCCGCGGCATGCCGGTGACGTCGGCCACCTCGCCGACGGCATCTTTCAGCGAGACGCGGGCCAGTGCCGCGCGCAGCAATGTGTCGGTCTCACTGGCGCTCGGCTGCGCCACCGCCGGTGGCGGCGCGATAACAACGACAATCTCGCCGCGCGGCTCGTTGCCGGCAAGCTCTTGCGCCAGCGCCATAAGTTCGCCGCGGCGGATCTCCTCGTGCAGCTTGGTGAGCTCGCGGCAGATTGCCGCCTCGCGCGGGCCAAGCGCCGCCGCAAGATCGGCGAGCGTTTCGGCAAGCCGCGGCCCGGTCTCGAACAAAACCAGCGTCGCCGGAATGCGGCCAAGCTCGGTAATGCGCGCGCGCCGCGCCGCTTGCTTCGGCGGCAGGAAGCCGGCGAAGAAAAACTGATCGGTCGGTAAGCCGGCGACGGTAAGCGCTGCCAGTGTGGCCGACGCGCCGGGCAACGCCGTGACCGGATGCCCGGCCTCCTGCGCCGCGCGCACCAGCTTGAAGCCAGGATCGGAGACCAGCGGCGTGCCGGCGTCCGACACCAGTGCGATTGCCGCGCCCTCGGCGAGCCGGCGCAACAGCATCGGGCGCACCTTGGCCGCGTTGTGATCGTGGTACGGGGTCAGCGGCGTGCCGATGACGTAGCGATCGAGCAGTTTGCGCGTTACGCGGGTATCTTCGCAGGCGATCAGGTCGGCGCCGGCTAGTGTCTTCAGCGCGCGGAGCGTGACATCGCCCAGGTTCCCGATCGGCGTGGCGACGACATGCAGTCCCGGAGCGGTACGCACGACATCGACATCGCGACCCTCGACGCTATAGCGCCGTGGCCGGCTGATCGGGTCATGCGGCGGGGGGCTCATGACCTGGCAGTCTAGCGCCGGCAGCCTGCGGCGTCATGGCGGTGGCGGATTCCATTATGCTTTCCATTTAGTTAACTATTCGCCGCCAGAATGACAGATTGGCACCGCCCAATTGCATGGGGTGACTACGCCGACGTGAGGAAACCCGCTGTGTCTGCGGAATTGCCGTTCCATGCGCCGGCCGGGTCGCTGTCCCGGCGCCGTACAGTGGCGGGCCTGCTGGCGTCGGCCGGAACCCTGCTTGGAGGCTGTTCCGGCAATTCGAGCTTTACGAGATCCCTGCCACCAATGTCTTCCAATCCGCCGCCACAGGCCGGCCCGGCCGCGCCGGGCATGACGATCGGCGCCGGGGAGATCAAGGCCGGTTTGATCCTGCCGCTCTCGGCGGGCGGTAATGCGGGTGTCGCCGGCCAGGCTATGCGCAACGCCGCGGAAATGGCGCTGAGTGAATTCAATGCGCCGAACATCCAGCTTCTGGTGATGGATGACGGCGGCAATGCCGACACGGCGCGCCAAGTCGCCCAGCAGGCGCTCGACGGTGGCGCCGAGATCATCCTCGGCCCGCTGTTCGCGCAGTCCGTCAGTGCGGTCGGGCAGGTGGCGCGGGGGCGCAATGTGCCGGTCATCGCGTTCTCGACCGACGCCAATGTCGCCTCGAATGGCGTCTACCTGCTGAGTTTCCTGCCGGAAACCGACGTCGAGCGGATCGTGCAATATGCCTCGTCAACCGGAAAGCGCTCCTATGCGGCGCTGATTCCCGACAATCCCTACGGGATTGTCGTCGAAGCGGCCTTCAAACAGGCGGTTGCCCGCCGCAACGGTCAGATTGTCGCGCTGGAACACTATACCCACGACAAGGCGGCCATGGCCGGTCCGGTGCGCAATGTCGCTCAAGTTGCGGTCCGCGCCGAGGCGATCTTTATTCCTGATGGCGGCGACGCGGTGCCGGACGTGGTGGCGATGCTGGTGTCGAACGGCGTCAATACCAAGAAAATCCAGTTGCTCGGCACCGGACTGTGGGACGACCCGCGCATCAGCTCTGCGCCTGGACTCGATGGCGGCTGGTATGCGGCGCCGGACGGCGCGGGCTTCCGTGCCTTCGTCGAGCGCTACCGCGCCCACTACAAGCAGGAGCCGGTGCGTACCGCGACACTCGCTTACGACGCCGTGGCGCTGATTGCGGCGCTGGTGAAAACCCAAGGGACGCAGCGGTTCTCGCCGGCAGTCCTGACCAATCCATCGGGTTTCACTGGCATCGATGGCCTGTTTCGCTTCCGCCAGGACGGCACAAATGAGCGCGGACTAGCCGTATTGCGGGTGACTCCCACCGGGACGCAGGTGGTATCGCCACCGCCAAAATCATTCGGTGCCTCGGGAATATAAGTGAGCTTACTAATTTATAGGCCCTTTCGGCCTACGGCGAACGCTTGCACGCCAACGGTCAACGGAAACTCAAAGTAAGGTAGATACTGGATAAGGATCCGTAGTGTTTTGCGGCCCAATACTAAGCCCACTTATCAATTTGACGCGGTTAAAATCGCGGGCTTCCGGAACGCTCATCCACGCCTCTCCGAAAAAATATCATTGCGGGCAGAGACTTAGACGTGCGCCGAGGTGGTCTAGATCATCAAATATAAGTAAGCTTACTAATTTGACGGTTCCCTTTGAAGCCTTTTGGGGCCGTTCCATCATTTGGTCTTTAAGCCGCGAGATCGGCGACCACGGCGTCGAGCACCGGGAAACCAAACAGCGTGACCTTCAGGCGTCCCTGGACGGTGGTCTCGATCAGGCCGTGCTCACGCAGCGCAGCGATGCGGACGGGATCGAGAGGCCGGCCGGCCAGTGCTTCGAAGCGACCCATGTCGATACCTTCGGCGAGCCGGAGCCCCATCAGCAGGAACTCGTCGGCGATCTCGTCGCGGGTCAGCACGTCGTCGGTGACCAGGCCGTGGCCGTCCGCCTCGACCCGCGTGAGCCAGGTCTCTGGACGCTTTTCCGTTGCCGTGGCGTGCCGGTCGCCGTCGATGTTCAGCCGTCCGTGAGCCCCAGGCCCGACACCGGCATATTCGTGCCCCCGCCAATAGACGAGGTTGTGCCGGCACTCGGCCCCGGCCCGGGCGTGATTGGAAATCTCGTAGGCCGGTAGACCATGTGCAGCGCAGGTTTCCAGGGTGACGTCGTAAAGGGCCCGCGCGCTGTCCTCGTCGGGCGTCTTGAGCTTGCCCGCGGCGTGAAGCGCCTCAAACGGCGTGTCCTGCTCGATCGTCAGTTGATAGAGCGACAGGTGCTCGCCAACCTCGGTTAGTGCGCGCTTGAGTTCGACCGCCCATTGCTCCGGTTGCTGCCGCGGCCGGGCATAGATCAGGTCGAACGAATAGCGATCGAAGATCGAGCGGGCGACGGCGACGGCATCGAGCGCTTCGCGCGACGTGTGGGTACGGCCAAGTTCGGCCAGTGCGCGGTCATCGAGCGCCTGCACGCCGAGCGAGACGCGGTTGACGCCGGCCGTACGATAGCCGCGAAAGCGCGTCGCCTCGACGCTGGTCGGATTGGCTTCGAGTGTGACCTCGACATCGGGTGCGACCCGCCAGTGTTTCGCCACGGCGTCGAGTACGGCCCCGATCGTTGCCGGTTGCATCAGTGACGGCGTGCCGCCGCCGAAGAAAATCGTCGAAACGGTGCGGTCCGGCAGCCGTGCCGCCGTGGTGGCGATTTCGGCCGCAAAGGCGCGAGCGAACCGCGGCTCGTCGATCGGCTCGCGGCGCACGTGGCTGTTGAAATCGCAATACGGGCATTTCGACAGGCAGAACGGCCAATGGATGTAAACGCCGAAGGCGGTCTGCTCAGCGTTGCTCAAGACACGCCTCCGCCAGCTTTACAAAAGCGCGGGCCCGATGTGACAGACCTTTGCCGCGCGGGGGCAGGCCGTGCTTCTCCTCGCTCGACATTTCGCCGAAAGTCCGTGTGTGGCCGTCGGGCAGGAACATTGGATCGTAGCCAAAACCCAGGGCGCCACGCGGCGGCCAGACCAGCGTGCCGTCAACGCGGGCCTCGAAATCCTCGACATGGCCGTCCGGCCAGGCGACGCACAGCGCCGAGACGAAATGCGCTTTACGGCATTCCGGGGTTGTCGCGCCCGCTGCCTGGAGCTTGTCCTCGATATGCGCCATGGCGCGGCTGAAATTCTTGTCGGGGCCGGCCCAGCGCGCGGATAGGATGCCCGGCGCTCCGCCGAGCGCGTCGACGGCCAGCCCGGAATCGTCGGCGAAGGCGGGCAGGCCGGTCGCCTGGGCGGCCGCTTGCGCTTTGATGCGGGCATTATCGCGAAACGTCATTCCGGTCTCGTTCGGTTCGGGCAATCCGAGCTCTCCCGCCGATGTGGCGTCGATACCGTAAGGTGCAAGCAGCTCCTGCATTTCGGCGAGCTTGCCAGGATTGTGCGTCGCGATCACAAGCCGGCCTTGGATGCGGCGATGGCCACTCACATCACCGCCATCTTCTGCAAGTCGACGAGTTTTGTGACGCCCTTCTTGGCGAGCGCCAACAGTGTGGCGAACTGATCTTCGGAGAATGGCGTCTTTTCCGCGGTGGCCTGAATCTCGACGATGTTACCGTTGCCGGTGAGGATGAAGTTGGCGTCGGTGTCGGCCTGCGAATCTTCAGCGTAATCGAGGTCGAGCACGGCGACACCGCCGAACACACCGCAAGAGATGGCCGCGATATGATCGCGCAGCACGCTCATCTCGACCATGTCGCGCGTTTTCATCCAGGCGAGGCAATCGTATAGCGCGATCCAGGCGCCGGTAATCGAAGCGGTGCGGGTGCCGCCGTCGGCCTGGATCACGTCGCAATCGACCGTGATCTGGCGTTCACCGAGCGCCTTGAGATCGACCACCGCGCGCAGACTGCGTCCGATCAGCCGCTGAATTTCGACCGTACGGCCACTCTGCTTGCCGGCGGACGCCTCGCGGCGGGTTCGTTCAAGCGTAGCGCGCGGCAGCATGCCGTATTCGGCCGTGACCCAACCGCGCCCCTGGCCTTTGAGCCACGGCGGCAGGCGGTCTTCCAGCGTTGCGGTGACCAGCACGTGGGTTTCGCCAAATTTTACGAAACATGAGCCTTCGGCGAATTTCACCACGCCGCGTTCCAGTGACACCGGGCGCAGTTCATCAGGCTGTCGGCGGCTCGGCCGCATGCGGTTCTCCTCGCAGCCAAGCGCCGGCCGCGCCACGCTTTTAGAGCATGATCCGGCAAAGGGGAAACCGGTTTTCGGGCAAGTTGCCAGCCGCTCACGCTTACCGCTACGCTTCACTCAAACAGGCGGAGGTCGAGATGGCGGCGGAAGCAACCCAGGCGCTGGCGCAATTCGTCACCGCATTGCGCTACGAGGATATTCCGCAGCGGGTGCGCGATCACTGCAAGGACCTGCTGCTCGATGCGCTCGCTTGCGCGGTATCGGGCCGGCTCGGCGAGGAAACCGGCCAGGTCGCGGCGTTCGCGTCGGCGCTGGCACAGTCGAGCGAAGCCAGCGTGATCGGCGGCGAACCGATGTCGCTTGCCGGCGCGACGCTGCTCAATGCTTATCTGGTCACCGCTACGACGATGTGCGACGTGCATCGCGAGACGATGACGCATGTCACGCCCGAAGTGATACCGCCGGCGCTCGCGATTGCCGAACGTGACGGGCTCGACGGCCGCGCGCTGCTCACCGCGATTGCAGCCGGCTGTGAGGTGACAACGCGGGTCGGCGTCGGCACCGATTATCCGAAATTCCGAGCGCGGGGCTGGCACGGCCCCGGCATTTTCGGTCCGTTCGGCGCTGCGGCGGCGGTCGGATCGCTACTGAAATTCGACGCCGACACGATGGCGCGGGCATTTGGTCTAGCCGGCAGCCAGGCCGCCGGCACTTTCGCAGCCTGGGGTACACCGACGGTGAAATTCCATCAGTGCCGCGGCGCGCTGTCGGGATTGATGGCGGCGCTTTTGGCGCAGCAAAAATTCGTCGCCACGCGCGAATTCCTCACCGCCAAAGACGGCGGGCTCTACACCACCTACGTCGACGGCGGCAAACCTGATGCCGCCACCGCCGATCTCGGCGCGCGCTGGGAGCTCGAGCAGATCGCCATGCGGCTGTGGCCCTCGGCGACCCTCATTCAGGGCATGAACACCGCGCTGTTCGACATCATTGGCGAGCACAAATTCGACACCGCGCGCATCCGCAAGGTTCGCGTCGGCTTGAGCGAGCCGGCCTTCGCCATGCACGGCGGCTTTGGCACCTATAAAGCCAAGTTCGAGGCGCTGCTTTCGGCGCATTACACCGCGGCCGTCATCTTGCACGACCGCGCCCTGACCTTGGCGCAGTTCGAGCCGGCGCGTTACGACGACCCGAAATTGCGGCGTTTCGCGGCCGAGCAGATTGAAGTCCGCGCCGAGCCTTCGGTTGCTGGCTCGCAGGCTGTTGTCGACGTCGATTTGGCTGACGGCACGACGCTCACTGCGCATTGCCGGCATCCACTCGGCTCGTTCGAAAACCCGCTGTCGCGTGCGCAGATCGAGCAGAAGTTCCGCGCCTATGCGAAGGACTTTCTGCCCGAAAGTCATGTTGCCGAGGCGATCGGCGCCATCGAGCGGCTTGAAGAATTTGGCTCGATCGGCGGGCTGATGGATTTGCTGCGCCCGGCGCAACGGGCAATGGCGGCCGCCGAGTGATATATTAGGACAGATATGGCCAGCCACGATATTCCCATCGGCGCGGATCAGATCGGGCTGGCGCAGCTTAACGAGCGCTCGCGCGAGATTTTCCGCCAGGTGGTCGAGAGCTATCTGGCGACCGGCGAGCCGGTCGGCTCGCGCAATCTGTCGCGCATCATCCCGATGACGCTGTCGCCCGCATCGGTACGCAACGTGATGTCGGATCTGGAACAGCTTGGGCTCGTTTATGCGCCGCACACTTCGGCCGGGCGGCTGCCGACCGAAAAGGGACTGCGCTTCTTCGTCGATGCGCTGATGCAGATCGGCGACCTCACCGAAAAGGACCGCAACGCGATCGAGGTGCAGGTTGCCGCGTCCGGCCAGTCAAAATCAGTGGAGACGGTGTTGACCGAGGCATCGGCGCTACTGTCGGGCCTCACGCGCGCCGCCGGCGTAGTGCTTACGGCGAAATCCAACGTTCTGCTCAAGCATGTGGAATTCGTGCGGCTTGAGCCGGAACGCGCGCTGGTCGTGCTGGTTGCCGAAGACGGCCAGGTCGAGAACCGGGTACTTAATATCCCGGTCGGCTTGCCGACGTCGGCGCTCACCGAAGCGTCGAACTTCCTCAACGCCCATATCCGCGGCAAGACGCTGGCCGACGCGCGCGGCGAGCTCGAACGTGCGCTGGTGGCGCGCCAGGCCGAGATCGACGAGTTGACGCAGCGGCTCGTCGCCGACGGCTTGGCGAGCTGGTCGGGTGGCGAGCGCGATGAGCGCAAGCTGATCGTGCGCGGCCAGGCGCACCTGCTCGAGGATCTTCATGCGCTGGCCGATCTCGAGCGCGTGCGGCATTTATTCGACGATCTGGAAACCCGGCGCGAGGTCATCGATCTGCTCGGCCGCGCCGAACGCGCCGAGGGCGTCCGTATCTTCATCGGCTCGGAGAACAAGCTGTTTTCGATGTCCGGCTCGTCCACCATCGTGGCGCCCTATCACGATGCCGCCGGCCGCATTGTCGGCGTACTCGGCGTCATTGGCCCGACCCGGCTGAACTATGCCCGCGTCATCCCGATGGTGGATTACACCGCCAAGGTCGTGAGCAAGCTCCTGGGCGGCTGACGGGTAAGCCTCAAGCGCTTGATTTTCCCGGCCTGAACCCTGATATCCGGGGCAGTGTTTGGCGCCGCATGATCTTGTCCGAAAACCGGTTTCCACTTTTCGGGATCATGCCGAAACGACGAGATGAGACATGACGGAACAGACCGCTCGGGCTGAGGACGAAGCGGCCAGGACGCCTGAGGAAGCGGCTGCCGCGGCGCCGCAACCCACCCCATCGACCGCACTCGAGCGCGAGCATGCCGAGATGAAGGACCGGCTCTTGCGCACGCTTGCGGAGATGGAGAATCTGCGCCGGCGCACCGAGCGCGAAGTCACCGACGCCAGGCTCTATGGCGTCGCCTCGTTCGCCCGCGACGTGCTGGTCGTCGCCGACAATATGCGCCGTGCGCTGGACGCCTTGCCGCCGGAGGAGCGCGCCAATGCGGAGGCCGGCATGAAGTCGCTGGTCGATGGCGTCGAACTCACCGAACGCGAACTGTTGAAGGCGCTGGAAAAAAACGGCGTGCGCCAATTCACGCCGCAGGGCGAGAAGTTCGACCCCAATGTGCATCAAGCCATGTACGAGGTGCCCGACGTCTCAGTTCCCGCCGGCAGCATCGTGCAGGTCGTGCAGCCCGGCTACATGATCGGCGAACGCGTGCTGCGGCCGGCATTGGTGGGCGTGTCCAAAGGCGGCCCCAAGGTCGCGCCGAAATCTTCGGCTGGTAATGACAACGGCGAGACGGCAGCGGGATTCTGAGCCTTCAGTTTTTTAGTTGGAGCAGGATCTCTACGGAAAACCGGTTTCCATCCAAGTCCGGGGACAGGCTTTTTCCGGATCATGCTCTTAACTCATTTGATATCGATGCTGTCACGGACTGTGCGCAAGCGCGTCTGCGCATCCGGCCACTTGTCGGTGGCGGCCATGCCGATCATCTGAAGAAAGCCGCCACCGCCAAAGCGGAGCCACTGCGCCACCATAATGTCACTGCCAGTGCGGGCGTCCTTGGCTTGCGCCACGGTTTGAAAGCCGTACTGGTTGCCGATGCGCAACGGCTCGGAAATGGTGATGTGGACGTTCTCAATTCCCCCGATCTGATCGAACCCCACGCGGGCAAATTCAGCGCGCTCACCCGGCTCAGTCGGGCCCCCCGGAAACGCACCGATGAACATGTGAGCCGAGACGTCTGCGGCATCCGCGGACGTCGCACCGTCCGCCAGCATCACGGCGCGGCCAGGCAAGACATTGAGGACATGAAAGCCGGCCAAGTCGCCGATCGTGAACGGCAGCAGGCTGAGTTTTTCGGCATCCGGCACGCTGTCGCGCACGACGAGCGTCGCCAGCGCAGCCTGCATGACCGTATCCGAATAGGCCGTCTCGTCGACCGGCTCCTGCGCATTGACGATCACGGTGACGTTCTTGGCGGGCGCCACCATCAGCCACTTCCGAAACATTTTCTTGTCGATTTCCTGCTCGGCAACCACCAGCGTCGCGGTACCAAAGCCCAGCTTGAGATCCGCGCGCTTCTCGAGCGTGATGCCCTGTTTCTTGAGCGCGTCGGCATCGAGGCCTTGCTTGAGCTCGTCATAGGCCGCGGGCGGTTGCACGGTGAGCAGGATCAGTGCGTCTTTGGCGACGTCTTCGAAGCCCGGGAAGGTCTTGCTCACCACCATGCCCGGCGGCGGCACCAAGCCGGTGATCGATGCCGGGGGGAAAGTTGGGTCGGCGGCTCGCGCCGGTGCGGCGCCGACGAGACATGCGAAGCAGACGAGACATGCGAAAGCGGCAGCGAAGGCAACGGAGGCCGCAGCCGGGCGGATCTTGCTAGCGATAATCATGCGGCGCCTCCGCCGCAGCCGGATGTGGCCGCGCGCTTTCGGTAGCAGGGCGAGTTACCCGGCGCAAAGTCAGATTGATCCGTCCGCCCTCGGCGAGCAAGGTCGAGGTGCCGGGCTCGATACGGTCGACGCCATGAAACGCCAGCCGGTAGCCGCCGCCGAGAAGCAGCGCGTCGCCCGAACTCAGCCGGAACGATCGGGTCGGATCGTTTCGCTGTGATCCGCCGACACGAAACAAGCAGGTATCGCCGAGAGAGAGCGACAGCACCGGGGCGGCGAAATCCTGTTCGTCGCGGTCCTGGTGCAGGCCCATTTTCGCCGCCGGGGTGTAAAAATTGATTAGGCATGCTTGCGGCGGCGCTGGATAGCCGGCGAGCTCGTTCCACATGGCCAGCAATGCATCGGGCATCGGCGGCCAAGGCCGCCCGGTGGCCGGGTGCGTCGGCTGATAGCGGTAGCCTGCTTCATCGGAGACCCAGCCGAGTGGTCCGCAGTTCGACATGCGCACCGTGAATGGCCGGCCGGACTTCGGCATTCGCGGCGTGAACAGGGGTGCGTCGGTAAATATCCCGCGCAGCGCGGCGAGCAGCGTCTCTTGGGCGGGGCGGTCGAGGTAGCCGGGGCATAAGCGCAGTCCGGCGCGGTCCGTCTTCAAGTCCATCGTCGCGCTTTCATCCGAGTTTACCGCTCGCCGGCAACGGCCATGCCGCAGCCTTATGCCCTGCACGCCGGCGCCGTCTACGCCAAAAATCATCGTCGCAAGTAACCCAACCCACTGTGCTGACTTGCGGCCTGATGACGCCCTCCTATATGAGCCATGGGCAGTCGCCCGGGGTCCACCCGGGCTGATTGAGAGTAATAAGGGGGTTGGAATTTGGGCGCCTGCGGGGCCTGCCCGACCTGCCGCAAGAGAGAGGAATTTAGACCATGGCTAAGGTCATCGGTATTGATCTCGGGACTACCAATTCGTGCGTCGCCGTCATGGAAGGCAAGACGCCGAAGGTCATCGAGAACGCGGAGGGAATGCGCACCACGCCGTCCATCGTTGCTTTCACCGACGAGGGTGAGCGGCTGGTCGGCCAGCCGGCGAAACGCCAGGCGGTGACCAATCCCGAACGCACCATTTTCGCAGTCAAACGCCTCATCGGCCGCCGCTACGACGACCCGATGGTGGAGAAGGACAAGAAGCTCGTTCCCTACAAGATTTCGCGCGCCTCCAACGGCGACGCCTGGGTCGAGATCGAAGGCAAGTCATATTCGCCGTCGCAGATCTCCGCTTTCATTTTGCAGAAAATGAGAGAGACGGCGGAAGCCTATCTCGGTTCGAAAGTCGATCAGGCGGTCATCACCGTTCCCGCTTACTTCAACGACGCGCAACGTCAAGCCACCAAGGACGCCGGCAAGATCGCCGGGCTCGAAGTGCTGCGCATCATCAATGAGCCGACGGCGGCGGCGCTTGCCTATGGGCTCGACAAGAGCAAGACCGGCACCATCGCGGTCTATGACCTCGGCGGCGGCACGTTCGATATTTCCATTCTCGAAATCGGCGACGGCGTGTTCGAGGTGAAGTCGACCAACGGCGACACCTTCCTCGGCGGCGAGGATTTCGACATGCGTCTGGTCAACTATCTGGCCGACGAATTCCAGAAAGAGCAGGGCATCGATCTGCGCAGGGATAAGCTGGCTCTGCAAAGACTGAAAGAGTTGGCGGAGAAGGCCAAGATCGAGTTATCGTCGACGACGCAGACCGAGATCAATCTGCCGTTCATCACCGCGGATGCTTCGGGTCCGAAGCATCTGACCATGAAACTCACCCGCGCCAAGTTCGAGGCGCTGGTCGATGATCTCGTGCAGAAGACGATCGAACCCTGCCGGCAGGCGCTCAAGGATTCCGGTCTAAGCGCCGCCGAGATCAACGAAGTGGTTCTGGTCGGCGGCATGACGCGCATGCCGAAGGTCCAGGAGGTCGTGAAGCAGTTGTTCGGCAAGGAGCCGCACAAGGGCGTCAATCCCGACGAAGTCGTTGCGATCGGCGCGGCGATCCAGGCCGGCGTGCTGCAAGGCGACGTCAAGGACGTTCTGTTGCTCGACGTTACGCCGCTGTCGCTCGGCATCGAGACGCTGGGCGGCGTGTTCACGCGGCTCATCGATCGCAACACCACGATCCCGACCAAGAAGAGCCAGGTGTTCTCTACGGCCGAGGACGGCCAGACCGCGGTGACAATCCGCGTGTTTCAGGGCGAGCGCGAGATGGCGGCCGACAACAAGGTTCTCGGTCAGTTCGATCTCGTCGGCATTCCGCCGTCGCCCCGCGGCGTGCCGCAGATCGAGGTCACCTTCGATATCGACGCCAACGGCATCGTCAATGTCCAGGCCAAGGACAAGGGCACCGGTAAGGAGCAGCAGATCCGCATCCAGGCCTCGGGTGGACTGTCCGAAGGCGACATCGAGAAGATGGTCAAGGACGCCGAAGCGCACGCCGAAGAGGACAAGAAGCGTAAGGCCGAGGTCGAAGCGAAGAATCACGCCGAGTCTCTGGTCCACGTGACTGAAAAGACGCTTGCGGAACATGGCGCGAAGGTCGGCGAAGCCGAGCGACGCGCGATCGAGACCGCCTTGGCCGACCTCAAGGAAGCCCTGAAGGGCAGTGATGCCGAGGCGATCACCGCCAAGACCAACGCGTTGCAACAGGCTTCGATGAAGCTCGGCGAAGCGATGTACAAGCAGCAAGCCGATCAGCAGCCCGGTGGCGGTTCCGACGGCGGTGCTGCGGGTGGCGAGGCCAATAAAGATGATGTCGTCGACGCGGAATTCACCGAAGTCGACGACGACAAGAAAAACAAGAAATCGGCCTGATCCGGCGAGACGGTTATGCCGCTTCGACTCGTCAAAACAGCACCCCCGCCCGCAAGACGGGGGTGTTCGTTTTTTGTTTTACCTGTTTCGGCTACGAATGATTGGACGTCATCAGGGAAGGAATGATGGCCAAGCGTTGCTACTATGAATCTCTCTCGGTCGAGCGCACGGCGAGCGACGGTGACATCAAAGCCGCTTTCCGCAAGCAGGCGATGGTCTGCCATCCCGACCGCAATCCCGGCGACGCCGATGCCGAGCATCGCTTCAAGGAAATCAACGAGGCCTACGAGGTCCTCAAAGACCCCAATAAGCGCGCCGCCTATGATCGTTACGGCCACGCCGCGTTCGAGCAAGGCATGGGCGGCGGCGCCGCGGCGGGCTTTGGCGCCGACTTCGCCACGACGTTCTCGGATATTTTCGACGATTTGTTCGGCATGGGCGGCCGCCGCGGTGGCCGCGGCACCGGCCGCGAGCGCGGCGCCGATCTGCGCTACAACATGGAAATCTCGCTGAACGAGGCCTATGCGGGCAAGGCGGCGCAGGTTCGTATCCCGACCTCGGTCACCTGCGAGACCTGCTCCGGCTCCGGCGCCAAGCCCGGCACCAAGCCCAAGGTTTGCCCGATGTGCCAGGGCCAAGGCAAAGTCCGCCACGCCCAGGGCTTCTTCACGCTCGAGCGCACCTGCCCGCAATGCCAAGGCCGCGGCCAGGCGATCGACAGCCCGTGTTCAGCCTGCTCCGGCTCCGGCCGTGTCACCCGCGAGCGTACGCTGGCGGTCAACATCCCGCCCGGCGTCGAGGACGGCACCCGGATCCGGCTCGCCGGTGAAGGCGAAGCGGGCGTGCGCGGCGGCCCGGCGGGCGACCTCTATATTTTCCTGTCGATCGGCTCCCATCCGTTCTTCCAACGCGACGGCGCCGATCTGCATTGCCGTGTGCCAGTCTCAATGGTGACGGCGGCCATGGGCGGCGATTTCGAGGTCCCAACCATCGACGGCGGCAAGACCAAGGTGAAGGTGCCGGAAGGCACCCAATCAGGCCGTCGTTTCCGGCTTTCCGGCAAAGGCATGCCGGTGCTCCGTGCTCGCCAAACCGGCGATATGTATGTGCAGGTCGTGGTCGAGACACCGCAAAGCCTGACCAAGAAGCAGCGCGACTTACTGGCCGAGTTCGATAAGCTGTCTTCCACCGCGACCCAGCCGGAATCCTCGGGCTTCCTCGGCAAGGTCAAGGAATTTATTGACGGTCTGGGCTCCCGCGCTAGTTCCGACTGACATTTGGCTGACCCTGCCGCGAAGCCGGGGCGGCTGGTTTTTGTCCTTCGAATGTTCTAAAAAAAGTCACGAATTCGTCGCGTAGGATGTTATGGCGCTTCCGGCCCTGCAAAAGTTTGAACAGAAGATCGAACGCCAGATTCGTCTTCTGGAGTTCAGGAAGAACGTCATCGAGCACAAGATCGGAAAGCAGTTCCGGCTGTTCGAGCAGAAGCGCGACGGTATCGGCAAGAAAATCGAGCAGCAGATCCGTCAATTCGAGCTGAAGCGGGGTATTCGGCTCGACGATGAAGTGCGTTTCATCCGCTCCTGGATCGAACGGCCGCTCTCCATCGGAGCGGTGACGCCGTCCGGAAAAGTCCTGGCGCGCGCCATGGCGCGCTATGTCGATCCGACCAGTTCAGGTCCCGTAGTCGAGCTCGGCCCAGGGACTGGGCCGGTGACGGAGGCTCTCGTCGAGGCCGGCGTATCGCCGTCACGGCTGGTTCTGGTCGAGTTCGATCCGTCGTTCTGCCGGATCTTGCAGGCCCGCTACCCCGAGGCGACGCTGGTTCAAGGTGACGCCTATAGTCTGCGGCGGCTCCTCGAAACGCTCCTCATGCAGCCGGCTGCCGCAGTCGTGTCCGGTTTGCCGCTGGTGACGAAGCCGATCCGCGAGCGCTGGCGGCTCATTCGCGACGCCTTCGACCTGATGGTGCCCGGTGCGCCGTTTGTGCAATTCACCTATTCGGTGGCATCGCCGCTGCCGAAGCGGCTGGGCGGTTTCACGGCCGAAGCCTCCGAGAGAATCTGGATGAATCTGCCGCCGGCGCGGGTGTGGGTCTATCGCAAGACCTGACCATCCGTACTGTCATCGTCCGCGAAAGCGCATGATCCAGTAAACACCGACGCTTGGACTGTCCTGCAACGTCCTGGAAATACTGGATGCCCCGCTGTGCGGGCATGACAATCAAGGCAATGGCGGTTCCGAAAATCCTGGTCATCCCCGGCTCACTGCGCACGGGTTCGAACAATGCACGGCTTGCCGCGCTTGCCGCCAAGGAATTGGTGCTGGCCGAAGCCGAAGTGACCCGCATCTCGTTGTCGGACTATTCGCTGCCGCTGTTCGACGCTGACCTGATGTCGGAGTTCGGCTTGCCGCAGCCGGCGGTGCAGCTCAAGCGCATGCTGATGGTGCATCAGGGCGTTTTCATCACCAGCCCCGAATACACCGCCTCGGTCACGCCGCTGATCAAGAACACGATCGACTGGATTTCGCGGGTGCGCGACCGCGGCGAGCCGGCCAACACCGCCTTCAAGGGCCGCGTGTTTGCGCTCGGCTCGGCGTCGGCCGCCTCCCACGGCGGCTTGCGTTCACTGATGGCGCTGCGGCAGATATTGGAGCTCGGCTGCGGTGCCCTGGTGATCCCGGAACAGATCGCGGTTGGCGATGCCGATCATGCGTTCGACGACTGCGACAACCTGCGGGATGAAGCGCTCGCCACGGCGCTCAAAGCCATGGCCAGACGGCTGGTCGATCTGGCGAGCGCGATGAGCTAAACGATGGCTATGGAAGCTCGCGATCGCCTGATCGTTGCTCTCGATGTGTCCTCGGTCGAGGAGGCGCAAGCCGTGATGCTGCGGCTCGGCGACAGCGTCACCTTCTACAAGATCGGTTATCAGCTCGCTTTCGCCGGCGGGTTGAGCTTCGCGCAGGCGCTGATCGGCGCCGGCAAACAGGTGTTCGTCGACCTCAAGCTGCACGACATCGGCAACACCGTCGCGCAGGGCGTGAAATCGGTAGCGCGGCTCGGCGCCACATTCCTCACCGTTCACGCCTATCCGGAGACCATGAAAGCTGCGGTCGACGCGCGCGCGGGCAAATTGCGCATCCTCGCCGTCACCGTGCTGACCTCCCACGACGATGCCAATCTTCGCGACGCCGGCTACGACACGACGGTAGCGGCGCTCGTTGCGCGGCGTGCAGCGCAGGCGCGCGAAATCGGCGTCGATGGGATTGTTTGCTCGGGCGAGGAGGCGGCGGGCGTCCGCGCCATCGTCGGCACGAAGCTCCACTTGATCATACCCGGTATCCGGCCCGCCGGCAGTGCCGCCGACGAGCAGAAGCGGATCATGACGCCTGCGGCGGCAATCGTGGCCGGAGCCGACTATCTTGTCGTCGGCCGCCCGGTCATCGCCGCCGCCGATCCGAAGGCCGCCGCCGAAGCGATCGTTGCGGAAATTGCACAAGCAAAAAGCTGAAGGAGACATCACATGGCGAAGGGCTACTGGATCGCGCGCGTCGATGTGAACAACGAGGACGGCTACAAGGCCTATGCGGCCGCGAATCCCGCGATCTTCAAGAAGTTCGGCGGCAAGTTCGTGGTGCGTGCCGGGAAATTCGACAATCCGGAAGGCACCAGCCGCTCGCGCAACGTCGTCATCGAATTTCCCGATTATGCCGCCGCACTCGCCTGCTACCGTTCGCCGGAATATCAGGCCAACATCAAGGTGCGGCAGCCGCACGCGATGATCGATATCATCATCATTGAAGGCTACGACGGGCCGCAGCCGTAAACGCTATCGCGTCATTGCGAGCGCCAGCGAAGCAATCCAGCGCTCAATGCAATCCGCCCCTGGATTGCTTCGTCGCGTTGCTCCTCGCAATGACAACAAGAAGGAACGCGAAATGCCAAAGGGCTACTGGATTCCGCAGATCGATGTCAGCAATCCGGAAGGCTACAAGGCCTACATGGCGGCGACGCCGCCGGCGCACGAGAAGTACAGCGGCACTGCGCTCATTCGCGGCGGCAGAATGGAAGTGGTGGAAGGCCGCGCCCGCAGCCGTGTCGTGTTGCGTGAATTTCCCGACTACGCCACGGCGCTCGCCTGTTACCGCTCGCCGGAATACCAGGGCGCCCGGCCTCTGCGCCTGCAACATTCGCAATGCGATTTCGTCATCGTCGAAGGCTGCGATGACACGGACACGCCGCGGCCGTCCTCGCCACCTGCGGCGGCGGCGCGCAAAGGCTACTGGATCGTGCAAATGGATGTGAGCGATCCGGAGGGTTACAAGCCCTATATGGCGGCGGCGCCGCCGGTGGTCGGCCGGTTCGGCGGCCGTTTCCTGGTTCGCGGCGGCAATCGCGAAATCACCGAGGGCAGGGCGCGCAGCCGTGGCGTGGTGCTGGAGTTTCCGAGCTACGACGCGGCGCTCACCTGCTACCATTCGCCCGAATATCAGGCGGCAAAAAAGCTCCGTGACGGCAAGGCCGAGTTCGATCTGGTCGTCGTCGAGGGCTATGACGGCCCGAAGTTCTAGCGTTGCTGGCCTAACTCCGCCCCGCTATACCGGCCCTGACCGGAGACCAACCCGATGGCTGCTGCAAATTCCGATATGCGGGTGGTGATTGCCGGCGCCGGCGGTCGCATGGGGCGCACGCTGATCAGCGCTATCGCCGTGACCAAGGGCATGGTGCTGGCTGGCGCTGTAGATGCGGCCGGCTCGGCCGTGATTGGACGCGATTCTGGCGAGCTCGCTGGGCTCGGTGCGAACGGCATCAAGGTGACGAGCGACGCCGCGGCGCTGCTCAAAAATGCCGATGGGTTGATCGAGTTCACCATTCCGGCGGCGACGCGGGCCTTCGCCGAATTGACCGCCGCCGCAGGCCTTGTTCATGTCATCGGCACCACCGGTCATTCGGCCGAAGAAGAAGCCGTCATTGCCAAGGCGGCCAGCCGCGCCACCATCGTCAAGTCCGGCAATATGAGTCTCGGCGTCAATTTGCTCGCCGGCCTGGTGAAGCAGGTGGCGAAGACGCTCAACGACGATTACGACATTGAAATTTTCGAGATGCATCACAACAAGAAGATCGATGCGCCGTCCGGCACCGCGCTGATGCTCGGCCGTGCGGCTGCCGCCGGGCGCGGCGTCGATCTCACGACGCATTCGGCGCGCGGCCGCGACGGCATGACCGGCGCGCGCAAGCCGGGCGATATCGGTTTTGCCTCGCTGCGCGGCGGCAGCAATGTGGGCGAGCACCGGGTGATTTTCGCCGGTCCCGCCGAGAGCATCGAGCTGACGCATCGGGCCGAGGATCGCCTGATCTTCGCGCGCGGCGCGCTGCACGCGGCGCTGTGGGCGCGAGGCAAAAAGCCCGGGCTCTATTCGATGGCTGACGTGCTTGGACTTAGAGCATGATCCGGAAAAGTGGAATCCGGTTTTCCGACAAGATCATGCTCCAACGAAGATCCTAGACCATGATCCGATTAATCGAAACGGATAATGGTCTAGCTGACATGCGAGCCGCGTCATGACGCAACAGGAACTCACGCGAAGGAAAGTCACCATCTACGCGTTGATCGGCGTCGGCTTTGCCGGCCTGATCGGCGCTCACGAATTCGGAAGTGCAACGGCGTCACCGGACGACACGTCGATCCTGACCGTGCCTTTAATTCTCGCCGCGGTCGGCACGTTAAGTTTCCTCGCCGCCGGATTGATGGCGCGCAAGCTCATCAGGGAGCGGGTTTCGAAATAGCCCTGACCTTAGACTTGGTCTCAGCCGGCCAGTAGCGAGCCGCCGGTCATTTCCTCCGGCTTCGGCAATTCCATCAATTCGAGCAATGTCGGCGCGATATCGGCGAGCCGTCCTTGCGCGACCAGCGTGCGGTTGCGCGCGCCAAGCAACATCAGCGGTACGGGATTGGTCGTATGTGCGGTGTGTGCGCCGCCGGTTTGCGGATCGCGCATCATCTCGCAATTGCCGTGGTCGGCGGTAACGAGGAGCGCGCCGCCGGCTTTTTTGATCGCATCAGCGATGCGGCCGAGCCCGGCATCGACAGTTTCCACGGCTTTGATTGCCGCCGGCAGGCTGCCGGTGTGGCCGACCATGTCGGGATTGGCGTAATTGAGAATGATCATGTCGTATTTGCCGGAATTGATCGCCTCAACCGCTTTGTCGGTGAGTTCCGGCGCCGACATTTCCGGCTGCAAATCGTAAGTCGCGACCTTCGGCGACGGCACCATGATGCGGTCCTCGCCGCGATAGGGTTCCTCGTGGCCGCCGTTGAGGAAGTAGGTGACGTGCGGGTATTTCTCAGTCTCTGCCATGCGAAGCTGGGTGCGGCCAGCTTCGGCGACGACTTCGCCGAGAATGTGGGCGAACGACTGTGGCGGAAAAATCGCCTGCATGAATTTCTCGAGTTCGTCGCTGTAATGCGTCATGCCCACGGCTGCCGCGAACTTCACCATGCGCGGGCGCAGGAAGCCGGAGAATTCCGGATCGAGCATGGCGCCGAAAATTTCTCGCACCCGGTCGGCACGGAAGTTGAAGCAGAGAATGCCGTCGCCGTCCTTCATGCCGCGATAGTCGCCGACCACAGCAGGCAGAATGAATTCGTCGAATTTTTTGTTGGCATAGGCGTCGGCGACTACTGCCGGCGCATCGGCGAAACGCGGGCCTTCCGCCTCGACGATCGCCGCGTAGGCCTTGGCAACGCGATCCCACCGCTTATCCCGGTCCATCGCATAGTAGCGGCCGCAGACTGTCGCGATCGATACCGATTTGGGCAGTGCCGCGAGCAGACGCTTGATGTCTTCAGCGGCCGATTGCGGCGGCGTATCGCGTCCGTCCATGAGGGCATGAACGAGCATCGATATGCCGGCGTCCGCGAGGATGCTGGCGAGCGCGGCGGCATGATCTTGATGCGAGTGCACGCCTCCCGGTGAAACCAGCCCGATGAGGTGACATGTGCCGCGGCTGGCTTTGAGTTTTTGGATCAGGCTCAGCAGCGCCGGCGCCTTGGCGATCTCGCCGCTTGCGATGGCGCGGCCGATCCGCGGCAAGTCTTGCATGACCACGCGGCCGGCGCCGATGTTGAGATGGCCGACCTCGGAGTTGCCCATTTGCCCGCCCGGCAGGCCGACGTCTTCACCTGAGGTAAGCAGGAAGCTGTGCGGGCTGGCCTCCCAGAGACAGTCGAATATCGGCGTCTTGGCTTGGCGGATGGCATTATCTGCGGGATCGTCCCGCCACCCCCAGCCATCCAGAATGACCAGCATGACCGGACGCCGCCGCTGCATGTGCCGCTACCTTTCGGTCGGATAACGCCTCAGCGGTATTTCGGATCGGCCGTATCGTCAACGCCACGATACGCGTTTCCCGGGCGCAGCGCGGCATGAAATGCTGCGCTGCAGACCCGGGATCGTTACGAACTCGGAGTTTGATACGATCCCGGACCAGCGGTGCACCACTTCGTGCTGCGCCGCATCCGGGAAACCATCCTGATTATCTACGTCGCCGCTCCGACCTGGCCCGCTTCCCAGCCCAGCATCGCGCGCTTGCGGGTGATGCCCCAGTGATACCCGGTGAGGTCGCCCGATTTGCCGACGACGCGATGGCACGGCACCACGAACGACACCGGGTTCTTGCCGACGGCGGCACCTACGGCGCGCGACGCCGTGGGCTTGGATAACTTGGCGGCAATGGTGGAATAGGTCGTGAGCTTGCCCATCGGAATTTGTAAGAGCGCGTCCCACACCCGCACTTCGAAATCGGTGCCGATCAGCACGACGCGCAGCGGCCGGTCGGCCTGCCATTGCGACGGATCGAAGATGCGCCTGGCGACGACCGCGGTGCGGGCGCTGTCTTCCATATAAGTGGCGCGTGGCCAGCGGCTTTTCATGTCGTTGAGCGCGGCGCGTTCCTTGCCATGATCGGCGAATGCGAGGCCGGCCAGCCCGCGTTCCGTCGCCATCACCAGCGCGCTGCCGAAGGGCGACGGATGAAAGCCGAAATGGATCGTGGTGCCTTGGCCGCCCAACTTCCATTCGCCCGGCGACATGGCTTCGTGGGTTACGAACAAATCGTGCAGGCGGCCCGGACCGGACAGCCCCACTTCGTAGGTGGCATCGAGCACGCTTGCGGAGTCGCGCAGCAATTGCCGCGCGCCGTCGAGCGTGAGCGCCTGCAAAAACGCCTTCGGCGTCAGTCCGGCCCAGCGGCGGAACAGGTGATGCAGTTCGGTCGGCGTGACACTGGCGGCCTCGGCGATGGTCTCGATCTCGGGCTGCTCGCGCCAGTGGCCGCGGATATGGCCGATGGCCTTGCGCACGACGTCATAGTCGGCGGCAGCCGCGGCGAGCGGCATTGGATTTTGAATGCGACCGGGTGACAACATGGGAGTCTCCATCTTCTGTCTCCCATTTGGCCTGCAAACACGGGCCAAACCACCCGTTTCCTGCCCTCAATCGAACACGGTCCGCGTCGGGCCACGCCGCGCTTCGCCGAGTGCTGCCGACAGCGCCGTGGCAAAACTTTTCTTTTCGTCGGGATTGAGAAATCCGGCGATCGACAGGCGTCGGCCGCGCGACACTAGGAACAACCGCTCGATACCGAATTCCTCGTGCACGGTGCCGTCGAGCTTCACCCAGACCGGATTGAGCGTCCATTCGCGCACGCCGCCGCGCTGATTGACCTTGCGCACCTTGAGTTCTGTGGCGGTGACTTTCACTTCCTCATAGGCGCGTGCGGCGCGGAAGTTGGCACGGAACGCCCAGTACACCAGGAGCACGTCGAGGCCGAGGAAACCGAACACCGGCCAGGCGCCGAGCAAAAGGAACACGACACCGGAAACGAAGCTGACGCCGCCGATGCATAGCATGAAGATCAAAAAGCCAGTCGAGCTCAGCGAGCGATGCGGCGCGATCACGGCCGCAAAGATCGTCGGCTCGGCGCTCGGGTTAGCAGGGGAGCTATTGTCGGAATCCATAGCGGTTATTATAGGGGAAAGATGGCACGTAAAACCCCCAAGCCAAGCAGGCAAAATGAGACGGTCAGGCAACGCCTGAAAGCGGCTGGCAAGGGAAAGGCCGCGCTGGTCAAACCGTCCAAGGCGCGGGCCAAGGCCGATGCCAAAGCCGCTTACGGCGCGCTGCCGCAATGGACCAGCGCCGAGATCGAGGAAGCATTCCGCCGCTTCGCGGCGGCCAATCCCGAACCAAATACCGAGTTGGAGCATGCCGACCCGTTCACGCTTCTGGTCTCAGTCGTGCTCTCGGCGCAGGCGACCGACGCTGGCGTCAACAAGGCGACGCCTGCTTTGTTCAAGCTCGCCGATACGCCTGAGAAGATGGCGAAGCTCGGCGAAGCGCGCGTGCGCGACCTTATCAAGACCATCGGATTGTTCCGCACCAAAGCCAAGAACGTGATCGCGCTGTCGCGGCAGCTTGTCGATCAGCATGGCGGCCAAGTACCGCGCGATCGCGAGGCGCTCGAAGCCTTGCCGGGCGTTGGTCGCAAGACCGCGAACGTGGTGCTCAATGTCGCGTTCGGCGAGCCTACCATCGCGGTCGACACCCACATTTTCCGCGTCGGCAATCGCACCGGGCTGGCGGTCGGCAAGACGCCGTTCGATGTCGAAATGAAGCTGATGGAAGTGGTGCCCGAGCGCTACCGGCTGCACGCGCACCACTGGCTCATTCTGCACGGCCGCTACACCTGCATGGCGCGGCGGCCGCTGTGCGAAAAATGCATCATCGCCGATCTGTGCAAATGGCCGGGCAAGACAGTGAATGTGGCGGCCGCTTAGATCTTAATGGAACCGCATGCATTGTTCTCCGTCATCCTCAGGATGACGGTTTATTGTCCACACGGGCTATTCGCTCCCGCGCCATCTCATGCAGCGCCGCGCGGTCGAGCTTGTTGGTCGACGCTAGCGGTAGTTCGTCGACGAACCACACGGAGCGCGGGTGCTGGTAGGCCGGCGCATTGGCGAGCGCGAAGCGTTTCATGCCGTCGGCGTCGAGCGTGCGGCCGGGTTTGCGGATGACGAAGGCGACCGGCTTGCTCCCTTTGATGTCGTCGTCGATTGGCACCACGGCGGCCTGCGCCACGTCGGGGTGGCGCTCCAGCATGCGTTCGACGTCGGCCGGATAAATATTCTCGCCGCCGGAGACGAACATGTCGTCGGTGCGGCCGACGAAATAGTGAAAGCCGTCGGCGTCACGGCGGAACACGTCGCCGGTGATGTAGAAGCCGTCCGGCGTGATCGGCCCCCTCCTTTCACCTCCCCCGCTTGCGGGGGAGGGCGGGGAGGGGGCGGGGTGGTTGTGATAGCCGAGCATCAAGGCCGGGCATTTCATTTCCAGTACGCCTTGCGCGGCATTTTGGTCGGCGCCGTCGACCAAGCGCAGCGACACTTTCGGATGCGGATAGCCGACCGATAGTGCTGGCTGCGGCAGCCCCTTGGGATGCGGCCCGAAAACCACCGGCCCGGCTTCGGTGGTGCCGTAGGCATTGGTGGCCGCGGCGCCTGGCAGCGCCTCGCGCAACGCCGCCATCAGGCTCGCGCTCACCGGCGCCGAACCCATGCGGACGAATTCGACGCTCGACAGGTCGGTGCGGGCCAGCGCCGCGCGCTCGCGCAGCATCATCGCAATCATCGGCGGCACGGCGGTGAGCCAGGTGCAGCGATAACGCCCGATCGCTTCGATATAGGCCGGCGCGGAAAACTGCGGCAACAGCACAATGGTGGCATGCGCGGCGCAGGCAAGCTTCGCCAGCGCCAGCGCGTTCATGTGATAAAGCGGCGCCGCGATCAGATAGCGGTGGCGTTCGAGCCCCGGCGTGAGCCGCGTCTCCACCACCCAGATGTGGCTTTGGTGCGACAGCACGACGCCCTTCGGCGTGCCGGTCGAGCCCGACGTGTAGAGGAACATCGCCGGCTCGTCGGGCCGCGGCGCGACGACGTCGAACGTACCGGGATTGAGGAAAGCCTCGAATGTGGCGCCGAAAGTCACGCTTCCGATAGCGGGCGGGCAATCGGCCTCGCGCGCCCGGTCGCAAAACACGAATTTCGCGCCGGCATCGCGGATGATGAAGTGAATGGTCTCCCGCGGGAATTTGAAATTCACCGGCACGGCGACCAGGCCGGCACGCATGATGCCGTAATAGGCCGCGATATATTCGGCGCGGTTGGCGGCGAGCAATGCGACGCGGTCGCCGCGCTGTAAACCGCGCCGCCGCAGCGCGCGGGCGACCGCATTGGCCGTAGCATCGAGTTGTGCGAAGGAAAATTCCCGCGGGCCGTGCTCGCCACCAAGATCGACGATCGCGATCTTTGCCGGATCGCGATCGCGCGGGATCAGGTCGCCGAGATTTCGGAAATCCGGGTTAGGGATTGCGCATCTCCAGAAAGGCCGCCAGCGCGATCATATCGCCTTGCGTCAGGTTGGCGACCACCGGCTTCATGAACGCGACGCCGACGCCGTTGCGGGCGCCGTTCTGGATGTCGTTGAGCTGGCGGAAGATGTAGGTCGCGGTCCGCCCGGTAATGCCCGGCACTTCGCCGTTACCGCGCAGATCCGGCCCGTGGCAGAGCGCGCACGCCACCGTCTTGCCGTCGCCGCCCTTGGCCAAAGCCTCCCCCTTGGCGACGCTGCCCGGCGGCACGTAGTCGGTGAAGCCGGAATGCGGATCGCGCAGCTTGGCCTCGGTCTCGTCGTTGGGCAGGTTGATGATGCGCTCGCCGATCGGCTCGGTGCCGCCATCGGGCGCCGCAAAGCGCATGCCGCCGGCGCCGACAGTGCTTTTCGCCACGGTGTCGGTTTCGACCAGCTTGTTGTAACCGGCAGTCGGCTTCAGGCCGTTAAAATATTTTGCCGCGGCGTTGACGTCGTCGACAGTAAACACCTGCGCCATGGCGATCATGACGCCGGCGCGCACGTTGGAGCGGATGCCGGTCTTGAACGCTTCCATCTGGCGGCGAACGTAGGCGACGGGCAGCCCGGCCAGACTGGCGGATTCCGGATGGCCGTCGCCCGACGGCAGGTGGCACTGCGCGCAGGCGCGTCCGGCTGGCTTCGGTCCGCCATGGGCCACGACCTGCGGCATCGCCGGATGCTCGTTGGGAAACCAGTCCGGCGGGTTGAACGGATCGTCGATCTGCGCCTGGGTATATTGCACGCTGCTGCCCGGCACGCTCTTCATCACCGTATTGTCCGCCGGCTGCGGCGGCGGCGTGACCGGATAGGCCCAGTCAGGATTATCGGCGGCGATGGCAGCTACCGACAGCGCGGCGGTCAAAGTCAGGCCCAGCATCAGCTTCATGGACGTCCTCCCGGTGATTTGTCCGATCATGCCGTTTTTGGCGGCGCGGTGAAATAGGTGCCGCGGCCGGTGGCGATCAGCTTGCCGTCGCCGTCGATGATCTCGGCTTCGGCCGTGGCGAACTGGGAGCCGAAACGCACCACCTTGCCGCGGGCGATGAGATCGCCCGGCATGGCGGCGCGGTGATAATCGACGCGCATGTCGATGGTCGGCACGCCGCGCCCGGTCTGCCTGACCATGGCAAAATCGGCGGCGAGATCGATCAGGGCGGCAAGAATGCCGCCATGGGTGTAGCGCCGCTCGATATTGACCACCCACTCCTCGCGCCATTTCGCCTTGATCTCGATCGTGTCGTCGCCGACCGCGATCACTGTGAGACCGAGCCATTGGTGAAACGGCGCGCGGGTGATGAGGGTTTGAACTTGGTCGAGGGTGAGGTCGGTACTCATAGGCCCTATTCTTCCATTGTCATGCCCTGCGTAGGCAGGGCATCCAGTAACCACCGCCATATCGGTGAATACTGGATCATCCGCCGGAGCCTGTCATCGGGACGCGCGACTTTGCGCGGTCCCGTTGGCGGATGATGACAGCCACTCACGGCGTCACCACCACTTTACCGATCACCTCGCGGTCCTCGATCAGCCGCAAACCCTCGCGAGCCTGGTCGAGCGTCAGCACCTTGTCGATCACCGGCTTGATCTTGCCGGCGCCGATCAGCTCCATCAGGGCCGCAAGATTGTCGTCGTAGAAACTGTTGGAGCCGATGATCTTCAGTTCGAAACTCCAGACATAGCGCAAATCTTCCTTGGGGTCGTAACCCGCGGTGGCGCCGCAGACCAGGAGCTTGCCGCCACGCTTGAGGCAACGCAGCGACGGCAACCAGGTATCGCCACCGGTGAAGTTGATCACCGCGTCGACGCCCCCGTCGTAAGTCCGCCGCTGCGGCTTGCCGTATTTCTCGACCGCCCATTTCGACCAGTCGGTCTTGGTGTAATCGACCACTTCGTCGGCGCCCATCGCCTTGAGACGCGCAAGCTTCTCGTCGCTCGACGCGCAGGCAATGACTTCGGCGCCCAGCATCTTGGCAAGCAGCACGCAGCCGGTACCGACCCCGCCCGAGGCGCCAAGCACCAGCACGCGGTCGCCGGCCTTCACGGTCTGGTGCGTAATCAGCATGCGGTGGGCGGTGCCGTAGGCGACCGGCAGCGACGCGGCGTCCTCATAACTCACGTTTGCCGGCATGGCGACGAGCTGATCGGCGGCGACGGCGCAATATTCCGCCATGCCGCCATCGAGCATCTCGCCCATCAGGCCTTTTTTCTTGTTCACCGGATTGACCAGCACGCGGGCGCCGGTTTTCCAGCCGGAAACGCCCGGTCCGACCTCGGCGATTTCGCCGGCCATGTCGAGGCCGATGATCACCGGCAGCGGCACCTTGATGCCCGGCATGCCGCGCACCGTGAACACGTCGTGATAGTTGAACGAGGCCGCGCGGATGCGGATGACGACGTGGCCGTCGGCGGCCTGCGGCATCGGGTAATCGCCGACGACGTCGAGATTGTCGATGCCTCCGTGCTTACGTAGAACCAATGCTCGCATCGTCTTGTTCACCCCGTCATCCATTTCCTGTCATGCCCCGCGAAAGCGGGGCATCCAGTAATCATCGCCGCGGCAGTGATTACTGGATCATCCGCCGGAGCTTGTCATCGGGACGCGCGACTTCGCGCGGTCCCGTTGGCGGATGATGACGAGAATACATTGCCTAGCAGCATGGGTCCCGATGGCGCTCAAGGAATTTCGTAAACCGACACATCTTCCGCCACGCCCTTGAGTGACGCGCTCTGGAGACCCGGTACGATACCGGCCTTTCGCAGCAGCGCCGTCGACTGCGGATAGTCGACAACCGGCTTGCTGGCGAAGATGGCGCGCGACACCGCCAGCCCCTGCACCCGAGCCGCGATATTCACGGTCTGGCCGAAGTAGTCCAGCCTGTCGTTGAGCATGACGGCGAGGCAAGGGCCCTCGTGAATGCCGATTTTGAGCAGCAGATCCTCTTGCCGCGTATCGCTGCCGACCGTGCGGATCGCGTCGCGCATGCGGAGCGCCGCGGCGAGCGCGCGGTCCGGTGTCGGAAACGTCGCCATCACCGCATCGCCGATGGTCTTGACCACCGCGCCGCCCTCGGCCGCCACAACATGAGTGAGGAGATGAAAATGCTCTCGCACCAGCTCGTAAGCCACCAGATCGCCGACGCGTGCGTAAAGCTCGGTCGAGCCCTTCAGGTCTGTGAAAAGGAAAGTGAGACTGACGATCTTGAGGCCCTGGTCGACGGCAAGCGTGTCGGTGCGATGCAGATCGCGGAATGTCTGATTGGTGAAGATGCGCTTGGCCGTGAGGTTGGGCCGACGCTTGCCGACGATTTCGTCAAAGGCACGAGTCTCGTGCCAGACCACCGGCAACGCGCGCACGCCGGTGCGGTTCGTGATCGATAGCTGCACCGGTCCCGATTTCAGCGGCGTCGTTTCGGTCGGGCCCGGCGGGCTCTCCAGCACCAGCGCAAGCTCCTGGACTCCGGTGGCGCGCTCGGCCGCTACTTTCATGTAATGCCCGAAATGCGAGACCGGTTCGAAGATGATGACCCAGCCTTCCGGCAACTCGATCGAAACGCTCATCTGCTCGCCCGGCCCGAGCACGCGCGCATCGAGGGTGAAGTTCGCGATCAGCGTCTCGAGATCATGGTCCGACAAGTCGACGGCGGAGCTCCAGAATACCTGCCGGTAGTAGTCCCAGAACGGCAGCGTCTGCGGATCGTGCGCCGCGATCTTGCGCACGCGCGGGCTCACGGTGAATACGACTTCGACCATTTCGTCGAGCGTGAGATCAAACGACCGGCTGCACAGCGCGCATTCGTACGGTTCTTTGTGGACATCCTTCAGCGTCATGGTGATGTCGAGCACGCCCCGGCAGGTCGGGCAGACCACATCCCACGACAGTTCGAAAATGCCGAGCTGCGCCGCATGCAGGAAGGCCGCGATGGTGCGCTCCTCGTCGAGGCGGTGCGTGGCCGCAAAGGCCAGCACATTGATGCGGGCAAGGTCGCGGTCGGCTCCGGTCTCGACGAGACTCTCGATGGCCGCCGCCGCATCGGCATCGGCGGTCTCACGCAGCGCCGCGAACAGGGTTTTGGTGTCGCTCACGGCCGCAACATGACGTGAAATGCGGCGCGCGGAAACCCCAGACCGGTCTACGATTGTCCCGTGGCGATAGCGCCGGTAGCTTACGTGACGTGCCCGAAACGGGCCGGTTGCCGGTGAGTGATCTATGCAGGACAAATTGCGCCAGTTCCTCGGCCGCCTGCGCCAGACCGGCGACGACCGGGATACGTCAAAAATGATGCGTGGTGGCGAGCGGCTGCAAGCCGTTGAATATATCCGCGGTATCGCCGCCTTCATGGTCATGTGGTTTCATTTTACGGTTCGTCTGCCGGACGGCGTCCTGCGAATGACCGGATTATACGGCTATCTCGGCGTCGAAGCGTTTTTTGTGATTTCAGGATCCATCATTCCCTATTCGATGGACATGCAGCGTTACCGGATCGGCAGGGACAGTTGGACATTTATTGCGCGCCGCATCGTTCGGCTGGAGCCGCCCTATGTGATGTCGGTCTTGCTGATCCTGTGCGTACCCTATTTTGCCGGACTCACGCCGTGGTTCAACGGCGATATTTCCGCGCACGACGTTTATCGCGCGGCGCTGCATTTGTTCTATCTCGTGCCGTGGACGGGAGAGGAATGGTTCAGCACCGTCTACTGGAGCCTGGCGATCGAATTTCAATACTATTTCCTCATCCTGGCCGTGGCGCCTTTTCTGCTTTATCGGAAAAATCTCTGGCCGCAGCGCGCGTTTTTCCTGATCGTTATTCTCGTCTCGTGGAGCAGCGACGAGAGCCGGCTCGTGTTCATGTATCTGCCGGTGTTCGGTATCGGCTTCATCCAGTTCCTGTTCATGCGGCGCGGCATGGCGCTGTGGGAATGCGCGGGTTGGGTGGCGGCGTTCGCGGCCGTCACCTGTCGTCAGGACGCGACATGGGTGATTGGCGCCGTCCTTGCGCTCGCCGCGTTGAACGCGCCATGGCCGGCGCGGTGTCCGCCGCTGCTGTTTCTGGGAACCATCTCCTATTCGCTCTATCTTCTGCACGGTGCCATCGGCTATTCCCTCGGTTTGATGATCGACCAAATTCCGGGGTTTTCGCCGACGCTCGAACTGTTCATGCAAATTGCCGCGTCACTCGCGCTCGCGACGGTGTTTTGGTGGCTGGTCGAACGGCCATCGACGCTCCTCTCAAGAAATCTGGGTCGAACGGGCCGGCCTGTGACGCCGCAATTTTCGCCGACCGCCGTCGGTTCCTGACCACGCCTCCCAGTCCTGCCATGCCAACTCCTCGGTCGTCATGCCCGCGCTTGTCGCGGGCAACCACCTCTTGGGATCGCCGCGCTCTTGGGGATCGTCCAACGGTTAAGACGTGGATGGCCGGGACGAGTCCGGCCATGACGGGAGGAAAGGAATGACGTTATAAGAGCACTGACCTATTGCTTATCGGGACTGACGACTGGAGCCGCACATGCAAGAGAATTTCCGCCAGTTCCTCGACCGCTTGCGCCAGACCGGCGAAATGGTCGACCTGCACCAGCCGGTCGATATCCGTCATATCGCGACGCTGGTCGACCAGGCCAGGACCGCGCTCTTTTTCCATAAGGTGATCGGCTACGACATGCCGGTGGTGTCCGGCATCATCCGCTCGCGCGAGCGCGCCACCATGGCGCTCGGCTGCGAGACCTTTGCCGAGATCGAGCAAAAGCTGGCGCAGGCGATCGCCAAACCCATTCCGCCGAAGCGCGTCGCTTCCTCGCCGACCCGCGAAGTTACGATGGTCGGCGACGACGTCGATCTGTACAAGCTGCCGATCCCGATGTCGTCGATCTATGACGGCGGCCCGATGATCACTGCCGGCGTCGTTATCGCGCGCGATCCGGAACTCGGTTTCAACTCCGGCATCTACCGCTTCATCGTCAAGGAAAAGGCGCTCACCGGCATCGATCTCGTGACGCCGAACAACATGCGGCTGTTCGTACAGCGCGCGCTCCAGCGCAACGAACCGCTGCCGATCTCGATTTCGATCGGCACCCATCCGATCGAGATCACCGGCTCCGGCTATCGCGCGCCGCTCGGCGTCGACGAGATGGCGATCGCGGGCGGCATCCGCGGCGAGGCGGTGGCGCTGGCGCCGTGCCAGACTGTCGACGTGCCCTACATCGCCGACGCCGAGATCGTGCTCGAGGCCGAAGTGCTGCCGACCGGCTGGACTTTTCCCGAAGGCAGATTCGGCGAGTTCACCCGCCTGATGGGCGGGCTGCACTGGAATCCGCTGGTGCGCATCAAGGCGATCTCGATGCGTAAGGACGCGATCTACTACAACCTGCACATGCCGTGGGAGAACACCTGGCTCGCCGCGCCGACGCGTTATGCGGCAATCCGTCAGGCGCTGCGCACTGCGGGCGTGCAGGTAAAAGACATCAACGTCACGCTCGGCGGCTGCGCCTTCTGGCACGCGGTGATCTCGATCAAGAAATCTCCGGGCGAGGGCAAGAACGCCTTGCTTGCTGCGTTATCCGTGATGGATCTCAAACACGTCGTCGTGGTCGACGACGATATCGACATCAACGATCCGGCCGATGTGGAATGGGCGATCGCGACGCGCGTACAGGGCGACCGCGACGTGATGATCGTATCGAATGCGCGCGCCAAGCCGCTCGATCCGAGTCTTCCTCAAGGATATGGCGTGGTGCCGACCGGCGCCAAGGTCGGCATCGACGCCACCATTCCGGAGGGCATCCCGCTCGAATATTACGAGCGCATCACCTATGCCTATGCCGACAAAGCGAAGATCGACGACTACGTCGGAGGCAAGAAAGATGCCGTAGGCCAGGGTGGCGACGAAAAAGTCGTAGCGACGCTGGCGACAGATATTCTCGACACCATCGCCAAACAGCCGCTTTACTTCACCGACGTCGCCGAAAAATTCTCGGCGTTCGACTTCAACACCATCGCCCGCGCCATCGGCCAACTGCACACGACCGAAAAGCTCTGGCAGGACCCGCGCGGGCGGCTATGCGTGCGCGGCTCGGAGTTCGCGGCCAAGCCACCGGGAAAGTAATCATCCGCCCCCGCGATAGCGGGGGAGGGGGACCATGCGAAGCATGGTGGAGGGGGCGTAGGCGGTGAGGAAAATTCTGCGCCATCAGAAGAAGCGTCACTGTAAGCGCCCCGCCCACCGCACTTCGTGCGGTCCCCCTCCCCGCTATCGCGGGGCGGGATGAAAACACGGATGCTCCGCCTTTGAGGAGCATGACAGAGCTCTACTTATCCGGCTACCAGGGCCTGTACTCGTAAATCGCGGTTGGGCGGCGGTCGGCTGTTCTGCCGCGCAAAACGGACAACGCCAAGCGGCACCGCAATGTCAGCTACGTACAAATTATAGAGGCTATTTATGTGGCAAATCCACTGGGGCGCGCTGGCATTGGCGCCCGCTCAAGCGTTTTTCACACTCGCTATTTTCTGTGTCATCTGGACGCTAGTTGGTATGTTCGTAATGAAATACTTCGTCCGCCAAGTACCCATCCTTAATCACGCGGCTATTTTGTTTTGGGCGACCTTTCGTGTGCAGATTGTTGTCCTGGCTTTAATTTATTTGGGTGGCATTTTTGGCATTTCCCTGCGTGCGCTCTCGGCCCTTTTTAGCGTGCTCGCGCTCTGTGCTGTCGGCTGGCTCGTGACGCAGCATCTTTCAAGGAATTACGGGGTGCCGACAAAATTTCCGGCAGTTGGTGCCAAGGTGATGACAACGATGGTCATAATTACGTGGCTGATCGTTATAGCAATAATCGTGATAACCAGGGCTTAAGGCTGAGGCGTCGCAATGCGAGCATGCCACCGCACGCGGTTACATATCCTGAGGAGGAGGGCAGTCGAAGCCGACGCTCGCGACAAATATTCTCGGCACCATCGCCAAACAGCCGCTCTATTTCACCGACGTCGCGGAAAAATTCTCGGTGTTCGATTTCACCACTATCGCCCGCGCCATCTGCCAACTGCACGCGACCGAAAAGCTCTGGCAGGATCCGCGTGGCCGGTTGTGCGTGCGCGGCTCGGAGTTTACCGCCAAGCCGCCGGGGAAGTAATGCGTCGGTGATTTAGCGTCGGGCGGATTTGCATGGTTGGCAAATCACAAATGCCCGTTGCCGGTTCTCAAGGGGCATCGCAAGCAAGCGGAAAGATACCGACGCTTCAATTGCGCCATGCGCTGGCCGGAAATCATTGGCATCGCCATTGTCGCTGTTTTTGCAGGCCTTGTGCTATACAACGTCTACTTTCGCGGCGGCCGCTGAAAGTCTCGACGAAATCCTCATTCCTGCGCATACCATTGCGTACAAAATCGGGTTAGCCATTCGGCGCCGTCAGTCTTTAGTGTCGTAGGGTGGGTTGAGCGAATGGGTCTCGGCCCAAAGTGGCCGAGCTGACAATATCTCCTCATCCCAGCCACGAGAAAAATTATAGGGAGGGCACCATGACACCGTCACACCTCGCCGCCGCTGCCGCGCTTGTCGTTGCGCTGGCGGCCTCGACGTCTTACGCCGACGTCATTTCCGATTGGAGCACAGCGGTTGCGCCGCCGCCGCCGGAGCTGAAGGAAGTCACGGTCGATCCTTCGACCACGGCGCTGTTGCTGCTCGACATCATGAAAGCCGGCTGCACCGCGCGCCCGCGCTGCGTCGCCGCGATGCCCGTCATTAAAGCGCTGCACGATGAGGCCCGCGCCAACAATATGGTGGTCTGGTACAGCCTCGTGGGCATGGACGGCAAGGCGACGCCGGACGACGTCATGGACCCCGCGATCAAGCCGCGCGCTGGAGAGTGGTACCGTCAGGGCGGGCCGGACAAATTCCTCGGCTCGACGCTCGAAGCGACGCTCAAGCAGGCCGGCACCAAGACCGTGATCGTCTGCGGCAACTCGTTCCAGGGCGCGACCGTCGGCACAGCGTCGGGCGCGGCGCAGCGCGGCTACAAGGTCATCGTTCCGGTCGACTGTTCGGCGGGCGAGAGCGTCTATCACGAGCAATACGCGGCGTTTCATCTCGCCAAGGGCGGCCCCGTCGGCATCACCAGCAACATCACGTTGACGCGCAGCACGATGGTCAAGTTTTAGAACGGGGCGGGCTTCACGCGGCTCTGCGTGCGCGACGCAATCATTGCCGGGATAGTATCTAATTGGGCTCCCTTGACAGCAGGGGAGGGCCACTCGCCGCATGCCGTCACGAGAGAATGGCGTAATCACCAAGCGGTGGGAGTGAAGTTCACGCCAGAATCCGTATTGCCCTGCGGCCCCTCCCGCATCACAATTCAACCCAGAGGACGCGCCTGAAAATATAGAACTCCAGAGGTGTAGGGGCGCAAAGGGGATCCAATGGACCTGATAAGTCAGAACGCGAACAATCTTTGGAGTATTTTTCTAGCGTTACCGGTCACCACGCAATTTGCAATCACCTCACTGCTCGTCTGTGGCGTCATTGCACATATCGCCTATGGCGAGCGAGTAGTCCATGACGGCCCCTCAATTCTAACGACTGGCGGTATCTTCTTCACCTTTCTTGGAATTGCTCAAGGGCTTTACGGATTTGATCCTACGAAAGTCGATGCGAGCCTTCCCATCCTTCTCAGCGGCGTCAAGACGGCTTTCTTTGCATCTGTTGTCGGTGTTTTCGCGGCACTCACAATCAAGCTCCGCTACGCGCTTCAGGGATTGCCAACACGCGATCACGATAAAAAAGTCGAAGGTGCAACGATTGATGATTTGTATGGTCAGCTAGTTGCGGTCCAGCAGTCGATAGCTGGTAAAGAGGACTCAACTCTTCTCACCCAATTAAAGCTCACACGCACTGACACAAATGATCGCCTTGACCGCCTTCAACGCAGTTACACTGAATTTGCACAAAAGGTTGCAGAAAATAATTCGAAAGCACTGATACAGGCGCTTCAAGAGGTCATACGAGATTTCAATACTAAAATCTCCGAGCAATTCGGAGATAATTTCAAGCAACTGAATTTGGCTGTCGGTAAATTGCTTGTTTGGCAGGACAATTATCGCACCCAAATTTCTGAAATGATTCAGCAACAATCAGAAGCAGCGAAGAATATGGGAAGTGCTACCGAGCGATACAGCGCGCTGGTGGGTAAAGCTGAAGTTTTCAGCGCAGTCTCAGGTCAGCTTTCCCAAATTCTGACCGGACTCGAGACTCAGCGTACTCAATTGCAGGGCTCGCTAGAGGCGCTTGGAAAGCTTCTGACTAACGCGTCGAATAGTCTTCCACAGATTAAATCGAAAATCGTGACGCTCACCGAACAAGTAACCGTTGGAGTCAAACAAAATCAGGAGCAGATCACGAAGACGGTACGCGACGCCGCCGTAGCTTTCCAAGAAACGATCGCCGACGCGAGAAAGGGGCTGTTAGACAACATCCAAAAGTCAAATCAGCAAATCAATGATCACATGAAGCAGCTCGCCGACAAAACTACTGAACAGCTTGTCAAGCTTGATACTGCATTGGAAACTGAACTGTCAAAATCAATCTCATCGCTTGGTCGCCAACTGACAGCTCTATCAAGCCGGTTTGTTGAAGACTATACGCCGCTGACAGATCGGTTGCGGTCGCTTCTTCAAGGCTTGCAAAGGGCATAGCCATGGAAAACGCGCGAGCCCTCAATAAGTCTCGGAGCCAGGAGGATCATTGGATTCCACTAAGCGATCTGATGACTGGCATGATGATGATTTTTATGCTCGTCGCCATCATTTTTATGATCCAATTAAAGCGCGATGAGAAAAAAAATAATAGCGTCGCAGGAGCGGGTCAAGAGCGTTGCAGTACTTTACTCTGATTTGAGAGTCCAACTGTACGAAGACCTAAAGTCTGAGTTTAAAGATGACATTGGAAAATGGCATGCTTCAATCACCCCCGACTTAGCAATACATTTTCAGGAGCCCGACGTTCAGTTTGATACGGGCCAGGCTGTAGTCAAAGACGGCTTCAAAGCGATATTGGATAGCTTTTTTCCGCGATACATTCGGATTCTTTATTCGCCAACGTATCACGATGCGATCGACGAGGTTCGGGTTGAAGGCCATACGTCCAGTACTTGGAAAGGTTTGGACTACGAGCACGCCTACTATGAAAATATGAGACTATCGCAGGAGCGGACGCGCGCTGTTTTAACGTATGTGTTCAACATCCCGCAGGTGCGGGACACGGAGTTGCTCCGGTGGTTGCTTGTTCGAATGACTGCAAATGGCCTTTCGTATTCGCACCGATTGTTTCTACCGAATGGATCGGAAGACGCAATTAGCTCTCAACGTGTAGAATTTAGGGTGCGTACTAACGCCGAGGATCAGTTGCAAAAAATCTTAAAGGCCCTGAAAGAATGAAATTACCCGATTTCTCAGCGGATCAAGATCTAAATAATCTCCGCAAGGCGATGGGCGCAAGCCTCGGCAACTATTCTCCCGCTCCGCTAGGACCGATACTAACCACCGAAGAGATTCAAAAGCTTGCAACAGAGGGCATCGCTAGGCAAGATGATTGAGCAGGGCAGATTTAAGAAGAAGTACGTCGTTTCAACAAGGGATGATGGATTGTTCAAAATTCATCGGATTCGAAACGGGAACATTAAAAAGTTGGAAACGCCTCTCGACGTTTGTCAAAACTGTTTGGAGGAGCTGCAATACAAGAGCTTCTCCTTGCAGATGTCCCCGCAATCGCGACGAGCAGCCGTTCAAAGATTTACTTTGAAGACCTTCTTCGAGGATTTTGGGCGGACATGTGTTTGGGCGATCCCAAAATATGACGACATTCACGCTCCAACAAATGTTTACAGCGTGAATTTTTATAAGATAGCCCGAGCCATCAAAGAGCAGCGTGGATATCAATGTGAAAATCCACGTTGTCGTATTGAGTTATCAGATGGACAACACAGAAGGTTTCTACACGCGCATCACATCGACGCGGACAAGAGCGATAGCCACCCCTCAAATATTAAATTGCTGTGCATTGCGTGCCACGCCGATGAGTTTCAGCACTCGCACTTAAAGGACAGTCCGGATTATCCTTTGTTCATTTCGAAATTTAAGCGGAAACGAGGAAACTAACGAGCAGGGCCGTTGGGCCTCCTGGCCCGCCTGGGTGTTGCAGGGGGTTTGGGCGTTTTGCGAATCATTTTCCGCGAGTGAAAATGATTCGTCTCTGCCAACGTGGAAGGAGCGGCTCTTGCGAAATTAATTCGGCAATTGGCTAAATGTATATTTCTCAAAGGCTTGGCCGAATACCGGCGGCAAGGGAGAGAGTTTTAGTTGACACCAGGTGTCAATAAATATTGATGCGCATCCATCTCGCTCCCGTACAAGGACGCCGGGCGGCGACACCGATCCGGCGGAGCGAGAGCGGTTCCCGCGGGCGTATGCCTCGTCAGCTACGTTCCCGGGCGGCCCAGGCGGTTACGCCCGGCCGGCACGATGACCGGCCTGCGGTCTAGAGACCGCTGCACTGGAGGACGGCCGGGAGCGGCTAACACCCGCTCCTCACCAGTACCGTCCCAGGAAGCGCGTAGCTTGGGTTGAGCTGTGGCGTTCGTTCGCTGCAGCAAGCGCCGTGGTGGAACGCCGAAAGGCGAGCGCGCAGCGATCTGCGCGCTGCCGCACCATAAGGTGCGGACGGTTGAACTACGCGTCTCTCGGCGTTCCGCTTCCTTTTTTTCTTGGCTTTCCATTTTGGCTTTCTTTCGTAGCTTCGTTCTTGCCATCCGTCTTTGCGAACAGCGCGACGCTTTCTTGCTCTGACGAAGTACCGGACGGCCTCGCTGCTTTCTTCGCACTGACGGACAAACCTCGGATGCACACCGCATCGCGAGAACGGGAAAGCATTATGCATCCGCCCCCGCGATAGCGGGGGAGGGGGACCGCACATAGTGCGGTGGAGGGGGCGCTTAAGTCAGCGCTTGCACCGTCGTCGCCGAGTATTCGTCGCGGCAAGCGCCCCTTCCACCACCCTTCGGGTGGTCCCCCTTCCCCGCTATCGCGGGGCAGGAGGAGGAGATAAGCAATGGCCACTCACCAGGACTTCCTCAAACGGCGCACCTTCACGGAAGGCTACGCGCTCACCGATGCGGCCTTTTAGGCTCTATTGCGACGTGCTGCGGTTCTGGCGGCGCTGTTCGTGGCGCGCCTGCAAGTGTCATCGCCAATGCCGCGGCGATCCTTTTGAATGCCTGCCGCGCGGATTGATCTTTGTGCCGCAGTCGCGGCGGCTGCGCGCGCAGCAAGAAGTGATCGCCGGCGGGCCACGCCGCCATCCGCCGGCATCGCATATCGAATACCAGGTGCGGCGCACCGCGCTGCAAACCGTGCTGTCATGGAGAGACGGTTGAGACGGTGCCGAAATGTTCACCGCTCATTCCCGCGCAGGCGGGAATCCAGAAACTTTGCGCCGGGTTTCCGCTTCCGCGGCGACGAGCGGACGGGTTTGTTTGCGCCGCATCCAGATGATCGCGGCGACGGCGAGGTTGGTGACAATCAGGCTCGCCGGCATAACGCAGGTCGCAACCGATATGCTGTCCATCGCGAACAGCGACGGTACGAATTTCAGGCCGTTGAGCGTGAATGTGGTGACGCTGTCGGTGTGCGGGCGCGACCAGGCTTTGGTCAGCGTCGGGCCGAAGCCGACCGCATTGATGATGGAGGCGAGCACCGCCGAGACGGTCGGCTGGCGCGACCACAGATAAAATATGAAGATCACGGTGGCGACGGCGAGGAACGCCCATTCGTACCACGGGAACGCGCGCTCGCCGCGCCAGAAGCTCATCAGGCACAGCAGCAGGCAGGACACCGCGGTGATGAACATGACCCAGCTTCCGGGTCCGGCGTCCTGATTGAGTTGCACCAGATAACCGGTGCCGCTGAGAATACCGAAGATCAGCCACGACAGCGGATGCGGCCGTGCCCCACCGCGCAGCGTCTGCCCGATGTAGATGCCGTAGGCGACCACCGCCATCGCGACCGCGAGCGCGCCCATCAGGTCCTTGAAGGAAAGATCCATCGGCGCTTTGTCATTGCGAGCGCAGCGAAGCAATCCAGCGCTTATGCAAGCCGCCCGGATTGCTTCGTCGCTTCGCTCCTCGCAATGACGAGCGAGTGGAAGCGCGGGCGTTATTCCACCGCAGCCGCATGCGCGCGCCATCACGGCGACCGCGAGCGCGGCCATGGCGTCTTTGAAGGAAAGATCCATTATTCATCCGCCCCCGCGACAGCGGGGGAGGGGGACCATGCGCAGCATGGTGGAGGGGGCGCAGGACTCAACGCTTCGCCGTCGTCGCCATATATTCGTCACCGCAAGCGCCCCTTCCACCACCCTTCGGGTGGTCCCCCTTCCCCGCTGTCGCGGGGCAGGATGAGGCATTACTCCGCCGCGGCCTTCGCGGCGCGTTGCGGCGCGCGATCGCGGAACGCGGGGATGATTTCCTCGGCGATCGCCGTCATGTTGGCGCGCGCCATCTCGTTCGGCATGGTGCCGAACTGGGTCTTGGTCAGCGACGTATTGAAGCCTGCGAGATCCTGATATTCGGCAAGCTTTTCGCGCACCGTTTCCGGGCTGCCGATGATGACCACGCCGGATTTGATCAGGTCGTCGATGGTGGTGACCTTGCCGGTCACCTTCACCGCGCGCACGCGCTTCATCGAGGCGGTGTCGGTGTAGCCCGGCGGCAGCAGCATGTCCGTCGGCATCTTCAGCAGGTAATTCACCAGCGCTTCGAGATGCGGCTTGGCTTCGGCAACTGCCTTCTTATCGGTGTCGGCGACATAGATGGTGTTGGACCAGGCGAGCTGGTCGGGCGAAGCCTGATAGCCGGCCTTCTCCGCCTCGTCGCGATAGAGCTGGAAGAATTTCGCCACCGCGGCGATCGGGTTCAGCGTCTGGCAATAGGTGTAGCGCATCTTTGCCGCCCAGCGGATCGTCGAAGAGGAGCCCTGCGACGGAATCCAGATCGGCGGATGCGGCGTCTGATACGGCCGTGGCCACGGATTGACGTAGCGGAACTGGTAGTGCTTGCCGTTGAAGGCGAACGGGCCGGGCTTGGTCCAGGCCTGGATGATCAGGTCGTGCGCTTCGGCGAAACGCTCTTGCGAATAGGCCGGATTAACGCCGCTGGAATGATATTCAGCGCCGATGCCGCGCACGAAGCCGGCGATGATGCGGCCGCGGGTGAGATTGTCGAGCATCGCGTATTCTTCGGCGATGTTGAGCGGATTGTTCACCAGCGGCAGCGCGCGGCCGAGGATTGCGATATTGGCGTGTTTGACGCTGCGCGCCAGCGCACCGGCCAGCACGCCGGGAATCGGCATCATGCCGTAGGCGGTCTGGTGGTGCTCGTTGAGGCAGACGCCGTCGAAGCCGAGCTGGTCGGCGAACTCCATCTGGTCGAGATAGTCGTGATAGAGCTCGGCGCCTTTCTCCGGGTCGTAATTCTTGTTGGAGAACGTCACCCAGGCGGAATTGTTCTTGGCGATGGCGTCGAGATCGACATGGCCATACGGCATCAGATGGAAGTTGAAGAACTTCATGGCGTGCCTCTACGCCGCCTTGCGGCGCGCGTTGATGAAACTCTCCAGCGCGGCAATGAATTCGTCGGGCTTCTCGATCTGCGGGACGTGGCCGCATTTCGGGATCATCACGAGCTGCGAGCCGGCAATCGCCTTGTGATAGGCCTGCGCGTGCTCGTTGGGGAACGACTTGTCGTGGTCGCCCCAGAGAATGAGCGTGGGCACGTCGATCCGGTGCAGCCATTTCGGCAGCGACGGGTCGTGCGAGCGCGGCTGCCACGACAGTTTTGCCACCGTGGCGCGGTTCTTCAGCACGGTGTCTTCACGATCCGGGTGCATGACGCGCGCCACCATCTCGTCGGCCTTTTTCGGATCGTAGAAGAATTGCCGCAGCCGCTCTTCCTCGCTCATCAGGAAGGAGTCGGATTGCTTGGCGCCGGGCACATAAAGGCCGGCGGCGTTGCACAACGTGACGGACGCGAGGTGGTGCGTATTGCGCACCGCGATCTCGGCCGCGAGCCAGCCGCCGAGCGAATTGCCGACCAGATGCGCGTTCTTGATTTTGAGTTGATCGAAGACGTCGAGATAAAAATAGGCGAGGTCGTGAATGGTATCGAGCCAGTCCGGTGTATCGCTCTCGCCGAACCCGGGATGTTCCGGCGCGATGACGTCGTATTTTTGCGTGAGTGTTTGCAGGAACGGCAGCCAGCTCGCGCCGCTTGCGCCATGCAAATAAACCAGCGGATCGCCAGCGCCGCCGCGCATCAGCCGGATGCGGCAGCCTCTGACCGCAATCACCGACGTCGAATGTTCCGCCATCCACTAAGCTTGCTGATTCATGCGTTCAGCGTCAAGACGTGCGCAACGCGTGTAAATTCGACATTATCTTGCGCTCCACCGCGGCGCAGCGAACGAATTCCCCAGTGTTATCCCCAAACGGCATCTAACCATTTGCAGATACGCTTTAACTTGCCTCTCGCGGCGGGCGCGCTATCCTCACTGTCAGATCGGTCGCGTTTGGTTCTGCCGGATGTGACGATCGCCAAGGTCAGGTCGGCCTGGGTGCGAAGCCGCTACCGGCGTTGCATCACGTGGTGGATTTGATCCCTGGTTCCCAGCAGCCGGTAGCAGCTCTGAGAACGTGACGGGCGGGCGCAAGCTCGCCCGTCATGATTCGTGGACCGGCATTTTGCTCTGAGGCGCGGTTGACCGGCCGCCGCTGTTGCGGCACTCATGCCGCCGATGCCCAGGTTCAGCAGCAAGCGGCAATTCACCGTCGAGTGGGGACACTGCGATCCCGCCGGAATCGTCTTCAACGCCCGCTTTTTCGAGTTCTTCGATTGGGGCACCTGGACGCTGTTCGAAGCAGCGCTCGGCGTGAAGCCCCATGAGCTTGGCCCGACCTATGGAATCGTGGGCATTCCGCTGGTCGATTCCGGCGCCCGCTTCATCGTGCCGGCGCGTTTCGGCGACGTCGTCGAACAGACCTCGCGCGTGAGCGAATTCCGCCGTTCCAGTTTCGACGTCGAGCACCAGCTGTTCGTCCACGGCGCGCTCGCTGTCGAGGGCAAGGAAACGCGGGTTTGGGCGGCGCGCGATACCGCCGATCCGTCCAAGATCAAATCGCAGGCGATCCCGCCGGAAGTCACCGCGCGCTTTGACGTGTCCGCAGGCTGAAGGTGGAGAAGAAAAAGCTCTTTTCGCCGAACCAGATTCTGGCTTGCGCGTTCTTTGGCGGCCCGATGGCGATGGTTTATGCGCTGTGGAAGAACTTCCAGGTCCTGGAACGGCCGCAGGACGTGCGGCACATGCTGTTTTGGGGCTCGCTTTTCATCGTTGCACTGCTGCTGTTTTCGCCGGTGATTCCGGATTGGGCCGAGGTCGCGGTTCCCATTGCTTACTCGTTCGCGGCGCGATCGATTGCCGAGAACCATCAAATGCCGAAGCAGGATATCCGCGATTCGGCGCAATATGATTTTCAGCCGAGCTTGAACGTCGTCGCCATCTGCATTGTATTTTTCGTCGCCTTCGTCCTCATGACGTTCGCGTTGATTTTTGCCCTGATCTCAGCCGGCGTGATCGAGCCGTAATGGCAGTCTGCGCCGTGGCGTTAACGTGACGCCGAATCGTCCTATGTCCTGGTTATTCGCGGGAAAATCCCCTAAGGCTTTTGCGGAGGAACGAGAGCCGCCGTATGAGCCGCGCCAACGCCATCGCCCGCGCGCACGCTTATTTTGACAGCGGCGGCTTTCTGGCCGATCTCAGCCGCCGCGTCGCCATACCGAGTTCGAGCCAGGAGCCGGAGCGCGCCGCGGTATTGCGGACCTACCTCGACGGCGAGATTGTGCCGGCACTGGTCAAGCTCGGCTTTACTTGCCGCGTGCTCGATAATCCGGCCGGTCCGCCGGTCCTGGTTGCCGAGCGCATCGAAAATGCCGCTTTCGTCACCGCGCTGGTCTATGGCCACGGCGATACCATTCGCGGGCTCGACGATCTATGGCGGCCTGGACTATCGCCATGGTGCGTCGTCGTGGAGGGCGAGCGCATCTACGGCCGCGGCACCGCCGACAACAAAGGCCAGCACAGCGTCAATATCGCGGCGCTCGAAGCCGTGCTGGCGCAACGCGGCGCGCTCGGCTTCAATTGCAAGGTACTCATCGAAATGGCGGAGGAAATGGGTTCGGTCGGCTTGCGCGAATTGTGCGCGCGACATCGCGACGATCTTCTGAAGGCCGATGTGCTGATCGCGTCCGATGGTCCGCGCATCGCGCCGCAACAGCCGACGATCTTCCTCGGCGCGCGCGGTGGTTACCCGATCGATCTCATCGTTGATTTGCGCGAGGGCGCACATCACTCCGGCAATTGGGGTGGCCTGATCGCCAATGCAGGGATCGTGCTGGCGCAGGCACTTGCGACGATCACCGATGCGCGCGGTACGATCCAAATTCCGGAGTGGCGGCCGGTGCTGCCGCAATCGGTGCGGCAGGTGCTGGCCGGTGTCGAGGTCGACGGCGGCGACGACGGCCCGGCGATCGACCGCGACTGGGGCGAGCCTGATCTCTCGCCCGCCGAGCGCGTGTTTGCGTGGAACAGTTTCGAGATTCTCGCCTTCACCACCGGCACGCCGCAAAACCCGGTCAATGCCATTCCGGGCAGCGCGCGCGCCCATTGCCAGCTTCGTTACGTGGTCGGCACCGACGTCGATGACATCATCCCGGCACTGCGCCGGCATCTCGACCGGCATGGTTTTCATAAGGTCGAGGCGCGGGCGGGCCGCGGCAGTTTTTTCACGGCGAGCTGGCTCGATCCGGCGGACCCTTGGGCGATCTGGGCCAAGCTTTCGCTGGAGCGCACGACCGGGCATTTGCCGACTGTCCTGCCGAGTTTCGGCGGCTCGCTGCCGAACGATATCTTCGCCGACGTTCTCAATCTGAAAACCATCTGGGTGCCGCACTCCTATGCCGGCTGCTCGCAGCATGCGCCAAACGAGCATCTGTTGGCGCCGATCGCGCGCGAAGGTTTGGGCTTGATGGCGGGCTTGTTCTGGGATCTCGGTGATCCCGAAACGCTGCGGCCTGCGCATTAGCTTTCCTTGCGATCCGGCTGCTTTTGCGGGAAAATGCAACCCGAAACGTCATTGCGAGTCAACGGGTCCGGCCCGAAGTGGCCGGCCCGATGACAAGCTCCGCGAAGCAATCCAGGCGGCCGCGCAGCTCTGGATTGCTTCGTCGCTACGCTCCTCGCTATGACGATAAGGAGGATTATCCAATGGACATCATCCCGCTGGGTCCGGGCTTCGCCGCTGAAATTCGCGGCGTGACGCTCGCCGATATCGCCGCCGACGATGCGATCTATGCGGCGGTGCGCGCCGCGTTCGAGCAGCATTCGGTGCTGCTGTTTCGCGGCCAGGAGATCAGCGGCGAGGGCCAGCTTGCGTTCTCGCGCCGTTTCGGGCCACCGGAAGTGACCAAGGTCGGCTCGCTCGGCACCGGCACGAACTTCGTGATCCTGACCACGATCGGCGATGACGGCAAAGTCGTGCCGGAGGATCACCGCTTTGCGCTCCGCAACAAGGCCAATCAGCTCTGGCACACCAACTCGTCGTTCAAGGCCGTGCCAGCGCTGACGTCGGTGCTGTCGGCGCGGACCATTCCGGGCCACGGCGGCGAGACCGAATTTGTCTCGACGCGGCTTGCCTTCGAGCGGCTCGATCCGAGTTTGCAGAAAAAGCTCGGGCAATCGTTCGCCTGGCATCACTACGGCCATTCGCGCGCCAAGGTCGCGCCCGGCCTTGCCACCACCGAGGAGCTCGATGCGCTGCCGCCGTGCTGCTGGCGCATGGTCTGGCGCAATCCGGTAAACGGCCGCGGCGCGATTTACATCGCTTCGCACACTTATGCGATCGAAGGCATGGAGCCGGCGGCCGGAGAAAACCTGATCAATGAGCTGACCGCTGCCGCGACGGCGCCCGGTCTGAGCTACGAACACAAATGGAAGAGCGGCGATGTGATCATGTGGGACAACCGCGCCACCATGCATCGCGGCCGGCCATGGCCCGGCAACGAGCCGCGCTATATGGTCCGCACCACGATCTCGGCGACCGCGGCGGACGGCCTCGAGTCGATGCGTCCGCCGGCGCGCGTGGCGGCTGAATAACAGTCGTCGCAAAGCGTGCGGCCAACCGAAGGAGACTTCGATGATCCGCAAAGCCAAGGCAATCTGGCGCGGCACCGGCCGTGCCGGCAACGGCAATCTCTCAACCAATTCCGGCGTCCTCGCCGATACGCCCTATTCGTTCAAGACCCGCTTTGAGGACGAGAAGGGCACCAACCCGGAAGAGCTGATCGCCGCGGCGCACGCCGGCTGCTTCACCATGGCGCTGGCTTTCCAGTTGCAAGCGGCCGGCTTCACGCCGACCGAACTCAACACCGAGGCGGCGGTCAGTCTCGATCCAGAAGGCCAGGGCTTCCACATCACCCGGTCGGCACTGACGCTGCGGGCCACCGTGCCGAATCTCGACGAGGCCACATTCAAGCGGCTGGCCGGCGAGGCTGAGAAGAATTGCCCTGTCTCAAAGGTCCTCAACGCCGCGATCACGCTCGACGCCAAGCTGGTGTGACCGCGGCGAGGTTCTATCCGTTCAGACCACCTGGCGCAGAAACGTGCGGTCCTCGGATATTATGAAGCGTTCCTTTTGCGCGGTCGCGAAATTGGCGGCGCCTTCGCTGTCCATCTTGAGCCGGCTCCGATAGGCCTCATAAGCCGCCAGGCCTTCGAAGGAGATCAAGCCGTAAGCGATGTTATCGGTACCTTCGTGCGGCATCCAATAGCCGAGGACGTTGCCGCCACACTTCGGGATGATTTTCAGCCAGCGCCGCGCGTAATCCTCGAAGCCGTCGCGTTTATATGGATCGAGTTGATAGCGGATGAAAACGGTGATGGTCATCGCGGCTTCCCACGGCGTGTGTGTCGTGAATTGCCGCCAATCCTAGGCTGCGGCTGTGCCGCAATGCTTCGGCGTACGCCGTAGTCTCGAAGGCGGTCTATTCCGCTGCCGCGACTTGAGTGGCCGGCTGGGCCTGCCGCTCCATTTCGCGGCGAATACGGACGGCCTGCGCGCTATCGTCAAGCGCAACGTCGGCGGCGGTCAAGAATTCGCCCGCGGCGACCTCGCGCAATAGCTTGACGTGATGCGCAAGCCCTATCGGCACCGCGCCGAGTTTCAGGCTGCGCTGCGCCGAGATCAGCTTGGCATAGACCGTGTAGCCGCCCTCGCCGTCGAGCGTCTCGCCGGCTTTGAGTGCGCGCTTGGCGACCGCGACGGCATCGCCGCGCCAGCCACGGCAGCTTCCGGTCGGCTCGCCGCGCAGTGCGACATTGAGCACCGAGATCGACAGTTCAAGCCCGATCAGATGAAACGGCTTGTACATCGCCGCGTACCGGCCAGTCGCGTCGGTCGGCAGCCCGTATTGCTTGAAGCAGGCCGCGGCGTAATCGTTCTCCGCCCGGAACACCACATAGACGCCCCAGCGCAGATCGCGCGACACCGGCGAGCCGTCGCGATTGAGCGAGGAAACCACTTCGACCATGCCGTCGCCTTCCAGCACGCCGCCCAAAACTTTGGGCCGCAAAACGCCGGCAAGATCGTCGGCGCCGCATGGCGGAAAGCCCAGGCCGTCATGCGGCACGTCGAGCGCGCAGGCATTGGCCACCGCCGCCATCTCGATCGCCGACTTGGTGCCGTCGAGAAACGAGTTGAACATCTGCGAGTTCATGCCGGCCGCCTTGGCCTCTGCGGCGGTCAATCCGTAATGCTGCCAGACGCCGTCCGGCGTGACGGTGTGATAGGCCGGCAGATATTTGGTGCCCTTGCCCGCGGCCACGACACTGAAGCCGGATGAGCGCGCCCAATCGACCATCTCGGCAATCAGCGCCGGCTGGTCGCCGTAGGCCATGGAATAGATCACGTTCGCCTCGCGCGCCTTGCGGGCGAGCAACGGGCCGGCCAGCGTGTCGGCTTCGACATTGACCATGACGATGTGCTTGCCCGCCTCGAATGCCGCGTGCGCGTGCGTGATGCCTGCTACTGGATTGCCGGTCGCCTCGATCACGACGTCGACACGCTCGTCGGCGCAGGCGTCGCCGCCTCGCTCGCAGAAGCGGGTACGCGCGATGCGCGAAGCATCCCAGCCGACGTTGCGGCAGGCCGCCTTGGCGCGGTCGGGATCGAGATCGGCGATCACCGCGACCTCGATGCCGGCGATCGACGGCACCTGCGCCAAAAACATCGAGCCGAATTTTCCGGCGCCGATTAGCCCGACACGAACCGGCTTTCCGGCGGCAGTGCGCGCGGCGAGGAGGGGTTGCAAATTCATCTTATTGCTCGTCGCGCTTCCGGCACACTTGGAGGTTCGGCATACAGGGGCTCCGTGCAGGATAATGCCACCCGAGGAACTGTGATAGGGTGATCCTTGTTAGGGGGTGATCCATGAGGCGGCGCGAACTCCTCTCACTGCTTGGCGGTGCGGCAACGTCGTGCATGCTTCGGCCGCTGGCGGCGCGCGCGCAGCAAGCGGCGATGCCGGTAATCGGGTTTCTCAATGCCGAGTCTGCGCAGGGATACGCGCGACAATTGTCGGCCTTTCTCAAGGGACTGGGCGAAGCCGGGTATGTCGAAGGTCAGAATGTAGCGATAGAGTACCGCTGGGCTGAGGGCCAAAACGAGCGTCTGCCGGCGATGGCGGCCGATCTGGTTCATCGTCAGGTAGCCGTGATTGCCGCGACCACGACTCCGGCGGCGCTTGCGGCAAGAGCAGCAACCGCGACGATTCCGATCGTCTTTGAATCGGCTACCGACCCAATCCGGATTGGTCTCGTCTCCAGCCTTAATCGCCCTGGCGGCAACGTCACGGGCGTGACCCAGACGAACGCGGAGGTGGCGCCAAAGCTGCTGGAAATGCTGCACGAGTTGCTTCCTGCCGCGCACATCATAGGTCTGCTGATCAATCCGGCTAATCCAGCTCTTGCCGACATTCAATTGAAGAATTTTCATTCAGCGGCGCAGACCCTCGGCGTGGAGCTTCATGTTCTGAACGCCAGCGCCGACGGTGATCTCGATGCGGTGTTTGCGAACCTGATCCAGTTACGGCTAGGCGGGCTTGTAATTAGCACCGATCCGTTCTTCACGAGCCGGAGCGAGCAACTCGCGGCGCTGGGGGCCCGCAACGCGGTGGTTGTAGTCTACAAAGGACGCGAGTTCGCCGCGGCCGGGGGGCTGTTGGGCTACGGAACGGACATTGCGGACACGTTCCGCGTAGCCGGCGGCTATGTCGCCAGGATTCTCAAGGGCGACAAGCCCGCCGACCTGCCGGTCCAGCAACAAGCCAAAGTGGAACTCATCATCAACCTAAAGACCGCCAAGGCACTCGGCATCACATTCCCGCTCTCGCTGCTCGGCCGAGCCGACGAGGTGATTGAGTAAATGAAAGCGCGTAGGATTATCGGCGCAGTCGGCATCGTCGCGACAGCGCGCGGCGAGGCGGGATTGCACGGTTCACGTCATCCCCGATCCACGCCAAGCTACGGCGCTAGTTGACTGCGAAGCAGTAGAACAGGCCGTCGCCGCCGGTGCTTTTCAGATCGTTCTGGCTGCATCCGCCGTCGGGGCCGCGCGACGGATGCGACGAATTCCACGAATGCGAGGTATCGTCGTCGCGCAGGCCCTGCCGGTCGATATGGCCGAGCATGGCGGAGCCCTTGGTGCTGCTGGTCCAGTTGCCGCAGGTGCGGTCGTCGCCGGCCGGGAACGCCGTGCCATCGGGCTGCGTGCCGGTTAGCGCGTCGTGGCGGTTCGGCGTATCGCCGCGGCCGTTGATCATCTCGCCTTTCTCCGACAGCGAGGTCTGCTTGGTCAGATTGTTTTGGCCGTGCAGGTCGGCGAGATCTTTGGCGACGACCACGTCCTTGGCGTTGGTCCACGGCCCCTTGCCGATGCGGTCGCGTGCATTCACCGCCGGCTGGCCGTTCGCGGACTGCGTGCTCATATAGGCGTGCCAGATGTGGCCGCCCGCGCCAGCGGCTTGCGCCAGCTTCTGGCATTGCGCATCGGCGCCGGCCAGTCCGCCAACATCGGCGCCGTTGCCAACGCCGACGCTGGTGACGAAGAAGGTCATGCCGGCCTGCTGTGCGTGCAGGCTGTGGCCGACACCAAACGCGATTAATGACACGATTGCGACAGACGCCAATACTGCTTTGCGTTTCATGATTTTCCTCCGGTGTGTATCCGTTGCGAACAACGGAAGCGGCCGCTTATTCCGCAGCGACCTTGTGCGACCGCGCATATTCGAGCAACGCATCGTCCGCCACCGGCACGATCGGCGTGAAATCGCGATGCGCGATCCATTCGGCGCGGGTGAACTTGGTGATGTGGTTGGAGCAGGCGCACAGCGTCAGATAGACGATCTTGCGCGGATACGGTGTGATGTTGGGCGGCGAGGCGTGCACTAGGTTGCCGTGGAACATCAGCACCGAGCCGGGCTTGCCGGTCGGCGCCACGATGCCGCCCTCGGCGGCCAGCCGTGTGACCGTTTCCTTGTCGAGCGTCCAGAGTGGGTAGGACGTGGTGAGCGTATCGTGGCCGGCCGACAGCACGCCCTGCTTATGGCTTTTCGGGATCAGCAGCAGCGGGCCGTTGATCGGCATCACCTCGTCGAGGAACACCGCGATGTTCATGGCGCGCGGTTGCGGCATGCCGTCGTCGCGCGCCCAGGTGCCGTAGTCCTGATGCCATTGCCAGACATCGCCCTCGAACGCCGCCTTGGCGTTGAGCTTGAACTGATGGACGTAAACCTCTTCGCCAAAGAGCTGGCGCAATGGCTCCACAAGCCGTGGATGACTGGCGAGCAGGCGGAACGTCTCGTTGAAAGTGTGGGCGGCAAATGCCGTGCGTGGCGCGCCGGATTTCTCCCGCCACACCTCCTGACGATCGAGTTTGAGGATCGCCTCGGCGTCGTCGCGCAGCAGCGCGATTTCTTCTTCGGAAAAGCAGTTCGGATAGAACAAGTAGCCCTGTTCGTCGAACTCTTGCAGTTGCTGCGGTGTCATCTGCATGATGCGTCCAAAGGTTGGCGTTTCCAGAGATGTTGTTGTCGATCCGCACCGTCGCGGCGGTTAATCTGCAATTTAGCCGATTTTCGCCGGACGTTCCATGTCTGCCCGACCCATGTCCGGCGGCGCTACGCCGTCGGCATCAGCCGATGGAACGCCGCGACAAACCGGTCGATATCGGCTTCGTCGTTATAAACATGGGGGCTGATCCGCATGCGCCCGAGACGCGGCGCGACGTAGATGCGTTCAAGGGCCAGGTTTTCGATAAGCCCCTTTGGCATACCATCGTGGAAACCCAGGCTCAGGATGTGGGGCGCCCTGACCGCCGCGTCAGGAAACGAAACGCGATTGCCGCGCAGGCCGTCCGCAAGCCGCGCCGTCAACATGGCGAGGCGCTGGCTAATGGCGAGACAGCCCCAGGCCGCTACCCGCTCGATGCCGAGCGACGCCATTTCCAGTGAGATAAAGTGATCGCGCTCGCCCATGTCGAAGCGCCGGGCTCCGTCGGCATAATTGATGTCGCTGAAATAGACATTCTCCTCGGCGTTGACACGGCGTCGGCCGGCGCCGGTCTGCTCGAGCGGAATTCCGTTCTGATGACGCCTGGCGACGTAGAGAAAAGCGCGACCATAGGGGCCGAGCAACCATTTGTAGGTCGGGAACACGACGAAGTCCGGATCGAGCTTGTGAACGTCGAGTTCCAGGACGCCGGCGCCGTGCGTGGCGTCGATCAGCAAGGCGGCGCCGCGTGATCGCAACGCCAGAGCAATACGGTCCATGTCCAGCGTGCAGCCGTCTGTCCACAGCACCGACGAGATCGAGGCGATCGCAATCGGCGCAGCACCTGGCCGCTCGATGACCGACAACACCGCCGCGATCCAATCGTGGTCGCTCGGGCTGTGCACCGTTTCGACGGTGAAACCGCCCGCGCCGGCGCGACTCATCCATTCCAGCACCGGGGATGAATGATCGTCCTGCAATACGATGACGCGCGATCCGGCCGGCACGGGAACAATTTTTGCGGCGGTGGCGACGCCGTAGCTGACGGAAGCGGTCAGCGCCACATCTTGCGGATCGGCATTGATCAAGCCGGCCGCGGCTTTGCGGGCGCGCTCATATTGGCCGGTGGCGAAGTCCTGATCGATCAGCCACGGGCGGCTCTTGCGCGCCACCGCCTGCCGCGCCGTCTCGACTGTCGCCAAGGGCAGGGGACCGTAGGACGCGGCGTTGAGGTAACAAATGTCGCCTGGCAGATCGAACAGCGCGCGTTGCGACGCCAACATGAAACCTAGCTTTCGGCGACGAAGCGGTTCCGCATTTTACCGAGGCTTTCGATCTCCGTCTCCATGACATCGCCGACCTTGAGAAACGTATTGGTGCCCTGGCCGACGCCGCCGCAAGTGCCGCAACTGAAAAAATCGCCGCTCTGCAGCGAAAGAATGTTCGATGCGTATTCGATCTGCTCCTCGGGCGTGAAGATGAATTGCGAGGTGTTGCCGTTCTGCTTTACCTCGCCGTTCACCGTCAACCGGATAAACAAATTCATGTGGTCCGGCACAAAGGCGCGGGGAATGAGGAACGGTCCCGTCGGGGCAAAATTGTCGTGGCTTTTGCCGTTGAGCCAGTCAGAACGCAGGCCCGGCCGATCGGCGCGAACCTGCAAATCGCGGGCGGAGACATCGTTGGTCGTCATCCAGCCGGCGACGTGATCGAGCGCGTGCTCGGCCTTGATGCGCTTGCCCGGCTTGCCGATGACGCAAGCGATCTCGGCCTCCCAGTCGATCTTGTTCAGGCCGGTCGGGATCGCGATATCGTCGTAAGCGCCCGCCAGCGTGCTCGAGCGCTTTGAGGAACAGATACGGCTTCGACGTCGATTTCTCGCCGGTGAATTTCGGGCCTTCTTTCGGCGTCATGCCGGCGCGGAGCATTTCGTCGACATGCTCCTGAAAGTTTTGCGCGGCGTAGAACATCTTGCCGGGCCTGCGCACCGGCGGCAGCACTTTTAAGCTCGCCAGCTTGAGTGCGCCCGGCCTGCCCTCTTTTTCGAGGCGGGCGACGTCTTTCTGAAGCCCGGCAAAATTCGCGTCCCAGTCCTCCAGCAGCGCCTCGATGCTTTCGATCGAGGTCAACGCACCTGTCGTCACGTTGCGCAGATCGATGACGTCGTCCCCGAGCACGATGGCGGCAAATGCGCCGCCGCCGTGACTTGCGCTGTGTCTTGCAAATGTGCCGAGCTTGAATGGTGTACCGTTCATGGTTTTTTTGCTTCCGCGTAAGGGTAGATAAAGTCGCCGGTCTTGTAGTCATTGGGCCACACCACGACTTCGTGGGTCGTGTCCCTGAAATTATCCAGCGAATTGCCGGTGACGTGCTGGAACTGGGTGAAGAACACGCGCGACTTCGCCCATTCGCCGTCTTTGCCGAAAGCGATATCGCCGACGACGGTGTGAACGGTGTGGCCGCGCAGCCAGGCCGCGATCGCAACTTGGTCGGTGCCCTTGGTGGCTTCGACCGCTTGCGCGAGCGTCTGCCCGGCCGCATAGGCGATCGGCGCAAAGGCCCATCCCATCGGATCGATGCCCTGGGTTTTGGCGGCTTCCTGGTATTTGGCCAGTACTTCCGCGGTGCCGGGGAAGGTCAAGGATTTTGCCGGCAGGAACACTTCATTGTTGACGATGCCATTCACGAGCGGCCCGAGCTGTACCTTGATCGGCGTGACGAGGAGACCGATGAAGGTGCCGCCGAACATTTTTGGCGTCAGCCCGATTTCATTGGCAGCGCGCACGATGCCGACGGAATCCGGCGGATAGGCCGCGACGAAAACGATGTCGGGATTGAGCGCCTGAACCGCGTGCATGATCGGCGCGTAATCGGTCGTCGTCGGTGGATATTTCTGATCCGTCACGGTCTGGAAGCCGCCGATCTCCTTGATGCTTTGCCGCGCGCCGTCAGCGGCGTTCTGAGCGAATTCCGCGTCGGCGGCGACGATCGCGACCGTCGTCGGCCGCGGCTTTTGCGCAGCGGCGAGCTCGAAGAAGCCGTAGGCAAAGGATTTCTGCGGTTCCGGCCCGGTCGGCAGCATTGAGAAATACTGGTCGTAGTGGAATTTGCTGTTGGCGGCGTTGGCCAGAATGCCGATCGTGGTCTTGTGGTACTGCATCAGGATCGGAATCGCCGGCGCCACCATGTTGGTCGCATAAGGTCCGATCAGCAGGTCGACTTTGTCGACTTGGATCAGCTTGGTATAGAGCTGCGGGACGTTGGCCGGATTGCTCTGGTCGTCATAGAACACCAGCTCGACCGGGCGTCCCAGCAGGCCGCCTTTGGCATTGACGTCGTCGCGCCAGATTTGCAGCGCCGCAAGCACCTGCTTGCCGATCGGCGCCACGGCGCCGGTGAGCGACACGCTCAGGCCGATCCGCATCGGATCGGCGGCTCGCGCGGCATTCGGCAGGAGCAGCGCGCAGGCGATGAGGAGCGCGGCGAGTCCTCGGACGGCAAAGATGAACTTACGCATGGTCTTCCTCCCTCGGCGCCAGATTGGCGGCGCTCGTTTATTTTCGCCCGGCGGTGGTTATGTGTCCGTCGCCTCGGCCGGCGATGTTACCATGGGCGAGGCATCGGAAAAGCCTGGCGCCACACGTATCACGTGCCGCGAAAATTCGCCTTGCGCTTGGCATGGAAGGCCTCGACGCCCTCGCGGAAATCGTCGGACTGCCGCAACCGGCTGTAGCAATGGCCTTCCAGCTCGATCGCCGCTTCGAGAGTGGTATCTTCGGTTTCGTTGAGCAGGGTCTTTGCCGTGCGCTGCGCCAGCGGCGAAAATGCGCGCAATTCCTCGACCAGCGCATCGATCGCCGCTTCGAGCTTGTCATCAGGCACGCATTCGGTGGCGATACCCCAGTCGTAGGCCTGTTTCGCCGCAATACGCTTCGACCGCATCACAATGTCCTTGGTTCGGGTGATGCCGATGATCTTCTGCAACCTCGCCGACCCACCCGATCCGGGAATCTGGCCAAGCCGCTGTTCCGGCAGTGCGTACTGACAGGTTTCGGACACGATCCGGAAATCGCAAGCGAGCGAAATCTCGAAGCCGACGCCGAAGCAGTAGCCGCGGTTGGCGACGATCACCGGCATCGCGCAGCGCGCCGGCGCCGCTATGTTCCAAGCCAGTTTCGAGACATGCTCGGGCGTCGCCTCAAGAAAGCCCGCGATATTGCCGCCGGAGGAAAAATGCTGGCCCTGCGCGCGCAGCACAATCACGCGTAAGCGCGCATCCTCGTCGAGCGCCTCGAAGACGAGGCGAAGCTGGTCGCGCTGCGCCATCTCGATCACGTTGAGCGGCGGCCGGTCGAGGATGACATCTGCGCGTTCCCGCGCGGCATCGATCTCGACACGAAAGCCGTCGAGCTTATGCAGGCGCGGATCGGAAAACACGGTCATGCGGCGGTTCCTTGTTGTGGGGCGGCCGAGGCAAGCTCGTATTCGCCGGCAACGAGTTTGCGGCGTAGCAGCTTGCCGACCGGCGATTTTGGAATCTCGGCGACAAAAACGTAGCGGCGCGGCCGCTTGAAATTCGCCAGTCCTGAGCTGCGGCAGAACGCATCGAGTTCGTCGGGCTCGACCGTGTGGCGGCGCTTGACGAAGGCGGCGACGACCTTGCCCCAGCGCTCGTCCGGCAGGCCGACCACCGCGACCTCCGCCACCGCTGCGTGCAGCGACAGGCAGGATTCGATCTCGACCGGCGACACATTTTCACCGCCGGTGATGATCATGTCGTCGACGCGGCCGGTGACGAAAAGATCGCCATCGCCGTCTACGAAGCCGGTATCGCCGGTGAAGTACCACCCTTGCCGTAGCGCCTTGGTATCGGCGTCGGGCCGCCGCCAATAGCCTTCGAAAAATTCATCGCCGGCCAGCAGCGCGATAATCTCGCCTTCCTCTCCGACGGCGGCGATCTCATCCACCGATTTGGCGCCGAGCTTCACCACGCGCACCATCTGGTTGATGCCGGCGCGGCCGGCCGAGCCGGGTTTCGCCGGCGCGTTCTGGTCGATGGTGAACGTATAGACCTCCGACGAGCCGTAGTGGTTGACGAACAGATCCGGTTTGAACGCCGCCTGCAACGTCTTCAGCAAGCCGTCGGTCATCGGCGCGCCGGCGAAGCCGAGCTTGCGCACCGAGCTGACATCGCTCGTTTGCGAACAGCTTGTGATGAACGAGATCGTGATAGAGCGTCGGCACCAGATAAAGATTGGTGACGCGCTCGCGGTCGATCAGGCCGAGAGCATGTTCGACGTCGAAACGGCGCAAGCAAACAAAAGCTCCGCCGATCAGCGACATGGCGAGCAGCGAGCGCACGCCCATGGTGTGATAAAGCGGCATGACACCGAGCGTGTGCTCGCCGTGGGCGTAAAGGTTCTGCGCCACGTGGGCGAGCGCGGCGGCACGTTCGGCGCGCTGGCGGCGGGGCACGCCCTTCGGCTGCGCCGTCGTCCCGGAGGTGTAGAGCATCACCGACCAGGCGTCGGCGGTCACGCGCGCGAGCGCGTCCGGCGCGGACTGCGCGGCGAGCGCGGCGAAGCCGATATCGGCTGGCAGCGGCGCATCGAGCGCGATGCGCGGCAGCTTTCGCGCCGCGGCCGCACCGTTCACGGTCTCCGCGGATACGTCCTCATACACGAGGGCTTTCGCCCCGGCATCCTCGATAAAAAAGTCGATCTCGCTCGCCGTCGAGCGCCAGTTCACCGGCGTGATGACGATGCCGGAAAGCTGACAGGCCCAGTGCAGGCTCGCGGCCTCCCAGCGGTTGGTCAGCGCGGTGACGAGATGGTCGCCTGGCTTCAGCCCGATGGCGTCGAAGCCGGCGACCAGCGCCGAGATGGTTCGGTACCATTGCGCATAGGTTAGCCGCACATTGCCATCAACGACGGCAAGCGCTTGGGGATCGCGAGCAACACTGGCGAGGAAGCTTAAGCCGAGATCGAGCATGCGGAAAATGTGCCGGCGGTCAGGGACTGCCGCCATGATAAGCGTTCGGCGGCGGATGACAAAGCGAGCTGCCGGCGAGAAGGCACGTCGTGGCCCAGTGCGTTTTGGCGGGGCGTTGCCGGCCGGGCCCGCCTCACGCTGCGGTGATGGAATTTCCGGCCCTCGGGTTTGTTCTTCACCCTGCACGGGCAGGGGCCAGACGTTCAGTTTACAACCTGGAGAAGCACAGTGATCGGTCTTTCAAGGCTTTTTCTGGCCGTTACGATTGTGGCGGCAGGCAGTGCCTCGGCGTTGGCGCAGACGAACGCCAGTTCACCCACCGTCGCCGCATCGGCCTCTCACAAAGCCAAAGTTGCCCGCGCGGCAGAGCGGCCGTATTTCTGATCCGTTTCCGCGGGCTTCGTCGCCGCGCAATTCGGAAGATCCCTCCGTCGTGGGCGGCGGAAGCCTCGGCTACAACGACATGGTCGTTCACAGCGATTGGTAGTGTCGCGGCGAAAACGGGATGGGGTTTTCGCCCGCCCCGCTTTCCACGCCGGTCTGTCTATCGCCGGGTCGGAAACAATGCGGCCGGGAAATCCGCCGCGGACCGATGGGGACGCTGCCGCGGCTGATAGTCCGGATGCGGATTGGGGTCGGGTTCAACGGCGCGGCGGTAAAGATGCCAGGTGGCGTGGCCGAGCACCGGCATCACCACGGTGAGGCCGAGGAAGAACGGTATCGAGCCGATCACCAGCAACGCGGCGACGATGAATCCCCACAACGCCATGGTCGCTGGGTTGGTGGCGACCACGCGGATCGAGGTGGCGAGCGCCACCGCGGCACCCACATCGCGATCGAGCAAAAGAGGAAACGAAATCGCGCCGATGCTGAGTGCAACGACAGCGAACAGGAAACCGACGCTGGTGCCGACGACAATCAGCGTCCAGCCGGCGGAGGTGTTGAACACATCGCTGGCGAACCGGCCTATCGAAGCCGGCGGCCTATAGCCGAAATTGGCGATGTAGACCGCTTCGGCGGCAACGAGCCAGAGCAGGAAGATCGCCATCAGCAGCAGGCCAAGCGCCACGATCGCGCCGAGCGACGGCGAATGCAGAACGTCGAACGCGTGGCTCGACGAACTGTCGAGCCCGGCTTCGCGGCGCCGGCTTAATTCATAGAGACCGATAGCCGCAAGCGGTCCGACCAGGGCAAAACCCGCGGCAATCGGAAACGCCAGCGGCAGCATGGTGCCGCCCGCCGTCGCAGCGATCATGATCAGGCCAAGCAACGGATAGACGATGCAAAGGAAAACCGCGTGACTCGGCATGGCGGTGAAATCGTCGACACCGCGAGCCAACGCATGGAACAGATCCGACGGTGCGATGCGGCGCACGACAGGACGCACCGGGCTCTCGCTCGCGCCGGTGAGAATATGCGAAAAAGACATGGCGCTCCTCCTGAACCTCTTCGGTTCGGGCCGCGCCTGCGGTCGGGGCCGCAAGGCGCCCGAGGTTGCTATAACGAAACCAACACCGCGTTGCGCCAGGGTTCAACTCACAATGCGGTGTTACTGCGCTGCAATTTTTCTTGCTGCACACGCGAGCAAGAGTGTCGAATTCCCATGGGTCAGCTCAAAACGAAAGGGCTCCGCTGCGGGAGCCCTTTCGAGACATCGTTTACTTGGCGTTAGCGGTTTACTTGGCGTTAGCGGTGCCAATGGTGTGTGTAATGTCCATGCCAGCCGGGGCGGACGCGAACTCCTACGCTGGGGCCGCCATAATAGTCATAATAGCCGCGGTCGCACGGATAGTTGGGGTATCCGCAATTGTAGTACGGTCCAGGAACCCCTACGCCGACACCGACGCCGCCCGGTCCCGCATAAAAGCCGACCTGCGCCATCGCCGGCACGGCGGTCAATATGCTGGCGGCTGCAATAACGCCGAGCGCGAGTTTTTTCATGAGTAATCTCCTCTCATTTGCTACTTGGAAAACGCGAGAGGAAAGCTGTTTGTTCCGAAATTCGTCGGTGACGTCCGGTTCCCCTAAATCGGCGTTCAAATTTTTTCAGCTATGGAACTTTTATCCGACGACAACGTTCGATCCCCGCTCACTCCGCAGCAACGCGAAGTCCTTGCGGCGTTTCTTCGTGCTCGGGCGTGTCGCCGCGCAGCCACGATTGGAAGCGGTCGAGATAAAGATAAATCACCGGCGTCGTAAACAATGTGAGGAGCTGGCTCAGCGCCAGCCCGCCGACCATAGCGTAACCGAGTGGCTGGCGCAGTTCCGATCCCGATCCTGAGCCGAACATCAGCGGCAGGCCGCTCAAAAGCGCCGTCATCGTCGTCATGGTGATAGGGCGAAAGCGGAGCAGGCAAGCTTGCCGCACCGCCTCGCGCGGCGGCAATCCGGCGCGTTCGCGGCTGATGGCGAAATCGACCAGGATGATGCCATTCTTCTTGACGATGCCGATCAAGAGAATGATGCCGATGATGCCGATCACCGACAGATCGAAGCCGCCGAGCCAAAGCGCGAGCAGCGCGCCGACGCCTGCCGACGGCAGCGTCGATAGGATCGTCAACGGATGGATATAGCTCTCGTAGAGCACGCCGAGAATGACATAGACGACCACCAGCGCAGCCGCGATCAGCACCGGCTCGTTCGAGAGCGCGGCCTGGAATGCCTGCGCGTTGCCCTGGAAGGTTCCGATCAGGGATGACGGCATATTGATCTCGTCCGCCGCCTGCTGAATCGCATCGACGGCCTGACTGAGCGCGACGCCCTGCGGCAGATTGAAAGTCAATGTTACCGCCGGAAACTGTCCGGAGTGCGACACCACCAACGCGCCGATATGGCTGGTGTCGGCGGTGACCACGGTTGAGAGCGGAATGAACTGCCCGGTGGCGGGCGACTTGATATAAATCTGGTTGATCGTCTGCAAATCACCGCGAAGCTTCGGCAGTACTTCGAGCACCACGTAATAGGAATTGTTGGTGAAATATTGCGTGACTTGGCGCTGGCCGAAGGCGTCGTTGAGCGTGTCGTCGATGAGCTGCGGCTGGATGCCGAAACGCGCCGCCGCATCGCGATTGATGGTGACGGTGAGCAGTGGCGCCATGTTCTGTGCATCGGTGGCGACGTCGGCCAGTTGCGGCAGCGTCTTGAGCTTTGCCATCAGCCGCGGCGCCCACAGATTCAGCTCAGCCAGGTCGGGATCCTGTAAAACGTATTGAAACTGGCCGCGCGCAATGCGGCCACCAACGGTGATGTCCTGCGCGGGCTGCAGGAACAGTCTGGCGCCCGGAATCTGCGCCAGCTTGGGCCGCAGCCGGTCGATGATCTGTGAGGCGCTGGCGTTACGATCGTCGCGCAATTTCAAACCGACGATGAAGCGGCCGGTATTCTGGGTGTTGCCGTAGCTCGGGCCGAAGAACGAGACGAGGTCGGAGACGTCCGGATCCTTTTCGATCACCTCGGAAAGCTGCCGCTGGACGGTCATCATTTTGTCCGGTGAGATATCCTGACCGGCCTCGGAAATGCCGAGCAGCATGCCGATGTCCTGAGTCGGGAAGAAACCCTTCGGCATCAGCACGAACAGGACGCCGGTAAGACAGAGCGTGGCGAGAAACACGAGCAGCGTGGGAAACTGATGCGCAAGCACGACGTCGAGACCACGCCGGTAGCCGTCAAGCAAAATATCGAAGCCCCGCTCGATGATGCGGTAGAGGCGGCCATGCTCGCGGTCATGCTCACTGACCAGAAAGCGCGAGCACAACATCGGCGTCAAAGTGAGCGACACCACGACGGACACGACGATTGCCGCGGTCACGGTGATGGCAAATTCGTGAAACAGACGTCCGACGATGCCGCTCATCAGCAAAAGCGGAATGAAAACGGCGATCAGCGAAATGCTGATCGATATGACTGTGAAGCCGATTTCCCGGGCGCCCTTGATGGCCGATTGCAGCGGTGTGGTGCCAGCTTCGAGATGGCGAAAGATATTTTCCACGACGACGATTGCGTCATCGACGACGAATCCGACTGCAATCGTCATCGCCATCAGCGACAGATTGTCGAGGCTGAAGCCGGCGAGATAAATAATCGCCGTGGCGCCAAGCAGCGACAGCGGCACGGCAGCGCCGGGAATGAGTGTGGCCTGGATGCTGCGCAGGAACAGAAGGATCACCAGCATCACCAGTGCGCACGACAGCAGCAGCGTAAATTCCACGTCTTTGACGGATGCGCGGATGGTCTGGGTACGATCGACGATGACGTCGAGATGAATGCCGGGCGGAACCAGCGCGCCCATTCCCTTTAGTGCGGATTTGATCTGGTCGACGGTCTCGATGACATTCGCGCCGGGCTGCTTGAAAACCAGCAGCACCACGGCGACGTGATCGCGATGCAGTGCGCCAAGCGTGACGTCCTGTGGGCCGAACACCGCTTGGCCGATGTCGCGGACGCGAACCGGCGCGCCGTTGCGGTAACTGATGATGACGTCGTTATAAGGGGCCGCGTCCGTCAACTGATCGTTGGTGGCGATCGTGAAGCTCTGATCCTTGCCGAGCAAGGTGCCTTTCGCAGCGTCAGTTGTGGCACCGATCAAGGCGGCGCGCACGTCTTCCAGGGTGAGCTGCCGGGACTGGAGTTTGGCGGGATCGACCTGAACCCGAATGGCGGGCCGCTGTTGACCACCGATGGCGACCTGGGAGACGCCATTGATCTGCGAAATCTGCTGTGCGACGACGTTCTCGGCGAAATCGTCGACCTTGGGCAGCGGTATCGTATCGGAATTCGCAGACAGGATCAGGATCGGCGAGTTGGCCGGATTGACCTTGCGATAGGTCGGCGGCTGGGAGAGCGTTTTCGGAAGCTGCGATCCCGCGGCCGTGATCGCAGCTTGCACGTCGGTCGCGGCGCCGTCGATGTTGCGATTGAGATCAAATTGCAGCGTAATCACGCTTGAACCGAGCGAACTTACCGAACTCATCTGGCTGACGCCGGAGATCTGGCCGAACTGGCGTTCAAGCGGCGTCGCCACCGTTGCGGCCATGGTCTCGGGGCTGGCGCCGGGCACAGTGGCGCTGACCTGGATGGTCGGGAAGTCGACCTGCGGCAGCGGCGCGACCGGAAGCAGCGGGAAGGCCACGATTCCGACCAGCGCGAGCGCCGCCATCAGCAGTGACGTCGCGATCGGCCGCTGGATGAAGACTTCCGAGATGTTCATCAGTTTTTATCCGCCTGACGCTCGGCCGGGTTCGGCGCCGGTTTGGTATTATTGCGGATGTCGACATGGGCTCCGACGTCGAGACGGGATTGTCCGTTGACCACGACGCGCTCGCCGGCATTGAGACCCTTCGATGCGATCGCGAGATCCTCATTGATAATCTGCGCGTCGATCGGGCGCTGCTCGACGGTATTGTCCGGTTTAATCGCCCAGACGTAGAAGCCCTCGGGTCCGCGTTGCACGGCGACGGCGGGAATGGTCACGGCATCTTTCTTGGTCGTGATCAGGATTCGGGTGCGCACGAATTCGCCCGGCCACAGCCGCTCGTCTTCATTGGAAAATTCGGCCTTCAGCCGGATCGTGCTGGTTGCCTGATCGATCTGGTTATCGATGAGCAGCAGGTGACCCTCGGCGAGCTGTTCTTTGTCGTTCTGATCGAACGCCAACACCGCAACACTACCGTGCAGCATGGCTTCGCGCACCGGACCGAGTTCGCTCTGCGGCAGCGTGAAAATCACGTAACAGGGTTTCACCTGCGTCAATACCGTGAGCGGACCGACGTCGTTTGTGTGGATGATGTTTCCGACATCGACCTGACGGAAGCCGACCACGCCGGCGATCGGCGCAACAATGGTGGCAAAATTGAGCTGTGTCTGCGACGCCTCGATTGAGGCCTCATCGGCTTCGATCGCCGCCTTTGACTGATCGACTTTGGCCTGCTGCAGATCGACGTTCTGTTGCGTCTCGGCATTCTTGAGCACGAGGGTTTTAAATCGCGCCAGATCCTTCTCGTTATCGACCAGTTGGGCCTGATCCGAAGCTTTTTTCGCTACTGCCTGATCGAGCGCGGCTTTGAATGGCGCCGGGTCGATCTTCGCCAGAACCTCTCCCTGACGGACTTCCTGACCTTGGCGAAAATCGACCGACACAAGTTGGCCAGTGACCTGCGCGCGGATCGCAATCGTGTTCGAGGCTGATACCGTGCCCAGCGCATCGTAGTAGATTGGAACGTCACGCTGCGTCGCGTCGGTGGCGGTGACCGGTACGCGCGGCGGAGCGGCTGCATGGGTCGATTTGCCATTCCGCCAGATCACAATTCCTGCGACCAGCGCCACAGCCGCGAGGCCGGCGACCGAATAATAGATCAGCCTGGACTTGCGCCGAGTTGGCCCGGGCCGCATCCCGTCAACTCCGCTATGTGCCCCCGGCGGCTCAACTCTGGCTTCCATTATTGTTCCATTGCCTCACGCACTGGCGAAGGCCCCATGCGATTAGGCCGGTTGGTTGGAGCGTGCAATTGGCGTGCCCATTAAAGTTCGTTAAGGTGCCCGGCGCCGTACCTATAAACAATCAAAACCGCGTGTAAATTCCGGTTCTCGCGTCCGGCAAGCCTCTCAGCCCGCCGGCCGAAACCATGTCCGAACCCCGCCAGCTTTGATGAAGCGCCTCACGCGGCGCATCTGCAAGTAGACCCGACCGGCGGCGGACATCGCGCGCACGTGACTATACAGCCGGAGATTATGTGTTTCCCATGTCATTTTGTAGGGCGCGTCGCCAACGCCGAGATCAAAGATGTCGCGGCCTTCTTTGATCGATTGATCGATGAGATGCTCCAACAAAAGGTAACCGGGACGATAGCGTCCATAATCCGCGTCGTGTGCGGGAAAGATATAGTAGAACCGATCGCGCCCGACAAATCCGAGATGCGCGGCAATCACGGTGCCGCCGATCGTCAAGGCCGAAAGGTGGCCGAGTTTTCCGATCCATCGCGGACTGAGCGCCTCCCCGTAAAAATCGGCGACGCCCGGCGCGTCCAGAAAATCGGGAACGTCGGTCTGTGCGTACTTTCGACGTTTGAGTTCGAATAGCTTTTGCATAACCGCCTGCGCCCGGGCAGGCGCTGGATTGACGACGTATTCCAGCTCACCGATTTTGCTTAGTTCCTGATGAGCGCGCTTGAGACGGCGTCGCAGCCGGATCAGCGACGGGCTGGGACGAGCCTTTTCTGGTCCGGTGAGCGCAATCGAATGACCGCTGTCACTGAACGGCGCGCAGTCGAGGTACGTCAGTGGATTGACCGTCCCCGAGATGTCGCCAGCCATCTTCTTGAGGTCGATGACGTCAAAGCCAGGCAGCAGGGCCAACACTTCGGACCACAGTGCGTTGAATTCCTGCCGTGACAGCGCAATGCCGGCCGCGACGACCGGCGCGTTATAATCGGCGACGCCGCAATCCATGAAGCGCAGCAGTCGGATATTAAATTTTGTCTCGATGACCAACGGCAGATACAGAATCGGCCGGCCGTTGCCGTCCTTGACCACCACGAGATGGGGTTCGACGCGGCCGGCCTTGCCGATCGTGTTCAGCCAAATCTGAAGGAACTCCCGCGACTGGAAGACATACATCTTCAAGTCGCGCATCTTCAGATCGCAGCTGTCCGCAAGCGAAGGCCAATCCGCAGCGGCGAAGTTGCCGCTGTCATAAAGCTCGACTTTGAAAGAGGTGCGCGCAGGGCGGCCACGCTGCGGTAGATCGATGACAGTCACGCCCACGCTCTTTCGCTTGTGCCGCTACGCTGCCAACCCGCTGCTAGATGTAGCGTCGGCTGCCAATATTCGGCGTAATTCGTAGTAGTAACGTTACCCGCGAGCCGAACCAGGATCGGACTTTGCCGATAGGCAGCGCGACCGCGACAGGTCGGCTAACAGCGGCATCCGCGGCGCGTTAATTTTTGCCGGAGGTGGTCGCCGTGGCGCCCGTTGTTGACCAATATTGGTTCGGCAATATCGCGGGTTAGCTGGTCGTCGCGATCGAAGCGATATCTTAATGGCATCGTTTGCGACGCGATTTATTAACTGGCCGGCTAGTAAGCTTCCGCTCATGCGACGCATCCCAGCAAAGCCTTCCAGCGAGTCATGAACGTCCAGTTCAGCGGCGACACCGTTCAAGGGGCAGCAGCCGTGCCGGTCGGCGGGCGCACCCGGCAACGCCGTATGTTTCTGGTGACGCCAACCGGGGAAGAGTGCGGCGTCGAGTCGTTCACCCGGTTGCTGGTGAGCAAGCTGCAAACGGACTATCCGGACGACGGCTTCGGCCTGCTCGCAGTCTCGAAGCATTGGCGCGATCTGCCCGCGGTCCTGCGCGACGTCGCGCGCGCCGATCAGATCGTTTTCAGCGTGCCGATGACGGCATGGAAGAAGATGCTGCTGCTGCCGCTTGCGATCCTGCTGTACGCGCGCCTGATGCGTTGTCAGGTCATCGCATGCATGCACGAATGGTCGGCGCTACATTGGCTGCGCCGGCTCGCTTTCGCGCCATACGTGCTGCTCAGCCAGATGATCATCGTGGTCTCGCCGCTGATTGCCAGCCAGATCGGCGGCAGCCGCTGGTTGGCTGGCACCGGAAAAAAGTGTCGGCTGGTACCGACTTCGCCGACAGTCCGGCCGCACGAGCCCAATGTCACCGACCGGGTTCGGCGCCTTCGCGAAGCGGCGCGGAACTGTGACGTCGTCATCGGTCATTTCGGCTCGCTCTACAAAGGCAAGGCTTCGTCCGAGTTGCTCGATGTCTGCTGCTATTTGCGCGCTCAAGGCATCCGCGCGCTGATCGTGTTTATCGGCAACTTTCCGCCGTCGCTCGACGGCTACGAACAACAATTCTGGGCCAAGGTCGCCGAATACGGCCTCGGCGATCAGGTCATCGTTACCGGCTACGTAACCGATGAAGCCGAGCTCTATACGCTGTTCGGCGAGGTCGGCGCATTCCTGTTCCTGTTTCCGGAAGGCCTCACCGCGCGCCGGTCGAGCGTAATTCACTGCCTGCAATCGAACCGGCCCATCGTCGTCACCGCGCCGCGCTCGATGAGCGAATTTGCGCACCACAATGGCTTCTTGTCGATCTTCGAGTCAGGGGCATTGTCGTTGATTGCGGACCATGCCGATATGCCTGCGATTGCTGAGCGGCTGCTGGCAGCGGCCAGGCAGGGCGAGCGCACGACGCCCGTCATCGACTACGACGCATGGTGGCGCGCCACCACAGCGGGAGTTCGCGCCGCGCTCATCGGCCGCCAGTAAAAATATAATAATCTCAGGACAGGCTTGCGAAGCGGCTATCCGCGGGCCAGCGCATTACGCATGACCATGAGGCCATGGCTGACGCGATGCCGGCACTTGGCGATATCGAGGAACCAGCCCATCGCAAGGTAACTCCCGATCCCGCAAGGCAGCAGCACCGCCAGCGCGTCCTTGTCCGGCAGATTAAGCGCAAGCGCGAGGCTTCGGACCACGATCGCCATGACGATGGTGGCAATCAACACCCGCGTCACTCGGCCAAAAGGCACCGGCATCGGGAAAGCCCAGCGAGACAGCAGCAGCGCGGAGCAGAAGCTGAATATCTCCGCTGCGAGCCGTCCCCAGGCCGCGCCGACTGCACCCATCCGTTGAATCAGTAGATAGCTGACGATCACATTTACGATCAGTGCCGATCCCGTATTCAACAGATAGAAGGAATTACGCTCTGACAGCAAGAAGCTGATGTGCAGGTATTGGTACGACAAGATCTGGAAGATGACGGCAACCGATACGATTGGCATTACCGCGATGGCCATGCTCCTGAAGTCCGGGCCAAGGACGACGTTGGCGATCGGGGCCGACATGATCGCGAAGCCCACACAGGCCGGCAATATGATCGCGAACAGAAATTCGAGACATTCTTCAAGATGAAGCGTGACGGCACTGCGTCCCTGATTAGCATAAATCTGGACCGAGAGCGGAAAGAAGGCCGCTGCCGCGCTGACTGCGGGAATGATGAGTGCTTGGCGAACGAGGTCAGCGCCGGCCGTGAACTCTCCGGCCTCGGCCGATCCAATAAGATGGGCGATGATGAAGCGGTCGATCAGGCTCGAAAACGCCAATAGTGTGAGCGACAGGGTAAGCGGGATTCCGGCTTTCGCGAGGTTGAGCAGTTGCTCGCGGTCGTAACAAATCTTGGTTCCGGCCCAGGCGACGCGGGTCGAAATCAGCGCGGCCAGGAGATAGGCAAGCGCGGAGGATACAAGCAAGACCACGCCGGTGCGGCCCAGGATCGTAAAGGCGATGCCGAGGACGGTAATCAGGACGGCGCGCACGACCGTCGCCTTCATCACGGTGAAGGCTCGGAGCCGGGCCCGCAATAATTCCTGGCCGGTTTCAAAAATACCGATCGCTAGCGCCAGCCCAGCGGCCGCGAAAGCCGGACCGTTCGGCAATCCGGCCAGCAGGGTGCCAACGTAGGCGATGGGCGCCAGCAGGGACGACAGCAGAAGGCCCGGCACGATGAGGCCGCGAATGTCCGTTCCATCGTCGCGTGCGTGCCGCCGCATGATGGGAAGGCGCAACCACGTGGTCATGAAGGTGCTGGCGATCGCCGCGAAGCCGGCCCCCAGCACATAGATGCCGAATTCCGCAGGTGCGAACAGCCGCGTGAAAATGATGACGTTGAGCAGGCCGAACGCCGCCGAAACGATGTTGGCGGCAAAGTTGATTGCGGTTTGTCCGAGAAGCATTATGCGAACTTCGCAGTGTTAGCTTCCGAGCTTGGACTTTGTGACAGGGGTTCGGCGGCATGAACTAACTTTGCCGCTCCTCTTGATGGTGCAAATCGATCGGGTGCCGCGCCATTTCGCTCGGGCATTCGGCGAAGGACCGCTCGAATGCTGCTCACGGGCGTGCCCGAGAACGATTGAGCCGAAAAAGCCACATAATCGTCGACAGCCGAATAAAGCAGGCGTTCGAGAGCCGATTCGTCGAGCGGAGTCGTCTCCCAATAGCTCAAGCATGGGGGCTCGGTCGTCAAGATATGCTCACCCAGCAGGCCCGGATTATCGCGCACAAAACTGCCGTACAACATGTATTCGGAGATTTTATGCTCGTGACAGAGCGCGGCGATCCAATCGAGCCCTGTCACCTGCTCGATGCGAGCGATCATCGCCAGTACCGCGCGCTGGTTCCAAAAGATGATGTGACCGATGAAGTCGTCAGCCGGGAATGTAGGCGTCGCCAGACCCAAGAGCCGATGGGTCGAGCGCACCCAAGAGGCGTGGGAAGTTGTCTCCTCAGTCACCTCTTGAGGCCTGACGAACAGCGGCAAACGATTTCTATGATCGGTCGCGGAGGCATCAAACGGTCGGAAAAACACCACGTCGGAATCGAGCACGCATGAGACAGATTCCGGGACGCGGCATGTCATCGCGATCTTTGCGAATTGTTGGACGTGCCAGCCGCTCACGGGCTTGGCGCGCACCGACCACCAATAGCGCCGCCTTTTGCGCTGAATAAATCGCGGCAGCGGCCTGAGCCAAACCGGCAGTACCTCCGAGAGCGGTATCACGAGCCGCCGTCCGCCATTGAATTTGGCGAACATCGTCAATTCCTCATCAGGAACGATGAGGTAGTGGTGCGAAAATGACGTGACGTACCGATCCACGCTTTCACACAGCAGCGTGCATCGCTCCAGATCGAGCGAATAGGTTGGCGTTATGAGGCCGACCCCGGTCATGTCGTGTGGCCCGCCGGTGCTGTGCCGCGAGCGCTCCGCAGACCTTGCGAAATCGTGACCGGCTGCAAGCCGGCCTGCTGGGCGTTGCACAATGCGAACTCAAGCAGATCGGGCCGTACGCCGAAGCGGCTCGGCTCGTCGCAGACATCGTGGCTCAAGAAGATCAGCCAGCCGTTGGTTCGGGCCGTGGCCGCGACCAGCCTGGATATCTCAGCCCGATCGATCGACCGATCGTCCAGAGTGCACGCCTTGAGCAGGCCGAGGTCCGCGACGCCGACGTTGATCCCTGGGTCGATGGACCGGCAGGAATCGAACAGGGTTTCCAGTTGAAGCCGCGCGCGAAACGAGAGGTCGCCGTACGGATAGGAGAAATTGCGCACCTGCAGGTTGCCGGCAATTCGCTTGAGCGCAGACTGATTTCGGGAATACTCGAGTTCCAGTTCACCGCGGCTAAGGCTTGAAACCGCCACGTGGGAAAAAGTTTGACAGCCGATTTCGTGACCCTTGGAGTAGACCGCCCTCAGCTGATCGATCGATGCCAGCACTCCGACAGGGCTGTTTCTCTCACAACCGGCGCCTGCGACATAGAACGTACCGTGGGTGCCGTACTGTTCGAGAAGTCTCACGCCAAGTTCGCAAGCCGTCGCCGGAACGTCATCGAATGTGAAAGTGACCATCGGCCGCGTATTTCGCATCGTCAATCTTTTAGTGGCGACGTTGCGAGCGAGAAATCGCGACATCTTGCCGACGATGTTCCGATACGGCGTTCCGGCTGGCCTCGCGACCAGCGGAAACGTCATGGGCAAGCTGAAATTGTCGGATGCGTGGAGATCGGAGTGTTCTTGAGTTTGAGTCATCCTTGCGCCGCTGCTCGGGTACTGACGACCAGCGCTTGGGAACGCCGGCATTTTGCCTGTCGCGTGTCCGTAGATGGTCTCATTCAGACAACGCGACAGCCGGCACATGTATAAAGGTTCGATATTGCTGGCGTCCATAAAGAGCCTGTAAATAGCGACTTGTCGTGAATCGTTAATCCTAATACGGCAATTTATGAACTGGAGCGGTTAATGGAGTGCCCCACGCCGCGTCAGCGATACTGCTCGTAGAGAAGATCGAATTCGCCGGCGATGCGGCCGGCGCCGCGCGCAGCGCGGATCAGGCTGTTCATCATCGCGCGGCGGCCGCCAAATGCCGCGAGCGGCAGCGACAGGATGCCGACGCCGAGCAAGCCGAGCCCGGTGTACCAGCGCCGTATGGCGCCCGTGACGCTGCCAACAAACTTGCGCTCGAGACGGGTCGCTTCGGTGCCGTTACGGAACTTGCGGCGCAGCAGATAACCGACGGTGGTTCGTGCCGGAGGCGTGGTCTCGAACACTTCGGCTTGGTCGGCCCAGGCAAAGCTGCGGCCGTCGATGCGGCAGCGCCAGAAGAAGTCGTAGTCACTGCCGCCGGTATACGCAAAGGCGTGCGAGAACGGCTCGTCGAGATAGTGTTCGAGCACGCTGCGCCGGATCAGCATGTTGCCGGCGCCGTAGATTATGGGTACGGGACCGGTGGAAAAGCGCGCCGGCGCATAGTAGCCGCTTTTTGCCAGCCAATGATCGGGCGTCTCGAACACCGGGAATACCGGGCCGCCGACGATATCGGCGCGGTAGTGTTGCGCGACACGGATCATCTCAGTGAGCCAGTTCGGGTCAGGATATTCGTCGTCGTCGAGAACGGCGACATAGTCGGCGGCCGGGACCGTGTGGCAGGCGGTCACAAAGGCGCGGTTATATGCGTAGGTCTGGCCGCGGTGCGGTTCTACGATGCACGTCAGGGGCAACCGAAAACCCGGCGCGATTTCAGCCACGGCCGCGGCGCCGGCGCGGCCTTCCGCATCGTTATCAACGACGACGACGCTGATCGTTCCGGCGTAGTTCAACCGTTCGACATGCGACAACAATTTGCGCAACCCGTCCGGGCGGCGGAAAGTCGGTACGCATAGCCAGACGTGAGGCAAATCATGATCTGCCGAAGGTTCGGTCATGGCGCCGCGGTCCGCGTCAGCAGCAAAAACAGGGCGTGCGGGTTGGTCATGAGATATCGCCCGGCAAGCCGGCGCGGTTCAAGATAGATTCGATAGACCCACTCAAGTCCGGCCTGCTGCATCCAGGCCGGCGCGCGCTCGTTCTTGCCGGACAGAAAATCGAACAATCCACCGGAGGTTTTGATCAATCCGACGCCGTGCAACCGGTCACGATTGCGCATCGCGAACTCTTGCTCGCCTGGCACACCGAGACCGAGCCACAGGATGTCCGGCCGCGCCCTATTGATCGCCTCGACGATTCTGTCTTCGTCACCCTCGCGGCGCAGATAGCCGCTGTCGTGACCGACGATGTCGAGTTCGGGATAGAGCGCGCGCACACGACGCGTGGCTTGGTCCATGACCGATTTGGCGCCGCCGAGGAGAAACACACGGGCGCCTCGCCGTTGCGCGATGAGTGCAATGTCATGGAACAGGTCGGTGGTCGCGACCCGTTCCGGAAGCGATGTTTTCTGAAGCAGGCGCGACACAAGTACCATCGGCATGCCGTCGGCGTGAATGAGATCGGCTCCGAGGAAGAGATCGCGGATGCGCGGCTCTCTGGCGCACATGGAGAGCACCTGGCCATTCGCGGACGTGAAGACGAGCGGACGCACAGAGGTGTCACGCCGCGCCAGCGCGGTGTCCACCATGAGCTCTGCCGATCGGGCACGATCGATGACTGCAATGGGCAAGCCGCCGATCGTCGCAACCGGGACGTCCCAACGCGTTTGTGCTGTGGCTGCAAATGACAGACAGCCGGATTCTGCCGGCATGGCGGTATGCTCCTCGCCCGAGTTTTATGCGCTAAGCTGTAGGAAAATAAAGGTTAATTGGGAATTAGGCTTAAGGAGAATGCACCTTCGTGCGGTCTGGTCTGCGCCTCGTTTACTGCCTGTCCGCACTGCACGCGGGCTCTCGACCAAGAGCAAACAGAAAGCGAAATACGCTCGGCGTCGTTACTGTTAATTGACGTCGGCAGTGCACATTAGATGCCGTTTTGGTATTTGGCCGGGCGGCGAATCTCGCGACGACCAGTGCTGGCGCGCGGCGACATCACGGGAACCGCGAGCTTAAGCGGAAGCCGAAACGATATTCGGAACTAAGAAACGATATTCGGAACTAAGAGACGGCAATCATGAGCATCAAAGACCATGCGGCACGGGCGCTTTCCTCGCGTCAAAAGTCCATCGTGCGACGTTACCTTCACATGTTCGGCGCCTATGAGCTGCGTCCGGCGGAGGAATTCATCGATGCCGTCGTTTCGCTCGACGGAGCAAAGACCTTCCTGCAGATCGGCGCCAATGACGGCTATCTGGCCGATCCGCTGAATCTGGCGATTTATCGGCACAAACTTCAAGGCACGTTCGTCGAACCGCAGCGCTATTATTTCGAGCGGCTGCGGAACACTTACGCAGGATTTGACGGGCTGACGTTCCTGCAATGCGCCATTGCCGAGAACGCCGGCACGATGCCCATGTACAGCCTGGATTGCAGCTCCGGTCTATTGCCGCGATGGGCTCACGGAGTGGGCTCGCTGTCGCACGCACAATTGCTGCGGCTGGCGGATCAAATTCCGGACGTGGAGAAATATATCATCACAGATAATGTGCGCTGCGTGAGCGTCAGCGAACTATTCGAACGCACCCCCATCAGCAATCCGGATATCATTGTGGTCGATGCCGAAGGCTATGACTCTCACATCCTGGCGCAATTCGACTTTGGCAAATTCGGTACAAAGGTCGTGATCTTCGAGACTGAAAGCATGGCCGCCGACCAATGGATTTCCTGTGCCGCGGGTTTTGAACAAACGGGATTCGCGCTGGTACCGGCCGGCCAGGATACCATCGCGATTCGCCGAACGACCGCAACGTGGAAGCGGTATGTGCAACTAAATGCCGAAGACTCTGCCCGCCGCAATACGGCTTCGGAGGGTTCGCCCGATCTCACCTGGCAAAGATGAACACGCCCGTTAGGTAACGGGCGTTATCCCGCCTGTATGGCCGGTCGCTGCCGAGACGAAACCGCACCCCACCACATCTTGCCAACCCCCCGGCAGGGCGCCTCAACGAAGCGATAGGTCACGGCCGCGCACAGGATGGCGACCGCCAGCGTGATCACGAGCCTGAGCGGCAACGGCGTGCTCGCCGGCAGGACGCTGCGCGATATGGTGAGCAAGGGCCAGTGAACCAGATAGAGCGAATAGGATATGGTCCCCAAATAGACCATCGGCCGGCTCGATAGAATTCGTGAGGCGACGCCGATGGAGCGGCACGACAGATAAATTGCGCAGGCAAATAAGGGCAGCACCAGGAACGGATGTTCGGTCGGAAGATAGAGACCAGATGTCAGCATCAGCACCAGAACGATGGTCAGTGCTACATCAAAGATACGCGCCCGCGACATATCATGGTTGTAGATCCGCCAGATCAGGCAACCGCTGAGAAATTCCGGAAACAGCCTGACGAGACCGGTGAAGCCGGCGCCGGAAATGTTCACTGTGGCGAAAATCGCCGGAACAAGAAGCAACAGCGCGCCGCAGGCAACGATAACCAGAGATCGTGGTACCATGCCGCTCAAGGTTATAAGGACCGGAAAGAGCACATAAGCGAGCCACTCGGCGCTGACCGACCAGGCCGGAGCGTTCCATGTCATCGCGTCGGAGCCGAGCCAGCTCTGCACCATCAATAGGTTCGCGATCAGCGATGAGAGCGAAAACCTCTCCGGGTCGACGTGGCGGCTGAGCAATAGCGCTGTGACGATGATAGGAACATAGAAGATCGTGACGAAGAAATGCGTCGGATAGATTCGCCAGAACCGAAACCAGAGAAATTGAGCATAGTCGCGCGACCAGAAGCGGCGGATATCGTGATATTTGTAGGCGATGACGAATCCGCTGAGGATAAAGAACAGATCGACACCTAGAAATCCCACGCGCGTGAGATTGTCGTAGATCGGGCCAAAGCGCCCAGCAACGTCGAAATTGAAGTGAAGCAGCGCGACCATCAAAGCGGCGACGCCGCGCAAGCCGGTGAGCTCGAAGATCTCACCTTGCGCGACCACGACCTTGCGTTCGGCGCTGAGGCTCATTGGTTTGTCGACCTGCCCGGTTCTTCGGTCCTTCGAGCCCATGGTAGTTGCAACTTCTATCCAAAATGGAAACGGCATAGGTCGGCGGACATCCCGTTCGGGCGGCATCGTTCTCTACGCCGCGGGCTGGCAGAAATGCTCGATCACGTCCCACATCAGCTTTGGCCGATAGGATTCGTCGAACGGCAGAGGACGGTTGGGTAAGCCATCCTTGCGTTTGAAGTTTCCTGATATCCAGGTGTAGCGATCGGTAATGCCCCATGTCGCAACGGCGGACGGGCGCTTGGCGGCGAAGATCGCTTCGAGAAAATCGTAAGTCCGGCCGGCCACGATGGTATCGCGCACCGCGATGGCTGCCGGCAGATCGTGATCGATGACGTCGAGCTCGGTGACGTGGACGCTCAAGCCGAGACTGCGGATTTCGGATACGAAATTGTACATCCCGTCGCGATCAATCAGATATTTTCCGAGAATGTGGCCCTGCAGCCCGACGCCGTGAATCGGTACGCCCCGATCGAGCAGATTGCGGATCAGAGTGAGGTAGGCCTGCCGACGCTTCGGCGAGACCGGATCTATGCCCTCAATGCCGTGCTCGTTGATCAGGAGCTCTGCCGCGGGATCGACCCGATGGGCAGTGCGGAACGCGAGATCGATATAGTTTTCGCCGAGGTTCGTAAGCCAAACATTGGGGCGCAATCCGGGAACTGCGCCCCACTTCACGTCATCGATCGGTTCGTTGACGACATGCCAGGTTTTGATCCGGCCGCGATAGTGCGACACAACGCGTTCGATATGGGTGACAAGCTCGCGTTCGGCCTCGGCGGCGCCTCTGATTTCCTCGGTCCAGCTTGGCATGGCGTCGTACCAGACAAGCGTATGACCGCGCATGGTCATTCCGTTGGCGTCGGCGAAGGCAAGCACGCGGTCGCCGAAGTCGAACTTGAACTGTTCCCGAGTCGGACGCAGGTAACTCCAGAACAGGCCGCCTTCCGGCGTCAGTTGCTGGCAATAGGTTTTGAGCGTGCGGCGGTAGTCGATTTCGGTATCCATCGGATCGGGGCGTACGCATGAGCCATAGGGAACGCGGCTGCTGCCGCCCGGACCGCCAAGCCATGACGCCAGCGTTGTCGGAACTGTCGCCGCATCGGCCCCGCGCGGCCCGGTCAGGCCCGCGGCCAATGCACCGGCGGCCGCCGCGGTACCCGACAATATCTGTCTGCGTGACAACATCCTGTACAGCCGCTTTCTGCTCGCAAAAACGTCGCGCCTCGACCGGAATATCAGCGAACGGGTTAGCGCATTCCAGATTCGCGCGACGGAAAGTTCGCGTTAACCTTTAGAGCGCGGGGAATCGCGCCGGACCGCCGTGGAACTAGCCGCGCAAGTTTCGCAGCTGCACGAATTGCCGGCGGCGGAAGCCGCGCCGCGGCAGACCACGTACGATCGTGGAGAGCGCGAGGTCATAAAGGAACCCGGGCGAATATCTCAAGAACAACTCGTTATGCGACTTCGCCCATTTATGGATGCGCGACCGCAAGCCGGCGGAATTGTATGTCGGAGCGACACCTTGCTGCCATAGCGCGCTGTAATCCGTCTGCTGGGGCGGCTTTGAGAATATCGGCACATCGGCGACCCGCTCGGCGTGAACGAGCAGATAGGTCTGGCGGTCGTTGATGAGCTCGACGCGTTCGCCCACCTCCTGCGGGTCTGCGGCTTCGTACCACCGCGGTTTTCCGATCCGGGATTCGCACATGACGGCCCGATGCATGCGAAAGCCGTTCTCCGGCGAGAAGACGCGATAAAAGAGCTCCGGACTGAACTGATAGAAACCGTGGCCCATGAAATTATTGGCCATCGTATGCGTGATAAAATGGCCGCCGACCTCGAGCATTTCCATGCAGTTTCGGATCGCGACGGGGAAGTTGAAAACGTGTTCCAATGTTCCACCGTCGATGACGACGGAGAATTTCCGCTTCAGCGAGTCATCGATCGGCTGGTTCATGTCGTGGACAATCGACGCTTTCTCATAGTCGGAGGCGTCGATCGAAACGACGTCCCGCGCACCGAGGCGGCGCAGGAAATTTTCGGAATAGCCGTCCTGTCTCACGGCGTGGATGTCGGTGTCGGTAGCCCGGATGCCATGTTCGCGGAACATCAAGTCCAGCGAACGATGATCGATAAAAAGGTTGAGCCGTCCCAATGTGGCAGCGCGATCGAAATTGACGCCAGTATCGCGCGCGAAAAGCAGGAACTCAGCTAGGTGCCGATCAATGCCCATGCCCGACCTCGATTGTTGCCGGCGCCAGGACTTGTCGGGCCGGCGCCGTAACCGGACAACATAGCGAAATAAACAAAAAAAGCATGTCAGACGCAGTGTCAACGTTAAGCGTTCTGCGCATTAGCATTAAGAGAATCTGAACGAAATTGCCGCCAAACCGCGAGCCGCCGTGCGGGCCGCCTCTGTCAGCGCGCGACGCGCAGCACCGACATGTAGCGAAGGCCAAATACCGCCATCATCAGCATGAACCAGGTCGAGCCGCGATCCAGAAAGATGCTTTCGAGCGCCGTCGTATAAAGCAGGAATATCCAGATTCGCAGGAACAGCGATGCCAGCAGGCGGTTGGTCGGTTCGTGCAATTGGCGCTGATAGTCGATCAGCGGATAAATCACAAAGCTGACGATAATCAGGACCGTCCCCGGAATGCCGATCGTCAGCGCCAAATCAAAATAGGCGTTGTGACTGCCGCCGGCGCGCCACACCCAATTTTTCGAACCCTCCAACTCTTCGTAGGCCGTATTGGTGTTCCAGAAGGCCTGCAGGCCATGACCCGTGATCGGCCGTTCGGCGATGCGTTGCGAGACGAACTGCCAGATTTCCGAGCGATTGGTATAGGTCGAATCGATACCGAGAAGATCGACGGCATGCTTGATCGGCTCGAAGAATATCGTCCCGACCGTGAAAATATTAAGCAAGACGAGCGGCAGGACGCATATCGCCGCGCGCCAGCGCCAGGATCGTACGCGTTCGGCTATCGCGGTTAAAACCAGTGTGAAGACCAGTAGCGCAAGCCCGTTCTTCGACCAGGTCATAATCAGAAACACCACCGCCGCCATCGCGATCAGGGCGCCCACGGCACGCCGGCCGGTGCGCCAGGCAAACTGGCCGACGAACACAAACAAGACCATCATCGTGCCGGCGGTATTCTTATGGAAATACAATCCTCGCCACATCCCGGCGAGTTCGGGCTCGAGCGCGTCGTTCGCCTGATGAATCGCCAGCGACGGCACCAGGAGGACGCCCAGATAGCAAAGCAGCAGGACAAGTACGACGCAGAAAATCAGAACGCGGGAGAAGTCGTTTAGGCCGCGTGGCATCAGCAGCACAACCGCGGCAAGTCCCATATCCAACAGCGTCACGAAATAACGGCGAAACGACAGGTCGAAATTCTCCGACGTCACGACCGCAACCGCCAACCACAGGATCAGAAGCACGTTGAAGGGCCGCACCAGCGACGGCAATGCGATGCGCAGGTCGGACCAGCACAACACAAGACTTATTCCGACCAGGCAAAGTTCGAATGCCGGATATGCCGTATCCAGCGATCCGGCGGATATCGTCGAAATGACAGAGCGGTCGGCAAACGGCTGTAAGGTGACGAGCACAAGCAGTAGGCTCGCGCCAAAGGCGAGCGTGCGCGGGTCGAGAATGGCGCCGGAGCCGGTCCTGCGGTCCGTCCAGTTCTCAGGGGGAAGGTAGCCAATATTAGCCAAGACGATTTTCCATGCTCGCGGGGTGTCGAGCCGCTGACGCTTGAGCCGCTCAGACGCCGATCAGCACCGCACCGCGCACTTTCATCGCGTCGGCGCCGAGCCGCGCGACAAACTGATCGACGGCGCGTTTGTCTTTCTCGTCGGGCCGGGCGACCAGAACAATGTGGTCGACCAGAGCGGCAAAAAAGCGAATGCTGGGATCACGGCTCAGATCAACTGCCGCGACGATCACCATGTCAAACCGCTTGGTCATGTCGAACGCATGCTTGATATCCGCGTCACTGATCGCGCGATCGCGGCGGCTGCTCTCCGCGACGAACGGCAGCAGATTGATGTTGGTGTCCCGATCGCGGACGATCACCTCGGAAAGCTCGCGGCGTCCCACCGCGACGTCAACCAGCCCTGCATCGCTCTGATCGGCGTCGATCGCCGTGAGCGTGCGGCGTTGAAGATCCGCATCAATCAATAGCACCCGCTCGGTTGCCGCCGCGACCGTGGCAAGCATCAGTGCGACCGCAGTCGAGTCGTCTTCGCAGTCGGAAGCGACGACAAGAACGCTCGGATTGCCGCGCTTTCTATGGCTCGCGCGGATCGCCTCATGGACCCCCCGCATCTCCCGCGCGAAGCTGGAGTGAGGATCCTCGACGGCATCCAGGGCGTAGCCGACATCGATCTGCGGCAACGTCGCCAGCACGCGAATATCGGATGAGGCGGAACGAACTGGCCACAGCGTCTTGACCGCTGCTTTCCATTTCGGGGGAGAGATTTCGGCGACGCGGCTTCGCGGAACATCGGTTTCGGGCGTATCACGCATCAGCACGATGCCCGTGCCGGTGGCGGCGCCAAGCATGAGAGCCGCAAGGGCAATGACCAGACTCGGCGGCGGCCAACTGCGCTTTAGCGGCAGGTCGGCTTTGGAGATGATGCGGATATTCTTGGTATCGACTCGCTCCTGCTCGCCGGTTTCGCGCGCGCGCACCAGGAATGCTTCGTAGACGGCGCGATTGGCCTGCACCTCGCGCTCCAATTCGCGCAGACCCACCAGGGACTCGTTGGTGGACATCGCGGTTTGCTTCAGCGTATCGAGGTTGCGGGTGAGCGTATCCTCGTTGGTTTTTGCGCTTTGGTATTCGGCGCGCGCCGAAAGGGCGACACGGGCGACTTCGTCGTCGATCATGTGCTGCAGACGCTCGGCTTGAGCCTCGATTTCGATCACTGCCGGATGCCGCTCGCCGAGCGTGGTCTTTTGTTCAGCCTCGCGGCGCATGATCTCGGCATATTGAGTTCGTAACGCGGTGATTGTCTGCGACTGTATCGCGGCGGGAAACGCGCCCATGTCGGTCTTCGATCGTTTCGCGCCTTCGATCTGATCGAGCCGGGACTTTGCCTCCTCGGTACGGGCATGCGCAGCGCTGAGTTGCGCGTTCAGGCTGGCGAGCTGCTGCTCGTCGACGAGCTCGCCGTTGGCGCCAACGATGTTGTGGCTCGATTTATAGGCTTCAACCCGATTCTCGGAATCACGAACGCGATCCTGAAGCTCCTTCAGCCGGCCGGACAGCGATTGTGAAATCTGACGGGCGTTATCGGACCTGACTTCTGTTTGTTCGGCGAGATAGACCTTGGCGATGGCATTGGCGATACGCGCGGCCTTCGCGGGATCCTCGCTGGTGACGCTGACGTCAATCACGTAGGTGCGATCGGCGCGACTGACGCTGAGATGGCGCTTGAGTTCATTGAGTGCGGCAAGCGAGGCATACTCGAGCGATGAGGCGCCGCGAACGAATTCCGGGTCGTGATCGAGACCTTCGGCGGTAACGACACGGCTCAGAAGGTTGTCGGACGTTAGCACCCGAACCTGACTTTCGACCGTAAGCACGGCCGCGTCGCTCTGCTGGCTGGGCGAGGTAAGCTCGTTGCCGGCAGAGTGAAGCTCCATCGGGTCAATGAGAATCTGTGTCGTCGCCGTGTACTTGTACGGCATGATGAGCACGAACAGGACCGCAAGAACTAGCGCAACGATGATCGAAATCAGGATGGTCGTTTTGCCGCGCCACAGGGTGGAGCATAATCGTTTGAGATCGAAATCGCCTGCCGGAGCGAAGGCCGGAACAAGTTCGTTCCTTCTGACGACTGCCGCTTGGCTATGACTCGGCGCTTCGAACATTCAGCACATAACTCTGTTTACTGCGGGGTCGTCGCGCGCGCGAAGGTCGAGCCAAATCGCGCTATCGTTTTCGGCGTACGCGGCACCGCGAACTCTCCCGCAATCAAGGCCGTGCCGCGGCACGCCCGCGGAACCCGGCATGGTTAATCAACCCATAAAGAATTATGGTTAACGTCCCGTGTATTCCTCACGGCAGGCGCGGTCACGCGAAGGCATTATTGGTCCTGCGAAGCGCCGCCTCAGCGGCGCAAAAACCGGTAGACAGCTCCGAATACGACCAGCAGCGCGACCACCGGAATCCAGAGCAAAAAGGTTCCGATGACGATAAGAAAGACGAGCGCCACGATAAGCGCCAGCGCCAGCGTCAACATGGCGAAGCCGAACGGGCCAGGCCGCATCACGTAGACGCGGTGGGTTCCGCGCGCCTGCCCGGCGCCATACGGCCCCCACGCCGGCTGCCATGGCGGCCCGCTGGATCGCCCGGTTTGGTCCGGCGGAATGATCTCCGGTTCAGCACGAGGCTGTTCCGGCGGGTCGAAATTATCCACCATGAGCGTAATCGCCTTGCCAGATCGCGCAGGCCTCAATGTGGGCAGGCCTCGAAGTAGGCAGTCCCCAATGTAGGATTAGCCGCCGCCGCCACAAGCGGCGCGTTGCCGCGTTTCAGGCGCGCTCGAGACGCTCGAAACGTCCAAGACGGTACAGCAGCAGGGAAACGAGCCAGCTCGCGACGAAGATCACGATAATTAGATAGCCAAGGCTGCCGAAGTTATCGTTGAGGCTGCCGACGTAATTCCAGAACGGCCCTTGCAGATTGAAGCGGCCGACGAGCAGGCCGAGCGCTTCGATGCCGCCGATCAATACGGCGACCAGCACCGAAATGAATGTGATGGTGAGATTGTAATACAGCTTGCGGATCGGCTGGTTAAAGGCCCAACCGTATGCGCCCAGCATCAACACGCCGTCGGTTGTGTCGATGAGCGACATGCCTGCCGTGAATAGCGCGGGAAAGATCATGATCGACCAGATCGGCAGTCCTTTGGAGGCTTCCGCCGCCGAAATGCCGAGTACGCCGATTTCAGTCGCGGTATCGAATCCGAGCCCGAACAGAAAACCGAGCGGATACATGTGCCAGCTGCGCGATATCAGCCGAAACACCGGCTTGAATAGGCGGCCGAGAAATCCGCGCTGAGACAAAAGCCGGTTGACGTCTTCTTCGACATAAGCACCGCCGCGGCGCACCTCGCAGAAGGTCCGGTAAACGGAACGCAGGATGACAAAATTCGCCGCAGCGACGAGAAGCAAAAAGATTGCGGAGATTAGCGTGCCGATCATGCCGCCGACGAGCCGGAACTCCTCGAACCGGTCTTGCAGGGCGCCCGCCGTCACCGCGACGGCAGCGGAGGCCAGTACCACGACGGTGGAATGGCCGAGCGAGAAGAACAGCCCGACGGCCACCGGCCGCTTGCCGTCCTGCATCAGCTTGCGCGTGACGTTGTCGATGGCCGCGATGTGATCGGCGTCGACAGCGTGACGAAGCCCGAACGCATAGGCCAGGAAAGCAGTGCCGACCAGCACCGGATAGTCGTGGAACGCGATCAACGCCCAGAGCCAGCCCAGCACGTTAGCGGCGATCAGACCGCCGTAAATGGCAATGAGTTTGCCACCGAGCCCGGCATCCCGATCGTTGAACAATTTGGCGAGGGCGCTGCGCATGATCCTGCCACGCTACCGATAGGGCAGGGTGTTGCGCAAGACCGCGTGTGCAGATTTAATACATTCGTCATACGAGCGCGAAGGCGCCGCCGGCCACGGACTACTCCGGCTGAATTCCAACGGTGTGGATCACTGCGCTCCAGCGCTGAGTTTCCTCCTTGATGAAGGCCGCAATCTCCGCCGGCGTGCCGCCGCCGGGCGTTGCGTTGAGCTGCTGATAGCGCGCGACCAGTTCGGGTGTCCGCATCGCCTTGTTGGCAGCGTCGTTGAGCTTGGCGATGATGGCGGCAGGAGTTTTTGGCGGCGCGGTGATCGCGTTCCAGGTGTCGGATTCGCAGCCGGACACTCCGGCTTCGGCCAGCGTCGGGATGTCCGGGATTGCGGGAACGCGCTGTTTGGTGGCGACCGCGAGGATCTTGGCCTTGCCGGCTTTGTGGAGCTGCAGCGAAGTCGACAGTTCGGTGAAGAACAGATCGACATGACTGGCCATGATGTCATTGAGCGCCGGCCCGGTCCCCTTGTAGGGCACGTGGGTGAGCTTGACGTGGGTGATTGATGCAAACAGTTCGGCGGTGAGATGCGAGGTGGTGCCGACACCCTGCGACGCGTAATTGAACTTGCCTGGATTGTCTTTGGCGTCGGCGATCAGCTCCTGCACTGTCTTGTCGGGCAAGTCCGGCCGCACCAGTAGCACGTTAGGGAGGTGCGACATGATCGCGACGGGCTCGAGCTGGGTCGGATCGTAATTGAGCGACTTTATGAGAAGCGGATTTGTCGTGATCGGCGCCGGTTGCGACGCCAGAAGAACATAGCCGTCGGGCGGTGAATGATAGACCAGATCGGCGGCGAAGCTGCCGCCGGCGCCCGCTTTGTTCTCGACCGGCAGCGGCTGGCCCAGAATCGTCTGCATCGGGGCGGTGACAAGTCGGGTGAATGCATCGACGCCGCCGCCCGGCGCGGTGGAAACGATGACGCGAATCGGGTGGTCGGGGAAATTGGCGGCATCCTGCGCGCGCAGCACTGATGGCGCCAGCACGGCGCCGAGCGTGGATACGATTGCGGAACGTCTGGAAATGGTACGACCGAACATCAAACGGCTCCTCAATTTCAGCGCTGTTACGAGAGCTATGTCATAGCGTGGATTGGCCGTCAGGGGCTATGACGCACTGCCGCACCGCTGGACCGCCGTCGGATCAAAACACCTGGCGTGCCGCGGTTCACAAACGGCGCCGCCGCCCATAGGATCGGAGCCAACAAGGGAGAGGCGCGCAATGAGTAAACTCGATTTCGTTCTCGAAGAACTGGTGACCGCAAACCGTATCCTGGCCAACGAAGGGATCGTCGATTCCTTCGGTCATGTCAGCGCCCGCCATCCCGATAAACCCGACCACTATCTGCTCTCCCGGGCGCGCGCGCCCGAACGGATCGAACGCGGCGACATCGTGGAATATGCGCTCGACGGCACCGCAATCGACGAGCGCGGCCGCGCGCCCTATCTGGAGCGCTTCATCCACGGAGCCATCTACGAGAAACGGCCGGACGTCCATTCAGTCGTGCACAACCATTCGCCGAGCGTGATCCCGTTCGGCGTCACCGGCAAGAAGCTTAAGCCGCTGTTGCACATGTGTGCTTCGATCGGCCACGAAGTGCCGGTATGGGATTCGCACGACAAGTTCGGCGACACCACGCTCCTCGTCACCGACATGGCGATGGGCCGCGATCTCGCGCAGCACATTGGATCGCAGCCGACCGCGCTGATGCGCGGCCATGGCGCCACCGTGGTCGGCCGTTCGGTCCGCCACTCCGTCTTTGTCTCGGTCTATCTCGAGGTCGGCGCCAAGCTGCAAATGCAATCGATGGCGATGGGCGAGATAAAATTCCTGACCCCGGGCGAGGTCGACAAGATCGTCGCGCGCGTCACCGACTACACACTCAACCGCGCCTGGGAGAATTGGGCACGCCGCGCCGGCCGCGAAATGCAGCCGCAGCCTGCCTGAACTCCGGCGGAGCATTCGGATCATGATGACGGCTGTCTTTGCAACCCTGCTGGCCGCGCTGGTATTTGAGCTCGCCGGCTACGTCCGTGTCGCCGTCGCCTGCCTGCTGCTTTCGCTTGTCCTCAGTGCTTGGCTTTTTCTCTGGGAGATCCATAACCCGGACTATGGATTCCGCATGCCTTGGCTTGAGCTATGAGCGGCACCGCGCAAGTTGCTACTTCGGTCACAGCAACATTCGACCAGTTGCTCTTGACGGCTATGCTGATCGCGCTCGCGGCTGCCCTGACCGCGGCGATGGTGATGCAATACGCATTTGGCGAAATCCCGTGTCCGCTTTGCCTGCTGCAACGCTACGCCATGTTCGGCTCCTGCTTCGGAATCGTCACGCAGCTACGATCGACGAATTCGCAGCGTGGCGCCGGCATCGGTGCGATCTTCGCGTTGGTGCTTCTGGTGATTTCCGCGCGGCAGACGTTGCTCGATCTGATCCCGCGTCCGAGTCACGCATATGTCGGCAGCTCCGTATTCGGCATTCACATGCCGGTTTGGTCGGTGCTGATCGCAGTTGCGTTGCTTGCCGGCTTTGCCGCGCGGTTGGCATTATTCGGTGCGCCGCGATCATCTGCGCCGCATGCATCGCGACCATTGGACGGTTTGACGCGATATATCACGCTCTATGTCGTGCTTATCTGCGCGGTCAATTTCGTATCTGTCGTCGTTCAGTGCGGTATGGGCGAATGCCATACCACGGGATACGCCTTGCTCTCTTTACCACGTTGACGGAATGGCATCGGCGGGTGAGAGATCCCGCCGCGGACTTGCCGCCGGGGGAGACATTATGCGGTCGCGCTTTCTGGTTGCGATCAGTGCCGTGCTGATAGCGAACGGCATGTACACGTTTGACAGCGTCGGCCGATCAGACGTGGCCGACACGGCCGGTACGTTTCATCGTAACGCTCGGTGCCGGCAGCGGCGCGGATATCGGCGCACGGCTGCTCGCCGACCGTCTCAGCCAGCGCTGGGGTCAGCCCGTCATCGTCGATAATCGCCCGGGCGGCGATGGCCTCGTCGCCATCAATGCCTTCGTTTCGGCTCACGACGATCATGTCTTGCTGTTCTCGCCGACGGCGTCATTCACTGCGCACCCGTTCCTGCACGATAACCTGCCCTACAAAGCCAGCGATCTCGCCCCGATCGCGCGCGTGTCCAATACCATTATCGGCATCTCGGTGCCGGTCGGATTGAAACTCAATTCGCTCAAGGAACTTGTGGCGATGGCGCGTGAGCAGCCGGGCCAGTTGAACTGGGCCGGCGTGACCGGCGCGCTGGATTTTGTTTTCGCCGGCTGGCTCAAGCAGGAAGGGTTGAACATCAACAAGGTGCCGTACAAGAATCCGGTCGATGCCGCGAACGATCTCGCCGAAGGGCGGGTGCAAGTTTACGAGGCATCGCTTGCGATCGTGCGGCCGCAAATGCAAGCCGGCAAAATCAGGGAACTGGCGGTCGTGAATACTGGTCGTGCGCCGATTTTGCCAGATTTGCCGACAGCGGCCGAAGCCGGCTTTCCCGGACTCACCCTTGACGGATTGGTGGGCTTGTTTGGTCCGCCCGACATGCCGCTTGAGCTTCGACGGCGCATTGCATCCGATATCCGCGCGGTTGCCGACACGACTTTTTACGAGCGTCTGACCGCGACCGGCCAGCTCGTGAATATCGGCGGACCGGAAGAATTCGGAAAATCTATTGACGAGCAGCGTGCGCAGGTTGCGCTCCACGCAAAAGAGCTCGGCGTCAGTCCGATGCAGTGAGCTTAAACAAAAACGGCGGCCCTCATGGCCGCCGTTTCGCGCTTGATAAAGACGAAATCCTATTCCGCCGCAAGCCGCACTTCCGGCGCGGCGGCGCGCACGTCGGCATCGACGTGTTTTTCGTATTTGACGAAGTTGTCCTGGAACATGCGCACGAGCTTGCGCGCGGTTTCGTCGAAAGCGGCTTTGTCTTTCCAGGTCTTCATCGGATAGAGCAGGTGCGGCTCGACGCCGGGCACTGAGGTCGGCACGGCGAAGCCGAAATATGGATCGGTGCGATAGCTCGCGTGCTTGAGCGAGCCGTCGAGCGCGCCGGTGACCAGCGCCCGCGTCGCCTTGATCGGCATCCGCCGACCGGTGCCGTAAATGCCGCCGGTCCAGCCGGAGTTCACCAGCCAGCAGTCGACATTGTGCTTCTTGACGAGGTCGCGCAGCAGATTGCCGTACTCGGCCGGCGGTCGCGGCAGAAACGGCGCGGCGAAGCAGGTCGAGAATTCCGGCTCGACGCCGACCAGGCCCTTTTCGGTGCCGGCGACTTTTGCGGTGTAGCCGGAGAGGAAATGATACATCGCCTGCGCCGGCGTCAGCTTGGCGATCGGCGGCATTACGCCGAACGCGTCGGCGGTCAGGAAGATGATGTTCTTCGGCTGGCCGGCGCGACCCGTCTTCGACGCCAGTGGCATGAACTCGATTGGATAGGCCGAGCGGGTGTTCTCGGTCTTTTTGTCGCTGTCAAAATCGCAGACCCGGGTCTCGGGATCGAACATCACATTTTCGAGCACTGTGCCGAACCGGTTGGTCGCGGCGTAGATTTCAGGTTCGGCTTCTTCGGAGAGCTTAATGCACTTGGCGTAGCAGCCGCCCTCGAAATTGAACACGCCGTTGTCGCTCCAGCCGTGCTCGTCGTCGCCGATCAAGACGCGGTTCGGGTCGGCCGACAGTGTCGTCTTGCCGGTGCCCGACAGGCCGAAGAACAGCGCGACGTCGCCATCCTTGCCGACATTGGCCGAGCAATGCATCGGCATGACGCCCTGGGCCGGCAGATAGAAATTCAATGTCGTGAACACCGACTTCTTCATCTCGCCCGCATAGGACGAGCCGCAGATCAGAACGATCTTACGGGTGAAGTCGATGGCCACCATGGTGTCGGAACCTTCGCGGCCGCCGTGACGTTTGGCGTCCGGCTTGAACGACGGCATGTCGACGATCGTCATGTCGGGAACGTAACTCGCGAGTTCCGAGCGCTCGGGGCGGATCAGAAGCTGGCGAATGAACAGCGAATGCCAGGCGAGCTCGGTAAAGACACGCGCCTTGATGCGATACTGCGGGTCGGCCCCGCCGTAGAGATCCTGGGCGAACAGTGTTCTGCCCTTGGCGTGGGCGATGAAATCCGCAAGCAAAGTATCGAACTGCTGTTTGTTTTGCTTGCGATTGCCGTCCCACCACACGGTGTTCTCGGTCGTTGCATCGACGACCGTGTGCTTGTCCTTGGGTGAACGGCCAGTGTGGTGGCCGGTCTCGGCGCAGAAGGCACCGCCGTGCACGATCGAGCCTTCACCATTGCGGATGGCGTGTTCGACCAAAAGAGTGTCGGACAAATTCCAGTTGACGCCGGCGAGATCTTTGAAGCCGAATTTGTCGGCGCCGTAAGCGTCGTTCCTGGTTCCCGTTTCCTGCACCGTAGCCTCCGCCTGACAGCCCTAAATATCGGCACATCTATCGTCTGCGCCGGAGCCCTGTCCGGCCGGTTGGCGACGCCGCGCACCGCCAATCCACCCGCCGGCAAGCGAGGACCCTATATCGAGCGATGCAGCATCTGCCAAGATCGACTTTGCCTCAAGACTAACAGTGGGGGTGTGCCCGCATTCCTGTGCTGCATTGCAACGCACGGCAAGAGTTTCGGTTGTGGAGCCACCAGGATCGCCGGCGCTTTTTTGCGCGCTTCGCTTAGATGCTGCGTGCTTTGGCGGCCAAATCCACCACGGCCTTGCGCAATTGCTCGGCGCCTGTGATGGGTGCCGAAAACGGCAGGCGCAGCGTCGCGTCGCCACACGCGAGGTCGAGGCCTTCGGGATCGATGCCGGTAAGCCGCCAGTTGCCGTCTTGCGCGCCAAGAAGCTTGGTGGCGTAGAGCCGCACGGCTTCGGCGTGGTCGTTATTCATATGAGCAACGGCGCCCGCTTCGGCGGCCAGCAGATCTTCGGCGCCGGAGAGGTCCGTCATCACTTCAGAGGCTTTCAGATCGGCGGCGCGGGCGAAGCCGCCATTGAGGTGCGCCGAAACGGCGTCGAGCCGCCAGAACGAAAAATCGGCGAAGCCGGCGTAGAGCTCGGACTTCGGATGCCGGGCAAGGAAGCGCCGCCGCAACCGCGGCTCTCGCGCGTCGTCGCGCGCGACCTGGGCAAAAGCACCTATGAGTGTCAAGCGCGGGTGCGCCAGCGGGTCGCCCTTTCCTGTCGACGCCAGCAGCAACGATGCGCGGCTGTCGATCTCAAGATTGGCGGTATGGGTCGACAGCCGTGAGACCAGGATGAGGGGCGCGCCATCGGCGTCGGTCGCGACGTTAACCAGCGAGGCGAAGGGATGGCCGGTATTGCGGTCGATAGTCGCCAGCGCTCCGGCCCGTGTCGTCCGCAACAGCTCCTTGGCGACTTGTTTCGGGTCGAAATCCGGTGCGGGAGCATTTTCAGGAAGGCGATTGGGCATGCTGCCGGGCAGCGGCGCGTTTCGATTGGCCTCAGCCATGCCGGCCCCCAATCGTCATCCTTTCCTGTTCCTTTCCCATGTCACTCCATCTCACAGCAATTGCCTCGACTTCGCCTTGTTTAATCACACTTCTGCCCCCACATGGGGCTTCAAAGGTCGACGGGGCCGGGCTGGTGATGCCACGGCCAACTCATGCTAGAAGGCCGCCATGCCGACAATCGCTCTCGTCGACGACGACCGCAATATCCTGACCTCGGTCTCGATCGCGCTCGAGGCCGAGGGCTATCGCATTACGACCTATACCGACGGCGCTTCTGCGCTCGACGGCTTCAAGACAACGCTGCCGGACCTTGCCATCCTCGACATCAAGATGCCGCGCATGGACGGCATGGAGACGCTGCGCCGGCTTCGCCAGAAATCCGACCTGCCGGTGATTTTCCTGACCTCGAAGGACGAGGAGATCGACGAATTGTTCGGCCTCAAGATGGGCGCGGACGATTTTATCCGCAAACCGTTTTCGCAGCGCCTTCTGGTCGAACGCGTCAAGGCGGTGCTGCGGCGCGTCTCGCCCAAAGACGGCGTCGCGCCGAAGGAGGCCGACAGCAAAGTTCTGGAGCGCGGGCTGCTGCGCATGGACCCCGAGCGCCACACCTGCACCTGGAAGAACGAGCCGGTTACGCTCACCGTCACCGAATTTTTGATCCTCCAGGCGCTCGCCAGCCGGCCTGGTGTGGTGAAGAGCCGCAACGCCTTGATGGATGCTGCCTACGACGATCAGGTCTATGTCGACGACCGGACCATCGACAGTCACATCAAGCGCCTGCGCAAGAAGTTCAAAGCCAGCGACGACGATTTTGACATGATCGAGACGCTGTATGGCGTCGGCTATCGATTTAAAGAATGACGCGCTAAAACTGCGCCCCGGGGCCGTGCGCCCCCGTATTTCGAGCCAAAGTTCGCCGGCCGGCAAATACTGACGGGGGCGGCAGCGTACGGTAGAATGGGGCGTGATCCGAACCCCGGCAAACGACGTGCTCGATCGAACCGCAGAAACGGCTCGCGCCGGTGCGCAGGCGCATGAAGCGAACAACGTGGAACCTCATCGAGGTTCCGACGAGAGTAGCCTTTCGGCCGGCGTGTCAGTCCCTTCCCAGACGCCGTCCGACGTCGAAAGCGAGAGCGGCGGCGACGTGTCCGTCGCGCACCGCGCTATTGCACGGGTTGGCCACTGGCTGCGCCGCGCGTTGCAGTTCTTCGTCGCGCAGAGTTCTTCGAGCCTCACGCGCCGCATTGTTTCGCTCAACGTCGCCGGCCTGCTCGCACTGTCGATCGGCATCAACTATCTCTCGCAATTTCGCGCCGGACTGATCGATGCTCGCGTGCAAAGCCTCCTGGTGCAGGGCGAAATCATCGCCGGCGCGATCGCCGCTTCGGCGACCGGCGATACCGATTCCTCGATCACCATCGATCCGAGCACGCTGCTCAATTTGCAGCCCGGGCAAAGCTATGGGCCGACCGAGGATGCGCTGTACGGCATCGATTTCCCGATCAATCCCGAGCGCGTGGCGCCGATCCTACGGCGCCTGATTTCGCCCACAAAGACGCGCGCCCGCATTTACGACCGCGACGGCGTGCTTCTCGTCGACAGCCGTAATCTGTTCGGGCGGGGCGACGTACTGCGCTTTGATCTGCCGCCGCCGACCGCTGAAAAGCCGGGCATTTTCGAGCGCGGCATGTTCGCGGTGCGCAGGTGGCTGGGACGGGGCGATCTGCCGCTATACCACGAGCTCGGCGCCGACAACGGCAAGGGCTATCCCGAAGTCGCGCAAGCTCTTGGTGGCGGGAATGCCAGCATGGTGCGAATCAACGATCTCGGCGACGTGATCGTTTCTGTCGCCGTGCCTGTGCAGCGCTTCCGCGCCGTGCGCGGCGCGCTGATGCTATCGACCCAAGGCGCCGACATCGACGACATGGTCGAAGCCGAACGCCTCGCCATTCTCAAGGTCTTCCTGATTGCCGCCGCCGTGATGGTGATCCTATCGATCCTTTTGGCGGGCACGATTGCCGAACCGGTGCGCCGTCTCGCCGACGCCGCCGAAAGCGTTCGCCGCCGCATCCGCTCCCGCGTCGAGATTCCCGATTTCACCCGCCGGCGCGACGAGATCGGGCATCTTTCCGGCACTTTGCGTGACATGACCAACGCTCTCTACCGCCGGATCGAAGCCATCGAGAGCTTTGCCGCCGACGTCGCGCACGAGCTGAAAAATCCGCTCACCTCGCTGCGTTCGGCGGTCGAGACACTGCCCGTTGCCAAGACCGAGGAGAGCCGGGGCCGGCTTCTCGCCATCATCCAGCATGACGTCAAGCGGCTCGATCGCTTGATCACCGATATCTCGGATGCGAGCCGTCTCGACGCCGAGCTGCAGCGCCAGGAGTCTGCGCCGGTCGATCTGACAAAGCTTCTCAACACCTTGGTCGGGGTCGCCAACGAAGTGAAGCGCGACGACGGCGTTAAAGTCACGCTGCGATTCGAAGGTGGCGGAGCGCGCGCCTTCACGGTTCCCGGTCACGATTCCCGGCTCGGTCAGATCGTCGACAATCTGATTGAGAACGCGCGCTCGTTTTCAGCGCCAGGCGGTTCGGTCCGCATCACCTGCCGGCGTCTGCGCAACGAGGTCGAGATTTTGGTCGATGACGATGGCCCAGGCGTCCGGCCCGACGTGCTCGAAAAGGTTTTCGAGCGTTTCTATACCGATCGCCCGCATCAGGGGTTCGGCCAGAATTCCGGGCTGGGGCTTTCGATCTCAAAGCAGATCGTCGAGGCCCACGGCGGCTCGATCTGGGTCGAAAATCGCGCCGGCGCGCCCGACGCGGACGGCGAACCAGCGGTGCTTGGCGCGCGATTTGTCGTACGCTTGCCGGCGATGTGATGGCGCCGCAAGCGACGGTGCATGCCTCCGCGGTTCTGGTCGGTGCGCGCGCGGTACTGATCCGTGGGCCGTCGGGCGCCGGCAAGTCACGGCTGGCGCGCGAACTGATCGCGGCGGCGCGTGGCAACGGGCTCGGTTTTGCAATGCTGGTCGGCGACGACCGCGTTCATCTCGAGGCCGTAAGGGGGCGGCTGTTGGTACGGCCGGCCGAGGCGCTGGCCGGCCTTCTGGAAGTTCGCGGCCTAGGGCTGCTGCGGCTCGACCATGAGCCTCAGGCCGTGGTCGGTCTGGTGGTCGATCTTGATGCCACCGACGCCGAACGGCTGCCCCAGCCGGATCGGCAAAACACTGATATCTCGGGCATAGTGCTGCCGCGACTAGCCGTCGCAGCGGGCGCTGAGGCCTTGCCCGTAACACTTGCCTACCTCATTTCAGGCGGGCGGAAAGCGCTGGTTTAGCGCACGACTTGAGGCCTTGAGCCGTTGCATGGCCCGGCTGGAACGTCGGTTGGCGGTTGGTTAACCATAACGACCGTAGAGTGGCCGGAGCCTCAAATGCGGGTTCCGATTGCCGATTCGACTTTCGTCTATCGCAATGCAACAAACTCCGAAATTCGACGAGAAAGCCCCTTGCGCCGGGGCTTTGGATGGGCAACATGAGCCCCCTTTCGTGCGGTGCAACCGGGACGCGCCCGCGGGGAGTTCCATGATTGGTGTAGTGCTGGTCACTCACGGGCGCCTCGCTGTCGAGTTTCGCGCGGCGTTGGAGCACGTGGTCGGACCGCAGGCGCAGATCGAAGCGGTCACGATCGGACCGGACGATGACGTTGAAGAGCGCCGCAAGGACATCATCGACGCGGTCAAACGTGTCGACAGTGGCGACGGCGTCGCCATCCTTACCGACATGTTCGGCGGCACCCCATCCAACCTCGCCATCTCGGTCATGAGTCGGCCAAAGGTCGAAGTGCTCGCCGGCATCAATCTTCCGATGTTGGTCAAGCTTGCCAAGGTCCGCGAAGAATGCCCTCTCGCCGATGCCGTCGCGGCCGCCCAGGAAGCCGGGCGTAAATACGTTACCATCGCCAGCCGGGTCCTCACCGGCAAATGAACGAGCCGGCCCGCACCGCCGACGACTGTAGCGGCGAGAAGCCGCCGCTCCGCGAAGGCTCGGTGTTTCGCGTTCTGACCATTTGCAACAGGAAGGGATTGCACGCGCGCGCATCGGCGCGTTTTGTCCAGACTGTCGAGAGGTTCGATGCCGATGTGCGCGTCATGCGCTGCGGCGAGGTTGTTGGCGGCACCTCGATCATGGGCCTGATGATGCTGGCGGCGTCGCCCGGCACCAAAATCACCGTCGAGGCGACCGGCCCACAGGCCGGCGAAGCCGTCGATGCGCTGAGCGCGCTGATCGAGTCGCGCTTCGGCGAGAACGAGTGATTATTCGGCCAAAAACCAAGTGACTTCAGCGATTTTTGTTTTGAGTCGCTCTTTTCAGATCGGCGACCAAAGCCTTGTAGGCAGCGCGCTTGTCCGATTTATCCCGGATCCGTAACAGCGCCGAAGGATGAACCGTAATAAAGAGCGCGGTGCCGTCCGCCAGCGCGAGCGGTTTTTGCTTGCCGCGCATCTCATGCTTGAAGTGTTTGACCGCGTTGGTGACGAAAGTTTCATCGCGCGCGATGCCGGCGTCCTGTAGCGCCTGGTCGAGAATGCCCGGCTCGCGGCTTGGTTCACGCACCGGGTTCATACGATGGGTTCACGTAAAAGACATAAAGGTATCTTTATGTCTTTATTGCCGTCCGGCTTGTGGGCTGCTATAGCCACGGCCACTTGTGCTGGCCAGCTCGCCCGCGCCGCCATTTCCGGCCACCAATCACCGTCAGGGAACGCCATGAACACCGCTGCCAAGCCCACGACCTCGCAAGCCAATTACATCGTCAAGGACATCGGGCTGGCCGAATGGGGCCGTAAGGAAATCAGCCTCGCCGAGACCGAGATGCCCGGCCTGATGGCGACACGCGAGGAATACGGGCCGCGTCAGGTGCTCAAGGGCGCGCGCATCGCCGGCTCGTTGCACATGACCATCCAGACCGCCGTGCTGATCGAGACGCTCACTGCGCTCGGTGCCGACGTGCGCTGGGCCTCGTGCAACATCTATTCGACCCAGGATCACGCCGCCGCGGCGATCGCCGCCGCCGGCACGCCGGTCTTCGCCATCAAGGGCGAGAGCCTGAAGGATTATTGGGAATACACCCGCAAGATCCTGGAATGGGGCGACGGCGGCCTGCCCAATATGATCCTCGACGATGGTGGCGACGCCACCATGCTGGTCCATGCCGGCCTGCGTGCTGAAAAGGGCGATGCCGCGTTTCTCGACAAGCCCGAGAACGAGGAAGAAGAAGTGTTCTATGCGCTGATCAAGCGCACGCTGAAGGAAAAGCCGGGCTGGTTTGCCAAGCTCGCCGCCAGCATCAAGGGCGTGTCGGAGGAGACCACCACCGGCGTGCACCGGCTCTACCAGATGGCCAAGGAAGGCCGGCTGCTTTTCCCCGCCATCAACGTCAATGACAGCGTCACCAAATCGAAGTTCGACAATCTCTATGGCTGCCGCGAGTCGCTGGTCGACGGCATCCGCCGCGGCACCGACGTGATGATGTCCGGCAAGGTGGCGATGATTGCCGGTTTCGGCGACGTCGGCAAAGGCTCGGCCGCGTCGCTGCGCCAGGCCGGCTGCCGCGTCATGGTGTCGGAGGTCGATCCGATCTGCGCATTGCAGGCGGCGATGGAAGGCTACGAGGTCGTCACCATGGAAGACGCGGCACCGCGCGCCGACATATTCGTGACGGCAACCGGCAATCTCGACGTCATCACCATCGAGCACATGCGCAAGATGAAGGACCGCGCTATCGTCTGCAATATCGGTCATTTCGACAGCGAGATTCAGGTCGCGGCGCTGAAGAATTTGAAGTGGAACAACATCAAGCCCCAGGTCGACGAGATCGAATTTCCCGATCGCCATCGCATCATTCTGTTGTCGGAAGGCCGCTTGGTGAATCTCGGCAATGCCATGGGCCATCCGAGCTTCGTGATGTCGTCGTCGTTCACCAACCAGACGCTGGCGCAGATCGAGCTGTGGACCAATCCCGGCAAATACGAGAAGAAGGTTTACACGCTGCCCAAGCACCTCGACGAGAAGGTCGCGCGGCTGCATCTCGACAAGATCGGTGTCAGGTTGACCAAGCTGTCGGACAAGCAGTCGAGCTATATCGGCATCCCGGTCGAAGGGCCGTTCAAGACGGACCAATACCGGTACTGAACGCCGGTCAGGTTCGCGGCGGTATTGTCGCGACGACGAAGCTTTTCGATCCGCCCGTCAAACCCAGCCAGTGGCGCGTCAGCGTGACTTCGGTGCGCCGGCCTGTTGGGCCGGCGCCGACGAGTGCCTGCATACCGGCAAGGCAGCCTGCGTCGTCGGCCGGACAAATGACCGCCACGCCGTCGTGCGCTATGCGCGCCGCGCTCGCCCACGGCGACAAATAGTCGGAAAAGTCGGCGAGGGTCGACGGCTTGTCGGTTAGATAAAAGGCCGCCGAACTCGCCAGCCCGAAGGGACCGGCAACGAGCCGCAGCGGTGCATTGGACGTTTCGTGCCATTCTCGCTCGGCGGCCTCACCGGCCAACCGCGCATACGCGGCGTCGTTCTCGACACCGGCCTCGAGGATTGTCAGGGCAACGAGAGGAGAAGCGGCGACGATCAGCAGGGTCAGCATCGTCACAATCGCGGCGAGCCGCCTCACGGCGATGCGAGGCGCCACCACGAGCGGCGACGCCAGCATCATGACCGGCATAAGATTGAGGGCGGGCTCGTTCCAGAGCGACAACAAGTTGGTCTTCGTGAGCATTGCCACGACGACCGGCAGTAACAGCGGCGTCCAGAACAGCAGTGTGGCCGGACGGCGCACCGGCTCGATGGCGAACCAGCTATCGCGGATCGCCGCCCGCGTCGGCCGAAACAGGACGAAGCCAAAGGCGAGCGCAGTCGCGGCATAGCCGAACGTGCCGGCGCTGTACTCTGTAAGCGAGTCCAAATAATCCATGATTGAATTTGCCGACCGCCTGGTCGCGACCCATCGCAGTGGCGGAAATCCATTTTGCACGAGCCAAATCGCGTGCGGCAAAACGGCGATAATGAACACGCCGGCCGTGAGCCACGGCGCGCTTGATCGCCAATAGGCGACACGCCGCCGATCAAGCAGTGTCGTGAGAGCCAAGGCCACGAGCAGAAATGCCGACCAATATTTGGTCATCATCGCGGCTGCCGCGGCAAGCCCCAGCAGCACCGCCCAGCCGGCGCGCCGCGTCTCGAGCGAGCGCATGAAGGCCCACAGCGTCAACGCCCAGAGCGGGATCAGCGCAGAGTTCTGGTCGAATTTCAAGCCGAAGAAAGTATAAAAGGGCACCACGGCAAGCAGAAACGGCACCGCCGCGCGCTTTTCGCCTTCCAGCCAGAGAGCGCAAAGCTCGGTGGCCAGATAGATGCCGGCGGAGACGGTCGTCACCGCGAGCAAAGTGAACGCCCAACCCGCCAGTGGAAAGACCGAGAACCAAAGTCTTACCACGTAAGCGAGCAACGGCGGATGCTTGGGATAGCCGAGCGCCGGCTCGCGCGCCCAAATCACCATCTCCGCCATGTCGGCGTTGATGTCCTGGCTCGACTTTGCGATCACGCCGTAGAGCATCCACGCCGCGGCGAAGGCGAGAACGAGCAGCAGCGTGGTCCGCCGCCATCGCTTCGGATCGCACAATCCGTCAACGAGTCCGGCCACGGCGAGGCCTAATCGATCGAGCAAAGACAGCAGCGTTGCTCCGGGGAACGTTGCTCGCTTGACCTCTTGAGAGAGAGGTTGCGGCGGGTCGCCTCGGTCTATGGCATGGGTCCCTTCAGCAGTCCATGTATCGGCAGATGGGCAGCGTGAAGGTCTCCCGACGTTATCCTCGCATTAAGACCGGCGCATTGAATATGCCGCAACATTGTCGTTAGTTGCTGACGGTGAACTGACGGTGAACATTGCAGCCCGTATGAGCCAGACAGCCCCCGCGATAGCCTCGCCGCCAGGTACAGCGGCGAATACGGCGCCACGGCCGGGGCCGGAACTGTGCATCGTGGTCCCGACGTATAATGAGCGGGCCAACCTGCCGATTCTGGTCGAGGCGGTTTCGCGCGTTCTCGTCTCCTGCGACTGGGAATTGTTGTTCGTCGACGACAATTCGCCGGACGGCACGGCTGCGGTCGCCAGTGCTATTGGCGAAGTCAACGGTCGCGTCCGCTGCATGCGCCGTATCGGCCGGCGGGCGCACGCCGGCGCCTGTCTCGAAGGGTTGCTCGCGAGCCAGGCACGCTATCTCGCCTGCATGGACGCCGATATGCAGCATGACGAGACGCTGCTCATCCCCATGCTTGAGCGCCTGCGCGCCGGAGACGTCGATCTCGTGGTGGCAAGCCGCTATATGAGCGGGGGCTCCGCCGCGGGTCACAACAAAAACCGTGCTCTCCTGAGCCGCTGGTCGAATACGTTTGTACAGCGCGTGCTCGGGGTCGACCTCACCGATACGATGAGCGGCTACTTCATGATCCGGCGTGATGTTTTCCACACGCTCGCACCGGGAATCTCTACGCAGGGCTACAAGCTCCTGCTCGATATTCTGGCGACGCGCGGCGTTCGCCTGCGCACCGTCGAAATTCCCAGCCTGTTCCGCGAGCGCCTGCATGGCGAAAGCAAGCTCGACAGCAAGATCGCGCTCGAATGTGTCGCGCTCGTCACCGCAAAGCTCACGAAAGACGCCGTCTCGCCGCGGTTTTTGCTGTTCTGCCTCGTCGGCCTGACCGGTCTTGTCGTCCATCTCGGCATCTTGTTGGCGCTGCTGAAGCCGGAAGCGTTGACCTTCGCGGTGGCACAGACGATCGCCACACTCAGCGCCACCACCTGGAATTTCATGCTCAACAATTGGCTGACGTTCCGGGATCAGCGGCTGACCGGCTGGCGGTTTGTCAGCGGCCTCATCCGCTTTCACGTGGTCTGCGCCATCGGCGCGATTTCGAACGTCGGGCTGGCCACCTGGATCTATAGCAACGATGTCTATGCCAACGACGCGCGGTGGTGGATCGCCGGGCTCGGTGGCGCGCTGATCGGCGCGGTCTGGAATTTCGCGGTCAGCGCCGCCTTCGTCTGGCGGCAGCGGTAATGGCCTCGCCGCCGCGGCTGGCGGCGCTGTTCGTCGCGCTTGCCGCCGGCGGTGCTTTGCCCGCGACGGCCTGGTCCGATCCGGCCGCCGACTTCTATCGCGGAAAAACGATCACGATATTGATCGGTGTCGGCGCCGGCGGCGAATACGATTTGCAGGCTCGCCTCGTCGCCAAATATCTCGGCCGTTATATCCCAGGCAATCCGACACTGGTGGCGCAGAACATGACAGGCGCCAGTGGGCTGAAGATGATCAATTATCTCGCCTCCGTCGCGCCGCATGACGGCACTTACATGGGCATGGTCCAGAACGGCTTGCCGGCGTTGCAGGCGGTCGGTCTCGACGGTGTGCAGTTCGATGCCGCGCAGTTCAATTGGCTGGGCGCCATGGCGCCGGTGGTCGAGACCATCGCGGTGTGGCACGCGGCAGGCGTCACCACCGTCGAAGGCGCGCGGCAAAAGGAAATCGTTACCGGCGCGACGGCGCGTGGTTCGATCACCTATACGTTTCCGGCGATGATGAACGAGCTGTTCGGCACGAAGTTCAAACTCGTCACCGGCTATACCGGCGGCAACGAGGTGAACCTCGCCATGGAGCGCGGCGAGATCGAAGCGCGCGACAACACCTGGTCGAGCTGGAAGGCGACGCGGCCGGATTGGCTCCGCGAGCACAAGATCGCGATTATCGCCCAATCGAGCCCGCGCGCGCCGGACCTCGATGCTCCGCTGGTCAACGATCTCGCCGTCAACGACGAGCAGCGCCGCATCGTCGATCTGGTATTTTCCGGCTGCGCGCTCGGTCGTCCTTTGGCCATTACGCCGGGCGTGCCGGCCGATCGCGTCGCGGTGTTGCGCGCGGCATTCGACCAGGCCGTGAAGGACCCGGAGTTCCTCGCCGACGCCCAAGCGGCGAATTTCGACGTCGATCCGATCCACGGCGTCGACATGCAGAAGACCATCGGCCGGATTCTCGACGCACCGCCAGCCTTGGCCGCTAAAGCGAAGCATCTCTTGGATTAGGATCTTCTCTGTCATGCCCGGCCTTGTGCCGGGCATCTCGAATTCGTGGGGCACCACATTGCCAACTAAATCGAGATGGCCGGGACAGGCCCGGCCATGACGGAAACGAGTTATTGCGAGGCCCGCAGGGGCCGAAGCAATCCAGGGGCGGCTGGCATTGAGCGCTGGATTGCTTCGCTACCGCTCGCAATGACAAAGGGAACCGCTTGCGGCTTGCCGCACCGCAACGCCGGTGTTATCTGCGCCGCATGAGTGCGGTACCAATCGCCAATATCCGTAACTTCTCGATCATCGCCCATATCGACCACGGCAAGTCGACGCTCGCCGACCGGCTGATTCAGTCGACCGGTGGTCTCGAAGCGCGCGAAATGGTCGAGCAGGTGCTCGATTCCATGGATATCGAGCGCGAGCGCGGCATTACCATCAAGGCGCAGACCGTGCGGTTGAATTACCGGGCCCGCGACGGCAAGGATTATATCCTCAACCTCATCGATACGCCCGGCCACGTCGATTTCGCCTACGAGGTCAATCGGTCGTTGGCGGCATGCGAGGGTGCGCTGCTCGTGGTCGACGCCTCGCAGGGCGTCGAGGCGCAGACCCTTGCCAACGTCTATCAGGCCCTCGACAACAATCTCGAAATCGTCCCGGTGCTCAACAAGGTCGACCTGCCGGCGGCCGAGCCCGAAAAGGTCAAGCAGCAGATCGAGGATGTGATCGGGCTCGACGCCTCGGACGCTATTTTGATCTCGGCGAAAACCGGCGAGAACGTGCCCGCGGTTCTGGAAGCGATCGTGAACCGCTTGCCGCCGCCGAAGGGCGACGCATCAGCGCCGCTGAAAGCGCTCCTCGTCGATAGCTGGTACGACGCCTATCTCGGCGTCGTCGTGCTGTTCCGGGTCGTCGACGGCGTTCTCAAGAAGGGCCAGCGCATCCGCATGATGGGAACCGACGCGGCCTACGAGGTCGATCGCGTCGGCGTGTTTACGCCCAAGCGTGTCGAGCGCGATGAACTGGGACCGGGCGAGATCGGCTTCCTCACCGCTTCGATCAAAGAGGTGGCCGACACCCGCGTCGGCGATACCATTACCGACGAAAAGAAGCCGGTGGCCCAGCCGCTGCCGGGCTTTCGTCCCGCGATCCCGGTTGTGTTCTGCGGACTGTTTCCGGTCGATGCGGCGGATTTCGAAGCATTGCGCGCGGCGATGGGTAGGCTCCGTCTTAATGACGCGAGTTTCACCTACGAAATGGAAACGTCCGCCGCGCTCGGCTTCGGTTTCCGTTGCGGCTTCCTCGGCCTGTTGCATCTCGAAATCATCCAGGAAAGGCTTGAGCGCGAGTTCAATCTCAACCTGATCGCGACTGCGCCGTCGGTCATCTACAAGATCAAACTGCGCAACGGTCAGCAGATCGAAATTCACAATCCGGTCGATATGCCGGATCCAAATCATATCGAGGAAATGCAGGAACCGTGGATCGAGGCGACGATCCTCACGCCCGACGAATATCTGGGTGCCGTCCTGAAACTGTGTCAGGACCGCCGCGGCGAGCAGAAGGAACTGACGTATGTCGGCAATCGCGCCCTGGCGAAATACGATCTGCCGCTCAACGAGGTGGTGTTCGATTTCTACGACCGGCTGAAATCGGTGTCGCGCGGCTATGCCTCGTTCGATTACCACCTCACCGATTATCGGGCAGCCGATCTGGTCAAATTGCAGATGCTGGTCAACGCCGAGCCGGTCGACGCACTCGCAATGCTGGTGCATCGCACTCGCGCCGAGAGCCGCGGCCGCGCCATGGCGGAAAAACTGAAAGAGCTCATCCCGCCGCACATGTTCCAGGTGCCGATCCAGGCCGCGATCGGCGGCAAGATCATCGCCCGCGAAACCGTGCGCGCCTTCCGCAAGGACGTCACCGCGAAATGCTACGGCGGCGACGTGTCGCGCAAGCGCAAGCTTCTCGACAAGCAGAAGGAAGGCAAGAAGAAGATGCGCCAGTTCGGCAAGGTCGACATCCCGCAGGAGGCGTTCATCGCCGCGCTCAAGGTGGATGTGTAGCAATCGAACGCGGCGGCCAATGTCCGCTTCTCTAATCGGCCATTTGGGGTCAAGCGCTTTCTGACTGACTATCCACCTCTGCAGCGTCGATGTCGCTCACGGGCTCGTGCTTCTCTTCGGAATCGGCACCAAGGCCGTTCCATCATGGGATTCGAGGACGAGGTGGAACAATCTTTTGGGCGGCCTTACCGTCAGTGTAACGGCAGGTCCAAGCGGACATGCGAACTCACCTCATCCATCGTCCCGCGAGGGACATCATTCCACCGCTCGGTGGAGCTCGAGTTTCCTTCTATTGGATCTGATCCTGTACGGTTTTCATGGTGCCGCTGCGGCTTGTTCCCGGGTCCAGCGGAACTCAGTGCCGTCAACCCAGATGCGGTGCATGATCACGGCGAGCCGGCGTGCCAGAGCCACGATCGCCTTCTTCATTCCGCGGCGCCTGGCGATCTGCATCGCCCAGGCCTTGAGCCAGGACCATTTCTTCGAACGCAGCATACTCTGTGCTGCTTCGTAGAGCATGACCCGCATCATCTCGTCTCCGCAGCGTGATATTCTACCGCTTCGGTCGATCTCGCCTGATTGATATTTGGAGCACGTCAGCCCAAACACGGCCCCCACTGCCTTGGATTTACGGAATCGAGTGGGTACGTCGACGGTGGCGCGATAGGTCAGTGCCACAACCGGGCCGACACCGGGGGTCGTCATCAGCCGCCGGCATACCTCATCATCTCGGACGATGGCCAGCAAACGGCGATGCAGGATGACGATCTGTTCGCGTAGCGCCCGCCGGACAATGAGCAGTGGTTCGACCAACTCGGCAAAGTCGGGCAAGTTCTCGACCAGCTCCTTGATCCGCGCCTCGAACTTCACCGTTCCAACCATGCCCACCTTGAGACCGAAGTTGCGTAAAGTACCGCGCAAGTCGTTCTCTATAGCGATGGCCTTCGACTGCAACAGCTTGCGATGGGTCAGCAGCGTTCGCAGTTTCTGACTGCGTAACGTCTTCACGTGCACCGGACGGTAAATCCCGACCCGGATCATCTGCGCGATGCCGCGCGCATCGTTGCGGTCTGTCTTGTTGATCTGCGCCTTCAGCACCGCCTGCATGTGCCGCGTCTCGATACAGACCACCGGTAATTCTGCATCGGCTAGACCGCTGAATAGCCATTGCGACAGCGGTCCGGCTTCCAATCCAATCCGCTTGAAGTGATAGGCGGAGTTCTTCAGCACCGCCAACAACGCTTCAGGTTCGCTCGCTACCTTCACTTCGCGAACGATCTTGCCCGTCTCATCCACAATGCAGACGCTGGTCTCCTTGACCGAAACGTCCAATCCCGCAAAATGGTCCATGCTGCGCTTCTCCTTCTGATGCTTGAGGCCGTCTACACGGACCTCGTTGAACCATCAGCCTGAAGCGCAGCACCCAAAATCTTCAGCTATCCACAAGCCGCAGGCCGATTACCCCATCTTTCGGGGGTAAAGCGGACATCACGCCTTGAATGCTCCGTGTCCGGTACTGACCGATACTGTTGAAAAAGTAGGTTTTGCGGTTGGCCTTTTGCTGTTCGGCGATCTTTCAGCGGCTTGATGGCGGCGACCTGGACGCCGACTGACTGACGCAAGGGTAAGCGACCTCAGGCAAGCGATAGGCGCTGCCGTTCGGTGGGTGGTTCGAAGACTCGGAGCGCCAGGGTTTTGAGATTTTGCACGATGGCGGCGAGATGAAATTCGTCGCGTGCGCCGGAAAGTCCGCGCAGCCGCATGCGCTCGAAGCCGTGGTGAATCTTCAAATGAGCAAATCGCATTTCGACGCGCTTGCGCTGGTCGCGCGACTTGATGAACGCCTTGGTCCGCATCAGTCGGCGTGTCACCTCGCGAGCATATTCGTGAACATCGCGTGGAATCTGTCGTGACGGGCCATTGGGACAGCACTGCATCTTGAGTGCACAGACTTCGCAGTCGAACTTGGATGCGCGATAGCGAAGCGTGTTGCCCTCGTGCACGGTGCCTGTGGTGTGCAGCACCTTGCCGTTCGGGCAAATGTAAATGCCCCGCCGCCGGTCCCAGTGAAAATCCGAACGTGCCAGGCTACCGTCCTCTCGGCTGCTCTTATCCCAGACGGGGATATGGGGGGCGATGCGGGCGCCAATCAGCCAGCCGAGGAATTTGCCCGTTCCATAAGCCGTATCGGCGGCAAGACGTTTGGGCTTAAGCCCCAAGCGTTTGGCAGTCCGTTCGATCATGGTCTTGGTTGCGGCAACCTCGTCATAGGTGCGCGCAGGTGTGGCCTCCACGTCGACGATCACCGCGTTCTCGATGTCGATGAGATAATTGAGCCCGTAGCCGAACTGCACCCGCTTGTTGGCCTTAGCTGTCCAGGCCGAGCAGGGATCGCTCGGCGATATCAACTTCGGCGGTTTGCGGTTGGCGTCCGGATCTTCATCATCGAGCCCGGCAAGAAACTCAGCCGCTGCTCGTGTCTGCCGTTCTGGCACCGACCAGTCGATCTCGTCCGGCGTCTTGCCATGATAGCGGCTGGCATTGGCCTCCATCACGCTGGCATCGACGGCAAACCCTTCGCCCTTGACCAAGCCGGCATCCATGCACGCCCGCACCACGGCCTCGAACACTTGGCGCAGGATATCGCTGGCACGAAAGCGGCCATGGCGATTGACCGAGAACGTCGAGTGATCGGGCACCTTGTCGTCGAGATCGAGACGGCAAAACCACCGGTACGCAAGATGCAGTTCGACCTCTTCGCATAACCGCCTCTCGGAGCGAATACCGTAGCAATAGCCGACGATCAGCATCCGGATCATCAACTCAGGATCGATCGAAGGCCGGCCAATCTCGCTGTAGAAGGCCGCCAACTTGTCCCGAAGCTCCACCAGTATCCGTGTCACAACCGGATTGATCCGCCGCAACAGGTGATCCGCTGGGATGCGTCGTTCGAGGTTGAACACGTAAAACAACTGGCTCTGATCGCCCACCTGTCGGCCCATCATGGAAAACCTCCGCCACCGAATCTCTCCAGACGACGGAATCACTGTTCGCCGAAAATCACGAGCCCTTTTTCAACAGCATCGACCCTAAGCGGACGTGGGGTGTCAAATCAGGTCATGGGTGGCAATGGTTCAATTTCAGTCGGATCGGGCGATGATTAGGTCGCATTCAATTGCGTTTACGGGGGTTCGGGCCGGCCCTCCCTTGGTCTGCAAAGCTTCAGTATTACTGCCTCTTCCCCAAGGTCGGCTGCGCGAGATGCTGCTCGACTTCACACTCACAAAGGCGCAGCCTTCGCTTACGCGCTTGTCGGAAATCCGAAGCGCGCGGGCATTTGAGCCCTCTTATTGAAAATTTACGCTGTATCGCCCTCGCCCGAAATCGAGGCGGAAAGCTTGTATGCTGAAATCGATAGTGTCGAAGGATGCCTCGTTCGCCGTTGCTCCAGCGGCAGTTGCGCTGGCCGAGGCCATCGTTGCCACCGTTCGTGATCCTCTCCTTGTGCTCGATGAAGACCTGCGCATCGTTTCTGCGAGCCGGGCCTTCTTTCAGATCTTCCATCTCGTCGATAAAGATGCTCGCGGGCGTCTGATTTATGAGATTGACGACGGTCAATGGAATATCCCGGAGCTTCGCAAAATTTTGGAAACGATCACCAAAGATCGTGCGGTGGTAGAGGGATACGAAGTTGATCGTGATTTTCCCAGGGTTGGGCGGCGCATCATGCTCCTGAATGCCCGCAGGGTGTTCTATGAGGCCGGCACTCATAATACCACATTGCTGGCCTTCGAGGACATTACGGATCGGCGCGCCATTGAGGAACAGCTGCAGGAGTTGGTGCGGGAGAAGGATATGCTGTTGCAAGAGATGCAACATCGCGTCGCCAACAGCCTGCAAATTATTGCCAGTATCCTGCTCATGAAAGCGAGAACCGTCCAGTCGGAGGAAACGCGATCGCAATTGCACGATGCGCATCAGCGCGTTATGTCAGTTGCCGCCGTCCAACAGCATCTGCAAGTTACTGGTCGTGGCGCGACTATCGAAATTGACAATTACCTTTCAAAACTATGCGAGACGTTAGCGCAATCGATGATCGGCGACAGTCGACCGATCACACTTAAAGTTGAGGCCGATGCTGGCACCGTCGTATCGCATCAGGCCGTGAGCATCGGGCTGATCGTTACCGAATTGGTGATGAATGCCTTGAAGCATGCATTCCTCGGTAACAAGAAGGATGCGGCCATCGTCGTTTCGTACAACGTGTCAGATACCGACTGGAAGCTGACGGTTTCCGATAATGGGGGCGGAAAGGCGGACCTGAGCGCATTTGAGAAAAAAGGTGGATTAGGTACCAGTCTAGTTAAATCGCTGGCGAAGCAGCTTGATGCTGGTGTGGAGACCGCAAGTAATTCCCACGGTACGGCGGTGACGATCACACATGCATCATTTAAAACCCGGCCTCTGAAGGCGGCCTAGCGAATAGCTAAGTAACAAACCGCCGGTGATGGCAGCATGTCGGCTGCTGTGCAGGTTTCTCGGACGCCGGAGTGAAGATCCTAGCCGGGCGTATGTGCGTCCGGCGTCCGAGAAGCGCCAAGGCACGAAGTCGCGGGAGGAGATTGCAGGTGATGCGGCGGGCGCTATGGGGATTGAGACCGGGCGCGGCCGGTGCGGCGCGGTGATCGTGCGGCGCAGGTGAACCCGGAACCTGGCGCACGGGGGTATTTGTGGCCACTTGGCATGAGGCGGCGACGGTTTGCGGCGCGGAGCGCTGGGTCGAGCAGATGCGACAGCCGCCATTTAGTGTCTGCGGCGCGAGCGGCGGCGCTGCCGGCGGAGGGCCAGCGATGCGGAAGTGCGTCAGTCTGATCTGGCATCAGTCGCAAGTTCATGACGTGTCGATTGATGGCTTGTGCCTGGGCGTCCCGCTGCGTGCAAAGACCTCGATGACGATCATGCGGCCACCGCAGCAGGGGCATGGGCGCGGGTGCACGCGGGGCTGATCGGACTGCCGCGTTGAAGCGGCCTCGGGTTCAGTCTGCGGTGTCGCCACGGCGAGCAGTTCACGCGCCTTGGCGATGCTCTCGGCTCGGTTACCGTTGGCAAACAGCCCGTAGTGGCGGATGCGATGGAAGCCCTTCGGTAACACGTGGATCAGGAACCGGCGGATAAACTCGTGCGGTGCGAGCGTCATGGTTTTCCAGCGGCCAGGACCTTCGATGCGATAGTCCTTCCAGCGGAATGACACGCCGCCATCATCAGCAGCGACCAGCCGACGGTTTGAGATGGCAACGCGATGGGTGTAGCGCGACAGATAGCGCAGCACCTGCCTGGGTCCCGCGAACGGCGCCTTGCAGTAGACCACCCACTTGATCCGGCGCAGCGGAGCGACGAAGCGCTTGAACGTTCGCTTGTCGGCGAGACCGGCCTGGGTGTTGAAGAACTTCAATTGGCCGGCGCGGTGCGCATCCATGAGCATCGCCAGCATCTTGCCGCGGAACAGGCGCGCCAGCACGTTGACATGGACGAGGAAATTGGCGCGCGCCGCGACCCATCGCGCGCCGTCGAGCGAGAGCCCTCCGCCTGGCACGATCATGTGCACGTGCGGATGATGCGTCATCGCCGATCCCCATGTGTGGAGCACGGCTGTAATGCCAATCCGCGCGCCGAGGCGCTTTGGATCGGCGGCGATGGCGAGCGTGGTTTCGGCCGCTGCCTTCATGAGCAGGTCATAGATGACGCGCTTGTTCTGATAAGCGACATCGCGCAGTTGACTGGGCAGCGTGTAGACAACGTGGAAGTAGCTGACGGGCAGCAACTCGGCTTCGCGCGCGGCGAGCCATTTCTGTGCCGCCGCGCCCTGGCACTTCGGGCAGTGGCGATTGCGGCAACTGTTGTAGCTGACGACGGTGTAAGCACACGCACCGTTCTCGCAACGCGCGACATGACCTCCGAGTGCTGCCGTGCGGCAGCGCTCCATCGCACTCATCACCTTCATCTGGTCGAGGCTCACATGCCCCGCGTTAGCCAAACGCCAAGCGGAGCCGTGGTCGCGGAAGATGTCCCCGACCTCCAGCGCTGGTCGAACCACAACCGACGGCGTTACGCCGGCGGTCCTTCATTCGACTTGTCCTTACGGCTCCGCATTTTCCGCTGCGGCCGCGACAGTTGCGTGAGCGGGCTCTCGACGGCCGCGATCATGCCGGTGGCCACGCGCGTGTAACGCGCCGTCGTCTCGAGCTTGTCGTGTCCAAGCAACGCCTGTATCACCCGAATGTCTTTGCCGTTCTCGAGCAGATGGGTTGCGAAGGAATGGCGAAGCGAATGAAGAGAAAGCGTTTTGCGCAGCCCCGCCGCTTTCGCCGCCTCCTTGAACAGCCGGCTGAACTGGCGTGTGGTCAGAGGCCGATGCTCATCGCGACCGGGAAACAGCCAGCGTTGTTCCGGCGCAATGCCGGCGTCTTGCTCGGTCGGGCGCGCCTTCCACCATTGCCGCAACAGCTCGAGGACCTCCGCCGGCAGCATCACGTGCCGGTCCTTGCGGCCCTTCGACTGCACGATGCGGATGATCCTCTGCTCGCTGTCGATGTCGCCCGCCCGCAGCCGCACCACCTCGCCGGCCCGCAGCCCGCAACCATAGGCAAGCGTCAGCATCGCTCGCGCCTTCAGGTTCGTCGCCATGGCGAGAATGCGCTTGACCTCCTCAGGGCTCAGCACCGGCGGCAGCTTCTGCGGCTCCTTGAGGTGCCAGACCTCGGCCGCCAGATCGTGCCGACGCAGCGTGACGCGGAACAGAAAGCGCACGCCGGTCATGATCCGATTGCGGTTACAGATGCTCGCACCGCTCTCGATGAGATACAGCTGAAATCGCCGTACCTCGTCGGGCGTTGCCGTATCGGGCGAGCGTTTGAGCCAGGCGGCGAACCGCTTGCAACTGTAGACGTGGCTGCGCTGCGTGTGCGGGTTGAGTTTGCGCGCAGCCATATCTTCGATCATACGCTGACGCAGCGGACTGACAGAGTTGGTCTCGTTCATGGGGAGCTCCATCCTGAGTGAGGTTGACGACACCTCAATTCTCAGGACGGGGCTCTCCAACTGCTATTGGCCTTCTCTCGGCCGGCTACCGGCCTATCGGCTCCTGACCCCGCGCAGCGGGCTGGAGCGCAGCGACTTTGTGCGTTGGTCCATCTCGACCAATTGCAGCGCGACTAAAATCCGGGCGTTATTGGGGGCATACCGGACATCGGGTGACCTTGGTCCTGAGTGTGCTCGGTTGCGTCTGACCCAAATGCGACATTCGCAACACGCAGTCACTCGATAACTTCATCTGCTTGTGCAATCAGCGTCCCTGGCACAACGAGCCCGATCGCCCTCGCCGTTTTCAGGTTGATGACAAGTTCAAAGGTTGTCGGCTGTTCGACAGGAAGCTCGCTAGGTTTTGCGCCCTTCAGTATCTTGTCCACGTAAACCGCCAAACGTCGAAAAAACTTGGTTGAATTAGGACCGTAAGTGAGAAGTCCGCCACTGTGGGCAAATTCGCTCCATCCGGAAATTACGGGAATCTTCTGCTCCATAGCGAACTGGGCAAGTTGATCGCGTGCCAACATTATCAAATTGTCCGGAACAGCGACGATTGCCTCGGTTCGCGCGTCGCGCATTGTCTGAAACGCTGCGTCGAACTCTGTTGGAGTGCGAACTTGCAGATAATTCAGTCTCATACTCAGAGCGACAGCAACTCTCTGGGACTCGGCAACTTCGATCTTTTCGCCAGGATGAATCGGATTCGTCAACAATGTTACTTGAGAAATGGACGGTGACAGTTCTTTCAGCAGATCAAGCCGCTTTTCGTTCAGTTGCACCGCCATGTAAGTCAACCCGGTCAGATTGCCGCGGCCATGAGCCAGCGTATCAACCAAGCCTCCCAAAACGGGATCGCCACTAAAGGCGAACACGACCGGTATTGATTGAACCTTCTCGCGAACGACCATAATCGCCGGCCCCGGGGATACGATGATCGACACATTTTCGCCGATCAACTCGTCAATCAGCTTGGGGAGCCTTTCTGGGACGCCTTCTGCATCCTTAGAAGAGATCGCGAGATTAGTTCCTTCGACATACCCCATATCGTGCAAGCCCGAACGGAAGCTATCGAAATAGGAAAATATGTCGGGATGCGTGCCAGCAGGTGAACCGAGAATGATCCAGCCAATCCGCGGCACCTTGTTCGACTGCTGACCAAACGCGCTGGCGGGACAAACAGCTACGCTGCCTATAAGAGCAATGGCGTCGCGTCGTCTCATGACTTGAACCCTTCAAGTCCACTGGCCCATGCAGAGTAGAAATTTATTGGGGGTGATTATGTCCATTTCTGGCCCAGCTTGTGTAAAAACGCATCGCTACGATTGATTCTCGCGGTAAGATTCTCGCGCGATTTGCGGGAGGATCGGATGAGGCGGTTCGTCGAAGGTACAGCTCGCGAGCAGACGACGTTGTTTCCGGAGTGCCTGGAAGACTGGATCGGCGAGGACAATCCGGTTCGCGTGGTCGATATTTTTGTCGATGAACTCGATCTGACGACGCTGGGATTTGACGGGGTCGCTCCCGAGGTAACGGGGCGGCCTTCGTATCATCCCTCCGTGCTGCTGAAGCTTTACATTTACGGCTATCTCAATCGGGTGCAGTCGAGCCGGCGGCTTGAGCACGAGGCCGGGCGCAACGTTGAGGTGATGTGGCTGACGGGCCGGCTTGCACCCGATCACAAGACGATTGCCGACTTCCGCAAGGACAATGGCGGTGCCATCCGCAAAGTGTGTGCTCAATTTATCGCGCTGTGCCGCGCGATAGGCCTGCTGACGCAAGCCAGCGTCGCGATTGACGGCAGCAAGTTCAAAGCGGTGAACAACCGCGACAAGAACTTCACACGCGCCAAGATGGAGCGGCGGATGGCGCAGATCGAGGAGAGTGTCGCTCGCTATCTGCAGCAACTCGACACTGCCGACCGGCAGGAGCCATCAGAGGTCCTCCAAACCAAGACGAGCCACCTCAAAGAGAAGATCGAGACGCTGAAGCAGCAGATGCGGCGTCTCCAGCGTCTGAAGGTGGAGATGCTCGCCACGCCGGACCAGCAGATCTCGCTGACCGATCCCGATGCCCGCTCAATGGCGACCAGCGGCCGCGGTTCAGGCGTCGTCGGCTACAACGTCCAGATTGCCGTCGAGGCCAACCATCATCTGATCGTCATGCATGAGGTAACCAACGACGGGACTGACCGATCGCAACTCTCCCATGTGGCCAACGAGACCAAGGCGGTACTGGGGGTCGACAAGCTCGATGCTGTCGCCGACCGCGGTTACTTCAACAGCGAGGAGATTCGCGCCTGCGAGGAGGCTGGCATCACGGTTACGCTGCCAAAGCCGATGACCTCGAACGCAAAGGCCGAAGGACGCTTCGGCAAGCAGGACTTCCGCTATAGGGCTGACGAGGATGTTTACCTTTGTCCTGCCGGAGAGAAGCTCACCTACCGCTACACGACCGAGGAAAACGGATTGGTGCTACGCCGCTACTGGACCAACGCCTGCCAGAGCTGTGCAATCAAGCCCACTTGCACCACCGGCAAGGAACGGCGGATCACACGATGGGAACATGAGGAGATTCTCGAAGCCGTTCAACGCCGGCTCGATGAGCATCCGGAGAAAATGCGTCAGCGCCGCGAGACGGTCGAGCATCCGTTCGGCACCATCAAAGCGCGGATGGGAGCAACCCACTTCCTAATGAAGACGCTGCCAAAGGTTGCCTCGGAGATGGCGCTCCACGTGCTGGCCTACAATCTCACCCGTGTCATGAACATCATGGGCATCCAGCCGCTCATGGCAGCGATGAGGGCATAACCAAGCTCCCACAACGCCTCTCGCCAAGATCGCGACGCCTCGACACTTCCGACAAAAGCGTTTCTACACAACCAAGGCCCTTAGCAGACATGACAATGAGATTCCGCAATGTCCGACACCTGGGCAAAGCGGACATTGTGTTGGCGCTGGAAGTTGGCCCTTAAAGTCGTTGTCCTCGAAGGAGAGACCGCTCTTGACAAGCGTCCCGTTTTCGGATACTTCCTCGAATCAAAGCCTGCTCATCGAAGGGCACATTCCGGGTGCGACCTAGAAGGTGGAGCAGGTGCGGTCCCCGCGGGCGGTCTCGCAAACCGTTCTCGGGCGGCCCCGGGTCACCGCTCGGCCGGCACTACGACCGGTCTCCGCGGAGCGCGGTAGACTAGAGACAGGCGGCAAAGGGTAACGCCCGAATGCAGCCGGGTCTCAGGAAACGCGGGACTGGGGCTGAGCCGATGCTGGATGCGTCTGGCCCGGCGAGTGCCGCGGTGGAGCGCCGAAAGGCGAGCGGGCCGCGATCGGCCCGCTGCCGTGCCCGAAAGGGCGCGGCCATGGTTGGTGCGCCTCTCGGCGCTCCGCCTCCCTTCTTTATGGGGAGGTATTTGGAATGGCTTTCTTAAAGCGTGAAGCAAAGCTCGGATGCAAAGTCGCATCGCGAGAGCATGCCGGTTTGTATCAAGTGGAATGGCTCGTCCAAGGACTTCGGGAGATGGATGCAATGTTGATGACGTGGCCGCGACAGCCAATCTCTATTGCAGCCCCCACTTGCACGGACGATTTAGTTTCTTCACAAAGCGTCAAAAGGGGAGCCATGTCAAAGCCGAACAACCACCGGGCTTGATCTGGTCGTCCACGCTCACCCAATAAAAGTTTCAAGCAATGCCGAATGTGACGACCAGCGGTGACATCATCATTGTGGGCGCTGGAGCGGCCGGCTGCGTGTTGGCGAATCGGCTGTCGGCGCGGTCGAGCAACAAAGTGCTTCTGCTCGAAGCGGGGCCCGACACCCCACCCGGTGCCGAGCCGGCGGACATTCTCGATTCCTATCCGACCTCCTACTACAACGGCGCCTATTTCTGGCCCGATCTGAAGGTGCATTGGCGGCGTAAGGATAATTCGCCGCTGGTCGGATATTCCCAAGGCCGTGTCATGGGCGGCGGTTCGTCGGTCATGGGCATGGTGGCCTATCGGGGCACGCCGGACGACTTTGCCGAATGGCAGGCGCTCGGCGCTGCCGGCTGGGGTTGGGACGACGTGTTGCCGTATTACCGCCGGCTGGAGCACGACTGGGATTTCGACGGCGCGCTGCACGGCCAGGACGGCCCGGTACCGATCCGCCGCACCGCCGTCGAGGAGTGGGCGCCGCTGGCGAAGGCGGTGCATCAGTTCGCACAGGAGCGCCAGATACCGTTCGTCGCCGACATGAACGCCGATTTTCGCGACGGCTATGGCGGCGTGCCGATGAGCAATTGGCCGCAAAAGCGCGGCTCGGCGGCGATCTGTTATCTCAGTGCCGGAGTGCGCAGCCGCGACAATCTGAAGATCGTCGACCGCGCCATGGCGACCGGCCTGTTGTTCGAAGGGACTCGCGCCGTAGGTGTGACCGCAACGGTGGGCGGAAAAACCATGCGATTCTACGGCAGCGAGATCATTGTCGCTCTCGGTGGCATCCATTCGCCGGCTTTTTTGATGCGCGCCGGACTCGGTGCGGCGAGCGAGCTTCGCGAGCTCGGCATCGACGTGCGCCATGATCTGCCGGGCGTCGGAAAGAACCTCTCCAACCACGCCATCCTTTTCATCGGGCTTTTGCAAAAGCCCGATGCGCGGCAATCGGAACAGATACGGCCGCATCCGATGTCGGCATTCCGTTACTCCTCGGGCCTGCCCGGCGCGCCAAACTCCGACATGTACATCAACGTGCAGTGCAAGACGTCATGGAGCCGGCTCGGCCATCAGGTCGCCAATCTGGCGCCGTCGCTGCTCAAGCCGATGGCGCGCGGCCGAGTGTCGCTCGCTTCGCTCGACCCGGAGACGCCGCCGCGCGTCGAATTCAATTTCACCGGTCACGAACTCGACACGCAGCGCTTCATGCAGGGCTTCCGCCGCTGCATGGAAATCCTGGCGCACGACGCCGTACGGGCGATGACGCGCCTGACATTTCCAGTGAAGTTTTCGGACCGGCTGCGGCGGCTGAACCGGATCACCACCGCGAACAAGATGACGAGTACCGCGCTGGCCACGCTTCTCGACCTCGTGCCGCCGTTGGCGCGCCCGGTTTTCTCAACCCTTGCCGATCGCCGGATCGATCTCGCCAGGCTGGTCGAAGACGACGCGGCGCTGACGGAGCACATCCGGGACAATGTCGCGGGCACGTTCCATCCGGTCGGGACCTGCCGCATGGGCGCAGCCGGCGACCGCGACGCTGTGACCGACGCGGCGGGCCGCGTTCATGGCGTCGCCGGACTTCGCGTCATCGACGCATCGATCATGCCGACAATAACGCGAGGCAACACCAACATTCCGACTATCATGCTGGCGGAAAAGATTTCTGACGAGATGTTACGCGAGACGTAGCCTGGGTTGAGCGCAGCGAAACCCAGGATCGGCCGTGCGGTGTTTGCACTGCTCTTCGGATTGTACTGCTGTCCCGGATTGCGCTGCGCGCAATCCGGGCTACGCGATTCTAGCGCGGCACGCTGACATAGATCTTTCCGTCGCGCACGGCGACCGGCACGGGTGTGAGGTGCACCGAGGCGTCGCCGGGATGGCAGCCGGTGGCGAGATCGAATTCGTAGCCGTGCCACGGGCAGACGATGTGGCGTTGCTTGCCGAAGCGCAGGCCGGCGCTTTTCTTGTCGGGCGTAATGATTTCCTCGACCTGATGAAAGATCTTGCCCTGACACACCGGGCCGCCGGCGTGCGGACAGACGTTCTCATAGGCCAGTACCTTGCTGCCGCTGCGGAAGATGCCGACTTCGAGTTCTTCAACCGCAAAAATCCGGTAATCGCCATCGGCGATGTCGGCCAGCTTGCCTACCGCGATCTCTTCCATTTGCTCCCCCTCTATTCAATTCCCGGCGGGCGATGAAACCAGACCGCCACGTCGAACATGTTGAGATCGGCGGCGCGGATCAGGCCGCAGGCCGTTACCACCGTTTCGGTTGCCGTCACCGCGTGCTGCGGGAACGGCACCACGTCGTGGCCGCGCCGTTCCACCTTCGCGGCATAAACCTTCACGGCCGCCGTCAGCACCTGTTGCAACGTATGATCGGAAATCGCGTCGGGCTCGCCGCGCTTGAGCGCTTCGCGCGCGGCGGCGCAGAAATCATCGGCCTTGCCGCCATTACGTACGGCTTGCCGGACCGGTTTGCCGCCGCGTTTGGCCGACTTACGCTGCACTGATTTCGGCATTTCAGCTCAGGCCGTCACCGGTTCGCGTCCGGCTGGAGCCTTCTTCGGCTTGGTTTTGAGCTGCTTGTGCTTCGGCACATCGAGGTTGAACAGCCGTGCCGAATTGAAGCCGAGAATATTGCGCTTGGCCTCCTCGCTGAGGAACGGCAGTGTCGTGATCGAATTCGGCAGGTCGAAGTCCCAGTGCGGCCAGTCGGAGGCGAACAGAAGCTGCGTGTCGGCTTTCATCGCCTTGAACGTCGCTTCCGTGAGCTCGATATTCGAGCGCTCGAGCGGCTGGCTCGAATAGAACATGTCCTGCATGTACTCGCTCGGCTTGCGCTTGAGCAGCGGCGCTTCCGAAGAGCGCATCATGTATTCGGAATCGAGCCGCTGCATGAGGAACGGTATCCACGCCAGCCCGCTCTCGATCCACATCACCTTGAGCTTCGGAAAGCGCTCCGGCAGCCCGTTCATGATCCAGTTCGTCATGTGAATGATGTTGTAATAGACAAACGAGATCGCGTGCATGGAGATGAACTTGTTGCACTGCTGCATCGACTGGTCGCCCCAGTGGAAGCCGGAGTGAAACGACAGCGGCTTGCCGGTCGCCTGAATGGCGGAGTAGAGCGGCATGTAACTGTCGTGATTGACGGCCCGGAAGCGCGTCGACGTCACCGAATAGCCGATCACACTCGGATTGTCGGCGTACTTCTCGACTTCTTTCAGCGACTCTTCGGGATGATTGAACGGCAGATACAGCATCGCCTTGATGCGCTGATCGTGCGGCAGCACTTCTTCGGTCAGCCATTTGTTAAAGGCTTTGCCGATTACGACCTCCATCTCGACTTGCGGGTGCATGCCGAGCACCAGCATCGGCGTCGGGAACACCACCATGTAGTCGATGCCCATGGAGTCCATGGCACGCTGCACCAGCGTGACCTGCGCATGGGTGCGACCGCCCGGAACGGCCTCGCCGAGCCGCTGCTGATGCGGGATGCGTCCGAACACATCCTGGTAGAGCATACCGGGTGTTGAATTTATCAAGCCGGGCGCCGGGCTTCGATCCTTGAACGCGCGCGCCATTTGCCGGTAAACATCGCTGTCCATGCGATCGACAACCTCGGACCAAAACGCCGTCTCGGTGACGTGGGCATCGACATCGACGATGAAATAATCGTCCTGCCGCGCTTCCTTGGCGGCATGGGCCAGGATTTCACGGGTGTCGGTTGACGTATTGATCTTCGGCAGCTCGGTAACGCGCGAAATCCCTTTTCCGTTCTTTCCATTGCGCGGCGTTTTTGTCAGCATCGGTTCCTCCACCCATCGAGCGGCTCTCTGAGCCTGGCGCGTAATCGCGGCCTCGGGACGTGGCCAAAAGTTAGCAGCATTTTTGCACGGGGGACATGGCAATTTGGCAAGAGCTGCCGCCGCGATCCGGCATCAGCCATGCCATAACGGGCGGTCGGAACCTGCTCCCATTTGCAGCCGCCGCGGTGTAGCGTTTGTGCAGAGCCGCTCGAGGGGATAGTGGATGAGCTATCAGGATCTGATTTACGGCGTCGAAGACAAGGTGGCGACGATTACGCTCAATCGCCCCGACCGCATGAATGCGCTGTCACGCAACCTCGAGGCGGAAATCCACCTCGCATTCGATGAAGCCGATGCCGATCGCTCCGTCCGCGCCATTATCCTCACCGGAAGCGGGCCGGCTTTTTGCGCCGGCTACGATCAGGCGGCGGTGTCGCCGACCGGGATCCGCCCCACGGACCCGCAGGGCAAATCGCATGCCGAATACATCGAGTATTGGCAGCGTCAGGACAGCGGCCGCGTCAACCATTGGACGCACATGTGGGGGCTCGGTAAGCCGGTGATCGCGGCGGTCAACGGCTGGGCGATGGGCGGCGGTTTTTGGTACCAGCTCGCCGCCGACATCACGATCGCCTCGGACAAGGCGGTGTTCGCGCAGCCGGAAGTGCGGCACATTTCCAATACCACCTATCTGTTCACCGCGTTATGCGGTTGGAAAGCGGCCAACCGCTGGGCGCTGACCGGCGATCACTTCGATGCCCAGGAAGCGCTGCGCATCGGCATGGTCAACGAGGTGGTGCCGCATGACGAGCTGATGCCGCGCGCGCAGGCGCTGGGTCAACGCATCGCGCTGGTGCCAGAGCCATCGGTCCGGCTCAACAAAGCGATTGCAATGCAGGGCATGCAGGCCTCAGGCGTCAATTCGGCGCTACTGCTCGAAGGGGCCTTGGGCGCGCTTGCTCACTCCTCGCACAGCGAGGAGCGCGAGCGCCTGTTCGAGGCGCAACGCAATAAGGGCCTCAAGGCCTATCTGGAATTGCGCGACGGCCCGTTTCAGCCGGAGCCGATGGGCCCGAAGTCGAAACCACGTGCAAAAAAGGCGAGTGAATGACGGAACGCGTCTTCAGGAGTTTTGCTGCGGCGACCGTCGTGGCCGGCATGCTTGCATTTACCGTTGCGGCGCGAGCCGACGATGCCAAGCCGGTGAATCCCGGTACTTCGGCTCCGGCGAATTCCGGCGTCACTCCGCCGGCACACCCCAACATCCCGGCGCCACCGAATGCCGGCGTCGCCATGCCGCTACGCCCCGGCAACTTTCCGCCGCCTCCACCCGGTGTGGCCGGACCGCCGAATCCTGGCGCTCCGATGCCGCCACGACCTGGCAACTTTCCGGCGTTGCCCCCCGGCATTGGCGCCTCAGCGAGACCCGGCATCGCCGCGCCGGTGAAAGTCGACCCGATCGAACAGGCGAAAGCGGATGCCTGGCCGGAGCGGGCGGTGACGATCGTAGTGCCGTTCGCGGCCGGCGGCTCGGCGGATCTGCTTGCCCGCATGGTTGCGCAGCGTCTGCAGGAAGATTTCGGCAAGCCCGTCATCGTGGAAAATCGCTCGGGCGCGGGCGGCAGCATCGGCACCGCGTTCGTGGCGAAGGCGTCGAAGGATGGCTACACTTTGTTGCTCGGCACGTTCAGCACCATGGTGCTGAACGAATTCATGTACAGCCACTTGCCTTACGACACCGAGGCCGACTTCCAACCCGTCGCGCAGATCGTGTCATTGCCGAATTTGTTCGTCGTCAACGACAAGATTCCGGTCGCCACCGTGCCGCAGTTCGTCGAATATCTGCAAGCCCACGACGGCAAGATGACTTACGGCTCGTCGGGCGTCGGCACGTCATCGCACCTTTCCGTCATCATGTTGCAGATGGCGACGGGTGCTCATTTCACGCATGTGCCGTTCCGCAGCACCGCGGACGAACTGACCAATCTGATGAACGGCAGCATCGATTTTGCCATCGACAGTATGACGACGCTGTGGCCGGCGGCCCAAGCCGGCAATATCCGCGCCCTTGCGGTGAGCAGTAAAGAGCGCAGTCCGGCCGCGCCGGATTTGCCGTCGATCGGCCAGTTCATCAAGAGCTACGGTGTCTCGTCCTGGCAGGGGCTGTTTGCACCCGGCGGCACGCCGAAACCTCTGGTCGAAAAGATAGCCCTTGCCATAATGCGCGATTTTTCCAAACCGGAGGTGGTCGAGCAGTTGACCAAACTGGGCGGTGTCCAGGCGCTGAAAGGTCCCGACGAATTCTCGGGCTATATCCTGTCCGAGGAAATGAATTGGCGCGACGTCGTCAAATTCTCAGGCATTCACCTCGAATGAACAGACTCCGAGACGTGGCATGATCTCGGTCGGATTGATCGGCTACGGCGGCATCGCCCGCGACGTCGTTGCAGCGCTGCGCGAAGCCGGCGGCGGGGTCAAAATCTCCGCCGCGCTGTGCCGGCCCGGACAGGCGGAGAGGGCGCGCGTGGCGCTCCCCGGCATCGACATCGTGGAATCGCTGGACGATTTGCTTGCGCGCCGGCCAAACGTCGTCGCCGAAGTCGCCGGCCAGCAAGCTGTCGCGCAACACGGGCCGGCAACATTGCGCAGCGGCTGCGACCTTCTGGTGATCTCGGTCGGCGCGCTGGCCGAGCGGGCGCTGCTCGAAAGTCTCAAAGCGGCTGCGCGCGACGGCAACAGCCGAATCCTGCTGCCGGCCGGCGCGATCGGCGGCATCGATGCCATTGCGGCGATGCGGGCCGGTGGACTCGATGCGGTACGCTATCGCTCGCGCAAGCCGCCTGCGGCGTGGCGCGGCTCAGCCGCGGAACAGGTGGCGGATCTCGACAAGATGACGAGCCGCACCGTGCTTTACCGCGGCACCGCCGGCGAAGCCGCGCTGCTCTATCCGCAAAACGCCAATGTCGCCGCCGCGGTAGCGCTCGCCGGTCTCGGCTTCGAGAAAACCGAAGTCGAGCTGGTGGCCGATCCGCAGGCGCCCGGCAACGTGCATGAAATCGAAGTCGAGGGCTCGGCCGGGCATTTTGCCATCCAGTTGCAAGGCAAGCCGTCGCGTACTAACCCGAAGACCTCGGCGCTTGCGGCGTTCAGCGTTGCGCGAGCGCTGCTCAACCTTGGTGCGGTGATCGTCATATGACCCTTCCGACACAACGCGCCACCAACGCCTTCATCGGCAGTCCGATCGAGCGCCTGGAGGATTTCCGGTTTCTCACCGGGCGTGGGCAATATACCGATGATCTGGCCAGCGAGAAAATGCTCCACGCGGTGATCCTGCGCAGTTCCGTCGCGCATGGCCGCATTCGCGGGATCGACGCGGCGGCAGCGCGGAAGCGTCCCGGCGTTCACGCCGTAATTACCGCCGCCGATATCGGCGAGGCGCCGAAAATTCCATTGCGGCACGACCCCTTGCCGTCGTCGAGGCGCTACGTGCAGCCGATTATCGCCGTCGACAAGGTCCGCTTTGTCGGCGAACCCATTGCGGTCGTTGTCGCCGACAGCGTCGCAATTGCCGAGGACGCGCTCGAGGCCATCGCCGTCGATATCGAGCCGCTCACAGCAGTTATCGAGCGCGATACGGCGCGCAACGGCGCCGTCTTTCTGTTCGAGGAAACCGGCAGTAATCTGGCCGGCACGATCACGGCGACGCGCGGTGACACCGACGCCGCTTTCAAGACCGCGCCTTATGTTCGCCGCGAACATTTCAAGGTACAGCGCCACGGCGCGGTGCCGATGGAGCCTCGTGCACTGGTTGCCGTTTGGGATGAGGCGAGGCAGCACGTCACGGTATCGGGCGTCTGCAAGGTGCCATTCAACAATCGGCGCGCGCTTGCCCAAATGATGAACCTGCCGGAAAGCTCGGTGCGGATGCTGGAATATGACGTCGGCGGCGGCTTCGGCGCGCGGGGCGAATTTTATCCCGAGGACTTTCTCATTCCGTTTGCGTCGAAGCTCGTCGGCCGGCCGGTAAAGTGGACGGAAGATCGCCGCGAGAACCTGATGTCGCTGAGCCACGCCCGCGACGTCGAATGCGACCTGGAAATCGCCTGCACGCGCAACGGCACCATCCTCGCTTTGCGCGGCCAGGCTTGCACCGATCTCGGCGCCTATGTGCGCACTAACGGCGCCACCCAGTCGCGCAACATTTCCCAGATCATGTCCGGTCCCTATCGCATCCCGCATGTGCGCATGGACGTCGCGATGGTCGTCACCAACAAGACGCCGTCAGGCACTTATCGCGGGCCGGGACGCTTCGAGGCCGATTTCTGCCGCGAACGGCTGTTCGACTTGGTGGCGGCCGATCTCGGCATCGATCAGGTTGAGTTCCGCCGCCGCAATCTGATCGCCGAAGCGGACATGCCTTATGCGCTGGCGACGGTGCAGGTGCTCGATATCGTAACCGAGTGTGACAGCGGCGATTATCAAATCACGCTCGACCGTTGCCTCGCGGAGTTCGGCTGGGCAGAGCGCGCAAAGCTGCAAGGTAAGCTGATCGAGGGCCGTTACCACGGCATCGCCATCGGTTGTTATCTGGAAGGCGGCGGCACCGGGCCGAAGGAGAATGCGCGGCTCGTCATCGAGGCCGACGGCAAGGTCTCGGTCTATGTCGGTTCATCATCGGTAGGCCAGGGCGTCGAGACGGTATTCTCGCAGATCGCCGCCGACGCGCTCGAAGTGCCGATGGAGCGCATCAACAACGTGTTTCATGGTTCGACCGATTATGTCACTGAAGGTTTCGGCTCGTTCTCCTCGCGCTCCATCGTGATGGGTGGCAATGCGATTGTTAATGCCGCGAATACTCTCCGCGGTCTCGTCCGCGCGTCAGCGGCACAGCAGCTCGGCTGCGCGTCGAGCGAGATCGCATTCGATCGCGGCATGGCGGTCGGGCCCGGCCGTACGGCAATCGACCTCAAGGAATTCGCCGGCTTTTCCGCCGAGGGCATGCACGCGAGCAACAAGCGCACCTATTCGTACGGCGCGCATGCCGCATATGTGGCGGTCGATCCACGGACCGGACAGGTCGAACTGATCGATTATGTCGCCATCGAAGACGTCGGCCGCATCGTCAATCCGTTGACGCTGCACGGCCAGTGCGTCGGCGCCATCGTACAAGGCCTCGGCGGCGCGCTCTTGGAGCACTTCGTCTATGACGAAAACGGCCAGTTCCTGACCGGCTCGTTCGCCGATTACCTGCTGCCGACGGCGACCGATTTTCCGGCCATCCGCGCGGTGGCGCTCGAAGACAAGCCGTCGCCGTTGAATCAGCTCGGCGCTAAGGGGGCGGGCGAGGGCGGCATCATTCCGGTTGGCGGCGTGATCGCCAATGCGGTCGCCGCAGCGCTCGGGCCGCTTCGCGTGAAGCTGCATGAATTGCCGCTGTCGCCGCCGCGGGTGTGGCAGGCGATCCAGACTGCGGGTGCTGCCGCACAATCGCGCCCGCAATATAGGTAAGTCCATGCAGGGCCGTATCTGGATTGGCGTCCTGATCGGCTCGACCATCGGCGGACTCATTCCCGAACTGTGGGGCGGGGACATGCTTTCCTACTCAGGGGTATTGCTCAGCGCCGTCGGCGGGTTCGTTGGATTGTGGGCCGGCTACAAGATGAGCTAGCGTGGCAGGCATGAAACTACCGCCCTTCGAATACGCCTGCCCGACCACGATCCCAGAAGCGGTCGCACTATTGGCCTCGCACGACGGCGAAGCTAAAGCGCTTGCCGGCGGCCAAAGCCTGGTGCCGATGCTGGCTTTTCGCGTCGCCTCGCCGTCGCTCCTGGTCGATCTGCGCAAGCTCGGCGAGCTGCGGCACATCAAGATCGCAGCCGACGGCGTCACACTCGGCGCCATGGTGCGCTGGCGCGAGATTCTCGACGACGAGCGCCTGCGCACGGCGCATCCGCTCTTGGTTGCCGCCGTCGAGCACGTCGCGCATTATCAAATTCGCAACCGCGGCACCGCCGGCGGCAGTATCGCGCACGCCGATCCCGCCGCCGAAATGCCGGGTATTGCGATCACCTGCGACGCGAAGATCAGTGTCATCGGCAAGTCCGGCCCGCGCGTCATCGATGCCGCAGATTTCTTCGAGGGCCCATTGATGACCGCCCTGAAATCCGACGAGATCATTACCGAAATCCGCCTGCCGGCATGGCCGGCGCAACGCCGCTTCGGCTTTCGGGAATTCGCCCGCCGTCGCGGCGATTTTGCCATGGCCGCCGCGATGCTGTTCTACGACGAGGACGGCGGCAAGGTTCGCAACGCTCACGTCGGCGCCATCGGCGTCGCCGACAAGCCGTTGCGGCTCAGCGCCGTCGAGCAAGTCCTCAACGGCAGCACGATCGATGAGGCGACGATCGCGAAGGCGGAAGCCGCCGCGTCAGTCTCAGTCAACCCTCATGACGACATCCACGCTAGTGGCGCCTATCGCAAAGCGCTGATCGGCGTCATGGTCGAGCGCGCGCTACGCGCCGCCGCGGCATAGTCGCACCCATGCCCGTAAATTTTGAAGTCAACGGCAAGCCGGTCAGCGTCGAGGTCGAGCCGCGACTGACGTTGGCGGACTGCCTGCGCCACCATTTGCGGCTGACCGGAACCCATGTCGGTTGCGAGCACGGCGTCTGCGGCTCCTGCACAGTGCTGGTCGACGGGGCGGCGATGCGCTCCTGTCTGATTCTGGCGGTGCAGGCCGAGGGGGCCAAGATCGTCACCGTCGAGGGCCTGTCGCGCGACGAAGGGCTGACGCCGCTGCAAGCGTCGTTTCGCAGGCATCACGCACTGCAATGCGGCTTCTGCACGCCCGGCATGATTACGACCGCGCACGCTCTGCTCACTGAAGAGCCCGACTGCGATGCCGACAGGGTGCGCGAAGTATTGTCCGGCAATCTCTGCCGCTGCACCGGCTACATCTCGATCGTCGAGGCGGTGCTCGACGCCCGTGCCGCCTACAAAAAAGCCACGCCATGACACGTGCAACGCGAGGCGCGATATGACACTCGCGGTGAAAAACACCTATATCGGCGCATCGATCGAGCGCCGCGAGGATCTGCGCTTCCTGCGCGGCCGCGGCACCTACGTCGACGATCTCCAGGTGCCCGGTCTGCTTTATGCGGTGATCCTGCGCAGCTCCGTGGCGCACGGCCGGCTGTGCTCTGTCGATGTGTCCGGCGCGCTGAAAGTCGAGGGCGTCCACGCCGTCATCACCGCCAAGGACATGACGTCGAAGGATTACCCGGCTGGCGTACCGATCGTGCCTATGCGATTGCAGCCGCTGCCCGAATTCCAGCCCTACGAGCAGCCTGTCATTGCCTACCAGAAGGTGCGCTACGTCGGCGAGCCGATTGCCGTGGTGCTGGCGGCGAGCGTCGCCCTCGGCGAGGACGCGCTGGAACGGATCGCCGTTGAGATCGAGGAGTTGCCTGCGGTCGCGACCTGGCAAATGGCAGCGAAAGGTCAAAGCGTGCTGTTCGACGCCACGGGCACCAATCGGTCGCTTACGTTCGAAGCGCGGAAGGGCGATGCTGACGCGGCGTTCAAAGATGCGCCCTATACGCGCCGCGAACGCCTGCGCACCGGCCGCCACTACGGCCTCACCATGGAACCACGTGGGGTGATGGCGGAGTGGGATGCGGCCAAGAACAAGCTCACCGTTTCGGGCGCTGCGAAGGTGCCGTTCTTCAACCGCCGCATCCTGGCGAAGCAGATCGCGTTGCCGGAATCCGACATCGAGATGATCGAAAACGATGTAGGAGGCGGCTATGGCGCGCGGGGAGAGTTCTATCCGGAAGATTTTCTCATCCCGTTTGCCGCGAAGCACGTCAACCGGCCGGTGAAATGGATCGAGGATCGCCGAGAAAATCTCATGGCGATGAACCACGCCCGCGAAACAGCGGCCGATCTTGAGATCGCCTGCGCTCGCGACGGCACGATCATTGCGCTACGCGGCGAGATCAACACCGATATGGGCGCCTATATGCGCACCAACGGAGCGGTGGGTGCGCGAAACGCGCCGCAATTCCTGACGGGGCCCTATCGTGTCCCGCACCATCAGGGTCGACTCGCATCTCTGGATGACCAACAAGACGCCGGTCGGCACTTACCGCGGGCCGGGCCGTTTCGAAGGCAGCTTCTATATGGAGCGGCTGCTCGACATGGTTGCCGCCGATCTCGGCATCGACCGCATCGACCTGCGTCGCCGCAACCTGATCAGCAAGGCCGAGCATCCCTACACGCTCGCCACCGCGCAGCCCACCAATGCGCATGACCAGACCGACTCGGGCGACTACGAAGCGACGTTCGACCGCTGCCTGAAAGAGTTCAACTACGCCGAAGTCTCGAAGCTTGGCGGCACGCTGATCGACGGCAAGTACCACGGCATTGGGGTGTCATGCTTCATCGAAGGTGGCGCTGCCGGTCCGAAGGAAAGCGCGCGCCTTGAGGTCAACGACGACGGCACCTTCATGGTCTTCATGGGCACATCGTCGGTCGGGCAGGGCGTCGAGACGATCTACGCGCAGATCGCCGCAGACGCACTTGAAGTGCCGATCGAGCGCATCCGCCACGTCTATCACGGCTCGACCGGGCTCGTGAGCGACGGCTACGGCGCCTATCACTCGCGCTCGGTGGTGATGGGCGGCTCGGCGGTGCTCGACGCCACGCAAAAATTTATGGGGCTGTTGCGCGAGGCGGCGGGCAAGCGGCTCGGCTGTGTTGAAACCAGCGTCACGCTGGACGTCGACAAGGTCATCGGCGGCGGTGCCTCGCTGCCGCTTACGGAATTCGCTGGCCTCACCGCTGAGGGTGCGTTCCTCAACCACAAACACACCTACAGCTACGGCACCCATGCCGCGCACATCACGGTCGATGCGCGGCTCGGCCATATACAGATTCTCGATTACGTCGTGGTGCAGGACGTCGGACGCGCCATCAACCCGCTCACGATAAGGGGCCAAGTGATCGGCTCGCTGGTGCAGGGACTCGGCGGCGCGGTGCTGGAGGATCTTAAGTACGACGCGCAAGGCCAGTTCCTTACAGGCTCGCTCGCCGATTATCTGCTGCCCACGGCTTCGGATTTCCCGAACTTGCGTTGCTTCGTCACCGACGACCATCCGTCGCCGATCAATCCGCTCGGCGCCAAGGGAGCGGGTGAAGGCGGTATCGTTGCCGCCGGCGGCTGCATCGCAAACGCGGTGGCGAACGCGCTGCAAGTATTTCACGTGCAGCCGCGTGCGCTGCCGCTCTCTCCGGCCTACATTTGGGAGCTGGTGCAAGCGGGGCGGGAGTGATTTAGCCCCGTCATTGCGAGCGTAGCGAAGCAATCCAGGGCCGCTCGTTCGGAGCCAGCCGCTCTGGATTGCTTCGTCGCTGCGCTCCTCGCAATGACGAAGTACGGGGCATGACATCATCTTGGGCTTGGAATAGATTTGCGGGAACCCGTACATTCAGGAGTATCCCATGAGCGTCGCCCGTCATCCGCGCCCGAAAGAACTTGAAGGCGTTCCGATCGAAGACATCATGAAACGCTATGTCGGCCGCTTCAAAGAGAAGAAGCCGGATTGGGCCGCGTTCGAGGATGCCAAGGTCGAAGGCTACAAGCGCGCCCAGCACCGCTTCATCGGTGCTGGCGGCTCCGGCAAGCACGGCGATGCGAGCGTGATCCCGGCAGGCAACTTCACCCTGTCGATCATGTATGTCGAACCGGGCCAAGGCAACGCCGCGCATACCCACGAGGTCGAAGAGTGCTTCTTCGTGCTGCAGGGTTATCTCGACGTGTTCGTCGAGGACGAAAGCGGCAAGCGGCTGACGACGCGGCTCGGGCCTTGGGAAACCATTTGCTGCCCGGCCGGCGTCATTCACGGCTACCAGAACGATTCGCTTGAGCCGGTCTATTTCCAGGTCATGATCGGCCGCGGCAAGCCGGAAACCATGGGCTATGCCGACGACGAATTGTTCAAGCGCAAGGACGCGCACTTGAAGGCGGTGTAAGTGTCCAAAGCGCTCGACGAGGCCCGCTACGAACTAGCAGTCGCCAACCGCATCATCGCCCATGAGGGCGTGCTCGACGGTTTCGGGCACGTCAGCGTGCGCCATCCGGACCATCCGGACCGCTATCTGCTGTCACGCTCGCGCAGCCCGGAACTGGTCGAGCCGGCCGACGTGTTGGAATTCACGCTCGACTCCAACCCTGTAGGTACGCCAAAAGCCGAATTTTACGGCGAGCGGGTCATCCACGGCTGCATTTATCAGGCGCGGCCGGATGTTCACGCGGTCTGCCATCATCACTCGCCCTCGATATTGCCGTTCTGCGTCTCCGGCGTCGCGCTCGAGCCGGTGTTCCACATGGGCCCGGTGATGGGCCAGGTGGTGCCGTTTTGGGATAGCCGCGACGAGTTCGGCAATACCGACCTCCTGGTGGTCAAACCCGAGGAAGGGCGCTCGCTGGCGCGGGCGCTCGGTCCGCACTGGATGGTCCTGATGCGTCGTCACGGCGCGACGCTCGCCGGCCGGTCGGTGCGTGAACTGGTGTTCCGCACCATCTATTCGCACGCCAATGCCGAGATTCAGTTGCGTTCGATGATGATCGGGACCATCGGTCCGCTTAACGCAGCCGAGAGCCGGCTCGGCGAGCCGCGGCAACTGCAGCCGCGGCCGATGGGACGGGCTTGGGAATATTGGACAACGCGGCTGCAAAAAGCCGGCGGCCTGCCGCCTCAGAGCGCGGCGAAATCTGCGAAGTCGCGCCGCGTCAAGCGCGCGGCGCCGGCGCGCGGGAAACGACGCCGGCGCTAGTCTTTGTAAGACAATCGTCAGCCGCGGCCGGGCTTTCGGACGCAAGGACGCTCACCTCAGGGTGGTTTAGTTGTTCTGTTTGAATTCATTGCCCGTTGCGGCAGTTCTGCTGTTGCTATGGCAGTCCGCATCGCCTGCCGCCGCGGCAACGGCCAGTTTTCCTTGCACCGGCGCGCTGTCGCCCACCGAGGCGGCGATCTGCTCGGATGACAGCTTGGCTGCGCTCGATCGGGCGCTCGCTACGGCATACAAAAACAAATTCGACGGCCTGCCGGTGGAATCGGGCAATGCGCTCGACGAGGTCGTCTGGTCGCTTGTCATGACGCAAAAGGCCTGGGCCGCTTTCCGGGATAGTTGCGGCAACGACAGGGTCTGCATCCGCAAGGCCTTTCAGGCGCGCATCGCGGCGTTGACGGCCGGTGACAATGTCAAAGACACGCCCTGCTCGGACATCGTCGGCGCCAAACAGGCCGCGATCTATGTCCAGCAGTGCATGGCGGTTGCTCCCGAGACGCATCCGCCGTGTAACGCGCAGAACAGTTGTGAGCTGATCGTCTCGCACAACATGTACCGCTGCTCCGAGCTCGGCGCCGACGCGCCGAAATTCTGCGCGGCCTATTTCAATCGCAAATAGTGTCGTCACGCTCGTCGTGCCGGAGAGCTACGGCCCTGACGGTCAAATCGGTATCGATTGAAATTTGGTCGAGAAGCCGTGCATGCGCTCGGCGCCGGTCGTGGTGATTTGAATTGTCTCGGCGAAGACGCAGCCGGTCTCGCCGTTGCGCCAGGCCGGATCGTAGAGATCGATATTGAAGGCGAATACCATGCCGGGGCGGAATTCGTCACCGACGACTTTCAATGCATCCTGATCGGCGCGCAACGCATGGAATCGGTAACGCGGATATTCCAGAGAGGCGAGGCCGTGGCCGTGGATTCCGGTCTCGCAGATCGCGAGCTTGCGCTCCTCGATGGTCTGCCGCACCGCGCCCATGGCTTCGGAAATTCTGCGGCCTGGCCCGAATTGTTCGAGGCCGCGCTCATAGGCGGCAACGCAGCCGTCGTAGATTTCGCGCTGCTTTGGTTCCGGCTCGCCGAGGCAGAAGGTGCGCTCGACATGTGTGTAATAGCCGCCGAATTTGGGATGCAGCTCGCAGATGATGAGGTCGCCGCGCTCGAGCTTGCGGGTCGTCGGCAGCCGGAACGGATGCGGATAAGGATACTTATCGCAGGCCCATAGGAACAAGGTCGGCTCCTCGCCGCCATTGGCCAGCATCGTTTCCATCATGCGGCCGTAGACCTCGCACTCCTTGACGCCGGGCCGCGCGGTGTCACGGCAGGCCGCCAGCATCAGGTCGCCAAGGTCAGCCGCCTTGGCGAGAATGTCGAGTTCCTCGACGCTTTTGATGGTGCGCAGCTTTTCCAGCATGTCGTCGAGGTTGGCGACGGTTGCGCCGGGAAGAAGCTGTTGCAGTCGCAGGTAGACGCTATGCGGCAGCCAGCCGTCGGGATCGAGCGGGCCGGCGAGGCCGTCCATGCCGATACGGCCGTGTTCGAGTTTAAGTTCCTTGATGCGCTCGGCGACGCTGTCGGCCCAAGTGCCCTTGCGCGCCCGGATATCGCCGACCCACTCCTGTGCGCTTTTCCAGCCGGCCAAAAATGTCGGCATCAGCACGTAGCAGGTCGGGTCGCCATCGCGCGGAAACACCAGCACATTGAATTCCGCGTTGCCGCCGACCGGGCAGAGATAGCGCGCATTGGCGATGCAGAAATCCCACATCAGCGGCCAGCCCCACAGCACCAGGCAATCGAGGCCGCGCGCATCCATTTCCTTGCGCACCGCCGCCCAGCGCCGGTCGCGCTCGCGCAATGACAGTCTGGGAAGTTCTAGAACGTCACGCATGTATGACCCCCCACTGCATGACAATCCGTGTTTTACGCCGCTCGCAGTTTCAGCTTTTTCAGGCTTTCGAGATAATCGGCGACGCCGCCTTCGAGATCGAATTCCGGCTTGTAGCCAAGCTCGTTTCGCGCCCGCGATATGTCATAGACGCCGTACATCGGGTAGGGCAAACCGAGGAAGTTGAGGCCCGGTCCGACCTCGATCACGGCATTGGGCAAATGCTTGCGAAGGATGGCGGCGACGTCGTTGAGCGTCACGCCGATGCCGGTGCCGATATTGAAGACGCGGCTTTTGAGGTTCTTGGCGGTCGTGGCGAGATAGATGCCGAGCGCGGAATCCTTATTGTAGATGAAATCGTCCCTCTGATCGCCGCCTTGGGCGAGATGGAACGGCTGGCCGGCGGCTGGCTTCTCGATGATCTGGCTGGTGACGCCCATATTGCCGTGGCGCGTCGTCTTGCCTGGGCCGTAGGTGGTGGCAAAGCGCACCACCACGACATCGAGGCCGAGCGTGCCCCAATACAGCGTCGCGTTTTCGCCCATGAGCTTTGCCGAGTCGTAGATGCGCTTCGGGTCCTTGGGTTGATCTTCCGTCACCAGCTTGTAGGTCGGCGAACCGTAGTCGCCGAGGAACGGGCCATAGACGCCCTTGGCGCTGGTATAGACGACGCGCTCGATATTGGCCGCTCGCGCCGCCTCCAGCACATTGACGGTTCCCATCACGTTGATCTCGACGCTCTCGGCCGGATGCGCCGTCGACAGCGCGCTGATATAGGCGGCGGTGTGCACCACGTGGGTGACGCCGCGCGACTTCATGACTTCGGCAAGGCGCGCGCGATCGAGAATGGAGCCGAGTTCGATATCGACCTTATCTACAATATCGCCGATCAGCAATTCATCGCGGTGGCGCGAATAAAGCACGGGGCGATGGCCCTCGCGCACGAATTTGCGGCTCGCTTCCGCGCCGATGACGCCCATGCCGCCGGTGATCAGAACGCGCATGGCCTCCCCCGTTTTTCTGTCGCGCTGTTATCCGAATGTCGGGACGAACAGCTTCTCGATCGGAATCGGTTCCGGGATCAAGCCCTGTTCGACCATATAGCTGACGAGCGCCTCGAGCGTCGGCCGGTTCGGCTCGGCGCCATAGGGCCAGCAATCGCCGCCGAACAATTCGTCGATCTCGGTCATGTCGTCGGGTAGCCACGGCAGCATGTAGCGCAGCGTTCCGGAGTAGCGCATCTTTTCACGCGCCCAGTCCTTCGCCGCATTGAACGCATTGTACAGGCTCGTCGCCACGAACGGATTCTTCTCGTAGATGTCGTTGCGGATGACGATGAGATGCATGATCGGAAAGATCTTGGTGCGGCGGACATAATCCTTTTCTTGCGCCCGGTAGTCGGGAATGAGGCGCACCACGTCGGGGCTGCGCCCGAACGCGCGCGGCATATTCGAGCCGATGATGGCGTGGATTTCGCCGGCTTCGAGCATGTCGCTGAGCGACTTGCCGCTGTTGTTCTGCTTCAGGTTGACCGGCTTGAGCATCGGCATCACGGACGGATTGCCATAGCCGCCGGGCTCGTTGATGGCGCCCTGCACCCATTCGATTTTGGACAGATCGATACCGAGGTCATGCTGCATGAGGCCGCGGATGAAGATCGCGGCGGTCTGGGTGTAGAGCGGCACACCGACCCGCTTGCCGGCGAAATCGGCCGCCGACTTGATGTGCTTGCGGTTGACGATGATGAAGCTGTGGCGAAACACCCGCGATGCGAACACGGGAATCGCCACGAACGGCAGCTTCTTGGCGGCAAACCGGGTGATGAATTCGGAGCTCGACATTTCGCAGGCGTCGAATTCCAGCCGGTTCGACATGCGGTCGAAAATCTCGCGCGGATTGTCCATCACGAGAAAGTTCAGATCGATACCGTCGGGTTTGATGTCGCCGGTTTGCAGGGCGAGCATACGATCGTACAGGCCGCAGGCGAAGGTGATCGGCAGAGCAGGCATGGCAAGACACCGTTAAGGATTGTCTGGAGGGAAGGCGCAGTATCCCACACGCACTCGCAGGCGTCACCCGACCTCGCCGCGAGGCGATCACGACACGCGCAACGCTTGCCGCGAAAGTTTTTTGCCGGCGTTGTCACTTTTTTGTTGCAATGCCTTTTCAATACGCCTATGTGCGCATCGCCCAAATTCGCACGTGCCTGTGGCCGTGTGTCGATCGGTAGGCATCCGGACAAGAGGCCGGACAGTCGCCTGAGGTTCGAAGTTTAGAGCCTCACTACGTGATCGGCAGCCGGAGGCGAAACCGGCGCACCCCGCGCTCAACGGGGGACGCGGCTTAAAGCAACGACGGAGCGGGCTTCTTTGTCTCGTTGGCTGTCCAAAAGCCAACACCGGAGAGGCTTGTCCATCTTGCCGGCCGTGCGGAACGGGTTTTCCCGCTCCAATCCAAGGCAGCACATCGACTGAAGAGCCGCGCGCCACGCTGTGTCCCCAACGCACGGCCGGCGCTCGCGCCCAACAGCCGCTGACGCCGGACGTCTGCGCAAAACGCGGACGCCCGAACTTCAACGCTGGGCCGAAAGGCCCCTTGAACCTTGAGAAGGAGCGACTCCCATGACCGAGCGCATCCGCGACTATCTGCGCCGCCGCCGCGATGAGGGGTTGGATGACGGGCCGTGCCTTGTCGTCGATCTCGACGTCGTGCGCGATAACTATGCCGCGTTCGCCAAAGCGCTGCCCGACAGCCGCGTCTTCTATGCCGTCAAGGCGAATCCGGCGCCCGAGCTGCTGTCGCTGCTCGTTTCGCTCGGTTCCTGCTTCGACACCGCTTCGGTTGCCGAGATCGAGATGGTGCTCGCGGCCGGCGCCGCGGCCGACCGCATTTCTTACGGCAACACGATCAAGAAGGAGCGGGACATCGCCCGGGCCTTCGCGCTCGGTGTCCGTTTGTTCGCGGTCGACTGCAAGCCCGAGGTGGAGAAGGTCGCCCGCGCGGCGCCCGGCTCTCGCGTCTTCTGCCGCATCCTCTCCGACTGCGTCGGGGCGGATTGGCCGCTGTCGCGCAAGTTCGGGTGCGAGCCGGCAATGGCCGTAGAGGTGCTCGAGCATGCGGTGAAGCTCGGCCTGGAGCCGCACGGCGTGTCGTTCCATGTCGGCTCGCAGCAGCGCAACCAGCACGCCTGGGACCGGGCGCTCGCCTCGGCGGCATCCGTGTTCAAGGAATGCGGCGAGCGCGGCATCAACCTCGCCATGGTCAACTTGGGTGGAGGCTTCCCGACCAAGTACCTGAGGAACGTCCCGTCGGTGAAGACCTACGGCTCGGCGATCTTCAAGGCCCTCCGCAAACACTTCGGCAACCGTATCCCGGAGACCATCATCGAACCGGGCCGCGGCATGGTCGGCAATGCCGGCGTGATCGAGGCGGAAGTCGTTCTCGTCTCGAAGAAAAGCGAGGAGGATGAGGTGCGCTGGGTCTACCTCGACATCGGCAAGTTCGGCGGCTTGGCCGAGACGATGGACGAGTCGATCCGCTACCCGATCCGCACCCCGCGGGACGGCGACGTCATGGCGCCGTGCGTGCTCGCCGGACCGACCTGCGATTCGGCCGACGTGCTGTACGAGAAGGTGCCCTACATGCTTCCGGTCAGCCTCGAAATCGGCGACCGGGTGCTGATCGAGGGCACCGGCGCCTATACCGCGACCTACGCGGCGGTGGCCTTCAACGGCTTCGCACCGCTGCGCACCTTTCACATCTGACGACGGTGAGAGCTGCCGCCCCTGTGCCCGCCTCCGGCGGGCACAGGGTGCCGCTGCTGAAAGGAGGGATCATGGTGACCATTCGGGACGAAAAAATCTCCGACATCGCAGCCCGCGAGGCGCTGCTCGATATCGCCTATGGCGCTGAGCGTTTCACCAAGACGTCCGAGCGTCTTCGCGAACGGCGTTTGCCGGCCGACCGGCTGTCGCTGGTAGCGATCGATAATGGCCAGATCATCGGCACGGTACGGCTTTGGCACGTGACCGCGGGTCCGGGACGCGCTGCGCTGCTGCTCGGCCCGCTCGCAGTCCATCCGGAGCATCGCAATCGCGGCATCGGTTCGGCGCTGATGCGCCGTGCCGTGGCACGCGCCCGCATGCTGGGCCACCGCGTCATCCTGCTGGTCGGCGATGCGCCTTACTACGGCCGCTTCGGTTTCACTTCGGCGCAAAGCGGAGATCTGTGGATGCCGGGCCGCCATGATCGCGACCGCCTGTTGGCGCTCGAACTGCAACCGGGCTGTCTCGCAGGTGCGCGCGGTATGATCGGCGCGGCAGGCGATCTTGCCGCTACGCCCGGGCTTGCCGCGCTCGTGGCACGGGAGCGGCGCAACGAACGCTCACGCATTCGCCGGTCACACGCCGCCTAATCCACATTGCAAGAAAATCGGGGACGCCGCGGACAAAATCCGGGGCGTCCCTTCCGTTTCCGCATTGCCGCGGATATCACGACGGTGTCGTCGGAGGCTTGAACTATGAGCGAATGGCCTATTCACGCCCGTATTACCGGCCCCGTTGTCATGATTGGTTTCGGCTCGATCGGCAAAGGCACGCTGCCCTTGATCGAGCGGCATTTCGACTATGACAGATCCCGGTTCGTCGTCATCGACCCCGAGGACAAGGACCGCAAGATTTTGGATGAGCGCGGCATTCGCTTCATCCATCAGGCGGTCACCCGTGACAATTATCGCAAATTACTCCGGCCGTTGCTCAGCGAGGGTGGCGGCCAGGGCTTTTGCGTCAACCTCTCGGTCGACACGTCGTCGGTCGATATCATGGAATTCTGCCGTGAGATTGGCGCTCTTTACATCGACACGGTCGTCGAGCCCTGGGCGGGATTCTACTTCGACTCCAAGCTCGGCCCGGAAGCCCGCTCGAACTACGCCTTGCGCGAGACCGTGCTGGCGGCCCGCCGCAAGAATCCCGGCGGCACTACGGCCGTATCCTGCTGTGGCGCCAACCCCGGCATGGTGTCCTGGTTCGTCAAGCAGGCGCTCCTGAATGTCGCCGGCGATCTCGGACTCAAGTTCAAGGAGCCGAAGTCCCGCGAGGAATGGGGCAGGCTGGCCAAGAAGGCTGGCATCAAGGGGATTCACATCGCCGAACGTGACACCCAGCGGGCGAAGCAACCGAAGCCGATCGAGATCTTCGTCAATACCTGGTCGGTTGAAGGGTTTCTTTCAGAAGGGATGCAGCCGGCTGAGCTCGGCTGGGGCACGCACGAGAAGTCGGTTCCGAAGAACGGCTTCAAGCATAAGACCGGCTGCCAGGCGGCAATCTACCTGACCCAGCCCGGCGCCAATACCCGGGTGCGCTCGTGGACGCCGACCGCGAAGGCGCAATACGGTTTTCTGGTCACGCATAACGAGTCCATTTCGATCGCGGACTATTTCACGCTGCGCGACGGCCGCAAGACGGTCTACCGGCCGACCTGTCACTATGCGTACCATCCATGCAACGACGCGGTGCTGTCGCTGCACGAACTGTTCGGCCAGGCCGGCAATCGGCAACCGGATATCCACATCCTGGATGAGCACGAGATCGTCGACGGCATCGACGAGTTAGGCGTGCTGCTCTACGGCCATAAGAAGAATGCCTACTGGTACGGTTCACAGCTTTCGATCGATGAGACGCGCGAACTTGTGCCCTATCAAAACGCCACCGGCCTGCAAGTGACGTCCGCGGTTCTCGCCGGCATGGTGTGGGCGCTCGAGAATCCGGACGCCGGCATTGTCGAAGCCGACGAGATGGATTTCCGCCGTTGCCTGAAAGTTCAGATGCCGTATCTGGGGCCGGTGATCGGGACTTATACCGACTGGACTCCGATCACGGATCGTCCCGGCCTGTTCAAGGAAGAACTCGACAAACGCGATCCCTGGCAATTCAGCAATGTTCTGGTGAGATAGGCGAGCTATTCGGCCTTGAGGCCGGCGTCCTTGATGATCGGCCACCATTTTTCGATGTCGGCCTTTTGCAGCGCGCGCAGAGCATCCGGCGTGCGCTGATCGGGCGCCGGCATGTCCAATCCCATCTCGACAATCCGGTTTCGGATCGTCGGCTCGGCCATGGCTTGCGTCACGGCCGCGTTGAGCTTGGCGATGATATCTTTCGGGGTGTCCTTGGGCGCCCATAGCGCGTTCCAGACCGAGGCATAGAGGCCCGGCAAACCGGCCTCGTCCACCGTCGGAATTTCCGGCGCCAACTCCATGCGCTGTTTCGCCGTGATCGCATAGGCTCTGATCTGGCCGTTGCGCACCAGCGGCAGGAAACTTCCCGTCGCGGTGCACATGAAGTTGATCTGTCCGGCGAGCAAGTCCTGCATCGCCGGTGTGCCGCCGCGGTAGGGCACGAACTGCCATTTTGTCGCGAGCATCTTCTGCAGGGAGAGGCCGCAAAGCTGCTGCATGGTTCCTGCGCCGACGACGCCTTGTAAAACCTTTTGTGGATTGGCCTTGATCCAGGCGGCAAGCTCCTTGAGATTCTTTGCCGGCACGTCGTTTGTCGTCACCAGCAGGAACGGGTAGCTCGGAAGCAGCGCGACCGGCTCCAGGTCGGCCACAACATCGTAGGGAATCGTCATCGTCTTTGCTGTGAGTACCGTCGTCTCGACGTTGCCCAAGACAAGCGTGTACCCGTCGGGCGCGGTGCGTGTCACGCGGCCGACCCCGATCGTGCCGGCGCCGCCGCTCTGATTTTCGACGACGATGGGTTGACCGAGTGTGTCTTTCATCCGGTCGCCGAGCAGGCGGACCAGCGCATCGGTGACGCCGCCGGCGGGATAAGGTACGACGATGGTGATCGGCCGCGACGGAAAAGTGTCCGCGACCGCACGCTCGACGGCGCCGATCGACGCCGCCAGCGTCGCGGCGAGCAGCAGTCGTGCGGCGGCGCGCATCACTGCGTTTGTGACCATCACTTCAGCCGCTTTGCCGCCTCTTCGACCAGGCTCAAATCGGAATATTTCTTGACGTCGAAACTCGTCTTGGTGAAGCCGAGGTCGCGCGTGAGGTCAACGTTCTTTTGCAGCGCGACGAGATTCGGCATCAGATTGGGATCGTGATAGACGTCCTTGCGGGTGAAGGCCCAATCGAAAATCGCCGGCGGCCGCTTGACCAGATCGCCGAGGATTTGCTTGGCGGCTTCGTGGTTCGCCGGGTCGAGATACCAGCGCACGATGCGCAGCGTGTCTTCCATGAAATCGACCATAACCGCGCGGTTCTTGTCGATAAACGGCTTGCGCGCTTCCCAGACGATCATGTCGGCGACGCCTATGGCGTCTTTCTGCACGAACAGATCGCGAGCGATATTTTGTAGCTCGGGATCGTAGGAGAACGGCAGTACGGCGGGAATGAGATCGACCTTCTTCTCCGCCAGCATCGCCTTCATCGCCGGGAACGGCGCTTCGACAACGGTGTAATCGCGGTTGGGTTCGAGGCCATGCTTGTGCAGCATCGCCTTCATGGAGACGTCGACGGCGCTGCCGGCAGCGTTGGTGGCGACGATCTTGCCCTTGAGATCCTCGACCTTCCGGATCGGGCTGTCCTTGAGCGCCATGAATTCCTGCGAGTAATAACCTTCGACGCCGTCCTGGAATTCGTCGGAAATAACGCGCAGGTCGTCCAGGCCGGCATTGCCGATGGCGATGCCGAGCGTCGAATAGGCGAGATTAGCAACTTCGATCTCATTGGTGGCCAGCGCCGTAATCATCGGCGGGGTGCCAACGAAGTGAATGGGCTGCATCACGTAAGATTGGCCGAAATGCTTGGTGACATCCTTCTTTTGCAGCCAGATCGAGCCCCAGTTGCCCGGTGCCACCCAGCCTTCGCGGATGGTGAGCGGATCGGCACAGGCCGCGCCTGCAAAGCACAGGGTGGCGGCGCAAAGCCCGGCCCATGCCAAGTTCATGACACGCATCGTTCCCTCCCGATGTAATGAGAACGCCGTTGCATCGGCACCTCGTGTCTTTTCTGATTTACTTGAGTCGCTTCGCTGCCTCTTCGACCAGGCTGAGGTCAGAATGCGATTTGATATCGACACTTGCTTTGACGAAGCCAAGGTCCTTGGTCATGTCGACGTTCTTCTGCAATGCGACGAGATCGGGCCGCATGTCAGGCGAACGGTAATAGTCGTTCTTGGTGAACAGCCAGCCGAAGCGCTCCGGCGGCTGCTTTGTCAGCCGTGACGGCAATTGCGGCCGCTTCGTCGTGGTTTTTCGGGTCGAGAAACCAGCGCTCGATGCGCATGGAATCTTCCATGAAATCGACGATCGCGGCGCGGTTCTGATCGATGAACGGTTTGCGCATCGCCCACATCGCAAACTGTGACACGCCGATCGCATCAGTGATGGAGAAGAGCGGCCGCGCGATCTTCTTCAACTCGGGATCGAGCGCGAACGGCAGCACGGTCGGGATAAGATCGGCCTTCTTCTCCGCCAGCATCGCCCGCACGCCGGGGAACGGCGCTTCGATGATGGTGTAGTCCCTGTTCGCTTCCAAACCGTGTTTGCGCAACATGGCGCGCATGGCGACGTCGACGCCCGAGCCGGCGGCGTTGGTGGTAACAACTTTGCCCTTGAGATCCTCAACCTTCTGGATCGGTCCGTCGGCCAGCACCTGGAAATCGTCGGCGCGATAGCCGGCATAGCCGTCCTGGAATTCGTCGGCAACGACCCTGATGTCGTCCATCCCAGCGTTCTCGATCGCGATCGGCAAAGTCGAATAAGCGAGGTCGCCGATTTCGAGTTCGTTGTTGGCCATCGCCGTGATCATCGGCGGAGTACCGGCATAACGAGCGCTTTCAAACACGTAGGACTTACCGAAATGGACCGCGAGATCCTTTTTCTCGAGCCAAATCGAGGCCCAGTTGGAAACCGGCGCCACCCAGGAGCCGCGAATTTTCAGCGGCTCGGCATTGGCGGCACTCGCGAAAGCCACGGCCAGTGCGCCAAGGCCGGCGCATGCAATTTTTACGATAGGCATCGTTACCTCTCCGGGTCGAACTGTTGTGGTGCGGTTCATTTCAGGCGCTTCCCCGCCTCCTCGACCATGCTCAGATCGGAATACGCCTTGACGTCGAAACTTTCCCTCGCATATCCGAGTTCCTTCGTCATGTCGACATTCCGCTGCAGCGCGGCAAGGTCCGGCATCATGTCCGGATCGCGATATTCATCGATCTTGGTGAAAACCCAGCCCATCCGCTCCGGCGGCGCTTTGACAAAGCGCCCGGCGATTGCCGCAACTTCGTCGTGATTTTTCGGGTCCATATACCAGTGCAGGATGCGCTGGGTATCCTCGAGCCAATCGACAATCGCGGCGCGATGTTTGTCGATGAAGGGTTTACGCGCCTGGAACGAGACGAATTGCGATATGCCGATCGCGTCCTTGCTGGTGAACAGCGTGGTCGCGATATTGCCTAGTTCCGGATCGAGCGCGAATGGCAGCACCGCCGGAATCAAATCGACCTTGTGCTCCGCAAGCATCGCCTTCATGGCCGGGAACGGCGCCTCGATGACAGTGTAGTCACGCTTGTTCTCCAAACCGTGCTTGTGCAGCATCGCCTTCATGGCGATGTCGACCGCGCTGCCCTCGGCGTTGGTGGCGACGATTTTGCCCTTGAGGTCCTCGACGGTCTTGATCGGGCCATCCTTGAGCACCGAGAATCTGACGCTGTAGTAGTCGCCGACGCCGTCCCGAAAGTCGTCGGCGATCACGCGGATATCGTCCATGCCGGCATTCTTGATAGCGATCGGCAGCGTCGAATAGGCGAGGTCGCCGATTTCCACCTCGTTGTTGGCGATCGCCGTAACCATCGGCGGCGTGCCGGCAAAGTGCACGGGCTCGAACACGTAGGACTGGCCGAAATGCTTGGCGAGATCCTTCTTATCGAGCCACAGCGTAATCCAGTTTGCTACCGGCGCCACCCAGGCGACGCGAATTTGCACCGGCTCGGCGCGAACGTGGCCGGCGCCGAGTGCCAGCACGGCAAGGCTCAACAATCCGATTTTTGCGCGCATAATTCCCCCCAGATTGTCCCTGCGCCGGGCGAGTTTTAATTGCTTTCATTCCGGCGCGGGCGATTGTGGCCGCAAAGCGCGCTATGGCGCAAGCGTACGGCTTGCCGCACCGCTGCCCGTGCTGCACGATTATAAGGCGGTCCGCCTTGGCAAGGGGACGAATACACGATGTCCAGCCCGCTTTATGACTCGATCACCGAAACGGCGTCGACCGACGATCCGTCGCTGCATCGCGTCTTGATCGTCGGCGGCGGCGCCGGAGGTCTTCGTCTTACGTCCTTGCTCGGCGCGTCGCTCGGCCGCCGCGGCAAGCTGTCGATCACCTTGCTCGATAAATCGCGCATCCATGTCTGGAAGCCGCTATTGCACGAAATCGCTTCCGGATCGCTGGACAGCGAAACCAACTC
>CAVTFP010000005.1:0-556605 GCA_963733645.1 uncultured Alphaproteobacteria bacterium
CCCAGTGCCTTTATGGTCGCGATATTTTGATCGAGATCGTCACAGTGTGAGCACGTCCGATACCGTACAAAGCGGTGGGGCGCTGCAAATGGGCTGGACTGGGCGTGGTCGCATTTACCGATCCACAAGCGTATCAAACTGCAGTTAAGCCGGCCGAGGTCGACCTTCTTGTCACGACGAAGGGTGATTTCCACGCGATACTAACGCGAGTCGAATTTTCCCGTGTTTGGGCGCAGCGCGGCTGCGAGAATCTCCCACGAATAGCCAAGTCGGCCGCGAATGCGGGTAGGCCGCCGATTTTCTTTCTTAGCAGGAAAGATCAAGCACCGATTACGCACAGCGGCAGGAGCTTGGGCTTTGGCGAAATCGCCGTCGTCAGACCAGGCTCTGCGCATCACCATCTGACCGAGGGTGCCTGTCATTGGGCGACGTTATCGTTGACGGACGAACATCTCGCCGCAGCGGGCTATGCCATTTTGGGTCGCGATCTGATTGATCGCTCGCACACACATTATTTACGACCGCCGCTCGCCGAAATGTCCAGGTTGCTGGACCTCCACCATGCTGCGGGTCTAATTGCAGAGAGCGTACCCGATATTCTTGCGCAGTCCGAAGTCAAGGCGAGCAATAGAGCAAGCACTCTTGCATGCGACGGTCATGTGCTTGAACGAAGGTAACCCCCATCAAATGAATTATGGCCTGCTTCGCCACAAAGAAATCATAGCGCGTTTCGAGGAATTACTGGCAGTCAACTGCGATCAGCCTCTGCATCTCGCAGAGATTTGCGCGGCAACCGGCGCATCCGAACGCACGCTTCGGATTAGCTGCATGGAGCATTTGGGAATGGGGCCAATCCGGTATCTCTGGCTTCGCCGGATGCATATGGCGCGTCGCGCTCTCATTCAGACAAGCCCAGGGATGGCGACCGTGACTGAGATTGCGACCGCGAGCGGGTTTTGGGAGCTGGGACGCTTTTCCGTTGCGTATAGGGCGCTCTTTGGAGAAGGGCCCTTAGCAACACTGCGCAGGCCAGCACGAAGTGCTCATGGCGAAATATAGTCCCTTCGCCTTTGCAGATTCCGAAATTGCATAGACGCCTACAATCGGCCTCCATAATTTCGGTCCAAGGGCTTAGCCACATCCGCAATCATCCAAAATTGCGTTCCATGGGGTCGAAAATGTCAGATACCAGGCAAGCAACTCGGGAGATGGCCAGTCCGGAAGGCAGAAAGCGGGCAGCCCGAGAACTTATCGACGAACGAAAGCCGGCATCGCCAAGCAAATCTCAATGGCTGTTATGGATTGCGGCGACCGCCATAGTGATCGCGTGGTTGTTGCTCACACGCTAAGCTGTCTCCTGTAAAGAGAGATCGGGACTGTCCACGGAGCGGTCATTCTTCTGCTGGCGTGTCAGATTTTTCCAATCCCCTCGACCCAACTAAGCCAACGCCGGACATACATCTCAAGCGGCGATGCGGATGAACCCACTGTCGCTTTTGCTGCGCAGGTCAGCACGAGAAGTGCACCCGCCAAAATATAGTCCCTTCGCTTTTGCAGATTCCGAAATTGCATAGACCGCGGCGCGTCAGCTACCAATAGTTGCGGTATGGACCTGCGGTCGGCCCGCCCGACCGGACCTCTACTCATCGCCGATCCTATCGACGCATGTAATGGCATTTGTTGATAAGGGAGAGAACTGCCGTGAAAGCACATCGTACTGGTAAGTGGCTGTTATCGACGGTCGCCGTCGTGGCACTCCTCGCACCTGCCTCGGCACAGCAAATCACTGGCGTCCCGGGTTCGCCCAGCGCCACCGGACGATTGACGGCAAGCAACTCCCGCCGCCGCCGCTGCCATTTGGCGGCGTGATCAAGGAAACCGCCAAGGATTCCACGCCTTACTGGCCGCCGCCCGTGGTGCCGCCCAAGGGCGCGCCCAACGTTCTGCTCATCATGACCGATGACCAGGGCTACGGCGTTTCCGGCACCTTCGGCGGCGTCATCCCGACGCCCGCGCATGGATCGCATCGCCGCGGCGGGTTTGCGCTACACGCAGTTTCACTCCACCGCGCTTTGCTCGCCGACGCGCGCGGCGCTGATTACGGGCCGCAACCATCATTCGGTCGGCTTTGGCGTGATCGGCGAAATGTCCACCGGCTATCCGGGCTACGATTCCGTCATCGGGCCGGACAACGCCACCATCGGCGAAATTCTCCGGGACAACGGCTATGCCACGTCGTGGTTCGGCAAGGACCACAACACGCCCACCTTTCAATACAGCGTGGCCGGGCCTTTCGACCAATGGCCGGTCGGCATGGGCTTCGAGTATTTCTATGGATTCATGGGCGGCGAGACCGACCAGTGGACGCCCTATCTGTTATCGCAACACGACCCCGGTATTTCCATGGATCGGCAAGCCCGGCTACAACCTCACCACCGACATGGCGGACGAGGCCATCAAGTACATGCACGGTCTGAACGCGGCCGCGCCCGACAAGCCGTTCTTCCTCTATTATGTGCCCGGCGGCACGCACTCGCCGCACCAGCCGACCAAGGAATGGATCGATAAATTCACAAGGCAAGTTCGACATGGGCTATGAAAAGCTGCGCGATACAGATCTTCGCCAACCAGAAGCGGCTCGGCGTGATCCCCCCGAATACGCAGCTCACGCCCTGGCCGGACGGGCAGGCCGCATATGGCGGCGCAAAGCTGCCGAGGTGGGACTCGCTTTCGTTAATCCAAAAGAAACTTTACGCGCGCGAGGCCGAGGTCTTCGCCGCCTATGCCGCCTACACCGACCATGAAATTGGCCGCGTCATCCAGGAGGTTCAGGACGAGGGCAAACTCGACAACACGCTCATCATCTACATTTGCGGCGACAACGGCACCAGCGCCGAAGGCACTCTGGAGGGCACCTTCAACCAGACTGACCGCCTACAACGGCATTCTGACACTCCCGGAAGCCGTGCAGATGCTGCATTACGACGACTGGGGCTCGGACAAGACCTATCCGCACATGTCGGTGGCATGGTCGTGGGCGTTCGACACGCCGTTCAAATGGACCAAGCAGGTGGCGTCGCATTTCGGCGGCACGCGGCAAGGCATGGCCATTTCATGGCCCGGCCACATCACCGATGCCGGCGGCATCCGCACGCAGTTCCATCACGTCATCGATATCGTGCCGACAATCCTCGAAGCCACCGGCATCAAGGCGCCCGACATGGTCAACGGCATCACGCAGAAGCCGATTGAAGGCGTGAGCATGGCCTACACGTTCGACAAGGCGAACGCCAATGCGCCGTCGAAGCGCGATACGCAGTATTTCGAGATGGTCGGCAACCGCGCGATTTATCACGACGGCTGGATTGCCGCGACGACGCCGCCCGTCGCCGCCTTGGCTGCTGGGAACGGGCAAGCTGCCCGACGCTCAATGACTACAATTGGGAGCTCTACAACATCGCCGACGATTATTCGGAGTACAACGACCTCGCAGCCAAGAATGCCCGACAAGCTGAAGGAAATGCAGGCGTTGTTCCTGACCGAGGCGGCGAAATACCAGGTCTTCCCGTTGGACAACTCGGGCTTTCCGCGCCTCCTGACGCCGCGACCGAGCGCGACCGCCGGGCAAACGGTCTTCACCTACACGGGCGAGAATGTCGGCATTCCCGTTGGCAATGCGCCCAGCATTCTGGACAAGGACTACACCATCACCGCCGAGGTGACGATTCCCGAAGGGCGGCGCGGAAGGAATGATCGTGACGCTGGGCGGACGCTTCGGCGGCTACGGCCTCTATCTGCTCAAAGGCAAGCCGGTCTTCGTCTACAACCTGCTCGACCTGGAGCGCTATCCGCTGGGAAGGCGGCGTGGGTGGCCTCAGGCGATGACTTGTTTGGCCGGTGCGCTCAAGCCGGGCAAGCACACGATCGTGTTCGACTTCAAATACGACGGCCCCGGCCCGGGCAAGGGTGGCACCGGCGTGCTCTCGGTGGATGGCAAGGAGTTGGCGCGCAAAACCATCCAGCACACGATTCCGTTGCTGATGTCCATCGACGAAACCTTCGACGTCGGCGCGGATACGCGCACGGCGGTGGACGACAGCTACAAACTGCCGTTCCGCTTTACCGGCACGATCGACAAGCTGACGTTCAAGCTCGGGCCGTCGCAGATGATGGAGGCGGATAAGAGCGCCATCGATAAAGGGCTGAAGAGAAAGACAACGAGATGCACGCCCGGATCTATCAGCGGGGCAGGCAGTCAGAAGTTGCTGCCTGCCTCACATCCAAGATGTCATGAAACCTTTGCTCGCCGTAACCGCGGTTATTGAAGCGGGCGCCGGCTTGGCGTTGTTAGTCGCTCCCGCAATCGTCGTCCGACTGCTGCTTGGAGCCAATATCTCTGGTGCGGCAATTCCATTGGGGCGCATATGCGGGGTCGCGTTGCTTGCTCTTGGTGTTGCTTGTTGGCTCGCGCGCGATGCAGACGCGAAGAGCCGCGCAACAAGAGGAATTGCCGCCGCCATGTCGCTGTATAATTTAGGCACGGCGAGCGTACTCGGGGACTGCCGGAATATGGTCACAGACGGCCGGCATCGCGTTGTGGCCGGCGGTCACTATTCATGCAGTGATGGCCATCTGGTGCGTTACGCTTCTTTTGCGAAGGACAGCGATCTCGTATGAAAGCCGCCTAGTCAAAGCACTGCGGCTTTCGGAGGTCGCCGGGGGCGGTCTTTCCGTTTGCGCCGATCATGCCGCGCTCCATCGGTCGCCATTGGCCCTTAACGTCGTTTCGCGGCAACGAAACAAATCGGCCGCTACCGGAGACAAAGCGACATCGCGGGAGCCGCTGATGGGTTCAGGTCGGTCGCCTTTGACCCGTCTCAGAAATTGAACGGCCAGATTTGCTGCCCGGCACAACACTATCCGTCAGTACCAATGGTGGGGTTAAGTCACTCAGTGGATTTTAACCCCTGGACGGGCTGTCGTTGGTGCTAGTCCGTTCCGTCGGACACTCTGGTCAACAAGCCAGTCATCTTCTTGTTTGCCACACCCCGCGCACACTGCAAATGCGCGGGCCGTAATGTCTGTGGGATTGCGCTCGATAGGGACCAGGATAATAAAAGCCTGAGGAATATCGCCTGACGCGAAGAGGGCGTCACAGCACCCACACCAAGAGGGCTCGTCAGCCATCAGACGGTAGAATTTGCCGACAGCCCATACACATGCTTGGGCGCTCTCGTCGCCCGTTGCTGCTAATGCCTGCCATTCTGCACTATCTCGCTTGCGCAGGATGTATACGCGACACTCTTCGCTCTTCTCATAAACCATCCAAGCGTTCCGCGTGATTTTATTCGGTGCGATGCAGGTTCGCAATCGATGGCGTCGTCCGCCTAGTTCACCGTAACCGTCACGCGCAGGAAGGTCGCCGGAATCGAAGTAGCATCCTTCTGCGGGCTGGTATTGTGGCTTTCGAATAACGTGTTCAATTCGTTCCTTAGATTGTCGGCGCGGCCGTTCTTCTCCGCGGCTTCGAAGGCGTTCATCGTGGGGCCGTAATAGCATCGGAATTCATCCACAAGCGCGGTTGCTGCGCTGGGAGAGTTAAATCGGTATGTGTCCCGCGCGAACGACACGCTGTCCCGCGAAACGCCTGCATTCGTAAAACGCTCGATTACATTAGCCTCAATCCCCCATGTCATCGGGCTGATGAATCCCTCAGGTGGAGGTGGCGTGTAGGCGGCACTGATCTTGAGGATCTGCGCAACCAAGGTTGGATCATTGGGAATCCAGTTACCCATGACGATACGCCCGCCGGGGCGGGTAACTCGTACCATCTCCTTTGCCACATCGAACGGCTTCGGTGCGAACATGGCACCGAAGATGCTGACGACGAGGTCGAACGTATTATCTTGCAGCCCGGTCAGATCTGTCGCATCGCCTTCCTGGAACCGCAGGTTCGTGAGACCTTGCTCTTGTGCGCGCCGGTTTCCGGCCTCCACAAGGTTTTGCGCAATATCTACTCCCAGAACATCTGCGCCAAGCTTAGCCGCCGGCAATGCTGTCGTACCATCGCCGCATCCGAGGTCCAGGACCTTAAGCCCTGGCTTGACCCCAAGCGCGCCAACAAGCGCCTCACCACTCTCTCGCATACTTGCCGCAATGCGTGTGAAGTCGCCTTTTTCCCAGAGTGTTTTGTTCGGATTCATCGTATCGCCCCCCTAACTGCCTTGCTGAACTACTATCCGCGCGAGGAGCAGTATCGGAGGGAAAGGTTTCGCTAAGCAAGGGAATTTCCAACATGTGATCGGTACGGTCGCTATAACCGTAACAGCCGACATCAGAGGGAGCGCCCAAACCGGCGTGAATGACCCGGAACGGACTTGGGATGCCCGGAAGTCCTATGATACGGCGCTGCGGCTCGCCAGCCGGCACCAGCTGAAGGACGGACGGAACTTCGGCAGGCTCACGCTCGGCAGCATCACGCCAGGCGCTGCCGATCGGCTTTTCGATAAGCTGAAGTGCAGGCCCGATGGGCGCGAGCGCGTCCGTTCGGCAGTCCGTCACTGTCACGGTGCGACGAGCTTCCGAGTCTTATGGTGGTAGATACGAGCAATATCCGGCGCATCTCCACTATACGACGAAGACGGCACAGTGCTTTGGCCGGAACTGATGGCGCGCCTCGATGCGGCCCCTCGACACGGCACATTGATCGTTACGCGAGACAAGCTAAACCGACGCCGAAAAATGCGCTTGCCATGGAAGGTTGATTTGTATGAGGAGCCAGATGTCAAGAACCCAAATGGGGAGCCCGTCGTCAGCCGTGTGCTGACGATCATGTTGGCGGAAGAATACTGACGCCACAGAAACCTACCCCACATTCAATGTGGGGTTCCTTTTTTCAAAGACGGGAGCCTACTCATGCTCGTAACGCCAACCTCACCATTCCTGCTGCGGCCGTGACGATGCGCACCAGCGCATTGACTTGTATCCGGTCGAAGGCAGCGCCTTCGCACCATAATCGCTATTCACGTAAGCCGGAGCCTGAAAAGCACGGGAGGCGACCAAACTACTACTGGGCCACAAAGAGCCATCAATCTTCCCGGTCGCCAGCCCGCCTCACCGCAAGTGCGGCAAGCTCAAACGAATTCGTTCTCGTTAGACCTTCAGCATGGCTCCCTCCGGAATGACCCCTTGCTCGACAAAGCGCCAAAGGGCGACGGCCAATTTTCGCGCAAGGGCAACGATACCGACCTTGCGCCCGCGCATTCCACGGCCGCCGAACCGTTCGTGCCACCACAACGAGAGTTTGCTGTTGGGCTGATAGCGGAGCCAGAACCAGGCCAGTTCGACCAGTGTGTGCCGGGCGAGCTTTGTGCCCGCCTTGTTGATACCTCGGTCGCGATCGGTGTCGCCGCTGTTGTAGGGGCTGGGCGCAAGCCCGATAAACGATGCCACGTGTCGCCGCGTTTCGAACGAGCGATGATAGACCTCGGCAACAAGAACGGTTGCAGTCGTCTCGCCCACGGCGCCGAGCGTCGCGAGACGTTGCACTTTGTCTGCATGCGGGAAGCGTCCGCTCTTGTCAGCGAGCGCCTCCTTTCGGTCGGCGACGACCTCTTCGATCTGCTGCGAGACAAAATCGTAGTGGCACAGCATGCGTTCGATATCGCGCCGGAGGAATGGCGCCAGCGGCCGACCATCACCGGTCCTCATTGTGTCGAGACGCTCCCGCAAGCCCTTGCCGATGCGTTTGCCGGTGAGCCAAATCCCGTGCAGCGCCAAAAGCCCTTTGATGCGCCCGACGATGCTGGTGCGCTCTTCGACGAGGTATTTTCGCTCGCGCTCGATGCGCTTGGCATCTTCTTGCTCGACGCTCGGAATGAGCACGTCGCGCGCCACCTCGCGATCTCCGGACAGCCAGGCGCGCAGCGTTCGCGTCATGCCTTCAGCATCGAGCCGATCAGTCTTGGCCGGCGGCCACGGCGCGGCATCAGGAAGCTCGCTGGATCGAACACAACAGTGCGGATACCGCGGGCGATCAGAAGCCGGGCGAGCCAGAAGCCGTCGTAACCGACCTCGTAACAGAGAACGATCTGCAGCGGGCGACCCAGCTCGGCGCTCTGCCTTGGCCTTGCTGCTGTTGAGAATGCCGATCAGTCGATCAACATCCCTGGCCTTGATTTTGTGGACGGTCGCCTGGCTGTCACCCGGGGCCGCAAACGCAAGTACCCAACTCTCTTGCTCAGCTCGAGCGCCGCACAGCATACGTCACGTGTATCGATGGTCGTCGTCATTGGCGGAGCTCCCATGTTGATCACCGAAGTGATCGTCAAAGGAGGGCACGATTCGGTGCCATCCCGCTTCATAGATTATTTCCGCCACCGCGTAGCGGCTGTTCGTGCGACCGCCGGAATTGATTTCAGCATTAAGTTCATGGGTCTGCGACACGGCGGCAATACCGAAGGCGGCAACGCCGGTCTAACCGATGCCCAACTCCGCGCCCTGAGCGGACACAAGACGGCGGCGATGACGGTGCTATACACAAAGGCCACGATGCAGCAGCGCCGCGAGGGCGCACATAAAAGGCTCGAAGCGAGAACGAAAGGAGGAGATTTGTCGAAATGAGCCGGTGATAATTTGTCGAAACAGCAAAACCGAAACCGGCTAAGTGCTTGATGTGAATGGTGGGCGCACCAGGGCTCGAACCTGGGACCCGCTGATTAAGAGTCGGCTGGCCTTTTCACGCCCCGTCACCCAGACAATGCATTTTGCAGTTGCACGACATTATCGCGCGATTTGGGCTGAAGGCAGTAATTGGCCCAGCTGCGCATCAGAGCCTGCCTTTTCTCAAATAGGTCGCCGCGGCGGTAAGCGGCCTCTGATTTTGCTCACCGATCGCATGCGCTAGCGCCATTTCGATCACTTCGTTCGGAAAATTCGTCTTGCTCCGCCGCCCAATCCCGAAACGTCGACCGGAATCCATGCACAGTGAGGTCCGAGCGCCCCATGCGCTCGAAGCACTTTGAGCATGGCCATGTTGCTGAGCGGCTGATCAAGATTTCGTCCGGGAAAGACGAAATTGTCCTGATTGCCGTCTGTCGCGTTGACCTCACCCAAGATGGCCAGGGCACGGTCGGATAGAGGCACGCGATGTTCCTTGCCAGCCTTCATCCGATCTGCCTGACACGGTCCAGAGTTTATTCTTCTCTGTCGATTTCGGCGCGCCTGGCGCCGGTGCTTTCGCTGGTACGCGCCGCGGTCAGGATCGTGAACTCGAGCGCGCGCGCCGCCATGCCGTCCTGCTCGCGCAATTTCACCAGAAAGGCCGGCAGTTCGGCATAGGGCAGCGCACTGTGATGCTCGGACTTTGCGAACCTTGGCTCGCGCCGGCAAAAGCTGTTCGAGATGACCACGCCAGCGCGCCGGATTATCGCCTTGTCGATAGCCGCGCACGGTTGCCCAATCGAGCACCAACTCGATCCTGCCGCGGAGCCGGCTGGCGGTCTCCGGTTTTGTCCGACCACAGCGGCTCGATCACTTTCATGACAAGCGCCGTATCGATGAGATGCACTGGCAGATCGCCAATGATCGGATAGGCATATGTCTTTAACGTCGCCGGCCATTGCGCCGCGTGCTTGTCGTTTTTCCAGGCGACGCGATGCGCGGCGATATAGGCCTCGCCGCGTCCTTGAATTTGAGGAATTTGGCGCGCTCAAGCGCAGCCTCCCGTCGCGCCGCCTCGCGCGCCTCGATCGGATCGATTTCTTTCTCGCGGAGCTTGCGACATTCGAGTGCGCGGTCGCGCGCCTCGGCAAGCGAAACGGTGGCAAACGAGCCGAGACCCATCTCGCGGGAGCGGCCTTTGACTTTGCCAGTGACCGAATCGCGCACGAGCGCGCCGGTTGCAGCGTCGCGTTCGGCGACCCAATAACGGAAGATCCAGGATTTGGCGCCGCCCGCCGGCGACCTGCAGATAAAGCCCGCCGCCGTCGCCATAGCTGCCGGGGCGCTTTTCCCGCGCGACGTTGAGCGCCTTCAATTTTGCGATGGCCAAATATTAAACTCCCCGAACTGTCCGCTCCAACTCGTACCGCAAACTCTTACCCACAAATAAAACCGGATATTTTGTGGGTAGGCGGCGAATTGCCGCGAACGAGCGAGCTCGAGCATAAGTCAAGAAGTGACGATTTTAAAGGGGCTTATTGAACATTGGCGAACAAAGGCGAACGGGACTATGGCGGAGAGGGTGGGATTCGAACCCACGATACGGTTTCCCGTATACACGCTTTCCAAGCGAGCGCCTTCAGCCACTCGGCCACCTCTCCGGACCCCGCGAAGCGAGGCAATATAGCGGCGGTCCGTCCCATGACAACCCGTGCTTAAAATCCCAGCACGCCTTGGAACTAATTTCACGGCCTGCCGTTGGCATGGCGTTCATAATGAGGCGACGCAGGAGGTAGTCATGGGACGCGGTTTATTGTTGTGGCTCCTCGGTATTCCACTGCCAATCATACTTCTGATCTGGGTTTTTGGCGGCCTACACGGCTGATTGCCAAGCGGTCTATTATAAGTGGAGTGGTAAAGGAGGCCCGGCTCGCGCCGGGCTTCCTTTATGTTCACTTCCAGAGCCATGCGCCATACCTTACATTGCAGGTATGGCTTTGCCCGACGATGATTACCTGATCCAGCCCAATCCGCACGATCCGCGCTTGACCGAGCGTGTCAGAGGTGTCGACCAGACCGGCGCCCCGATCGAGACCTCGGTGACGGTGGAGCGGGCACTAACGATCTTCCTCAATTCGCAGGAGATCGTCACCGCCATGACCATCAACGACCACCCCGAATATCTGGCGCTCGGCTATCTGCTCAACCAGAATATGTTGATGGCCAACGACGTCGTAACCGGCGTCGATTACGACGAGGAATTATCTGTCGTCGTGGTGCGCACCAAGCGAAAAACGAATTACGAGAAAAAGCTGAAGAAAAAGGTGCAGACGTCGGGTTGCGCCCAAGGCACGGTGTTCGGCGACCTGATGGAGGCGCTGGAGAATATTACGCTGCCGAAGGCCGTGTTGCGGACCTCCTGGCTTTACACCATCACACACAAGGTCAACACCACACCCTCGCTTTATCTCGAAGCCGGCGCCATCCACGGCTGCGTGTTGGCGGTCGAGGATCGTCCGCTGATTTATATGGAAGATGTCGGCCGCCATAATGCGGTCGACAAGATCGCCGGCTGGATGTTCAAGAATAAAGTCGGCGCAGCGGACAAGATTTTCTACACCACCGGCCGGCTCACCTCCGAAATGGTGATCAAGACAGTGCGGATGGGCATACCGATCCTGATTTCGCGCTCCGGTTTTACCGCATGGGGCGTCGAATTGGCACGCAAGGCCAATTTGACCCTCATCGGCCGCGCCCGCGGCAAGCGCTTCATCGCGCTTGCAGGCGAGGATCGCATCGTGTTCGACCAAAACCTCGATTACGTCGAGGACGAGAGCGCCAAGCACCGCCGCAAGGCCGCGGTGCATGACGACTGAGCGCACGTGACGATGTCCCCTAGCCTTGGTCTTGTGCTCGCCGGCGGCCTGGCGCGCCGTATGGGCGGCGGCGACAAAGCCCGGATCAAAGTCGGCGGCTCAACTATCCTTCAACGCGTGCTGGCCTGCCTTGGACCGCAATGCAGCCGGATCATCATCAACGCCAACGGCGATCCGGCACGTTTCGCCGATACCGGCCTACCCGTCGTTGCCGACAGCGTGCCGGATTTTGCCGGTCCGCTTGCCGGCATTCTGGCCGGGCTCGATTGGGCGGTGGCTCATGCGCCCGGCACAGCGTGGCTGGTCAGTGTGCCCGGCGATTGCCCGTTCCTGCCGAGTGATCTCGTCATGCGCCTGCACGAAGCACGCGCCGCGACCGGCGTTCCGCTGGCCTGCGCACGCTCGGGCGAATGGCGCCACCCGGTCATCGGATTATGGCCGGTTCATTTACGCGATGACCTCAGGCACGCGCTGATCGACGAAAATCTGCACAAGATCGAGCTGTGGACCGCACGACACGGCGTTGCCATCGCCGATTGGCCGGACGCGCCAGTCGATCCGTTCTTCAACGTCAACGCCCCAGACGATGCAGCGCGCGCGCAATCGCTTGCGGCGGTTCAACCGACCAGCGAGGCGTAAGACAAAAAGCCGATCGTCGATCCCGGCTCGACATTGGTAACATCCTCGGTCAATTCGGCTAGGCCGTCGGTCTCGGTCAGTGAAGTAATGACGCCGGCGCCATCCTGCGCGTGCTTGACCGCCTCGATCGTACCGTCGGCTGCCATGCGCAGCGAGACGCGCACATATTCGCGCCGCCCTTTGCGTTTCTTGTATGCGAAGGCCGCGCGAACCGGCATCGCGATCAACGGCTCGGGCAGCGCGCCGGACAAGCGCAGCAGCAACGGCCGAACCACGCGCACGAAGGTGACAAAGACCGCCACGGGATTGCCCGGAAGACCGACAAACGCCGCGCCGTCGCCGCGCTTTGAACCTGGAATGACGCCCATCGCCACCGGCCGTCCGGGTTTTATCGCGACCCGCCAGAATACGATGCGGCCGATGCTTTCGATCGCGCCGCGGACATAGTCCGCTTCGCCGGTTGAAACACCACCGGACGTCAACACCAGATCATGCTCTTCCGCTGCCGTCTTGAGTGATTGCGCGAGCGCCGCAGGCTCGTCGCTGAGAATGCCGAGGTCCATGACTTCAGCGCCGAAACGCGCGATGAGGCCGGCGAGCAGGTAGCGGTTGGAATCATAGAGCGCGGCGCTCGGCAGATGCGAGCCCGGCTCGACGATTTCGTCGCCGGTCGAGAACAGCGCCACGCACACGCGTCGGCGCACTGTCAGCGCGGTAAGGCCGAGTGCTGCTGCGAGCGCGACGTGCTGGACGGCGAGCCTTCGCCCAGCCGGCAACGCAACCACTCCGGCGCGCATATCTTCGCCAGCCAAACGCCGGTTGGCGCCGATCTTCAAGCCGGGCGGTACGATGACGGCGTCACCTTCAAGCCGGCAATCCTCCTGCATGAATACCGTGTCGGCGTCGGCCGGCATCGGCGCGCCAGTGAAGATGCGGATGGCCTCGCCGCCATGCAACGGGTGCGTAGCATCGTGACCTGCGGCGACCCGATCGACGATCTTCAACCGCATTTCGCCGCCAGATTTCAAATCAACAGCGCGCACCGCATAGCCGTCGACCGCGGAATTGTCGAACGGCGGCACATTGATCGGCGCAACGACATCCTCGGCCAGCACCCGACCAGCCGCCTCGCGGAGTGGCACAGTCTCGTGGCCATCGACCGGCGCAACACGCTCGGCGATAAGGCGCTCAGCATCGGCGACCGGAAGCAGTGGGCCATTGAAGGCAAAGCAATCGTCGCTGAGCTGCGCCATTACGACTCGCTCCGCGGCGGCCCGATTCGGTCGAGCGGCAGCGCTTCGGCCTCGAACACATTGGCGACGCCGTCGATATCATCGAGCATCAGTACCGGCACCTCGGCCTGCGGCAGCGGTGCATCGGTCGCGACCGCGACGATACAATCGTCATCGGGGTGCAGCAGCGGCTTACCGACAGAGGAACGATAAACCTCGAGCTTTGGGTGCGAATGGCGCTTGAAGCCTTCGACGATCACCAAATCGACTGGGCTGAGCTTCGCCAGCACATCGGCAAGCGGCGGCTCGGGCTCCTCACCCAGTTCGTGCACGATCGCCCAGCGCCGGCTCGACACGATCGCGACTTCGCTAGCGCCGGCCTGGCGGTGCAGCCAGGAGTTTTTGCCCGGCTGGTCGATATCGAATTCATGGTGCGCGTGCTTGACAGTCGCGATTTTGAGACCGCGCCTGACCAGCACCGGGATCACGGCCGTGACCAGCGTCGTTTTGCCGGAGCCGCTCCAGCCCGCGAGACCGATGATGCGCATGACCTATTATATGGAACTATTCGCCCGCCGGTTCCATGCCGAGTGAGCGGATGCGCGCTCGCGTCGTTTCATCGCGAAGCACGGTCAGAAACGCCTTTACCGCAGGGCGGTCGCAGCGCGCTTGCAGCAGCAGAAAGTCGTATTCCTCAGGCGCAATCGGCAAGAACGAAAGACCGTACATCCGCGCCACCGGCTCGATGCAGACGCCCCAGTCGGCACGGCGTTGGGCGACGGCGGCGGCGACCGCATTATGCGAACGCGGCTGATTGGCGTATCCGGCCGGTCGCGCACCCGCGAGCAGGCTGTCGATCAGCACGCGCGTTCCTGAACCGGCATTACGGCTGACCATGAGCACAGCTCGAATCGGCCAACGCCACCTTGAGAGCATCAGCGGCCGACACGCCTTCGAACCGCGCATCACCAGGGCGGAAGACAAAGCCCTGCATCCGCCGCCAACCGGGCACCAGTGCGAGACCGGGCGCGAGCAGATGCCTGTTGTAGATTCCGGTCGCCGGGTCAACGAGATGGACCGGCGCGACGTCGCACTCGCCGCGGTTTGCCGCTGCGACGCCACCGAGACTGCCGACCGCGATGGTGCGGGCGCGAAAGCCACGCTCGGCCAGTGCGCCGACCACGACATCGAGCGCGATATCGTGGCTGCCCATGATGACGAGATCGGGCGCTCGCGCCTCCTCGCCGATCAGCATGACCTCGACTTCGCTACCGGCATCGAGTGCGCTCGTCAGCGGATCGACAGTCAAAAATCCGTCGGCCTGAGAAAACGCGGTAACGGCGCCGGAGCCTTTGCCACCTGGAAAGGCGATCGGGCCTTCATCCCCGGCAACAAGTGACACCAGCACGAACTCCTCGCGGCCGAGTTCGGATGCGATCCGCACCGGTAGGCGCGCAGTGGCTGTTCGCGCCGCCTCAGGCGGCAGCCCGGCGCGAGCGCGAATTACCGGCGCGACGAAGGCATGAAAAGTGAAGATCGCGGAGGTCGGGAATCCGGGCAAAACGATCAGCGGCTTGTCACCGATGACCGCAAGGCAAAGCGGCTTGCCCGGCTTGAGCGCAACGCCGTGCACCAGGATGCCGGGCTTGCCGAGCTTCGAGACAATACGATGCGACAGATCGCCGGCGCCTTTCGACGTGCCGCCCGACAACACGACCGTGTCGCACGCATCGAGCGCCGAACGCATGGCGAGTTCGAGCGCGACCTCCTCGTCCGGAAACGCGCCAAAAGGCACCGGCTCGCCGCCGGATTCGACGACGGCCGCCGCGAGGATTGCGCCATTGCTGTCGTAAACGCCGGCGGGTGGCAACGCCCTGCCCGGCTCGACCAGTTCGTCGCCGGTCGAAAGCACGGCAACGCGCGGACGGCGCACAACGTTGATCATCGAAAGTCCGCACGCCGCGAGCATGCCGATCTCGCGCGAGCCGAGCCGAGTGCCGCGACGCAATAATGTCTCGCCGCGCGCGATATCCGACCCAGCGTAGGAAATGAAGTTGCCGCTCGCCACCGCGCGGCGCAGTTCTATCGCCGGCGCGGCACCATCTTCGATTAGTTCGGTATGCTCGATCATCACCACGGCATCGGCGCCGCGCGGAATAACCCCGCCGGTGGCGATCGCCGTCGCCGTGCCGGGCCGCACTTCGATGGCCGGTTGCACGCCGCAGGCGATGACCTCGGCATTGAGCGCAAGCTGTTTCGGCGAGCCGTCGCTGGCACCGTTGGTATCGGCAGCGCGCACAGCAAAACCGTCGACATTGGAGCGGTCGAACGGCGGGGCATCGACCGGCGCGACGACGTCAGCCGCGAGCACGCGCGACAGTGCCACCGCGAGTGGCAGCGTTTCGCCGGGAAGCGGCGCACGGTCGATACACGCCTCAAAGCGGCGGCGCGCCTCCTCGGCCGAAACCACTTCGAGGAATTGTTCCTGCCGCGCGGCGCGGCGCACCGCGTCGAGAATTGCCGAGGCGGATTTGTGTTGCGGATTTATGGCCATGGATGAACGGCGACTAACGCATCTGCTGCAAAACCTTCGCTGGCTGCGGGGACGACAATAAATCCGGCACTACGCGTCAGCGCGGTGAATGACAGATAGCTGGAAGCGAGCGCTTCTGCCATGCCGTCAGCGAAACGCACGGGGATAAGTTCGGTCATGCCTATAGTCGATGTGATTTTGCGCTTAAGTGCCATAATCATCGGCATCTCGTCATCATTGCCGTCGGCAAGTTGGCCGATAAGTTGGCGCCCGAGCAGGAGCCACACAGCTATAACCGCATCGAGGCGCCCCGGGATAAGCAGCACCGGCCGTGCACCCACAAATCCAATCGCTGCGGTTTCGCCCGGCGAAACCGCAATGCCGTGTGCCTCGACCCGGCCAAACCGCGCCAGAGTTCGCACGCTACTATCGTTTGCCCCACTGCCGGTGCCGCCGATTGCGATGACCGCCTCGGCTTGATCGTCAATCAACGCCGCTTCAAGGGAGCCAGCCTCACCAAGCACGCTGCCACCGGCTATCGTAACCAAGCGCGCGAGCATGGTGAGCGCCGCATCGATCAGCGGGGTTTTCGGCAAACTACCGCATGCTATTCGCAACCGCGGAGATCGGATCGTCGCCCTCTCAACACCAGCCGCCGCCATAACTGCGATATCGAGATCGCGCAATCGCTCGCCGGCGCGGCGCAACGGTGCGAGCGGCCCGACATCGCCACCGGCGGGCAACATACCCTCCCCTGGCGAAACTGCAGCGATGGCTTCGGCACGATGGCCTCTGAACATGACGGCATCCAGGGGCATCACGGCATCCGTTCCTGCTGGTAACGGCTCGCCGGCGACAATACGATGTGGCAGCGATGCAAACGGTATCGGCGCATAGGGGCCGGCATCAACAATCGCGGCGGCGGCTACGGCAAAGCCGTCGCATAGCGCGATTGGATGCGGCGGCTGTTCGGACACCACAACATCTGCCGCGAGCGTGAACCCGGTCGCCTGTGCCAACACGCATTGTCGCGGTTCCACACTGCCGACTTGCGACTCAATGAGCGCCAGGACCGCACTACGCGGCGTCAGGCGAGTTATTCGCTGAATGCTGGAATCTTCAACCATCGCCACTATGATAAGGACCATCGGCGGTTTCGACAACTCTCAACAATGGCTGAAAAGACCCTCAATTTACGCGGCCTGAAATGCCCGCTGCCGGCGCTGCGCACCAAGAAGGCGCTGGGCGGCGTAGCATCGGGCAATATTCTGATCGTCGAATGTACCGACCCCCTCACTGCAGTCGACATTCCGAACCTGCTTCATCAGACCGGCGATTTTCTCGAAAATACCCGCAAGGACAAGAAACTGCTGATTTTCAGGATCAGAAAGAAGTGAGGTTTCCCCTGCTACTTCCGCCAGCGCAATCATTCCATTTTCAACCCGGCCTTGAGGATCACCGGTTTCCAGCGCAACGCCTCATGGGCGACAAAGGCCTGGAACGTATCGATGTCCATCGGCGAGACGATCATGCCTTCGTGGCGGATGCGGTCCTGATTCTCGGGCAGCGTCATGCCGGCATTGATCGCGCCATTGACCTTGCGGGCGATGTCGCTTGGAAGTCCCGCCGGACCGGCGAGCCCGAACCAGTTGGTCGCTTCGAGCTTATAGCCAAGCTCCTTGAACGTCGGCACGTTCGGAAAATCCGGCAACCACTCGCTGCCGGTCTGCGCCAGTGCGATCACTGAGCCGCCCTGGATCTGGCCGGAGGCCGACGTCACTGTCGGGGTGGCAAAATCGATATTGCCCGCGACAACGTCGAGTTGGCTCTGCGAGGCGCCTTTGTACGGCACGACCTGGAACTTCACATCGACTTCTTGCGCGAACGATTCCGCCACCATCTGTCCCGCGCTCGCCAGTCCCGATACGCCGTAAGTCAACGGCTTCGGGCTCACCTTTGCCTTGGCGATAAAATCCTTCAGAGTTTTCACGTCGCTTTTGGCGCTGACGATGAAGACGAGCGGCGACCCGGCAAGATAGGCGACGTGGGTCAAATCCTTGAACGGGTCATAATCGAGCTTGGGATTAATCAGTGGGTTGATCGCGGTGAGCGACAGCGTCGTGATGACGAAATTGTAGCCGTCGGGATCGGAATGAGCGACGAAGTCAACGCCGATCACACCGCCGGCACCGGCGCGCGTCTCAACATAGAATTGCTGGCCAAACGTCTTGGTAAGCTGGTCGGCTGCCATGCGAGCGAGGATGTCGGCGGCGCCGCCAGCCGCGAAGGTATTGACGATGCGGACCGAGTGGCTCGGCCATTCGTCGGCCAGAGCCGGCGCAGCAAATGCCGACAGCGCCGTGGCAATCGCGGCACGTCGGGAGATACCTGCACCGCTCATTCGGCGGCAACGCGATGCGCGGCGATGCTTTTGGCCTTGACCACGACCTTGATCGCGTCGTCGACCCGGTCCTTGGCGTAGCGGATCGCGGTCGGCAGGTCGTCGAGCGGAAATGTATGCGTATGAATTTTGGTGGCGTCGAAACGCTTCTGCGTCATGAAGGCTTCGGCGCGGTGCGTCGCACTCTTGCCCTCGCCGCGGATGCCGAAGAGATAAATGTTGTTGCGCACGATATGGGCGACATCGACCGGCGTCTCCTGGTGTGGGAAGGCCGCAAGGCATACCTTGCCGCCGCGATTGACCATGCGGATGGCATCGTTCACTGCGTTCGGCGCGCCCGAGCATTCCACAACGTAGTCTACACCCTTGCCGCCGTTGAGACGCCGCACCGCTTCGACCGCATTCTCGTTGCGCACATTGATGACGTGATCGGCGCCAAGCTCTTTGCCGATCTTGAGCCGATTGCCGCGCGTGCCGGTGAGGATGACCGGAGAAGCGCCCATCGCCTTCGCCACGGCGACGCCGAGGAGCCCGATCGGGCCTGGCCCGGTGACGACGACGCTCTCGCCCGCTACAAGCCCGCCAAGCTCGGTGAGGCCGTACATCGCGGTGCCTGCAGTCACCACCAGCGTCGCTTCTTCGTCCGACATGGCGTCGGGGATGGCGACTAGCGTGTTGATGTTGTTCACTTGGTATTCGCAAAAACCGCCATCGGTGGTGAAGCCGTTGGCGCGATGGCCCTTGTCGACATCGCCGTAATTGAGGCCGTAGTTGTGGCACGAGGTGTACATGCCCTCGCGGCAACGCTTGCATTGGCCGCAGCCGGCGTGGATCTCGACGGTGATGCGCTGGCCCACTTTGTATTCGTCGACGCCGGGCCCGAGCGCCACCACTGTGCCCATATACTCGTGACCGGGCGTGAAATTCTTGTTGAACGGCATGCCGCCCAGGATTGACGCCGGCGGGCCATGGTCGATGATCTCAAGGTCGGTGGCGCAGATCGCAACCGCGTCGATGCGCACCAACACCTCGGCGCGCTTCGGCACCGGCACCGGCTTTTGCGTGAGCTTGAGCTCGCCGGGATTGCCCAGCACCCAGGCTTTCATGGAATCCGGAATGGGATAATCCGGGCTCGTTTTCACGCCGGGTCCTGAATACATAGGCGGTTCCTCTGGTCCAGAACGTTTTATCTTCAGCGCTTATATTGGTATTTTGGGCCGGGTGAAACAGGCCGTTCCCGCCGCTTATATCGCAACCGCTGTCGCATCGTAGGTGAACAACCAGTCGTAGCGCTCGCGGATGCGGTCTTCCTGCCATTCATGGGCGACGTGGGCCTGCGCCGCTTCAGCGTCAACCATGGCGCGGTTGTGAAAGCGCGGGATCATCGCGGCGGAGCCGTCGACCACCTTGTTGGCGCGCTCACGGCGGACGCTCTCGTAGCGCGCCAGCGCCATCGCGGCATCATCCGGGTAGCTTTCAATGGCGCGGGCCAGCACGAGACCGTCTTCAAGCGCCATGTTTGCACCCTGCGCCAACAGCGGCACCATAGGATGGCAGGCGTCGCCAAGGAGCGTGCAGCGCCCTTCGCTCCACTGTTGCATCGGCGGGCGTAAAGCCAGGCCCCACTTGTACGGCACGTCGATGTTACGGATCATCGCGTGCACGTCCGCATGCCAGCCTTGAAAATCATTCAGCACTTCCTCGGTGGTGCCGCGCACGTTCCAGCCCTCGACATTCCAGTCGCGTTCGCCCATGCCGACGAAATTGAGGAGCTTTCCGGCGCGCAACGGGTAATGCACGACATGACCGCCGGGACCGACCCAATTGGTGCCAATCGTCCGCGAGATAGACGCCGGCACGCGTTCAATCGGAATGACGCCGCGCCAGGCGATAATGCCGCAGAATTCCGGCTTTGACGCGCCAAACAGATTTTCGCGCACCACCGAATGTACGCCGTCGGCGCCGACCGCGATCTTCGCGCGAACCGGTTCGCCGGTCTCGAAATGCAATTCTACATGATCAGCAGTTTGCGTCAGCCCAACGCATTTTTGGTTGAGATGAATGGCGCCGGGCTTGGCCTGCATCAGCGCCTGCGCAATCACGCCATGCAGATCGCCGCGATGAATGGTGATGTAGGGAAAACCGTAGCGTTCGACCGACTCCAGGCCGAGGTCGAATAGCTTCCAACTTTGCCCGGTATTCCAGAGCCGGATCGCCTTGCCGGCCGGCAGCACCTGTACCTTTTCCAGCGCCGCCTTGAGGCCAACCGCGTGGAGAACGCGCGTGCCGTTGGCGCTGATCTGCACGCCGGCGCCCAGCTCGCGCAATTCCGGCGCCTGCTCGTAGACATCGACGTCGATGCCGCGACGGGCCAGAGCGAGCGCGGCCGTCAATCCGCCAATCCCGCCGCCGACAATTGCGATATTGTTCATGCCCCTTCGCCGCTACTTATGCGTTTTTCTTCGTTACCGGTTCCGCGGCGTGCGTTACCGCATCGCCCCAGCGCCAGTTCCGCCGTGTCTTATATGCGTTGCGATCACGCCGTGGCGCAACGTCCATGACAAGGCCTTCCGACGTGCAAAGCTTCGTCGTGATCGCGCTTTTAGTCACATGCGGCGGCGCCAGAACGCGGTCAAGCGCAAGTAGGGCTGGCTCGTTCCGTGACAACACGACATAGGAATATTTCTCGTCCTCAAACGGCAGCGCGGCGCCTTTGACCACCCGATGGTCCCGAGACCGATTCAGACGTTGCGAAAAATGGCACCAGTCGCCACCGGTCATCGGACATTTAAGATCATGTGGACACGGGCAAACGACGAACGCGTCTCGGCCGATAAGGTGCGACCGGATTGTTCGGATGCGTTCAAACCCGGCCGGCGTTCCTGGCTCAATGACGACGAGGATACCGGCCGCTTTCGACCACAGCATGTCCACGCGGTCCAAAAGCTCTTTATCGGGCAGTTCGCCAACGAAATAGCTCGCCACTGTCAGGTCGGCCGGTTCGGTTGTTTGCAATAGCCGCTGCGCGCTTCCTCCTTCGTACCCTGCATAACGGAGCGCTGGCACCGGGCTTACCCGAATCAAATTCAGCGCGAGCTGGCGCAAATGCTCGTTGTCGTCGACCAGGACAATTCTCTCTAACTCTGTAAAGCATTGGACCGCTGCCCAAGCTGCCGTACCCGGTCCAGCACCGACATCCAACAGCGAATGTGGGGCGAAATCCGGCAACCGACGGCGAAGTTCACCGAGCACCGACATCACCGCGGCAAATGTCGCGGGCATGCGCGTCAATGCATAGGCCATCGCATCTTCGACGGTCCGGATGGCGCGCGCCGAATTTCCGCCCGCACGATAGGCCTTCGAGATCGTATCTGCGCGCGCGACGAGCGCATTGCGCGACACACCGTGCATCGCGTCCTCAAGACCTGCCCGCAATTCGTAAGGGAGATCAGTTTCCATGCGACGACACTACGCCGGCCGGAAAATTCATAGATCGAAAAACGAAATAATTTCGCCTATCAACTCGCGCTTTTTGGCAAGCTTGCCGGCCGGCTGATAGCGGCCAAGCGAGCGGCCGGCGATATCGATCTCGCCCTGCTCGCCGACCACGATGTAAAGCTGTTCCTCGAAATGACCTGATTGCGGTTTGTGCAGGATTAGCTTGTTGTCGGTAAAGTGCGCTTCGATGCCGCGATTTTTCAGGATCTGCGACGGCTTAATATCCTGATCGTAAAACTCGCTCAGAAAATCCGCGGCGACTTTCTGCCGTTCGCGGCGTTCCTTATCCTGCTGCGAGCGCTTGCTTGAAAGCTCGTCGAAGACTTTATCGAGTTCGGACATTCCCAATTCCTGTCATGCTCCGCGAAGGCGGAGCACCCAGTAATCGCCGGCCATTATTGCGGTTCGCGGCCGTACCACATATTGAACACCGTGATTACTTGATTGTCCGCCTTCGCGGACAATGACAATGAGAGGATTTTCGGAAATCACAGAATGAAGCTCACCGAGCCAAGCAAGCCAAGTTCCTCGGCGTCGAGAATGGCACGCCGTTCGGCGATTTTGAGCCGGCCACCCTGCCGTTTGAGCTTGTAGCGATACTGGCCAACGAAAACTCGTAATAAATCGTTGTGGCGATGGCGGTGAATGATGAAGTTAGCGGCCACCGATATGACGTCGCCGTCAACACCCGTGATACGCACATTGCCGATCACGCGCCGCGTCCGCGACAGCGGAAACTCGGCATGGCAATTCGGATCCTTCAGCCGGATCACGCGTTCACGCAGTCGCACGATGTCGTCGGCGATGGTGAACAGCGTGTAGCGCGCGTCAGCATCCGGCTTGTCGTTCGGCGGCACGTAATACGTGGCGTCGTCGGTCAGAAGCTTAAGCCACTCGTCGAGCTTCCAGGAATCGAGTAGGTCGGCTTCGTGATAGAACAGGTCTTCGACCTCGGCGCGCGAGACAGTCGACGCGAGTATTTCGTTCACGTGCGCGCCTCCATCAGCTCGTTCCATTTGCGCCAGAACACACGCAGATGGCCCTCATCGGTGGCAAGCTGCTGATCGCTCGCCTTGCCCATGCCGCGCGACAGGTCGGACCACGGAACTTCGCGCCAGGCGGCAAAGCCAAGTTGCGCCGCTTCCAGCGCCGCGACGTCGTCGGGCGTGGCAAAACCGCCGGGCCCGTAAAACGTGAGGAAGGCGTGCAGGCGGCGGGCACGCTGCGCCTCGGTTTCCTCGACCGGTCCGAGCGCCCAGGCGGTGACATGCATGCGGTCCGGTGCCACCGGATAGAAATGGCGCACTGTGACTGAGGAACCATCATTGATGACAAGGTTCGGGAAAATCGCGAGATTGCGGTTGGTGTCGGCGACGCGGGCGGCGCGCGACGCGCCGAGGCGCTCCACCAGTTCGTTGCGCAGTGCATCGATGTCGGCTTTGGCGTCCTCACCGTAAACCGAAATCCACTTCGCCACCGGCCGGCCGCGGTAATTCGGATTGTCGGTGGTCAGATGGCCGTTACCAAGATCGCGGCCGAAGCCGCGCGTTGGCAGAAGATCGCCCTTTTGCGGCGTAACGTTGACGCCGGAATTGCGCATGTAATTGAGCCATGTCGAGTGCGTCGATATCAGGTGATAATCGTCGACGCTGTTCTCGACCAGAAGCTTCCAGTTGGCTCGAATGTCGTATTCCTGGGTGCCGGAAATGATTTGCATCTTCCCCGACGGCGACTGGTCGATGACAATGTCGATGTAATCTTTGGCATTGCCGAGATAAGTCGCGAGATCGAGCGCCTCACTATCGAAATTGGCGAAATAGAAATCACGGTAATGCTCGAACCGCGGCACCGCGACGAGACCCATTTCGCTTTTGTCGAACGCGCCGCCATAGGCATCCTCGCCCGGCACGGATTTGAGCCGGCCGTCGGGGTGATAGGTCCAACCGTGATACATGCAATAGAACTGCCGGGCATTGCCTTCACGCTCGCGACAGACCAGCGCGCCGCGGTGGCGGCAGCAATTGATCAGCGCGTGCACGGCACCTTCGCGGTCGCGGCAAAAGATGATCGGGCGGCCCGCTACCGGCCGGGTCTTAAAGTCGCCGGGATTTTTGATCTCCGAAGCGTGCCCGACATAAATCCAAGAGCGGTCGAAGATAGCGCGTTTCTCGCGCTCAAACACACCGTCCGAGACGAAAACCTCGCGGTTGACGAAGAATGTTTTCGCCTGCGGATTTTCGACGACGAAGTCGTTGCTCGATGGCTGGTAGTTCATTGCGGCCGCTCCTTGCGGAGCAATTTATATATAGAATCTCACGCAATCTGTCATGCTCCGCGAAAGCGAAGCATCCAGTAATCGACGCGCATGGGTTCTGTCTGTATGCCAGGGTTACTCCATCATCCGCCGGAGCTTGTCATCGGGCCCGACCCGTTGGCGGATTATGACGGTTATTGGTGCACCAACATAATTTCGTGGCGCTCGTGTGCCGATTGCAGGATGGCGAGCGAAACTTCGACATTGGCCTTGCCCCAGCGGCCGTCGTGCAACGGCTTTCGGCCGGTGCGGATAGCGTTAATCATGTCGTCGAGCACCTCGCTGCGGCCAGGCATCGCGGCGCTTTTCGGCAGCGCCACCTCGCGCCTGCCGTCTTTGTCATAAACAAAAAGCCCATCGGCCGAAGCGCGCATCTCACCGCGCGCGCAAGTGACAATGAGTAAGCCGAAATGCGGCTGGTGCGATGGCAGGGCGCCAGCCGCCGCGCCGTACGCATAATGCTCCATTCGAAGCCGCGCCTCCTCCACCTTCTGTGCGGCCAGCGCGCGCCGCGCCGCCCCATGCTGTTCGTGCGGTTTTGGCGCGCCACGCTCGCCGATCCAGAAATGCAGTTCGTCACTGTCGAAGTAATCGTACCCGCCATAGGCCAGCGAGGCCGCCGCGCCGTCCTCAAATTCGAGAAATACCACCGCGCTGCCTTCGGTCGGCCGCGCCGGGTCAAGTCTGGTGACCTGTGCACGCACGCCGCGCAGACGCCGTCCAGCGATCGTACGCACCATGTCGATCTGGTGTGGCACCTGATTGAACAGAATGCCGCCGCCCAGCGCGGTGTCCAGCTCTTCCGGCCGCCGCGGCCGGTAGAGGAAATTCGTATAATTCCACGCCGCGATCATGCCGAGCGCGCCAAGTTCACCACTCGTGACGATGCGGCGCATCTCGCGGACCGCGGGATCGAACGCGTGGGTATGGCCGACGATAAGATGGACCTTTGCGCTCTCGACCGCCGCGACTATCGCATCGCAGTCGGCGAGCGTCAGCGCCATCGGCTTTTCGAGGATGACGTGCTTGCCAGCCCTGGCGGCGAGCACCGAATGGGCGGCGTGGAATTGATGCGGTGTCGCGACGTAAACGACATCCACGGCCGGGTCGTCGCAAAGTTCGCCGATGTCGGCATAGGTGGTTGCATTGAAGTCGCGCGAAAACGCCGCGCGCGGTGGCCCATGCGGATCAGCGGCGGCGACAAGCCGCACACCGGGATGTGTTGCTGCGGCGCGCACCATCACCGCGCCCGCCATGCCGAGACCCGCAATGCCGAGGCCGACAGGATTGCCGGCCGCTGTCATCAGGCGGGCTCGCCTGCGGCGTCGCGGTCGAGATCGACACAGACATCGTCGCCTTGCAGCACCACTTTATAAGTGCGCAGCGCCAGCGAGCATGGCGGCGCCTTCACCGCGCCGGTCTTTACGTCGAAGGCGCCGAAATGCAGGCTGCATTCGATGATGCCGTCTTCCAGCATGCCGTCGGCGAGGCTCGCCGAGGCGTGGGTACATTCGTCGTCCGTGACATAAAATTCGCCGCCGAGGTTGTAGACCGCGAGCCGTTTGTCGCCGACCTCGTACGCTTTCACCGTCTCCGGCGCGATTTCCGACTGCGCGCAGACACGGACGACGTTATCCGCCATGAAACTTCCCCTTGCTACGGCAGGGCCGGTTTGGCCCTTCATTCCCACCGCTGCGACACAAGACCGCGCAGTGCAGCGGGTCAAGCCAGGCAGTTATAGCCAAAGGCCGGATTTCATTTCAATTCTCGGCCCTGTCCGGCGAGTTGAGGTTAGGGCAATTGCCCGGCACAATGCACCGCAATGAGCCTCAGAACCACCAATCTGCGCGCCGTCGAAACGCCCCGGACCACGCGGCCGGCAATTCGCATCCATGAACTGCAAAAGATGTTCGGCGAGCTTGTCGCCGTCGACCGCGTCTCGGTCGATATCGAGCCGGGCGAATTCTTCGTCATCGTCGGCCCGTCCGGCTGCGGCAAGACTACGCTGATCCGCATCCTCGCCGGCCTGGAAACGGCGAGCGGCGGCACCATCGAGGTCGACACGCCGAAAGGCTCGGACCGGCCGGTGAATTCCATGGTGTTCCAGGGCGAGTCGATCTTTCCCTGGATGACGGTTTGGAACAACGCGGCCTATGGATTGCGCATGCGCGACGCCCCCGCTGCCATCATCAAGGAACGGGTCGGCCACTATCTCGACGCCACCGGGTTGTCGCGCTTTGCCGATTATTATCCGCACCAGCTCTCGGGCGGTATGAAGCAGCGCGTCTCGATCGCCCGCGCCTTTGCCAACGATCCGGAAATCCTGCTCATGGACGAACCGTTCTCGGCGCTCGACGCGCAGAACAAGGTCTTGTTGCAAGAGGAGCTGCTGCGCATCTGGGAAGAGCAGAAGAAGACCGTGGTGTTCATCACCCACAGCGTCGACGAAGCGGTGTTTCTCGGCGACCGCATCATGGTGATGACGGCGCAACCCGGCCGCGTGAAAAGCCTGGTGCCGGTGCCGCTGGCGCGTCCGCGCAACCTCATCGAACTGCAGAAAGCGCCGGAATTCGGCGAGCTCATTCACCGTATCTGGTCGGGGCTGCGTGACGAAGTGCAGCGCGCCCGCGAGCTGGAAGACACCGAAGCCGCGCACGACAGCAAGGGACCATCGCCATGACGACGGAAACAATCGCCGGCAGTCCGGAGCAGAGTTTTGCCGTCTCCATGCGCACGCGCGAGCGCATCCTCGGCATTGCCTCGCCGCTCGCCCTCTTGGTGGCATGGGAAGTCGCGGCGCGGCTGCACATCATCGACACGCGGTTCTTTCCGGCGCCATCGAGCGTGATTGCAGTCATGATCGAGATGCTGCGCTCTGGCGAACTCATCACCAACACGCTGGTCAGCTTGCGCAGGCTTGCGCTCGGCACGCTGATCGGCGGCGTTCCGGCGCTGATCCTCGGCATCGCCATGGGCCTGAACCGTTGGGTGCGTGCCGCGTTCGACCCGCTGATTTCCGCGACCTATCCGATCCCCAAGAGCGCCATCTTGCCGCTGGCGCTATTGATATTCGGCCTCGGCGAGGGCTCGAAAATCTTCATGGTGGCGATCGGCGTATTCTTTCCGGTGGTGATCAACGCGACCACCGGCGTGCTCGAGATCAACCGCATCTATATCGACGTCGGGCGCAACTACAAAGCGAGCCGCTGGAACACGTTCTGGACCATCGCACTTCCCGGCGCGCTTCCCGTCATCATGACCGGATTCAAACTCGGCATCGGCATCGGTCTTATCCTCATCGCCATCGCCGAGATGATCGGCGCCAAAAGCGGCCTCGGCTATATGATCTGGACCGCGTGGGAAACGTTCTCGGTCGAGCAGATGTACGTCGGACTTTTCACGATCGCCATTATCGGCTTCGTGCTGACCATTGTGCTCAACGAGATCGAGCGCATCATCATCCCGTGGAAGCGCGACTGAATTAGCGCATGCAGGTCCTCGTCGTCGGTGCAGGTGTGGTCGGGCTCGCGGTCGCGCGCGCTGCGTCTTTACGTGGCCATGATGTGACCGTGGCCGAAATCACCGGCGGTATCGCCAACGGCGTGTCGTCGCGCAATTCGGAGGTCATCCACGCCGGCCTCTATTACCCCACCAACACATTGCGCGCGATGCTGTGCGTGCGCGGCCGCCGCATGCTCTACGAATTCTGCGCTTCCCATGGCGTGGGCCATCGCAAATGCGGCAAGCTTGTCGTCGCCACCAATGAAGCCGAGCTGGCCAAAGTCGAGACCATCATGGTGCAGTCGCAGAAGAACGGCGTCGAAAACTGCGAAATGATCGGCGGTAATGCGGCGCGCGCCATGGAAGAGGAACTGTTCTGCGTCGGCGCGCTGTGGTCGCAGGAAACCGGCATCATCGACAGCCACGGCTACATGCTGGCGCTGTGGGGCGAATTGGAAGACCGCGGCGGCATGATCGCGTTCGAAACGCCTGTCGATCGCTTAAGCTTCAAGGCGCCGCACTGGCACGTACAATTCGGAGGTCGCGACGCCGGCACCGCCGAATTCGACGCCGTGGTGAACGCCGCAGGCCTCGGTGCGCAGGGATTGGCGCGCAAGATCGAGGCCTATCCGGCAGGGAAAGTACCACGGCTGGTGCTCGGCAAAGGTAATTACTTCGGTTTCGCCGGCAAGCCGGTGTTCTCGCGGCTCATTTATCCGACGCCGATCGACGGCGGCCTTGGCGTCCACGTCACGCTCGATCTCGCCGGTCGCATGCGCTTCGGCCCGGACGTCGAATGGATTACGGAGGAGAATTACACGGTCGACCCGCGCCGCGCCGACAGCTTCTACGATCGCATCCGCACCTATTGGCCCGGGCTGCCGAAGGATTCGCTGGTGCCGGATTATTGCGGCATCAGGCCAAAACTGACCGGCCAGGGTGAAGGCCAAGCCGATTTTATGATCGCAGGTCCGCTGGACCACGGTATGACACGGCTGGTCAATCTGTTCGGCATCGAATCGCCGGGACTAACCTCATCGCTGGCTATCGCCGAGGAAGTCGTCGGCTATCTTAAGGATTGATTGCGCAAACCCGCGACCGGCCCGTTCGGCGACGGCGTGATCGTGCCTGGATCCTCATCATCGGATGCCTGTACAGGCGGCGGCACTACCTGGGCACGCTGCGCCAGCCGTGCCGGCGGGCGCACAGGGCTGAGTTGCGCCGCGACAGCCGCCGAATCGAGCGGTATGAAGCCGCCACTCTTGCCGCTATAGGCGAGGAAACCGTCCTTGGTCGAAACGATGTCGCCCGGCCGCAACGTCGGATCGGTGGCCATGTCGTAAGGCGCCAGCCCGAACGCGTCCCTGCCGTTGCAGGTGCAATTAGCGACCAGTTGCTTGCGATAGACAAAGGCCACGTCGAGGTCGGCGTAGCGTTGGCCGTCGCGCGACACGGCGCCACCGATTGCGCTGCCGAAGTAAACCTTGGTTTTGCTCGCTGGGCACATCGCCCGGCAGGTTTCGACCGGCGTCGCATTGGTGACATGCTCGATCGGGAAATGCTGGCCATCGCACAACCGCACGCAAAACGCGACGCCGCGGCCGCTGTCACCGCTGCTCTGGCGGACGCTCTCCGTTCCGTTTGGCGAAGCCGGGGCGACCCGTCCCACCGACGGCTCGGCATACGAATTGACGTCAGCGGACGGCCGCTGCTGCTGGACGCCGCCGAAAAAGAAATCGAACAAACCGGCAGCATGCGCCAATCCCGGAACACCCGCCACGCTTGCCGCCATCAGCGCCCCGGCCATCACGGCCGAATGCCATTTCGATTGCTTACTGCAACGCAAAGCCACTCGACTTGTCCGCCACAAAGGAACCCACGCCACCGATCGGTGAAAACGCGACGTAACGACGATCGGTGCCACCGCTTTCGGCGCGAACATGATCGAAAAGGTTCAAGATCAGGTAAGTGGGTCGCCAGAATGGCGGATGTCGCAGTATGGCAAACAGTTAGTAAATCGCGGCTATCGCTCTCACCCTCAATGCGTCATGACGAACAGATAAGTCGCTGCACCGAGCACCGGCCCGAGCACGATGACCGACCACATCAGATAGCCGAAGAAGCTCGGCATCTTGATACCGCGCTCGGTGGCGATGGCGTAGATCATGAAATTCGGCGCGTTACCGATGTAGGTCAGCGCGCCCATATAGACCGCGCCCATGGACATCGCCGCGAGCGCGCCCGACAGCGGCCCCATCAGGTCCGCTGCGTTGCCGCCGGCGAGATTGAAGAACACCAGATAGGTCGGCGCGTTGTCGAGAACCGCCGACAGAACCCCAGTAAGCCAAAAATAGGCCACCAGATGCGGCTGGCCGTCGGCTGTAGTCACCGCCGCGAGGAGCCACGCGAGGGCGCCGTTCTGTCCGGCGCCAAGCGTCGCCAGCACTGGCACCGCACAGACGAAGATCCCGGCGAACAGAATGGCGACTTCGAGGATCGGTTCCCAGGAAAAGCCGTTGGCCGCGCGATGCTCCTCGCGAGTAAGCCACAGCGACAGAAGAGCGGCAACAACCAGCACGGCGTCGCGAGCGGCATCCTCGAGCGCGAGAGTGGTGCCGTAGATATTGAATTTGATGCCCGGATGCCACAGCGCGGAATCGATCACGGCGGCGATAATCAGCGCCAGCAGCAACAGATTGACAGCGCCGCGCAGCCGCACCGGATCAGGCGGCGAAAGATCGTCGACCGGGGCGGCGCGGCGGTCCTTGAGGTAAAACCACACGTCGATGATGACAAAAAGCCCAAGCACACAGCCGGCAACGAACGCCGTCGGCAACCACAGGTTCTTCGCCGGCCAGAGAAACTCGATGCCGTTGAGAAAGCCGATGAACAACGGCGGATCGCCGAGCGGTGACAGCGCGCCGCCGATATTGCCGACCAGGAAAATGAAGAACACCATGATGTGGACGTTGTGGAATCGCGAAGCATTCGCACGCAGCAGCGGCCGGACTAGCACCATCGCGGCGCCGGTGGTGCCGATTACGCTGGCAATCAACGTCCCGAACAGCAGCATCGCCGTGTTGGTCAGCGGCGTACCGCGTATGGTGCCGGTGACAAGGATGCCGCCGGCAACGACATAAAGCGCAAACAGGATGGCGATGAAGCCGAGATAATCGCCGACCAGCGCATGCCCGAGGGCTGCCAGCGCCGTATCCGTGCCGCGCAGCGCCGCCAACGGCGCCAACGTCAGCGTCGCCCAGACGAAAGCGAACTTGCCGTAATGGCGATGCCAGAAGCCGCGGAACAGAAGCGGCGCGAAAGCAATCGTCAAAAGTATGCCGGCAAACGGCATCGCCCACGGCCACGCCAAGGTGGCGCCGTCGAGCGTCGCCGCGTGCGCGCTCGCCGGGGCGACAAAGCACGCAATCGCACCGAGACGCACGAGCCATTGGCGGCGAATGATCGCAGTTAGCATGCGCCCTTTCCCTGTCCGGGAGTGCAGTCTAGTCTGTCCAAAGCCGCCCTGGAAACGGCGCTCGCCGTAAACCGGACCATGACACCGCGGAGTTGCACACCAGTGACAGGTGTTGCCACTCCTGCCTTTTCAAAAATGCCTGCGTCCGGACACAGGTCGCAGCGATGGTGAGTGAGGAACATGAAATATCAACGCCGGCAATTCTTGCACCTTGCCGCCGGCGCTATGATGCTGCCGGCGATTTCACCGATCGCGCGCGCGGACGCCTACCCGTCGCGGCCGGTTCACGTCCTTCTTGGCTTGCCGCCCGGCGCCACACCGGACATCGTTGCCCGTCTGTCGAATCAATGGCTGTCGCAACAACTCGGGCAATCTTTTTTCGTCGACAACAGGCCTGGCGCCGGCAGCAACCTTGCCACCGAGGCGGTCGTGCGCGCAAACCCCGACGGCTACACTCTGCTTTTCATCCAGGCCGGAAACGCAATCAACGTTTCAATGTATCCGAAAGCCAACTTCGACTTCCTACACGATATTGCTCCAGTCGGCAGCATCGGCCGCACGCCGTTTGTCATGGTGGTGCACCCATCCGTTCCGGCCAAAACGGTTCCTGAATTCATCGCCTATGCCAAGGCCAATCCGGGCAAGATCAATATGGCCTCGCCCGGCATCGGCGCCGCGAACCATGTATTCGGCGAGCTGTTCGACATGATGACTGGCGTCGAGATGGTGCACGTGCCTTACCGCGGCAGCCTTTATCCGGACCTGCTGGCCGGACAGGTTCAGGTCCTGTTCGGCGCCGTCCCCGCGCTGATCGCGTATATCCAGGCCGGCCAATTGCGCGCACTGGCGGTGACGACGAAGGAGCCGGTCACGGCCCTGCCGGGCGTTCCCGCCGTGAATGACTTCGTGCCGGGCTATGAAGCAAGCGGCTGGCTCGGCCTTGGCGCGCCACGCGACACTCCCGCCGAGATCGTCGACAAGCTCAATAAGGAGATCAGCGCCTTCGACGACAATCCCGAAATAAAGTCAAAACTTGTCGACCTCGGCGTCATACCAATGTCGACCACACCAGGTGAATTCGAAAAATTTGTCGCCAGCGAAGCTGAAAAATGGGCGAAGGTGGTCAAGTTTGCCAATATAAAAACCGAGTAAGGCGGCAACAACCGCCGAATTGAAGTGGAGGAAATCATCATGAAACTTCCCCGACGGAAGTTTCTGCATCTGACTGCAGGCGCAGCCGCACTGCCGGCCTTTTCGCGCATCGCGCATGCCGATACTTACCCGTCGCGGCCGGTGCACACGATCGTTGCATTTCCCGCGGGCAGCGCGCCGGACATCATCGCGCGGCTCGCCGCCGAATGGTTGTCGGAGCGGCTCGGCCAGCAATTCATTGTCGAAAACCGTCCCGGCGCCGGCAGCAATATCGGCACTGAGACCGTGGTGCGCTCAGACCCTGACGGTTACACAATAATTGTCGATGTTCTCACCAACGTGCTCAACGTATCGCTCTATCAGCATCTCAATTTCAATTTCGTCCGCGACATTGCGCCGGTCGGGACAATTGCCAACGCACCGTACGTCGTGCTGGTTACGGATTCGCTGCCCGCCGCCACCGTCCCGGAGTTGATCGCCTACGCCAAGGCCAATCCGGGCAAGATCAATTATGCTTCCGGCGGCATTGGTACGTCGTCGCATATCTTCGGCGCGCTGCTGACGATGATGGCCGGCATCGATATGGTCCACGTGCCCTACCGCACCAATTACATGACCGACCTGATCGGTGGCCAGGTGCAGGCCGTAGTCAATCCGATCCCGCAGTCGATGGAGTTCGTCAAAGCCGGAAAAGTGCGCGCGCTGGCGGTGACGACACAGGCGCGCCTCCCGGCGCTGCCCGACCTTCCGACCATGAGCGAGTTCGTGCCGGGCTATGAGGCCGTCGGCTGGTATGGCATTGGCGCACCCAAGGACACGCCTGCCGACATCGTCGCCAAACTCAATGCGGCACTCAACGCCGCGCTCGGCGAGGCGGCGCCGAAGTCGCGGCTTGCCGATCTCGGCGTCGAGCCATTGCCGAAGACGCCTGCGCAATTCGCGAAATTCATCGCCGACGAAGACGAGAAGTGGGGCAAGGTCATCCGCGCCGCCGACATCAAACTGGATTGAGGCCCTTCGCCGCGATTTCAAGGAGACCTCGTCATGAGTATTTCCCGCCGAACACTTCTTCACCTGGCAGCCGGCGCTGCCCTGCTTCCGGCGCCGCGGATAGCGAGGGCGGACACCTATCCGTCGCGGCCGGTGCGCCTCCTCGTCGGTTTCACGGCGGGCAGCACCACAGACACGCTCGGGCGCCTGATCGGGCAATGGCTGTCGGAACGCCTCGGGCAACCCATCATCATCGACAACCGCCCGGGCGCCGGCGGCAATATTGCTCTGGAAGCCCTCGTTAACGCGGCGTCGGACGGTTACACGCTGGGTATGGTCGCGCCCGCGGCCACTATCAATATGAGCCTCTATGACAAGCTCAATTTCAATTTCCTCCGCGACGCCGCACCGGTCGCCGGCGTCGTTCGCGTGCCTAACGTGCTGGAAGTCACGCCGTCGCTGCCGGTCAATACCGTTCCCGAATTCATCGCTTACGCCAAGGCCAATCCCGGCAAATTGAGTTTTGCTTCCGCCGGCGTCGGGACGGCGAGCCACATGGCCGGCGAGATGTTCAAGATCATGGCCGGCGTCGATCTGGTGACGGTGCATTATCGCGGCGATGGACCGGCCATGATTGATTTGATGGGCGGGCAGGTCCAGGTCGGTTTCGCCACCATGACGGCGTCGATCGGTCACATCCGGGCCGGCAAGCTGCGGCCGCTGGCCGTCACCACGACAACTCGCTCGCCGGCGTTGCCGGAGCTGCCAACCGTCGCCGACTTCGTGCACGGCTATGAAGCGAGCTCGGCGTTCGGCGTTGCGGCGCCGACCGGCACACCGGCGCCGATCGTCACAACCCTCAATAAGGAAATCAACGCCGGCCTCGCCAATTCCAAGGTTGCGGCGCGGCTCGATGACATGAGCGGCCTTAAACTTACAGGCACAGCCGCCGACTACGGCAAATTCCTCGCCGACGACGCCGAAAAATGGGCCAAGGTCATCCACACGGCGGGCATCAAGGCAGAGTGATCCGCGCACCTGCGCAATCGTATGTTTGGAGACGGACATGAAACTTCCACGTCGAAGATTTCTGCATATTGCAACGGGTGCGGTTGTGCTCCCGACCGTCTCGCGGGCTACATGGGCGCAAGCGTATCCGGCGCGGCCGGTGCACCTGATCGTCTTCTTCGCCCCCGGAGGCGGGAATGACATTATCGCGCGCCTCATGGGGCAGTGGCTGTCGGAGCGCATGGGGCAACAATTCGTCATCGAGAACCGCCCGGGCGGCGGCGGCAATATCGGCACCGAGGACGTCGTCAAAGCCGCACCGGACGGTTACACCCTGCTGTTGTCGTCTTCACCGAACGCGATCAATGCGACGCTCTATGACAATCTCAATTATAACTTCATTCACGACATCGCTCCGGTCGCGAGCATCAGCCGCGAGCCCAATGTAATGGTGGTGAATCCATCGCTGCCGGCCAAAACCGTTCCCGAGTTCATCGCCTATGCCAAGGCCAATCAGGACAAGATCAACTATGCCTCGGCAGGCATCGGGTCATCGCAACACATGTCGGGCGAATTATTCAAGATGATGGCCGGAATCGACATGGTGCATGTCCCTCATCGCGGCTCTGCGCCGGCGCTGACGAGCCTTCTCGGCGGACAGGTGCAAGTCATGTTCGCTAGCATGCCCTCGGCGCTCGAGTTCGTCCGGTCCGGCAAGTTGCGGGCGCTTGCAGTGACCACTGCGACTCGCGCAGAACAATTGCCGGACCTGCCGACTGTAAGCGATTTCCTGCCCGGCTTTGAGGCCAGTGTTTATTACGGGATCTGTGCTCCCAAAAATACGCCGCCCGAAATTGTCGAGACGCTCAACAAGGAAATCAATGCAGGCCTAGTCGATCTCAAGCTCAAGGCGCGGCTTACCGAGCTCGGCGGTATGCCACTCCCGGGTTCGCCAGCCGAGTTCGGAAGACTGATTGCGAGCGAAACCGAAAAGTGGGCCAAGGTGATCAAGTCCAGAAACATTAAAGCCGAGTGATGAGCTTCGGCATTCCACAATACTCTTTCCGCACAGGAGATAATCGTGACCATCCATCGCTTCCATAATCCGAAGACCATGCACGCCACGCGCGGCTATTCGCACGTGGTCGAGACCACGAGCCCGAGCCGCACCATTTATCTGGCCGGTCAACTTGGCCGGACCGTGGACGGCAAATTAGCGGGCACACCTGGCGATTTTCGCGCCCAGGCGGTGCAGGCCTTCGAGAACATCAAGACCGCGCTCACCGCCGCGGGCGCCACGTTTGAGCATGTGGTCAAGGTCAGCAGTTACTTCGTCGACATCGCGCACTTGCCGATCTACCTCGAGGTGCGCGACAAATACGTCGACACTGCTGCGCCGCCGGCCTCGACCGCCATTCAAATCGCAAAGCTGGCGCACGAGGGCGCGCTGTTCGAGATCGAAGCCATCGCCGTGGTGCCCTTGACGTAGCCTGCGGCGTCATAGCGCTTCGGCAAGCTGCCGAATTCATTCCGATAAGCTAAGATGGCAGCAATAACCGGGCAAAGGGGGGCCACCATGAGCATCATCGAACAAGGATCCGTTGCACGCGTCGCTGCGGCTGCTGGTGCAATTCTTCTGTTGTCGGCGCTGGGCAGCGCACAGGCGCAGGACAAGACCTACACGATGAAATTCACGTTGCCGACGCTCAACGATCCGAGCTTCTTTTTCACCAAGAACTACGCCGCAGCGCTGGAGAAGGATTCCGGCGGCCGCATCAAGACGGAAATCTATCCGGCTAGCCAGCTCGGCTCGATCCCGCGGCAGATCGAAGGTACACAGTTCGGTTCCATCCAATGCGCTGTCATTCCGCCGGAGTTCTTCGTCGGCGTTGATGACCGCTTCGAGGTAATGGCGGTGCCCGGCCTCGTCGATTCCATGGCGCACGGCCAACGCGTCGCAGCGGATCCGGCAGTGAAAAAACTGATGTTCGGCCTCGGCGCGAACAAGGGGCTGCACGGCGCTGCGCTATTCATGAACTCGCCGTCCTCCGTGATTGCCAAAGCCCCGATCCGTCACCTTGCTGACTTCAAGGGCAAGAAAATCCGCGTGCTCGCCTCACAATTCCAGATGAAGCCGATGGAACGGGTTGGCGCTACACCGGTGGCCATGACGCTCGGCGACGTCGTGCCGGCGCTGCAACAGGGCGCCATCGACGGCGCCATCGGCGGCATCGTCGTTTTCACTCCGATGCACTTTCAGGACGCGGCGAAATATGTCACCGAAACCGGCCAGCCCGCGGTCTATGCGATCGTCGAGATCAACAAGGCCTGGTACGAATCATTGCCGGCCGATCTGCAAAAGATCGTCGATGACGACGCCGCCGCGCAGCAGACGGCGCTCGCTCCACTGGCTTCCGAGATCGTCGCCAAGGCGCGCAAAGGCTGGACCGACAGCGGCGGCGAACTGATCAGCTTGCCGCCCGAGCAACAGGCCGACATGATGAAGACATTCGCCAGCGCCGCTTTCGACGTTGCGAAGGCGAAGGCGGAACTTGAAGAAGCCTACAAGATCGTGACCGACGCGGCGCAGCGCACGCGATAGGAAATCGGCTGCCGCAGGAGCAATTCGGGAGCAACGTCATGGATCGTCGTATCTTCCTGCAATCCGGCTCCGTAGCGGCGGCCGCAGGCGCCACGATCGCCAACGCGATCATTCCCGAGGCCTCGGCGGAGACGAGCCTTCCTGGCGCCGCTGCGCACAAACGCGACTGGTCGAACCGCAATCCAGTCGGTGCGCCCGTGGTCAAGCGCTTCGACGAACAGCGCTGGGTTCTCGATAACGTCATCCAAGCCAACGGCATCGATTGGGATCAGAGCCATACCGGCGTCGCCATTCGCGCCGGCGGTCCCGCCGTCGTGCCTGACATGGCGGAGTTGCGCCAGCAGGTGAAGCGGCTGGTCGATATCTGCCCGGCATTCGAGGCGTTGGCGAAAAAGCGCGAAGCGATTGCGAAGGACGCCGAGCGGGCGGGCAATACGACTGCGGCGCGCGACCATTATTTTCTTGCCGCCAATTACTGGGCCTCGGCGATGTGGACCATCGACGAGGTCAACCAGAAGCTGAAAACGCAGAACGCCAGCAAGCGTGACAATTTCAACAAGTACATGGCGCTTGCCGATCACCACATCGAATGGGTCGAACTGCCCTATCGCGGCAAAACGCTGCCGGCGATCTTCCACCTGCCACCCAATTACCAAAGCGGCAGCAAGGTGCCGGTGATCGTCGCGGTGTCCGGCATGGACGGATTCAAGGAGCGCTCGGTTGCGCTCTACAAGGATGGCTGGATGGAACGCGGCTATGCCGTGCTTGCCTTCGAGGGGCCGGGCTACTGGGAGCCGCCCCTGCGCGGCATTTATGTCGATGTGCCGGGCTGGGCGGAGGCGGGTAGGATCGTCGCCGATTGGCTGAGCAGACGGTCAGAGGTCGACGCCGGCAAGATCGGGATGACCGGTGTGAGCTTCGGCTCGTTCTTCACCGCGATCATGATGGCGGCAGACGCCCGCTACAAAGCCTGCGCCGTGGTCGGCACTTGCTACGAGCCGGGTGGCGAGACGATCTTCAATCGCGCTTCGCCGACATTCAAAAAACGCTTCATGTTCATGTCCGGCATTACCGATGAGCGGGAATTCGACGACTTCCGCAAGACCATCGACTGGAACGGCTATGCGGAGAAGGTTAAAGGAGCTTACATCGTCGCGTGCGGGGAATACGATCAGCTCTGCCCGCTTGAATATACCGACGCCTTCCTGAAGGCTCTGGGCGGTCCCAAACAGCTCCTGGTCTATGAAGGCGGCAATCACAGCGTCGCGCTGACGACAGCGACGCAAAACGGCCCCGAGCCGCGCACCTATCAAGCCGAATGGATGGCGGCACGACTGGAAGGCAAGCCGATGCGCAGCGAGCGGTGGTTCATCCAGTCGAGCGGCAATGTCGTCAAAGAGGCGATCGCTTAAGGCGCTGTGGCACGCCGCCTCATGCGCTGCGCCAGTACCGCTATGGCGGCGATACTGATGATCGCGGTCGCCATCACATAAAAGCTCGGCGCCAGCTTGTTGCCGCTCGCCGCGATCATCGCGGTCACGATCAACGGTGCGAAACCGCCGAAGATCGTCACCGAGAGATTATAGCTCAGCGCCAATCCAGTGCCGCGGGTTCCGGTCGGGAAAATCTCGGCGAGCAGCGCGGATATCGGCCCGAGACAAGCGGCGTTGAGCAGGCCGACCAGCGCCTGCACCAGGATCAGCGTCGTCACCGTCGGCCAGGTGTTCAGGATCAGGAACAACGGATAGGTGGTCAGGAACACCGCCGGAAAGGCGATCCACAGCACGCGATAACGGCCGACGCGATCCGACAGCGCGCCGAACATCGGCCCTGTGATGGCCTGCACCAGGCCGGTAACCGCGGCGCCGAGATAAGAGGACACTGGCGGGAAATGCAATTGCGTCAGCGCATAGGTCGGCATGTAGACCTTGTGCACATAGTTGAAGCCGGTCGAACCCGCCACCACGCCGATGCCGAGCAACAGGCTTCTCCAGTCGCGCCGGAGCACGGCTTTGAACGGTGACTTCTCGAGCTTTCCGGCAGCGGCGTCCAGAAACTCCGGCGTCTCGTCGATCCGCCTGCGGATGTAGAAGCCGACCGGCCCGATCAATAGCCCAATGCCGAAAGCGACCCGCCAGCCCCACGCACTGACTTCCTCCGGTGTCAGCATGTAGCTGAGCAGCGCGGCGACGCCGGCGGCAAAAACGGTCGACACGCCTTGGGTCGACGCTTGCCAGCTGCCGAAAAAACCGCGCCGTCCGGCGGTGGCGTATTCGACCATGAATGCCGTCGATGCGCCGAATTCTCCGCCGGTGGAAAAGCCCTGGATCAGACGCGCGAGCAGGATGAGCAACGGCGACGCCACGCCGATCTGCGCATAGGTCGGCGCGAATACCAGCATCAGCGTGCCCAACATGATGAGAGCGATCGACAAAGTGAGCGATGCCTTGCGCCCGGCCCGGTCGGCAAACGAGCCGAGAACGATGGCGCCGAGCGGGCGCATGACGAAGGAAATTCCGAATGTGCCAACCGCCAGCATCAGCGACACGGTCTCGTTCGCCGCCGGGAAAAACAATTTGCTGAGCACAACGGCGAAATAGCCGTAGATCACGAGATCGTAGAATTCGAGCGCATTGCCGACGCTCGCCGCGGTGACTTCCTTCCACGGAATGTACGAGGCGGCGCCTGGCATAATGCCCGGTGGCGATGACTGCGCCTGTGCCGACATGCGATATCCCCCTACCGCCCGAGTCTATGCCAACGCGCCTGGCTTTCAATCGAAACCACCGACGAAACTGCGTGCACGCAGCGATTCAATTGCCTGCGCCGGCCCGTTGTGATTCAATCCGCCAAACCGCAAATCGGGAGGCAACGACCATGGCCATAACCGTCCAGCCGGTCACGCCGAGTTTTGCTGCCGAGATCGGCGACGTCGATTTGTCGGCGCCGCTCGGAGCGTCCGAGGTTCATGATATCAAGGACGCTTTCGCCACATACGCAGTCCTGATCTTTCCCGACCAGCATCTGTCGCAGGACCATCACCTTGATTTCGCCCGTCACTTCGGTCCGCTCGAGACTACGATCGCGCTGCATCGCAAGGACGCCAAGCTGCGCGTGCGCAAGGAATTCGCCGACGTTTCCAACCTCGACCCGGAAAACCAGGTGTGGGGCAAGGATTCCAGGCAGCGCATGTTCCAACTCGGCAACCGGCTCTGGCATACCGACAGCTCATTCAAACGACTACCGGCCCGAGCGTCACTGCTTTATGCGCGGACTATTCCGCCGGTCGGCGGCCATACCGAATTTGCCGACGAACGCGCGGCCTACGACGCGCTGCCCGACGAGATGAAGCGCCGGATCGACGGACTCGTGGTGGAACACTCGATCTTCACGTCGCGCGCGCGGCTCGGTTTCACCAATTTCAGCGACGAGGAGCGCCAAGGCCTGCCGCCGGTGCCGCAGGTGCTGGTGCGCACCATTCCCGAGACCGGTCGCAAATCGCTGTACCTTGCATCCCATGCCGGCCGTGTTTTCGGCTTGCCCGAGGGCGAAGGCCGCGCGCTGATCGATCAGCTTGTTGCCCACGCCACGCAGCGCCAATTCGTCTATACCCACCGCTGGCGGGTCCACGACCTTGTTATCTGGGACAATCGTTGCACCATGCACCGCGGCGCCGATTTCGACGATCTACGCTGGAAGCGCGACATGCAGCGCGCCACGGTTTGCGATATCGCGAACTCCTGCGAGCAGGCCGGCATCGCCGTCGAGGCTGCAGAGTGAGGGGCCGAGCCGACAGCTAGCGGCGCCTTGCGGCCACGATCATGATCAGCCCGACGACGGCGACAGCACCGCCGTAATAGACCCATTGAAACTGGCTGATCATGAAGCTCTCGGCCGGCCAGCGGATATAGCCCGCGCCCTGCCCCATCCACAGCAACCCCATCGCCAGCAGCAAGAACCCGATGAACGTCAGCAGCGATTTCATTGTACTTCTCTCAATCTTCCAGAATACTCATCTAACACCTTTGGACGCGTAGTCCCGAGACTCATTATCCCGAACATTGGAGATAGCCAATGAGACGGCGCGAATTCATCACGTTGCTTGGCGGCTCGGCTGCGACATTGCCGATCACGACCTTGCCGATGACTTGGCCGCGCGCGGCGCGGGCGCAAGCCATCAACAAGCTGGTTCGCGTCATTGTCGGCTTTCCCGCAGGCGGCGGCACTGACGTCACCGCTCGCGTTCTCGCCGAGGCGCTGCAAGGTGCGTATGCCTCATCGATCATTGTCGAAGACAAACCCGGCGCGAGTGCGCGCCTCGCGGTCGAATATGTCAAGAACGCGCCGCCTGACGGCAGCGTGATGCTGTTCACGCCGGATTTCCCGATGACGCTCTATCCGCACAGCTTCAAATCGTTGAACTACGATCCGATCAAGGACTTCATTGCCGTGTCGCCCGCGGCCAAGGGGATGCTGACCTTTGTCATCGGCCCGGAGGTTTCCGACGACGTCAAAACGCTCGCTGGTTTTATCCAGTGGTGCAAAGCAAACCCGGAGAAGGCGAGCTACGCCACGACTTCGGCCGGCGCCACGCCACACTTCACCGGGGTCATGTTCGCGAACGAGGCGGGCGTTCCGATGACTCCGGTGCACTACCGCGGCGGCGCTCCTGCGATCCAGGATCTCGTGGGCGGACACGTGCCAGCGAGTGTCAATCCGGTCAGCGAAGTCTCGGAATTTGCCAAGGCCGGATCGCTCCGCATCCTCGCGGTGACCGGCGCGAAACGCTCGCCCTTCCTGCCCGATGTCCCGACCTTCAAGGAGTCCGGTTACAACGTCGTTGTAGAATCGCTGTCGGGCGTTTTCCTGCCGGCGAACACCCCGAACGACATTGTTTCCGCGCTGAGCGACGCGATGCGCCAAGCCTCACAATCCAAAGCTATGGTGGAAAGCCTCGCCAAATTCGGCAGCGAGCCGGCGTTCCAGACTCCGGCTGAATTCGCCGAAACGATCAAATCGGAGATCGCGCGCTGGGGGCCGGTGGTGAAGGCCTCGGGCTTCGTCGCGCTGGATTGAGTGCACGCAGCCTAATGCGCGGCGTCCCAGTTGTCGGCGGATTTGGCCTCGACTTGCAGCGGCACCGTGAGCGACAGCGCCGGCATCGGCGCATCGACCATCACCGCGGTGACCACCGGCAGCGTCTTTTCAACCTCGCCCTCCGGCACTTCAAACACCAACTCGTCGTGCACCTGTAACAGCATCTGCGCCGAGAGCTTCTTTTTCGCCAGCGCCGCATCCATGCGGATCATGGCGCGGCGGATGATGTCGGCCGCAGTACCTTGCAGCCGCGCGTTGACGGCGGCGCGCTCGTTGAAAGCGCGGACCGAGGCGTTCGACGCGGCGATGTCCGGATAGTGGCATTTGCGTCCGAGCAACGTCTCGACAAAGCCGTTCTTTTTGGCGAACGCCTTGGTCTCCTCGATGTAGTCGCGGATACCGGGAAAGCGCTCGAAATATTTTCGGATATAGGCGCCGGCCTCCTCGCGCTCGATGCCGAGTTGATTGGCGAGGCCGAACGCCGAGATGCCATAGACGATGCCGAAATTGATCGCTTTGGCGCGGCGGCGCACCTCGCCGGGCATGTCCTTTATCGGCACGCCGAACATCTCCGATGCCGTCATGGCGTGAATGTCGAGACCGTCGCGGAACGCCTTGCGCAGTTGCGGGATCTCGGCGATCTCGGCCAGGAGCCGCAGCTCGATCTGTGAATAATCGGCGGAAACGAGCTTCATGCCTTTCTCGGCGATGAACGCACGGCGGATTTTTCGGCCGTCCTCGGTGCGCACCGGAATGTTCTGCAAGTTCGGCTCCGACGACGACAGCCGGCCCGTGGTTGTTGCGGCAAGCGCGTAGCTCGTGTGCACGCGTTTCGTCGTCGGATTGACGAAGCTTGGCAGCGCGTCGGTATAGGTCGATTTCAGTTTCGACACCTGCCGCCAGTCGAGAATCTTTTGCGGTAGCTTGTTGCCCTGCTCGGCCAGTTCCTCGAGCAGGCGCGCGCCGGTCGCCCATTGGCCGGTTTTGGTCTTGGTGCCGCCCTGCAATCCGAGCTTGCCGAACAGAATGTCGCCGATCTGCTTGGGCGAGCCGACATTGACTGTTTCGCCGGCGAGCTTGTTGATCTCGTCTTGCAGGCCCGCGGCCTCCTGCGCGAACTCGCCCGACAGCCGCGACAGCACATTTCGGTCCACAGAAATGCCGCGCCGCTCCATGTGCCCGAGCACTGAAAGCAGCGGCCGTTCCAGCGTCTCATAAACTGCAAGGACGCGCTCGGCCGCTAGCCGCGGCTTGAACACCTGCCACAGCCGCAGCACGATGTCGGCCTTCTCGGCGGCGTATTCGGTCGCGTGCTCGATACCGACAGCATCGAACGTCATCTTGGCCTTGCCCGCCTTTGTGAGCGTGCCGATATCGACTGCGGCGTGGCTGAAGACGTGCTCGGCAAGCGAGTCGAGACCGTGGCTGTTGCTGCCGGCATCGAGCGCATACGACATCAACAGCGTATCGTCATAGGCCGCAATCTCAATGCCGCGCACCGCGAAAAGCTGCCAGGCGAATTTCAGATCATGACCGATCTTGATCACGCCCTGATCTTCGAGAAGCGGCCCTAGAGCATCGAGCGCGGCGCGCTCGGAAACCTGATCGGGCACGACGTCACCGCGGAACAAGCCGGCGCCTTCGCCGCCTTGGCGGTGCGACATCGGCACGTAGCAAGCCTCGTTCGCGGTGACTGCAAGCGAGAAGCCGCACAACTCCGCCTGCATCGGATCGATGCTCGCAGTCGCTGGGTGGATGGCGACGACGCCGAGATCGCGCGCGCGCGCAATCCAGGCGTTGAGCCGATCCACGCTGCGGACTGTTTCATATTTGCTGCGATCGAACTTGGCGCCGCGCGCTGCCTCGACGCGTGCCGCGGCGAGCAGCTGCGGCGTGCGAGCGGCTTGCGCAGGCGCACTTGCGGGGGAGGCAGCGGCGACAGCCGGCTTGCCCTGCGAACTGACGCTTGGCGCGTCGTCCTCACTCGCAAACGGGAGAGGTAAAGACGCGCCACGCCCTGACAGTTTCGCATCCGACTCGATCTGACCGAGATCGATGCTGGCAAATTCGGCGACCCGCCGCGTCAGCGACGAGAATTCCATCGCCTTAAGGAACGCGATCAGGCGCTTGTAGTCGGGCTCGTGCACGGCGAGATCGTCGATCGGCACGTCGAGCTTCACCTTGTCATCGAGGGTGACGAGTTTTTTCGACAGCCGCGCCTTGTCGGCATTATCGACCAGCGTTTGCCGGCGTTTCTCCTGTTTTATCTCGTTGGCGCGCTTGAGCAGGGTTTCGAGATCGCCGTATTCGCAAATGAGTTGCGCTGCGGTTTTGACGCCGATGCCGGGCACACCCGGCACGTTGTCGGTGGAATCGCCGATCAGTGCCTGAACTTCGATGACCTTCTCGGGCGGCACGCCGAATTTCTCGATCACCTCGGCACGGCCGATCTTCTTGTCCTTCATGGTGTCGAACATGACGACGCAGTCATTGACGAGCTGCATCAAATCCTTGTCCGACGAAACGATCGTCGCGGTGGCGCCGGCCTCACAGGCCTGCCGCACATAGGTCGCGATCAGGTCGTCGGCCTCAAAGCCCTTTTGTTCGAGGCAAGGCAGATCGAACGCGTTGACCGCTTCGCGGATCAGCGGAAATTGCGGCCGCAGGTCATCCGGCGGGTCCGGGCGATGCGCCTTGTACTCGGGATACATTTCGGTGCGGAACGTCCGCTCGGAGAGGTCGAACACCACCGCAAGATGCGTAGGCTTCTCGTCGGCCTTCATGTCGCGCAAGAAGCTTCCACAGCATGTTGCAGAAGCCGAATACGGCGTTGAGCTGCAAGCCGTCGGACTTGCGGTTGATCGGAGGAAGCGCGTGGTAGGCGCGAAAAATGTAGCCGGAGCCGTCGACCAGGAAGACGTGGTCGCCTTTTTTCAGCGGCTTGGCCGTGGCTTGCGCCTTGGCGGACTTCGGCGGGGCTTTTTGTGCGGCTGGCATGATCGCCAATGATATAGGAATGACGCCCGCAATATCACGGGTCAGGGTACAGACTGTGGACTATTCCCCGCTGCCGATCGATGCCGCTTTGCCGGAACTTAGCGCGGCCTTGCGGGCCGGCAATGCCGCCGTCCTGGTGGCGCCGCCCGGCGCCGGCAAGACCACGCGCGTACCGCTGGTGCTGGCGGAGGAAGACTTGGGCGGAAGCAGCCGCATCCTCGTGCTGGAGCCACGCCGGCTCGCGGCGCGCGCCGCCGCCGAGCGCATGGCGCAGACGCTCGGCGAGCGCGTCGGCGAGACGGTCGGATTGCGGGTTCGCTTCGGCTCGAAAGTATCGCGCAAAACGCGGATCGAAATCGTCACCGAAGGCATCTTCACCCGGATGATCCTCGACGACCCAATGCTCGATGGCGTAGCCGCGGTTCTTTTCGACGAGTTCCATGAGCGCTCGCTCGACGCCGATCTCGGCCTGGCACTTGCCCGCGACGCGCAGCAGGGCTTGCGCGAGGATCTCAAGCTCCTCGTCATGTCGGCGACCATCGACGGCGCACGCATGGCAAAATTGCTCGGCGATGCACCAGTCATCGAAAGCCAGGGCCGCGCCTTTGCCGTCGACACCCGTTATGCCGGCCGCGACGCCCGACCGATCGAACCGCAAATGGCGGACGTCGTTATGTCGCGCAATGCGGGCTGACCGGGTTCGCTGCTGGCGTTTCTGCCCGGCGCTGCCGAAATCCGCCGCACCCGTCAGATGCTCGAAGGCCGCACCGATGCATCGACGGATGTCGTAACGCTCTACGGTGCGCTCTCCGGTGACGAGCAGGATCGTGCCATCGCCCCTGCGTCTACCCGGCCGCCGCAAGATCGTGCTCGCGACGTCGATCGCCGAAACCTCGATCACGATCGAAGGCGTGCGCATCGTCGTCGATTCCGGCCTCGCTCGCGTGCCGCGCTATGAGCCCGATGTCGGCGTGACCCGGCTCGAAACCGTGCGGGTGTCGCGCGCCGCAGCCGATCAGCGCCGCGGCCGCGCCGGACGCACCGAGCCCGGCGTCTGCTACCGGCTGTGGGACGAGCCGCAGACCGCGGCGCTCGAGCCGTATGCAAACCTGAAATCCTCGCCGCCGATTTTTCGTCCTTCGCACTCGATCTCGCCGCTTGGGGCGCGCAGCCGGAAAAACTCGCCTTCCTCGATCCGCCGCCGCGGCCGGCGCTCGCCGAAGCAAAAGCGCTGCTGGTCGAACTTGGCGCCATCGACCTCGACGGCCGGATGACCGAAGAAGGCCGGCTGTTACGAAAATTGCCGCTGCCACCGCGGCTGGCGCGCATGGTGGTCGATGCCGCCCGACCGGCGAAGCTTTGCTGCCGCCGAAATCGCCGTGCTGATCGGCGAACGTGGCCTGGGCGGCGACGATATCGATCTGCGCCATCGTCTCGAAGCGCTGCGCCGCGAACGCTCGTCGCGCGGCCGCGATGCGCGCGCCATGGCGCAACGGTGGGCGGAGATTGCGACCGCAAATCCAAATTCTGCCCAGCGAGCGGGGGAAGAACAAAGTGTCGGTGCACTCCTCGCGCTCGCCTATCCCGAGCGCGTGGCGAAAAATCGCAGCGGCGCCGGCGGAACCTTTTTGCTGGTGAACGGCCGTGGCGCCAATGTCGATGCGGCCTCGCCGCTGGCGCGCGAGCCATATCTGGCGATCGCCGAACTGACCGGCAGCGCCGCCCAGGGCCGCATCCTGTCCGCGGCGCCGATCGCACTGGCCGAAATCGAGGCGCGTTTTGCCGATCGCATCGAGACCCGCGACGATGTGACGTTCGATGCTGCAAGTGCCAGTTTGCGCGGGCGGCGCAGCCGCCGGCTCGGCGCCATTGCGCTGTCAGAACAGCCGGTCGCGGTGACGCCGAGCGAGGACACCGCCCAACAACTCGCCGACGGTATCACTAGGATCGGCATCGACCGCCTGCCATGGAGCAAGGCGCTGCAAGCAATGGCGCGACCGCGTCATGTTCTTGCGCGCGAAGCGAAGGAGACGAATGGCCGGACCTTGGCGATGCAGCGCTTGCCACCACCGCGGCACATGGCTGGCGCCGATGCTTGCCGACAAAATCGCACTCGGCGAGATCACAGCGGACGAATTCGACGGCGCGCTGCGTGCGCTGCTGCCGTGGCCGCTCAAGCGCCGGCTCGATACCGAAGCGCCGACCCATTTCGTAGCGCCGACCGGTTCGCAGGTGCTGATCGATTACGAGGCCGAGGGCGGGCCGAAAATCGCCATCCGCGTGCAGGAGCTGTTCGGGCTGAATCGCCATCCGGCAATCGCCGGCGGCAAGGTGCCGCTGACGATAGAGTTGCTGTCGCCGGCGCACCGCCCGGTACAGACCACGCGCGACCTGCCGGGATTTTGGCGCGGCAGCTACGCGGCGGTGCGCACCGAGATGCGCGGACGCTATCCGAGGCACCCGTGGCCCGATGACCCGAGCGCGGCTGCGCCAACGCGCCGCGCAAAGCCGCGTCGGAACCTAGCTTGCGAGACCGCCCCCTAAGGATGAGTATTGAGCGGCGAAATAAAACGGCCGCTGCCGCCCATAATGATAAACGGCCTCGGGGAGAAACCATGAATTATGCGCGCGCGCTCGCGGCTTTGCTTTTTGCCGCGTGTCTGCTGCCGCCGGCGCCGCTTCGGCGCAAACCTATCCCGATCGCCCGATCACCCTGCTGGTGCCGTTTCCGCCCGGCGGCGCGACCGACGCGATTGCACGCATCATCCAGGATCCTTTTCAGAAGGCGCTCGGCCAGCCGATCGTGATCGAAAACATCGGCGGCGCCGGCGGCATGATTTGTGCCGCCAAGGCCGCCCGCGCCGATGCCGACGGCTACACCATCATGATCCATCAGGTCGCGCTCGCCGCCGGCATGTCCATGTATCAAAACCTCACCTTCGACGCCGAAAAGGATTTCGTCACGGTGGGTTCTATCAACACCTCGACTTCGATGCTTTCGGGACGTCCGACGCTGCCGGCAAACAATCTCAAAGAACTTTTGGTATGGATGAAACAGCCCGGGCGTGAAGTCAAAATGGGGCATCCGGGCGTCGGCTCCTTCGGTCATCTCGCTGCCGTCCTGATCGCCCAGGAGCTCGGCATCAAGGCCACGCAAATTCCGTATCGCGGCGCAGGCCCGGCGCTGGTCGACTTGCTGTCGGGCGAAGTCGATCTGGAATCGCAGGCCGCCGTCGTCTCAGGCCCCTGGTCACTGCCGGCAAGCTCAAAGCTTACGCCGCAATCGGCCGCAAACGCTTCGCCGGCCTGCCCGATATTCCAACCATGGGCGAGCTCGGCTACAAAAAACTCGACATCGATTTCTGGCACATGCTGCTGGCGCCGGCCGGAACGCCGCGGCCGATCATCGACAAACTGAATGCCGCGCTACGGGTCGCGCTCGCCGACGCCAAAGTGCAAAAGACTCTTCGCCGACGGCGGCATGGACGAATTCTCGGCCGACGAAGAAACGCCCGAGGCCGCACGCGAACTGCTCAAGCGCGAAATCGCGCTGTGGGGCGACGTGATCCGCACCAACCACATCGCCGCACAATAACGAACGTTGCCGACGATTTATCTGTGCGGCGGCGGAGGCGGCGGGGCCGAGGTCTCTTACCCACACCGTTCCACGATCGAACTGAATAGACATGCCGTCGGGCGAAAACACCGCGCCCTCATCCCAATATTGGGCCCAGAGGTGCCCCGGATAATCGATCCAGGCGCGCGACGGCTGGCCCGCTTCATTGACCAGGTTCAGCTCCCAGCCATTTTGCGTGACAAAGGCGGGGCCCGGCAGACCGCCGACGCACCCCTGCACGCAGCGATACGGACCTGACAGATTTCCAACTTGGGCTGAAGCATCGGTTGCGGCGAACGCGAGCAAAGCCGCAGCCGCCAAAACTTTTAATTTCATTGTCACACTCCACTCTACAATCGATCAACCTTCAACACGCGATGGGACGCGGCATCGATCCGCATCAAGCCCTTCCAATTGGGCGCTCGTATGTCCTCCCGCAAGGTGCCCAGCCGACGATGCTTGCTTAGCCGGCAGGCTCGTTCTTGATCTCGTAATTAAGCTCGATTTCGACGTTGTTGGGATCGCGCAGGAAAATCTGCCGGCGCGTACTGTTCGGTACGACGTTGACGCGGTAATCAATGCCCTTTCCCGAGAGGTGCTTTTTCATCGCTTCGAAACCATGGCTGCCGAACGCAACGTGATCGATCACACCCAAGTCCGGGCGCTGCTGTCTGTCGGTGCCGGCGATGTCGTTGAGATGCAGCACCGGATGGCCCTCGCTGTAAAGCCACGCACCGGGAAAATCGAACGGCGGGCGCGCGCCATTTTCGAGGCCGAGCACGCCCTCGTAAAATTGCACGGTCTCTTTAAGTTTCCGGGTCGACACGTTGTAGTGGTCGAGCACGCCGACGCTCATTTTCATCGAACTTCTCCTCGGGCTTGGTCGCCAAAGAGGTTAGCGCAAAACGAGTTGCTCTGAAATACCGGATCGACCGTTCCCTTCGTGTCATCATCCGCCATTATGGGTTCACCCTTTCCCATAAAACACCGGCACAGGGACGCCCCGCGTGATCGCTTCGATGCGGGCGTCCTCGTCTTTCTTTTTCTTCTCGCACAGTTCCAGCACCCGCATGATGTCGGCGCGCGGGATGAAGCAGACCCCGGTATCGTCGGCGACAACGAGATCGCCGGGATTGACGCGGACTTCGCCCATCTGGATCTCGCCGTTGATCTCGACGGTTTCGAGTCGCCATTTGCCGGTGACCGGCGTGATCTCGCTCGCCCAAACCGGATAGCCGATCGAGCGCGAATGGCGCACATCGCGCACGCCGCCCATGACGATGGCGCCGCGCTCGCCCTGGCGCAGGCCGGTGTAGGACGAGATGCCGCCCATGTTCGACATGCCTGAGACGCCGGCAATCACCAGCACGTCGCCGTCCTCGGCAAGATTATGCGCCTCGAATTCGGCCATGCGGTTGACGTGGGTGGTGGCTTTGAGCGCATCGGAGCGCTGGCGGATATTGCGCACCGTGAGCGCCGGGCCGACGATGAGCTTGCCGGGCAGCGTCGGTTTGAGCACCGACGCGCCGATGGTGCCTTCGGGCACGCCGAGTTCGTCCATCACATCCGAAATCATGCTGGTGCATTCGCCGAGCGCCAGGAACCGCTCGACCGCGCCCGCGGGCGGCTTCGGCGTCGATTGCATCCGGACACGGTCGGCCGCGATTCGGCCGGTCAGTTTCTTGTCAGGCATCGTGTTTCCTCCAGTACCTTTGTAGCCCGGATTGAGCGTAGCGAAATCCGGGAAACCGCACCAAACCCAAAGACTGCCCCGGGTTTCGCTTCGCTCAACCCGAGCTACGGCCAGTTGACAACATGCTGTCATTTCGACAATATAGAACCATGAGCAGCACAACCGCCCCCCTCGTCCCGATCATCATCGCCGACGTCTACGAACTCGCCGGCCGTTTCCGCGATTGCGGCGAGGCGATCGCCCGCACCGTGGGCCAGACCCAGGCGCGCTGGCAGGTGCTCAGCGCCGCTTCGGCCGCGCCGCATAGCGTACCGCAGCTTGCCCGCGTGCTCGGCGTCACCCGGCAGAACGTGCAGCGCATCGCCGACCTGCTGGTTGCCGAGGGCTCGGCGCAATACCAGGACAATCCCGACCATCGCGCCTCGCCGCACCTCGTCCTGACCAAACGCGGCCGCGCCGCGCTTGAGCAACTGACCAAGGCCGCGGGCGGCTATCACGCCCGCCTCGCCAGAAAACTTTCGCCCGCCGACGTCGCTTCAATCCAGCGCAACCTGCGCCGCCTGCTCGAAGCGATTGCCGACATCGATCCCCTCAACCCAGGCAGATAGGAGTGCCCGCCATGAACACGCAGACAATCGCCGAGTGCATGAAGCAGAGCTTCGCCGACACGCCGTTTTCGAAGATCATTCCCCAGCTCGCCGGTGCCGGCGTCGCGTCCTACACCGCCGATCTGGTGAAGCTGCGCAACACCTATTACGGCGCCGGCGCCGAGGCGTTTGACGAAGCGCTGCCGCTCAAGGAAATAGCTGCGATTGCGCCGGCGTTCGATCCGCAGGCGGTCGCCGCCACCGTCAAAGCCATCCAGCGCGGCGAGATCGGCTACGCCGAATTTTTGCGCCGCATCATGTCGAGCGGCTGCTCGCACTACGAAGTGTTCATCGCCGGCCGCAAGGCGATGTATTTCGGCCGCGACGGCGATTTCTACACCGAACCGTTCCCCTCTCCGGCGAAATAGCCGTGTCATTATCCGCCAACGGGTCCGGCCCGAAGTGGCCGGCCCGATGACAAGCTCCGGCGGATAATCCAGTATTCCGTGACGGTCGAGATCAACATCCGAGACGACAACGATTACTGGATGCCCCGCCTGCGCGGGGCATGACAGAGTAAATAGCCCCGGGTTTCGCATCCGCTCAACCCGGGCTACGATACGGCGCCAATGGGTATCGCCATGATGAAGCTTGGCATGTTCCTCGAAGGCACCGGGCATCATGTCGCCGCCTGGCGCGATCCCGATGTCGATCCGCGCGGCCGGGTGTCGCTGTCGCATTTTCTCGACATCGCGCGGCTTGCCGAACGCGGCAAGTTCGATCTCCTGTTCATGGCCGACACCAACGCAACCTTCGGCGCCGACGACGTCGAGTCGTGGACGCGCACCACCGCAGGCACTCGGCTCGAACCGATCACACTGCTCGCCGCCATGTCCGCCGTCACCGAACACATCGGCCTCGTCGCCACCGCGACCACGACCTATTACGAGCCGTTTCATGTCGCGCGGTTTTTTGCGTCGCTCGACCAGATCAGCGGCGGCCGCGCCGGCTGGAATCTGGTGACGTCGCTCGCCGTCGCCGAGGCTTATAACTTCGGCCGCGAGACCCACCCGCACCACGGCGACCGCTACGCCCGCGCCCACGAGTTCGCCAAAGTCGTGCTCGGTCTGTGGGATAGCTGGGAAGACGGCGCCGTCATCGCCGACCAGGACAGCGGCATTTATTTCGACCGCACAAAACTTCATTTCCTCAACCACAAGGGCAAGCACTTTTCGGTGCGCGGGCCGTTGATGGTGCAGCGCTCGCCGCAAGGTCACCCGGTGATCGTGCAGGCCGGCCAGTCCGACGACGGCCGCGATCTTGCCGGCGAAACCGCCGAGGTCACCTTCACAGTGCAGCAGGATCTCGACTCCGGCCGCGCCTTTTACGCTGACATCAAGCGCCGCGCCGCCGCTTACGGCCGCCCGCCCAACGCCATCAAGGTGATGCCCGGCGTGATGACCGTGATCGGGCAGACCCGCGCCGAAGCCGCCGCCAAATACGAACGCTTGCAGGCGCTCTTGTCGCCGGAACTGGCGATCAAGGATTTGTCGTCCTACTTCGGCTTCGATATGTCGAGCCTGCCGCCGGACGGCCCGGTGCCCGATCCGCACCCCGGCATCGAGCAAAAAGGCCGCGTCAAAGTCATGGTAGAACTGGCGCGCCGCGAAAACCTGACCATCCGCCAGCTCTACAAGCGCGTCTACGGCCAGCGCGGTCATCGCGTCGTCATCGGCACTCCGGTAGAAGTCGCCGACGCGCTGGAAACGTGGTATCGCGGCGGCGCGGCCGACGGTTTCAACATCATGCCGCTGACCATGCCGCGCGGGCTTGAGGACATTGTCGAAATGCTCATCCCCGAACTGCAACGGCGCAAGCTGTTCCGCACCGAATATGAAGGCAAGACCTTGCGCGAAAATCTTGAGCTGCCAATTCCGGAAAATCGCTGGGCCATCGAGCGGGCGCAAAAGAACGCCGGATAGAACTCCGCGAATACCGTCATCTTGCCGAGACCAACAATAAAGGAAAATCCGATGAAAAAATTCATGGTGTTGTACATGGCTTCTCCGGCCGACTTCGAAAAAGCGATGAAAAACTCCACGCCCGAGCAACAGAAGAAAGGCATGGACGGGTGGATGCAATGGATGATCGCCAACAAGACATCCATCGTCGACCACGGCGGGCCGCTCGGCAAGGCCAAGCGCGTCGACGGCGGCGGAGCCACCGATGCGAAAAACGGCATCGGCGGATATTCGATCGTGCAGGCCGCCTCGGCCGACGCGGCCGCAAAACTGTTCGGTAAAGACCATCCTCATCTGCAAATGATGCCGGGCGCCTGGATCGAACTCGTCGAGATCATGCCGGTCCCGGGAATGTAAAACGCCCTGTCGTGCCCGGCGCCGGCGCGGCGGGCCGCTACGCATAGGGCAACTGTGCGAGCCGGGCATATTCGCCGCGCAGCGTTTTCGGCTTGTTCTTGATCAAACGCCAAAGCTTCTTCAGGCAGGCATCGGCATCGCCCGAACAGGTCCGCGCGCGGCGGCACAGTTTATGTTTGCAGTGCCGGAACGATCCCATCAGGTCGCACTGCGCACGCATCGTCAAATCGCGGCGCTTGTTCTGCGGCAGTGCTAGCCACTGTTCGTGCGTCAAACGGCGCGGGTATTTGGATTTGCGCATGCGTCGTTCCTTTCTGCATCCTGCCCCGCGATAGCGGGGAAGGGGGCATAGGCGGCCTTCGGCCGCCGTACTTTACGTAAAGAACGCCGACGCATGAGTTCGGCTGTGGCACTTGCGCGGTGGAAGGGGCGCGGGACTCGACGAACTCTCCTTTGACGAAAACGAAGCGACGAGTTAGACGCCCCCTCCACCACGCTTCGCGTGGTCCCCCTCCCCCGCTATCGCGGTGGCGGATAAGCGAGGTCATTCGTCGCGATGCACCTGCATCCGAGTTTTTGTCACTGCACTGAAAAAGCCCCTCACAAAGCGAGGGAAGCGGAGCGCCGAAAGGCGCACCAAATGTTTTCCGCACCGCGCTTTCAGATGTCGCCACCTGAAATGCTGGGCGCGGACGCGCGCCTCGCCTCTCTCCTCCCCCGATTGCGCGGGGAGGCCGGAAGGGGGCGCGCTCGCCTCTCGGCGCCTCGCCGCGGCACTCGCCAAGAGTGTCACCCCTTGGCTCGGCTCGGGTCCGCGTTTCCTGGAATTACCGGGTGCAGACGGGAGGACCCTCCCCGGCGCCAGTGCAGCGAGCTCCTCGCAGACCGGCCAAAACGCGCCGGCCGATCGGTTCCCAAGCCGCCCGAAAGCGAAGTGTGTCGCTCCGCCCGCGGGCACCGCTCCCGCTCCGCCGTCAGGAGCACCCTCATGATGGCGTCCCTCGAATCTTTAGCGAGCGAGATAAACTGATTTGTATCGGAAATAGGGACATCAGTCAAGAATTTTGTCGCTGCAGAAGTGACTCGCCCATCCTTCCGACGCGGAATAGACCGCATCAAAAGTGACGAAAGGGCATTGATTTCAACTCTTCCGTGCTTTAGAACATAACAAGAACATATCTCGGACAGCAGCGAGTGTCGGCATATGTTGGACGGTGACGGCTTGCTGTTAGACGAAGTCGGACCATGGGCGAAGGAGAAGCATGAGCGTCTTCGCAAGTACATCGACATTACGCGGGCCACGCGCCGGAAGTGGGTCAACGGTTCGGGTGGCGCAACTTATATTGACCTTTATTGCGGCGCAGCGCGCGCAATCATCCGCGGCACGCAGGAAAAGATCGACGGGAGTCCCCTCGTCGCATTTAAGACCGCTCGTGATGGAGGCGTTCCATTTTCTGAAATTCATATTGCGGATGCATCGGAAGAAAGTTGCCGTGCCGCGCAGCAAAGGCTCGCAAATGCTGGCGGCTCGCCCAAGATAGAAATAGGAAATGCAGATGTGACAGTCGTACAGGTTGCGCGCAAATTGAACCCATACGGTTTTCATTTTGCGTTTCTTGATCCCTACAATCTTGATGCTTTGCCGTTTCCGGTAATTGAAGCGCTCGCTAAGTTCAGGCGCATGGACGTGCTGATCCACATCAGTGTCCACGATCTGCAGCGCAATCTGGACATTTATTCGATGTCTAAAGAAGGGCCGCTAGACCGCTTTGCGCCCGGTTGGAGGAATGCGGTCAGTCTTAGGCAATCGAAATCGGCGACGCGCGCTGCGTATGTTGCCTATTGGGCTGCACAAATGGAAAAACTCGGATTCGCCCCGGCACGTTATGAGTTAGTTTCCGGACCAACGAAAAATCAACGACTTTATTGGCTAGTGATGGTCAGTCATCATAAACTCGCTCAAGAGTTTTGGGACAAAATTCGGAATGTGTCGGGTCAAGGTGAACTTTTGTAATGCGAGGTTAAAGTAGGTATGGCCGCTTCCGACATCGAATGGACCGAGGCGACATGGAATCCGATCGCAGGATGTGCCGTGCTCTCGCCCGGCTGCACTAATTGCTACGCCATGCGCATGGCCGCGCGCTTGCAGGCGATGGGGATGTCAAAATACGCTGGCACCACGCGCAAATCCGGCAAGCGTCATGTCTGGACGGGCCGCGTGAACGTTGACATGGACGCACTCACAGCGCCGCTCACATGGAAAAAACCGCAGCGTATCTTCGTCAATTCGATGTCGGATCTATTCCAGGATCAGGCGGAGGAAGCCTTCATCCGGCAGGTATGGCAAGTCATGCGGCGGGCGCACTGGCATTCATTCCAGGTGCTCACCAAGCGTCCTGAACGGATGCTGGAGGTCCTCTCCAAGCCGGATTTTCCAACGCTCCCAAACGTATGGCTCGGCACTTCGGTCGAAAGTGAGGACTATCTGGATCGTATCGATCTACTGCGCCGTGTACCGGCGCACATTCGCTTCGTTTCGTTTGAGCCACTTTTGGGACCGATCATAGAACCAGATTTACGTGGCATACATTGGGCAATTATCGGCGGGGAATCCGGCCCCCGCGCGCGGGGCATTGAGGAATGGTGGGTAGAGCAATTGCACGATGCCTGCCTACGGCAGGACGTCGTGTTTTTCTTCAAACAGTGGGGTGGAAAAAGAAAGAAGCGTTCGGGGCGTTTTTTCAAAGAACGCACCTGGGACGACTACCCGAGTGTCGCAGGACCGGGTTAGTTGTCCGCGCAACATCTTCCGCTATTTCGACAGTAAGAACGCTGCAGCGACCTACGGAATGTACTTCTTATCCTGGTGAAACCACTCCGCCGGCGCTTGGGTGCCGAGTCCGCGTTTGCAGGCGAGGTCATAGAGCATGCCGCCGACCGCGGCTAACTGCATGCCCTCGCCCTGGTTCATGAACGCGATGACCTGATCGTCGTCTGTGCGCCCCGGTTCGCGGCCCGCGATCACGCGGCCGAGCATGCGCACCGACTGCCATTGCTCTTGCGGCCAGCGGTACCAGATTTCGCGGCCCTGCTCCGGAATGGTCTGTGACCACATCGGCCCGCGGCGGTTGCCGGTGAGCAGATCGCAACGCGCATAGATGGCCCGCTGATGCAATTGACCATTCGCCTGCGCTTGACGGCCGGACGCGCGCCGATTTCTTTCGTCCAGCGCGTCAGGTGTTTTTCGGGCGCGGCGGGCGTGTATTAAGGTGTGTCAGTCATGTTGGGCTCGCGCGTTTGTCGCTCGACAGGTTCAGTCACACCGGCGCCAGTCGGCGGCATAGGATGATCATCACACCACAGGCGAGCGCCCGCCGTCGACGTTGATCGCCGTGCCGGTGATATAGCCGCCCTGCTCCGATACCAGGAAGCAGGCGAGATTGGCGAATTCCTCCGCCTCACCGACGCGGCCGATCGGGATTTCCCTATCGTGCGCCTTGTAATAATCGTCGAGCTTCACATTGGTCCGTTTCGCTCGCTGCACATGCTGGTCGGCGCGAATGATACCGACGAGCATGGCATTCACCAGCACGTTGTGCGGCGCCAACTCGTGCGACAGCGCCTTGGTCATCGCCATGCCTGCCCCGCGTGATATCGACGTCGGCATGCTGTTGGGCCGCGGCGCCTTGGCTCCGATGTTGAGCACGTTGATGATGCGGCCCCAACGCCGCTCCTTCATTTGAGGCATGACCAGCCGGATCAACCGCAACGCTGCGAACAGTTTCAGCTCGAGATCGTCGTGCAGGATTTCGTCGGTGACCTTCTCGAACGGCATGGCCTGCGACGTTCCCGCATTGTTGACGATGATATCGACCTTGCCGAACGCCTTCATCACCTCGTCATAGCTGCGCTGGACATCGGCCGCCTTGCTGAGATCGGCCAGAACCCCGATGACGCGAACCTGGCTCGACTTCCTGATAGCCGCGACCGCTTCCTTGAGCGGCTCTTCCGTGCGCGCGACAATGGCGACATCGGCGCCGGAGGCCGCAAACCGCGTCGCCACAGCAAAGCCGATTCCCTTGCTGCCGCCGGTAACGATAGCAGTCCGCCCTGAAAGACTTATTTCCATCGCCTCCTCCCAATTCGAGCGTGTGGGTCGTCCTTGGCGCAACGGAAGAGCACCTCCGTCTACCGCTGTCCTCTAACCGTAGCGGCGCGCAAAATCGACGTTATGCTTTCAATCGAAGCGGGATGCGCTTCAAAAAATCCTCACATATTGCCATGGCCGCGCTGGATGGTCTGGCGGATCACCGGCGCGGTGACCTTATCCGAGATCTGGATGTTCCAGATTTCGCTTTCGCCCTGCGCGGTGAAGTCGGCGAACAGCTTCGGGATGACCGACACATCGCGGATCTCGTGGCCGCGCAGGCCAAAGCCCTGCGCGATTTTTTCGAGCGGCGGCCGGCCGAACACAGCCAGGCTGTCGTCGATGCCGTCGGCGCGCAGCTTGTGAAACTCCGAGCCGTAGCCGCCGTCGTTCATCGCGCAGATCAGGATGCGAAATCCCTGGCGCTTGAGCGTTTCGAGCTCCTGAATATGGAACAGGAGCCCGCCGTCGCCTTCGAACAGCACGACCTTGCCGTCGCGGCCCTGCCGGCGCGCCGCGGCAACGCCGAGCGCATACGACAGGCCGTTGCCGACCGCGCCGAATTCACGAACCGTGGTGTAGCGCTCCGCCGGCCGCCCGCGCATCTGGGTGTTGAAGTAGGCCTGATGGCCGCCGCCGACGACACAATCCCAATCCTTCGGAATGACCGTATCCATGACCCGGATCACGTCGCGCGGATCGAGCACGCCGGGCTCGATGTCGAACGGCATCGAATCCGCCGGCTCGGTCGCGATGCGATGTGCCAGCTCCTTCGAGCGGATCGTGGCCGCGGTCGGTTTGCCCGCGCCCAGCTTCTTGTCGAGGCCGGCAAGGATGGCCTCGACGCCGGCGCGCGCATCCGATCTAACGTAAAGGTCCGCGGCCTTCTGGCCGTCGCGCAAGCCGCGTGGAGCATCGTCGAGCTGGATCTTGTAGGCCTTGCCCCAGTAGTGCCCGCCGCCGACGTAGTAGGAAAGGCTGGTACCGACCGCGAGCACGAGGTCAGCGGATTCGTACATCTCTCGGCCCAACGACGTGAAGTAACTGCCGGTGGTGCCGAGCCCAAACGGCTGATCGTGGAACAGACCGCGCGCGGGCAGCGTGTTGGAGAGTAACGCGCCGCAGCGATCGGCAAGCTTGATCGCCGCATCGCGCGCGCCCGACCACAGCACGCCACGGCCGCCGAAGATGATCGGCCGCTTTGCCGCGGCCAGCCGCTCGACGGCCTCGGTTATGAGCTCGGGATCTGGCTGCATGCGCCCGACCTTGGGCTGATACATCGCCGAGGTCTCGTAGGGCTGGTTGGCCATGTATTCGACCTTTTGCAGGTCGTAGGGAATGCCCAGCACCACCGGGCGCCGCTCGTACTTGGCGACGTGAAAGGCCTCGCGCACGTAATCCATCATGCGCGGCACGCTATGCGCGGCGATGTAATGCGCCCCGGTCGCCGTCACCAGCGGCGCCTGGTCGATGTACTGGTTGTAGAACTTGGCGTTGATCGGCAACTCGCCGGCGAACACCACCATCGGCAGGCGGGCGCGTACCGCGGCCGGCAGCGCAGTCATTAACTGGGTCACACCGGGACCACAGGTGACGGAAGCGACAGCGAGCTTGCCGGTTGCGACGTTGTAGGCCGTCGCCGCCGCCACGGTGACGTGCTCGTGCCTGACGTGAATGCTGTGCACACCCGGCAGTTTGGCAAAGGCGGTGGACCAATGCATGTTGCCGTCGCCCATCAGGACGAACTGCGTGTCGACTCCCTCCGCAAGGAACGCTTCGGCGAGGGCCTCGTAGAGTTTGGGCATGGCGGGCTACTACCTGGATTGTGAAATGATGTTGGTATTTGGCTTCTTAGCACGCGGCGCGAATCGCGTCAGCGGCGCTGAAGGCGCCGTCACAAGCCATAAGCCCGTCCCGGCGTTCCAACGAGAATATCGCTGTTTGTGATTATGCCAGCGCGTTCCCCACTCAGAGAACGACGCTCCGCATCATTCAGGTATGCGTCGTAGAGCTCCTGGCTTGGAAATTTGAGCACGTGGACCTCGAAAGGCTTCTCCGACCCTTTCGACGCCCCGGACGGCCGGAAAGCAAGCTCAATGACACCGCCGTAGCGCGCCATGATGCGCGCCACTTTGCTCTCGTAGGCCTCGAATTCCGTCTCGCGATCCTTGTCGATCCAGAGTCTCACGAGAATGTAGAGGAGCGGGGTCGCCATTGTTCATCTCGATCACTTGTTGCGCACGCGCACGCGCGATGACCTGACTCAAGTCGAGGAGCGGAGCGGCAAGCCGGCCGTGGAAAAATAACTAGGCGCCGGCCGCCGCCACCTTCTCATTCGTCCCCGACTCCGGCATCAGCGCCGCGGCTTTGAGGCCCTGCTGCACCTTCGGCACCGTGGCTTTCACGTCGGTGATCGGCAGACCGTGGGTCGGCGCGATGGTTTTCACGTCGAGCCGCTCAATGAGATGGTCGAGCCGGTCGCAATAGACGTTCATGTCGGCGAATTTGGTCCAGAACAAAGCGAGGTCGGCGAAGGTCGACGACACGTCCGGCAGGTCGAGCGACACCGCTTCCTCGGCGACCAGGCCGCAGTGGCCGTCCTCGTGATAATGGCTGTAGGCGAAACCGTCGCCCGGAAACAGCACGCGCTCTTTGGTATCGAAACCCCACCAGGTGGTGCGCAGGTCGCGGATTACCGGCTCGACCGCCATCAAGGTGCGGCCGCCGAGATCGATCTCGTCGCCCTCGTTCATCGCCCGCATGCGGTGTTCGTATTGCGGGAACGCGAGATGATAGTCGCTGACGTCGCCGACCAGGAGCGTCTCGGGGAATGTTTTGAGGATGCGGCCGAGGCCGCCGCAATGCGGCGTCTCCTGGTGCGTCACGAACAGATATTTCAGCGGCGCGACGCCGCGCGCGAACAGCTCGTTCATGTGGCGCTCGACGACCGGGAAATCCTTCGGATGCCCGGTCTCGACCAGGATCGAGGCGTCGTTGCCGGCGACCAGGAAGGCGGCGTTATAGCCGTGATAGACCTTGCCCTTGTGGCGCTGCGCCAGGCAATCGCCGATCCAGAACACGCCGGGCGCGATCTCGCGCGGCATGCGCGCGGCAACGGGAGTGTCGAGCATGCTTTTGACGGTCGGCTTGTCGAGCATCCAGCGCTCTTTCCTGTAGACCGCACGAGCGTAGCGACATGCGGAAATGATGGTTTGGCTCTCGCACCGTCCCGGCGCTTCGCTCATCCGGGCTACGAAACCTACCTTTGAAAGGGGCCGCTGTCAGCACTGCTTCAGCGCCGTTCGTCCGGGCTCGGCAGGCTCGGATGTCAATGCTAAAATCAAAGGGCTCACCGGCCGCGAAACCACGACAGGGAGAGAGCCGATGATCGATTCAAACCGACGCGCCGTTCTGACGACCGGTGCCGCCGCGGCGGCGGCAACCTCAGCTCCGCAGGTGTTCGCCCAAGCGCCGCAATCCGGCGCCGGTTTGCCGGCGGGCGCCAAGATCGGATTCTACGAGAAGGGCAACGTCCGGATCCGCTACGCCGAGATCGGCGCAGGCTTTCCGCTGTTGGCGACGCCCGGCGGCGGCTTGAACTCGCGCATCGCGAACTGGCCGGCCGCGGTGATCAACATCATGGAGGAGTTCAAGAACGACTTCCGCGTGATCACCATGGACCAGCGCAACGCCACCAACGGCGAGTCGGCCGGCCCGGTCCCGGTCGACAATCCGTGGGACGCATTCGCCGACGACCAGCTCGGCGTGATGGACGCTCTCGGCATCCAGCAGTTTTTCTTTTTCGGAAACTGCATCGGCGGCCCGTTCGCGATGAAGCTGATGGAGCGCGCGCCGCAGCGCGTGGTCGCAGCGGTGCTGAGCCAGCCGGTCGGGCACCGGCCGGAAAAGCCGGACTACATGTACGATTCCGGCAAGGATGTCTGGGCCAAAGAGTTTGTCGAGCGCCAGCCGAATGTGTCGATGGCGACCATCGAGCTGTACCTGCACAACCTGTACCGCGTGCAGCCTGACTTCGTGTACAGCGTATCGCGCGATTTTGCGAAATCGTGCCAGACGCCGATGCTGGTTCTGCCCGACGACGTCGTGGCGCATCCGCTTCAGGTCTCGGTCGACATCGCTTCACTGGCGCCGAATGCCGAGATCACGGTGTTTCCCTGGAAGGAGCCGGCGGACCTGAAGGCCCGCACCATCAACCGCGCGCGCACGTTCCTCAAGCGCTATCAGACGGCGTAGCGACTTTTACCCTCGTCACCTCTCGACCCCCACCCCGCTCCACCCCACCAGGGGGAGGGAGAAATCAGCGCTCCTCATCGCGCGTGACGTAGCGCGACACCGCGACGCTCTTGTCGCAGGCTTTAAGAAAATCATCGAGCATCTTGTAATGCCGCGCCACGAGGTTGCGGCCGCGCAGGATGGCGCCGTAGCCGGGCGCGATGCATTCGATGTCGAATTTATCGAACACATTGCCGATGCCGCGGCGGATCAAGTCGGTCGGCGCCCCTTCAAGCCACCAGTAGCGGGTGTTGAGCATGAACGAGCGCACGTCGCGCGGCGAGGTGGAATCGTTGTCGGTGTCTTGCACGATCCACGGTCCGGCCTCGGTGTCGCGCCAGACGTGGGTGAACATATCGGAGGAGAACAAGGTCCTGGTGGCCCGGTCGTAGAGCCAGCGCGTGGCGATGAGCCGGATCGGCGCCTGCATGACGTCGATAACGCGGCCGCTTTTACCGAGCTCGATGGTGTCGGCGCGTGTCACCGCGGTGACTTTCATCGACGACAGAATATCGCGGCCGCCCGCATCGCCGAAGTCGAACCACAGGGCGGCGTCGGGATTGCTGGTGTAGCACTGGTCGATGTTGAAGTGTCCGGCGAAACTCGCGACGTTGTTGATCGACATGAATTCGTTAAGCCGCAGCGGGAACATCGACAGCGGCAGGCCGGGCGCGATCAGGGAATCGATCTGCGTGCGGATCGTGGCCTCGTCCTTGCCGAAGCCGGTATCGATCAGCATCGCGGTGTCGGGCTGGGTGAGCAGATAGCTGTTGGCCACCGAGAAACCGCGGGCGCTGGCGGGATAAGAACTCACCCTGCCGTCGAGCGCGAACGGGTTTTGCAGGGCGTAGAGCTGATCGTCGGCCAGCGAGGCGATGCCGCCGCTGAAGGGGCGCGGCTCGCGGGCATGTTGGGGCGCGTCTTTGCGCGCGTCCTGGCTCAATATCGACATGATGGCTGCAAGCTTATCGAGCCGCTCCGGCGAAGGGAACAGGCCACTTTGCCTCGACTTCGAACGATCGTTTTAGCCCGTCACTCACCATCACCGGCCAAAATCGCCGGCGCCGCCGGCGGCATTAGTGCCTTATTCGCCGTGCCGTGGTGAGATTGCGCCATGCGCACCATCGCCAGTTTTGCCGTGCTCGCGATCGCCGCCGGCATTATCATTCCCCGCTACGCCTCGCAGGCCACGGTCGGCCATGCGACGCCGGCCCTGATGGCCGCGCAGCCGACATCGGCAGCGGCGCAGCAGCAGCAGCCGGCGGCGTACAACTCGCGCTCGGTGATCGTGCCGCGCAACGCGCAGGGCCACTTCCAGATCGGCGGCCGGGTCGACGGCCGCCGCCTGACCTTCATGGTCGACACCGGCGCCTCGGTGATCGCGCTGACCGCCGAGGACGCGGCGTCGCTCGGCATTCATCCGCTGGTGAGCGACTTCACCGCGATGGTGCGGACCGCCAACGGCACCGTGCGCGCGGCACCGGTCGAACTCGGCATGGTCGAGATCGAAGACATCACCGTGCACAACGTCGCCGCGCTGGTGATGCCGGACGGCGCGCTGAGCGAGAACCTGCTCGGCATGTCGTTTATGTCGCGCCTGCACCGCTGGGAATTCGCCAACGGCAAGCTGGTGCTGGAGCAGTAATTTGCAAGCGTTTCCCGGGCGCGGCGCAGCACGAAGCGCAGCGGAGTGGTGCGCTGCAGAGCCGGAATCGGGATAAACTCCGCGCCCGCGACGATCCCGGATCAGCGGTGCACCGCTGCGCGCTGCACCGCATCCGGGAAACATGCCTTTCACGAGCGGCCCTCTAGCACGCAACCATTCCGGTCTGATGCCGTTTAAGCTATTGCTGTCGGGGTTTCGATTCGGACAAATATTTCAATGTTTCCCAAGCCAAAGCCTGCGCTGAAGCCGAATACCTATGCCTACGAATCCGAGCCGATGGTGAAGGCCACCGGTTTTCGCGAATATGACGCGCGCTGGCTGTTCGGCAGCGAGATCAACCTGATGGGCGTCGAGGCGCTGGGCCTCGGCCTGGGCACGCTGATCGCCGAGCTTGGCGTCAAGCCGCAACTCGTCACCGGCCACGATTTCCGCTCCTATTCGGCGTCGATCAAGATGGCGCTGGTCAACGGCCTGATCGCGGCGGGCGTCCAGGTCAAGGACATCGGGCTGGCGCTGACGCCGATGGCCTATTTCGCCCAATTCGATCTCGACGTGCCGTGCGTCGCCATGGTCACGGCGTCGCATAACGACAACGGCTGGACCGGCGTGAAGATGGGCGTCAACCGCCCGCTCACCTTCGGCCCCGACGAGATGGCGCGGTTGAAAGACATCGTGCTCGGCGGCGCGTTCAAGGCCAAGGCCGGCGGCGGGTACGAATTCATCGCGGATTTTCCGGCGCGTTACATCGCCGACCTCACCAAACGGCCGAAGCTCAAGCGGCGCCTCAAGGTTGTGTGCGCTTGTGGCAACGGCACCGCCGGCGCATTCGCGCCGCAAGTGCTGGAAGCGGTAGGCTGCGAGGTGGTGCCGCTTGATTGCGAGCTCGACCACACCTTTCCGAACTACAATCCCAATACCGAAGACATGAAAATGCTGCACGCCATGCGCGACGCCGTGCTGGCCAGCAAGGCCGACGTCGGCCTGGGCTTCGATGGCGACGGCGACCGCTGCGGCGTGGTCGACAATGACGGCGAGGAAATCTTTGCCGACAAGGTCGGCGTCATGCTGGCGCGTGACATATCCGCCAGTCACAAGAACGCGCTGTTCGTCGCCGACGTCAAATCGACCGGCCTGTTCATGACCGATCCGGTGCTAATCAAGAACGGCGCCAAAACCGATTACTGGAAGACCGGACATTCCTACATGAAGCGCCGGGTCAATGAGATTGGCGCCATCGCCGGCTTCGAGAAATCCGGGCATTTCTTCTTCAACAAGCCGTTCGGCCGCGGCTACGACGACGGGTTGATCTTCGCGTTTGCGGTTTGCGATATGCTCGACCGCAATCCGGGAAAGAGCATGGCGGATTTGAAGAACGCGCTGCCGAAGACCTGGTCGTCGCCGACCATGTCGCCGCACTGCGCCGACGAGACCAAATACGCCGTGGTCGACGAGGTGGTGAAGCATTTCGAGACCGAGCAGAAGAATGGCGGCAAGGTATCGGGCCAGCCGATCCGCGATCTCGTCACCGTCAACGGCGTGCGCGTGACAGTGGAGGACGGCACCTGGGGGCTGGTGCGCGCCTCATCGAACAAGCCGGAACTCGTCGTCGTCGTCGAAAGCCCGGTGTCGGAGACGCGCATGCGCGACATGTTCAAAGCGGTGGACGCCGTGCTGCGCACCCATAAGGAAGTCGGCGCATATAATCAGACGATCTGACGCCCGAGGCCGCCGTTATGCAACTCGGCGGCACGGCGTAATCGCCGCTCCCTCCGCGGAACAAGCTTGAGTTCATAGCTATCCAGCCCAGTCAAAGAGATGTTATAGTAAGCAAGCTTTCCACCGCGAGAATCAGCGCGATGAAAAGAGTTGGCACCGGCGAGGCCGGATTACGCGGTCTTCGCAATATTCCGGACGCCGCCGCTTATCTTGTCGAAATCCTGATCATCGCAGCCTGCTACGCTGGCGTCGCCGAGCTCGGGCAATTTCTGCCAGCGCTCAATTACACCCGGACGCCGTGCTGGCCGCCGACCGGCTTTGCGCTCGCGCTCGTCCTGCTCTGCAGCTACCGCATCTGGCCGGCGATCCTGCTCGGATCGTTGTCGTCGAGTGCCCTGGTGTGGCTGAATTCCGATGGTGGCGCTCCGTCAATCCTGGCAGCCGGCACGGTCGGGATCGGCATCGTTCTTGCGGCATTGGCGGGCGCATGGCTGATCAATCGCTGGTCCCACGGCCGCAAGACATTCGCAACTCTTTCGGGCATCGCGCGGTTTGCGCTGATAGCCTTTGTTCCAAGCGCGATGACAAGCTCAGCCGCCGCCATTGCGGGTCTGGTTCTTGCCGATGGCGTGAGCCCCGACTATGCAAAATGGGCGACTTGGTGGCTGGCCGACGCCGCCGGCACTCTGCTCATCACTCCGACCGTCGTGCTCTGGGCGACGATGCCTCTTCGTCCGTTGTCCAGATCCGGCGTGTTGGAAGCGGCCGCCATTCTCATCCTCGCCAGCGCCATCGGGACCATTGCATTCAGCCCTATGATCGGCGGCATCCTCAATGACCTGCAGCCGCAGCAAAAGCTATTCGGCTTTCTTATTTTGCTGCCATTGACGTGGGCTGCTTTGCGCGGAAGTCGGAGAAACGCCGCGACCGCCGCGCTGATCTTCTGCGGGACTGCGATTTGGGGAGTGTCGGCGAGCAACGGCGCATTTTCGCAAACGAACCTGAACGACCCGTTCCTGTTGCTGGCGTTTTCAATCAGCGTACCGCTATCGGCACTCGCCTTGAGCGCGGTCATTGCCCGGCACCGAGACGCCGGGGCAAATCTGGCGTTGGAACGGGACCAGTTGAGCCGGCAAGTTGCGCAGACCAGCCTTGCGCTCGAGAGTTCGCGGCGTCTTTTCCAGATTTTGATGGATGGCATCACCGACTACGCCATTTTTGTGCTCGATACGAGCGGGCGCGTCGCAAGCTGGAATGATGCTGCGAAGCAGATCGTCGGTTACTCCGCCGAAGAGATCGTCGGCCAGCATTTCGGAATATTTTACCGGCCGGACGAGCGCCGCACCGGCGAGCCAAGTCGCGCCCTCGAAATAGCCCTGCAACGGGGCAAGCATGAAGTCGAGGGATGGCGTATCAAAAAGAATGGCACGCTGCTGTTCGTTACCGGTTCGATCACTTCGATCCGGGATAAAAGCGGAAACCTGGTCGGTTTCGCCAACATCCTGCGCGACGCAACCGAACGCCGTGACGCGCAGGAAAAACTGGTCGAGGCGCGAGAACAACTCGTGACAGCGCAAAAATTGGAGGCGATCGGCAAGCTGACCGGCGGTATCGCGCACGATTTCAACAACCTGCTGATGATCATCGGAGGGAATGCCCAGACCTTCAAGCGCCTGCTCGACCCGAAATTGCCGCAGGCCATCGAGGCGATCCAGACGGCGGCAAAACGCGGCGAAAGTCTTACGCGCCAATTGTTGACCTTCGCCCGACGACAGCATCTCAGCCCGACAGTTGTCGATCTGAATGAGTGCGTCAGAGGCATGCGCACGATGATCGAGAGCTCGCTGCGCGGCAACATCGTGTACAACGAAAAGATCGATCCCAATGTTCGGCCGATCAAAGTCGACCTTGCCGAATTGGAGCTGGCAATCGTCAATATTGCGGTGAATGCCCGTGACGCCATGCCTAGCGGCGGAACTTTCACTGTGTCGATCGGCAACGTGACGAGTAATTATGACGAGGATCATCCTGACAAGGAATTCGCGGCGATCGAGTTCAGCGATACCGGTACAGGTATTCCTCCGGATCTTCTGTCAAAGATTTTCGATCCGTTTTTCACGACCAAGGAGGTTGGCAAGGGCACCGGCCTCGGGTTGTCGCAGGTTTACGGTTTCGCCCATCAATCCGGCGGAATGGTCCTGGCGGACAGCAAGGTCGGCAAAGGAACGAAGATCACGATGTATTTGCCGTCAGTTGCCGAAAATGAGATCGTCGTCGGGCACGATAGTGCTGCGGAAGCACCACATTCGCAGCGCCCCGCGGTCCTCATCGTTGACGACAGCGCCGAGGTGGCGGAGGTGACCTCGTCGCTATTCGAGCATCTCGGTTATGAGACCGTCTATCGCGAGTCGGCCGACGCGGCGCTGAAACTGCTCGCGAACGGCACGAAATTCGATCTTGTCTTCAGCGACATCGTCATGCCGGGAACAATCGACGGCGTCGGGCTCGCAAGCGAAATCCACTCGCAGTATCCGAACCTGCCGGTGATCCTGACGACTGGCTATAGCGATGCCGCGAGAGCAGTTCCGGCAAACCTGAGAATACTGCGCAAGCCCTTTGATTCTGATGCACTCAGGGGCTTCATCAAGGATGCGACGGACGTGCGCTTGAGCAGCTAGGACGGGCGGCCCTCATTTTTCCGCTGCGGTGCGAAAATACCCGGGAACGAGTATCGCCAAAGCGCATTACCGGTATGTCAAAAGACGCAGGGAATCGGGGTATGTCTTCGCGTAAGTTAGGAGCCTGCTATCGGCTGTATGCCGCCTATTGCGCTGAAAAAGCCCAGGAAATCCTCGAACCGGGACGTAGATTGGCGCTCCTCGCCATGGCCCAGGCCTGGAGCCGGCTGGCGGAACAGGTCGATAAGAGCGCCCGGCACGACCCGGACATGGCAGGAAACTTGGCAGGACCGGTAAAGGCGGAAGGTCCGACCGACGTCGGCAGCAATCAGACGATTTGATAGGCCGTGGTCGTCGGCCAATGGGCGTTCCCGCGGCCTATGCCGCCCGCCGTCCGGTGCGATGCGCCGGCAGCGTTTCACCGCTGCCAAGCTGGGCGCTCGACCAACGCCACAGCGCCGCCACATCCTGAGCCGCCCTGCCCTCGCGGGCATATTCCGTGACGCCGAAGCCGGCAGCGAGTGCATCCTGATAATCCATTCGCATGGACAGCAGCGGCTCCGCCAGGACGCCGAGGTTCACCAGCGCTTTTGACGCTTCGCTCGCGCGGCAGCTACGGTAATTCGGCGGGCACTGGTTGAGTACGAATGCGGCTTTGCGTTTTGCCAGAAACGCCGCGCGAAAAGTCGTCGCCGTGGCTTCCACGTCAAGCCGCGTCGGCCGTGACGGCAACAGGCAGAGATCCGCTGCATCGGCAACCAACGACACCGCCGAGCTGTCGGCGCCGGCGGTATCGAAGATCGCAAGCGTAAAACCGGCGCCGGCGAGGCCCGATAAAATAGCGCGCAACCGCGGCAGCCGGTCGCGTTCGAACGGCTCGACCATGACTTGGGTCGCCAGGTTCAGGGCCGTGCGGCGCTCGCCCCAGCGGGTTAACGACGCCTGGGGGTCGAGGTCGAGCGCAATCACTTTTTCGCCCGCTTCCGCCGCCGCCACGGCGAGCGATGCCGCAAGCGTCGTCTTTCCAGTTCCGCCCTTTTGCGTAAGGAAGGCTATCGTGCGCATCAGACCAGTCCAATGTTCCATTGTGAACGAGACGGCGCCGCCGCGATTTCCGCCGACGGCCGGCCCACGGGCGGGCCAAGGGACAAGCGCTGACCGTTGGGAATTTCAATATCGACGGCGAGCGTCGTCACCGATTTACCGCGATCCATCTCGATCCGTACCTTGTCGGGATCGAAGGAAACGTGGCGGCCGATCACCGCCAATATTTCTTCGCGCAGAATTCCGACCAGATCGGGCTGATTGCGCGCGCCTCGCTCGTGCGCGAGCAGCAGTTGCAGACGTTCCCGCGCCACAGGTGCGGAGGAAGCACTGCGAAACAGATTGAACAGCTTCATGCCGCTTTCCGTCCCAACAGCTTGTTGAAGAAGCCCCGGTTCATACTCGGTATCAGCACTGGTATGTTTTCGCCTTTGAGCCGGCTGGCGGCATCGAAATAGGCGCGGGCCGGAGCACTCAGCGGGCTGTTCAATGTCACTGGCGATCCGATATTGGATGCGCGCAGCACCTCTTCGCTTTCCGGGATGATGCCGAGCAGCGGTATAGAAAGAATCTCGAGGACATCATCGATCGAGAGCATCTCGCCTCGCGCAGCGCGCGCTGCATGATACCGGGTGATGAGTAAATGCTTCTCGACGCGCTCGCCGCGCTCCGCGCGTGTGGTCTTGGAATCCAGCAATCCGATGATGCGATCGGAGTCGCGGACCGACGATACTTCGGGATTGGTGACGATGATCGCGGCGTCGGCATGGCGCATCGCCAGTGTCGCGCCGCGCTCGATGCCCGCCGGGCTATCGCAGATGATCCAGTCAAATTTGGTTTTCAGCTCTTCGATGACCTTGGCGACGCCTTCCTCGGTCAGCGCGTCTTTGTCGCGGGTCTGCGATGCCGGCAGCAGAAACAGATTCTCCAGCCGCTTATCGCGGATCAGAGCCTGCGGCAGCTTGGCGATTCCGTTGATCACATTGATCAGGTCGAAGACCACCCGCCGCTCGGCGCCGAGCACGAGGTCGAGGTTACGCAAGCCGACGTCGAAGTCGATCACAACGACCTTTTCGCCGGAATGCGCAAGCGCGGCGCCCAGCGAGGCTGTTGACGTTGTCTTGCCTACGCCACCCTTACCCGATGTAACAACCACCACCTGAGCCATATTATTGCCTTTCCTTGTTTTAGCTCATCGCCGAGATTTTCAGCGTGCTGCCTTCCAGCCAAGCTTGGGCGGGTCCGCGGCGCAGGCTGTCGTCGATGTCGTCTGCAGTCTTGTAATGAGCATCGATGGCGAGAAGCTCCGCCTCGATACGGTGACAGAAGATACGCGCACGGGTGTTGCCGGTGGCGCCCGCCATGGCGCGGCCACGCAGCGTGCCGTAGACGTGAATCGATCCACCGGCGACGACTTCGGCGCCGGACCCAACCGAACCGAGTACGGTGATGTCGCCGTCGATGAATACGATGGATTGCCCGGACCGCACCGGGTCCTCGATGAGCAGCGATGCCGGCTGCGGCGCTTTCACCGGCAGCGGCGCCGGTTCGGCTACAGCGATATCGGTGTCCGGCAGCTTCGCTGCCGTGGGGCCGTGGCCGGGACGAAGGATCGGGGGCAAGCGCGAATCGTAATTCTCACTGGCGATACCTTCGATGCCAAGTACGCGGATGCCGCGTTCGCCGAGATTGTCAATGAGCTGGCCGATCGCATTGGCGCTCAATTGCACCGCCGACAGATCGAGTGCCACCGGATAGCCGGCGAAAAATCCCTTCGAGCGTTCCAGCGTGACGTCGATATCGGCCAGCCAATCCATTACCGGCGCCCGCGGCATCACTGAGAATGCCATGTAGGAGCGCGCCCGGAACATTAGCGATGGGCATTGGCGAACGGCGCTCGACACGGTGCCTCTCTGAGTGTTCGTGATTCCTATTGGTTAATAAACTTGCCCACATATGGTTAATGCCGGGTTAACGTGACCTTGGGCCGTAAACGGATGCGAAATATGCACGGTCATGGAGTGGCCGGATTCGGGCCGAAGCGGCCAACACGAAGCAAGGGTTGCTTTCCAATCGCTGGCTGCATCAAGGAAATAGTGACCGCAATTGCCTCACGGAGGAACACATGGCGCAAGAGCAATCCCCGCCTAGCGGCCCGGATTTGACCCAGGGTGTTACGCTCGCACAGTTTGTCGATGGCAAGCTCGCAGGTCACGTCGGCGACCAGGAGGTCTTGCTGGTCCAGAGCGCCAACGAGATATTCGCGATCGCGGCCCATTGCAGCCATTACCACGGGCCGCTCGCTGAAGGGCTCGTGGTCGAGGGCAGCATCCGCTGCCCCTGGCATCACGCTTGTTTCGATTTGCGCAGCGGCGAAGCCGTGCGCGCACCGGCACTGAACTCTCTCGACTGCTGGCTGGTCGAGCAACGAGACGGCCGGATTTTCGTTCGCGAAAAGCGTGAGCAGCTTCAGCAAATTCCGCGCCGTAAAGCGACGGCTGATACGCCTGACAAAGTTGTCATCGTCGGCGGCGGCGCGGCAGGGTTCGCCGCGGCCGAGATGCTGCGGCGGCGGGATTTTCGCGGCAGCATCGTCATGCTGAGCGGTGACGCCGCGGCCCCAGTCGATCGACCGAACCTGTCCAAGGACTACCTCGCCGGCAATGCCCCAGAAGATTGGATGCCGCTGCGTCCGGACAGTTTCTACAGCGAAGCCGGTATCGAATTGCGCCTCAACAGCGACGTCACCGGCATTGACGCCAAAGCGCGCCATGTCGTCACCGCCGACGGCGGCAAAGTCGCCTATGATCGCCTTCTGCTGGCCACCGGCGCCGAACCTGTGCACTTGCCGATTCCGGGCGCCGACCAGCAGCATGTTTATACCTTACGTACGCTTGCCGATTGCCGCGCCATCATTGAAGCGGCCAAAGAAACGCGCCAGGCGCTGGTGATCGGTGCGAGCTTTATCGGACTCGAGGTTGCGGCAGCTTTGCGCGCTCGCAAAATCGAGGTGCACGTGGTGGCGCCGGAAAAGCGCCCAATGGAGCGAATCCTCGGGCCGCAAATGGGCGATTTCATTCGTGCATTGCACGAGGAGCACGGGGTCATCTTTCATCTTGAAGATACCGTGATCGCCATCGAAGGTCGGCGCGCGACGCTCAAAAGCGGTGGCGTACTAGAAGCCGGCCTCGTGGTTGTCGGTGTCGGGGTGCGACCGCGTTTGGCGCTGGCGGAACGGGCCGGCCTTGCGCTCGATCGCGGGATTCTGGTGAACGCCTTTCTCGAAACCAGCGTCACCGGCATCTACGCAGCCGGCGATATCGCGCGCTGGCCCGATCCGCACTCCGGCGAGGCCATTCGCGTGGAACATTGGGTGGTCGCGGAACGACAAGGACAAACCGCGGCACTCAACATGCTTGGACAGCGCGATAAATTCGACGCGGTGCCGTTCTTCTGGAGCCAGCACTATGACGTACCGATCAATTATGTCGGCCACGCCGAGCAATGGGACGAAATCGCTATCGACGGCGATATCAAGGCGAAGGATTGCTTGCTGAGATACCGGAGCAAGGGGCGGGTGCTCGCTGTCGCTTCGATATTCCGCGATCTCGCAAGCCTGCAGGCCGAAGTGAAGTTAGAGCACGACGTGATGTAAAAGAGCTGACTTACACGTCGATGAGGAAACGGAAGGACTTTCTCTCATGGCCCGGATACCGGGAAAACGGCGTTCGCGGCAGATAGAAAAGAGCATCACACGATCTGATAGACATCCATCTCCATCGCTCCGGGGAACATCGTCCGCCAGGTTTGCAGGAATGTCTGCATGCGGATGTCGCCGGCCAGCCGCTGGCGGTTGAGCTCCCAGCCCTCGTCCGCCTCGTATTCGATCTCCTGGACGAACTTCGCCGGATCGTCGACGTTTTGCAGGAGACGCACCTGGGCGTTGCCGAACGCCTGGTAAAACGGCGCCGCGGCCTTGATCATGGCGACGTAGTGGCTGGTGTCAGTCGCCGGCAGCGTGAAACGCATCTGGAGCGTGCGGCGAACCTTTACCTCTTCCTTGCTCATCGCCAAAATCCTGTTTTGCAAGAGCCTATTTGCGAGAACCTACCAGTGAGAACCTGACTGCAAGACGCTATTTTATCGTGTCGCGAAACTTGTGCGCCGGATAGACGCCGAGAATCCTCAGACTTTTCGGTTGCGAAACGAATTCAAGCTCCTCAAGAGCCAGTTCCAGCCCGCGCTGCTTTGGATGGCCCTGCACGTCGGCGTAGAACTGCGTGGCCGCAAAATTGCCGCCGACCATGTAGCTTTCCAGCTTGGTCATGTTGACGCCGTTGGTGGCGAAGCCGCCGAGCGCCTTGTACAGCGCCGCCGGGATGTTGCGCACCTGGAAGACAAAAGTTGTCACGACACGTTTTTCCGAGCGGCCCGGCCACTTCGGTTTGCGCGACAATACGACGAACCGCGTGGTGTTGTGCTTGGCGTCGGCGACATTCTTCTTGAGGATTTTCAGCTTGTAGATTTTCGCCGCCAGCGTCGTCGCCAGCGCCGCCCGCGTGACGTCGCCGGATTCGGCCACCTCGCGCGCCGCGCCGGCGGTATCGGCGGCGACCACCGCCTTGACGCGGAGCTGGCGGATGATGTTGCGGCACTGGCCGAGCGCATGAACGTGGCTCTCCACGGTCTCGATATTGCGCAGCGTCGCGGTCTTAAGCGCCATCAATTGATGCTGCACCGGCAAAAAATACTCGGCCACGATGTGCAGCCCCGATCGCGGCATCAGGTGGTGAATGTCCGCCACCCGGCCGGCCACCGAATTGTCGATCGGGATCATGGCAAGCTTGGCGCGGCGGGTGCGCACCGCGGCGAAGGCGTCCTCGAAGGTCGGACAGGGCAGCGGCTCGTAGCTCGGATAGGCCTCGGCGCAAGCGATATGCGAATTGGCGCCCGGCTCGCCCTGGAAAGCGATTTTCTTGCGTTTGTTCATGATCCGCTTGCTAGATTTTATTGTTGGGCATGATCGTTGGCGGAAAGCCTGTGGCTTAGGTCTTGAGGCCATGATTTAGCATGGCGCGGGCGGTTTCCAAATCCTCGGGCGTGTCGACGCCAAGCGGCACCGTGTCGACGATTGCGACGTCGATGCGCATGCCGGCCTCAAGCGCGCGTAGCTGCTCGAGCTTCTCGCGCCGTTCGAGCGGCGACGCCGGTAGCTTGACGAAGCGCTCAAGTGCCCTGCGGCGGTAAGCGTAGAGGCCGATATGGTGGTAGAGCGGCCCGTCGCCCGCCGGCACCGTGGCGCGCGAGAAGTACAGTGCGCGCAGCCGCGATGGCCCGACCGGCGTGCCGACGATTTTGACGACGTTGGGATTGCTGCGCTCGGCGGGCTTGGTGATTTCGGCGGCCAGCGTCGCGATATCGACCGCCGGGTCGGCGAGCGGACCGAGCGCGGCGGCAATCTGGGCCGGATCGAGCGTCGGCAGATCGCCCTGCACGTTGACGATGATTTTCGCCTCAGCGCGCGGATCGACTGCGCCCAGCGCCTCGAAGATGCGGTCCGAGCCCGAGGCGTGATCCGCCCTGGTCATGACCGCACGGCCGCCCGACTTATCCACCGCCGCCGCGATCTCGGCCGAATCCGTGGCGACCACGACCGGGCCGAGCTTCGCCGCTAGCGCCCGTCGCAAAACATGCACAATCATCGGCAGGCCCGCGATTTCGGCCAGCGGCTTGCCGGGCAGCCGGGTCGAGGCCATCCGGGCAGGAATCAGGATCAAAATGTCGGCCATCGCAGGCGGCTTATACGTGTTGCAAGACGCGCGGCAAACCGGCTATTTGTGCACTGCCCACCTCGCCGGCTCGGAGCCATTTCCCGATGAATTCGTTCGAACTCAACAAAGTTCTTGGCGCTGTGCTGGGAACCTGTCTCGTCCTGGTCGCCATGCACATCGCGTCGGGCGCGATCTTCACGCCGTCCGTCCCGGCCAAGCCAGGTTACGAGATCGCGGTGAAGGAGGAGCAGCCGGCCCAAGGCGGAGCGGCGGCGCCTGCGCAAGTACCGATCGAAACCCTGCTGGCCAGCGCCTCGCCGCAGGCGGGAGAATCGAGCGCAAAGGTCTGCCTGACCTGTCACAATATGGCCAAAGGCCAGGGCGCCAAGGTCGGCCCGGATCTTTATGGCGTCGTTGGTCGCCCGGTCGCATCCGTATCGGGTTTCAACTACTCGTCGGCATTGAAAGGACTGGGCGGCAACTGGACATTCGATGCCTTGAACAAATGGCTCGATAATCCGCGCGGCGACGTGCCCGGCACACTGATGACCTTCGGCGGCGTACCGAGCGAGAAGCAGCGCGCCGACATCATCGCCTACCTCAATTCGAATTCGGACAGCCCCCTGCCGCTGCCCAAGGCGGCCGAGGCTACGCCGGCGCCGGCCGCGGCTGCGACAGCTCCGCAGGCAAATAAACCGGCGGTCGCCCCTGCACCTCCGGCCGGGCCGAAGCCGCAATAAACGACCGCGCCATCTCCGCGCGCACGCGGATGTGAAGTGCATTTCGTCGCGGCGCGCACCGGCACGCTGGCGCCGCATTTGAAAATCACATAGTCACCGGCTCGATTTTCGCGTTCTCGCAATTGATTGGGGCGCCAGGTGAACCGCCGATCGCTGTTGCAATCGACCCTGCTCGCGCTGGCCGCGCGCGGGCTTCCGCTGCCCCTCTCGACAACCCCCGCGCAGGCGCAGGATAGAAACTGGCGGCACGGCCTGTCGCTGTTCGGCGACCTGAAATACCAGCCGGGATTCGCGCGCTTCGATTACGTCAACGCCAATGCGCCGCAAGGCGGCACGGTGCGGCAGATCGCGATTGGCACGTTCGATAACTTCAACCTAGTGGTCGCTGGCGTGAAGGGTACGCTCGCCGACAGCATCGAGATCATCTACGACACGTTGCTGACGTCCGCACTCGACGAAGTCACGAGCGAATATGGGCTCCTTGCCGAGGCGGTGAGTTATCCCGACGATTTCTCTTCGGCCACCTATCGACTGCGCGCCGAAGCCAAGTGGCACGACGGCGCACCGATAACGCCCGACGACGTGATTTTTTCGTTCGAAGCGTTCAAGAAATACAGTCCGCAGCGATCGGCCTACTATCGCCACGTCGCCAAGGTCGAGAAGACCGGCGATCGCGAAGTCACCTTCAGCTTCGACGGGCCCGGCAACCGCGAACTGCCGCAGATCGTCGGCGAACTCACGGTATTGCCCAAGCATTGGTGGGAAGGCACGGACAGCAACGGCAAGAAGCGTGATATCGGCGGGACCAGGCTCGAGCCGCCGCTCGGCAACGGCGCTTATCGTATCAAGGAATTTTCCGCCGGTCGCACCGTGGTGTACGAGCGCGTTCCGGATTATTGGGGTCGCGCCGTCAACGTCAATGTCGGCCGCAACAATTTCGACGAATTGCGCTTCGAATATTTCCGCGACACTACCGTGGCGCTCGAAGCGTTCAAGGCCGACGCCGTCGACTGGCGTACCGAGAACAGCGCCAAGGACTGGGCCACGGCTTACGATTTTCCGGCGGTGACCGACAAACGCGTGGTGCTCGAGGAATTTCCCATTAACAATTTCGGCACGATGCAGGCCTTCGCCTTCAACATCCGCCGCGCCAAATTCCAGGACCCGCGCGTCCGTCTTGCTTTCAGTTACGCATTCAACTTCGAGGAAATGAACAAGCAGATCTTTTATAACCAGTACACGCGCATCGCGAGCTACTTCCAGGGCACCGAGCTCGCCTCGAGCGGACTGCCCACAGGCCGCGAACTCGAACTGCTCGAAACCGTTCGCGACAAGGTCCCCGCCGAGCTGTTCACCACGGTCTACAGTAACCCTGCCGGCGGCAATCCGGAGGCGGTGCGCAACAATCTACGCGAGGCGCTGCGGCTGTTCAAAGCGGCCGGCTACGAAATCCGCAACGAGCAACTGGTGGATAGCAAGACCGGAGCACCCTTCGCGGTCGAATTCCTCGCCGACGATCCGAGTTTCGAGCGCGTTTTTCTGTTCTACAAGCCCTCGCTCGACCGCCTTGGCATCACCGTGTCGGTGCGCACCGTCGATGACGCGCAATACCAAAATCGGATGCGCACCTGGGACTTCGACATCATCACCGATGGCTGGGGCGAGTCGCTGTCATCCGGCAACGAGCAGCGCGGCTATTGGGGTTCGCAAGCCGCCGACGAGCCGGGCTCGCGCAATTCGATCGGCATCAAGAACCCGGCGGTCGATGCCATGATCAATGCTGTCATCTTTGCCAAGAACCGTGACGATCTGGTCGTCGCCACTCACGCGCTCGACCGCGTGCTGTTGTGGAACCACTATGTCGTGCCGCAATGGAGCTACGGCAAAATGCGCACCGCCCGATGGGATCGCTTCAGCCATCCCGATCCGTTGCCGAAATACAGTGCGTCGGCGTTCCCGACGATCTGGTGGTGGGACGCCGATAAAGCTGCCAAGGCGGGTACGCACTCGTGATTCTCCCTACGCGGCGGCGCATGCTCGCATTAGCAGCCACCGCGACGGGGTTTGCAGCGTTGCGCGGCAAATTGCGGGATGCCCGTGCCGATGACGCCATCGAATCCCACGGCCTGTCCGCATTCGGCGATCTGGCTTATCCGGCGGACTTCCCGCACTTCCGCTACGCCAATCCAGCCGCGCCGAAGGGCGGCATATTTTCGCAGATCGGACCCGACCGGCAATTCAATCAGAATTTCCTCACCTTCAATTCGCTCAACAGCTACATCCTCAAAGGCGATGCGGCGCAGGGCATGGAGCTGACGTTTGCCGCATTGATGGCGCGATCCGGCGACGAGCCCGACGCCATGTATGGGCTCGCCGCCGAGAAAGTGCGGCGCTCGGCCGACGGACTGACCTACCAGTTCTTCATCCGGCCGACGGCCAAATTCCACGACGGCACGCCGCTCACCGCCCACGACGTCGCCTTCTCGCTGAATATCCTCAAAGCCAAGGGCCACCCGCTCATCACGCAATCGCTGCGAGATTTTTCCGGCGCCACGGCGAACGACGATAGCAGCGTCATGGCGACATTTGCGCCGAAACGCGGACGCGATGTGCCGCTATTGGTTGCCGGGTCGCCGATTTTCTCCAAAGCCTATTACACCGCCAAGCCATTCGACGAAACGACGCTCGACGTGCCGCTTGGCTCGGGCGCCTACAAGGTCGGCCGCTTCGACGCGGGCCGCTACATCGAATACGAGCGCGTCAAAGATTGGTGGGGCGCCGATCTTCCGGTCGCGCGCGGCCAGAACAATTTCGACATCGTGCGTTTTGAATTCTACCGCGACCGCGACGTCGGTTTCGAGGGCTTCACCGCCGGGAGCTACCTGTTCCGGGAGGAGTTCACGTCGCGTACCTGGGCGACACGCTACGATTTCCCCGCCATGAAGGACGGACGGGTGAAACGCGACACCTTGCCCGACGACACGCCGTCCGGCGCCCAAGGCTGGTTCATCAATACGCGGCGGCCGAAGTTCTCCGATGCACGGCTGCGCGAAGCGCTCATCGATGCCTTCGACTTCGAATGGACCAACAAGACGATCATGTATGGTTCCTACGATCGCACGATCTCGGTATTCCAGAATTCCGACATGATGGCGAAAGGGCCGCCGGACGCGGACGAGTTGGCGCTGCTGGCGCCGTTTCGCGACAAGCTGCCGGCGGAAGTGTTCGGCGACCCTTACGTCCCGCCGGTGTCCGACGGCAGCGGACAGGACCGCACCCAATTGCGCAAGGCGGCGCAACTGCTCAACGAGGCCGGTTGCGTCATCATCAACGGCAAGCGCGCGCTGCCGGGCGGCGAACCGATCACGATAGAATTTTTGATCGACGAGCAGTCGTTCGAGCCGCATCACGCGCCGTTCATCAGAAATCTGGCGACACTCGGCATCGGCGCCACCCTGCGGGTCGTCGATCCGGTGCAATACCAGGCGCGGCGCGACGGTTTTGACTTCGACATCACCATCGACCGCTTCAGCTTTTCGGCAACACCGGGCAATTCACTGCGCTCGTATTTCTCGTCGCAGGCCGCGGCGCTGAAGGGCTCCAACAACCTCGCCGGCATCGCCGACCCGGCGGTCGACGCCATGGTCGATGCCATCATCGCCGCCGACACGCGGACCGCGCTTGTCACCGCTTGCCGCGTGCTCGACCGCGTGGTGCGCGCCGGCCGCTACTGGATTCCACAATGGTATAAGGCGTCGCATTGGATCGCTTATTGGGACGTTTTCGGCCACCCGCCGGCGCAGCCGCGCTATTTTCGCGGTATTCCCGACACCTGGTGGTATGACTCCGCCAAGGCGGCAAAAACGCTCAAGGCCGGCTAGGGCACGGCAAACGCGAGTTGACATGCGACGAATATTCGGCGGCATTTATTGGCCCCCCGCTTTGCTTGGAGTCATGGTCGCGATGGTCTGCATTGCCGGCGCAGTATGGCTGGCTTTGGAGCATTTCAATCCCCCGCCACCATCGACCATTACAATTGCAACAGGCTTCAGAGGCGGCGCCTATGAGTACTTCGCCCAGCAATATCAGAAAATAATCGCTCGCGACCACGTGACGCTGAACATCCGCATAACGAATGGCACATCGGATAACATAAAACTTCTTGAAGACCCGAAGTCGGGTGTCCAGGTTGCCTTTGTGCAGGGAGGGAGCTCGAACAGTAAACAAGCGCCGGGCCTGCTGTCATTAGGACGCGTCGACTATCAAGTCTTTTGGATATTCTATCGTGGCACGGAGATTTTGGACCGTCTGACGCAACTCAAGGGCAAGCGCGTTGCGGTGGGGGCGGAGGCGGTCGTGGCGCTGCAGATCCTCGGTGCAGCCGGCGTCAATTCTGAAAGCGCAACGCTGTTGCCCCTTGCGGGACCGGCCGCGATCAAGGCGCTGATCGATGGTGAACTGGACGCCATAATCCTTGCGCTGGCGCCAAGTACCTCGTCGATACTCCTGCCTCTGTTTCAAGATCCCGACATCCGGCTGATGAACATTTCTCAGAGCGAGGCACTGACGCGGGTTTTTCCATACCTTGTTCGACTGCTTCTGCCGCAAGGCGTCGTCGATCTCGAACGTAATATTCCGCCGGCTGACGTAAATCTCATCGGAACGACCAACGCGGTAGTCGTGCGCGACGATCTTCATCCGGAAATAATCGATCTTTTGGCGAAAGCGCTGGTGGAGGTGCACGGCGGCGTGGGAATTTTTCAACACGCCGGTGAATTTCCTACTCAAACCGACCCGGAATTCCCGGTGGCTGACGGCGCGCGCGAATTATACAAAAACGGCCCATCCTACTTGAGCGAATATTTGTCATTCTCGGCAATCAGCCTCATCAAGAAGATAATCGCGGTCCTGCTGTCATGCGCAGTGATTCTTGTCCCATTTTCGAATTTCGTGCCTAAACTGACCAGATGGATGGTTCGTGATCGGATGCTCCATTTGTATCGTCAGATCAGGAACGTCGAGACCGATATGCTCGCTGACCTCACCGCGTCGCAGCTCGACGCATTGCAATCCGAGCTTGAAAAGATCGATCAGTCGGCAAATGATTTGGGAGTGCCGATACGGCACTCCGACCTGTTCTTCGAACTCAAAAACCACATTCACGTCGTACGCCAGCGTCTGGGATTGCGCCGCGCCGCGTTGCAAAAGTGAGATAGCCGGCGCGGGTTGGATGTGAACGATCCGCTGCTGCGTCTGCCACGGCCGGCCGAAGCCGGTGCGCAATCAATGCGTCGCGCCGCGGGAATGCAGGTAATCAGCGCGCTCACCCCGCAAAGTTTCGACCGCAGACGATGGGTTGGACATGCAATAAACGAAATGCGCCTGGAAAGCCTGCGACCAGCGATTTCCTTTCATGCCGCCTTCGGGCCACCCGCCAGCGCAGCCTTTCGAGGCCGCCGCTCTTCGCAGCAAGCAGCATCCAAGTCATCGAATGATATCGTTCTCGTCAGTACGAAAAACACCTAACAGTCGCCGCCACCACCTCCGGCGATTTTGAGGTTCTTGTATTTCCAGCTTCGCCGTCCTCTCCCGCGCCAGATTTTGCACCTCGGCGATCTGACCTGGAGACATTTCATCCTGGCGTGACGCGTTTTCGAACCAACTTTCCGCAAGACCGAGCAATGCCAAACGGTCCGTCTCAGTCTTAGCCTCGCGTGCCAACCGATCGTATTCTTCAGCTATTTTGCGGTATTCCGCGGCGGTGGACATGGGATGTTCTCCCTGGTCACGGGCCTTATTCCAGCACGTCGCCCTTCATGCCCAATTTAATACTTCGCACGGGGATTTCACAGGAGCCCAAAGCGCGGCTCCGTCGCGCTTGCCCCAGGAGGTCGGGAAACACAACTGCGCACCGCGTCATAGGCTCGCGTCATGCAGCAATTCGGGCGCCACTCCGGAATAAAGCCGCTTTTCTTTTGCGACCGAATCACTGCTTTGATTTTGCAGCGCATTCCGCGCTGTTCGGAAGGAAGCAATCATGGCGTTGCCAGAAGCCAAGAAACGAATCGCCACGGCCAAGCCAGCCCACGGTCACGCTCAAGCATCTCGCGGCGACCCTGGCCGAGGAACACCAGCTGACGAAGCGGGCAGGAACAGCCCTTCTCGATGATCTCGTCGGCATGATCACAAAGCATCTGAAAAAGGGCGAACGAGTCCGCATTGCGGGCCTTGGTATTCTACAGGTTAGAAAACGCGCAGTCCGCATGGGACGCAATCCCGCGACCGGCGAAGCGATCAAGATCAAAGCAAGCAGGAAAGTCGCGTTCCGGGCGGCCAAGGATCTGAAGGCGGCAGTTTAACCTTTGGACGCGCGCAAAATATTTGCCCCGTCAATGCGAGTTGGCGGGGCGTATTTTGACCAGATCCGCCTTTATGGGACACGCGGACAAGCTGCCGTGCTTGACAATCCTCCCTGATACGCCCAAATGATGCACAGTTGGTTCATACATATCGCGTGTAATAGGCGTCTGTCGCCACGCAAAGTGAACCGAACAGCTTCAGAAATCGTGGGCGCTTTCTCAGGAACGGCTTTTCCGCTGCGAATGGTGCAGATCGGAACCGGAAGCGGCGGCGTAAATTCCGCCCGCTCCGATTCTCGTCCAGCGCCACAAGAAAATTACAACTGTCACTACCAAGGAGTGGGCTCTGCGGAATGGCCCAGGAACAATCATGAACATGCATCGCCCCAATTCGGCGAGACCTTCTACTAACCGCTCGAAGCAATGGACCCAGAATGGTGCGCGCCCCGAGCAGAGGGGCTCTCAAAGCGCGCAAAGAAGCTATGAGCGCTATATTGCGTTAGCCCAGGCTCAAGCTCAGGCCGGGGATTTAGTCGCTGCGGAAAACTACTACCAGCACGCCGAACATTATTTCAGATCAATGTCGTCAGACAAATAAGCCGCCACTGCGAGTTTTCGGTCCGCTTGTGCGGGCTTCGGCAAGTGGACACTGTTTCGCTCCTGCCTGGCGTCCGCTACATTACCGACAGCAGCATTGCCGAACCATCCAGATCGGCAGCGGGCGGCCTGTTGTGCCTCAACACGCCCGAGGAAGCGATGAAGAACTTCAGTGCCGTAACAACGTGCGTGCTTGCGCTGGCGCCTGCCCTGGCGATTGGTTGCTGTACCGTCGCCGCTGCGCAGGATCGCGACCGCTCCATGCAGCTGGTATCGGAATTTCCTCTGAGCGGGGATGACGGCGAGAAGCTCGCCAACCACACCGTCAAGGTGCCCGGACCGATCGACAAGCTGCCCGGCGTGGTTGTCGCCGCCAATCCGAACGGCAAGACGACGCTGATCGAATTCTACGATCTCAATTGTCCGTATTGCCGGATCGCCTCGGCCGACGTCGCCGACATGGTCGATCTCGACCCGCAGCTCAGGCTCGTGCTGGTGCCGTTTCCCGTGCTCGGCGTTGCTTCCATCGCGGCGAGCCGCGTCGAGCTTGCCGTGGCGAAGCTCGGCACCCCGCAGCAATTCTACGACTTCCATCGCAAAATCTATTCGCAGCGCGGCGTCACCGACGGCGCCCGCACGCTCGAAGTCGCCCACGGCCTCGGCTTCGACGTCGCCGCCTTGACCAAGATCGGCGACAGCGACGAAGTGACCGAGCAGATGAAAGACCACGTCCGGCTCGGCAATGCACTGGGCCTTGCCGCGACGCCGTCCTTCATCGCCGGCGGCGTCGCCGTGCTCGGATATCCCGGCCGTTACCGCTTGCAGGCGATCGTCGATGCCGTGAGCAGTTGCGGCAAGGTTTTGTGCTGAGGCCGGGCCCGCATATCAGAAACCAAACAGCCGTGTCGGATTGTCGACCATCATGAGCTGGCGGGTCTTGGAGTTGGGCGCGATCTGCGCAATCAGGTCGACCAGTTCGCCGTCGTTGGGTACAGCGCCGGGCTTGTGGTTCGGATGCGGCCAATCGGTGCCCCAGACTATGCGCTCGGGCGCATGCTTGGCGAGCGCCTGCGCGAACGGCAGCGCTTCGGCGTAGGAGTGCGGGTGCTTGGTGATGCGGTCGGCGCCGGACAGTTTCACCCAGGCATTACCGCGGTCGAGCAGCCGCAGCAGCATGCGGAACGGCTGGCCGTTGAGGCCCTGATCGATGTCGATGCGCGCCATGTGATCGATCACCACCGGCGCCTCGATCGACGCGATGAATTCGTAATAGTCCACCATGCCGGTGCCGCCAACGTGGTTGGCGATGTGCCAGCCATAGGGTGAGACTTTCTCGATGATCCTGCGCATCTCCTCGCGCGGTCGTGGCGCGCCGCCGTGCGGAAAATACCAATGCAGCCGCACGCCGCGCACGCCGGCATCGTCGAGGCGTTCGACCTCGGCATCGGGCGTGGTCGGCTCGAGCAAGGCGACGCCACGGTAGCGGCCTTTGCCGGCTTCAAGCAGGTCGACGAGCACCCGGTTATCGCTGCCATAGGCGGTCGATTGCACGAAGACGCCGCGCTCGATGCCGAGAAACTTGTGCAGCCGGAACAGGTCTTCCTTGGAAGCGTCGGTCGGCGTGAACGGCCGGTTCGGCGCATAGGGGAATTCGCGGTGCGGCCCGAATACATGGAAATGCGAATCGCACGAGCGCGGCGGCAGCGTGATGCTCGGCTTTTTCGGATTGGTATCGTGCGGCGGAATAGTCGGCGTGAGATCGTTCGGGTCGATGGCCATTGCTGTCTTGCTCTTTCAGTCGCTGCGGGCGGTCATGCCGCCGTCGACCACGATTTCGGTTCCTGTGATGAAGCGCGCTTCGTCGGATGCGAGGAACAGTACGGCAGCCGCTGTGTCGCGGCCATCCCCCATGAAGCCGAGCGGAATACGCGCGACGCGCGATTTGAGCAGCGCCTCGATGTCGCCGCCGGTGCGCTGCTTGGCGAGCCGTACCTCGACCATCGGCGTATGCATCTGGCCCGGGATCACCGTATTTACGCGGATACCCTGCTTGGCATATTGCACAGCGGTGACGCGTGAGAACTGGATGATAGCCGCCTTGGCCGAGGCGTAACCGATCTGCGGCGAACCGGAAAAGCTGATGCCCGAAGTTGAGGCGGTGTTGACGATGGCGCCGCCGCCCTGCCCGATCATGACCGGAATGACATTGCGGCAGGCGAGGAACACGCTCTTGAGATTGTAATCGATCTGATGATCGAACGTGTCCTCGGACATTTCGGCGACGCCGCCCGGCGCCGAACCGCCGACATTGTTGAGCAGGATATCAATGCGGCCGAATTTGTCGCGGCAGGCCTCAGTTGTGGCTTTGACCTGCGCATCGTCGGTGGCATCGCAGATATGAGTGACGATTTCACCGTCGTTACCGACCCGCGCCACCGTCTCGGTCATCGCGTCCGGATTCTTGTCGACGGCAAAGACTTTTGCGCCTTCGCGCGCGAACATTACCGCCGCGGCGCGGCCATTGCCCCAGCCGGGGCCGACACAGCCGGCCCCCATGACCAGCGCCACCTTGCCCTCAACCCGTCCCGGCATGAATCCTTCCCGCGATCTGTTGCCGCGAATGTTAGTGCAGTACCGAATTGAAGGAAATCATCAAACCACCCTCGCCACATTATGGCCCGGACCGCGATAGCCGCGCCGCCGCTCGATCGGCCAGACTTCGCTGGATCATGCCGTACATGAACGCTGTAGTCAGTCCGAAAAGGATGATGCCGTTGAGGGCCTCGAGCGCGCCCATGAGCTGCCAATGGTCGGCCAGATGAAGATCCGCATGACCGTAAGTTGTCATCGCGCTCAACGAATACAGAATGGCCGATTTGCCGTCCGGCAGTGCGCCGAGGCTGCGATAGGCGACCGCCCATACGCCGGCCTCGACCGCGTGCAAGAAAGTCGCCCACATCACAACGACGCCCATGACCGGCACGAATACGAAGTCGTAGTGTCGATGGTTTTTCACCGAAGCCAGGAATTGATCCAACCTGACATTGAAAAGACCCAGGCCGATGACGTGAAAGATCGCAGTGAGCACGATCAACGGCAGGCTCCACGCCCAGTTGCCGTTCCAGGCCGATGCGGTATCCATATCAATCTGCTTATTGCTGCAATTTGAGCCCGGCGTCGCTGACGACCTTGGCCCAGAGCGCGACCTGCGACCGCACGAGCTCACCAAGTTGCTGCGGCGTACCACCTGCCGCCTCGGAACCGATCTTGGCGAGAGCGTCCTGCACTTTCGGCGTCGCCAGCGCCTTGTCCACCGCCGCATTGAGCCGCGCGACGCTGTCCGTCGCCGTTCCGGCTTTCACCGACCAGCCGACCCAGTCAAAGCTGGTCAGTCCGGGATAACCGGCCTCAGCCAGCGTCGGCACGTCGGGGAGCGCCGCCATGCGCTTTGCCGGCGTGACCGCGAGCGCGCGCAGCTTGCCTTCACGGATGAAACCCAGCACCGGCGCTACCGCGATGAACTGGTAGGTGTTGATGCCTTGCAGCAAGTCAGCGATGGCGCGTGGGAATTCGGTATAGGGCACATGCGTCGTGCGCACACCGGTTTGCAGCTTGAACAATTCGCCGATGATGTGCGCCGGCGTGCCGAGGCCGCCGGACGAGAACGTGCCCTTGTCGGGATTGTCCTTCAGGTATTGCACCAGCTCGCCGACCGTCTTCGCCGGCACGTCCGGATTCACCACCAGCACATTGCCGGTCATGGCGAGCTGCGCGACCGGGGCGGTGTCGGTATTGAGATCGAAGCCGGCGTCGGGCACCAGCGATTGCGTCACGGTCAGCGGGAAGCCGACCGTGAGCACGGTGTAGCCGTCGGCAGGCTGCTTGAGTACCTCGCGTGTGCCCACAATCTGCCCGGCGCCGGGACGGTTCTCGACGACGATATTCCAGCCTTCGCCGTCGGCGACGGCGTTGGCGACGATGCGGGTGACGATGTCGGGCGGCGTGCTGACCGAGGCCGGCACGATCACGCGAATGGGCCGTGATGGATAGGATTGCGCGTCTGCGCGCGGCGCCAAACAGGTAATGCCGAGTGCTGCCAGCAGCACAACCATGGCTTTGCGGAAAAGCCGCACCCGATCGCTCTTCATTTCACCCTCCCCGCACCGGCATGCAGGCCTCGATGCCGAGCTCATTGTGCAGCCTGGCATGGATGTTAGTTTAGGCGGGGTGGTCGCGCCAGCGCAGCCGCGACAAATGAAGAGCTTTGGCGATGCAAGATAGTCTGATTATTTCGCGTGCCGGCGCATATGCCGCGCTTCCCGGCGTGAAATTGTGGTTCATCGACACCGGCGGCACCGGCGCGCCAGTCGTTCTCCTGCATCCCAACACTGGCACGGTCGAGACTTGGGAAAGTCAGATCGCGGCATTTTCGCAGGCCGGCTACCGGGTCGTCGCCTTCGATCGCCGCGGCTGGGGCAACAGCGTGGCCGATCCGGCAGCCGCTTCGCAGCCCGCGAGCGTGACCGCCGACCTTCATGCCCTCGCCGAACATCTCGCGCTCGACACGTTCCATCTGCTCGGCGTCGCCGGCGGCGGCTTTGCCGCGCTCGATTATGCGGCGTGGCAGCCGCAGCGTCTGCGCAGCCTCATCATTGGCGGCAGCACCGGCGCCATCCAGGACAAAGAGATCGCCGATTTCCTCGCACGGATCGCCATCCCCGAGATCAGGAAGCAGTCCGCGCATTACCGCGAGATCGGCCCGTCCTATCGCGGCGCCAATCCGGAAGGTGTCAAACGCTGGATCGAGATCGACGAGCATTCGCGCCAGCCCGGCGTCGACTTCCAGCCGGCGCTGCGTACCCCGAATACGCTTGCGAAGGTCGCGGCGATTGCGACGCCGACGCTGGTGATCGCCGCGGACGCCGATCTCCTGGCGCCTCCGGCCCTGATGCGGATCTGGGCCGCGTACCTGAAACATCACGAATGGGCGGTGATCCACGACGCCGGCCATGCCATGGCATGGGAGCAACCCGGACAATTCAACGATATAGTTCTCGACTTCCTGCGGCGGCATTGAAAGTGAGCCATGACCGTTCGAACCGGCCGCGAATTTCTGGCGGTTCCCGGACCGACCACGATCCCCGACGAAGTGTTGCAGGCGATGCAGCGCCCGGCGGTGGACTTGTATTCGCCGCCGCTGGTCGCACTCACCGACACGCTCATTCGCGATCTCCGCATTTTGTTTGGCACCGCGGGACATGCCTACATCTACATCGCCAACGGCCACGGCGCCTGGGAGGCCGCCCTCACCAACGTCTTGTCGAAGGGCGACAAGATCCTGGTGCTGGCCAGCGGCAGATTCGGCATCGATTGGGGCGACGCCGCCGCGCGGCTCGGCATCGACGTTGAAGTGCTGGGCGGCGATTGGCGCCATGCCGTGCAGCCGGCCGATGTCGAGCGCCGGCTTCGCCACGACAAGGACGGCGCCATCAAGGCCATCCTCGCTGTGCAGATCGAGACCAGCACCGGCATCGTCAACGACATTGCGGCTATCGGACAGGCGATCAAGGCGGCGGGACACGACGCGCTGTTCATGGTCGATACGGTCGCTTCGCTGGGCTGCGTGCCGTTCGCGATGGATGCGTGGGGCGTCGACGTCGCTGTCTCGGCCTCGCAGAAAGGCCTGATGTCGCCGCCCGGCCTCGGCTTCGCCGCCGCCAGCGATCGCGCCCGCGCGATGCACCGCAAAGCGGGCCTGCGCACGCCTTACTGGGATTGGACCGCGCGTGAAGTTGACACGCATTATCGCAAATATGCCGGCACACCGCCTGAGCACTTGATCTATGCGCTGCGCAAGGCGCTCGACATGCTGTTCGAGGAAGGCCTTGAAAATGCATTCCTGCGCCACCGCCTGCTCGGAGAAGCCGTGCGCCGCGCCGTCTCGCAGTGGCAGATCGGCAAGGCGCTCGCATTCAACGTCACTGAACCTGCCGAGCGGTCCGACACTGTGACAACGGTTCTCGTGGCGGAGGCTGTCGATCCAAATCGCTTGCGCGATTATTGCGAGTCCAAATGCGGCGTCGTGCTCGGCCGCGGCATCGGACTGCTGGACGGCAAAGCCTTTCGTATCGCGCACATGGGCTACGTCAACGCCCCGATGGTGCTGGGGACGCTCGCCGTCGTCGAGATGGGGTTAGGCGCGCTCGATATTCCGCACGGCCGAGGCGGCGTACAGGCGGCGGTTGCGTGGCTGAGCGAGAACGTCAAGCCGGAATCGGAATTTCAGCCCGCCAAGCCTATTCCATTTTGATGTCGGCCGCTTTGACGACCTTGTCCCACTTCTCGGTATCGCTGCGAATAAGAGCGGTGAAGCGTTCTTGCGGCAACGCCATCACGGTGAGCTGCTGAGCCGAAAATTGTTTGACGATTTCGGGATCGTTCAGGACGGCAAGCATGTCGGCGGTCAATTTATCGACGATCGGCTTCGGCGTGCCGGCCGGCGCGATCATGCCGACCCACGGCGCCATTTCGAAACCGGGCACGGTCTCGGCAACGGCCGGCCAATCGGGAAATTCCGGCATGCGTTTGGGCTCCGCAACCGCGAGCGGTTTCAACTTCTTATCGTTCACGAAGGGCAGCAAGGTTGCGACATTGTTGAATTCGATCTGCACCTCGCCGGCGAGGATTCCCATCGCCAACGGGCCGGTGCCCTTGTACGGCACGTGGAGCATTTGCACGCCGGTCGCCTGCGAGAACAGTACCATCGCGAGATGGCTGAAATTGCCGACGCCGGCAGAGCCATAGGCGACACCTCCTGGCTTTTGCTTCGCCAGCGCGATCAGCTCGGCAATGGTGTTCGCCGGGAAAGACGGGTTGGCCGCCAGCATACCGGGCAGGCGCACCGCGGTTGCAACCGGGATGAAATCCTTCAGCGGGTCGTATGACAGATCCTTGTAGAGGAACGGATTGACCGTCAGCGACGTATCGGCGGTGAAGCCGAGCGTGTAGCCATCCGGCTCGGATTGTTTGATCGCCTGCAAGCCGATCGCGCCGTTCGCGCCGCCGCGGTTCTCGACGAAGATCGGCTGGTTCAGCAATTTCGACAGACGGTCGGCCATCAGCCGGGCGACGAAGTCGGTGCCGCCGCCGGCCGGATACGGCACGATCATCCGGATCGGCTTCGCCGGCCATTCCTGCGCGGCCGAAGGCGCTAGCGCCAGGCATAACAAGCCAAGCATGGCTGCGACTGTGATCGCAAATCTTCTCATGACATCCCTTCCCTGTGCCTTGCGGCCATTATTATTCTCATGTCGGGCGCGATTGTAGGCGAACCTGCCGCCTCGACAAGCCGCTGGATGACGCGAATAATAGCCGGCAAAATGGAGGAGCCGCCGTGAGCACGAAAACACTCAGTCCCGAGGCGATGGAAACCCGCGTCGCCCGCTTCAACAAGCTGCAAAGCTACCAGACGCAAAATCTGGCCGCGCAAGGCATACCGCCCGGCGCGATGGAGAAGATCACCGCGCGAAAGGTCTTTCCGGTGATGGCGCCGGCGGACTATCAGGGCCGCAGCGCGGGCGCGCCGGTCAAAGGCCCGCGCGGCCTGATCGTCACCATCGCCGAATGCGAGGCGGGCAACGGTCCCGGCCTGCATCGCCATCTCAACACGGTCGAGAACTTCATGTGTCTCACCGGCCGCTTCGAGATCGCCTGGGGCGATCACGGCGAGCACAAGCTCGTGCTCGATCCGCTCGACATGATTTCGGTGCCACGCGGCGAGAACCGCAGCTTCCGCAACGTCTCGAACGAAACCGGACGCCTGCTGGTGATGATCGTGCCGGAGACCGCCGAACAGGTCGATCCGATCTCCTATGCGCCGAGCCTCGCCAAAGAAATCGAATCCGAATATGGCAAGACCGCGCTCGAAGGGCTGCAAAAGATCGGCTTTAAGTTCGAAGAGCCGGCGGTGTAAGCCGTCATCGTCCCAGCATGTCATCATCCGCGAAGGGCGAAAGCGGATGATCCAGTAAACGCAGGCGACGCCGTTTCGCGCTAACGCAGGGCGTACTGGATGCTCCGCCGGAGCCTGTCGTCGGGCCCGGTCTCGTTGGCGGAGCTTGACAGCAACCCAGACCTTGATCTTCTCGTCCGCCACCATGCGGCCAATGTGCGCCATGAGGTCGCACCGCAGCTTCTTGCCTCGTGATTGTGCTCCCCCAGCAAACAAAGACTAAAAGCGGAAGCTTGTCACCGCCGGCGCTTCACGTCTAAAGTTATTGACCTGCACGCGATGCGTCCGAATGTCGTCATGAAGCGGTCATCTGCCGAAGATGACAATCCCCTTAATAGACGACACGGGTGCGATCGGCGGCAAGCCGGTCAAAACGAATTTTTGATTTTTATAACCTGGAGGCGACAATGCGCATGATGCTGAAATTTGCGGTCCCGGTCGAGAAAGGCAACGCAGCACTCAAGGACGGGTCGCTAGGAAAAGCGATGGAAGCGATAATGGGTCAGCTCAAACCCGAGGCCGCTTACTTCGGAGTGTCCGATGGCTTGCGCGGGGGGATGATATTCTTCGACATGGCGGAGTCCTCACAGGTCGTCGAAATCGTCGAACCATTCTTTCTGGCGTTCGATGCCGCGGTCGAACTCATACCGGTCATGACCGGTGACGATCTGCGCAAGGGCCTTGCCAAGGCTATCTCGAAGTGAACCGATCGGCGCTGTTCCGGGGACCGGAGACCGAAACATGCTGCAAAAACTGAGCGTCGCGGCGAACGCCGTGACGCTCTGCTTGGCATTGCCGCTCAGACCTTGATCTTCTCGTCGGCGGCCACGCGGCCGACGGCGGCGCGCTTGAGCATGCGGTCCTTGTGCGCGGTGTAGTGCTTGAGCTCTCCCATCGGCAGCTCGCGGCGCACGCCCCATGTGTAGAAGACGAAGGCGTACGGATCGAGCACCGAATAGCTGTCGGCAAGCCATTCGCGGTTCGCCAGCATGCCGTCGATCTGTTTCAGATAGCCGTGGAAGGTTTTCAGCCCGGCGTCTTTGATGCCCGGATAGGCGCTGGTATCGGCGGTGTATCGTTCCGGCCGCCCGATATGGGCGTGCGCCGGGTGCACGCTCGCCGCAAAGAAGCCGACCGTCGATAACGCCTTGGCGTCGCCCATATCGTCCTTCGGCCAAAGGCCGAAGCGCTTGCCGAGATACGGCAAGATCGCGGTGTTCTCCGCCAGCGGAGTCCCGTTATCGAGGCGGAGCACCGGCACGCGGCCGAGCGGATTGATCTTGAGATAGGCCTCCGTGCGCTGTTCGCCGCCGGCGAGATCGACTTTGGTCGGCTCGTACTTCTCGCCGCTCTCCTCGAGCACGATGTGCGAGGCCATCGAACAGGCGCCCGGCGCATAATAGAGCTGCAACATCGGAAACTCTCCCTTAATTTGCACTTTGAACGTTTCGAACGATCGGCTCTTTCGACACGCCGTCCCCCCAATCCATCATAGTGCCGCGAATTCCACAACCGTCCGTGCCTACAACCTTGTTCACGATGGCGGTGCTGCAGGCGCGTCGCGCTGCCGAGCCAAACAGCGATCCAGGATGGGCGCCACCTTGTCGATGAATGCGGCAGACCAGCGTTCCGCGCTGTCGGTATTGAGATGCGACTCGTCCACTGTGTTCAGATTTTTCACGTCCGGCAAGACAACTTGGAGGCCGGCCGCCCGGCCGATCTCAGCCGCCACTGCTTCACTGTCGATGACGCTGGTAGGAATACCGGTCAAAATGATGCATTCCGCCGGCGTATTGCTGCCGGCCACAAATTCCCGTGCAAGCACTTTATCGCGCGACAATTGGCTATCCGTCAGCGCGACCTGCTTCTCGGTCGTGACCGGAAGAGCAAGAGTGCTTGGGTAGTAAAAATCTTGCCATATCCAGCTTCCGTCTTCAGGCACCCGGTATATTGATCGATAGGATTGTACGCAGAGCCAGGGAATGCTGCAGATCAACCGCTGTTCTCGCACGAACATCCGCTTGAATGCGTAAGTCAGCCAGACCGGAATTTGCACGCCTTGTAACTCGCGTGCGGCGATAGACAAACCATCGGCAAAGAATGGGTCTGCGTTGATGATATAGGCCTTTGGCTTGATGTGATACTTGCGGAAAAGCTGCTCCGTAAAGGGGCTTTTCTCATCATAGCCAAACCCGAGTACGTAATAGGATATGCCGCTTCGGGAAAAATAACCGCTGACTGCGCGCGTCGAAAAAGCGAATTGCAGACGGCTGTTGCCCAGAAAGACTACGTCAGCAGCCTGAAGCGCTCGCATCGCACCCGGTTCAAGATCCCACAGATATGCCGCGTGCTCGAAATCCCCGAAATTCGGCTGCAAGCATTCCGCCAGAAATGCGTCGCTTCCTCGCGGCGGTGGCCCGCACGCGGCAACGGCCGACATCCAAGTGCCGAAATAACATGGCAGACCCACCAGACAAACCGTGCCGAAGAAAATGGCGGCATAGATCGCGGTCGAGACAGGACGCATTGGCTAGAACCTGAAATACAGGAATGCCGTCGGATGTACCATTGAAGAAGCAATTGCGATACCTGTCGCGACGCCCAAGACCACAGCCCACGCCCAATTCGGCTGCCACCGCAGCCGGCTGACGGAAAAACCGCTGCCATCCAATTGCAGAAATATCTGGGCCGTATTCGGCAGAAACAATGCGATGCCCGACAAGCACGCCACCATGAGCCAAACCCACTCCGACGTGACGACGGTCGCGCCCGGCGTGCCTGCCATTATCATATCATGCCAAATCGACAGCGAAGCTGACAGCGTCGGTGCGCGAAAGGGCACCCAGGCGAAGATCACAACGAGCAACGTCAGGACGCGCCCACAAATCACCGGCGTGGCGAATCCCCATTTTGCAGTCAGGTTTCGCCAAAGGTGATTTAAGGTCAGCGCCGCGCCGTGAATGCCGCCCCAAAATACGAAATTCCATGATGCACCGTGCCAGAGACCGCCAATCAGCATCGTCACAAATAGATTTGCGTAGCGTCTGAACGGCCCCTTTCGGTTTCCGCCAAGCGGAAAGTAGAGATAGTCCCTTAGAAAACGGGAAAGCGTCATGTTCCAAAGACGCCAGAAGTCGATCAATGATGTCGCCTTGTAGGGCGAGAAAAAATTTAGCGGAAAGACGATGCCCATCATATAGGCCAGACCGATAGCCATATCGGTGTAGCCTGAATAATCAAAATACAGTTGAAGCGTGTAGCCGACTGCACCGAACCACGCTTCGCTCGTCGACAATGCAATGCCCTTGCTGGCAGCCTGAAAGACGAGATCGGCATAGCGCCCAATTGTGTCGGCTAACATCACCTTCTTGAACAGACCGGCGCCGAATAAGGATAGCCCTAGAATCAAATAATGCGGATTCAGGCGATAGGTCTCGGCGCGATCGAATTGAGGCATCATCTCCTTGTGATGCAGGATGGGGCCAGCGACCAGATGCGGGTAATACGTGACGAACAACAGATAATGCACGAAGCTGTATTCACGCGCCTCACGGCGATAGGTGTCGACGATAAACGCCAACTGCGTGAATGTATAAAATGATATGCCGATAGGAAGCGTCACGTGCAGGATCGGGACGGGGAGCCCGAGCGCTGCCAAGTTCTCCATGATGAAGTTGGCATATTTGAAATAAGCCAAAACACCTAAATTAAAAATGATTGCGGATACAAGCAGAGCTCGGCTGCGTCGGCGGGTGAGCTGCAATCCTATGCAATAATTGACGATCACAGATGTGAGGATCAACGTCGCAAGCCGCTCGGGTTTGTCCCACGAATAAAAAACCAACGACGCTCCCCCCAGCCACGAGGCGGCAAACAGAGGTGAAGCGTAACGTCCAAACAGGAAAAAGCCGGCAACGACGATCGGCAGGAAAACAAAAAGAAATTGCCACGAATTAAAAAGCATTTGCCTGGATGTTTGATCCGCAGCTCTTCATGAGTCAACGCGGCCGCCCTTTCAGGCAGCGCTCAATGCGTCAACTGCGTGAGCGCACTCCTTCGTCGTCGTTATGACGAAGTCATTACGGCCCGCCGATGTCAACGCTTGTCAAGAACTGAAAAGCTACACATTCCGATCGAGTAGTTCGATCGACACGCCTTCGGGCGCGCGAATGAAGCAGACGCGGGTACCGGGCCGCACTGTCGTTGGCTCGCGGGTGAACTCGACGCCTTTGGCCTTGAGATCGGCCGCGATAGCGTCGATGCCGCTCACTGACAACCCGAAATGATCGAGGCCGCGATACGGGATCGCTGGCGCGGCGTTGGTGCCGTCGCCGTTAGCCACCGGCGCGATAAAGATATTGGCGCCGCCGAGCTTCAAATCGATCCGCGGCTTGCCTCCCTGCATGGTGCGGATCACCTCGGCGCCAAGCTTTTGCTCGAACCACTGCGCCATCGCCTCCGGATCGGCAGTGCGCAGATGAATGTGGTCCCACGTGAATTTAGCCAAGGCTACCTCCCTATTTTACGCTTACGTTTGTGAATTATTATGACAGGTCGCGACGGGTCATGTCATCGGTCTTGCGGCCCGACGCCGCACAGACCCCTACCCCCAAAGCTCCTTGCTCGCGAGCTTGGCTCCCTCGGACAACGCCTCAAGCTTCGCCCAGGCGATCTGCGGATGGATGCGGCCGCCCAGCCCGCAATCGGTGCCGGCGATCACCCGCTCGCGGCCGACAACTTTGGCGTAACGCACGATGCGGTCTGCGACGACTTGCGGATGCTCGACGATGTTGGTGGCGTGGCTGACAACGCCGGGAATTAGCAATTTGTCGTCGGGCAGCTTGGCTTCCTGCCAAACCCGCCATTCGTGCTCGTGGCGGACGTTGCCGGCCTCGACAGAGTAGGCGCCCGCATTGACGCTCAGAACCAGGTCGACGATGTCCTTGAGCGGAATGTCGGTGGTGTGCGGGCCGTGCCAGCTGCCCCAGCAGATGTGGAGACGGACGCGGTCGGCCGGCAAGCCGCGCAGCGCGTGATTGAGCGCCTCCATGCGCACCTGCTCGAACTTCTTGAACTCGCGTAGCGGCGGCTCCGGATTGATCATGTCCCAGTTGTCGGGCAGGCTCGGATCGTCGATCTGCAGCACGATGCCGGCGTCGACGATCGCCTTGTATTCGTCGTGCATGGCGTCAGCCGAGGCAAAGAGGAATTCTTCCTCGGTCTTGTAATAAAGGTCTTCGCTGCGGGCGAAACTGCCCGGTCCGATCGCGCACATGAAGCCTTCTTCGGCCCCGGTCGCAGCCATCGCCTTCTTCAGGTTGTCGATGTCGGCTTGCAGCGCAGCATGTCCGGTATATTTGATGGGCCCGGTGCAGGTCGGCCGTCCGACCGGCCGGCGCGCGGCGCTGCCCATCAGGGCGCCGCCGGATTCCGGGTCCTTGTAGAACTCGCCGAATTTCTGCCAGTCGCGGCGGTTGGCAAACGAGGTCAGCGCGAGATCGGCAACGCTCGATTTCTTGTGCTTGGCCTCGGTCGCCGCAGCCGAGGTGCCTGGCGCCGAAAATCCCGACATGCGCGCAAAGGCGTAGTTCCACCACGCACCGTAATCGTATGAGCCTGCGACCGGCTTGCCGAATTCGCCGTCGTCGGGAATGTCGACGCCTGCCTGACGCTGCTTCTTCACGACATCGGCAACCGACGTCGTCAGAGCCTGCAAATAGGCTAGGTCGTCGCTTTTGGTTTGCCCGGTGGCGACGGCCTTGCTGATGGCGATCAGGTTTGCCGGCCGCGACAAGCTCCCGGCATGGGTGGTGAGAATGCGATCGGTACTGTTTTTCATGATTTCCCCGGGCGTCGTCTGATGACCCGAATGTTAGTTAAGTACGCCAGCCTGCGCCAGCACTCCGCGGATTGCGCGCTCACGCGGATTCCATCACCGGCAGAATGAGGCATGAAGCATGCACGCCGTTGTGCTGGATCGAGTCTGTGCCCATCAGTGAGGGGTGATACGGATGCGAAAACACGCCGTCGGTCGCGGGCGAGTCACCATTGGCAAGCTCGAGCCGGATGCGGTGCCCTTTCTTGAACACATAGGCGATCGGCAGCACCTCGATGTCGAACTCGTAGATTTCTCCCGGCGTCATCGGCTGCGGGTTGGCGTGGGTATAGAACGGTCGCTCCGGTGTCGAGCGTAGCGAATCCTTTTCGCGGTGCGAGGCTTTGAGCCATCCCTTCGATACCGGCGTGAAGCCGGGCTGCTCGCCTTTGCCTCGCGCGTCCGGTCCTTGCGGGTGCTGGTCGGTCAGCTTGACGATGAATTGGGTATCGATCGCGGTCGATGACACGAACAGCTTGAGAACGATCGGCCCGGCGACGTCGAGAGCGGCGTCCAGCGGGGCGCTGGTGAATGTGAGCACACGGCGCGGCGGATCGACCCGGCCGTCGGCACCGATAACGGCGACGCCATTGACCCATTCCCAGTCGGGATAAGTGTAGCTTGTCGCCGCTTCGCCGGCGGCAGGCGGCTCCGCCGACAGCGCACCATCGTTGAGCGAACTAACGCTGCCAGACGGGCCCTTGCGCAGGTAGAAGGCGCGCGGCGTCGCGTGCTGTGGCGGCCACTCCTCGCTGCTGCGCCACACATTGGCGCCGCGTACGAACAGCTTGACCGGCTCGGCCTCCATGAAGCCGTTGTTCGCGCCTTTGAGATGAAGATCGTAGAACGGCAGCAACTCTTTTTCGTGGAAGTCGACCTGGTCGAACATGCGGTGCGCCTCGAAAGTATTGCGCGCGCCGGTGACGACGAGCTTCTTTGGCGCCTTGACCTCCTCGTAGCCGAGGATGTTGCCGCGCAGATGCAGGCCCATTTTGCCCCAATGCCCGACTGACAGCACCGGGCACTTGATCTTGTCGAGCCGCCAATAGGGCGAGCGCTGGCGCCAGAAGTCGTCGTCGAGCGGATGATTGATGATCTCGCCGACCAGATCGAATTTCATCGGCGGCCGGCCGTGCTTGCCGGCGAGCCGGTGCTGGTTGTCGGCGCGCAGCGACGTGTACCAGACCGAGCGATACGAGCAGTAGATGCCGCCATGATAATTCGAGCCGCGATATTGGTCGACAAGACCGTCGTAAGGCACGATGCAGGCGAGGCCGGGCGGGTTGTAGGTCGCCATCAGCCATTGCGCCATGGCGTAATAGGACTGGCCGATGCCGCCAACTCGCCCCGTGCACCACGGCTGCTTCACAATCCAGGCGATCAGTTCGAGATAGTCCTGCTGCTCGTTGAGCCCCATGAACTCGAACTCGCCTTCAGACTGTCCAGCGCCGCGCACGTCGGCGTGGACATAGGCGTAGCCCTGGCTGACATACCACTCGACCGGGCCGGTCTCGCGCCACAGGAACAGCGGATAGGCTGGCACCTCGTCCATTTCGTACTGGTATGGCGAGGCGGCAAACAGCGCCGGGAATTGGCCGGCGGTGTCCGGCCGGTATACGCACAGCGAGAGGCGCACGCCGTCGCGCATCGTGACCGTGATGCCCTTTTCGACTTTCATCGCGTAATCCGCCACGCACCGCCTCCCCTGCCCGGCCCATCGCGAATACGATCTGCGCGTTTACGCCGCATGCGCGCGGCGGGGCTTGCGCCGGCATTGTTACGCGATCAAAAAGCAATGCCACAAGGGAGGAAGTCATGAAGCGGTGGACACTCGCCGTCGCGCTGGTCTCGTTCTTGGCGCCATCATTAACCGCGACCGCCGACGATTATCCGTCGCGCCCGATCCGGGCGATTGCGTCGCAGGGTCCCGGCGGGTTGAGCGACCTGTTCATGCGCGCGCTCGGCGACCAGTTGGGGCCGGCGCTCGGCACTGCGATCGTGGTCGAGGACCGCGTCGGGGCCGAAGGCACCATCGGCGCCAAAGCTTGCGCCGAGGCGGCGCCCGACGGCTACACGATCTGCATCCTTCCCGATCAGGCTATTGTCACCAATCCGCTCATCCAGCCGTCGGACTTCGACCCGTCCAAGGCCTTGGCGCCGGTGGCGCGGCCGTACTATCTCACGCAAACATTCGCGGTGAATGCGTCGATCGGCGTCAAGTCCTTTGCCGAGCTGGCGGCGCAAGTGAAAGCCAAGCCGAAGACGTTCAACTACATGGCGCCTTCGCTGTCGAAGGTCGCTTTCATGGAGGCGTTCAACAAGGAGAACGGCACCGACATCGTGCGCGTGCCGTTCAAGGGCGGCGGCGACGCCGTCAACGCCATGCTCAACGGCACCACGCAGATTGCGATTTTCGGCATCGGCAACCTGGTGTCGTTCCTCCAAGACGGCAAAGTCGTCGCCCTTGCCGTTGATGGCGATGCCCGTTCGCCGCTTGCGCCCAACGTCCCGACGTTCAAGGAACTCGGCTACAAGGAACACATCGCGGCGACCTTCTTCGGCATCTTCGCGCCTGCCGGAACACCGACGCCGATTATCGATAAGCTCAACAAGGCGATCGTCGCGGTCGAATTCGAAACCGGACTTCCAGCAGAAGTTCCTGGTCAATCGCGGCTTAACACCGGTGCTGGAAACCGCGGAGCAATTCGCCAAGGAGCTTCCGGCCGATCGCGCCGAGGGCTTGGCCGTGGTTAAGGGCTCCGGGCTCTATCCCGACGTGAAATGACAGCACGGACCTGCCCTCTCCCGCACTGCAGGAGAGGGCAAGTTGGAACCTGGGACGTCGCCCGTCAGATCAGCGGCCCCGGATTCTTCCGATAGCGATTTACAATCGCGTCCGCCGACATGTAGGCGAGCGCCTGAATCGTCAGGGTCGGATTGAACCCGGCGCCCATGGTCGGGAATGTCGAGCTGCCGATCAGGAACAGGTTGGGATGATCCCAAGTCTGGCCGTATTTGTTGACGACCGAGTTCCTTCGGGTCTGATCCCATGCGCGTGCCGCCTTCGTGGTGCGCGCCCGGAGCACCCGCAGGACTGACTGGCGCCGGCCAGACATGGGGTCCGCCCATCGCCTGGCCGATCTCGACCAGTTTCTTCTGCACAAACTCGACGCGGGCGCGCTCGCTCGGCCGCCTCCAGTCATAGGTGACGCGCGGCGCCGGCAGGCCCCAGGCATCACGCACGTTCGGGTCGAGATCGATGATCTGGTCCGCGAACGGCAGGTTTTCGGTCTGCGCCACCATGGCGCCGTGGCGGGCGTAGGACTTGGCGATGAAATCGCGATAGCCCGCGCCCCAATTCGGCGTGCCCGGCGGCGTGGCAACGGTCGAGAACGCAATCGGGCCCCCTTGCAGGTTCGGCGTCCCGATCGAGAGTTGCGCGCCACGGATGAAACCCAATCCCGAGTGATCGAAATTGTCGGCGTTGAAGTCATCGACCGTGTGTTTCTGCGCGCTCGGGCCCATGAAGTTGTTGACGTAACGGTCGTCGAAGGTGACGAACACATTCGCCATGATATGCGCCATGACGTGCTTGCCGAGGTGCCCGCTCGAATTGGCAAGACCATTCGGGAATTTTTCCGTCTTCGACAGCAGCATCAGCCGCGTGTTGTCGTAAATGAACGGCGCGACGATGACGATATCCGCCTCGATCGTGTTGTCGGAGCGGTCGGGCCCATAATACGACACGCCGATGACTTTGCCGGTGTTGTCGCTATTGACGCGGTGGCACATGGCGCCGGTGATGAGCTTGAAGTTACCGGTGGCGTCTGCCTCCGGCAGCTTGGTGACCAGGATCGACGATTTCGCGCCGACATGGCAGCCGAATGCCTGACAGAAGCCGCAATAGGTGCAGCCTGGCCTGCCGTTATACGGCTCTGACACGATCGCGCGCGGCGACGAAAATGGATGCAGGCCGAGTTTTTTGGCGCCGGCTTCGTAAAGAATTGCAGACTGATCGACGAGCAGCGGCTTCAGTGGATATTCGCGCTTGCGCGGAGCTTCGAAGACGTTGCCGCCTTCGATCTTCTTGCCTTGCAGGTTGCCGGCTTTGCCCGAGACGCCAAGCTCGTACTCGGCCTGGTCATAGAAAGGCTCAAGCTCGGCGTAACTCACCGGCCAGTCCGTAAGCGATGAATTGTCCGGGATCGCGGACGCGCCGTAACGCTCAACGGTCTTCGTGCGCACGCGGAAATCGTCCTCGTGCATGCGCCATGACAGCGTGCCGTAATGCACTGTGCCGCCACCGGCCTGATTGCCGTTGTTGAGCGACGGCATCGGATGGGCTTGCGCATTGGCGTTCGGCCGCCACGTCACGGGATCGCGTTTCGGGTTGGGCCGCAAATCCTGGCGTTCGAAATAACGCAATTCGTCGTGCGGCTCAAAGTCTGAGGTTTTGAGCCGCGGGCCGCGCTCAAGGCCGATCACCTTCATGCCGGCCTTTCCGAGTTCTGCGGCGATGATGCCGCCGACTGCGCCGACACCAACGATCACAACATCGGTTTTTTCAGTTGCCATGGCTCAGCCCTCCCTCGCCCGCGATTGCAGGCCGATAATGGGCTCGCGCGTGAAGGCCTGTTTGCTCTGCATGTCTTCCGGCGTGTACTGCGGCTGCGCGCCGGGAAACCCGACAAGCCGCCAGCCGGCAAAGTCTTTGTTGCCGCCATAGACCGGGTCGGCGAACATTCCTTCCATGGTATGCACGCGTACAGTGGCGAAGAACGCTTGCGCGGTCGGCCAGACGAACTCGGTGACCTTGCCTTGCTGAAGCGCGGCGATGGTTTCGTCCTGCTGCGCCGCGGCGAGACGGCGGAACTCCTTGCCGTAAGCTTGCGTGCAGTGTGCATCGAGCTGCGCGAGACCGCAGCGATAGAAATATTGCTGGTCCTCATAGGCGCCAGCCAGCGCAAGATCGATGTAGTTGGTAACACCGGCATCGGTCGCGCCCGGCATGCCAGGAGCGCCGGGCATCAGACGCTCCGTGAGTGCGGTGATGGTGCGCGTGTCGTCTTCGTTGAAGAACGCGCCGTGACCGCCGCTCATGTCGTGCATGGCGTGGCCGGCCGGGGGCGCCATCGCCGGTGCGCCCGCGGCGGCATGATGTTGCGGGTGGTCCTTGGCGAGCGCTTCGGGAACCAGCGCGACACTTGCGGCGGCGCCAGCTCCAATCGCCGTGCCGACCAGGAACGCACGGCGTCCTTCATCATGCTTGGTCATGATTGTCTCCTCCCGTTGTCGCCACTGGCGCGCTTGAAGCCGAAGCGGGCTGCGCGTCCTTGTCGCGGCGTAGACTGTTCCTTTTGCCACAGCCTCGCAAGATGGCTTCGGAACGCGCAGAGAGAGTGCGCAGATAGCTGTCACAATTCTTTAGCTTTCGGCTGACGCTTGCTAGACTGCGGCGAACGAACGCCCAAGGAACTTGGAACAGCACTTGAAAGAGATGCTCGCCGACTTGTCGGTATCGCTTTGGCGTGGCGCCAAGGAAGGCCGCTACGAGACCTACAGCGTGCCGCGGCGCGAGAGCCAGACCGTGCTCGACGTCGTCACCTTCGTACAGCGCAATATCGATCCGACATTGTCGTACCGTTTCGCCTGCCGGGTCGGGGTGTGCGGTTCCTGCGCCATGACGGTGAACGGCAAGCCGCGCTGGACCTGCCGCACCCACGTGTCGAAGGTCGCGGGTAGCGGGCAGCTCGAGGTTGGCCCGCTCGAGAACCTGACTATCATCAAGGACCTGACGACGGATATGGAGCCATTCTTTGAGAAGTGGCAGCAAGCTAAAGGAGTATTTGCGCCGTCCAAGACAAGGCACGACGAAATCGAGCAAATCCGGCCGGACAGCCCGGCGAGGAGGGCCGTCGACGCAGCCATCGAATGCATCAATTGCGGCGTCTGTTATGCGGCCTGCGACACGGTGCGCTGGAACGCGGATTATCTCGGCCCGGCGGCGCTGACGCGGGCCTGGACACTGGTCAACGACGAGCGTGACAGCGCTGGAACCGCGCGCCTGCAAGCGGTCGCGGCGGCTGGCGGCTGTCATGCCTGCCATTCGCATCAATCCTGCCAGGAGCTTTGCCCGCAAACGCTCAATCCGACCGCGTCCATCGCTGCCCTCAAACGGCGCACCGCCGCGGCGTATCTCAAGGGCGAGATCAAGGCATGAATGTCCGCCTCTATGTGTGGCAGCGGGCGACGGCGGCGCTGATGGCGCCGCTTGTTCTCATCCACATCGCCGTCATTTTCTACGCCACGCGCCAAGGCATGAGCGCAGCCGATATTCTGTCGCGAACTCACGGTAGCGTAGCTTGGGCGGCGTTCTATGGATTGTTCGTTGCTGCCGTTTCAGTCCATGCCTCCATTGGCTTGCTCAATATCCTGACTGAATGGTCGCCACTCAAGAAACGCAGCGCCGGCATCTTTGTTATCGTCTTCGGCCTGCTGCTGGCGGTGCTCGGCGCACGCGCAATCTATGCCGTGGTCCTGTCGTGAGTGCGCGGCTGGTCAAGCACCGCGACGATCCGTTGTGGATTGCGGCGATGATCCATCGGCTCTCCGGCCTGGCGCTGGCGATCTTTCTGCCGCTGCACTTCCTTGCGCTCGGTCTGGCGATCGACGGCGAAGCCAAGCTCGAAAGTTTTTTGCGCTGGAGCGATCAACCCTGGGTCAAAGTTTCCGAGGTCGGCCTCGTATTCGCGCTCACGGTGCATCTGCTGGGCGGCCTGCGCCTACTGCTGATCGAAAACTTCGACTGGCGCGACGGGCAGAAACAGCTTGCGACACTGGCGGCGGCTGTCTCGGCAGTCGTCGCCTTCGTATTTCTGGCGCGGGTGTTCTGAGCAGCCCATGACCGTCGAGCATCTGAAAACCGATATTCTGATCCTCGGCTCCGGCGGCGCCGGGTTGTTTGCCGCGCTGCATGCGCAGAAGGCCAATCCCGATCTCGACATCACCGTGGTGAGCAAGGGCCTCCTCGGCAAATGCGGCTGCACGCGTATGGTGCAGGGCGGTTACAATGTCGCGCTCAATCCCGGCGATTCGGTCGAGCGTCATTTCATGGACACCATCGAAGGCGGCAAATGGCTGCCGCACCAGGAACTGGCCTGGACGCTGGTCACCAAGGCGATCGAGCGCGTGCAGGAGCTGGAAAACGAGATCGGCTGTTTCTTCGACCGCAATGCCGACGGCACGCTGCACGGCAAGGCGTTTGCGGGCCAAACCTTCGATCGTACCGTGCATAAGGGCGACCTCACCGGCATCGAGATCATCAACCGGCTGATGGAGCAAGTCTGGGCACGGCCGGTGCGCCGGCTCGAAGAGCACCGCGCCGTGGCGCTGATCCCCTCACCCGACGGCGCGATCTCCGGCGTGCTACTGATCGACGTGCGCAGCGGCGAGTTCCGCTTCGTCGCCGCGCAGGCGGTGCTGTTGGCGACCGGCGGCGGTCCGACCATGTATCGCTATCACACACCGTCCGGCGACAAGACCATGGATGGTCTCGCCATGGCGCAGCGGCTCGGTCTGCCGCTGCGCGACATGGAAATGGTGCAATTTCATCCGACCGGATTACTCGCCGGACCCGACACCCGCATGACCGGCACGGTGCTGGAAGAAGGCCTGCGCGGCTCCGGCGGCCATCTCCTCAACGGCGCCATGCACCGCTTTATGGGCGACTACGATCCCAAGCTCGAACGCGCCACGCGCGACGTCGTCAGCCGCGCCATCTTTGCCGAGATGCGCGCCGGGCGCACGACGAAGAACGGCGGCGTCTATATCAAGATGGAACATCTCGGCCCCGCGCGCGTGGCCAAAGAGTTCAAGGGCATGGTGGACCGCTGCCGCGACTGCGGTTTCGATCTCGCCGGCGGCCTGGTCGAAGTGGTGCCGACCGCACATTACTTCATGGGCGGCGTGGTCTGCGAAGTCGACACCGCAACCGAGCGCCACGGCCTGTTCGTCGCCGGCGAGGATGCCAGCGGCATGCACGGCGCCAACCGGCTCGGCGGTAACGGCGTTGCCAACTCCACCGTGTTCGGCGGAATCGCCGGCGACGTGATGCCGCGCTGGATCGCCGCCAATCCGGGCTTCCGCAGCCCCGATCAGAATATCCTCGACGCCGAACTGGCCCGCGCCCAGCATCCCTTCTGCCGCCCGGCCGGCGATCTGAACGCTTTGCGCGAAAACCTCATGGACACGATGTGGGACGAGGTCGGCGTTGTGCGCGATACAGCCAGCATCACACGCGGCCTCGACGGCATCGACCGGATCGAGGCGGAACTTTTGGCGACCGGCGTCGCCGACGGCAACCGCCGGTTTAATTTGACTTGGCACGACTGGCTCAATCTGCGCTCACTGTGCGAGGTGAGCCGGGTCATTGCGCTTGCCGCGCTCAAGCGCGAGAATTCACGCGGTGCGCATTTCCGGTCTGATTTCCCGGAGCCGGGCGATCTTGCCACCTCGACCTACACGGTGGCACGGCAGGGCGCGGGCGGTATCGAGATCGGCGAGCAGCCGGTCAAGTTCACCCACGTCAAGCCGGGCGACACGCTGCTGCGCGACCGGGTCGCGGCCGAATAACGGACACGAGCATGATTTCCATCTCATCCATTCAACGCACCGCCGAGGATTTGATGGCCAAGGCCGCCATCGAAATCCCCGACGATTATCTCGCCGGATTGCGCAAATGCGCCGACAGCGAAAAGGGCGACCTTTCGTCCTTCGTCATCAAGGCGATGCTGGAAAATTACGAAGCGGCCAAGGAAGACCGCCGCGCCATGTGCGGCGATACCGGCCTGCCGCGGTGGTACGTCAAGATCGGCAACGACGCACGCATCGAAGGCGGCCCGGTGGCGCTGGAAACCGCGCTGCGCCGCGCTACAGCGCGCGCGACGACGGACGTGCCGCTGCGGCCGAACCGCGTGCATCCGCTATGGCGCACCGACCACAATAACAATGTCGGCATCAACGCGCCCGAGATCGAATACGCATTTCATCCCGACGCCGACTGGATCGAGCTCACCACCGTGCACAAAGGCGGCTTGTTCGGCTCCGACTATCGCATGCTGTTTCCCGGCGACGGCATCGAGGGCATCAAGCGCTTCTTTCTCGATACGCTGATCGGTTTCGGCAAGCGCGGGCTCGCCTGCCAGCCGGCCATCGTCGGAGTCGGGCTCGGCGGCTCGAAGGACACCTCGATGGTGCTGGGCAAGCAAGCGTCGTGTCTGCGCATCGTCGGCTCGCGCAATCCCGATCCGAAAATCGCCGCGCTCGAAGAAGAGTTCAAGGAACTCGGCAACAGTATCGGCATGGGCGCCATGGGCTTCGTCGGCTCGTCCATGGTGATCGATTGCCATATCGAGGTCGGCTATTGCCACACCGGCGGCATGCCGATGTCGGTGCACATGTTCTGCCTGTCGTCGCGCCGCGCCGTCGCGCGCATTGCTGCCGATGGCAAGGCGACGTTTCGCACCGATCCGATGTGGTTCACCGACTACATGCGCCGCTCCACGGTGGAATGGGGCGAGCAAGCGGCCGCGGCGGCGGAATAAGGAGATGTGTCATTGCGAGGAGCGAAGCGACGAAGCAATCCAGGCGGCCTCGACGCATTGCACCCCGCTCTGGATTGCTTCGCTGCGCTCGCAATGACCGGTAAAGGTTGAGTTGCCATGGCCGACCTCAAAACCGTGCAGATCGATCTTCCGGCGCGTACGGAAGATTTGCGCAAGCTGGAAATCGGTTCGGTCGCCTATCTCGTCGGCCGCGTCTTCACCGCGCGCGAAGGCGTCTACAAGCGGGCGATTGCCGATGGCGCCGGAATGCCGGCGGACCAAGAGACCCTCGGCATTACCAATTTTCACTGCTCGCCGGCGGCGAGCGTCAATCCCGATGGCAGTTACACGGTCGGCGCGGTCACCGCGACGGCCTCGTTCCGCTTCGCGCAATGGCTCGAAGGTTGGTTCAAACTGTCCGGCTGCAACATCATCATCGGCAAAGGCGGTATGACATCGGAGACGTATCGCCAGCACTTCGTGCCGAACAACGCGATCTATCTCACCACCGTCGGCTATGGCACCGGCGCATTGCTCGGCCGCGGCATCAAGAAGGTCGCCGGCGTCTACTGGCTGGAAGAACTCGGTTTGGCGCAGGCGGTGTGGGTGCTCGACGTCGAAAAATTCGGCCCGTTTCTGGTCGAAAGCGATCTCGCCGGCAATTCGCTGTTCGAGCGCGAGAATGCAAAGATCGCGCCGGGACTCGCGCAACTCTATGCTGGTACAAAGTCCGCCACGCTGCGCCGCTACGGCGAGACCGACGACAAGACCGAGGAAGTTATTTGAACGCCCGTTCGATTGCGGCAGGGGGGATAGACATGACCGCCGAGGCAATTTCGAAATCGACAGTCAGCGAGAAATAGTCGATGAGGTGAGGGAGTTCCTCGTCGTCGCGGCTTACCTCTTTGTATGTTTCAGCGCGCTCGCCTATCTCAAATACGCAATTCTCCAGGCGCAGGACATCGCCTTCGCGCCATTCGGTTTCGCCGCCGCCAAGGCACTGATCTGCGCCAAATTCATGAGCATCGGACACGCGATGCACCTCGGCGAACGGTACAAGACGCGGGCTCTGATCTGGCCGACACTCTACCGGTCCCTTGTCTTCGTCGCCCTGCTCCTGGTGCTCAATGTTCTTGAGGAAATCGCCGTCGGGCTTCTCCATCACCGGGCCGTTGTGGACTTCGATCTCAGGCGTCGGAGGCGGCACGCTCCAGCAACTCATCGCGACAAGCTTCGTCACCTTCCTGGTGCTGGTCCCGTTCTTCGCATTTCGCTCGCTGGGCGAAGTGGTCGGAGAGCATAATCTGGTTCGCGTATTCCTCCATTCACGTACTTCGAGCGAGACCGCCGAGCCATGACTCCTGTCGTATTATCGTCGGGCATATTCCTGTTGACGCTTGGCGGCATTTTTCTCGGCGGCCTGCTCCGCGACGCACTGCCAAAGCATCACCTGAACAAGGACGCTCAGGACGTGGTCCGGCTAGGAGTCGGACTTATCGCCACAATGGCCGCGCTTGTTGTCGGCTTATTGATTGCGGCCGCGAAGAATTCGTTCGATACCCAGAGCGGGCAAGTCAGGCAGATAACGGCCGACGTGGTTCTGCTCGATAACCTGCTGGCGCAATATGGGCCAGAGGCGGCGCCTCTCCGCGCGGAAATCCGCTCTGCAATCCCTCTGTTTGCCGATCGGCTCTGGAGCGAGAAGGCTTCCGATGCCATGGCCCCGTACGAACCGAGCGTTGCCGTGGAGAAGGTCTACGTACAGATACAATCGCTTGTGCCGCAGAACGATCTGCAGCGATCGCTGCAGGCGCGCGCCATAGAGGCCAGCACAGATATCGCGCGGGCGCGGCTTCTGCTGTTCACCGAGACGGGGAACTCGATACCGTTGCCCTTTCTCGGTGTTCTGGCGCTATGGCTGATCATCATATTTGCGAGCTTCAGCCTCTTTTCGGGCCTCAACGCGACTGTATTCATTTCGCTATCGCTATTTGCACTATCGTCATCATGCGCGATTTATCTGATTTTGGAGCTCGGCAGACCCTTCACCGGATTGATGATGATCTCCAGTGCGCCGCTGCGCGACGCTCTTGGACCGCTCAGACCGTAGCTAGCTGTGCTCGCGCAGCCAGCGCTCGGCCCCGGGATGCAGCGGCACGTCCATCGGCGTCATGTCGGTCTCCTGGACCATCTGCATGGCATTGCCATTGGTGCCTTTCTCGAACGGTATCTCGACTTCGCGCGCTGCCAGCGCGCCGCAGATATCGTAGGCGGTCTGTTCGGCAAGCGACGCACTGGCGTAGATCGGCCAGCCGCTGAAATCGATGGTGTCGACGTCCTTCGCCAAGCCGGGAAAGCGCGCTTTCGGCAGCACCACGCGGCGCCAGCCGAGCTTGCCCAAGGCGTCATAGTCGCCGGCATCGAATTCGACCGGCACCAGGCCTGCCGCCAGCGCCTCGTTGAGCCAGACCTTGATGCCTTCATCGAACACGGCATCGAGTTCGCCGCGCGCCAGCGGCTCAAGGCGGCGGCGCTCATCGCCAGGACCACCGCAGGTGATGAGGCGGCCGCCCCACGCTTCGATGTCGTTGAGCGTAAATCCGTGCAGCGCAAACATCTGTTCGATCAGAACCAGCGTCGAATGGGTCGGATCTTCACGCACCGAGACGCGCAGCGGATATTTTTTGGCCTTGATGTCGGCCAGCGAACGGATGCCGGCGCGCGGATGAATGGCGAGGACGAAACGGTCCCAGCTCGGATAGGAAGCGATGATCCGCACCGGCAGCGGTTTTTTGAATAATCCCACGCCGCGATAGGCTTGCGTCAGCAATGCGGACGGATTGACGAAAGCCGCTTCAACGTCGCCGTTGACGACGCCTTCGGCGAGTATCGCCGAACCGCTCGCCATGCGCAGCCACGGCCGGAAGCGTTCGCCCGAGCCCGAGCCGACACAGATGATCATGTCACGGTTGCCGCCATAGGGCGTCAGCGGATTGCCGGCGATATGCAGGCCGATCTCCCACAATGTTTTTGCGCGAACAAAATTTGCGCCTTTTGGCAATAATTCCATGAGCAGCTCTCCAGGAGGCTGAAAGTGACGGGGAGTTGAGGCAGAAAACTATCCGGCGAGATCGAATGGCACCTGCGTCGGACCGTAGCGTTCGATCACGGTGTTGGCGACGCGGTCATATTGGTGCTGCAACACGGTGCCTTCGCCGAGTTTCTGGCTGCGCACGATAAGCGCGACGGAGCGGGTCGGACCGCCCTGCTCGGCATGGATCGCGCGAGGCGCCACCAGATCCACCTTGCCCTGCGAGCCGGTCGTCACCGAAGCGAGTTTTATCTCGGCATGGCCGGGGCGGCTGCCGTCGTCGACGCGCTCGAAACGCTCCAGGCTCTCGGTGCCGTCGATCACGCCATACAGCACCCAGGCATCTGCATGGTCGTGCACGCTGCCGGTGCGGCCCGGCACCCGCACCACGGCGTTGACGACGAAGGCGTGGTCGGGATCGACATAGAGCAGCAGATTCTTACGACCTTCGGTGGACGGCCAGCTTGCCGAATGGGCTTTCAGCGCGTTGTCCATCACCAGGCGTTCGAGCAGCGGCTTCGCCTTTTCCATGCGGCGCTGATCTTCGGCTTCCGCAGCCCAGATCGCGCGCAGATCGGCGACGAATTTGTCAAAGATCGGTAATCGCGGATTCGACATGCTTCTCTTCCTTACTCCCTCTCCCCGTGCGCGGGGAGAGGTGAATCTTATTCGTGCAGCGGCTCGCCTTCGACGGTGCAGCGGCGCAAGAGCCGCCGCTCCTCTTTCGGGAAATCGGTGCGGGCGTGGATGGTGCAGCGGTTGTCCCACATCAGGAAGTCGCCGAGCTGCCAGACATGCTCGAAAATGAAATCGCGGCGCTCGCCGATCTCGTAGAGTTGATCGAGGATGACGTCGCTCTCTTCCTGACTCACACCTTCGATGCGCGTTGTCATCAGCCGGTCGACGAACAGCGTCTTTTGCCCGGTGTCGGGATGAGTGATGAAGACCGGATGCGAATGATGCGGAATGCCGCTGATATCGCCTGACGAACTCGCCTGCTTGGCGCGGTTGTATTCGTGAATGTGCAGCGCCGTCTTGCCCTTGAGTTTTTCCTTCAGCGCCGCCGGCACGGCCTCATAGGCCTGATACATGTTCGAGAACATCGTGTTACCGCCACGCGATGGCAATTCGAGCGCATAGAGAAACGTGTACTTGTAGGGTCGCGAAGTGTAGCCGGAATCGATGTGGAACCAGAACTCGCCTTCGCCGAACGCGCCGATCGGCTTGCCGTCGACCTTGATGTTGCTGACAAGCAGAACCTTCTCGTTGTCCTGCTGAATGCCTTCGGCGCGGTTGCGCAACGGCTCCGGCGCCTTTTTGCGGCTGCCGAGGTCGCCGAAATAGGACGCAAAGCGCAATTGATCGTCCTGCGACACCTTTTGGCCGCGGAATACCAGCACCAGATGCTTGCCCCATGCCGCCTTGATCGCGTCGACCTCCTGCTCGGTCAACGGCTTCGACAGATCGACGCCGCTGATCTCGGCGCCACAGGCCGGCGATAAAGGCGTGATCTTGATGTCGATCACATCTTGCATGGGGCAATTCCTCCATCATGGCGATCGGGGCTTAGCGCGCCGACTGACCTTAAGTGTGTAGCGCGGGACGGCAAAGGCCTCAAGAACTGATGGTTTCGAGGCGCCACCAGGTGCTCGCTGCGCCATGGCGGGCATCGCATGTTTTGACTATCATTTGCCGGTCCGACCCTGGGCGACTTCATGAAACGGCGCGGTGCAGCGAGCGGCAAGGCAGCGAAAGTCCGAGCGCGCAAGACCGCGACCCGCAAACGTCGCGCTACGCCAAAAATCGCACGCGCTCGCGGCCATGGCGCTGCCGCCCTTCAAGAAGAACTCGGCCGCAGAACGCGCGAACTCAAAGAAGCGCTGGAGCAGCAGACCGCGACCTCGGAGGTCTTACAGGTCATCAGCTCCTCGCCGGGAGAACTCGATCCCGTTTTCAGGATCATGCTCAATAATGCGACGCGGATTTGCGAATCCGAGTTAGGGCAACTATGGCTGTATAAGAACGGCGCTTTCGTTTCGGTTGCGACGGCCAGCAAAGCATCTCAGGCATATCGCGAATACTTCGCGCTCCAGGCCGAGCTGCGGCCCTCACCGGATCTTCCGCTCGGCCGGCTCGTTGGGACCCGGCAAGTCGTCCACGTCGCCGACGTTCGTACCGAGCCCGGCTACCTAAAGGGATTTCCGGCGCTCCGCGCCTTGGCGGACACCGGCGGCGCCCGCACCCTGCTCATTGTCCCCATGCTCAAGGACCACGAACTCATCGGCGCGATTTCAGTTTACCGCCAGCACGTCCGCTCCTTCACCGACAAGCAGGTTGCGCTGGTGCAGAACTTTGCCGCACAGGCGGTCATCGCCATCGAGAATACGCGGCTGCTCAATGAGTTACGCCAGCGCACCGTCGATCTCGCCGAATCGCTGCAGCAGCAGACCGCGACCGCCGACGTGCTCAAGGTCATCAGCCGCTCGACTTTCAACCTCCAGACGGTACTCGACACGCTGGTCGAATTCGGCGGCGCGGCTTTGCCGCGCCGACCGGGCGGCCATCCGCCTTGCCAGGGGCGGCGCCTACCATCACGCCGCCAGCTACGGTTTCACGCCCGAGCAGAAGGCGTTCATGAAGGGCAATTCGCTCAAGCCCGATCGCACTTCGCTCGCCGGCCGCGTCGTGATCGAAGGCAAAGCAGTTCGTATCGCGGATCAGCGGGCCGATCCGGAGATGCAGTTGACCCAGCGATCAGGCTTCGCAAACGTGCGCAGCTCGCTCGGCGTGCCGATGCTGCGCGAAGGCAAGCCGATCGGCGTGCTGGTTCTGAACTCGAAACATCGTGGAACCGTTCACCGACAAGCAGCTCGAGCTGGTCACCACCTTCGCCGATCAGGCAGTGATCGCGATCGAGAATGTGCGCTTGTTCGAGACGGAGCAGCAGCGCACGCGCGAGCTTTCCGAATCGCTGGAGCAGCAGTCGGCGACGTCCGAGGTGTTGCGCGTCATCAGCTCGTCGCCGGGAGAGCTCGCCCCTGTCTTCGAGACGATGCTGCAGAATGCTACTCGTATTTGCGAGGCCAAGTTCGGCACGCTGTTCCGCTTCGACGGCGAGACGCTCCATTTGGCGGCGCAATTCGGAACGCCCAAGGAATTTGCTGAATTCCAGAGAAAACGCGGACCGTTTGTACCGCCGCCGAGCAGCTATCTCGGCCGCGCTTTACAGACCAAGCGGGTGACGCACAGCGCCGACATTGTCACCGAGGACGTCACCAGCATTGCCGGCAGTCTCGGTGGCGCCAGATCGATGGTTTACGTGCCAATGCTTAAGGACGGCACCGCCATCGGCGTAATCATCATCTACCGGCAGGAGGTAAAGCCTTTTACCGAAAAGCAAATTGCGCTGGTTCAAAACTTCGCCGCCCAAGCCGTCATCGCCATCGAGAACACGCGGCTGCTCAACGAACTGCGGCAATCGCTGGAGCAGCAGACAGCGACTTCCGAGGTTTTGAGCATCATATCGCGTTCGCCCGGCGAGCTGGAGCCGGTGTTCCAGACCATCCTCGAGAATGCCACGCGTATCTGTGGCGCCAATTTCGGCGCGCTCTCGCTGCGCGAGGGAGACGCTTTTCGCTCCATCGCCATGCATGGCGTATCCGCCGCCTTAGCCGAGAGGCGGCAGCGAGATCCTTTAATACCGGCTGACGCCGGGACACAATCTTGAGCGTCTGGTGCGTACCAAGGACGTCGTCCATGTTCCGGACCTGTCGGCGGACATGGTTGCTGCCCCTATCCCCTACGAACTCGCTGGCGCCAGGGCGCTACTGAACGTACCGCTGCTGAAAGACAATGAGGTGATCGGATCGATTTTAATTTACCGGCACGAGGCCGGACCGTTCGCCGATAAACAGATCGAACCGGCGAAAAATTTCGCCGCTCAGGCCGTCATTGCCATGGAGAACGCACGGCTGCTCAACGAATTGCGCCAGCGCACCGACGATCTCACCGAGTCACTGGAGCAGCAGACCGCGACTTCCGAGGTGCTGGGCATAATCTCAAGCTCGCCAGGCGAGCTTGAGCCAGTCTTCAAGAGCATTTTGGCCAACGCGACCCGTCTATGCGACGCCAAGTTCGGTGCGCTGCAACTGCACGAGAACGGCACATTCCGCATTGCTTTGGATTATAACCCGCCGCCGGCATTCGCCGAATACCGCCAACGCGATCCGCTGATTCGGCCCAGCCCGCTCAACGCCCTCGGACGCGTCGTCGCGACCAAGCGGTTGGTTCACATTGCCGACTACGCGGCGGAACGGGCCTACCAGGAGCGCGATCCGGCCGCGGTCAGTCTGGTCGAACGGGCCGGCGCGCGAACCGTCCTCATCATTCCGATGCTCAAGGAAGGCGAACTGATTGGTAATCTCAACATATACCGTCAGGAGGTTCGGCCCTTCACCGACAAGCAGATTGCCCTAGTCACGAACTTCGCCGCACAAGCCGTCATCGCCGTCGAGAATGCGCGGCTGCTTAACGAACTGCGGCAGTCGCTGGAGCAGCAGACAGCCACGGCGGACGTACTGCGCGTTATCAGCTCGTCACCCGGAGAGCTTGATCCGGTGTTCGATGCCATGCTGGAAAATGCAACGCGGCTCTGCGATGCAAGTTTCGGCACGCTGTGGCTTTGCGAGAGCGGCGGTCAGATGCGCGCCGCTGCCTTTCACGGCGCCCTGCCAGCGGCTTTTCTCGAACGTTGGGGCGTCGGCACGGTATTCCGTCCAAAGCCCTCGGTTCCATCGGCGCGCGCTGTGAGCGGCGGCAAACCGGTTCAACTGGTCGATCTCAAGGAAGATCAGTCGTACGTCGACGCCGATCCGATGGCCGTGGCCTCAGTGGACGTTGCCGGCATCCGCTCGCTCATCTCGGTGCCAATGATCAAAGACGGCGTGGCGGTCGGCGCCATGACGATTTACCGCCGTGAGGTGCGCCCGTTTACGGAAAAGCAAGTCGAACTTGTGTGTAATTTCGCCGCCCAGGCCGTCATCGCCATCGAGAATGCGCGGCTGCTCAACGAATTGCGCCAATCGCTGGAGCAGCAGACGGCGACGGCTGAGGTGCTTCGCGTGATCAGTTCGTCACCCGGCGCGCTGGAACCGGTCTTCCAGGCCATGCTGGAGAATGCCACGCGCATCTGCGAGGCCAAATTCGGCACGATGTACTTCCGCGAAGGTGACGGCTTTCGTGCCGTCGCAATGCACGGCGCGCCACCGGCCTACGTCGAATCGCGGCTGCACAAGCTCCTTCATCCAGGCCCGGATACGGGTATCGGCCGCGTCGTGGCGACAAAAAGGGTTGTCCAAGTCGAAGACGCTTCCGCGGACCCCGCCTATTCCGCGGGCGATCCCATGCGGGTTGCGGCGGTCGACCTTGGCGGAGTTCGTACCATTCTCGACGTGCCAATGCTTAAGGACAACGAGGTAATCGGCGCCATCGCGATCTATCGCGAAGTGGTGCGGCCTTTTACCGATAAGCAAATTGCGCTGGTACAGAATTTTGCCGCGCAGGCGGTCATCGCCATCGAGAACACGCGGCTGCTCAACGAATTGCGCCAGCGCACCGACGATCTCACCGAATCGCTGGAGCAGCAGACCGCGACATCCGAGGTTCTTCAAGTCATAAGCTCTTCGCCTGGCGAATTGAGGCCGGTGTTCGAATCGATGCTCGAAAACGCGGTGCGTATCTGCGAGGCCAGCTTCGGCAACCTGCTACTCTACGAAAACGAAGCGTTCCGGCATGTTGCGTTACACAATGCGCCGCAGGCATGGGCCGTCGAACAGCAACGTGATCCTGTTGCTCCGCGTGGCTCGGCACGTTTCCTATATCACGTTGCCGACACGAAGCAGATAAGCCATATCGCCGACATCGCCGAGGAGAATCCCAATGAGCCGATCGCCAAAATCGCTGGCGCTCGGACCCTTCTGATCGTGCCGATGCTCAAAGAGAGCGATTTGATCGGTGCGATCGCCGTCTATCGGAGGGACGTCCGGCCGTTCACCGAGAAGCAGATCGAGCTGGTCAAAAACTTCGCCGCCCAGGCGGTGATCGCCATCGAGAACACCCGGCTTCTCAACGAGCTTAAGCAATCGCTCGAGCAGCAAACCGCCACGGCCGATGTGCTGCGAGTCATTTCGAGCTCCCCTGGCGAACTCGCGCCGGTATTCCAAGTCATGCTGGAGAACGCCACGCGCATCTGCGAGGCCAATTTCGGCATGCTGTTTCGCGTCAATAATAATCGGGTCGAGATCGCGGCCGAAGTCGGCACCGTGCCGGAACTCGCCGACATGTTGAAGCGCCGCGGATTGTATCAACCGGTTCCAGGCGGCCATTTGGCGCGCGTCATTGAGACAAAACAGCTCAGCTACACTGAAGATTACGCCGCCGAGGGCGTTCGATCGCCCGTCGTTGAACTCGGCGGTGCCAGATCGACCGTCGACGTGCCCATGATCCAGGACGGCGAGGTGATCGGTGCCTTTTCGATTTATCGGAAGGAGGTGCGACCCTTCACGGACAAGCAGATCGAACTTCTACAGAACTTCGCCGCCCAGGCCGTCATCGCCATCGAGAACACGCGGCTGCTCAACGAACTGCGCCAGCGTACCGACGATCTCACCGAGTCGCTGGAGCAGCAGACCGCAACCACCCAAGTGTTACAGGTCATCTCGAGTTCGCCCGGAGCGCTCGAGCCAGTGTTTCAGACCATGCTGGAGAACGCGGTACGCATCTGCGAGGCCAAATTCGGACAACTGTACCGCTTTGAGGACGATGCGTTTCGCCTCGCGGCTGGCGTCGGTATTCCGCAGGACTATGCCGAATTCCTAAGGCAGCGCGGACCATTTTTGCCTCCAAAGGACAGCCAGCTCGACCTCGCCATGAAAACCAAGCGCGTAAGTTACACCGCCGATATGGCCGCCGATTCAGCTCCGGGCTCGCCGGCGAGGCTTGGCGGCGCGCGATCCGCCGTCGCCGTGCCGATGCTCAAAGACGACAAACTGACCGGCGCAATCATTATCTACCGGCAGGAAGTTCGTCCCTTCACCGACAAACAGATCGAGCTGGTGCAGAACTTCGCCGCCCAGGCCGTCATCGCCATCGAGAACACGCGGTTGCTCAGCGAATTGCGGCAATCGTTGGAGCAGCAGACGGCCACCGCCAAAGTGCTCGAAGTCATCAGCCGATCGGCGTTCGATCTCCAGGCGGTGTTCGAGACAGTCGCCGAAAGCTCCGTCCGGCTCTGCGGCGCCGACCGCGCTTTCATTTTCCGCTTCGATGGCGAAGTGCTCCGTATGGTGGCGGCATACAACTCGCCTGCGGAATTCAAGGACTGGGTGGCGCAACACCCAATCCGGCCGGGCCGGCACAGTGGATCAGCTCGCGCTGCGCTCGAACGGCGGACGATCCATATCCCCGACGTTCGGGCCGATCCGGAATATACGTATGGGGCGAAAGATGCCGAGGCGATCCGTACCGTCCTTGGCGTGCCAATTCTCAAGGGCGACACCTTGCTGGGCGTCATGATGATCTATCACCTGGAGGTCAGACCGTTTTCCGACATGCAGATCGCGCTCGTCGAAACGTTTGCGGACCAAGCCGCCATCGCCATCGAGAACGTTCGATTGTTCGAGGACGTCCAGAAGCGCACCGAGGAGTTGAGCGACGCGCTGGAGCAACAGACCGCGACGTCCGACGTTCTCAAGATCATCAGCCGCTCGACCTTCGATCTGCAAACAGTGCTCGATACGCTCGTGGAATCCGCCGCCCGGCTCTGCGAAGCGGAAATGGCATCGATCAATCGCAAGCACGGCGACGGCTATAGGGCTGTGGCGATGCACGGCTTTACACCCGAAATGGTGACGTACATGGCTGCCCGCCCGATCCCTGGCGGTACAGGCTCCGTTGTCGGACGCACCGTGATGAAAGGAGAAACCGTGCAAGTTGCCGATGCCACGGCCGATCCTGACTACACGATGACCGACATGACAGAGGCCGGCAAAATCCGCACGCTGCTCGGTGTCCCCCTGCTGCGCGAAGGTACACCAACCGGCGTGATCGTGCTTATGCGCGGCCACGTGCGGCCGTTCACCGACAAGCAGATCGAGCTGGCGCAAACCTTCGCCGACCAGGCGGTGATCGCCATCGAAAACGTGCGGCTGTTCGAGGAGATCCAGGATAAGAGCCGGCAGGTCGAGGAAGCGAGCAAGCACAAGTCGCAATTCCTCGCCAATATGAGCCACGAGCTGCGCACACCGCTCAACGCCATCCTCGGCTATACCGAATTGATCCTCGACAACATCTATGGCGACGCGCCGGACAAGATGCGCACCGTGCTGGAGCGGGTGCAGACCAACGGCAAGCATCTCCTCGGCCTGATCAACGACGTGCTCGATCTGTCGAAGATCGAAGCCGGACAGCTCGTACTCACGATCCAGGACTATTCGATCAAGGACATCGTGCAGGGCGTCTATAGCGCTGTCGAGCCGCTGGCGAGCACCAAGAAGCTTGGCTTCAAGATCGAGGTGCCGCCGAACCTGCCTCCAGCCCGTGGCGACGACCGCCGGCTCACCCAGGTGCTGCTCAATCTCGTCGGCAATGCCATCAAGTTCACCGACGCCGGCGAGGTTACCGTCAAGGCGGCGACGGCAAACGGCGCCTATACCATCGCCGTGCGCGATACCGGGCCGGGGATTGCCGAGAGCGACCAGGCGAAGATTTTCGACGAATTCCAGCAGGCGGACTCCACGCAGACCAAGGCCAAAGGCGGCACTGGCCTCGGGCTATCGATCGCCAAACGCATCGTCGAAATGCACGGCGGCCGGCTTTGGGTCGAGTCTCACCTCGGCAGCGGCTCGACTTTTTCCTTCACCGTGCCGCTGCGCGTCGAACGTCAGGCGGAACAATCATGAGCAAGCGCATTCTCGTCGTCGAGGATCAGGAAGATAACCGCCAGATCCTGCGCGACCTGTTGGGCAGCGTCGGCTACGAGATGCTGGAAGCCGGTGACGGCGAAGCGGGGGTCGCCGCCGCGAAGGCGCAGCGGCCCGACCTTATCCTCATGGACATTCAGCTGCCGTTGATGGACGGTTACGAGGCGACGCGCCGCATCAAGGCCGATCCCGATCTCAAGGCCATTCCGATCATCGTGGTGACCTCCTATGCGCTGAGCGGTGATGAAGGCAAGGCGCGCGCGGCCGGCTGCGACGCCTATGTCACAAAGCCGTATAGTCCCCGTCAATTGCTGGCAAAGGTCAGGGAATTTTTACCGCCCTGACGGCACATCGCCCGGTCAGGCTGTTCGACTAGATACCCTGTTCATCTCAGCGACACGAGTATGAGAGACCCGGCCCGCATCCTCATCGTCGATGACAACGAGACCAACCGCGACATCCTCATGACGCGGCTGGAGAAGCACGGCTACGAGCTGTTGCAGGCGGCCGACGGCGAAGAAGCGCTGGCGAGCGCCATCGCGCATTTGCCCGACCTCATCCTGCTCGACGTTGAAATGCCGAAGCTTGACGGTTTCGAAGTGTGCCGGCGGCTCAAGAGCGATGCGTCGCTGCCGTTCATCCCGATCATATTGTGCACCGCGCGGGCCGCTTCGCAGGACGTGGTGACGGGCCTCGATGCCGGCGCCGACGAATACCTGACCAAACCGCTGGATCAGCAGGCGCTGGTGGCGCGCGTTCGCTCGGTGCTGCGGATCAAGGCCCTGCACGATCAGGTCCAGTCGCAAGCCGAGGATCTCGCCGGCTGGAACCGCACGCTCGAACAGCGCGTGACGTCGCAGGTCACCGAAATCGACCGGATGAACCGCCTCAAGGGCTTCCTCTCGCCGCAAATCGCCAAGCTTGTGGTCTCCGGCGGCGACGAGAAATTATTGGAGAGCCACCGCCGCGACATCACGGTGGTGTTTTGCGATCTTCGCGGCTTCACCGCATTTTCCGAGAGCGCGGAGCCCGAGGACATCATCGCCGTGCTGCAAGACTATTATCGCTGCCTTGGCGAATCCATCGACCGCTTCGAGGGCACGCTGCAACACTTCGCTGGCGACGGCCTGCTGATTTTCTTCAACGACCCGATCCCCTGCCCCGATCCCTCGGTTCGCGCCGTCCGCATGGCGGTCGAGATGCGCGACCGCATCACGGCACTTGCGGAAAAATGGCGCAGATTGGGTCATCAGCTCGGATTTGGCGTCGGCATTGCGGCCGGTCACGCCACGCTTGGTAATGTCGGCTATGAAGGCCGCTTGCATTATTCGGCATATGGCGCCGTGGTGAACCTCGGCTCGCGGCTGTGCGGCCAGGCGGCCGACGGACAAATCCTGATCGACAGCCGGGTTCAACTCGCCGTCGAGTCCATCGTGACCACAGACGAGCTCGGCGAAATCGAGCTCAAGGGTTTTCATCGCCCCATCCGTGCCTTCAATGTGCGCGCGTTGACGGCGGCAAATAACAAGGCGGATTGATTTTCGCCGGTCCACCCGGCTCGATGCCGGTTCATTTCGTGCAATAATGCAGTTTCGCGGGAAGCCCAAAGTCTCAAGAATGCGGCAACCCTGCGGGGGGACATTGCCATGCGCAAATTGCTCGCCGTTGCCGTCGCTTTGCTCGCAGCCGGGGCATTTGCGGCCTGCGCGGACAATTATCCATCTCGCGTCATCACGCTCATCGTACCCTATCCCGCCGGCGGTCCGACCGACACCATCGCGCGTATCCTGGCGGAGCGGATGGGGACCGCGCTCGGTCAAAGCGTGATCATCGAAAATATCGGCGGCGCCGGCGGCAGCATCGGCGTCGGCCGGGTCGCGCATTCCGCGCCCGACGGCTACACGCTGAGCATCGGCCACACCCAGACCCACGTCTTCAACGCTGCCCTGCTGAAACTCGATTACGACGTGGTGAAAGATTTCACGCCGGTTTCGCTCATCGCCGATACGCCGATCTGGATCGTCACGGGAAAATCTCTGCCGGCCAACGACGTCAAAGGCTTCATCGCCTGGCTCAAGGCCAAGGACGGCAAGGCGACGATGGGAACGGTCGGCATCGGTGCCCCCGGGGAGTTTGCGGCGCGTGCTTTCGAGAAGGAGACTGGCACGGCGTTTCAAATGGTGCCCTATCGCGGCGCTGCACCGCTGGTGCAAGACATGCTCGGCGGCCACATCGATTTTGCCTTCGGGCAAGCAGCCGGCTACATAACGAATGTCCAGAGCGGCGAATTCAAAGCGCTTGCCGTGCTGCAACCCAAGCGCTGGTGGGCGGCGCCGGGCGTGCCGACGCTCGACGAACTCGGTTTCAAAAATATCGACGCAACCTTCTGGCACGGCCTCTGGGCGCCTAAAGACACACCGCCGGACGTGATCGCCAAGCTCAATGCCGCCGTACGCGTGTCCCTGGCCGATCCCACGGTGCAGGAGCGCTTTAAGAAAGTTGGGCAGGAAATCTGGCCGGTCGAATTCCAAACACCCGAGGCGTTGGCGGTGAAACAGAAGGCCGAAATAGCCAAATGGACACCGATCATCAAGGAGAGCGGCATCAGGGCCGAATGACATGAACGCGCGCGATCAACTCGAACCGATCGAGAAGGCCGGCAAGGACGAGCTGCACGCCCTGCAGCTCGAGCGTCTCAAGAAGACGCTGCATCAAGCCTACGACCGCGTGCCGCACTACAAAAAGAAACTCGACGCGGCCGGCATCCATCCGTCCGACCTGAAAACGCTCGCCGACCTCGCCAAATTCCCGTTCACCACAAAGGGCGACCTGCGGCAGAACTATCCGTTCGGCATGTTCGCCGTGCCGATGGCCGACATGGTGCGCGTTCACGCCTCGAGCGGCACCACCGGCAAGCCGACCGTGGTCGGTTACACGCAGAAAGATATCGACACCTGGTCGCTGTTGATGGCGCGGTCCATCCGCGCCGCCGGCGGCCGCTCCACCGATATCATTCATGTCGCCTATGGCTACGGCCTGTTCACCGGCGGACTTGGCGCGCACTACGGCGGCGAATATCTCGGCGCCACCGTCATTCCCGTCGGCGGCGGCTTCACCGAGCGCCAGGTCCAGCTCATCCGCGATTTCAAGCCGACCGTCATCATGGTGACGCCGTCCTACATGCTGGCGATCGCCGACGAGTTCGAGCGCCAGGGACTCAAACCCGCCGATTGCAGCTTGCGCCTCGGCATTTTCGGCGCCGAGCCATGGACCGAAACGATGCGCGCCGAAATCGAGCGGCGCATGGGCATTCAGGCGCTCGATCTCTACGGATTGTCGGAAGTGATGGGGCCCGGCGTAGCGCAGGAATGTGCCGAGACCAGGGACGGATTGACGGTGTGGGAGGATCATTTCTTCCCCGAGATCGTGGATCCCGACACCGGCCGCGTATTGCCCGACGGTGAAATGGGCGAACTCGTCTTCACCTCGCTCACCAAAGAGGCGATGCCGGTGATCCGCTATCGCACCCGCGACCTGACGCGACTCCTGCCCGGCACCGCGCGCACCATGCGCCGCATCGAGCGGGTCAAAGGCCGCAGCGACGACATGCTGATCATTCGTGGTGTCAACGTGTTCCCGTCACAGATTGAAGCCGTGTTGGGCCAGGAGCCGCAACTCGCGCCGCATTACGTGCTGGAAGTGAGCCGGCCGCACAGCCTCGACGAACTCGACGTGCTGGTCGAGATGCGCCCGGAGCTTGGCGGCAAACTGGACGCCGAACAGATCGAAGATCTCGCCAAGAAGGCCGATCACCTGATTAAGGCCTATATCGGCATCAGCACCACTGTGCGCGTGCTCGAACCGGGAACGATCGAGCGCTCGCAAGGCAAGGCCAAGCGCGTCATCGACCGGCGGCCTAAAGCATGAATTGTCGAGGGGAACGGCGCGATGAGTCTTGATGCCGCGGCGGGCGCGAGCCTGAAATCGGCTGGGCTGGACGAGGCGTCCATCGCGGCGTGGCTGACCGCCACTCCCCGGGAGCGGGGCGATTACGACGGCGACCGGCGCCGCTATTCGCAGTTCTGGAAATCAGGTGACGATCTTATTCGGCGCTTGCCGGCAAAACCCAAGCGCAGCGAGGCCGAAGCCGCTGCCGCCCAATCGATCCTTGCAGCCGCCCGCGAGCAGCGCGAACGCTTCCTGCGCATTCACGCCGACACGCTCTATAACGAGCTGACCCGTAATTGCACGCGGTTCATTCGTCTGGAAGATCTGGTGTTCGCCGCCGCGGAGGTGACGTCCGGCCTCACGCCGACGCCGGCGCAAGTCGCCGCTGAGGCGCAGCTCTTGCAAAGCGAAAAGGACGGCGTCGAAATCGATCAAGGCATTTTCCTCGCCCACGTGCTGGCCAGCGAGACCGCCGGCCGGCATCTGTGCCACGCCATGCTGCTGCCGCGGCCGGAGACCGCGGACGCCCTGAAAAAACTCGATGCCGACGGTATGATCGATTTCGGCAAAGTAAGCATCGAACGCCGCGGCAAGGCGGCGGTGGTGACGTCGAAGAACGAGCGCTTCCTCAACGCCGAGGACGACACCACGCTCGACTTCATGGAAATCGCCGTCGATGCCGCCATTCTCGACACCAAGACCGACATTGCAGTGCTACGTGGCGGGCCGGTCGCGCATCCGAAATATGCCGGCCGCCGGCTGTTCGGCGCCGGCATCAACCTGACGCATCTTTATCGCGGACAGATTCCATTCGTCTGGTTTCTCAAGCGCGATCTCGGCTTCGTGCACAAATTCTACCGCGGCGTGGCGCGGCCCGAGGCGCTGCCCGACGACGTGCATGGCACCGGCATCGAAAAGCTCTGGATCGCGGCGGTCGACGGTTTTGCCATCGGCGGCCATTGCCAGATTCTGCTGACCATGGACTACGTGCTGGCGGCGAGCGACGCCTTTATGACGTTGCCGGCGCGCAAGGAAGGCATCATCCCGGGCGCCGCCAACCTGCGCATGCCACGTTTCACCGGCGATCGCATCACGCGGCAAGCGATCCAGTACGAACGCAAGCTGGTCTGCGACTCGCCCGAGGGGCGCATGATCTGCGACGAGATCGCAGCGCCAGCCGAAGTGGACGGCGCTCTCGACCGCGTCATCGCCGGGCTGACCTCGTCCGGTGCGGTCAGTGCCACGTCGAACCGCCGCGCCATCCGGATCGGGGAAGAATCGCTCGATACATTCCGCAAGTATTTCTCGGCCTATGCCCGCGATCAGGCCTATTGCCACTACAGCCCGGCGCTGATCGCGAATCTCGAGCGCGAGTGGAACGCGCATAATCGGAAAGTGTGACGTCAGGGCTGTCGGCGCCAACCGAGGCTTGAAATAGTCATATGACAGAAGTTACGGAGCGATACGCCACCAAGGTTCCGGAAGTTACAATCATCTTCTGGATCCTAAAGATCGCTGCAACGACGCTCGGCGAGACCGGCGGTGACACCGTAACGATGACGTTGAACTGGGGTTACCTCGCCGGCACAGCACTGTTTCTTTCGCTGCTTATTGTATTTGTTATTCTTCAGATCGGCGCGAAAAGCTTTCACCCGTTCCTGTACTGGGCGACCATCATTGCATCCACCACGGCCGGGACCACCATGGCCGACTTCGCCGACCGCTCGCTCGGCATCGGCTATCCCGGCGGTTCGACGCTGCTGTTTGCCTGCCTGATGGCCACGCTTGGCGCGTGGTATTGGACGATGGGCTCGATATCCGTTGCCACCGTGGATAATCCGAAGGTAGAGGCGTTCTATTGGGTCGCCATTACGTTTTCACAAACGCTGGGAACCGCGCTCGGCGACTGGATGGCAGATAGCACCGGCTACGAGCACAGCATATTCGTGTTTGGCGCCGGGCTAGCGCTGCTCGCGGCGGCGTATTTCTGGACCGGCGTGTCGCGGGTGTTTCTGTTCTGGGCCGCCTTCATTCTGACGCGCCCGCTCGGCGCCAGCGCGGGCGATTTTCTCGACAAGCCGACGGGCAATGGCGGATTGGCGCTGAGCCGCCCTCTCGCCTCGGCGGTGATCGCCGCCTTTGTCATCGCCTGCCTTCTAATTCTTCCGCAACGGGCAGGCCGGCATCCGGAGCGATCCGACTAGCCGAGAATATGGCTCATCATCGCCGCCTCTAGCGTGCATCAACCCGAATGCGATTAATTCCGAATGAAAATCAAATCGTACAAAATCGCCAAGCACGGCCTGCCGGCTCACGTGCTTCTCAGCAGGTTGTTTGGTTCCAGCTACAGCCATCCGGGCTGCCGAGCTTGAGGTTCACCCCGAACTCGACCGCGTTTCCGGCGATCGTGGAAGTCGCGGCAAGCTGCGCGATGGGAAACGTCACTGTGTTCACAAAATGTGTGTAACGATATTCAGCAAACACATTCCAATTGTCCGCGAACGCATAAGCGATTCCGCCGCCCGCCGTCCACCCGCTCAGAAACGGCTTTGAGGATTCCATAGTTCCCGGCAGCGCGGTGCCTGGGGTTCCTAGAACCTGGGTTCGCTGAACCACCTGATCCGACCAAGCCCATCCGCCGGTTCCATAAACCAGGACGCGATTGAAGCCGAGGCCCAGGCGTCCGCGGATTGTTCCGCTCGCGATGGTACGGTCTAGCCGCGTGCTCGTGCCGAAGGCGTCGGTGGTCGTGCTGGAGTGAGGTGCTCCTGAGGACAGGTCAGAAACGACACCGACGACGATGTGAGACGGCATCATGTAGTCAAAGCCCACCTGACCGCCGCCAAGCCAGGCCGATGTGGCGGTGCTCACGGGAGCGAAGGCAACGCCGGTCGCGATGTTGGTGGTCGTGCTGTTCGCAGTGGACCAGCTATATTTTGCAAAACCTCCGAAAAAGACCCCAGTCCAATCGTAAGCCGATGCGAACGCTGGCGCCTTGTAGACCGGCGCTGACGCAGGCGGCGGGAGGTCGGCGCCCCATGCAGGAACGGCGAGGGCGGTGGATGCAACAGCGACAAAAAATAGCTTCTTCATGGCAATCACGAAATACCCACACCGTCGGAGGCTTCATACGCTAGCACGCAACACCTGTGCTGGATGTTGCATTTGCGCCACATGTATAGGCTTTCCACCACCTATTGCTTGGGAGGGTTCGTTTCGAAGCCGGCGCTTCGAGGGGATCCCCCCTTAGGCCTTGTGGCCGCGCCACTCGTGAATATGCCACCACAGCACAATCGCTATTCCAAGCAACACGCCGGCAATCAGCACGAAGATCAAGGCCGAATTCTCGACCCACGCGATGGCCGGGATACCGAGCGCCATGATGAGGCCCAGCAAGCACACTTGCCACGACAGGACGTGCACCCCCGCGGTGAAAGTGCCGAGAGTTAGCAGGGTGAATATAGCAAGTCCGGTCGAGTTCGAGGTGAAGACCCGCTGCACGCCGGTCAGAAGCAACATGTTCATGACGACGAGGAACGCCAGCCAGTGCAGGATCTGCGTTCCGATGAGCCGCACCCGCCCTGCCCTGTCGGTTTCGCGATGCCAGCCGGTGCCGACGCAGACCAGCGCGATCAACGGCGCCAGAAGCTCCCAGTATCCTGTAATTGGTTGTCTCGAAAAGCTCGTATAGGCAACGCCGATCAAGGTCAGGATCAGCACCGCGCTAAACGGCAACTCCTTGATCCAGAAATTCAGACGCCAGAAATGGCTCGGCGCCGGTGCATCGTGGATATGCGGGACTACGGCTGGATCTTGCGTGCTCATCGCGTCCACTCCGGGGCTTGGACGATGAGATTAGAGCACACTACGCAGCGACACCACCCGTCGTTCCGCTAGAACGCGATTCGCCGCACGCTGGTGACATCGCTGCCGGCGGCGCCGATGCGCTTGATTGCATCGGCGATGGACTCGATAGCGACCGCCATATGAAACGCATTGGCGTGAAGGACAGTAGCGCGGTCGCGAATGATGGCGACGTGGCCGTTCCAGAACATCAGATCGCCGCGTCGCAGATCGGAGTAGGCATCCGCGGCGACGGATTTGCCAAGCGCCTGCTCCTGCACGTCGCTGTCGCGCGGACTGGCGATGCCGCAAGCGGTCAGCGCGACTTGCACCAGGCCCGAGCAATCCAGGCCGAGCACGGTCTTGCCGCCCCACAAATAGGGCGCGCCAAGAAAACGCTCGGCGACCGCGACAAAATCTGTCTCGTCCTCGCCGATCGGTTTCAGGTGCGCCAGCGGCACGTAGAAGCCCGACGGCAATATTGCCATGCTGTCTTCGATCCGCGCGACCGCGATGCGCGCGCCAAACGGCAAGGCTTCGACCGGCGGCAGCTTTATCGACGGCCCGGAAAACACCAGCGTACGCAACGCCGTGACCTTGTGCGTCGCCGGCGGGCCGGGCGCGCCAAGCGCATGCTCGGGCAGCCAGCCTACATAACCGTCGGCGTCGAGCTGGCCCCAGGCAAATCCCTCGGCGTTTCGTTCGTAGACCGTGACCCGTTCGCCTTTGAGGGCTTCAGTCAAAAGCGGCGCATCGGGCCGCGGTTCACTCCACAGCGGCGCTTGCGGCTCGACGATCTCGGCGGCGCGGCCTTCGACGTAACGCGCCGCAGTCACCTTTCCTTCGAGAAACTTCGCCGCCAGATCGGGCCGCGCAGGCGTAAGACGAGGATCGAAGTTGGGCATCGCTTGCGCTCAGCCGTAGCGGGCCGCAAGCAGCGCATAGAGCGCGCGCGCCACCTGACATTCGCCGCCTTCCGGCCGGCCCGGCTTCGCCGTCGGCGTCCATGCAAACAGGTCGAAGTGCAGCCAGGATTTGGCGGTCACGAAACGGCGCATGAACAGGGCCGCGGTGATGGCGCCGGCCTGGCCGCCGCCAACATTGTTGATGTCGGCGACTTTAGACTCCAGCATCGCTTCGTACGGCCGCCACAACGGCAATCGCCATAGCGGATCATTTTCCGTGCCGGCGCTGCGCATCAGCTCATCGGCGAGCGCGTCGTCGTCGGTAAAGAATGCCGGTACTTCGGGACCGAGCGCGACACGGGCGGCGCCCGTCAGCGTCGCGAAGTCAGCGATCAGATCCGGCTTGTCGTCATCGGCAAGCGAAAGCGCATCGGCAAGGACGAGCCGGCCCTCCGCGTCGGTGTTGCCGATCTCGACCGTAATGCCCTTGCGCGAGGTGTAGATATCGCGCGGCCGAAAGCTGTCGCCGGCTATTGCATTCTCCACCGCCGGGATCAGCACGCGCAGTCGTATTTTCAGCCCGCGCGCCATGATCATGTGCGCGAGCGCGAGCGTCGTCGCCGCGCCGCCCATGTCCTTCTTCATGTTGAGCATGCCGGATTCGGGCTTGATATCGAGGCCCCCGGTGTCGAAGCAGACACCTTTGCCAACGAGCGTTACGCGCGGATGCTTGTCGTCGCCCCAGGAAAAATCGATGAGCCGCGGCGCGCGGGTAGCGGCACGGCCGACGGCGTGGATCAGCGGAAAGTTCTGCGTCAGCAGCTCGTCGCCGACGATTGCGGAAAATTTCGCGTCGTAGCGCGCGGCAAGTTTTCGCGCGGCGTCTTCGAGTTCGGCGGGGCCCATGTCGTTGGCCGGCGTGTTGATGAGATCGCGCGCCAGCGACACGCCCTCGACGATGCTTTCAATCTCCTCGCGATCGACGCTTTGCGGCAGATCGAGCGTGATCTGTTTCGCCTCCGCCTTGCGGTATCGCGTGAATTGATATGAGCCGAGCGCAAACGCCAGCGCCGCAAGCCTGGTGTCATGCGGCTCGCTGGCGAAGCGATAGACACCGTCCGGCAGCAATAGCGGCAGGCGGCCGGGCAGAAAGCGATCCCCGGCATTGCCATCGTTCGTCAGCCCAAATAGCACGCCGCCGAGGCTTTTTTTGCCCGGCAACAGCAAATGACAGCCCGCCTTGGGCTCGAAACCGGCTGCCTCGGCAAAGGCGCGGGCGCTCGCCTCGAGGCGCTCGCGCACATCCGGCCAGTTTGCCGCCGTGACAAACCATATCGGGATCGCGTCGGACGAACCGCGGGTGACGAAGATCGAATTCATTGCGCGTGCCTATGACGAAAGCACGCCCTGCTAGCACGTCGCATTGCGGGCGGGAAGCGACAGGCGGGCCTTTGCAATCTTGCGCGCGCGTTACGCCCGGCCCGGAACGGCGTCGCGCTGCGCGCGGCTGTGCCTGATGCCGTAGAGCGCATAAATCCCGAGCCCGATCACGAACCAAGCGGCGAGGCGAAGCCAGGTGTCGATCGGCAGGCCGCACATCAAAAAGATCGCCGCGAGCGCTCCACCCGGAGCCACCAGATAAATCGCCGGCGCCCGGAACGGCCGCGGCAGGCCGGGCTCCCTGATGCGCAGAACAAGCACACCGACGCACACCACCGTGAAGGCGAACAGCGTTCCGATGCTGACCAGTTCACCGATCAGGCCGATCGGCAGGACGCCCGCGAGCGCCATCATCACGACACCGGCGATGATCGTCGTCATGTAGGGCGTGCGGTAATGCTCGTGCACTTTGGCGGCGCCGGCCGGCAGCAGGCCGTCTCGCGCCATCGAATAAACGATGCGCGGCTGACCATATATTCCGACCAGGATGACCGAGGTCAATCCGAAGATGATGCCGAGCTTCACGATCGGTGCGAGCCATTTCAGCCCGATGGCGTCGATGCCGACGGCGATCGGATCGGCCACATTGAGCTTGTCATAGGCAACGATGCCGGTGAGCACGTAGCCGACCACCATGTACAAAATCGTGCAGATCGCGAGTGAGCCGAGAATGCCGATTGGCATGTCGCGTTTTGGGTTCTTTGCCTCCTGCGAGGCGGTCGAGACCGCGTCGAAGCCGATATAGGCGAAGAAGATGACGGCTGCGCCGCGCACGACCCCGCTTAGACCGAATTGGCCCGGACCGGCATTGGGCGGAATGAACTGTCCGCCCGGATTGCCTGCGGTAACCCAATGCGCGGTGGTGACAAAGGGCGCCGCCGCGGCAATGAACACCACGATGATGACGAGCTTGACGGCGACGATGGCGGTATTGACGCGCGAGGACTCGCGCACGCCCCGCACCAGGAGTGTGGTGATGATGGCGATGATCAGCATCGCCGGCGCGTTGATGACGGCGCGGGTCGTGTGCCAGGCGTGCTGTGCCGCATCGTAATCGAGCGGCGAACGGGAGAACGCGGGCGGAACGGTGATGCCGAAGTCGGAAAGGAAGCTCACCACGTAACCGGACCAGCCGATCGCGACCGTGGCGGAGCCCAGCGCGTATTCCAGCAGAAGATCCCAGCCGATGATCCAGGCCACGATCTCGCCCATCGAGGCATAGGCATAAGTGTATGCGCTGCCGGCAATCGGCACGGCCGCGGCCAGCTCAGCGTAGCAGAGACCGGCGAAGCCGCAGACGATCGCGCCCAGCACGAAGGATAATGTGATCGCCGGTCCGGCGTTCGCGGCTGCGGCATGTCCGGTGAGCACGAAAATACCGGCGCCGATGATATCGCCGATGCCGAGCGCGACCAGATTGAGCGCCGAGAGGCTGCGTTTGAGCGGAATGGCGCCGCTGGAGGCGGCACCCTTCTCGTCGGACTCGGAAGCCTCCGCTTCCAAGGCTGCAATGCTTTTGCGGACCCAAATTCTCGCCATGGCGATGGTCCTGATGATTAAAATATAGCGGCGCGCACGAAAGCCGCGTCGCACCGGCTCATAACAACGAGCTGGCGGCGTTCTGGTTGCAGCGGACGCCCGCCCTATTGCGACGCCGTCTTTTTCACGTAGGGCCCGAGCAGCTTTGCCGCGGCATGAGCGTAGCTCAGATCGACCACGTCGCTGACCTTGACCGAGCCGTCGATCTGCTTGGTGTCGACGAAGAACCGCCAGGCCATTTGCAGCGACGGCATATTGAGGTCGCCGTCCGGATCGATCGCCTGCGAGACAATCGCACGGTGAACGGCGGGGTCTTTTATGAAGGAATATTTTGTGAGGATGCTGACGACTTCGTCCGCGTTCGGCCCGGCAATGTGCCCGTCCTTGAGGGCATCGTCGTAGAATCGGATCGCTTTGACCAAGGCAACCATGAATTTCTTGGCGTTATCCGGCTGCTCCTGCATAAACTTCGGGCCGTAGAACACCACGGCGGTCTGGTAATCCGGGTAGACAACATCTGCAGTGACGAGTTTCTTCGCGGTGCCAAGTTTGATCAATTCACTGACCGTGGGCTCGACCGTGAGACTCGCGTCAATTCCTCTGTTGGCGTAGGCGGCGATCTGGTTGGGAAAGCCGAGGAACACGGGATCGATGTCGCCATAGGTCAACCCGGCCTGCACCAGCGCGTAATTCATGAACGCGTTTTCGCTGTTGCCGTTCGCCGACATTGCCACTTTGCGACCTTTGAGATCCTTCACGCTCTTGATCTCGCCGCTATCGATCAGGTCGGTTCGCGCCATGATCGCCTGGAAACCGTAACCCTTGGCGTTGCGCGCCTTATCGGAGACGATCTTGATGCCGATGCCGCGGGCATAGGCGTTGTAGAGACCGGCCGAAGTGGCGCCCGAGCCGACGTCGACTTCACCCGAACCGAGTGAAGGGATTGCCTTGGCCGCCGAGTCGAAGCGGATGAATTTCACCTTGAGGCCCTGCTCGGCGAAATAGCCCTTGGCGTCGGCAATGAAAAACGGCGCATCGCTCGAGGCGCCGATGGTGCCGACAGTCAGCTCCTGCGCGTTGGCACGGGCACCAAGGCCGAGCGCTGTCATCGCAAGCGCCGCCACCAGCAACTGTCGAACTTTTTGCTTACGCGCCATTTGCGCCTCCACAATTTCAGACCCGGCGATCATAAACTAGCACGCGGCCACGAAAGCGGTCTGCGACATTCCGCTCACATCCAAGGCATCAGCGAGGCGTGGATCACGTCGGGCACGCCTTCCCCGCCCACCGACTTGATGGCGAGATCGACGTCCTTCAACCCGAAGCGGTGGGTGGTGACGAGCTCCAGCGGAAAACGCTTCGAGGCAAGCTGCGCCAGCGCCAGTTCGCACGCCTTGTAGCTGTGGCCGCGCGCGCTCTTCATGGTGATGAATTTCACCGTGAATTTTTCCAACGGGAAGTTCGGAAACTGTGCCATTTCGCCTTGCGCCACGATCACGCCGCCCTTGCGCTTGAGCGCTTCGATGCCGAGCAGAATCGGGATGGTGCCGGCGCCGGCGGTGCAGTCGAGCGCGACATCGACGCCTTTGCCGCCGGTGATCTCCATGATGCGGGCTAGCGGGTCCTCCTTCTGCACGTCGATGACATAATCGGCGCCGAGCTTCTTCGCGACTTCGATGCGCGCGCGATCCTTCGACGTGCCGGTGACGATAATCAGCGAGGCGCCGGCCTGTTTGCAGATCACGGTCTGCGATAGGCCCTGCTGGCCCGGCCCCTGGATCAGCACGGTCGAATTGTAGCCGACGCCGCCGTCGAACAGCGACCACTCGACGCCATTTGCCATCGGTGTCACCAAGCCAGCGAGTTCGGCGGATACGCCCTTCGGCACATGATGGACCACCGCGTTCCAGGGCAGATACATATATTGCGCGAAACCACCCCAGAGATGCGGCGGCTTCTCGTCGGAAGTGTAGCCGTAACGGATCGCGTCGGGATTGGTGCGCCAGTTGGTGTTTTCGCAATGCCGGTACTGTCCGGCATGGCACCATTCGCACTTGCCGCACGACACGTAGTGCTCGACGAAAACCAGATCGCCTTCTTTGAAGCCCTTGCGCTGGGTGAATTCGCGACCGGCCTTGGCGATGTAGCCGATATTCTCGTGGCCCATGATGGTGGGCTTGTTGCTCGGCGGATGCTTGTAGAGCTTGACGTCGGTGCCGCAGATGCCGCCGACCTCCATCTTCATCAGCGCGGCGTCCTCGGGAATATCCGGCATCGGATATTCGCGGATTTCGGTCTTGCTCGGTCCCGTCCGAACGGCTGCTAGTACCTTATCGGCCACTTTCACGTTCCTTCTTTCATGCTGATATAAGGTGCCATGCTTGGCTTCACAAAGAAAACCCCCAGCCAAGGCGCGATCGATCGCGTGCGGGAGTGGACACGCGCGCACTTCAAGCTCGCAGATGACGAGACGGTGATGGTGTCGGAAATCGCCTGCGGGGTCCCTGGCTGCCCGCCAATTGAAGCCCACATTGTGTTCTGGACCGGCGCCGGACGGCACCATTTCAAAGTGTTCAAGCCGCTCGCCGATGTGACCGAGGACGACCTGCCGCCAGCCTTCATGAAAAACGCGCTGGTCTGGGCGGAAGGCATCGAGTGCAATTGCTGCTAGACGTCTTCGTGCTCTCGCCGCCGAGCCTGATGCTGGATGGTCAGGATCACGATCTCGTCGATCGATCGATCGGTGCTGTAGTACACGAGATAGGGATATTCTCGAACGACAAGCTTACGGATGCCCTCCACTCGTTGCCGCCTTCCTAATTCCGGGAAGAGCACGATGTCTTGCAGCGAACCGAGAATCGCCGTGCGGACGCGAGATGCAGAGTTGGGGCTTCGCTCACGGATATAATCGGCGATCTCAGCGAGATCGCGGGCAACGCGTCGCGTAAAGCGAAGCTTCATTGATCGAAGCGGCGGAACGCGGCTTCTATTTCGGCATCACTGGCGAATTCACGGCGCTTGACTTGAGCAAGGGCTTCCAGCACCGCCGTGAGATGGGCGGCATCGACCTCCTCCGGCTCGTCGTCGTTGCCCGCAAGCCGCAGCATAGCACGCGCGATCTTATCCTGGCCCTCGGGCGACAGGCGGCTCACGGCCTCGAGCGCCTGTTCAAGCAGTTTCGTCATGCCGTTAAAATAGCGACTTTGCCCGACGATATAAAGTACGGCTCGCCGGCCAAGTCCTCACACCCGGGCGAGATTGCTGCGGTTGAGGTCCGAGACCTTGGCGACGCCCGACAGCAGCATGGTCGACTTCAGTTCGAACGCCAGTTGCGCATAGACACCTTTGACGCCCTGCGAACCGCCATTGATGAGGCCCCACAGCGCCGGCTGGCCGATGCCGACCGCCGTCGCCCCGAGCGACAGCGCCTTGAAGATATCGATGCCGCGGCGAATGCCGCTGTCGAGCACGACCGGCACGCGGCCCGCGACGGTGTCGACCGCGGAGCGAAGCATGCTGATCGACGCCGGGCCGCCGTCCATTTGCCGGCCGCCGTGATTGGAAACCCAGATACCGGCCGCGCCTTCCGCGAGGCTTTGTTTGATGTCGTCGGGCTGCACCACGCCCTTCACCAGCACCGGCAGGCCAGACGCTTCGCGCAGGAACGTAATGTCGCTGAAGCTCAGATTACGTTTCATATCGCTGAAATTGCCGTGGCCGCCGAGCGCCGGATCGTGATTGCCTGCAGTGAGCGCCGGATCGCGCGGGCGGCCAAGCGCAATGTAGTCATCGCTCTGGCCGGGGCCGAGCGCGTCGGCAGTGAGCACAATCGCCGAATATCCCGCTGCCTTGGCGCGCTGCACCAGCCAGCGGTTCAGCTCCATGTCGCGGTTCATGTAAATCTGGAACCACTTCGGGCCGGCGGTCGCCTGCGCGATCTCTTCCATCGGCCGGTTCGATGCGCCGGACGCAACGAACAATGAGCCCGCCATGCCGGTGCCGCCGGCGTTCGGCAACTCCGCCTTGACATGGAAATTGCCCTGCCCACCGGTCGGGCAGGTAAACACCGGAATCGGCAACGTGTGGCCGAGCAGCGTCGTATGCAGGTCGATGTCCTTATCGTCGACGTTCTGCAAACGGCGCGGCATAATCAGGAAATCGTTGAAAGCGCGCCTGTTCTCGCGGTAGGTCCAGCCGTCGCCGGACGGGCCCATGATCGCAATGCGGCCCGGCGAGAAATCTTGCGGGCGTCGTCTTCGAGACGCTCGACGCTGACGATCTTGAGCTCGTGTTCTTGCGAACTCGGCTGGCCGAAATCCGGCGGCGGTGACGCCAGGCTTCCCTCCGCAAAAGCCTTTGTCGGGCCAGCGGCAGCCGCCAGCGCGGCCCCGCCGGCAGCGAGCGCCTGAATGAGATTGCGTCGAGACGTTCCCATGATCTCCTCCCCTTGGAATTTTGGAGGAATCATCGGCCCTTCACGGCGGGCCGTCAACGCACCTGCGAACGCTGGGAGCTATGCGTCTTTAAGACCCGCCTTCGCCAGCGCCGCAGTCTGGCGCTTCTCGACGCGATCCATGGAGAACTTCTCGATCGCTTCGTTGAATAGTTTGTAGAAGTTCAGCTCGGCGTGCAGATGCAAAAACACCGCGCCGAGCCCGATGGCGGCGCGATCCATGAACACGAATTCGCGCGGCACCGTCACCGGGCCCTTCTGCTTGAGCGCCTGATGCACGCGAAACGCTTCGCGGCGGCCGTATTCCGCCGGCGCGACACCGTCGGCGATGGTTCGTACACGGTCGTCGAGCAGCGGCGCATAGATGAAACGCGCCCAGATGTTGAGCGTGTCGATGAGTTCGCGCGACAGCTTGCGAAAGCCCCAGGTCTCGTAGGCGTGCACGACGAGGTCGTCGTCGCCGCGCAGCAGGCCGTGATAGAGATCGACCACGCCGCGCACGAATTTCGGCGGGAAAATCCGGATGCAGCCGTAGTCGAGAAGATTGATGCCGGCAGCCGCGCCGTCGCGCGCGAACACCGTGTAATTGCCGAGATGCGGATCGCCGTGGATGACACCAAAACGGCTGAACGGAAACCACCAGGCGGTGAACATGGCGGTTGCCAATGCGTTGCGCACCGCGAGTGGATCGTTTTTGTGCGCCAGCATCTTGGTGCCGTCGAGCCAGTCGAGCGTCAGCAACCGTCCCGTGGAGAGTTCCGGCCACGCCTGCGGCACGCGCACGATATCGATGTCCTTGAGCATTTCACGATAGAGCGCGGCGTGCTTGGCCTCGCGCCGGTAATCGAGTTCCTCGCGCACCCGGGCGCCGATCTCCTTGGCGACTTCGCTGGTATCGATCGCGGAAGCAAGCCGCTGACGGATCGCCAACAGCCATCCCAACTGCTGCAAGTCGGCTTCGACGGCGGACTGCATGTCGGGATATTGCAGCTTGCAGGCGAGCATCGCACCGCCGAGCGAACGGGCGCGATGCACCTGGCCCAGCGACGCCGCCGCGGCGGGATGATGCTCGAAACTTTCGAACTTCTTCTCCCAGCCGGCGCCGAGCTCCGCCATCATGCGGCGCTTGACGAAAGCCCAGCCCATCGGCGGCGCATCGCTTTGCAGCTTCTGCAATTCGGCGGCGTATTCCGGCGGCAGCAAGTCGGGAATGGTCGCCATCAATTGCGCGACCTTCATCAGCGGCCCTTTGAGCCGGCCAAGCGCCGACGACAATGCACTGGCGTCACCGGCGCGGTCGGACGCGCTGCCGATCAACCGCCTGCCGGCATAGCGTGCCGCCACGCCGCCGACATTGGCGCCGACCCGCGCATAGCGCGCGGCACGGGCGGAGAAGCGGTTTTTTTCGCGGTCGGCCATGAACTCAGTGATACCTAATCGCAACCAATCCACATTGCCAGCACGGAGCGACAATTGAAAAACACAATCGCGGCCTGCTTAGGGCTGATTATCACTATCGCGTTCACCGGAGCCGCGTCAGCGGGGGACTGGCAATGGGGCTGCATGGGCCCGATGGGCGACGAACAAATCCTGTTCAGTCGCTACACCCTGGTTATTGCGCCCGCCAAGCCGCCGTTCGGCAAATTGGACGATCTATTCCGGATCGCCGACCTTTCCGAAAAATTCCCGGATGCCGAGGCTTATAACGCCGACGAGACCAATAATGGCTTGGATAAGGTCATGACTTATACAAGTCAGGACAATCCCAAGAACAAACTCACGTTGACCGAAAAATCGTCAAAGGAGATTTCTCACAAGCATCATCTGGTCTGCGGCCGCGATGAGGATAATTCCATCGAGCGCAAGACCTATCACATCGAGCGCCCGAATGTGTCCCTGAGCGACGTCAAGCTGCAATGCCAAGACTATCTGCTCACCACCAAGGGTGGTCGACCCTGCATTTCGAACTAGTGCTTCTCGATTGCTTCCAGCTCGTCAATCAATCCAGCGATCACCGAAAGCCCGCCGTCCCAGAATTTCGGATCGCGGGCGTCGAGGCCGAAGGGAGCGAGCAACTCTGAATGATGTTTGGTGCCGCCCGCTGAGAGCATAGCGAGATAGCGCTCGGCAAAGCCCGTCTCGGCTTTCTCGTAAACCGCGTAGAGCGAATTCACCAGGCAATCGCCGAATGCGTAAGCATAAACGTAGAACGGCGAATGGATGAAATGCGGGATGTAGGTCCAGAATGTCTCGTAACCCGGCTTGAGTTCGATCGCCGGCCCGAGGCTTTCGTATTGCACCGCCATCCATAATTCGCCGATGCGCTGCGCCGTCAGTTCGCCGTTCTTGCGCTCGGTATGGACGGCGCGCTCGAACGTGTAGAACGCGATCTGCCGCACCACGGTGTTGATCATGTCCTCGACCTTGGCGGCGAGCATCGCCTTGCGCACTTTCTTGTCGCTTGTCCCGACCAAGAGCTTCTTGAAGGTCAGCATCTCACCGAATACGCTTGCGGTTTCGGCAAGCGTCAGCGGCGTCGGCGCCATCAAGGCGCCGTTCGGCGCGGCCAGCACCTGATGCACGCCGTGTCCGAGTTCGTGCGCCAATGTCATGATGTCGCGCACCTTGCCCTGATAATTGAGCAGCACGTAAGGATGCGCGGACGGCGTCGTCGGATGCGCGAACGCGCCCGGCGCCTTGCCGGGACGCACCGGCGCGTCGATCCAGCGGTTAGTGAAGAATCGCTCGGCAATCGCCGCCATCTTCGGCGAGAACGCGCCGTAGGCGCTCAGCACCGTATCCCTGGCCTCGTTCCAGCCGACCGTGCGCATTGGCACCTGCGGCAGCGGCGCGTTACGATCCCAATACGGCAGTCGCTTTTTGCCGAACCATTTTGCTTTGAGCGCATAGTAACGGTGCGACAGCCGCGGATAGGCGGCGCGCACCGCTGCGACCAAGGCATCGACCACTTCGCGTTCAACGCTGTTCGACAAATGCCGGTCGTCGGCGATGTCGGCAAATCCGCGCCAGCGGTCGGCGATCTCCTTGTCCTTGGCAAGCGTGTTGGTGATCAGCGCGAACTGCGCCACGTTGTCTTTGAACGTGTGCGCCAGCGCCTGGGCGGCGGCTTTGCGCTTGGCGCCGGAGCGATCCTGCATGAAGTTGAGTGTCGGCTCGATGGCGAGCGTTTTGCCCAAAACCTTGAAGCGCAGGTTGGCGATCGTGGCGTCGAACTGGCGGTTCCAGGCCGAATAGGCGGTGACCGACTTTTCGTGAAACAATTGCTCGACCCTGTCCTCGAGCTGATAGGGCCGGTAGCGGCGCACGTCTTCGAGCCACGGCCGGTAATGACCGAGCGCCGGATCGGCCATCGCCGCTTCCAACAGCGCGTCGTCGATGCGGTTGAGCTCAAGGGTGAAGAACAACAGATGCGTCGAGGCCGTGGTCAGCCGCTCCTGCACGTCGCCGTAAAATTTGGTGCGCGCAGGATCGACGGTGTTGCCGGCATGGATCAGACCCGCATAGGAGCCGAGCCGGCCCATCAGATCGTCGATCGCCTCATAGCGCCGCACGGCCTCGGCGAGCGCGGTGCCGCCTTGGGGTGCGCTGGCGAGCCCGGCGAGCTTGCCCTTGTAGGCGTCCTCGAATGCGGCGCAGTCGGCATCGGCCCGGTCGAGGTCGCGCTTGATGGCCGGGTCGTCGATGTTGGAATAAAGATCGTCGAGATTCCACTCCGGCAAGGCGCCGAGACGCCCCGCTCCAAGCCTGGCTGGGCGCTTAGCAGCAGTTTTCTTTGCGGATTTCGGCATGTGCCGGCTTGACCTCACCGCGTCATCATGTGGATCGAGGCAGGCGTAATCGCAAGGCCAGCCGCCGCATCAGTCGAAGCCGAAAAACTTTGCCGGATTGTCGACCAAAACCCGGTCGCGCGCCTGCCGATCGGGCAGATAACGCTCGAGCAGAGCGACGCGCTGCATTTCATGGTCAAGGCCGTACTCGGAATGCCCTGCCTCATGAGGCCGGATGAAACGATGGACGTGCGGCCAGTCGGTGCCCCACATGCAGCGGTCCGGCGCCGCTGCGTACAGCATGCGGCCGAATTCGACCGCGTCGTCCCACGGAGGTCCGGACTGCGAGCGGAGATCGCCGTTCGACAGCCCGACCCACCAGTTTTCGCGCTTGAGCAGATCGAGGATCAGCAGCATCGCTGGCTGCGACGTGCCGCGCAGATAATTCGGCCCGCCCATGTGATCGATAATTGCCGGAATTTTGATCTTTCGCAGTTCATCGGCGACGGGAAGAAAATCGTCCTCGAACCCGAAAATCTTGACAAACCAGCCAAGCTCGCGCACGCGATCGAGATTACGGCGTAGCCCGTCAAGGCTTGGCGCCAGTTTGAACCGGCCGCCGAAATTAAACCGCGCGCCGCGCACGCCGACGCTGTTGAGCCGCTCAAGCTCGGCATCGCCGACACTGTCGTCGACGATAGCGACGCCGCGATAGTTCTGTTTCGACGCGGCTTTAAGAACATCGTGCAGCAGCCGATGGTCGGTGCCGTAGATGGTCGGCTGCACGAACACCGCGCGGTCGACGCCCATCGCGGCGTGCAGGGCCTTCATGGCTTCGAAGGTGCAATCCTGCGGCGGCTGGTAGAGCGCGTTCGCATTGGCGACCGGATACATCTTGGCGTCGCCAAAGACGTGCAGGTGGGTATCGCAGGAGTTTTTCGGCAGGCGTTCGGGCATGGTCATTGCAAGCTGATATTTGCGTCCTTGATGATCGGGCCCCACTTCAAGTTCTCGCTCTTGATGTGGTCGGCGAGCTGTTCCGGCGTGCCGCCCATCGGGGTCATCCAGATATTGGCGAGCTGCTTTCGGCCCTCGTCGCCTTTGAGATAGGTATTCACGCGCGCATTGATCCGCTCGACGATACCGCGCGGCGTGCCGGCGGGCGCGAACAGGGCGGACCAGCCGTTCGCCGCAAGGCCCGGAATCCCCGACTCGTCCGCGGTCGGCACATCCGGCACTTCCGGCAGGCGTTCGCGGCTGGTCATCGCGAGGCCCTTGAGCATCCCCGACTGCACCTGCGGCACGAAGGTCGGAACGTACTGGACCGAAAGCTGCAGATCGCCCGACACCAGATCGGGCAGCGACTGCGAGGTGATGCGATAAGGCACCTGGCCGATGGCAATGCCAGCCATCCTGTTGAATAGCTGGAGCCAGATGTGGGCCTGCGATCCGACGCCGACGGTGCCGGCATTGAGCTGACCGGGATGGCCCTTGGCATAGGCGATAAGCTCATTGAGGTTCGTCACCGGCAGTTTCGGGCTGCCGACGACAATCATCGGCGAATAGGCAAGCAGCGTGATCGGCGCGAAAGCGCGATCAGGATCGAAATCGAGATCCTTGTACAGGAACTTGTTGTTGACGATCGGGCCGACGGTCGCGATCAGCAGCGTGTAACCGTCGGGATTGGCCTTGGCCGCCGATCCGGCCGCGATATTGCCGTTCGCGCCCGGGCGATTTTCAACGATGAAGTTTTGGCCAAATCCATCGCTCAGCGAGGCCGCAACTAGACGCATCAGCGAATCCGTGCTGGTCCCCGCAGCGAACGGACAATACACCGTCACCGGCCGCGTCGGCCATTGATCGTCGGCGCAAGCCGGCGCAGCGAGCGGCGCGAGCGCGGCGGCGCCCGACAGCTTGAGGAACAGGCGGCGTGTTTGATCGATCAGCATGCGACGGTCCCGAATGAGCGCAAGGCATGACAGTGCCGCGCCACAATACTCCCTTTTAACAGCCCATTAAGCCTGTTCCGCCAGAGTGCCCCAATTCGGCACAGTGAGTGTGCGGAGTGTCGAAGTTATGAGTGGGCGTATCCTCGTCGTCGATGACGATCCCGTGCAGTGCCGAATCCTCGAAGGCATATTACAAAAGTCCGGCTACGAGCCGGTCATCCTCGACAACGGCGACGCCGCGCTCACTTTGCTCGCCGGCGCTGACGGGGCGCGCATCGACTGCGTCATCCTCGACCTCGTCATGCCGAATCTCGACGGCATGGGGGTCCTGGCGCGGTTGCGGCAAGCGGCAATCGCCGTGCCGGTGATCGTGCAGACCGCCCATGGCGGCATCGACAACGTCGTGTCCGCCATGCGCGCGGGCGCCATCGATTTCGTCGTCAAGCCGGTCGGTGTCGAACGATTGCTGGTCAGCCTTCGCAACGCGCTCAATACCAGCGCGCTCGAAGGCGAACTACAACGCATCAAGCACAGCCGCTCCGGCACACTCGGTTTCGCCGACATCATCACCAAGAGCCCGTCGATGCTCGCGGTACTGCGCATGGCGGAAAAAGCCGCGACCTCGAATATCCCGGTGCTGATCTCCGGCGAATCCGGCGTCGGCAAGGAACTGATCGCGTGCGCCATACACGGCAGTGGCGAACGGCGCGCCAAACCATTCGTCGCGGTGAATTGCGGCGCGATGCCGGAAAATCTCGTCGAGTCGATTTTGTTCGGCCATGAAAAGGGCTCGTTCACCGGCGCGACCGAGCGCCATACCGGCAAATTCGTCGAAGCCAGCGGTGGCACCTTGTTCCTCGACGAGGTCGGCGAGTTACCGCCCGCGGCCCAGATCAAACTCCTTCGCGCCATTCAGGAAGGCGAAGTCGAGCCGGTGGGCGGCCGCAAACCGATCAAGGTCGATGTCCGCATCGTATCGGCAACCAATCGCGACCTGATCGCCGACGTCAAAGCGGGCCGCTTCCGTGAGGACCTGTTCTACCGCTTGCATGTCTTTCCGATCACAGTGCCGCCGCTGCGCGACCGGCTTTCGGACATTCCCGCCCTTGCCCGGCATTTCCTGGCGCGTTTCGCCGCCGAGGAGGGCAAGCGGATCCGCCTCATCACCCCTGAAGCTTTGCATGTCCTCACCGCGTTCCGTTGGCCGGGCAATATCCGCCAGCTCGAAAACACGCTGTTCCGCGCCGTGGTATTGGCCGAGAGCGATACGGTCGGGCTTGCCGAATTTCCGCAAATCGCGGCGCAGGTCGCGGCGCAGCCCATCGATCCGGGCATGCCGGCACGGGCGGATCAGCCGCTGGTACCGGATTTCAACCAGGCCGAGCTGCTGGTGTCGCATCGTGACAGCGAGATAACCCCGCTCCCCGCCACGCCGTCCGCCACGCCAGCCGACATATTGTCGTTGCTCGATGCGGCCGGTGAAGTTCGCCCCCTTGAGCAGCTCGAAGGCGATCTCATCCGCTACGCCGTTTCCCATTATCGCGGGCAGATGTCGGAGGTCGCCCGAAGGTTGCAAATCGGGCGCTCGACGCTGTATCGAAAGCTGGACGCGCTCGGGCTAAATAGCGAAAGAGATGAGACAGATAGCGAAGCCGTGGCCGCAGAGCGACAGCCCGCCAAAATCGAGTGAATCAAACCGATGTTACTGGTCGCGCGCAGGACAAATCCGCCTTGGTCAACTAAGCTTGCTGCGCGCGGGTATAGTTCCATACTAATGCCAAGTTGGGGGGCGACACTTCCCACGCCGTTCGAGGCTGCGTCTACTGCGCGGACTCTTAAGGAGAATTTGCAATGCCGGGCGTTCGCCTCGATCAGTTTCTAGCCTCGACTGCTGTCGCACTGTTCCTGTCGGCCGCGCCGCTCGCCGCGCTCGCTGAGTCGGTGAGCAACATCACGACGGACTCCGGCAAAACCGCGATGACGCCCGCGAATCCAGGTTCGGCGGCAACGCTGGCACCGGAACCGCTCGATTCCCCTAACTTGCCGCCGATCAGGGGCGCAGCAGCCGATACACCGCCGGATGTAACGGGCAGCACGCCCGAAAGCGCCGCTCCCGCCGCGGCAACACCGAATCAGACCCCCGCGCCAACGGTAGCGCCGCAAGCTCCTGCCCCCGCCGCGGCTGCCACCCCGCCGCAACCTGCAGCCCCCGCAGCGGTCGCGCCGCAAGTACCTGTGCCGGCAGTGGCGGCAACGCCTCCCGCCCCGGAGGCGCCATCAGCGCCGCAAACCCCCGCGGCAGCGGCGGTCACCCCACCCCAGGCTCCGGCGCCCGCAGCGGCGGCGACAACGATCCAGGCCCCTGCCCCTATCCCGGCCGCAGCCGCAACACCTGCGCCCGCGCCGCAGCCGGACGAAACCGCGGCACAGCCCGAAACTCCCGCCGCCGACGCAATGATGACGACCGATGCGGCGATCGCCGACCAGTTACGCGCCATGTCGAGCGGCAAGTTCGACAAAATCATCGGCAACAAGAAAGACCGCATCCTGATCGATGCGTTCTATTCCGGCCGCAACTATGCGCCGCTGTGGATCACCGACGGCAAGGCGAGCGACCAGGCCAAGGCCGCCGTCAATTATCTGCATCATGTCGATGCCGACGGTCTCGATCCGGCCGATTATCCGGTGCCGGATTTCGCCACGCTCAAAGATCCCGCCGATCTCGCCGAAGCCGATCTCAAGCTCTCGATGGCGGTCATCACCTACGCGCATCACGCCTCGGTAGGCCGGGTGCACTGGTCGCGCGTCAGCGCTGATATTTTCTACGACCAGAAGCCACCGGAGCCGGCCGACGTGCTGGCTAAACTGGTCGAGGCCAAGGACACCGCAGCGGCGCTGGATTCCTACGAGCCGCAGATTCCGCAATATCTCGCGCTCAAAGCCAAGCTCGCCGAATACCGGGCCGGCAACACCGAGAATGGCAAGCCGCGGATTGCAGCCGGACCGGCCCCGAAGGTCGGCGCCCAGGACGACCGCGTCCCGCTCTTGCGTGACCGGTTCGGCGTTCCCGGCGACGGCAGCACGACTTATGACAAGGCGCTGGCCGAGGCGGTGAAGAAGTTCCAGCAGCAGAACGACCTGAAGGTCACCGGCACGCTTACGCCGCAGACCATAGACGCTCTCAACGGCCGCCGGCCCGACAAGCCGATCGACATCATCATTGCCAATATGGAGCGCTGGCGCTGGGCGCCGCACGATCTCGGCGGCGATACCTATGTGATCGTCAACCTTGCTGACTACACGCTGCGCGTCATGCACGACGGTAAGCCGCTCTGGACTACCAGGATCGTCGACGGCAAGCCGGACAAGCCGAGCCCGATCATGTCGGCGGAGATGAAATACATCACGATCAATCCAACCTGGAACGTACCGCCGTCGATCATAAATAACGAATACTTGCCGGCGCTGGCGCAGGACCCGACGGTGCTCGACCGCATGGGGCTGAAGGTTGGCAAGAATCCCGACGGCAGCGTGCACATCTGGCAGCCGCCTGGCGACAAGAATGCGCTCGGGCGCATCCGCTTCAACTTCCCGAACAAGTTCCTGGTTTATCAGCACGATACGCCGGACAAGTACCTGTTCGCTTACGACAAGCGCGCCTACAGCCACGGCTGCATGCGGGTGCAGGATCCGCAGCGTTACGCCGAAGTGCTGTTGTCGCTGGTCCGCCCGCACGACGGCTATACGGAAGAGCGCATCCGCAGAATGATCGCCGAGGGCGGCGAGCAGGATATTCAGCTACCGACTTACATACCGGACAATCTGACCTACCAGACCGCGTTCGTGGACGATAACGGCAAGCTGCAATTCCGCGACGACGTCTACGGCCGCGACCGGGCGCTACTGGCGATTCTCAAGGGCTCCGACATGAAGGTGGCCGACGTCCCCGTCGAGCATAGGGAGGACATCGCCCATCGTGAGGCCATGGCCATTCCCGACGGCACGCCGCTGACCGGCGGTCCCTCCGGCCCCGGCGGGCGGTCCTATTATCCAGGCGGCTCAGACGGTGGTAATTTCTTCTCGCGGCTGTTCGGCGGCTTTGGCCCCGCAACGCCGCCGGCTCCCATCCCCCATCGCCATGCGGCTAACACGCACCAGAAACAGACCAGTGCCGGTGCGCCGGTGCAGCGCTAGGGTTGTGAAACTTGGCCAAAACACTTGGTCCGTTAACCATTTAGCCGGATGGGCGGCTCCGGATTGCCCCCTTGTACACAGGGGCCAATTACGGCCATTTTTTGCCACACTAGGACGGTAGCCCTAGGGACGTCGGGGGTGGGGTGGCGTAAGTTCCCGTTAACCCTTCCCAAGTTAATATTGCGTTAGCGTTACCCGCCGTGGCTGGGGCCGCGGTGGATGTTCGCCTAGCGCGTCAAGGTGAGATGGCCAGTGCCGATTGGGAAGGCGCGCCTGAAAGCTTTTGTATTCGTAACGGCGCGCGCCGGCTATCCGTGCTGTCTCGCCCTTTTTGTTCTCCTGTTTGCATCGCGAGCCCTGCAAAACGCTGTCGCCGAGGGCGACACGCGCACCATCACGATGCATCACATCCACACCGACGAAGACATCACCATCACGTTCAAGCGCGACGGCCAGTACGACGAGGCCGCGCTGGCGAAGCTGAACTGGTTCCTGCGCGACTGGCGCAAGAGCCAGGAGACCCAGATGGATCCGCACCTGATCGATCTGGTGTGGGAAGTGCAACGCGAATCCGGCAGCAAGGAGCCGATCTGGGTCGTGTGCGGCTATCGTTCGCCGGAAACCAACGCCATGCTGCGGCATCGCAGCTCCGGCGTTGCGCGGTTCAGCCAGCACATGCTCGGCCACGCCATGGACTTCTATATTCCGGGCGTGCCGCTCGCGCAGTTGCGCGCCATCGGCCTGCGTCTTGCCCGCGGCGGCGTCGGATTTTATCCGACTTCCGGATCGCCCTTCGTCCATATGGATACCGGCAGCATCCGCATGTGGCCGCGTATGACGCACGACGAACTGGCCCGCGTCTTCCCCGACGGCAAGACCGTGCAGATTCCGACCGACGGCAAGCCACTGCCCGGCTACGCGCTTGCGCTCGCCGAGATCAAACAGCGCGGCAACGCGCCTTCCGACAATTCGATCGACGCAGCGCGCAGTTCCGGCGTCGATGTCGGCATGGTCGCCAGCAACACGCATTTCAGAAATCCGTTCGCCAAGCTTTTGGGCCTGAAGACCGACGATGATGACGACGCGGATGGCGCCGCTTCCGATGCGACGGCCCCGGTTGCGCCGGCACCCGGTCGGGTAGCGGCCGCGAAAGCCAAGGTCGTTGCCGCGATCGAGCAAACCGCGCAAAAGACGGCGGCGGCGACGACGCATCTTGCCAAGGCGGCCGAGGCGAAACTTGTCCACACCGCCTCACTCATTCATGTCACCCACGCCGAAGCGGCGCCTAGCCCGCCACCGCCGCCCGCCGAAGCGAATGCTGCCCGCTATGCGGCGCTCTCGCCGAACCAGATCATCACGTCGCGCGGCTACTGGCAGGGATCGCCTGGCGGCGCCGCGCAGTCGCTGGCGCAATCGGCGCTGAAGAACGCACTGCATTCGCCCGGTCTTGTCGTCGCCAGCGCCGATCCGAATACGACCGGATCGATCAGTGCGCTACCCGGCGCCACTCCCGATCACGTACCGCCCGATCGCGTGGCGGCGGACCTCGCACTCGGCTATGCCGAACAGCCCAACCGCATCTCGCCGTCTGTAGCCGCTGCGATCGCGGCGGCGGCGGCACAGACAGCGGCAACCGAACCCGGCCAGCTCATCGCGCAAAATGGCGTGACGATCGTGGCAAAGGGCGTCATCGACCGGCCGCAGTCCTCGTTCCAGCGCGCTATCCGGCTCGCTTCGGCGGCGGTCAAAGTCGGTGAGCGCTTCGACGATCCATGGCTGCGCGCCGTCGTTCTTTCGCCGAGCGTGAACCATTTCCTGACCACGCTGGCGTTCGGCGCACGCGACTTCACTTCGCTGGCGGAACTGATGGTAAAACCCGCAAGCTCGGTGATGATGACGTTCTCCATCGACCCTTCGATGGGACTGTCCAACGATCACTTCAGCGGCAGCGCAATCGTATTCCTGTCGACCATCACCTACCCGACACGCACCGCTTCGCTGCAGTAAGCTGACGCAGCCAACTCCTCGCCGCAGCAGTAGGACCAATTGGCTTCATCTGGCCGGCACCGCGAAGCCTATAAAACTCTAGGCAGGTGGCCACACCGCCGGAAGATCCAGAATGTCCGCCAGCACATCGCCTTCGGTGGGCGCGTATTCCGCATCCTTGACATGCTTAAAGCCCGGGAGCGGTAGAAAGTCCTCGGGCAGCGGACGTTCGGCCCAGGGGTTTCGAACGAGTAGCGGCTGCCACCGTTCTTCCCTCAAATCCCAAAGGTGCGGCTTCGGCATAAGAAAAACGCCGCTCACGTTGCAATGCTTGGGCTTGTCCGGCAGGCCCCAATAGCCATTCGCTTGGCGGACATCGGTGACAACAGTCTTGCCTGCAGCGTCCTTACTCGCCCGCGTGATGATATCGCCAAACATTGCCTCCACCAGAGCGGTGCCATTGTGCTTGCCGCCCGGCAACTCGTCTTTGCAGTCAGCAACGACGATCAGATAGGGGTCGCTCATCGCGCCGTAGCGGCTGCCTTTTGACTCCACCGCTTGCCGAATTTCCAGCGCGGGTTTGATCTCGCGGATGTTTCCCATGGAAGACGCTATGGCGTGCTCAATCGGACCTCCCGTTTTGAAGCCACCATATAAGGTGAGTTCGATCGACCAGCCTTCATAGTCGAAAGTTTTGCTTGGCATAGCCATGGGATCATTGCCGACCGCCTCAACAGCCCATTTCTCAACCTCCGCGCGGATCCTGTTCAGGCTGGCGGGCTTGTCTCCATGCTCGACGATGTCGAGACCAAGGCGCCAGCTTTCAGGCAACCTTGCTTTGTCGAGCGCGTTATGCACGTCGGCGTCGCGACGTGATTGCGCAATCTCGGGGCTTGCGGGCGTGAACGTCGTGACCTCGACGATGGCAACCGGCGTCCGATCGGACTTCCTGACGCGAAAGTCTGGCTTGCGAGTTGGATGGCCGCAGGTCGGATGCAGGTCCATGCTGTAACCTTGGCGCTTGAGAGCTGCATGAGCTGTCAGCTCGGCGAGTGCTGCCTTGTATTGCAAGTCCGTACCCGTTTGGCAGCGCGCAACCATCTCGGCGTGGCCGGCTTCCGGCATTTCAGAAAGCCAACTGTTAACGAGCGCGCGATAGGTGTCGTACTCGGGGCGGGCGGAGGAGTTGTAGAACTCGAAGTCGCCTTCGCCCTGCTTTTTTGGTTCAACGCGCGTTCGTTCCTTCTTTACAAAAATTTCGGCCATGGGAATTACTTGTTGCAGTCAACTTCAAATCACTCGGCCGCTTCGCGAGTGAAGGCATCCAAGTCACGTCCGCGCGTCCCAAGGTGATTGTACGAATCGAGGAAGGTCAGCCGATAGGCGTTGGCGAAACCATTCGGGTAAAGACGGCTAGGCACGTGCTCCACATGAATCAGTCCAACTGACACTAGGAAGCTAATGGCCTTCCTGATCCGGTGGCGCTCGATACCTGCGTAGTCCTCGATCTTCTCGTAGGTCAGGTGGGCCATGTTGGTGTCGTTGGAGCGGCGTCTGGCGAACAGGTAATAGAGCTTCAGGGCGTGCAGCTCACACATCGCTCGCAGATGGAAGTGGTCGATGCTGTTGAAAAAAGCTTTTCGGGGGATCGAACGAACTTTTTCAGAGGCTCCGGTGCGGTAGTCCGAAAATGATGTAGGGGGACAAATAACCAACCCGATTTCCAACCAGCAGCCTTCGCAAGTTCACTGTGATGCTATGGATTACGAAAAACCGCCTTCGACGGGCGCGCAGGCAAAAATTTCGATTGGTTCATTTTTCCCTTTTTCAACAGCATCGGTCAAAAGCAGCAATTCGCCCGGCGCTGTACATACCGCGCGCGGGCAGTTTCGACCAGCCACCGGCCACGCTGTAGTTCGCCAGCTGGAAGCTGCTTCGTCCAACGGGTCCGCGGTTGACGACGCCGAGCTCGGCCAGGACGGAAAGACCTGTCGAGACCTTCGAACGACTGAGACCTGTCGCCAGCGTAAGTCTGTCATATGTGCACCGGGAAACGCCGTCGTCATTGGCGTCGTGCGCAAGAGGCGCAAGAACCATCACGCAGCGGTATGGTCGGAACCTGTTGGCTTCGCTGCCGTCCAACCCAAGTCACAGAGACCGCGGTCCTCGATCCAGGCCGAAGGGAGTCTCACCCAATCACGCATCGCCATCACGTCGTTCCTTCACCACGGTCAGCATGGCGTGAATTGCAAATGCCGCCAGACCAAACGCACCGAGCACGATCATCGCAGCCAGTGCCGCACCAGGCATGCCGCCAAAGGCAGCCAACCAATTCGAAACCTCAGACATCGAAGCCTCCATTCTTGCGGAGCTTCGACTTTTTTGAGGAGAGGGCGTACATATATCTAGAGACAGATGCAATCCATCTAACGGCCAAAGGGCAAGAAAAGGCCCGTAAAATGGCCATTTGTGGGCAAATCAAATGGTTCATGAAACTATCCAATTCAGTTCACGAACGACCCTCTCGTGAACTGAAAATCGTGTTGATCTCTTGGCGATAAACATTCCCCCGCGACCATTAGTCGTTTTCTGATCTTGTCGCCTTTTTGGCCGACCAATCGTCTGACACAGCGCGCCGTGCAAATCTTTTCTTCTCATTTATCCTTTAGCGCCTCTCCCACACGCCATACGCTGCGTGGACAAAAAGCCTTTAATTATCGGATCAAATGGATTGCGGAATAAATTCCTTGACTGCGCTACCGCGATTTGAGTAACAGGGGCCATCCCGCTCTTCGTGAGGGACGTCAACCGGAGACGCCGACTGACGGAGCGGGTGCGGTTCTTGCGGGCGGAGTTCGTCACTTTTTGCTCGCAGGCGGCTTGGGCATCGTCCCGTCCACCATTTGATGGTGGTCTGTGAGGTGCTCACTGCACTGGCGCCGGAGAGGGTCCTCCCGTTTGGATCCGGTGATTCCAGGAAGCGCGGCCCAGGCCGAGTTGAGGTGTGAAAGCCTCGGCAAAAAACCGCAGTGGAGCGCCGGAAGGCGTGCGGTCGCAAATGACCGCGGCTGTGCCTGCGCATCGAGGCGCGGCTATCGGAAATGGATGCGCCGTTCGGCGCTCCGCTTCCCTTTCTTCTTTCGTATTTGAAAGGCCCCGCGTGCGTTCGGGGCAAAGCTTCTCGTGCCGCTTGAAGAATGACCCGGGCGCGAAATGCGCCGCGAGAACGAGAGCGCTCATCCTCCACTAGAGGATTGAGAGCCCTCACCCTCCACTAGAGGATGAAGTGAAGCGGGCCGGACCCGTTGGCGGACGATGACAGGCCGAAACACCGAGGATCGAGACCGATGAATCGCTCACAACATCCCGAGCGCGTGCAGATAGGTCTCGAGAATAGCGTCCTGCTCCTTGCGTTCGTTGATGTCCTGCTTGCGCAACCGCACCACGACCCGCAGCGTCTTGACGTCGTAGCCGTTGCCCTTGGCTTCCGCATAGACGTCGCGGATATCATCGGCGATCGTCTTCTTTTCCTCCTCAAGTCGCTCGACTCTTTCGACGAACGCCTTGAGCTGATCCTTGGCGAAGCGGTGGACGGTTTGTTCGTCTTTGGCAGCGGCGGCGGTGGTGGCCATCGGGTACTCCTCGCAGTCGATACTGCGAGGATGGTTTCGAACGCCGCAGCGTTTTGTTCAAGCGATCCGCGCGCTCATCCACGCTCTGCACAGGACGGCCGCGCAAAAGCGGTGGCGTCAGTGCTTTTGGCTTGCTTTTTCGAACGCAGCCTTCTGGCCGGCCGAGGCTTCCTTCTGGTATTTGGCGCGCCATTCGTCGAACGGCATGCCGTAGACGATCTCGCGGCTCTCGTCCTTGGTCATCGGCAGGCCCTTGGCGTCGGCGGCGTCCTTCATCCAGTTGGAGAGGCAGTTGCGGCAGAATCCGGCCAGATTCATCAGGTCGATATTCTGCACATCGGTGCGGCTGCGAAGATGCTCGACCAGGCGGCGGTAGACGGCAGCTTCGAGTTCCGTACGGGTCTTGTCGTCGGTAGCCATGATCTCCTCCGCGTTCTACCTATGGCAAAGATAGAGGGCGACGCAGCGCGTTGCCATAGTCCGCCGGAACACCCGATTTGGCCACGCAAAACCGCGATTTTCTCGAATCCCTGTTTCGGACCGCGGTGGCTGCCGCGCATCCGTCGCGCTGTCTGCCGCCGCACCTGCCGGAGCCGCCGGCGCGCGGCCGGCTCATCATCCTTGCCGCCGGCAAGGGCGGCGGTTCGCTGATGGAGGTCGCGGAGCGGCATTATCTCGACCGCATGCCGGAAAACCGGCTCGATGGCATCGCCGTGACCCGGCATGGTTATGGCCGGCCGACCCGGCATATTCCCGTCGTCGAAGCCGGTCATCCGGTCCCCGATGCGGCGGGCCTCGCCGGCGCCGAACGCATGATCAAGCTTGCCGACACGGCGGGCGCCGACGATCTCGTTCTCGTTCTTCTCTCGGGCGGCGCTTCGGCGAATTTGATCGCGCCGGCTACCGGCATCACGCTTGAGGAAAAGCAGGCGACGACGCGGGCACTGCTGCGCAGCGGCGCGAATATCGGCGAGATCAATTGCGTGCGAAAGCACCTCTCGCGCATCAAGGGCGGCCGCCTTGCCGCCCATGCCTATCCGGCAAGGATCGCCACGCTGGCGATTTCCGATGTGCCGGGCGACGACCCGGCGGTCATCGGCTCGGGCCCGACGGTGCCGGATCCGACCACGCTCGACGACGCCCGCGCTATCGTCGGCAAATACCGGCTGGCGCTGCCCGACAGCGTGACGCGGGCCCTGGCCGATGCCAAAAACGAGTCGCCAAAGCCCGGCGACAAGATTTTTGCCGGTTCGACCTACCGGATCATCGCGCGGCCGGCCGACGCGCTGGCCGCGGCAAAAGCCCATGCCGAAGCCACCGGCTACGAAGGCATGGTTCTCGGCGACCGCTTGCAAGGCGAGGCACGGGACGTGGCCGCCGAACACGCCCGGCTCGCCCGCGACATGGGCGCCCAAGGCCGACGGGCGGCCATCCTGTCCGGAGGCGAACTCACGGTGACCCTGCGCGGCAAGGGCCACGGCGGACCGAACCAGGAATACGACCTCGCGCTCGCCATCCATCTCGATGGCGCCCCCGGCATATCCGCGCTGGCCGCCGATTCCGATGGAACCGACGGCGGCCAAGGCCGGCCCGACGACCCGGCCGGCGCCTTTGTCGATCCGACCACGCTCCGGCGTGCCCGGGCCGCCGGCCTCGATCCCGCCGCGTTTCTCGCCGACAACGATTCAACGGGGTTTTTCAACGGCATCGGCGATTTATTCGTTCCCGGCCCGACGTTCACCAACGTTACGGACTTCCGCGCCATCGTCGTTGACAGGCCATAAGTTTTTCCGGGAACCTGAACCTGTAATGACGAAGACGCGTTTTCGCACAATACCGGCAGGGGTGGCGGCGCTGTGCCTTGTCACCATGATCGGCTTGTTCGCATCGGTGCGGCCGGCCGCAGCCGATTTCCGGCTATGCAACAATACGGCAAGCCGAGTTGGTGTCGCGGTCGGTTACAAAGACGCCGAGGGCTGGACCACGGAAGGCTGGTGGAACTTGCCGTCACGGACCTGCGAGACTGTGCTCAAGGGCAATCTCGTCGCACGTTTTTATTATATCTATGCCATCGACTACGATCACGGCGGCGAATGGACCGGACGGGCCTATATGTGCACCCGGGACAAGGAGTTTACGATTCGCGGCATCGGCGATTGTTTGGCCCATGGCTATGACCGCACCGGCTTCTTCGAAATCGATACCGGCGAGCAGCGCGCCTGGACCGTGCAGCTCACCGAATCCGCCGAGCAGCCGCCGCAGAAGCCATTGCCGCAGGGCAGTCCGCTAAGTCCATCCACGGGAGCCGGCGCAACGCCTGCCCCCGCGCCGTCTTCGCCCGCAGCCAGGACTGGAACGACCAGCCCTGGAATGACGAGCCAATGAGACGGCAGCGGCGCACCAAAGTCGTTGCCACGCTCGGTCCGGCGTCGTCGGAGCGCAGCGTGATCGCCAAGCTGTTCGAAGCCGGCGCGGACGTCTTCCGCATCAATATGAGTCACACCTCGCACGAGAAGATGCGGGAGCTCGTCGGCAACATCCGCGCCGTCGAGGCGGATCACAACCGGCCAATCGGCATCCTGGTCGATCTGCAAGGGCCGAAGCTGCGGCTCGGCGTGTTCAAGGACGGCACCGCCGAAATCGACAAGGGTCAGGACTTCATCCTCGACAACGACGCGACACCCGGCAACTCCAAGCGCGTGCAACTGCCACACCCGGAGATTTTCGCCGCCATCAAGCCCGGCGACGCGCTGTTGATCGACGACGGCAAGCTGCGTCTGGTTACGACCGATGTCGGTCCGCAGCGCATCACCGCGCGCGTCGAAGTCGGCGGCAAAGTATCGAACCGCAAGGGCGTCAGCCTGCCCCACACCATCGTTCCCCTCGCCGCCCTGGCGCCAAAGGATATCGCCGACCTCGAAGCGGCGCTCAATGCCGGGGTCGACTGGATCGCGTTGTCGTTCATTCAGCGGCCCGAAGACATCGCAGAAGCCAAGAAACTCACGCGCGGACGAGCGGCGGTGATGGCCAAGATCGAGAAGCCGCAGGCGGTGAGCCGGCTCGGCGATATCCTCGATCTCGCCGATGCGCTGATGGTGGCGCGCGGCGACCTCGGCGTCGAAATGCCGCTGGAAAGAGTGCCGGGTGTGCAGAAGGAAATGACGCGGGCCTGCCGGCGCGCCGGCAAGCCGGTCGTCGTCGCCACCCAGATGCTGGAGTCGATGATTTCGAGCCCGGTACCGACCCGCGCCGAAGTCTCCGACGTCGCCAGCGCAATCTTCGACGGCGCCGACGCCATCATGCTGTCGGCGGAATCCGCCTCCGGCCAGTATCCGGTCGAGGCGGTGGCGACGATGAACCGCATCGCCGAGGAAGTGGAGAACGACGGTATGTATGAGCCGTCGCTGCACGTGCTGCACACCGAGCCGGAGCCGACCGGGGCCGACGCCATCGCCGCGGCGGCGCGCCAAGTGTCCGAGACCCTCGACCTGCCGGCCATCGTGTGCTGGACCTCGTCCGGCTCGACCGGCATGCGCCTGTCCCGCGAGCGGCCACGAAGCCCGATCGTGGCGCTGTCGCCGATCGAGAATACCGGGCGCAAACTTTCCGTGGTGTGGGGCATCCACTGCGTCATCGCCGAGGATGCGCACGATCAGGACGACATGGTGGAACGCGCCTGTCGGTTGGCCTTCAAGGAGGGTTTTGCCAAAGCCGGCGAACGCGTCATCGTGGTCGCCGGCGTGCCGCTCGGCACACCGGGCGCGACCAACTTCATGCGTATCGCCTTTGTCGGATCGGAAACGGCCGGCGAGATCTAGATATCCCGGCCTTCGACCTTCTCACTCAGCGTCTTGACGACATCCGGCAGGTGCTCGAGATGCGGATCGATGGCCAGCGCCTTGCGGTAAGCCTCGAGCGCATGCTTGTCGTCGCCGATATCCTGCAAAATGAGACCGAGCCCGGACAGCGCGCCAAAATGGCGTGGCTCGCGCGCCAGCACTTCGCTGATATCGGCCAGCGCGCGGCCGTAGTCGTTCTTCAAATAGAAAATCGTGGCGCGCTGGTTCCACGCTTCGACATAATCCGGCTTGATGACGATGATGGCGTTGAGGAGCTTGATGGCGAGATCGTAGTCCTTGTCGTCGGACGCAGCCTTGACCCGGCTCATCAGCAGATTGCAGGTATCGCTGCCCGACACCATCCACACCGACCAGATGCGCTCCTCGATCGCCTTCGCACTGCCGTCGTCCGGCGCGATCTTCAGCGCGTCGAACAGTGTATCCAGATTGTAGGTCTGATCGGGATGCGCCGAGTGCGAGAGATTTTTGGGCGGCCGGACCCACTGACCAGGCTCTTGCGCCTGCGCCGGCACAATGACCGCCGCGCCGAGCGCGACGCTCGCAGCAACAACCGCCGTTCGCAAATTCAAGAATCGCGTGAGCATGGGCACAAGTCTATTCGCCAGTAGCGAGGCAACAAGCCCGAAAACTACCCAATGATCCGCAAGCATTGCGGCGCAATTGGGCAGCTATTCGCAGGTGCATTGCAGCTTAATGGAAGGCCTCAGACCCAATTCAGTCCTCAGGCTAGATTTAGCCTTGGCGAGCCTTGAACCGCCGCTGCGTCTTGTTGATCACATAGACGCGGCCCTTGCGGCGCACGATGCGGTTGTCCCGATGCCGGCTGCGCAGCGATTTCAACGAGTTACGGACTTTCATGGCCTTTTCCTTGCTGCGCGGTTGATAAGGATGGGCGCCGTTATTGTCAATGTTGGCAGCGCGGCGCGTGCCTGCCAGATATGCTCGAATAGACCATGGGCAATGGATCGGGATCGTTGCGGCTTATCTCCGGCGTCGGCGCCAAAGGCCCGGCTTGTTTCCTGCTCGAATCCGCCGGCAAGCGCGTCATGCTGGACCTCGGTGAGGGTCCGCCGCCGGGGCGGTTTCCGGATATCGATGGCATCGGAGCCATCGACACGCTGGTGCTCAGCCACGGCCACAAGGATCATGTCGGCGGCCTGTCATTGCTTTCCAGGCTTGGCAATCCGCCGGTCTATGCGACTGAGATTGTGGCGCGCGCATTGCCCAAAGGTACCGATATGCGGCCGCTGCCGGCCGGCGGCCGCGGTGACATATTGGGTATCGCCGTCGAGACCGGGCGCAACGGCCATGCGCCTGGTGGCATTTGGCTGCGCTTCGCCATCGGCGACGGCTTCATCTACAGCGGCGATATTTCAGCGGAATCATCGCTTTACGCCTACGATCCGCCGGCGACGCCGGCGGCGATCGCGCTTCTGGATTGTTCCTACGGCAGTTATGAGCAACCGATCGCCTCATGCTGGAGCAAGCTCGCGGCGTTCGCGGACCACGGACCACTGTTGTTGCCAGTGCCGGCCAATGGCCGCGGCCCCGAAATCGCACTGGCGTTTTTCCGTCACGGCCGCAGCGATATTTATGTCGATGAAGCGATGCGGACGGCGCTGCATCGGCTGGCCGGCAGCGACAGCCTGTCACTGGTTGCGGACGCCGGCAGCGATATCAAGCGTCTCGCCGACGTGGTGAAGCCGATCAACGGGCCGCGCGGTATCATGCTTGCGGCATCCGCGGATGGCACATCCGGCATGATCGGCCATCTGTTCGCCGAATGGGAGAAGGCGCGCGAGCCGGCGATCGTGTTCACCGGCTATGTCAATCCGACCACACCGGCGGATCGTCTGGTCAAAAGCGGCCGCGCACAATTCATGCGCTGGAATGTGCACCCACGGCTGTCCGACACCGTAACGCTGGTGCGCTCTCTCCAGGCCAGGACGGTGATCCCGACCTTTTGCGACCGCGCGCAACTCCCGGCGCTCGCCGCGGCCCTCGCCCCGGCACGCGTGACGATGGACGCGAGCATCGAACTCTAATCGTCCTGTCCGCGCTAGGGGCGTGTACTGATTAAAGAGGTCAGACGACCAGCAACTGGCCGATCGGTCGCTTTCGAACGATTGTGTTGCAAAACTCTCGTTGAGACTGCGGTTGAACCGTGATTCCGTGAGTCAGGATACGATTCGCGGGGGAGCGGTCGATGATGGGGCGGCGAGAGCGGGGCCAAGGTCAATTCTTTTACGCGTTCAATCTCGACAAAGTGGTGCCGACGGATCATTTGGTCAGGCGGATTGACGGCGTTCTCGATCTTGATTGGGTGCACAAGGAGCTTGCGCCCTACTATTCGCACACAGGCCGGCCTTCGATCGATCCGGTGCTGATGATCCGGATGCTGATTGTGGGCTATGTGTTTGCGCTCCGCTCGGAGCGGCGGTTGTGCTCTGAGATGCAGGTCAATCTGGCATATCGGTGGTTTTGCAAGCTCGGCATCGAGGATGGGATACCCGATCATTCGGTGTTCAGCCGCGCCCGGCACGAGCGCTTTCGCCAGAGCGAGGCGTTACGCCGGGTATTTGAGGGCGTGGTGGCGAAGTGCATTGCGGCTGGCCTGGTTGGTGGCGAGGGGTTTTCGATCGATGCGAGCCTGATCAGGGCCGACGCAGGCAAGAAGAAGCGAGTGCCTGGCGACCAGCCCATTGCCTGGCCGCAGGCCGAGGAGGCGTCGCGCGCGGTCCGCGAGTATCTTGCTGCTCTTGATGCCGCCGACAATGATGAGGAGAGCGCCAATGATGGCGGTTCGAGCGGAGGCGGCAACAGACGCAAGCCGCCAAAACAGGTCTCGCTGACCGACCCACAGGCGGCCTGGGTTGCAAGGAAGAACACTGATCCATTTTTTGCTTATGACGCCAACTATCTCATTGACAACAAGGCCGGGATCATCGTCGACGCTGAAGGCACCCGCGCCAATCGCATAGCCGAGATTGCCATCACCGAGACGATGATCGAACGCGTCAAGGACCGCTTCGATCTTCGGCCGCGGCGGCTGGCCGGCGACACCGTTTATGGCGCGGTCAGGCTGCTGAAGTGGTTGGTGGACCGTCAGATCACGCCGCACATCCCGGTCTGGGACAAGTCGGCACGCTCCGATGGCACTTTCAGCCGATCCGACTTTGTCTTCGACCGATCGCGCAACATCTACATCTGCCCGAAAGGAAAGCTGCTGCACACCACCGGAACAGTCATCGACGGCGGTACGCTTCGCTATCGTGCCTCGAAGCGCGATTGCGATCCCTGCGCATTCAAAATGCAGTGCTGCCCCCACACGCCTTCGCGGTGGATTCCTCGCGATCTTAATGAGGACGCCCGCGATGTCGCCCGCGCACTGGCCAAAACCGAGGCTTTCGACCAATCGCGCCGGGAGCGTAAGAAGGTCGAGATGTGTTTTGCTCACATGAAGCGAATCTTCAAGCTTGACAGACTTCGACTGCGAGGCCTGAGCGGGGCTAAAGATGAGGTGCTGCTGACCGCAACCGCGCAGAACCTGCGGCGCCTCGTCAAGTTCCTCTGCCGTCCGCCGCCAACGACCGCACTCACCTGTACGGCCTAGCTGGGCGTCAGCAGCGGCTAACACCGTCAGATGCTCTCAGCGCAGAGCGCGGACACCTGACCAAAACACAAAAGCCCGGCTCAGCCGCAAAGGCCACTCGAGTTTTGCAACACAATCGGAGCGAAGCGGACATTAAGCCGTGCTTATGAGTACACGGCCTGGATCAGCGCGCGTTCTGCATGCCGAGCCGCGGATGGCCAATGCCGAGCGGTTTGGCGTCGAGCAGCACGATCGCCATCCGCGCCGGCGCGTTGCTGCGGTTGACCCAGGCATGGTTGGTGCCGCGCTGGACCATGATGTCGCCGGCGCGAAGTTTGACCGTCGAATCGTCCATGTCCATTTCGATCTCGCCGGACAGCATGATGATATAATCGATGGTTTCGGTGCGGTGCATTTCCGAAGCGATGCCCGGCGCGAATTCCATCACGATGAAGCGCGATCCGTTCGGCGGCGGCGCCGTGCCGAGAATGCGCGCGCCCAGATCCTCGACGTTCTCGCCGATCGAGATATCCGCCGGCATGGCGTCGCTGCACCACAGCAGCGTCGAGGCAACGCCTTCGCGCGGTGTCTTGGTGTTGGTCGCCGCGCCTTCACGGATGACCTTGGCGACATTCTTGCCGTCATGACCGGTGATGACGCGGCGGATCGGTTGGTGCGGCATTGCGAATCCTTTGGCGGTTCCTGTGGGTCTGCTCGGATTATTCTTTGGCGCTGACGAGATCGATGAACTCGATGACATTGCCGTCGGGATCGCGGATATAGGCGCTGCGGCCGACGAAAACGCCGACCTTGCGGTCTTCCTGTTTGAAAATCTCGATGCCCTTTTCCGGCAGGGTCTTGAGCGCCTGCTCGTAGGTCGCCGGCGTCACCCGGAAGGCGGAATGGATTTCGTGCCGGCCGGCGCCATTGAGCGTGATCGGGTTTTCCGAAAACGTGAGATTGAAATAGTCGTCGCCGGAACGCATGAAAACGATGCGCTCGGTGCGGCCGATCTTCTTGAACCCCAGCAGCTCGCCGTAGAATTTTTCCGACCGGTCCAGATTCTTGACCGGAATGGTGAAGTGCAAAACGCCTTCGGTCTTGATCATGGCATCGTCCATCGCGGGCACCGCGGCCCGCGAAAGACGATACCAGTTTGAGGCTTGCGCGCCTACGCGGCCGTTATGCGGCGGACGGCGACCGGAGACATCCGCGATTCTTCGGCAGATTCCTCGGCGAATTCGTCGGCCAACTCATCGCTCTCGATCGATCCGCCGGAGAAGCCGGTGACGACATTCCAGAACTTGTTCCAAGCCCGCAGGCCATAACCGGCCAGGAGCGGCATGCTATGCCGGCAGAAGGCGACCTTCTTTACCTCCTGCGTCACATGCCAGATGCTGCGGCTGCCGGCTGGGAAAAAGACTGAATCTCCCGCCACCATGTGGTGAACCTCACCCTTTTCGTCGGTGACATAAACTTCGCCGGAAAGAATGTAGAGCGTCTCGTCGACCGAATAATTCCACTGGAATTTGCCGGGGGTGCACGTCCATATCATCGAAGACGACGTGGTATCGTAGCTTCCCGACAGACGGCGTGCACGCGCCACCGGATTGCCTTCGAGAATGAAGTGCGGCGCGATCGGCGCGGGCTTGAGTTCGAGTTTCTCGGGTACGCAGAAGACGACTGGCTTCGACATTGTTGCCCCCTAGGCTCTAGGCCGCCATTAAAACGCTCCGAAACCAAACAAAATGTAAACGCCGAGGCGGCCTGCCGCGCACTGCAGCCGCAAATTGCAGGCCGGGCTTAATGCCCGGCCTGCGCTCCGGGCCGATTGATCGGCCAGTCGCGCCAGGCCCGCCGCAGCAGCGTGGTCAACGGGCGCCGGTCCGACTTACGCCCGCTGAGATATTCGAACCATTTTTCGTAAATGCCGACCGCACACGACCGCCAGGGGCATTCGAGACCGGCCTGGAGACGCTCCATCGGGAAATCATCGATCAGCTCCGGCCCGCGCTTGGCATAGGCCCGCTGGCGGAAGCCGCGGGCGACGGCCGCGGCAAATTCGTCGAAATAGTTCAGCGGCAGCACCGGATAATTTTCGCGCTGGCGCTCTAAATAACGGCAGACGTCGCGGCGATATTCGCGCAGCAGCGTCCTCGCCTCGTATTCCGGATGGCCCTGAAGGAAGATGTGAAAGCTCTTCTCTTGCCGGGCAAACATATCAACGCCGGCACCGCCGGCACGCGTGAGGATGCGATAACCGCTTGCGGCAAGCGCCTGTTCGGATAAGCCGTTGTAGCGCGAGTGCGGAACACGCAGGCCCGCCGCCGCGTCGATTGTCATCGGATGCAGCGCGACCGTCTCGCACTCGAAGATGCCGGATACTTTGTCGGTAGCAGGCTCGCGTTCGATACCGTCGGTACGGAGCACGGCGGCATGGGCCGCAAGGCACGACCAGATCGCCGACGTGGTGTGGTCGTAGGCCCAGTCCACCACCTGGCTGAGCGTGTTCCAGTATGGCTCGTCTCTCAGATTTTGCGCCCGCGGCTCGGTGCCGGTGACGATCAGCCCGTCGATATGACTGTCCCAGATTTTAGAGATATCGCGGTAGCGCTCGCCGAGTTCCTGCCGCACCGCGCCGTCGCGCGGAATTTCCGGTATCGAGAACAGTTGCAGCCGCACGACCACTCGCGACGACGCCGCCCGCATTAAATCGATGAATTGCCGCTCGGTCGCTTCGACGGCAGCGTCGGGCATATTGTTGATGAGCCCGATCGTGACGCAATTCGAGGTGCGCAACTCGGCCGTGGGGTTCGATGGAAACGTATCCAGAAGCAGAGGCATTGAACTTGTCCTATTCGGCCGCGAGCAGCGGCGAGCGGCGCTGCCGTGCAGCGGCAAGCGCCTGATCGAGGTCGCCGATGATGTCGTCGATGTGCTCGATGCCGATCGAGAGCCGGATCATTTCCGGCTTGACGCCAGCTTTGGCCTGCTCCACCGCCGACATCTGCCGGTGCGTCGTCGAAGCCGGATGGCAAGCGAGCGACTTGGCGTCGCCCATATTGACCAGCCGCTTGATCAGCTTTAGCGCGTCGTAAAAAGACTTTGCAGTCTCCAGCCCGCCGGCGACACCGAATGTCAGCAACGAGCAGGCGCGACCGCCGAGATATTTCTGCGCCAGCGCGTGATACGGATTATCGTCGAAGCCGGTGAAATTCACCCACTCTACGCGTGCATCGCGGCGCAGGAATTCGGCGACCCGGCGCGCATTCTCGACATGCCGTTCGACGCGCAGCGCCACGGTCTCGATGCCCTGGAGCAACAGAAAGGCCGACAGCGGCGCCAGCACCGCGCCGGTCGTTCGCTGATAGACGCTGCGGCAGCGCGCGATATAAGCGGCGTCGCCGAAATGATCGGTGTAGACAAGGCCGTGGTAGGACAGGTCCGGCTCATTGAACATCGGGAAGCGTCGTGCGTTGGCACGCCACGAAAAACGGCCGCTGTCGACGATGGCGCCGCCCAGCGTCGTGCCGTGGCCGCCCATGAATTTGGTGAGCGAGTGCACGACAATGTCGGCGCCGTATTCGATCGGGCGCAGCAGGATCGGCGTCGCCACGGTATTGTCGACCATCAGCGGCACACCGTGCCGCGCGCCGACCGTCGCCAGCGCCTCGATGTCGCAGACATTGCCGGCCGGGTTGCCGACGCTCTCGCAGAAGATCGCGCGTGTGTTGTCGTCGATCAATTTCTCGATCGCATCGGCGCTGTCGGATTCGGCGAAACGGACGTTGATGCCCTGGCTCGGCAGCAGATGCGCGAACAGCGTGTAGGTGGTGCCGTAGAGCTGCGGCACCGAGACGATATTGCTGCCCATGCTTGCGAGATTGAGCACGGCATAGTTCAGCGCCGCCTGTCCGGTGGCGACGCACAGCGCGTCGACTCCGCCTTCGAGCGCGGCGACGCGGCGCTCGAGCACCGCCGTTGTCGGATTGCTGATGCGTGAATAGCGAAAGCCGTCGGCTTCGAGATTGAACAGCGCGGCACCATGATCCGCGCTGTCGAACTCGTAGGCCACGGTTTGATAAATCGGCACCGCGACGGCCTTCGTCGTCGGATCGGTGTCATAGCCGCCATGTACGGCTATCGTTTCTTTCTTCATGCCTTCCCGCCACAAACATCCGACGCCACCCATTGCCGGATGTAAGCGCAGCCTAGGCGAATTGGGTTTCCGATCCGTGGCCAGAACGGCGAATTCGAGCGAATAACCTTAATTGTTTTCGTACCCGCAAAAGAGCGTTGCAGGACGCGGCTGACCGCGATTTTCGTGCAAGTTTTATCAAGTGTTGAAGCGAAAAATTCACTTTGTTCGGCGATCATCGGGCATGACCGTGCATCAGCGAAATCAGTCCGCGCCGCGCGCCGGCGGCAAGGACGGCGCGCTGCAAGACTGGGTCCGTGCGCTCGAGGCGACGGCGCCGATCGCCGGTAATCCGCAGCGCATGCTTTTCAACGTCATCGAGGACGTCGCAGCGGCCCGCGGCGAAACACCGGCGCTGATTTCGGCGCGCGAGATGCTGACCTACCGCTCGCTCATCGAACGCGCCAATCGCTACGCGCGCTGGACGCTGGCGCAAAATCTTGCAAAAGGCGACGCCATCGCGCTGATGATGCCGAACCGGCCGGAATATTTGGCGATCTGGCTCGGCATCACATCCGTCGGCGGAGTGGTGTCGCTGATCAACACCAACCTGCGTGGCGCGTCGCTCGCGCATTGCCTCGATATCGCGGCGCCAAAGCACATCATCGTCGCCGCCGAACTGAGCGACGAATTCCGTTCGGCGGCGGAATTGCTCGCGAGCCGGCCGAAAATCTGGTCGCACAGCAGCGACGACTTCGCCCGTATCGATCGTGAGATCGAGGCCTTCACGACCGAACCATTGGCGGTGGCGGAACGCCGCGGCGTGACGATCGCGGATCGCGCACTGCATATCTACACATCCGGCACCACCGGCCTGCCGAAGGCAGCGAATGTCAGTCATCACCGGCTGATGCAATGGAGCTTCTGGTTTGCCGGATTGATGAACACCGCGCCCGACGACCGCATGTACGACTGCCTGCCGATGTATCACTCGGTCGGCGGTATCGTGGCGACCGGCGCGCTGTTGGTCCACGGCGGTTCGGTCGCGATCCGCGAAAAATTTTCGGCGCAGAATTTCTGGAACGATATCGTCGATTTGGACTGCACGCTGTTTCAGTATATCGGCGAGCTTTGCCGATATCTTGTCAACGGCGCCGAAGCCCCGACGACGCATCGGCTGCGAATGGCCTGCGGCAATGGGTTGCACGCCGACGTCTGGGAGCCGTTCCAGGAAAAATTCAAAATCCCGCGGATCCTGGAATTCTATGCCGCCACCGAGGCGAACGTTTCGCTCTACAACGTCGAGGGCAAGATCGGCGCTATCGGCCGCGTGCCGCCGTTCCTGAAACATCGCTTCCCGCTGACGCTGGTCAAATTCGATCGCACCAGCGATCAACCCATGCGCGATGCCAACGGCTATTGCGTGACCTGCACGACAGATGAAACCGGCGAAGCGCTCGGGAAGATATCAGGCGGTTCCGCGGCCGGCGGCGGGGCGTTCGAGGGCTACACCAGCGCCGTGGAGTCGGACCGCAAAATCATCCGCGATGTGTTTGAGCACGGCGACGCCTGGTTCCGCACCGGCGACCTCATGCGCCAGGACGCGGGCGGGTTTTTCTATTTCGTCGACCGCGTCGGCGACACCTTCCGCTGGAAAGGCGAGAATGTTTCGGCCTCGGAAGTCGCAGCGGCTCTCACCGCTTTCCCCGGCATCATCGACGCGACCGTTTACGGCGTGCCGGTTCCCGGCACCGAGGGCGCGGCCGGAATGGCGGCGCTGGCCGTCGGTGGCGCGCTCGATCTAGCGGAATTGCGGCTGCATCTCGCGCGCCGGCTTCCGGCTTACGCCCGGCCGCTGTTCCTGCGCATGCAGACCGGCATCGCGGTGACCGCCACTTTCAAACACCAGAAGACCGAACCCGCGTGTCAGGGTTTCAATCCGGCGACAACGGCCGACGAAATCTATTTCGACGATCCGTCGCGGGAGGCTTACACGCAGCTCGACGCCGCACTGTTCGAGCGCATCCAGAACGGGACGACTCGGCTTTAGCCCATCCCAGCGGTTTTGGTCCAGGAGCCGTCTGCTCACTTCAGGAAGCCGACCGAGAGCCAGGGCACCGCGGCCACGATCGCGGTACCGATCACAAGCGCGACCATGTACCCCAAGATCGGACGCATGCCTTCTGCAGGCGCAACACGCGCGATGGCGCAGGCGGCGTAGTAGCCGACGCCGAAAGGCGGCGCGAACAGGCCGATGCCCATGGCGAGGATCACGACCATGGCGTAGTGCACCTCATGGATGCCGACGGCTCTTGCGATCGGAAACAGCAGCGGTCCGAACAGCACGATCGCCGGGATGCCCTCAAGCAGCGAGCCCAGCACGATGAAAGCGGCAATCGATACCGCCATGAAGGTCACTGCACCGCCCGGCAGTTCGGTCATCGCCGCAACCAGTGAACGCGAGAAGCCTGATTGCGTCAGACCCCACGCCATACCGGTAGCTGTACCGATAATCAGCAGGATCGAGCCGGAGAGGCTCGCGGTATGGATCAGCATCGGATTGAGCGCGGACCATTCGAAGCGGCGGTAGATCAAAAGCCCGGCGAGCGCGGAGTAAGCAATGCCGATGGTCGAGACTTCGGTCGCGGTGGCGATGCCTTCGACCACGGAAGCGCGAATTAAGAATGGCAGCACGATAGCCGGCAGCGCGATGAGAAACGTGCGGCCGATCTCGCACTTGGTCGCGCGCTTCACTTCTCCGAGGTCCTCGCCACGGCTGCGCCTGCGCACCACCATACAGAGCAGGATCGCGAGCACGATTGCCGGTAAAACGCCTCCGGTGAACAGCGCCGCGATCGACACGCCCGTCACCGATCCTATGGTGATCAGCACGAGGCTCGGCGGAATTGTTTCGGTCTGGGCGCCGGTCGCGGACAATAGCGCGACAAGCTCGCCGGGTTTTGCACCGCGCTCCCGCATCGCCGGAAACAGGACCGGCGCAATCGCCGCCATGTCTGCGGCCTTAGAACCGGAAATTCCGGATACCAGATACATGCCGGCGACCAGGACGTATTGCAATCCGCCGCGCACATGGCCCAACAGGCTCGCCAGGAAAGTGACCATGGCGCGCGCCATTCCGGTCATTTCGATCAGAAGACCGAGGAAGACGAACAGCGGGACTGCGAGCAGGATAATGTGGCTCATGCCCTCGTCCATGCGCCCGACCAGCACCAAGAGCGGCGTGGACGTCGTCAGCGCCAGATAGCCGAACACGGCTAGTCCGAAGGCAAATGCAATCGGCACGCCGGCGAAAACCGTCGCAGCAACGACACCCACGAAAAATATCAGGAGATTGAGATTGCCGAGACGGTGGAACAGCGGCTCGCCGAGCCAAAATAGCACGCAGATCGCTGCTACCGCACCGAGCGGGAGGACGAGCGTCCGCGGCGACCCGGAATTCGCCAGCCGCAGTACCGCGAATAAAGCCATCAATACGGTGCCCACAGGCAGCGCCGCAGCACGCCAGACGTTGGCAATCTGCAACGCCGGTGTCGTGATCGACACCTCCTCCAGCGCATAATTGCAGGCGGGCCAGGCGATCAGCAGCAGAAACGCAAGCGCGGCCCCGGTCGCAAACATATCGAGCATCGCTCGCGGCTGCGCCGACAGCATGCCGACACACGCCGTCATGCGCATGTGCTCGTCGCTTCGGAACGCAACGACCGCGCCGAGCATGGCGAGCCACAGGAAAAGGATCGAAGCCAGCTCGTCCGACCACACCAGCGGCGCGTTAAACACATAACGCGCGACAACGCCACTAAACAGGATCACGATTTCGGCCGCGACAAGCACCCCGGCCACGATTTCCACGATCGCGCCGAGCCGGACGTCGAGCGTGCGGATCAAAGAGTGACGAGACCCCGCCCCGCGGCGATCAGCGAGTGGCGGGGTCGAAAGCTCAACCATGACATCACGTGAGTTTGCCGACGGATTTTTCGAGGATAGCCCACGCCTCGTCGCCATACTTGCCCTTCCACTCGGTGTAGAAACCGGCAGAGCGCAGCTTGTCGCGGAACGGCCCCGGATCCGGCTTGTTGAACGCCAGCCCCTTTGTCGCAAGATCCTGCTGCAGGTTCGCGTTTAGTTTGGCGACGTCGTCGCGCTCCTTGAGGGCAGCGGCGTTGACGTTCTTGGCAACGATCGTCCGCATGCTTTCCGGCAGCCGCTCCCATGCCGCCTTGTTCGCGAGAAACCAGAATCCATCCCACATGTGATTGGTAAGCGAGCAGTATTTCTGTACTTCGTACAGCTTCGCCGTGGCAATGATAGCAAGCGGATTTTCTTGCCCATCGACGATTTTGGTCTGTAGCGCGGAATAGACCTCGTTGAAATTGATCGAGGCCGGCGCCGCATCGAACGCCTTGAACATCGACGTCCACAGCGGCGACGGTGGCACCCGCAGTTTCATGCCGCGGAAATCGTCCGGCTTCCCGATCGGCTTGGTCGAAGTCGTGGTCTGGCGGAATCCGTTGTCCCAAATCTTCTCCATGGCCAGGAGATTGGTCTTGGCGATTTGATCACGGACATAGGCGCCGAGCTCGCCGTCCATGGCCTTCCACACCGTGTCGTAGTCGGGAAACGCGAAACCCATACCGTTGATCGAGGCGGCGGGCACCAGAGTCGACAGGATCAAGCCCGAGAGGGTGAAGAATTCCACGCCGCCGGCGCGAATTTGGCTCAGCGTATCGGTGTCGGAACCGAGCTGGCTCGAAGGGAATATTTGCAGGTCGAAAGCGCCATTGGTCTCCTGCTTGATCGCGGCCGCCATTTCGCGCGCCCGCACGTTCATCGGATGCGTTTCCGGCAGGTTGTTGGCAAATTTATAGGCGAACTGCGCCCCTTGTGCGTCCACCACGAAGGGTGCAGCGACAGCGCTGCCAAGCAGCGTCGTGGCACCGGCGGCAAGCAGATGGCGGCGCGACAGACTCATTGATGCCCTCCTGTATGGGCACGTCACGCGCCCGGTTTCCTCACACGCTTATCGTTTTATTTGAACACTTAGCGCGTATCGCCGCGACAGGCTACGCCGAACAGACGGTTGCCTAGGCGGTCGCGCCGGCATCGACAGTGAGCACCGTGCCGGAGACATTGCGGGCCTTGTCGCTGAGCAGATATTCCACGGCATTGGCCACATCCTCGACTTCGGCGAGCCGGCGCAATGCACTGCGTCTGACGACTTTTTGCCGCTGCTCACCGGCGAGGCCGTGCGTCATATCAGTATCGATAAAGCCTGGCGCCACCGCGTTCACATTGATGCCGAGCCGGCCGACCTCGCGCGCCAGCGAACGGGTAAAGCCGATCATCGACGCCTTAGTGGCGGCATAGACCGACAGACCGCTGTAGCCGGTCGAGCCGATGATCGAGGCCACGTTGACGATGCGGCCCGCGCCTTCCGACATCATCGAGCGCACCACGTATTTGGTCAGCACGATGGGTGACAGCGTGTTAATGCGGACAAGTTCGCCGATACGCGAGTTGTGCATCATCGCCAGCGCGCCATCGTGACCGATGGCGGCATTGTTGACGAGGCCGAACAGCGGACCGAAGTCCTTGCGCAGCGTCTTCACCAGATTGGGGATTTCGTCGATGCCGCCGAGATCAAAGGACACGAAATGCAGGGCGCCATGCTTGGCCCGCTTGGCTTCGACGCTGGCGTCTGTCACCTGCTTGGTCTTCTGCCGCGCCAGCGCGACAACGTCATAGCCCGCAGCCGCGAGCTTGCGCGCGATGCCGAGCCCCAGGCCGCGGCTCGCGCCGGTGACGAGAACTGTGCGCGCCGCCTTAGCCATGGCGGCGCAACAATTTGCCGGTCGCCGCGACATCGAGCGACGGGACGAAACTGATGGCAGCCGGCACTTTGTGACGCGGCAATGCGGCGCGGCACAACGCCAGTATGTCGTCCTTGACCTGCGTTTCGGCAACCGGGCGGTCGCATTCGGTGCGCAGCACGACATCGGCGATTACGATCGCGCCGGTGACCGGATTCTTTTTCGGCCGCACCAACGACATCCGTACTTGCGGGTGCCGATTGATGACCGCTTCGATCTCTTCTGGATGAACCTTCAGTCCGCCGATATTGATAATGCCGTCCTTGCGGCCGGCGAACACATAACGGTCGCCGCTCAATTCCACCATGTCGCCGGTATCGGCAAAGCCATCGCCATCGAGCAGGTCCGGCTGCTGCGTGCCGACATAGCGCGAGGCGGTACGCGGCGAGCGAATGCGCAGCGATCCGTCGACGACTTTCAGTTCTACGCCGTCACGGTCATGGTCGAGGAAAGAAGCCGGGAAGCCGGCAAGTCCATCGCCGACCTCGAACGCGACGCCGGCTTCGGTCGACGCATAAGCATGGCCGACAGTTGCGGCGGGAAACGCAGAGCTTAGGCCGTCGAGAATCGCCTGATCGGCGATTTCTCCCGAGAGCCGGACATAGCGCGGCGCGATGCCGTGGATTTGCGGCGACATCAGCGCGCGGCGCCAATGCGAGGGCGTGCCGGACAGATGCGTCACGCCATGCCTGGCGAGCCGCACCAGATGATCGGCAATCGGTTCCCCGGCGCTCGACAGCACGAGCGATGCGCCGCCGATAACCGCGCGCAGAAAAATCTGCAAGCCGCCGTAGCGGCGGATGTCGTAGAACGTCCCCCAGACGACAAGCCCGTCGAGCCGCCGGCCGGCACCGATTGGTGCGATGAGACTCGTCGAGGGTGTGGGCGACCATTTTCGGCACGCCCGAAGTACCGGACGTGAGCAGCAGCCATTCGGTCGGCAGCCGCCGTAATGCAGGCGCGTGGGCCGGAATGAGAGGGGACTTGCAAGTGACGCGAATTGGCAGATCGAATGCTGCGCAATCCGGTGTGCCCTCGTCGATCACGATAGCATCGGCTTCCGCGCGCGCGATCAGTTCGCCGAGATGACCGGCCACCGTATCGGGTGGCAAAATCGTGAGACGCCGCGCCACGCCGTCAAGCTCGATCAGCGTCAACGCCGCGGTGAGCTGGCCAGACGTTGCCAAAACAACGGAGCGGCCCGCGAGGTCTGCGAGCCGGTTGCCGAGAGAGGTGCCGTGAACGAGGTGATTGGTGCTTACGTGCGCCGATCGATCCCAAAAGAATCGCGCCGGCCCCGCATGCGAAATGCAATCACGCAGCGTTCGCGCTACGTGCGGCATTTTCATACACTTTCACGAAGTCGCCGAACGTCAGCGGGAACATGGCGTCTTCGGCGGCCGTGAACGGATCGATGCCGAGCGTGTCTTCAAGGCGCGCGACCAGCACGGCGAAGCCCAGCGAATCGAGCCCCGACTCCAGAAGCACCAGATCGTCGCGTAACGGCGCCAGCGTCTTGCCGTGTTCGCGCGCAACCTGCGCCATCTGATCCAGTATAGTTAACTTAATCCTGTTCATCGGTCGCCCTACCGCTTGTTCCTGCGGCTCCGGTATATTCGCGTAAGATTACGATCAAGTTCACGACTACCGTTTCGATCAGGACAAATGGACGCTCCCACGCCGGCGATCCGCTGCCGTCAGATCGGCGAAGCCGATATTCCCGCCGTGACGGACCTGCTTGGCCGCGGTTTCCCCAACCGCGGCTACCGCTTCTGGCTGAACGCATTGCGCCGGCTGTCGGACCATGTGCCGCCACGGGGATTGCCGAAATATGGTTACCTTCTGGAAACCGGCGGCTATCCGATCGGAGCCATCCTGCTGATTTTCTCGACCATGCGCGAAGGCGACCGGAGCGCCACGCGCTGCAATCTTTCGAGCTGGTATGTCGAGCCCGCCTACCGCACCTATGCGACGCTCCTGGTGTCGCAAGCGCTTCACCATCGGGACGTCACCTACCTCAACGTATCCGCGGCCCCGCACACCTGGCCGATCATCGAGGCCCAGGGTTTCTCGCGCTATTGCGACGGCATTTTCCTCGCCATGCCGACCCTGCAAGACCTGTTCAACAGTGCGAACGTGAAGGTGTTCGACGCAGCCCACGAGCCCGCAGTCGCCTTCGATCCGTTCGACCGGGAGATCCTGTCGCGGCATGCCGAGCACGGCTGCATCAGCCTGTGGTGCGCGACCGCCGAACGCGCCTACCCGTTCGTGTTTCGCCCGCGGCTTGTGAAGAGCTTCCTGCCCTGCGCGCAGATGATCTATTGCGACGACATCGCCGACTTCGTCCGCTTCGCCGGACCGATCGGCCGGTATCTCGCCCGGCACGGCAAACCATTCGTCATTGTCGATTCGAATGACGCCATTCCGGGATTGCTCGGCACGTTTTTTCGCGGCCGCATGACAAAATACTTCAAGGGCCCGCAGCGTCCGCGGCTCGGCGACCTCGCCTATACCGAATACGCGGTCCTCGGCGTCTAACCCAATTTCAGATCGACAGCGCTTTGCGCACGGCGATCGGCCAATGCGCGGTTTCAAGACCGTGGGTCGCAAACAGCGCCAGCGCCAGCCGGTCGATGCCGAACGCGACACAGCCGGTATGCGCCACCGCGCCGGATTCGGTCTTGAGATTCCACGTCGTACCGAAATGATCGCGATGATAGTTGAAGCTCATACAGGCGGTCGGCTGCTCCGTGGAATGCACCGGAACGAGGAGCTCGAACTTCAGCGACTGCTCGACCTGGCTCATCGCCATCAGCTTGCCGCCACGACCGAAGAACGGATCGCTGGCAGTATCGATACGCCAAGAAAGGCCCAATTGGCCCATGAATTTCTGCGACCGCGACAGCCATCGCTTGCGAAATTCATCGACTTGTGCCGGCTCGCCGATGCAGACATATTCGCGCATGCGGAATGATTGCAGCCGGTCCAGCATTTTCGACGGCTCGCGGCGAAAGCAATCGCAGGCGACGTCGAACAACAGGCCGGTTGCCGGCACGGTGCCGCGGCTCGCGACCAGCGGATAAACCGGATAACAGGCGGCCGGGCTGAGCACGAGGTCCGCGGCCGCAAGCGCGCCGGTCCAATCCTCGCCGGTTTCGCTGCGTTCGACGGATGCGCGGATCTCCGGCTCGTCGCCGCCGAGGCAGCTTACGCAGCCGAGAAAATGCGGAAAGCTCTTGAGGTATCCCGATTTTTCGATCTGCCGCCGGCTCATGACCGGCGGGAACTGCAGTACTTCGGTATCAGGATCGCGGTAGCGCGAGATTAGAGCGGAAAGGCCACTGACGGCCTGTTCGAACTTGGCGGTACGGGCATACACGCCGTCGATACCGCTCGGCAGCAACAGCGCATCGGCGATGGAATCGAGCGAACGGGCCGGCCGGGTCGCTTCCTGGAATGCCACATTCATTGCACGCGTCTCCGTTATTGCGAATTGTTCTTATGCAGTTTTAGTCACGCAGCGAGGCCGGAGTGCCGCTCAGCAGCGATGCCGCCGCGATATTCGCCAAAATCCTGTCATTGCTGATCATGATCGGCGACGACAGGATGTCGCGCAGGTGGCGGCCAATGCTGAACTCGCCGTCGTTTCGGTAGCCGGAGAGGCCGCACGCCTGCATCGCGCTCATCACGGTCGAGACCGCGAGCTCGGAGGCGTTCACCTTGTGCATGTTCATGCCGGTCTGAAAATCGATCGCTTCGAGAGAGGCCGGATCGGCCGAGGCTGCCTCGAACCGCTGCAATGCAGCACCGATGATGCTGCGCAACGTGCGCAGCGAGGCGCTGGCGCGTGTCAGGTGATCGGCCCCGGGCGGCATCGCGCCGCCCGCGCCGTGTACTGCCTTGCGGACGAAAGCGCGGGCGCGATCGACGGCCGACGCCGCGATACCGGCCCATGCACCGCTCCAGGCCAAATGCGCGACCGGCATCATGGTCTGGGCGTGAATTTTGTCGTAGCCGACGGGCAGGATCTGCTCGGAAGCGGTTTCCGCGACTAACGCAAAACCTTCGCTGCACGTGCCGCGCATGCCGAATGCATCCCAACCGCTCAGCCGATTGAGTGTGTAGTCGGCCTTGAGCAGGGCAACGAGAACCTGGTCCGTACCGGCGGCCTCAGGCGAGCGGCGCGCGGTGCTGAGGATGCCATCGGCGGCTTCTGCGTAGGAGATGACTGTCGCCTGCCGTTCCAGCGCAATGCGCGAGCCGCGCCACTCGATCGGCGCGGAACTGGAGCGGACATCGCCGCCGGAGCGGCCCTCGGTCGTCGAAGAGGCAAGGAGAAGTTGCTCGCCGGAAAGCCGGCGCAGCAAGCGCTGATGCCAGGCGCTGCCCTGTCCGTGGCGCGCCAGGCAAGCCACGTTGGTCTGGTGCATGGCATAGACCATGGCAGTCGATGCGCAGCTACGGCCGAGCATGTAGCAGATATCGACAACATCGGAGACGCTCGCGCCCTCGCCGCCGAGTTCCGGCGGCACAGCGACGCCCAAAAGTTTTTCGGCGCGCGCGGCGCCGATCGCCTCACTCGGGAATCGCGAATGGGAATCGACGGATGCAGCGTGCGTGGCCGCGACGACGGCAACTTTTTCAGCGCGCGATGTCAGATCGGCCGAACTCGACGAATGTAAATTGCTTGCAGCGATGATGAGGCCGCGCATCGCACTTCGCGCGGTGTGGCGGTCGTCTTTGACGTCCGAAAGCGTCACGGCTTCGGCATTCCTGTTTGCGCTCACGATCAGGCTCATTCTGACGCTACCGGTTCCCGACGGTGTACTGGCAGCCTCCGGGTACCGTAGAATTGCCAATTCCTAGCGCCATTTGCTGGGGATTAGCGCAGTTCTTTGCCATCAAGGTTACCAATCGCAAACACATCGTGTGCTAACCAAACACAGGGCGGCTCGATGCCGCGATCGCGGCGCAAGCTGCCCTTCGACCTGGTATTTGGAGAAAATTTACCGTGCTCGACCGTACCAATAGCCATTCTGCGGATCGCATAGCCCGGCTGGTTCGCGAGTTGCTGGTCAAACGATCAATCGAGCGGCCGATCGGCAACGAAGACAGCCTGACGGAGAAGGGCCTGTCGTCGCTCGACATCGTCAATCTCATGCTCGGCGTTGAGGCGGAGTTCGCAATCAAGATTCCCGACCGTGACATGACGCCTTCGAATTTCCGCTCGATCGCGCAAATAGACCGGTTGGTCTGCGGATTACTCGGTAATAGTCAGGCAACGAGCCTCTAGAATCCGGGCATCAATTCGGCCCTCATCCGGGCTCTCGAAACAGCACGCTTTCCCTGGGGAGTCTCGCATTCGGCCGGCAGCGGCCGGCAGTAACAAACGTGTGCCTTCTTGCGTGTTTCCTCTGCCTCCCCATTTCGCGGCAGAAGATCATGAGAGAGCGAACGCCATGTCCATTCGACCCGTGAAGAAAATCATCACCTCCAAGCCGACCATGGAGGGCGCCGGCGTCAAGCTGCGCCGTGCCTTCGGCTTCGGCGATACCGGCGAGACCGATCCGTTCTTGCTGCTGGACGACTTTCGCAACGACCAGCCCGACGATTACCGCGCCGGCTTCCCGTGGCACCCGCATCGCGGCATCGAGACGATCACCTATGTGCTGGCCGGCAATGTCGAGCACGGCGATAGCCTGGGCAATCGCGGCAATCTCGGCGCCGGCGACGTGCAGTGGATGACAGCGGGCCGCGGCATCCTCCACCAGGAGATGCCGCAGGGCGACGCGCAAGGGCGCATGCACGGTTTCCAGCTTTGGGCCAACCTGCCGTCGTCGCTGAAGATGACGGCGCCGCGCTACCAGGATGTCAAAGCCGCGCAAATTCCGGAGATCGTTGATGACGACGGCACCCGCGTGCGGGTCGTCTGCGGCGATTTCTGGGGCAAGCAAGGCCCGATCGAAGGCGTTGCCGCCGATCCGCGTTATCTCGACGTCTGGGTACCGCCGGGCAAACAGAAAACGTTGCCGGTCGAACTCGAACGCCATGCCTTCGCCTATGTGTTCGAGGGCTCCGGCAATTTCCGTGCGGCGTCGAGGCCATTCGGGGTGCTGACCGAGAAGACCGGCGGTGCAACCGAAACGCTGGTCCGCGAGCAGACCGGCAATCGGTCGCTCGTCCTGTTCGACAGCGGCGACGAGGTCACCGTGCAGGCCGGCGACGACGGAATTCGTTTCCTCCTGGTATCGGGCAAACCGATCGAGGAGCCGGTCGCCTGGCATGGCCCGATCGTGATGAATACCGAGGCCGAGCTGCAGCAGGCTTTCACAGAGCTGCGCAAGGGCACTTTCATCCGCTAAGATACGCGCCGTAACGAACAGCGCCGCAAACGGCGCGGTGGAGGGCGCGTGACTAAGGAAGTGCTTCTGGTCGGCAGCATCCCACTCGATACCGTCGACGAGGTTTTTCGCACCTTTGGCGCAAAACTCGGGCCGTCGCTGCAAGCGATGCCCGACGGCGAGGTCGGTCCGCGCAAGCACTGGATCAGCCGGGTCCACTATCAGGTCCTGGCCGGCCACGCCGAGCTCAAAACGGTGCGGCATCCTCAACCGGAGAACGGCGTCGAGCGACTCAATCCACGTAACGCCGCCAACTCCTGGCTGTTCAAGGTCAAGGACGGCGTCGAGCGCGTACGCTTCGGCGATCCCGGCTGGCGGCTCGGCTATACGCGCGACGCGGTCAATTCATATTTCGTGTTCAAGACGCTGCGTGAGAAAGGCGTGCTGGCCGAGTACTTGCGCTTCCAGGTGTCGCTGCCCTCGGTCAACAGCGCGCTGCCGCCGCGGATTTTTCCAAACCCTGCCGACGTCGCCAAGATCAGGCCCGGTTATACCGATGCGGTCGCCGCCGAAATCGGCATGATCACGCAAAAGATACCGAACGAGGATTTGGCGATCCAGTGGGACTGCTCCACCGAGGTGCAGGACGTCTATGGCGCGGTGCCGGGTCTCCCGGCCGAAGGCGCGATCGAACGTAATGTCGAGCAGTTTCGGCGGTTGTCGCCGCTCGTTCCTGAGACCGCAATGCTCGGGTATCACTTCTGCTTCGGCACACTCGGCGGCTGGCCGCGCTTTGCGCCGGCCGATCTTTCGGCGACGGTCGAGCTTGCCAATGCCGTCGTTGAAAATTCCGGCCGCCGCGTCGACTGGATCCACCTTCCGGTGCTCCCGGATGTCGGGGAAGCGTTCTTCGCTCCGCTGAAAAACCTGCGGCCGCGCGGCGCGCGCGTCTATCTCGGCGTTGTCCACCACATGGACGGCTTCAAGGAGCGCATCGCGATCGCGCGCAAATATCTGCCGAACTTCGGCGTGGCCGGCTATTGCGGCTTCGGCCGCATTCCGCCGGAGCAAATGCCGGAGGTTCTCAAGGAGCATGTTCAAGCCATCGAGGCCGCTGGCTGAGCTTGCCGCAACGACGAGCGCTGTCATGCCCAAGACCGTTTATTACACCAGCATCGGCTCCGAACTCGCGCTGTACGATATCGACGTCGATGGCGCTACTCTGACGAAGCGAAGTGTAGTGACGCTGCCGGCGAATATTCAATACGCCTGGCCGCATCCGTCGCGGCGCACTCTCTATGTGGTCTCGAGCAATGGCGGGCCGGGCCTTGTCGGCGACAAGCATTTTGCCAATGCGCTCATGGTCGAGCCTGCGACCGGCTCGCTGCGCTTGCATGGGGACCCTGCCGCACTTCCGTCGCGGCCAATCCATGCCAGCGTCGACACCAGCGGCGAGTTCCTGCTCACGGCGTACAACAGTCCAAGCAACGTCACCGTGCACCGGCTCAATGCCGACGGCACGATCGGCGTTCCAGTCGCGCAAAGCGACAAGCTTGATTTCGGAATTTACGCGCACCAGATCCTGGCCGCGCCGTCGAACAAGGCTGTCCTGCTGGTGACCCGCGGCAACGATGCCAAGGCGGACAAGCCGGAGGACCCCGGCGCCATCAAGACATTCGGGTTCAACGCCGGCGTGCTGAGTAACCTTGCCTCGATTGCACCAGGCACCGGGCTCGGCTTCGGCCCGCGCCACCTCGACTTCCATCTGACCAAGCCATGGGTGTTCGCGTCGATCGAGCGGCAAAACAAACTCTATGTCTACAAGCGCGACGACGCCACCGGCCTCGCCCGCGACCCGATGTTCGTCAAGGACACATTGGCGAACCCAAAGCCGCCGGTGCGCCAGGCCGCCGGCTCGATCCACGTCCATCCAAACGGCAAATTCGTCTATTTGACCAATCGCGCATCCGATCTGACGACAGTTGGCGGCAAGACAGTCGTGATTGAAGGCGAAAACAATGTCGCGGTGTTCGCGATAAACGAGTTAACGGGCGAACCGACATTGATTCAGAACGCCGACGGCCACGCCTATGAATTGCGCACCTTCGGCATCGATCCGAGCGGCCGAATGCTGGTTGCCGCCAGCATCAAATCGGTGCCGGTGCGAGACGGCAGCGGCATAAAGACGGTGCCGGCGCGGCTTTCGGTGTTCCGCATCGCGGCTGACGGCAAGCTGGATATGGCGCGCCAGTACGACGTCGATACTGGCAATTCCCAGCAGTTCTGGACCGGCATGGTTACGCTCGGCTGATCGGCGGCCGCGGTCACTCGGCCTTGAGGCCGGCCGCGCGGATCACCTTGCTCCACTGGCCGGTGTAGTCGGCGATGAACTTGCCGAACTCCGCAGGCGTGCTCGGAAATGGCTCGACGCCGAGATCGGCGAGCCGGGCTTTGAACTTTGGATCGGCCAGAACAGCGTTCACGCCTGTGTTGAGGGTTGCGATAACCTCCGGCGGCGTATTCGCGGCGGCTCCGATGCCGGTCCAGTCGGTGCCCTCATAGCCTTTCACAAAATCGCCGATCGGCGGCACATCCGGCACCACCTCGCGTCGCGTCGGCGTCGTGACGCCCAGCGCGCGAAGTTTGCCGGCCTTGATGGTACTGAGAACCCCGACCAGAGGGAAAAACATGACATCGACCCGGCCGCTCAGGAGGTCGGGCAATGCCTGGCCCACCCCGCGGTAATGCACTGCGAGCAGATCGATGCCGGCGAGCGATTTGAACAATTCGCCGTAGAGGTCCGACCCGCTGCCGAGCCCTGAGGTCGCCATATTGACCTTGCCGGGATTGGCTTTGGCGTAGGCAATGAACTCCGCGCCGTTTTTTGCGGGAAACGACGGCGTGACGACCATGATAAACGCGTCACGGCCGATGCTGGCGATCGGAGCCATATCGCGCAGAAGATCGAAATGGAGATTGTCGTAGAGCGTCACGTTGAACGAGTTGGTCGCCGAGACGAGAAATAATGTGTAGCCGTCCGGCGCCGCCCGCACGGTTTCCTCGAGCGCAATATTGCTGCTGGCGCCGGGTTTGTTTTCGACGGCGAATGGCTGGCCGAGCCGCTCCGACAGCGCCGGACCGATCAGGCGCGCGACGATATCGGTCACACCGCCGGGCGGAAAGCCGACGAGGAGGCGCACCGGACGCGTCGGATAGGCTTGCGCCCTCGCGAGCCGTGGTACGGCCGGAAGCGCAGCGGCACCGGCTGCCAGGCGGAGAAGCGTTCTGCGGTGAAGTTTCATGACGCTTGAAGCGCTTATCAGCCGCGGAGCGGCGCGGGCTGCTCTGCGAGCATCGACTGAATGGCGAGCCGCGTGGCTTGCGGATCGAGCCGGTGCCTGAGCACAAGGTCCTTGCAATCGTCGAGGATGGTGTCGACGTCCTGCATCATCTTCAGCCGCTTAAAATGGTCGTCATGATGCAGCCCCATGCTGGCGCCGACGATCTCGTAAATGTTGAGGATGCGGAACGGCCAGTCGCGCTCGTGCGCACACAGCGCGCGGTGATCGGAGTGGTAGACTGCGACCAGCGCATCGACCCCGGCGGCTTCAGCGGCCTTAAGCTCCGCGAGGTCCAGTTCGCGCCGGTAGTTCGGCAACGCCTTCAGATTGTTGCTTTGCAGCCCGACAGCAGGCTGATGCAGGTCGACGATCGCGATTCCTGGTACTGCGCTCAAAATATCTTCCGCCGCCTCGACGACGCCATCGATGCCCGGATGGCGGTGTAGCGCGACGCGCATCGGCACCCGCCCGCGCAGCATTGGCCGCAACCGGTCGAGATATTTGCGCAGGTACATCGTGAACGGCGTCATGTCGAACGGCTTGGCGCCGCGCATCTTCTCCAGCGTCGGCAGCGTGGTGTCGGCGAACTGCACCTGGCACGACGGGCACCACGACACCACCTGCTTGCCCTTGCTTTGCGCAAGCTTGTCGATGGTGTTCTCGCCGAACCGTCCCGAGGTCGCGACGTCGCCGGTGCGCATCTGCACAACGCCGCAGCAATGGCTGGGCCCGCCCATCGTTTCGTAAGTCATGCCCAGCGCATCCATGATGTCGAGCGCGAGCAGCGCGATATGCGGCGTCTTGAGCACGTTGCAGCCGGTATAAAACACAAAGTCCGGGAGCTCGCCGGCCGGCGGCCTCCTGCCCTGCCCAAGCCGCTCCAGCAGCGCATCGTCGAGCTGCAGCCGCGTGATATGATTCACGTCGTGCGCGACATTGCGAAAGCCGAGGACGCCGTTGCGGCGCTGCGTCGTGGCATCGTTCGCGGCGCGGGCCATTTCCACCTTCGCCATGTATACGAGGAAGCGCGGATTGACGCCGTAGTCGCAAGCCTTGATGCATTCGCCGCTGAAAGCGCAACCGTTTGCCCAGTTCCGCGCCGCCTCATTGCCTTCGCCGTGACGCAGGATATCGAGGATGCCGCCGATGACGCCGACGGGATTATCGCGCGCCTCGGCTTCGAGCCCGGCGGCGCCGGTGACCGGACAGGCCTCGACGCATTTGCCGCAGCGCGTACAGGCATCGACCATGCTGTCGACGCGCTCTTGCAGGGCGGTCTCGAATGTCTGTGCCATGCTTGCAGTGTAACGCCGAATCGAGCCCGATTGAAGGGCTTGCCGCGGCGAGGTAAAACCCGAGGCTTCCGTTGATGTCCGGCTATCCGCCGGGCATGCCAAAACGAAAATCGAACGCCGCAACGGTGTGGATCGATGGACCCACGCCGCGTCACCAGAATGCGAGGATGCAATGGGTGAATTCGCCATCGGCCAACCGGTGCCTCGTTTCGAGGACCCTCGCCTGATCCAGGGTGGCGGCCGCTACATCGCCGACATGGTATTTCCCGGGATGGCGTTTGGTTACGTGCTGCGTTCGCCGCACGCCCACGCTCGTATCCGCAAGATCGATACCGCGAAGGCCAAAGCCGCGCCCGGCGTGCTCGCGGTTTTCACCGGAGCCGACTACAAGGCCGCGGGCTTCGGCGATCTGCCCGTGCCCGGCGGCCTTAAGCGCGCCGGCGATACGCCCGGCTACAAACCGCGCTATCCGGCTTTGGTCGAGGACCGCGTGCGCATGATCGGCGATTACGTCGCCTTCGTCGTTGCCGAAACCTATTACCAGGCGGTCGACGCCTCCGAACTGATCGAGGTCGAATACGAAGCGCTGCCGGCGATCGTTTCGACCGGCGATGCGGTCAAGCCCGGCGTGCCGCTGGTTTGGGAGGATTGCCCGAACAATATCGGCTTCATCCAGATTGAAGGAAACAAAGACGCGACCGACGCCGCCTTCGCCAAGGCCGCCCATGTCGTCAAGCATCACTTCGTCATCAACCGGGTTACGGCGGCGACCATGGAACCGCGCGGCAGCATCGGCGTCTATGAGCCGACCGAGGCGCGTTACACCATCTACACCACGCTTCAGCGCACCAACGTGTTTCAGACCGAACTGTCGCAACACGTCCTGAAGGTTCCCGACAACAAAATTCGCGTCGTCTGCGGCGATATCGGCGGCAGCTTCGGCATGAAGTCGGCGGTTTACAACGAAGTCGCGCTGGTTCTGCTTGGCGCGAAGCTGACCGGCCGGCCCGTCAAATGGGTGGCGACGCGCTCGGAATCATTCCTGTGCGACGCGCAGGCGCGTGACAACGTCACCGACGCCGAGATGGCGCTCGACAAGGACGGCAATTTCCTCGGCTTCCGCGCCAAGATCATCGCCGCGATCGGCGCTTATCTCCAGGTCGGCATGCCGGCGTTTACCGGCAATCTCGGCACGCTCGCCGGCGTCTATCGCACGCCGGCGTCGTACGTCGATGTGAGCGCCGTATTTACGCACACGCAGCCGGTGCGCCCCTATCGCGGCAATGGCCGCCCGGAAGCCGGCTACATTATCGAGCGCATGGTCGATCTTGCCGCCGATCAACTCGGCATCGATCCGGCGGAACTACGCCGCCGCAACACCATTCCGACGAGTGCCATGCCGTTCAAGTCCAGTGTGACCTTCACTTACGATTGCGGCGAGTTCGAAAAGAATATGGACATGGCGCTCGACGCCGCCGACAAGCGCGGCTTCGAAGCGCGCCGCGCGCAATCGAAGAAGAACGGCAAGCTGCGGGGCTTGGGCTTTTCCAACACCATCGAGCGCTCGGCAGCCCCCGGCCTGGAAGGCGCCGAAATCAGATTCGACCGCACCGGCACGGTGTCGATCTTTTCCGGCAGCATCAACCAGGGCCAGGGTCACGAAACCGCGTTCAAGCAGGTTGTATGCGACCGGCTTGGCCTCGATCCGAAGGAGGTCACCTACGTCCAGGGTGACACCGACCAGGTGTTTTTTTCCGAAGGCACCGGCGGCTCGCGCTCGGCGGCTTTTTCCGGCTCGGCCTTCACCATGGCTGCTGAAAAGGTCGAGGCAAAAGGCAAAGCCATTGCCGCCCACATGCTCAAGGTCGATGCCGCCGATATCAAATTCAGCGAAGGCGTGTTCTCGACACCGGCGAGCAACCGGACGCTCAGCATCAAGGAAGTTGCCAAGGCGTCACTCGACCCGAAGAACCTTCCGGCGGGCATGGAGCCGGGGCTGATCGAAAAAGCGATCTATACCGGCAAGGCCGCGAGCTATCCCAATGGCTGCCACGTCTGCGAGCTCGAGATCGATGAGGAAACCGGCACCGTCGAGATTCTCGACTACAACGTCGTCGACGACGTCGGCACCGTGCTTAATCCGTTGTTGCTGCACGGCCAGATCGACGGCGGCATTGCCATGGGCATCGGGCAGATTTTGATGGAGGACATCAAGTTCGACGCCGAGGGCCAGATGCTCACCGGCTCCTTCATGGACTATGCCATGCCGCGGGCCGGCGACATGAGCGGCTTTCATGTCGACAGCAATCCGGTGCCGACCAAGTCAAATCCGCTCGGCATCAAGGGCGCGGGCGAGGCGGGTTGCGTCGGCGCCATGCCGGCGGTCGCCAATGCGCTGGTCGATGCGCTCTCGGCGCTCGGCATCAAGCACGTCGAGATGCCGGCAACGCCCGAAGTGTTGTGGCGTACAATTCACGAGGCGCGGCAAAAAAGTGCGTAGCTTGCAACGGATGGCATGACACCAACGCCGACTATTGCGACTTCGAATTCTGCCTCGATCATCACATTCGAGAATGTCGGCGTTACGCTCGGCCACGAGCAGATCTATGACAGGTTAAGCTTCGAGATCAGGCGCGGTGAATTTGTCTGCATTCTCGGTCCGTCGGGTTGCGGCAAATCCACTTCGCTGCGAATCATCGGCGGATTGCTCGCTGCGGATAGCGGGCGCATCACGATCGATGGACGTGCTCCACGCGACGCTTGGGAGGAAATCGCTTTCGTGTTTCAGTCGCCACGGCTGGTGCCGTGGCGCACCGCGCTCGAAAATGTCATGCTCGGCTTTGAGCTTCGTTTCGGCAGCGGCGAAGCCAGACAGCGCAAGGCGCACGCGAGCGAGTTGCTGAACCTCGTCGGCCTTGCCGGCGACGCGGGCAAATATCCGTTCATGCTCTCTGGCGGAGAACGCCAGCGTGTCGCGATAGCGCGCGCGCTCGCCGTCGATCCCAAAATCGTCCTGATGGATGAACCGTTTTCGGCACTCGATCCCAACATGCGGGCGCGAATGCGCACGGAGATGGAACACATCTGGTTCGAGACCGGCAAGACCGTAGTTTTCGTCACCCATGACATTGACGAGGCGCTGCAGCTCGCCGACCGGACGATTGTACTGTCCAACAAACCGGCGAGAGTGCTTGATATCGTCGAGCTAAGGGCCCCGCGGCCACGCTCGGGCCGCGATCTTGATGCGCCCAGGGAGAAATTGGCTACACTGTTTCGATCGATCGAGCAGCCGGCCCCGCAGAAGGATATCGTCACATGATGAAACGCCGCACCGCTCTCAAGCTTTTAGCCGCCCCGGCGCTGATGACCATTGCCCGGCGGGGCTTTGCCAAGGAGAAGGTAACCTACGCCTACCTGCTCGATCCGGCCTACGACGCCGTGACCTGGGCCATGTCGAACGGCAAAGTCACTTCCGACCTGATCGACGTCGAGGCGCGCGGACTGGCAATTCCGCAACTGATCCAGGCCACGTCGGCGAAGCAATATGATGTGATCATGACGGCCGTGATCGCATTGCCGCCCGCGGCGGCGCGTGGCCTCGAACTCAAGGTGCTGTCGACGGCCTTGCAGCAATCGGCGGCCGGCGAAGGTGCGGGTATTTGGGTCAAAAACGACTCGCCGATCAAGGACCCGCGGGAGGTCAAGGGCAAGTCGCTCGGCTCCTACGCTCTGCGTTCCACCGGCTATACGCAAGTCCGTCTGGCGCTCATCCACAAATACGGGCTGAATGCGGCGCTCGAGGGTGGCGACATCAATCAGGTCGAGATCCAGGCGCCAAACCTGCCCGGAGCGCTGGCGGCCGGCCAGATCGATGCTGCGACGCTGATCCACAGCCAGGCCTTTCGCGCCCAGAAGTCCGGCGAATTCCGCGCGATCGCGGAGACCGGACGCGACAACATTGAAGCTTTCGGTATGCGCTTCATCAGCGCGCTCAATGTGTCGTACCCCGAGCGCCTGGCGCAGCGTCCCGACGCCTTTCAGGAGTTCGACCGGATGTTCCGTGAGTTGGAGCAGTACGCGCTTGCGCACCGCGACGAGGTGTTCGGCGCGGTCGGCAAGCAGAACAACTTGCCCCCCGAATTCTTCAACTGGTGGTTTTCCAAGAGTTCGGATGTGCCCGGCACGTTCACCGAAGACCATGCGGCGATCATCATGAAGTTTTTCGCACTGTCGAAAGAGATCGGGATGATCCAAAACTATCCCGATATCCATACGCTGGTTTGGGAGCACGCGTTGCGCGGCTGATGGCCGAAATCGACACCGCGTCGGCGCAATCGCTGCTCCGCGGCAGGATGGCCGCCGGCACCTTCGTCGCCAACCTGTTCTCGCTTCTCTTCCTCGCCGGCTGGGAAGCGGCCTCCTTCATTGCACCGGCTTACCTCCTTCCCGGTCCGGTTGCGGTCGCACAGCGGCTTGCCGTCTTTGTCACCAGCGGCCGCGACCTCGGTCATCTCGGTGCATCCCTGTTCCACGTCGCGGCGGCGATCGCGATCTCATTTGCGATCGGCTCGTTGCTCGCGCTGATCCCCTATTACGTTCCGGTGCTGCGCTTCGCGATCGAACGCCGCATCGGTCCTTTCCTCAACGCATTCTCGGCGATCGGCTGGACGCTGCTTTCGATCATGTGGTTTGGCGTTACATCGCTGACGGTCATTTTTGCGATCAGTGCGGTGTTGGTGCCGTTCGCGCTGGTCAACATGTCGGCCGGCCTCGCCAATATCGATCCTGAATTCATCGAAATGGCTGGAAGTTTTACGCGCCGCCGGCTGCGCATGTTTACGCGGGTGATCGTGCCGGCGCTTTATCCGTTCATTTTCGCGACGCTCCGCATCATGTTCGGCGTTGCCTGGAAAGTGACCCTGACCGCGGAGCTGTTCGGCGGCAATTCGGGCCTCGGCTACATGATCAATCTGTCTCGCCAGGAATTCGACACGACGACGATCTTCGCAGCCATCATCCTGATCATCGCCTTCGTGCACTGCGTGGATCAGTATGTATTGAAACCGCTGCAGGCGAGCGTGTCGCATCACTATGCCCGCTGAGCGAACCTCCATGACTTTCGTCTTTGCCGAGAGGTTCCTCGGCGAAACGGTCGTCGCAATCGCCCTGCTCGCCTGGTGGGCATCGGCACGCCACTTGCCCGAATTCATCCTGCCGGGGCCACTTGCCGTGGCCAGCCGCCTGCTCACGCTGTTCGCAACCGAAAGTTTCCTGCAGGACGCCCTCACCTCAACGTGGCGGGTTCTGGTTTCGATCGCGCTCGCGCTCCTGATCGGCGGCGGCCTTGCCTTCGTTGTCCACGGTGTGCCCTCGCTTGAGCGCGTCGTGGATCGGCGGATCAAGCCGGTGCTCAACTCTTTTCCCTCGATCGGCTGGGCGATCCTCGCGGCAATCTGGTTCGAACCTGGCGACTTTGCCGTTATTTTCGTTGAGACCGCGATCCTGATCCCGTTCTGCCTGATCAACATCGCCGAGGGCCTGCGCAACATCGATCGCGAACTTATGGAAATGGGGCGGAGCTTCACGCGCCAGCGTCTGCGCGTGCTCTGGCGTCTCACTCTGCCCCTGCTCGTGCCTTACGGACTGTCGGCCATTCGCATTGCGTACGGCGTCGCGTGGAAAATTGCGCTGGTCGCGGAGCTTCTCGGCGCAACGGACGGACTGGGCTACCTGATGCTGCGAGCCCAGACCGCGGCGGACAGCACGACCTTTCTTGCCACATGCTTCGCTATCGTGCTGATCTTCGTCGCCGGTGAACGGCTGGTGCTGGCGCCGCTGGAGCGTCGCTTCGCGCGGCGCTGAGGGTGAGGTGACGTATGACGATGACCGTAACCGCCGATCCGGTCGTCCGGACCAAGGCCGGCGCACTACGCGGCGCGGTCGAAGTTGGCGTCACGGTATTCCGCGCCGTGCCTTATGCAGCGCCTCCGACCGGCGCACTGCGGTTCGCACCACCACAGCCCGTGGCGGCATGGCAAGGCGTGCGCGATGCCACCAAGAATGGTTCGATCGCGCCGCAGGGCCGCTCGCGGCTTGCGCACGTCATGGGCGATTTCGAGCGTCCGCAGTCCGAGGATTGCCTCACGCTCAACATCTGGACGCCGGCTGTGGATTCGGCAAAGCGTCCGGTTCTGGTCTGGATTCACGGCGGCGCGTTCACGAGCGGTGCTGGCTCGCTCGATTGGTACGCCGGCGATCGTCTCGCCGCGAACGGCGACGTTGTCGCAGTCTCGATCAATTACCGCCTCGGCGCTCTCGGTTTTTTGTATCTGCCAGGCGTGAGCCCGGGAAATCTTGGTCTGCTCGACCAGATCGAGGCGCTGCGTTTCGTGCGCGACAACATTGCAGCGTTCGGCGGCGATCCGGACAATGTGACAGTCGTCGGCCAGTCGGCCGGCGCTGCGTCGATTGCCATCCTCATGACCATGCCGTCGGCGAACGGACTATTCCGGCGCGCTATCCTGCAAAGCACGCCCTTCGGACGCATGTCACGGACACGCGACGATGCCCACCGCATCGGCCGGCGCTATGCCGAGGTCCTGGGAATCAAAGCTGACGAAACCACCAGACTAAAAACTGTTCCCATTCCGGACCTGATAGCGGCGCAAGGCGAACTCGCCCGGCTGGAAAAGAAATTCGCCAATGCACTCGCGCCGTTCTGGCCGGTGGTGGACGGCGAAATAATTTCGGGCGACGTCGCGCCGGCGCTCAGGGCCGGTGCCGGCATCCATATCGACACGATGATCGGCACGACACGCGAAGAGATGGCCGCGTTCTATTGCATCGACGACGAGATAGCCAAAGCCGATCAAGACGCGATCGACGGCGTTTTCGCAACGGTTTTCAAGAACGGGCATCAGCGGCACTACGACGAGTTTCGCCGAACCCGCGCCGCGGCGACCAACGCGGCCTTGCTCGGCGATCTCATGACCGATGCGATGTTCCGGATCGGAAGCCTGCACATGGCCGAATGGCGGGCAGACCAGGGGCGGCCCGCCTACGTCTATCAATTCGACTGGCAGTCGCCGGCCGGCTTCGAATCCTGCCACTGTCTGGAGATCCCGTTCGTATTCAATAATTTTACAGCGTGGACAAACTCGCCAATGCTCAAGGGCGGCAAGCCCGCGGAGCTCAAGGGCCTCGCGGATGCAATGCAGCCGGCATGGATCGCATTCGCGCGGACGGGCAAACCGGACCATCCGCATATTCCAGCATGGCCGGTCTACCGCCGCGGGGATCGCATGACGATGCGCTTCGACACCGTGATCGGGCCCGTCAGCGACCTCGCCGGGCTGTCATGGCGTGAGCCTTGGCCTTCTTGATGCGCGGCGATCAGGTGATCGGATCATTGCTCCAGCTTGATGTTCGCGGAGTGAATGACATTGGCCCACTTCGCAATGTCGTCCTGAACGAGCTTGCTGAAGTCGGCGCTGGAGCGGGGAGCCACACCGTCGCCAAGAGTCGCGAGACGTGACTTAACGTCCGGCTCGGCCAACGTCGCATTGAGCGCCTGATTGAGCCGCGCAATGACATCGGGCGGCGTCGCTTTGGGCGCGCCGATGCCGAGCCACCCGCTCGCGTCGTATCCCGGCACGAAATCGGCGATCACCGGCACATCGGGCAAGCCCTCGAAGCGCTTGGCCGTCGTCATCGCGAGCGCACGCAATTTGCCGCCGCGAATATATTCGAGGGACGATTGCACCGGGCCGATGAAGAAGTCGACCTGTCCGCCAATCAGATCGGGCAGCGGATTGCCGCGATAGGGCACGTGGGTGAACTGAACTCCCGCCATGTTCTGCAACATCTCGCCAAAAATATGCGGTGCGCTGCCGATGCCGGCGGACGACATCGTGATCTTGCCCGGGTTTGCCTTGGCGTAGGCTAGGAACTCCGACATCGTCTTTGCCGGAACCGATGGATTTACCACCAGAACGAATGGTTCGTTATCGATGCTGCCAATCGGTGTGATATCGCGCAGCAGGTCGTAATTGAGGTTCGTGTACAAAGTGGCGTTGATGACATTGGCGGTCGTCAACAGCATCAGCATGTAGCCGTCCGGCGACGCATGAGCGACGTCGGACGTTGCGAGATTGCTGCCGGCGCCGGGCCGGTTCTCAACAACGACGGACTGACCGAGCTTTTCCGAAAGTCCTTGACCGATGATCCGTCCCACAATGTCCGGCCCGCTACCCGCCGGAAAACCGACAATCAGACGGACGGGATGGTTTGGATAATCGTCACCCCACGCCAGCGCCCCGGCAAACGGCAGCGCCACAGCCCCGAGCATCAACGATTGAAAGCTTCTTCGCGAAAATTTCATTACCCTCTCCCGGGCGCTGGTTTTTCCGGACTTTCATCCGCGTTAAGGACCGCGCCCCTTTGTCGTTCCAGTTTTGGCCGTTCGCGCCACGCATGCAAGTTTATAGCGTTTCCCTGATGGTTTGTTGGGATCGAAATAGACTTGATGGTGCGCTAGTTCATTGCGACGATTAAGGACGCGCGTTAGTTTTTTCCATTCTTCCATCGCGGTGCCCTGACCGATTAGAGCTTGTGTTATGACCGCATTGGTAATTTCCAATCTGTTGCGAAAGGTATTAACGCGTAAAAGATTGCGGCGACACGGGCGTGATCGGCTGGCATAAGTAGGTTTTGGACTATTAGATAAAGCATATCTTCGACGTGCGTCCATTCTGTGATACCCTCGCCGATAGCCGCATAAAACTGACAACGCTCTTCCTCTTCGGTCAACATGGCACGCCACCCGCAACGCTATAATGAACAATACAGCGACGAAGAGGCCCAACGTCGCTTCCCTCCCGCCATCAAAGCCGGACTGAATATGAAGCCCACCCCGCTCAAGAGTATCGTGCCGAAAGGCGTCTAGGCGCAATCGAAGAAGAAAACTCCGCGGCGATCTGCCCGGGTACGACGCCATGACCCATAGCGATTCTGGCGCCGTCTCGCCTCAACTGTCTGAGCAAGGTATCGAGCTTTATAAGCGGATGATGGAGGATGCCACCTTCATCAAGAGACAACAGTGGGCCACTACGAATTATGCTGTTCTGATTTACGCCGCAATCGTTTGGCTCAGACAACACCTGTCGGAATTTCCATTGCTAAAATGCGGGCTGCTCGCATGTGCCGTTCTCACTGGCGCGGTAGCGACGGCGATCTTGATAAAGTTCCAATGTGAATTGAGGAAGCTACGTTTGCGTATCCAAGGCGCGAACGACTACGCTTTTAAAGGGCAAGAGCGGAAAGCGTTTGATCTAAGGTGTAAAGAGGAAGCGCCATTCACTAGAGGTAGCCACATTCTGGCTGCACTCATTGCAGTAGCGGTTATCGGCGCCATTCTAACGAGCGTTGCAATCCTATTGATGAAGGATGGCGGGTAGTGTCTCAGTTTGAATTATCTCCGGGATAAGCCACCTTTGTGCCGCCCTTTTCGAGCACGGCTTTCTCGTTAGAGGCGTTAGAGGGGGGAAGAGAATGCCAAGCCTGACCACCACTGATTGGATTCTAATCGGCGGCTTTTTTCTTATTGCTTACGGGTTGCAACAAATCATTAGTTTACTGAAAGATATTCATGCTGAACTGATGAACATCGAAAGCTACGTGCAGCCGAACGAGCCGTCAAGCGAGAACTAAATTCAAACTGAGACACTACCGACGACGGAGGGATCATTCCCCGCCGTCATCCAGAAACTTAAATCGAAGCTGAACCGGAAGCCGAACGGCGCACAGCTTATTAAAGCGACGAATGTCCCGCTTCCCTCTGACGGTGCCGATTTGTCCGTCAACTGCACATAGACCCATCAAATTTTGTCACCGAACTTGTGTTAACGGTCTTGACATTCGTCCCTATTCCAGTAACATCCGAATCAATACTCGCTCAACTAGGACGTCAGCCGATGACGCCGGCTGATTGGGGCGAGTGCGGTGCCCGCGGGCGGCGGTTCGTCACTCCCGCTCCCGGGCGGCTTGGGCATCAGTCTCCCGGCATTATGACCGGGGCGCGAGGTGCTCGCTGGACTGGGACAGGCGAAGGCGGGTAACGCCCGTTCAGACCACGTCCCCGGAAGCCTGGCCTGAAGCTGAGCCTTAGGGACGATGACTCCCTTTGGCGAGAACCGCGGTGGAACGCCGATGGGCGAGCGCGCCTTGCAAGGCGCGAGCCGCGCCCCCTCCTCTGTCCTCCCCCGCAAGCGGGGGAGGATGTAGGTGGGGGTGCGGAGGATACGGATCAGCGTTCTTCGGCGTTCCGCTTTCCTTTTCATTTGTAGGTGGGTTGAGCAAAGCGAAATCCACCCACGGTTCAGAGCATGATCGTGATGCGGCCGGCCGCCACCGCCGGTTTCATCTGACGAAGGTCGGGTTCTGAAATTGTTTGTTGGAAGGCCGATAGTATAGCTCGGGCGCCAGTGCGCCGCGAGGACGGTCGAGCTTATCTGTTCACCGTCATCCTGAGGTGCGAGCGCAGCGAGCCTCGAAGGATTGCGGCCGAGGCGCTGAGGCCGTCGTCCTTCGAGGGCTGCTTCGCAGCCGCCTCAGGATGACGGAATGAACCGTGTCGCATCGCGAGGCCCGGATGAAGCTATTAATCGACAACCGCGACGCACTGAATCTCGATCAGCATTTCCGGCAGGGCGAAGCCGGCGACAGTGATTGCCGCGCTTGCCGGAAAGTCTTTGCCGAAAATTTCGGTACGCAGCTCCGTCATCCGCGTCGTGTGGCGCGCGTCGATCAGGAACACCGTCATGGTGACGAGATCGGCAAGCCTGGCGCCGGCCTCGGCGAGCGTCTTCTCGATGTTGCGGAACGTCTGCCGGCATTGTGCGTCGAAATCGCCGGCGAGCGACTTGCCCGCGTCATCGACGGCGCCGGTGTGGCCGGCGACCCAGATCGTCTTGCCCGCTCCCTCGGTGATGACGGCCGGCGAATAGGCGCGCTTGGCGGTGCGCGCCGCACCCACAAATGACTTTTTCATGGCCGCTCCCTTGGCTTACATTGCGATGATGGCCGATCCGGGAAAGCTTGCCAATGACACAGGGCCGCTCAACGGCGTCCGCGTGCTTGAATTCTGTCATGCCATCATGGGCCCGACCGCGGGCCTGATCCTTGCCGATCTCGGCGCCGATGTGATCAAGGTCGAACCGGCCGACGGCGACACCACCCGGCGGCTGATCGGCTTTGGCGCCGGATTCTTTCCCACTTTCAACCGCAACAAGCGCAGCCTTGCCATCGACCTCAAATCCGACGAAGGCCGCAATCTTCTGCATCGCCTCGCGGCCACGGCGGATGCCATCATCGAGAATTATGCGCCCGGCACGATGGACAGGCTCGGCTGCGGCTATGCCGAGCTTTCGCAGAAGAATTCACGCCTGATCTATTGCGCGCTGAAGGGTTTCCTGAGCGGGCCCTACGAGCATCGCCCGGCGCTCGACGAGGTGGTGCAGTACATGGCCGGGCTTGCCTATATGACCGGGCCGCCGGGCCAGCCGCTGCGCGCCGGCGCGTCGGTCGTCGACATCGTGGGCGGCATGTTCGCCGTCATCGGCATCCAGGCGGCGTTGCGCGAGCGCGAGCAAACCGGCCGCGGCCAGTTCATCAAGTCGGCGCTGTTCGAATCGACCGCATTCCTGATGGCCCAGCACATGGCCGGCGAAGCGGCGACCGGCCGCGCGCCGCCGCCGATGCCGTCGCGCGAAGGCGCCTGGGCGATCTACGAGCCGTTCGAGACCAAGGACCGCGAACAGATATTCGTCGGGCTGACCAGCGACCGGCAATGGCGCCGCTTCTGCGAGCATTTCGGGCGCCAGGACCTCCTGCAAAATCCGGCCTACCGGACCAACGAAGATCGCGTACGCGAGCGCCCGGCGCTTAAGCCGATCGTCGCCGCGATCGTTGCGCGGCATACGCGCGGCGAGCTTGCCGAACTGTTCGACCGCATCGATATTCCGTTCGCCCCCGTCGCCAAGCCCGGCGACTTGTTCGAGGACCCGCAGCTCAACTTCGATGGCCGCATGCTGGATATTGCATTTGCCAATGGAGCGCGCGCTAAAATCCCGCGCCTTCCGGTCGAGATCGGCGACCACGATCTGGCGCTGCGCCGCCAGGCACCGGCGATCGGCGAGCACAGCGCCGAGATTCTTGCCGGCCTCGGCCTTGCACAAAGCGAGATCGAGGCGCTGAGCCGGCGTTCAATTATTACGGTCGGAGGACGAGTATGAGTGACCTGCCGTCATTCGTGCACATCAACGAGGAAGGCCCGCGGGAAGGCTTCCAGTTCGAGAAGGGCGCGATTGCGACCGATCGCAAGATCGCGCTGATCGATGCGCTGTCGCACACCGGCATTGCCCACATTCAGGTTGTGTCGTTCGTCAATCCAAAGAACGTGCCCGGCATGGCGGATGCCGACACGGTCGTTGAAAGCATCACGATGCAGCAGGGCGTCGATTACACGGCGCTATGGCTCAACGAAAAGGGATTCCAGCGTGCGTTGGGCCATGACCGGCTCACCCAAATCGGCACCATCCAGCTATGCACGTCGGAAAAATTTCTGATGCGCAATCAGAACCGGACCGCGGCGCAGCAGCTCGCCGGCCAGCACAATATCGTCGAAATGTACAAGGCGAACGGCGTTCCGGTCGAACGCGGCAGCGTCATGGCGGCGTTCGGCTGCAACTTCGAAGGCGATATTCCGGCTTCGCGCGTCGTCGCCCTCGTCGGTCAAATCCTCGATGTGGCCAAGGAGCACGGCGTCACGCTGAAATACGTGACGCTCGCCGATACCATGGCGTGGGCGGCGCCGCTCGCCATCAAGCGGGTCGTCGGCGCGTTGCGGGAGCGGTGGCCCGACCTCGACATCGCGCTGCATTTGCACGACACGCGCGGCATGGCGATCGCCAATGCCTATGCCGGCCTCGAAATGGGCGTGAAGCGTTTCGACGCCTCGGTGGCGGGTCTCGGCGGCTGTCCATTCGCCGGCCACCAGGGCGCCGCCGGCAACGTCTGCACCGAGGACCTGGTGTTCATGTGCGACGAGATCGGCATCAAGACCGGCATCGATCTCAACGCGCTGATCGAATGCGCGCGGCTGGCCGAAGATGTCGTCGGCCATCCGCTCCCCGGCGCGGTGATGAAGGGCGGCGGTTTGCAGAAGTATCGGGCTTAAGATGCCCTTTGCGGTGAGGCGATCACGCCTCCAGAATTTTCCATATACCGTTGGCCGTCGCGACGATGCGCGCGCCGACAAACATTTTCACCGCCATGAACACGACCGAGCTCGTCGGGCGTATCACTTCGGGACGCGCCTCGACGAATTCACCGAGCTTTACGCCGCCGACAAACTGCGTATTCAGCTCGATTGTAGCGTGGCGCTTGCTGCCGGTCGCGTCGCGTGCCGTTATCGCCATCGACTGATCGGCAAGCGACATCAGCATGCCGCCGTGCAGATTACCGGCGCGATTGAGATGCTTCGGCGCGACAACAAAGCCAAACAGCATTTGCTCGCCGTCCTGGCGATGCCAGATCGGACCAACGAGTTCGCCGAACGCCGTATTCTTCACGACCTGCCAGCCATGCGCGGCGGGATCGAAAGCTGTCGTTTCGGTAATTTTCGGCTGATCGTTCATGCGCGGGCCGCCGCTGGCCTGACGCGCCGCCCGAGACGCTGCGCAAGATCGGGAATGAGCTTCTCGGCGTTGGCCCCGGCAACAAGCGCGCGGCCATTGGCGCCGAGGCCACGCACCGCGTCCGTGTAGGCCGCGACCTCGCCGGCGTCGCGCACCGCTTGCGGATAGTCGGTCGCGAATACGAGCTGGGAGAATGCCAATTCCTCAATGCCGAACCGCACCCAGTCCGCACCCCATTCCGCGGCATGATCGGGGCCGGCCCAGCCGGCAATGTCGTAATACAGCCGGTGATCGAGATAGTGGTCGAACGGTTTTGGCGGACGGCGGTTGTGGCGCTCCAATGCCGCCGTGGCCCATTTGTCGCGCTGCTGAAATCCGCGGATGCGGCCGAGATAGCGGCCGATGCCGCCGGAAAAATGCGAGAACTGGATTTTCAAGTTTGGCAGCTCATCGAGCAGTCCCGAATTGATGACGCGCACCGTCGCCGTCATCAGCGAGAATTCCCAGCCGAGCATGCGGCCGAGATCGTCGGCGTCCATGCGCGCCCAACGGATCACGCCCGGCAGCGGATGGATGAAAACATAAAGATCGAGATCGGCGCATGCTTTCCAGAACGGCCGCAGCTCTTGTGCGTCGAGCGGGTGGTTCTGAAGCTCCGACGCGACGACGACACCCGGAAGGCCGAGATCTACCTTGCAGCGCTTCAATTCGGCCGCCGCTTCCGCTGGCTTCATCGCCGGCACGTGCCCGAGCCCGATGAAACGGCCGGGATAGTCGGTTTCGGCTTGCCGCATGCGATCGTTGATGAGCCGGCAGGTTGCGAGATCCGGCTGGTCGAAGCCCGCGCCGCAGGTCAGCACGCCGGCATCGATGCCGGCGGCATCCATCACGCGGATATGCGAGTTCAGATCGGCAAGGAGCGGGTTGAGCAGGTAAAACGGATTGCCGTCGCGGTCGAGCTCGACCGTGGCTTTGCCGGGATCGCCCTTGAGCAGTTCGGGTGGCGTGTAATGTTGCTGGAAGTCGACGAGCATGAAGAAGTGTAACGCAGACTTACATAATTGCGAATTCGGTGTTGCGGCGGTCGGTCACCAGCATAGCGCCGGGATAATGGGTGATGCAAAAATCCGGCCGCGCATCGGCAATCACCGATTGCGGCGTCACTCCGCAGGCCCAGAATACGGGAATTTCGTCATCATGGATCGGCACCGCGTCGCCCCAGGTCGGCTTGGCGATGTCGGCAATGCCGATCAGCTCCGGCTTGCCGAGATGCACCGGCGCGCCGTGGACGGAGGGAAACCGGGTGGTGATCTGAACGGCGCGGATGGCGGCGGCCGGCGTCATCGGCCGCATCGACACCACAAGCTTGCCGCGGAAGGGACCCGCCGGCGCGCACTCGACCGAGGTGCGGTACATCGGCACGGTGCAATCGCATGTGAAGTGCCGCAGCTCGATGCCGTCTTCGATCAGGGCCTGCTCGAACGAGAACGAACAGCCAAGGGCAAAGGTGACGAGATCGTCCCGCCACCAGCGCATGAGGTCGTGCGGCTCATCGACGACGGCGCCGTCGCGCCAGACGCGGTAGCGCGGCAGGTCGGTGCGGATATCGAGGTCTGCGGCGAGAACCGGCAGCCGCCAATCGCCTGGTGCGCCGACGCCGATCAGCGGGCACGGTTTTGGATTGAGCTGGCAGAACCGCATGAAATCCTCGGCAAGCGCCCGCGGCAGGATGGCAAGGTTGGCCTGCACGAAGCCCGGCGCCATGCCGTTAGTCGGCCCGTCATGCTGGTTGCCCCGGATCGCGAGCCGCGCCTCAAGTCCAGTCTGGGGCGCATCGGGGTAATCGTTTCGCAGCGTAGCCATTGCCATGGGGCACTCCTTTTGCTCAGCTCCGCCGCCAAGCTTCTTGCCCGTTTTATCATCACGAAACGGCAAAATCATACGTTTGCCGCGACGAAGTTACGCGCAAACCGCGCCGCTACCGGAGCGTCCAGGTCGCGAAAACGGTTGAAACTCGCCGCAATATCAAGTTTGCTAATGGAACAAATTCCCCGCCAAGAGTCCGCCAAGGGACCGCAGGGTGAGGGGAATGGCCGATGACTGTCGTTCGCGCCGGGGCCCGCCACGTGCGGGGTAGTTTTTGGGCACTTCAAATCCAGTGGGAGGACTTTCGATGACTGAGAAATGGAAAGACGAGAAATGGGCCGAAGATATTTGGTACCGCGGCAAAGTCACACGCCGCAGCCTCGTCGGATGGGGCGGCGGAGCAATCGGCGCGATGATGCTGGTGTCGGCGCCTTGGCGCGCGGCTTTCGGCGCAGCAGCACCCTATAAAGTTGGCTCAGAGCAGCCGCTGTCCGGCGCCGGCGCCGCCGGCGGCAAGACCGCACTGGTCGGCTTGCAGATGGCCGTGGACCGCATCAACGGCAACGGCGGTATCAATGGCCGTCCAGTCGAACTGGTGATCGCCGACGACGAAAGTTCGCCGGCTGTCGCCCGTCAGAAGACCGCGAAGATGGTGCAGGAGAATAATATCGACATTCATGTCGGCGGCTTCCTGTCCAATATCTGCATCGCCTGCATGCCGGTGTGGAACGACGCTCACATCGTCAATATGATCAGCGTCTGCCTCGACACCACGCTGACGACGTCTGCATGTAACCGCGTGAGTTTTCGCGTTCATGATTACGCGCCGGCGCAAGCGGTTGCGTTCGGGCCAATGCTCGCCCAGATGGGCAAGACGTGGCACATCGTTTATGCCGACTATTCGTGGGGTCAGTCGACCCGCGATGCCTATGCCGCCGAGATCAAGAAGAACGGCGGCTCAGTCGTCGGCACTACCGGCATCCCGCTCGGCACCGCCGACATGACGCCGTTCCTGTCGAAGATCTCGGGCAGCTTCGACGGTCTGTTTGTCATCCTTTTCGGCAAGGATGGCGTGACCTATACCAACCAAGCCTACGATCTCGGCCTCACCAAGAAGTATAAATATGCCGGCGATGGCGCCATCGTCGAATCCACCAACATGCCGGCAATCGGGGCCAAGGCCGACGGATTTGTCGGCATCAATCGTTACATTCCGATCTTTACGGGACCGCTCAATACACCCGCGCTTCACAAGTTCTTCGACGACGCCAAGGCGCGGCTGGCGAAGATCGATCCGTCTGGCCCACTGCCCGACCGCTACGTGCAGTCGAACTACGAGGCGATGAACGCCGTGAAGGTCGCCATGGAAATGTCGAAGTTCCAGGGCCGCGATGATACCAACAAGCTGATCGACGCGCTTGAGGGCCTCGAAATGAAAGAAGGCGACGACTTCCCGCAAGGGGACAAGACGCTGCGCAAGGCCGACCATCAGGCGTTCTTGCGCGAGTTCTTGTTCGAGGTGCAGAATCAGAAATACAACCTTCTGCAGACGATCGAGAAGGACAAAACCGTAGTCCCACCGGCCTGCTCGTTCTCTGCCTAAGTGCGCGCCGAACCTCCGACCGACGCAAGCTCCCCGGCGAATGCCCGGGGAGCGGCGGCGGCACCCATCCTCAGGACCGAATTGCTGTCCGTCCGTTTCGGCGGCCTCGCGGCACTCTCCGAAGTCAGTTTCGAGGTGGCGCCTGGCGAGGTGCGCGCCATTATCGGACCCAATGGCGCGGGCAAGAGTACGTTCTTCAATTGCCTGACTGGCGTGCTGCGGCCGACCTCGGGCCGCATCATGTTCAATGGCGGAGAGATCAGCGGACTGCCCTCGAATATGATCTCGCAAAGGGGCATCGCGCGCTCCTACCAGATCACCAACATTCTCCCCAACGCCACGGTGCTGGAGAATGCGCGCATTGCCGCACAGTCGCGCCGGCACGCCTGGAACATGATTGCGCATTACAGCGCTTTTGCCGACATCAATAGCAAAGCCGAAACCGCGCTGAATTCCGTAGGCCTTCTCGACAAAGCCTACGAGCTTGCCTCCAATCTCTCGCACGGCGAGCAGCGCAATCTCGAGATCGGCATAGCGCTCGCCACTGACCCATTGTTGCTTTGCCTCGACGAACCGACCGCCGGCATGAGTGCCGCAGAAACGTCCGAAACCATGGAGCTGGTTCGCCGCATCGGCGAAAATCTCACCATCCTCATTGTTGAGCACGACATGGAGGTGGTGATGGGACTCTGCGACCGCATTACCGTGCTGCACTATGGCAGGATTCTTGCTGAAGGGACTCCGGAGGAAATTCAGCAGAACCCCAAAGTGCTGGAGGTCTATCTCAAGACATGAGCGCGATAGCCGACAGTGCCGCGCCGCTCGTCCTGGTCGAGGACGTGCACACCTATTACGGTAAGAGTCACATCTTGCATGGCGTCTCGCTCACGATCGCTCCCGGTGAAGTCGTCGGCCTGCTTGGCCGCAACGGTGTTGGCAAAAGCACGACGCTGAAAACAATCATGGGGCTCGTACATCCAAGCCACGGCACAGTGCTGCTCGACGGCAATGCGATCACCGGGCTGCCGCCGCACAAACTGGCGCGGCTCGGCATCGGCTACGTGCCCGAAGATCGCCGCATCTTCCGTCTGCTCACGGTCATGGAAAATCTGCGCACCGGCCTCGACCGCGGCGGCGTGACCGAGGACAAACGCCGAGCCTTGCTCGACAAGGTGTTCACCTATTTTCCGGTGCTGGCGGAGCGGCGCAGCCAGGCCGGTGGCACACTTTCGGGCGGCGAGCAGCAGATGCTCGCCATCGCACGCGCCATGATGCTGGAGCCCAAGATTATCCTGCTGGACGAGCCTACTGAAGGCTTGATGCCGCGCATGGTGTCGCAAATTCGGCAAATCATCGAGGTGCTCCACAAGGAAGGCGTCGCCATCCTTCTGGTCGAACAGAACGTGCCGCTGACGCTCGAAGCGAGCCAGCGTATTTACATCATGGAAAAGGGCAGCGTGCGCCACCATTGCGCCGCGTCTGAAATCGACGTCAACCACGCCGTCATCAAACAGTATCTGGGGGTGTGAGCGATGGACGCCGTCAGCCACTTCTTTCACGCCATTCCCTTCGATCTCATTATCATCCAGACGATCAACGGTATTGTCACCGGCATGATCCTGGCGCTGATCGCCTCGGGCCTGACGCTGATTTTTGGCATCATGGACGTGGTGAATTTTGCCCATGGCGAGCTGTTCATGCTCGGCGCCTATGTCGGGGTCATCATCATCGCCGCCACCGGCAATTTTTGGCTGGGGCTGGTGGCATCCGCGCTGATCGTCGGCATTTTCGGCGCCGCGTTGCAGATCGTGACGTTGCGGCCGCTGATCGGCCGCGATCCGTTGAACACCATCCTTGCCACCTTCGGCATTTCTCTGGTGCTGCAGAATTACGCGCTGTGGCAGTTCGGACCGGTGTCGCGCAAGATTCCCGATCCGATGACGAGCCATTTCACGCTGTTCTATCTGCAATATCCCTGGTACCGCATCGTGATCGCTGCATTGTCGGCCGCCATCATCGGCGGCTTTTATCTGTTCCTCAAATACAGCAAGTTCGGCGTCTGGATCCGCGCCACCGCACAAGACCGGGTGATGGCGCAAGCGATGGGCATTCCGGTACCGCTGGTCTACACCGGCGTCTTCGCCATAGGCTCCGCCATGGCGGCGGCGAGCGGCGTACTGTTCGCGCCGACCACCGGCGTCGATCACAGCATGGGGCTCGACTGGGTGCTCAAGGCCTTCATTGTCGTGGTGGTCGGCGGCATGGGCAATCTCGGCGGTTCGATCGCCGCTGCGATCTTCATCAGCCTGCTCGAGTCGTACGCGGCGATCTGGCTTGACCCGTCGCAGGCGGTGATCGTCTCCTTCGTCGTGCTGATCCTGACGCTGTTGATTCGCCCCACGGGCCTATTTGTAGCGACGCCGAAATGACAACCACTGCGCCGCTCGATAAACCGATGCCGCTCACCAGAACAGGGTTGAGCCACGCCACTATTTTCTGGCTCGGCTTTGCCGTCGTGATGGCGGTGCTGATCGCCGCGCCGCTTTACCTGCCGGAGTTCTGGCGACGCTTTCTGACGGAGGCGCTGATTTGGGGCCTGCTGGCGATGTCGTCCGATCTGTTGATCGGATATACCGGCATGGTCTCATTCGGGCATTCGGCGTTCTTCGGGCTCGGCATGTACGGCGCCGCAGGTGCGCTGATCGCATTCAAACCGGCAAATCTTTGGCTTGCGATTGTGTTCGGGCTTGCCGGAGCCGCAGTCGCGGCTTTGTTCGTCGCTTACTTCTCCACGCGGCTGCGTGATATTTACTTTGCCATCACGACGTTGATCTTCAGTCAGATATTTTATGTCATCATCTTCACCTGGACGTCGCTCACGGGCGGCGAGAATGGGTTGATCTTCGACCGTCCGCACCTGACGATCCCGTTCATCTATAATGCTCGTTTCACCTCGACAACTCTCCACTGGTTCGTGCTGGCGGTAGTGGCCGGGTCCTATTTGTTCTTGCGCCGTGTAACGCAGTCGCCGTTCGGCATGGTGCTGCAATCGATCCGCGAAAACGAGCCGCGGACCCGCGCCATCGGCTACCCGGTCGCACGCTATAAAATGGTGGCGGTGATGCTGTCCGGACTGTTCGCCGGCCTCGCCGGCGTGCTCTACGCAGTCCAAAATGAATTTGCCGCACCCAACTTTGTCTTCTTTTTGACCTCGGGCGAGACCGTAATTTACAACGTCATGGGGGGCATTGGCACGTTGGTCGGACCGATCGTCGGCGCCGGCGTCTTCCAGCTCGCACGCGAACTGTTGTCGCGGTTCTTCGGCGACCAGTTTCCTTATCTCATCCCGCTCGGCATTCTCTTTATCGCAATCATCATCTTCCTGCCGCAAGGACTGCTCGGCTTTGCGCGGCGCTGGCTCAACCGCTAGCCGGCATAATCACGAAGTAGTCTTGCCGAGAAACGCCATCAGCGCGGCGACGTCTTTCTTATCCTTGTCAAAATCCTCGGCAATACGCTCGTAAAAGTGCGCGGCGCCTTCGTAAAGCTCGTGTGCCGTCGGATCTTCGCCGACGAACCCGGCGATCTCGTGCATCTCCGCGACCCAACGATAAGCCTTGGGTGGCATCAGTGTCAGGCCGCGCTTGAACCAGGCGAACATTTCCTTCTGGCTCGAACTGAGTTCAGCGAACAGCGCATCGGCGGAGCCGGCGCGCGTCGCCGCCAGCATCATCGCCGCCCCGATCGCCTGCGTGCCCTTGGTGATGCCGGCGTAGGACATTTTCAGCGCCGATGCAGCGCTGAGCGCCCCGTCCAGCACGCGAACGTCGAGGCCATAGTCGCGCAGCGTGGCAAAGCGCGGTGCGGCCGGACCCGATGCATAAAACCGCGGACCGGCATCGCCAGGCTTTGGCGGTGAACCAATGATGCCGGCATCGACGAATGGACAATCAGTCGGCGCAACCGCCGCCGCGACACGATTGACCGTTACCGGATTGATGGCGTTGCAGTCGACATAGACCGGCTTTGAATTGCTCGCCTTGAGCGCCGGGGCGAAACGTTGGGCGAGCGACAGCGCGTCGCCCGGCGGCAGGATGGAAAGAATGAAATCGGACGCCGCTATCTCCTCGTCGCCGACGTCGACAATGCCGGCGTCCTTCGCCCGCGCCAGTGTGTCCGGGCTGCGGCCCTTGAGTGAAGTCAAAACCTTCAGGCCTCTATCGGCGAGCCTTTTTCCGACAGCGGCGCCCATCATGCCGGGCGCGATCACTGCGACGACTGGTGTCATAATGTCCTCGTTTTTAAGACGAGGCTGAACATAGCAGTTTGCAAGCGGTTGATGCTAGGCGTTGGTCGACAGCGACAGTTCACGCCGGCTCGCGCTTCGCAACTTTGGTGTCGCTTTGCAAACGCCGGCGCAGCGCCGGCGCGCGTCCGTCGGCTCCCGGCTGATAGACCACGCTGTAGCGGCCGAGAACTTCGGCAAAAACCTGCGCGTCGGCGAGTTTCTTCACTTCGAACAAATCGAAGCCGGCGCGCACCAGAAAATGGAACTGGTCGCGCAGCACGTCACCGGTCGCTCGCAATGTGCCGCGAAAGCCAAAATGCTCACGCAATAGCCGCGCCTGGCTATAGGCACGGCCGTCGCGGAATTTTGGAAAATTGAGCGCGATAAGCGCAAGATGACCGAGCCACGGTTCAAGCTCGGCGATCCGGCGATCGTTCGGCCACAGCACGCCGAGCGAGCCGTCGCGCTGCACCAGCTCATTGGCATCGGCGAGAAACCGCTTTGCCGGCAGCAAAACCGGTACGCGGTCCGGCACCGGCGCGTCATCGAGCACGCGGACATAGCGGTCCTCGACGATGCGACCGTTCTCAACGAGCGGCATAGACGCGATCCCTGAATGGCTCGACGCCGGTGCGCTTGACCGTGTCGATGAAGAGTTCGTCTGGCTGCTGCCGCAGTTCGAGGTAGGCCGCGGCGATATCCTCGACGACGTCGGCCACTTGCGCATAAGGCACCGCGGGCCCGATCAACGTACCAAGCGTGGCATTCTCGTCGGCCTTGCCGCCGAGCGTGATCTGATAAAATTCTTCGCCGTTCTTTTCGACACCAAGAATGCCGATGTGGCCGACATGATGATGCCCGCAAGCATTGATGCAGCCTGAAATATTGACGTGCAGGCGGCCGAGATCGCGCTGCAAATCCAGATTACGGAAGCGCCGCGTAATCTCCTGCGCGATCGGGATCGAACGCGCATTGGCAAGACTGCAATAGTCGAGACCGGGGCAGGAGATAATGTCGGAAATCAGATTCACGTTCGGCAGCGCGACGCCGATTGCGCCGAGCGCGCGCCAAAGCGTCGGCAGGTCGCGTTGCGGAACGTGCGGCAGAACCAGGTTCTGCTCGTGGCCGACGCGAATTTCGCCGAACGAATAACGGTCGGCGAGATCGGCGATGGCGTCCATCTGCGTCGCCGTGGCGTCGCCCGGCGTACCGCCTTCGGGCTTAAGCGACAGTGTCACGATCGCATAACCAGGGATGCGATGATTGCTGACCGAATTTTTGACCCAACCATCGAACGCAGGGTCGGCACTGCGGGCGGCTGCGAGCGCAGGCGGGCCATCGTCGAGCCGCTCGTAATCAGGATAGCGGAAGCGGCCGGAGATCTCACCGACCACGGCCGGATCGAGTGCCAGCGCGCCATCCTTGATCGATTGCCATTCGGCGTCGACTTCTTTGGCGAACGCGTCGACGCCAAGCTCGTGCACCAGGATCTTGATGCGCGCCTTGTAAATATTGTCGCGCCGCCCGAACTGATTGTAGGTGCGCAGCACCGCCTCGACGTAGCTGAGCACGTCGCGCTTGTGCAGGAACGGCTTGATGGTCTTGGCCAGGAACGGCGTACGGCCGAGCCCGCCGCCAACCATGACTTCGAAGCCGAGTTCGCCTGAGCCATTACGGTACATCCGCAGCGCCAGATCGTGGATACGCAGCGCAGCGCGATCATGCGTCGAGGCGCCGACGGCGATCTTGAACTTGCGCGGCATGAACGAGAATTCGGGATGCAGCGTCACGTGTTGGCGAATCACTTCGGCCCAGACGCGCGGATCCTCGATCTCGTCGGGCGCCACGCCCGCCCACTGGTCCGTCGTAATGTTGCGCACGACATTGCCGCTCGTCTGCATGCCGTGCATGCCAACGCTGCCGAGCTCAGCCATCGCGTCCGGCAGTTCTTCGAGCTTGATCCAGTGGAACTGGATATTCTGCCGCGTGGTGAAATGGCCGTAGCCGCGATCGTAGCGACGCGCGACGTGGGCCAGCATTCGCAACTGCTCGGCCGACAACGTGCCGTAGGGAATGGCGATGCGCAGCATATAGGCGTGCAGTTGCAGATAGACGCCGTTCATCAGCCGCAGCGGCTTGAACTCTTCCTCGGTCAACTCGCCGGACAGGCGGCGTGCGACCTGATCGCGAAATTCCGCGACCCGCTCGGCGACCAAGGTGCGGTCGAATGCGTCGTAGACGTACATGTCGCCTCGAATGGTCCGGCGCGTGCTGCCGGTCTTCAGATGCCGAACGTCACCGGCAGGTCGATCGTTGGTCCGCCGAGGCGAATGAGTTCGCGCAGATTTCCCGGCCGGACGTGACCACCGGACGTGACCTTGACCGGTGCGACATAGGCGCCGATGGCGCGCAAATCGTCGGCATTCGCGGCGTCGATCAGCACATGGACGCCTGTCGCATTGGTGGCGATCGCGGCGTCATCGAGATGGGTACTCCAGCCGCCGTCGGCACGCCGGTAGACGACGGCGCCGTCCACGACGCGATTGGCGGTCACCACCACCGGACCGGTGATTTTGATTTTCTTCTGATCGAGCGGGGATGTCATGGCCGGTTTACCTCCGGAAAGCCAGGGAAACGTGAAGTCACTCATAAAATAACATGCTCCATATCCACTTAAATACCACAAGAAAAAGAAAAATATTCCACCATTGCGCAGCAAGCCAGTAGAATAACTGCATGGTATTTGCCGCTGGGCTAGCACGGTTCTGCCAGCAGCGGACGCCGTCGCTGGCTTCGCCGCAATGCGGCTGCCGGATCCGGCCCTGAGCATGATCGCGGCGAATCAGCAAGCACTTGAGGTATGAGTGACGTGGTCGACCGTGACGTAATTACCCGTGCCGGCGTTCACAATTTTTCGGGATGCATCAGGAGGCGTCGTGCGATTGAACCTGGGGTGCGGCACAAAGAAGCTGGACGGTTGGGTCAACGTCGACAAGGTCGCGGCTGCCAACCCTGATCAGGTTGTCGATCTCGAAGTATTACCGTGGCCATGGCCCGATGATTCCGTCGACGAGGTACTTCTCGCGCACGTTCTCGAGCATCTCGGCGCCGAAACGGCCGTCTATTTGGGAATTATCAAGGAGCTGTATCGTGTCTGCCGTGACGGCGCCAAAATCACAATCGCCGTTCCACATCCGCGCCACGATCATTATCTCAACGATCCCACACATGTGCGTCCGATCACGGCGGATAGCATCGGGATATTCTCACAGGCCACCAACCGGAAATGGATCGCCGCCGGTATCCCAAATACGCCTTTGGGCGTTTACTTGGGTGTCGACTTTGAAATTGAAACCAATAACTCGCTGCTGGCTGAACCTTGGCGGGGAAGCCTCGCTCGCAAGGAAATGACCGAGAACGACGTCAGGCAGGCTGCTCAAAGTTTCAACAACGTCATTCAGCAGATTGAATTGGTCCTTCGCGCCGTGAAGCCGGCCGGACGTACCAGCTCCGTCGGCAGTCAAGCCGCCTGAGTTCCGAAACCGCTTTACCTGCGAGCTATGAGGCGGGATCGAAGGCGAAGGTCGCGCCGTTGCGGATCACATGACCGAAGCCTGGCGCATTGACGTGCGCGCCGGCGATCGCAAGCCGCTCGCTCGCCGCCATATCGAGAATCCGCTTGCGCGATCTGACCGCCTGATCCTTGTCGAGATCGTAGATCATTCCTGCATCCGGGTGCGAAATCTGGATCGCCGAGACGTGCACGACGTCGCCGAGCGCCATGAATCCGCCGCCACCCGGGGCCGCAAGCAGCCAGCAAGTATGCCCAGGCGTGTGGCCGGGCGCGATCACCGGCGTAAAGCCCAAATACTCGTCGTTGCCACGCACCCGATGGATGCGGTCGAGATAAGGCTTCAGATTTATCTTTGTGCGCGCGCGATTGCCTTTGACCTTGTCGGGATCGTTGGCGCCGTCCGGTCCCATCCAGAAATCGGCTTCGATTTCGTGAACGACAATCTCGGCATTCGGATAGTGCGGATTGCCGTCGTCATCGACCAAGCCGTTGGCATGGTCGCCGTGCAGATGCGTGATGACGATATGCGTGACCGATTTCGGATCAACGCCCGCGGCGCGCAGGTTGTCGGGCAGCATGCCGAGCGTGGGATACATGGTGTTGCCGGCACCGGCATCGATCATGATCACCTTGCCGCCGCGGCGGATGAGAAAGTTGTTCACCGGAATATGGAATGTGCCGTTGTCTGAACCGCCGACCAGTCGTTCGACCTGCGCGGCGTCCATATCCACGACCTTGTCGAGCGACGTCGGCAAGGTGCCATCGCTCAGGCCGTGCACCTCGATATCACCGATCCGCATACTGGGCAGCGTCATGTCAGAACCCTTCCCGCGTCAGTGCGACCATGCATCCCGCCGACACGACGACGGCGACGGAAAGCACGGCGAACGGCGCGATAAAGCCGCCGTTGGTATAAGCCAGGATGTAACCGATCATCAGCGGCGACATTGCCCCGGTCATTTGCGTGATCAGGGCCCGCACGCCTTGCGACTTGCCCATATCTTCAGTGCCGATGACGCTGTGCATCAGCATTTCGGCGCAGGAGATGCCGACTTGCTGTGCGCACAGCGCACAGATCATCAGGACAACGCTCCAGGTCGGATCTGGCGCGAATGCCGCCGCCATCAAAAAGATTGCGGCCGAGAACCAGCCAATCCCGGCGAACGGCGCGCGACGGAACACGCGATCGGACACCCGACCGACGATCAGAATGGTCACGACAGCAAAGCCGTAGATCACGAAGGTCAGGTAACCGGATGTTGAGAAGCTGAAATGCCGCGCGGTCCGCAAATATGTTGGCAACCAGATCGACCAGCCCCAGAAGAAGATCGCGTTGCACGAGATCGCCAGCACCATCATCCAGAAGCGGTGATTGCGCCAGACGCTGCTTACGCCCTTCAGGATGCGGCCAGGCGCGTCGTCGTTGTGCTCAATCGCACCGGCGTGAACCAGATTGGCTTCGGCGGCATTGACGGCCGGATGCTGCTCCGGCTTGTCGCGCACCAGAAACCAGATCATCGGCAGCGGCAGGACAAGTGCGAGCAGCCCGAGCGCATAGAACTGGCCGCGCCAGCCGAAATTCACGATCAGTGCCGTGACCAGAAGCCCGGTCAGCATCGGGCCGATCATGGTGCCTATCCACCAATAGGATGTCGCCTTGCCGCGCTCACGCAGCGCAAACCAGTTGGCAACCAGCGCCAGCGTCACCGGATAACAGGCCGCTTCGCCCACGCCCAATCCGACGCGCGACGCGAGCAGCATGCCGTAGCTCGCCGACATTCCGGACCAGAAACACGTCAGCGCCCAGATCGCGAGGCTCACCATTGTCGCGTAGCGCGGTCCGTAGCGTGTCACGGCCCAGCCCCAGATCGGCGCCGCGAGGCTATAGGAAATGAACATGCTCGAGGCGAGCCAGCCGAGCAGCTTGGACTGTCCCACAAGCTGCATCTCGTCGAGAAATTTTGGATCGGCCATGACAAGAGAAATGTTGCTCTTGTCGAACATGGAAATGATCCAATAGACCAGAAGCGTCGGCGCGATATAGGTCCAGCGCACGCGCGTAGCGGCGGCGATGGCTGCCGTCTGACGCGGCGCAATACCCTGCGGCACTGTGATGGTCATGCGATCCTCCCAGCCTACGGCGCGCTATTTTTCGTAGCGATTTTGGCGCCGCCACGGCGCAGCTTTTCGCGCCGAGACGGAAACTGTTGCCCGCATGCGAGAACTTGTCAACAATGCCTACCATGCCAGAGACATCCGATGCGCCGCCAGATCGCCGCGGCAGCGCCGCCGAAGTATTTGCCGTTTTCCTTCGCCTAGGATTGACGTGTTTCGGCGGGCCGATTGCTCATCTCGGTTATTTCCATGAAGAATTCGTCGTGCGCCGAAAATGGCTCGACGAAAAGACCTACGTCGATCTCGTGGCGCTGTGTCAGTTTTTACCTGGGCCAGCTTCGAGCCAAGTCGGATTTTCGGTTGGGTTGTTGCGCTCGGGTTATCTTGGAGCGCTTGCAGCATGGACCGGTTTCACGCTGCCCTCGGCAATCGCGCTGGTGCTGTTTGCCTACGGCGCAAGCGCCCTCACGGGGACGATTGGCGCCGGCCTTCTTCATGGACTCCGGCTGGTCGCGGTCGCGATCGTCGCCCAGGCTATCTGGGGCATGGCGCGCACGTTATGTCCCGACCGCGAGCGGGCGACCATCGCGGTAATCGCGGCGCTGATCATTTTGTTCAGCACGTCGTCCGCTGCCCAAATCGGGGCAATTGTACTCGGAGGCGTCGCGGGCCTTTGGTTTTGCCGCGGCGCGCCGGCGGCTGCATCAAATCCAACGGCCATGCCGGTCTCGCGCACGGCGGGCCTCGCCGCACTGTCGGTGTTTTTTGTCCTGCTCGGCGGCCTGCCAATTCTCGTTAATGTCACGGGCTCATCCGGCATAGCGCTGTTTGACGCCTTCTATCGATCGGGCGCGCTGGTCTTCGGCGGCGGCCATGTCGTATTGCCTTTGCTACGCGAGGCATTCGTGGCGCCCGGCTGGGTTAGCGACGACACATTCTTGACAGGTTACGGCGCTGCGCAGGCGGTTCCGGGGCCGCTCTTCACGTTCTCGGCATATCTCGGCGCCGTCGTGAGCCCAAGTCCCCACGGGATTGCCGGTGCCGCACTCGGGCTGATCGGGATATTTCTTCCCGGCATGCTCATACTGCTGGCCACGCTGCCATTCTGGGACAGTTTCCGGAAGCGCGAGGGTGCCCAGGCGGCGATGCGCGGTGTTAATGCCGCGGTGGTCGGTCTACTGGGCGCGGCACTCTATAACCCGTTATGGGTCACTTCGGTAAAAACGCCCGGCGACTTCGGTCTCGCCCTGGTTGGCTTTGTCCTTCTGACCGTCTGGCGCGCACCACCGCTGCTGGCTGTCGTTACCTGTGCGATCGGTGGCGCGGCATTGGCATTTTTTTCTTTGGGTGCGTGACGGCGAATCGATTGCGGGCATCGAGTGCCGGAAAAATTGCGAAGTCCTGACGGGTCCCCTACTTTGGCGCAAGCTTCGCCAATTCCGTGAACGGCTCATAAGCCGCGCCGGAACATTCCTCCGCCGTCGCGTCGACGAATTGGTTGATGCTGCCGGCAAAATAGATGACGGCCTTCTCTTTGTGCTGGTTAAATCCGTTCAATTGCACGCAAGCGACATAGTGCTGATTCTGGCCGACAGTCCTCATCACGGGAGGCGAGATCAGCGAATTGTGATAATCAGCGTTGTTCGTCAGGACAGTCTGGAGAAATACCGCAATCTGATTTTTGTAGTTTGTCGGATAGACTTCCGAATTCACCACTTCGTTCCGCTTGTCGGTAGCGCTGCTGCAGCCGACCGCACATAAAGAGAGTAGCACTAAGAGCACACCGGCACGAGCAGTCGGCGCGCTGGCGCACAATTTCCGTCGATGACGGTGACCGTCTTGCACGATCTCAGTCCTCCGGGGCGGGCCCGCACCAGCCGGGAAGATAGTCGGCATCCATGCTCTTGGCGAGTTCCAGCGCCTGCTCGACGGCACGTTCGAAGTCCTTCTCGACAAGTTTGCGTTTCATGCGCCGGCGCAGGAAATCCGCCCAGATGAATTCGCTGAACGGCGTCGTATCCTTGGCGAAGCCGCCGGCGCGCCGCAGTTCGCCGGCGAGCGACCGGAACGGATCGTCAACGAGACCGGTCACGGATTTTGGAATGTCCTCGTAGCCGCAGCGCCGACCCTTGTCGTCGAATGGATGCATCCAATTGTGATTGTCCATATTGAACCAGAATGATTCGGTATCGAGTTTGCTCAAATTCGAGATGACCGTTACGGCCAGTTCTTTGACCCCTTCTTCATGCAGCGCACGCGCGAGATGATGATGGTCGATGACGTAATGCCGCCGCTTCGGGCCGAGGATCACCGGGATCATGTGCTTGCCGAGAAACACCCCGCCCTTTTTCTTCGCGGTTTCGCGCCAGCTCTTGCGCTTGGCATCAACCTCACGCATGCCGACAGTGATTTGGGTCGGACGGAGATCGGCAATGGCGACCGTCGTCAGTATCGGCTCCCGAACCATATTCGGCTCCTCATATACGCCGAGCGGATAATATCGACATGATCGGCGCTCTAAAAGCAGGTCGCCCGGCGTTGCGCGCGCCGGGCGAGTTTTACTGCAACGACCGTCAGCCGCTCAATGAGCCAGCGGGTCGGGTCGGACCTGGATGTGAACGGCAATGGGCGTCGAGCCCTTGCCGCCTTCCTTGAGCCAAGGCGTGCGGTCGCCTTCGGACGACCATAGGCCCCTGCCCTTCCAGCCGCCGTTGGCATCGTCAATGCGGGCATCCAGTCCCTTGGCGTAGAATCCCATCGGATAGGGGATACGCAGCGAAACCATCTTGCCGTTGACGAGCGCGGCAAAGCCGTCGCCCTCGTTAGCCGTCGAGATCGGCACGTCCTTGCCAAGCCCGACTGCGTCGTATTGATCGACCCAAGTGTAGTAGCTCGCCTCGGCGCTGTTGTCGCCGATGCCCGCAAAACCCGGACCGGGATATTTGTAGAATGTCCAGCCTTCCGGGCAGTGATCGCCCGTGGCCTTCGGTCCGTTGAGCGGCGCCTTGCACTTCGAGCGATCGAAACTGCCGAGATGACCGCTGCCAAGCGATACCCAAACCACGCCCTTGGAATCGATGTCCCCGCCGCGCGGTCCGAAGCCCGGCATCGGAGTGTAATACACTTCCGACAGCTTGGTCTTGGGATCGAACCGCACCACGCCACCCCGGCCGGCGAAGACGTTCCAGGTGTACCAGACTGAACCGTCGACCGGGTTCGGCATCACGGCGTAGCTGCCGGAACCGGCGATCCGCATATCCTTGTTTGGATCTTGCGGTTGGCCAGGTTCGGTATAGTCGTCGAGCTTGCCGTCACCATTGGTATCGAGCACGTATGGCGCCCAACCTTGCGCCTTTTCAGCGCTGCCGGTTTCGTCGAACACCTTGGTGTCGAGCCAGCCGGCCACCGGGCCACCACCGCTCGTCCACAATATGTTGTCCTTGTCGAAACCGAATTGCAGGTGATGCGTGCCGTAGCAGGTGTCGATGAACGTGAACTTTTGCATCTTCGGATCGAACATCGCCAATTGGCGTTCGTTGTTATCGATCGGGAATGCCTTGGCATAGGGATTATCCGAACCCTTGCGGCAGAAAGCCGGGGTACCAGGCGCGTGATTGGTTCCCGTCAGCCATAACCGGCCCTGGGAATCGAACATGTCGTTGTGATTGTCGAACTTGGTGTCCCAAATCTGGTCCATGCCCCAATAGGCCGAGGGCGCCATCGGCTTTTAAATCGCCGCATGTCCGGGCCCGAACGCTTCCGGCACATCGGCGCCTTCCGGCGGCGTAATGTAGGTGACCTTGGCCGCCTTCGGATCGAGAACCGGCAAATGGTCGCTCGCATATTCCGTGGATCCGTACAGCAGACCATTGGCGTTGACGGTCGGGTTGCGCTTGTCTGACGAAATCAGGTCGTGGAGGTATTGCTTCTCGTTGCCCCAATCCCAAATCGTCACGACGATGTTGCGCTCGATGCCTTGCGGCCGCTCCGGTTTTGTTGCCGGCAATTCGCCCTTGGCGATCCGGTCAGTCCAATCGCCGAAATACTTTAGCGGCACGCTATTAAGCTGACCCGCAATCGGAGTGATCATCAGCGGCGACGCCTGCCCGGACTGAATTCGCCGCGCCCAGGCATCCTCGCCACTCTTGAACGTCCCAAACGCTGTCGGAATAGTCCGCGTTCCGATCGAACCGAGCTGATGGCAGCCAACGCAGGCCTGATTTTTGATCGTGGTCAGCCATTGCGTCTGCGTAACTTTCTCGGGGATATCGCTCTTGCCGCCGAACTGATCGGCGTCCGGGATTTTTAGCATCGAGAACCAGTAGATTGCGGGGTAATATTGCGCCGCGGCGGCATCATTCGGCGCCGGCACCGCGGTCAGGTTGAGACGCTTGCCCGGCACGGCATCGACCTTGTCAGAATCGACCAGTCCGTAACCGCGCACCCAAACCTGATATTTGGCTTTCGGCAGATCCGGCACGACGTAGCGTCCTTGATCGTCAGTGACGACCATCTTGGCATAGCGCGTCCCGAGATCGTGTGTTTCCGCGATCACCCAGACGCCGGCCTCCGGTCCATGCGGGCCTTTGACCACGCCGCCGATATCCTTGGCGTCGATCGATTGCGCGCTCGACCGCGTTGGCGCGGCTGCCAGGAAAACGGCGACCGCGATCGCCGCGACGGAGCAGTAAAGTGCACGCCTCATTGCAGGTCTCCCTAAATTGTCCGCGCAGGACTTAAGCCGGCCGGACCGGTCTTGTAATTTCGCGCGACTTTGCCCCACTCATTGCCCACCCGCAAGAGGTGCTGGCGGCGGCGACGCTATGCGGCAGAGTCATATGGCGCTACTTTCACCGCGAATGGTGCGACAACGCCTGGTTTTGCATTCTCGGCCAGCACGGACGGCGCGTCGATGATCGAGCCGCCGCGCGCCTGGAACGCTGTGCTGATTTCGTTATCGATCCTGCTGATATACGGCGGCCAATTTTCAGCGCGCGGCGAGGAACAGAAACCTCCCGCCGCAACGCCCGCGCACTCCAAATGCGACCTCTCAGCGTTCCGTGTCGTATTGGATATTGGTCATACGCTCGACGTGCCTGGTGCCATAAGTTCGCATGGCGTTCCGGAATACGCGTTCAATCTTCAACTCGCCCAAGACGCCCGGCGATCGCTGATCGCCGCCGGCTTTGACAAGACGGTACTTCTGGTCACCGACAAAGCGCCCCCTTTCGGACTTGTCGAACGCGCGGCGCGGGCCAACGCGATGCATGCCGACCTCTTCCTCGCCATCCATCATGATTCCGTGCCCGATAACCTGCTTCAGACTTGGGAGTACGATGGGCAGCGGTACAGCTATAACGACGATTATCCCGGCTATGCACTGTTCATTTCCTACGACAATGCCGATCGTTCCGGCAGCCTGCAGTTCGGCCACCTCCTCGGCAAAGCACTGCAAGCGAATGGTCTCCAGTACACGCCGCATTACACGCTGCCGCTGATGCGGCACTACCGTCGCGATCTCATCGACGCCGACGCCGGTGTCTATCGCTTCGACGAACTGGTGGTGTTGCGAAGGACCGCGATGCCGGCGGTGTTGCTCGAAGCCGGCTCGATCATCAACCGGCAGGAGGAGCTGGAACTCGGCACGCCAGAACGTCGCGCCAGAACCAGCGCAGCCATTGTCTCAGCAGTGGAAGATTTTTGCTCGGCCCGCACTCCGCCAAGAACTGTGCAACGAATGAACCGACCGGCGAAACCACCACGCGCCAAGCAGAGCGCTGTCACACGCTGACAAGATTGTTGGTCTGGCTGCGGCGGAACGCAAGCACGCTGATAATCAGAAAATTGAGCGCGCTCACGGCAACGCCCACGGCAAAGGCCGGCGCGTAATAGCCGAAGCGATCGTAGAGAAATCCACCGCTCCAGCTTCCGACCGCCATGCCAGAACCGCTGACCAGCAGCAACGTCGGGATTCGCCAATAGGCTTCCCTGACCGGGAACAGTTCGCGCGCCGCCAACACGTTGGCCGGCACCAGACCGCTAAATCCGAAACCAAACAGCGCTGCAACCGTAAACAGACCCAACTCGTCCTGCGTAAGCAGGAAGAGCGAGATGCCGACGGTCTGGCAGGCCGAGCCGAGCAACATGGTGTAGAGACCGCCGATCCGATCCGACAGCCCGCCCCAGATCTGACAACTCAGGAATGCCGAGGCGAGCAACACCGATAGCATCGCAGCGCCGTGGACGGGGCTGATGCCGAGATCGCTGCAAAATGCGACGAGGTGCGCTTGCGGCATCGACATCGGCACGCAACAGGTGAAGATCGCGCACATCTGTAGCCCGAAGACCAGATTGGGCGGCCATCCCATAACAGACTTCTCTGCATTCGTTGCGTTAGTCACCGCCGCATGATGCGGCGTCTCGGGCGGCGCTCCCAATACGATCAGTGCAGCAGGTACGATAATCAGGAGCTCGATCGCGGCGTAGATCAGCATGGTCTCACGCCAGCCGAGATGCACGATCGCGGATTCAAAGAGCGACGGCCAGATCGCGCCGGCCAGGAAACTGCCGCTCGAAATCAAAGCCAGTGCCGAGCCGCGCCGGCGATCGAACCAGCGGCTGACATAGACATAAGACGGCGCATTGATGCCACCGATTCCGGTCAGACCAATGAACAGGCCATGGCCGACATAAAGCGGCAACGACGGTCCCATCGTCGACAGGCACAATCCGACCGCAATCATCAACGAGCCGCCAAGTACGGTCCAGCGAATGCCAAACCGCTCTGCAACGCGGCCCATTAAAATGCCGCCCAAACCCGAGCCCAACCAAACCAGCGCGCCGGCAAAAGCAGGGATTGAGCGTTCGCCGTTGACCTCGGCAGCGATGTCCTTGAGCGCGACCACCGTGATCCACGGCGCGCCAAACGCCACGGCCATTACGATGAGCACCGTTGTCGCAACCACCCAAGAGCCGCGCGTCTCCACAGAATGCGTAATTGACGAATTCAACATGGTTATCGCGTTGCTGGCGCGCCCGGCAGGGCGAAAAGCAGAACAGGCGGTATAGCAGCGCCCGTACCGCCCCGCCCACAAAAATCACTTCGGCCCGGGAATAAACGACACCTTCCCTCAATCACGTCCACGGAAGCCGCATGGCGTCCACGCGCTTGGCATAACTGGAGACGGACAATGAGCGAATTCGATCACGAAGACGGTATCAACCGGCGCAAGGTTCTCGAATGCATGACCTGGGTCGGAACCGGCGTGCTGTGGACGATTTCCGGCGGCGTGCCCCACTCGCTCGGCATCATGGGCGAGGCGCAAGCGCAGGAAGCGAAGGGTTTGACCTTCCTGCAAATCAGCGACAGCCATGTCGGCTTCGACAAGCCGGCCAATCCGAACGCGCTCGGTACACTTGAAGAGGCGATCGCCAAGGTCAATGCGCTGATACAAAAACCGGCATTCATGATTCACACCGGCGACATCAGTCACTTGTCGCTGGCGTCGCAATTCGATGACGCCGATCGCATCATTTCGCAGTCGCGGCTCGACGTGCATTACGTACCGGGCGAACACGACTTCCTCGATCCGGAACAGAAGTTTTATCGCGAGCGATACGGCCGTAGCGCAAAAGGCGCGGGCTGGTACAGCTTCGACGCCAACGGCGTGCACTTCATTGGGCTGGTCAATGTCGTCGATCTCAAAGCCGGCGGGCTCGGCAATCTCGGCGCCGATCAACTCGAGTGGCTCGAAGCCGACGTCAAAGCCCGCTCCGCCTCGACGCCTATCGTGGTCTTCGCCCACATCCCGCTGTGGACGGTCTATCCGGACTGGGGCTGGGGCACGGAAGACGGCGCGCAGGCGCTGTCGTACCTCAAGCGCTTCGGCTCGGTGACGGTGCTCAACGGCCACATTCACCAGGTGATGCAGAAGGTCGAGGGCAACGTGACCTTCCACACCGCTCGCTCGACAGCGTTCCCGCAGCCCTCACCCGGTACCGCGCCTTCCCCCGGACCGATGAAGGTCCCCGACGATCAACTGCGCAAAATGCTCGGCATAGCCAATGTAACGTTCAAGCAGAACGAGCAGCGGCTGGCGATCGTCGATACGCCGCTCGTAAGTTAAGGGAACGCGTCATGATGCGAAGCGCAATTGTGGCGGCCGCGGTCGGCGCGGTCGTCGGCTCCGGCTTGGCGGGTGGCGTGATCGTCGCCCGGGCGCAGTCCACCACGACTGCGGTGTCGATCGACAATTTCACCTTCACTCCGCAAAAACTCACTGTGAAGACCGGCACCACGATCACCTGGACCAACAAGGACGATATTCCGCACGGCATCGCCGCGACCGCCAATGCGTTTACCAAATCAAAGGCGCTGGACACCGACGACAGCTATTCGTTTACGTTCACCACGCCTGGGACGTACCAGTACTTTTGCTACATCCATCCGCACATGACCGGCACGATCGTGGTAGAAGCAGCAACGGGCAGCAACGCCACACAGTGATGCTCGCTCGTGTGCAACAGCAACCCTCATCGTGGACGGCCGGACGCGAAACGATGGCAGGTGACGCCCATGACGAAGACGACAGAGCGCGGCGCTTTCGCGACGCCGCGCTGCCGTACCTCGACGATGCCTACACGCTGGCGCGTTATCTTATGCGCAATGCCGCCGATGCCGAAGATGCGGTGCAGGAGTGCTATCTCCGCGCCTTGCGTCATTTCGATTCCTATCGCGGTCCCGCCATGAAGCCGTGGTTGCTGACGATCCTTAGAAACGTCTGCAACACGGAGTTCGCGCGGCGCGGAAGGCAGGAATCGCCATCCGAGTTCGCCGAAGAGGAATCGACCGCGGAAGTGTTGCCGATGTGGCAGGAACCGCAAACCTCGCCTGAGGTCGTGCTGTTACGGCAACAGGACAGCGATACGATCCGGAAACTTGTCGCCGGACTGCCGCAGCCGTTTCGCGAAGCGATCGTGCTACGGGAAATGAACGATTTGTCCTATCACGAGATTGCCGAGGTCGCCGGCGTGCCGGTCGGAACCGTAATGTCGCGGCTGGCGCGCGCGCGAACCATGCTGCGCTCGGCCTGGAACGTCGCGGAAGGCTCTGCGCCATGAATTGTGCCGAATGCGAAATCCTGCTCCACGCGCTGATCGACGGCGAACTCGATGCCGGTCATGCGCGTGACGTCGAAGCACACGTGGCGGCTTGCACCGGCTGCACCGAGAAGCTCGAGGCGTTCCGTGCGATGCGCACCACAATGGCCGGGGCGGGCCTAAGGGAGACCGCGCCGGCCCGCCTCCGCAGCCGGATCGAAGCGACGCTGCCGGCGCCGACAGCGCGCGTCATCGCGCCGCGCCAGTTTTCCCGGCCTTCGCGCCGTTCCTTCTTCGGTGGATTTGCCGCAGGCTCGGCGTTGTCCGCGGCTCTTGCCGCGAGCCTGGTGCTGACCATCCTCCGCAACGACCGGGAACAAACTACCGCCGGCGAGGTCGTGTCGGCGCATATTCGCTCGCTCCAGGCTGGGCATCTGATGGACGTCGAAACCAGCGATCAACACACGGTGAAACCCTGGTTCGACGGCAGGGTCGACGTCGCACCGCCAGTCATCGATTTGACCGCGCAGGGATTTACGCTGCTGGGCGGCCGTCTCGATTATATCGACGGCGAGCCGGTGGCATCTGTCGTCTATCAGCGCCGCAAGCACGTGATCAATCTGTTCGTCGCCCAGCGGCTTGGCACCGAACGCGCAACCGTATTGGCGACGACGGTCCAAGGCTATAATGTCCGCCATTGGTCGGATAAAGGGCTCGACTTCTGGGCCGTTAGCGACCTGGATGCCGATGAACTGGGCGAGTTTGTTCAGAAAATCTCGGCCGCCCTGCATCCCGCCGGCCCATCCTGACTGGAAAGCGCGTCGCTGAGGGGTTAAATCAAACCCCAGAATCGCCTCGGCCGCTTGCGTCCCAATCCAGGGTCGAGCGGATAGCCGTCGGATTCCGAATTTTTGAGCGACGATGGACCAGCGCGTCGATAACGAACGCCGCTCCGAAGCCGCGCCGGGCGGTGCAGCAAAGCCCGCTCGCGGTGGCGACGCGGGCACCTCAGTACGCAAAACTCTGCGCGGACGGCGCGGCCTGGTCATCACAATCGCCCTCGTCAGCCTCGTCCTACTGATAGCGATCCTGCTGTGGTGGCTCCACGCCAGACAGTACGAGACAACCGATGACGCCTTCATCGATGCCCGCACGGTGCAGATCAGCGCGCAGGTCAGCGCCGCCATCGTCGACGTACCGGTAACCGACAACCAGGTCGTCGAGGCCGGCGCCGTGCTGGTGCGGCTCGACGATCGTGATTTCACGGCGCAGCGCGACCAGATGAAAGCAAGCGTCGACAATCTCACTGCGCAGATTGAGGCGCAGCAGGCAAAAATAGAGCAAGCCAAAAAGCAGGTAGAGCAGGCGCAGGCCACTCTGACTTTCGCGCAGCAGCAATCGGATCGCTATCAGCTACTGGCCAAGCAAGGTAGTGGCACCGTCGAGCAAGCGCAGCAATATGTGTCGAATTCGCTGCAAAGCGAAGCGTCTCTCGCCGCCGCGCAGGCCAACGCGGTAGCAATCGAAAAACAGGTTCCGGTGCTGCGAGCGCAGCGTGCAAGCGCCGAAGCGCAATTGGCGACGGCCGAAGCCAACTTGTCACGCACGGTCATCACGGCGCCAGTGGCCGGCCGCGTGACGCACCTCTCCGCTGCCAAGGGCGCCTATGCCGCGGTCGGCCAGGCGCTGATGATGTTCGTGCCGCGCGAGATGTGGATCACGGCGAACTTCAAGGAAACGCAACTGGACCTGATCCGGCCGGGAGAACCCGTCGATATCGTCATCGACGCCTATCCCGACCGTACCTTCAAAGGCCACATCGACAGCATCCAGTCAGGCAGCGGCACCGCTTTCAGCCTGCTTCCGGCTGAAAACGCCACCGGCAATTACGTCAAGATCGTCCAGCGCGTCCCGGTCAAGATCGTGTTCGACGAGACGCCCGACGTTCAACTCGGGCCCGGCATGTCAGCGGTGCCGACGGTGAAAGTACGGTGAGCGAACAGGCGCCGCAACGAGGCTGGGACGACAGCCGGTCCGCGGCGGGCGATCGCAATCCCTGGCTCGTCGCCGTCGTCGTCTCGATCGCGACGTTCATGGTGGTGCTCGACACTGCCATCGCCAACGTCTCGCTGCGCTACATCGCCGGCAGCCTGGCGGCAAGCGTCGACGAGAGCACGTGGGTGGTGACGACTTACCTGATCGCCAACGCTGTTGTGCTGCCGGTGAGCGGTTGGCTGTCGAACGTGATCGGCCGCAAGCGCTTCTACATGCTTTGTGTCGCAACCTTTACGATAAGCTCGCTGCTGTGCGGATTGGCGCCGAGTCTGGGTGCGCTCATCTTCTTCCGCATCTTGCAGGGCCTTGGCGGCGGCGGCATGCCGACGAGCGAGCAAGCCATCCTCGCCGACACGTTTCCGCCGGAACGGCGCGGTCAGGCTTTCGCGCTCTACGGCATCGCCGTGATCGTCGCGCCCACTGTCGGCCCGACGCTGGGCGGCTGGATCACCGATAATTTCTCCTGGCACTGGATCTTTTTCATCAACGTGCCGGTGGGCCTGCTTTCACTGGCGCTGGTGCACTGGTTTGTCACCGAACCCGAGGTGCTCGAGCGTGAACGCCACGAACGGCTCGCCGGTGGTCTCAAGGTCGATTGGATCGGATTTTTGTTGATTGCTCTGACGTTGGGCTGCCTCGAAGTGGTGCTGGACAGGGGCCAGATTGACGACTGGTTCAAGTCGGGCACTATCATCATTTTCTCGCTCATAGCCGGCGTGTCGTTCCTGCTGTTCCTGCCCTGGGAGTTCATGCAGGAAGAGCCGATTGTGGAGGTCCGTCTGCTGATTCAGCGGCAATTTGGCATGTCCTTTCTGGTCATGCTGATGATCGGCGCGATCCTGTTCAGTTCGAACCAGATCATGCCGCAACTGCTGCAGACGACATTTCCCTATACCGCGACGCTGTCGGGCCTTGCCATGATGCCGGGTGGCGTCGCCATGCTGGTCATGATGCCGATTGCCGGGCAGGTCACCGGTCATTTTCAGCCGAAATACCTGATTGCAATAGGATTGGCCGGAATCATGCTGTCGATGTGGTACTCGACTTCGCTCACGCCTGACGCCAGCTTCGATTACTTCGCATGGGTCCGCGTTTATCAAACCATTGCGCTGCCGTTCCTGTTCATCCCGATCAACACAGTTGCCTATGACGGCCTGCCGGCGAACAAAACCAATCAGGGCTCCGCGCTCATGAATGTCGCCCGTAATCTTGGCGGCAGCATGGGCATCTCGCTTGCCAATGTCGTACTGACCCAGCGCGGCCAGATGCACCAGGCGCGCCTCGTCGAGAATACTATTCCGTCGTCCCCGGTGTTCCAGAACACGCTGAACAAGACGACCCAGTATTTCATCCAGCAGGGCGCCTCACCGGCTGACGCGCACAGTCAGGCCGTCGGGTTCATTGGCCACCTCATCCAGACGCAGGCGACGATCCTGGCGTATATCGACGTTTTCCAACTCTGCGCGATCGTCGCTGCAATCATGATCCCCATCGTGCTAGTTATGGTGCGACGAGTGCAGATCGGGCGGGTCTCGGCGGCAGCGCATTGAGCCTGTCTTTTGACATGGACAATCCGGGATTTTTCCACCGATTTGAGGTTTGAGGGCGGCGGGGGTCTCTCGCGGTGGCATTTGACGTGCGCGGGGGCGGCGTTAGCGGTGCTGACAGGGCAGGTGGCGGTTATGTTTCGAATCCTCGCCAAATCTTTTTTGCTGGCGTCGGCGGTAATCATTGTGGCCGCGCCGGCAACGCGATCCGATCCCAAGACCATCACGCTCGACCTTTTCATGGTCGACTATCGGTTCATGCCTGATCATTTGGCCTTCCAGCACGACGTGCATTATCGCCTGCACATCGAAAACCACGGCAAGGAAACCCACGAGGTCACGGCACCGACATTTTTCGCCAGTGTCGCCATCGACAATCCCGAGGTTCTCAATCGCGAGCGCACCGAGGTCGTGATGCAGCCCGGCGATGTCAAGGATCTGTTCCTGACCGCGCATAAACCGGGGACCTACGATCTGCGGTGCTCGGACCACGATTGGAACGGCATGGTCGGCGGAATAACCGTCGAGTAAAGCCCCACCTCCATACCCGACGCGCGTGGCGCGCCGCAGCCACCGTTCTGGGCAGACTGATAAACGTCGTGCCTCATCCAACAGCATTTTATGCGACAGATTCCTGAAAAGGCGTTAGTGCCGAGGCGGCACGTGACCGCGTGACGCGCACGTTTCCTCAAAATGCCGCCGTCATGACATCAGACGGCACCATTCTTGCTTGAAAAAGAAACCGGAGGAGCTTTTTGGGGGGCTTTCAACAGAACCCTGGAAGAAAGGAGTCGCCGATGTGTGACTTTAGCCTTCAAAGCGTTCGATCACGGCCCGCCCAAGTGGGCGATAAACTCGTGACACGAGACTTCGGGACGGGAACGCGTGGTTTTTCCGCCTCGGATGACCCCGGCATGGCAGTTTGTATCCTGCCGGGAACGGAGCTGGCCTTCACCGGCGATGTCGCATGCCTGCCCGCCGGTTTACTTGGGTGGAAGACGAAGACAATCAACCACCAGACCGCCATCTTTCGCCAGATCAATAAGGACAAGATGGCAGCACACCACGACGCGCTTGAATTTCCAGACGGGCGCATCGTGCTTCTGACGTTGCTGTGCGAAGGCCAAACCGCAACCGTGCTGCAATTACCGGCGAAGCCGGTAACTGTGGAAGAAGCGCGCGAACAGGAACGAGTCGGTTACGTCGGTTGAACCGCGCTCGGCCCGTGTGACACGGCCTCATCAGTACTGCGCATAATGGGCTCCGGCCGCCGAACAGGCGGCCGGAGCTTTTTCGACCGGAAGCCTTCTGCCTGTCGCAAAACAAACGACGGCCGTCCTCGTCAGAACCCGCAGCGATTGCCAAGCCGGGTAGCGCCCACCTTCAAGGCGACTATTATGGGCTGTGCGAGTTCGCGTTGAGGGGCGCGGTCAGGAACGACAATGCCGTGCCTGCGTTTTTTCACAATGATCCGTGCCGGCGAACAGGCGGAAATCGTTGCGCATCAATACATTGAGCCGGCGCTTTGGCCGGTAATCAGGTCGGGAACCGTGTTCTTCAGATCATGAATTACCCGCGATGAACGATTCGAACGTTGAAAAGCTCGCGGCCGTCGACCCGGCAGGCCCGGCGGCCGCCTCCCAAGGCCCGGCCGGTGAGCCTCCCTCGACAGCATCGCTTTTCATAAAAGTGTTTCCGTCGATCATGCTGCCTATGTTCATGGCGGTCGCGGACCAGACCATCGTTGCCACCGCCTTGCCGGCCATCGCTTCGGGCCTCGGCGAAATCGAGCGCGCGTCGTGGGTCGTCGTCTCATACCTGATCGCCAACACGATTGCCGCGCCGGTCTATGGCCGGCTTGGCGACACTTATGGACGCCGCTCTATCATGATCGCCGCGCTTGCAATCTTCATGATCGGTTCGGTGCTCTGTGCGGTCTCACCCAATATCGAATTGCTGACCGCGGCCCGTGTGCTGCAAGGCTTCGGCGGCGGCGGTTTGATGACACTGTCGCAGGCACTGATCGGCGAAGCCATACCGCCGCGCGAGCGTGGCCAATACCAGGGCTATCTCGCCGGCGTGGCCGTGACCTCCAGCACTTTTGGTCCTGTCGCCGGCGGCTATCTAACCCAGGCGTTTGGCTGGCAGTCCATCTTCCTCGTCAACATTCCACTCGGATTGATCGCGTTCGTACTGGTGCTGCGGCTTGAAGGACGGCCGGGCGACCGCCGCCGCACGACGTTCGACGCACCTGGGCTGGTACTTTTCACATTGTTTGTCGCTCCGGTCATTCTTGCGCTCGAACAGTTGCAACGCATGGACCCGCAGACAGTGCCGATGGCTCTGGGCCTGCTCGGGCTCGGTCTGCTCTCGTTCGTCCTTTTGCTATGGCAGGAGCAGCGCAATACGGCGCCACTCCTTCCGCCCGCACTATTCAAGAATCCGGCGATCTGGCGCAGCGATGCCTTGGCGGCCTGCCATGGCGCAGCGCTCGTTTCGCTCCTGACGTTCTTACCGATCTATCTGCGCGCCGTACGCGGCGCTTCGCCGGCAGAGACAGGGCTGACGCTCTTACCGCTGACATTCGGTATCGGACTCGGCTCGCTGATCACCGGTCAGTTGGTGACCAAGACGGGGCGTACCGCCGTATTCCCGACATTCGGATTGATGGTAACGACGGCGGGATTGGTGACGCTGGCATTCGGCATTTCGCATTTAAGTGTCGGCGAATTGCCGTGGACCTTCGGCTTTGTTGCCGTCTTCATGGGCACCGTGATGGGCGTCGTGCAGATTACCGTTCAGGTCGTGGCTGGACCGCGAATGCTGGGCACGGGAGCGGCCATGGTGCAGTTCTCCCGTTCCGTCGGCGCGGCTTTCGGCACGGCTCTGGTTGCCGCGGTGCTGTTTTCCCATCTCGCGTTGGTCGATAGGCAAGCCGCAAGCCTGTTCGGCGCCATCATCGATCATGGACCCGAAGCCATCGCAGCGCTTGCACCAGCGCGGCAAGCCGCCGTTCAATCGGAAATCGCCGATGCATTCCGGGCGGCATTCGCGACGATAGCCATATTCACCGGCGTCGCGACTTGGTTAGCCTGGTCGATGCCGCTGCGCCGGCTTTAACAGACCGGCATCGACGGCATTGCGGCGCCCCACCGCACGCGGCAGACTCCCGCGGCAATTCCGGTGGGCCGGGCAATCCTCGAACGGCTTGGTTGGGCCAAAGTCCAATGGCATGAGCAAGATTCTGCTGACCAGGCACGGTCACGTCGAAGGCATAAAACCCGAACAATTCCGCGGCCGCGAACCGCTCGCATTGACCGAGCGCGGTCGCACCGAGGCGCAGGCGGTCGCGGCGCGGATCGCCGCCGCCTGGCGGCCGAGCAGAATCTACACAAGCCCGATGGGCCGTTGCATCGACACCGGCGCGGCGATCGCCAAGGCATGCGGTATCGCGGCTGAAATATGCGCCGATCTCAACGACATCGATTACGGCGCCTGGCAGTTTAAGACCTTCGAGCAAGCCAACAGCGACGACCCGGCATTGTTCGACGCCTGGTTTGCGACGCCACAGTTCATTCGCTTCCCCGATGGCGAATCGTTGCAGGATCTGGTCGCGAGAGCCGCCAACGCGCTGCGGCTGGTCCTATCGCGCCATCGCAACGAGACGATCGTCATGGTCGGCCACGACAGCGTGAACCGCGCGCTGCTGCTCGAACTGCTCGATCAACCGTTGTCGGCCTATTGGCGCATTGCGCAAGCGCCCTGCTGCCTCAATGAGATCGACATTGCAGAGGGGACGATTTGCGTTCAGCGCATCAACGAGACGCGGCACCTGGAGATTTGAACACGATGAGCTTCGTCGGTCGCTCGGTTCCGCGGCTCGAGGATTGGCCGCTCGTCACCGGCAACGGCCGCTTTGCCGCGGACATTTCGTTCGCCGGCCAATTGCACATGCGCGTGGTGCGCTCCTCCCATGCGCATGGCCGTATCCGCGCGATCGACACCGCCGCGGCACAACGGGCACCCGGCGTTGTTGCGGTGTGGACCTCTACCGAAGTTGCCGATATTCCGCCAATCGATTTTCGGCTTACGCGCATCGAAGGGCTCGACCCCTATCGCCAGCCGATCCTCGCAACGGATCGGGTGCGCTATGTCGGCGAACCCGTCGCGGTCATTTTTGCCGCTGATCCGTACATCGCCGAAGATGCCGCCGACCTGGTCGCTGTCGAGATCGACCCGCTGGCCGAAATCGTTAGCGCTCACGTGCAACCCGCCGCGTTCGACGATGCCGCGCATTCGACCGAAGTGGCCAGCGTCCGCAAAAGCTATGGCGACGTCGACAAGGCATTCGCCGCCGCTTACGCGGTCATCGCACTAGACCTTGAAATCGGGCGCCACAGCGGTACGCCGATGGAAACGCGAGGCGCCATCGCGCGCGTGAGCCGCGGCATCCTCGAAATGCACGGCGCCGCCAAGGTGCCGCACTGGAACCGCGACGCGCTGGCACGAATGCTTGGTCGTGAACCATCGACCATGCATTTGCACGAAGGTCACGTCGGTGGCGGGTTTGGTGTGCGCGGCGAAATCTATCCGGAGGATGTCCTGGTTTGTCTCGCCGCGCTCCGCCTCGGCCGCGCGGTGAAATGGATCGAAGACCGGCGCGAGCATCTGATGGCGGCCAATCATTCCCGCCAACAGCATTATCGCGTCCGCGCCGCCGTCGATGCCGACGGCCATCTGCTCGCCATCGACGGCGAGTTCCTTCACGATCAGGGTGCTTATGTCCGCACCCATGCGGCGACGGTGCCCGACCTTGCCGCCGCGATGTTGCCCGGCCCTTATCGCGTCGGCGCCTATCGCATGGTCGGCCGCATCCGGCTCACCAACAAGACGCCGTGCGGCACCTACCGCGCTCCGGGGCGGTTCGAAAGCACGTTCGTGCGCGAGCGGCTGATGGATGCTGTCGCGGCGCGGCTCAAGATCGATCCGATTGAGCTCCGCCGCCGCAATCTGATCGGCAAGGCCGAGATGCCCTACGTCCTCGGTTTCGACACGCTCGGCACCGAAATGACCTACGATTCCGGCGATTATGCCGGCCTCCTCGACAAGGCGCTGGCTGCGTTCCGCTGGCACGAACTACAAAAAGAAGTAGCGCGGCGCCGCGCCGCCGGCGAAACAGTCGGCATCGGGCTCGCCGCCTTTGTCGAGAAAAGCGGGCTCGGACCGTTCGACGGCGTGCGCGTGACGGTCGATACCAGCGGCGCCGTCGAACTCGTGACTGGCGCCGCTTCGGTCGGTCAGGGCGTCGAGACGGCGATGGCGCAAATCTGCGCCGACGCGCTCGGTGTCGATTATCAGCGGATTCGGGTGATCCACGGCCAGACCGACCGCATCGCTTATGGCATGGGCGCGTTTGCTTCGCGCGTCACGGTGATGACCGGCGAGGCGACACGCATCGCCGCCACCAAATTGCGCAACAAGGCGATTGCGGCCGCAGCCAGCCTTTTGCAAACCGCGCCCGATGCGCTCGACGTGGTCGACGGCAACGTCGTGCGAAAAAACGCACCACAAGGTCCGTCGGTATCGCTCGGCGACGTCGCCCGCGCGCTCGCGCCCGGCGCCAAGCTTCTGGACGAAGCGACGCCGGGCCTTTCCGCCGAAGGCTGGTTCGAGTCGCATCACATGACTTACCCGTATGGCGTCCACGTCGCGGTCGTGCGCATCGATCGCGACAGCGGCGCCGCCGTGATCGAGCGTTATTTTGTCGCTTACGATATCGGCAAAGCCGTCAATCCAATGCTGATCGAAGGACAGATTGCCGGCGGGGTGGCGCAAGGTCTCGGCGGCGCGTTGTGGGAAGAGTTCCGCTACGACGCCCGCGGCGAGCCGCTTTCGGTGAACTTCGCCGATTACCTGATGCCGACCGCGCGCGAAATCCCGCCGATCGTAACGCTGATTATCGAGGACGCCCCAAGCCCGCTCAATCCGCTCGGGCTGAAAGGCGCGGGTGAGGGCGGCGCCAATGCGGTCGGCGCCGCCGTCGCGGCGGCGATCGACGACGCGCTCGGCATGCCCGGCGCCGTGACACAGCTTCCGGTCACGCCGCAGCGCTTGCGCGAACTCATTAGATCGCGAAAAACAGGCTAATGAATATTACTTGTTTTTCGCCGCCACCGCAGAGATGGCTTTGACTGCCTCGCTAAGAGCTGGCTTCGACGACGACAGGTCATCGGCGATGCTGGAGATCTTGGCCAACAACGCTGCCTGATCCTCAGCGGGCAGATGAGTTGCACTGCCGCCCGATGCGATCCAGACCTTACGCTGCTCGTCGAAGAACGTATCGACAAATGGTACGATATCGGTCGAGACCTTCGCCGCGTCGTCGCGGACGATCTTCTGCAAGTCCGGCGGCAACCCCTCCACCCACTTCTTGCTCAAAACAGCGATGGACGTGACGTAGGGCTGATCGGTCTCGGTCACGAATTTCGCCGCGTCAATGTAATGGAGTGTGGTGTATTGCGTCATGGTCGTCAGTGAGCCGTCGAGGGCCCCCTGTTGAATTGCCGGCAACACGTCGGCGAGCGTCATCGCCACCGGCGAGCCGCCCATCCTCTTGATTAGTTCGAGCTGGAACGGCGACGCCAGAACGCGGATTTTCAAACCGGCGAAATCGGCCAGACGCTGGACCTGCTTTTTGGTGATGATCGACGATGGCCCGATCGGAAAAATCCCCGCGCCAATCAGACCTTTGTTTGCGCCCAATCCGAGCATCAAGTCGCGAACCGCCGGATCCTGAATCGTCTTTTCATATTGTTGTCGGCTTGAGAACAGGCCGGGCGCGCTCAGCGCCTCATAACGTTCGTCAACACCGACAAGGAATTCGGGCGGTCCGACCCAGCCCTGGATCGACGCAAACTGCGTGCCCTCGATCTGACGCGGAATTGCGCCAAGCTGGCTCGCTGGATAGAGCTCGGCCTTGATCCGGCCACCGGAATCCTTCTCCACCGCCGCAGCAAATCGCTTCATCCATTCGTGCTGGGTGTCGTTGAGCGTTGCGGTACTCAATTTCATCGTGATGGGTGGCGCACCCTGGGCTCCCGCGGGCGCTGTCAGTCCGGCCAGCATCAAAACCGCTGCACAGACCATCCCGGTCGAAACGCCCCGCATTCCGCGCATAAATCTCTCCCTGTAGCCCGCGTGAGCATGCGCCAACGAGGCGCCACTGCTGTCATTCATAACGTGGCACGGTCATCAACCCCAGCATAGCGGTCGAATTGTCCCACTGTAAGCCGCATTTAGAACTCTGCGGCGATCAAGTGGGTCACCGTGGGCTCGCCATCGAGCTGGAATTTGCGCACGCATTCCTCGACCGCACGATCGGCGTTGGTGACACGCTCATGCTGGCGCAGATGCTCCATCCACGACGCCACGAGGAAGGTCTCGACGATGCGTCCGGCCACCGCGGCATCCTCGAATACGCCCCACCGATAAGCGCCGTCTCGTCGGCGCTCAGGCTCGACCGTGGCTATGGCGTCGAGGAACGCCGCGCGGTCTTCCGGCCGAATGCGATACTCGACCGTCACCAGGACGGGTCCGCGATCCTCTTCAATGGCCTCGACCGTGACCGGGGTCGGCCAGTGCATCGATGGCGTCAGGTCGGCACCGGCACCGGTGTGTAGCTTCCAGGGCCACGTCAGCACAATAGCCAGAGCCATGCCGGCCGCCGCAAGAAAATGCGCCGCCGAAAGGCCGACTGTCGCCGCAACTTCACCCCAGGCCGCGCTGCCGAACGACAGGCAGCCGAAGAACACCGTCGTGTACAGCGCGAGCCCGCGTCCACGCACCCAATCCGGCAACGCGATCTGCGCGGAAACGCTAAGCGTCGCCAGCGCGGCGATCCAGGATGCCCCGGCAATCGCGCTAGCGGCCAGTGCGAGAATAGGTTCACGGGCGAGCGCATAAAGCACCATCGCCAATGCCTGGCCGAGCGCGCCGAGCGCCATCAGCCGGTCGGGACCGAGCCGCGATTTCAGCCACGGCAGCAAAAATGCGCCGCTCACCGCACCGGCGCCGATCACGCCGAGCAGAATTCCGTAAAGCCCCGGGCCGCCAGCGATCTGCTGGCGCGCAACCAGCGGCAGCAACGCCCAATAGGCACTGGCGAAAAGAAAAAATCCAGTCGCGCGCACCATGGTCGCGCGCAAATGCGGATTGTGCCTCGCATAGCGAAGTCCAGCGAGCATGGCATGCCCGAAGCGCTCCGACGGGAGCTGGGATGTCGTGGTTTTCGGATCGGGCCACCACAGCAAGGCGCCGACAACGCCGAGATTGGAGATTGCATTGACCCAGAATGGCGCCGCGATGCCAAGAGCCGCGATCACGGCGCCGCCGATGGCCGGCCCGATAGCACGGGAAATGTTGACGCCGACGCTGTTGGCGGCGATGCCTGCTGGCAAATCATCCCTTGGCACAAGGCGCGTCACGACCGCCTGCCAAGCCGGGATCGTCAATGCGCCGGCGGCGCCGATCAGAAACGTGAACAGCAGCAGATTGCCCGGAGTGGCGAGACCCAGCGATACCATCACCGCGTAGACTACGGAGACCGCAGTCGTCAGCGTTTCAACCACGATCAGATAATTGCGTTTGTCGAATATATCGGCGAGCGCACCAGCCGGCAGCGCCAAGAGGAAAATCGGCAATGTGCTCGCCGCTTGCACCAGCGAGACGATCAGCGGATCGGGATTGAGGCTCGTCATGAGCCAACCCGACGCGGCGCTGTACATCCAGCCACCGATATTGGACACCAGCGTCGCCGTCCAGATGACCGCAAACGCCCTGTGGCGGAACGGCGCCGCGAAGGACGTCGTTTTTGCCGGGGCGGTTGCGGTTGTGGGGCTCATGACAGGTTCCAGCACGCGCCGCGTCAGGCCGTCAATATAATGCGTCTTGCTGCCACTCAAGTTCCATGACCGCAACGGTGCGCGCGGGATTCGGGTGGTTTGCTGAAGTTGCGAGACTACGATTGGCGAACCGCCGAAATAGGACCGGCACCGGACAATGAGGTCTTTCATGCAAACTGCATCCCAGCCATTTCCGTCGCGGATCAAAGCTGAAGCCGAAATCACGTTTGTTGCGCCGGAATCTGCGGAATGCCGCGTGGCGGCTTACGATTGGAACACGATCGGAGCCGAGCTCGATACCTGCGGTTACGCCGTACTGCCAGGATTGCTGTCGCCGGCGGAGTGCGAGGAAATCGCTGCGCTCTATCCGCATGAAAAGTATTTCCGCAGCCACGTTCACATGGCGCGGCGCGGCTTCGGCAAGGGTGAATACCGCTATTTCAAATATCCGCTGCCAGAATTGATCGACGGCCTGCGGACGGCGATATACGCGCGCGCCGCGACATTCGCCGACGCCTGGAACGAGCGGATGAAAATCGCAACACGCTATCCGAAGCAACACGCCGATTATTTGAAGGTCTGTCACAAAGCCGGCCAGACGCGGCCGACGCCACTGCTGTTGCAATACGGCGCCGGCGATTTCAATTGTCTGCATCAAGACCTCTACGGCGAGCTGGCTTTTCCGTTACAAGTCACGGTCCTGCTGTCGGCGCCGAAGAAGGATTTTACGGGAGGCGAGTTTGTCCTGACCGAACAGCGGCCACGAATGCAGAGCCGGGTCGAAGTCGTGCCGCTGGCGCAAGGCGATGCCGTGCTGTTCGCTGTGCATAACCGGCCCGTGCAAGGCACCAAGGGCACTTACCGCGTCAATCTCCGCCATGGTGTCAGCCGAATTCGGTCCGGCAACCGGCATACGCTTGGCATCATCTTCCACGACGCGCGATAGCGGCTTCGGAGAATCAATATGCGAGCGGCCACACATAGAAAGCCGTGGCCAAGATACCGAGCGCGGTGCGCACAGCGTGCATGCGAGCCCATTTAATGATCAGCGTGCGTGAATTGGCACCGGCTGCGTTTTTGGCAATGGCATTGAGCTGATCGTTGATCGGCTTGATCACGAGCAGCGTGAACGGCCAATTCGCGAGGATCAGTACCGCACCGGCCAGCCAGCGCCGATCCTCCATCTGCCACGCCGCCATCAGGCCGAAAAGTCCCGACAACAAAGCCAGACTGGCCTGCATTTTGTACGCACGCGCGTAACTGAGTTTCCATTGTACCAGCATGCTTGCGTCGTCGAGCGCCAAGCGAACCGGCTGCTCGACCTCGTTGATGTAAAACGCAGCACCGGCAAACGCCGCGGCAAAGCCTAATGCGGTTGGGCCAGTCAACATTGCAATCTCCGTGGTTCACGCTGGCAGCTTGTGGGCGAGCCAGCGCCCGGCTTCGGCGGCGGCGAACAAGTCGGCGAGCGCGGCGTTGAACGCGTCAGGCTCCTCGGTGTTAACGTTGTGGCCCGAGCGCGGGATCACGAGCAGGCCGGCTGTCGGGGCTGTTCGCTTGAGGAACACGCTGCCGTCGAGGCAGGGCTCGTCCTCGTCCCCCGAAATGACCAGAAGCGGCACCGAATATTTTTTCAGATCGGCTTCCATATCCCACAGTGTCGGGCGTTTGGCCTGAAGCATCGCCATGGTGTGCGCATGTCCTTGCGCGGAATGCTCGGACAGCAGGCGCATGAACTCGGCGTAGCCGCGCGGATCCTTGTGCTTGTGCGCTTGGCGCATCTGGCCGTCGCCGTAAATCGCGGCAGCCTCCGCCATGCCCTTATCCGTGAACATCTTGGCGGTATCCGCCGCAACTTGCCGCATCGCTTCGCGCGCGGCCGGATCGGGCAGCGAGCCCCAGCCGCAGCCGGCCGCGGTCACCGACAGGCAACGCTCCGGATGACGGATGCCGACATGCAGCGCCGTATAGGCACCCATGGAATGCCCCACGATGTGCGCTTTCTTGATGCCGAGCGCATCCATCAGCGCGATGACATCGGAGCGCGCGATATCCTGACCGTAGCGGGCGGGATCGCCGGGCACATCGGACGGCGGATAGCCGCGCTGGCTGTAGGTGACGCAACGATGCAGACGCGAAAAGGCGCGCATCTGAGGTTCCCAAGTGCGGTAATCGCCGGCGAATTCATGCACGAAGACGACGGACGTGCCGGTGCCGGCTTCCTCGTAATAAAGATTGGTCCCGTCAGCAGTCTTGACCTTAGGCATTGCCGTCTCCGCAATCTTTAATGATGCAAGATGCCGCGCGCGGCGTCGCCGAGCGCCTCAACCGGCGCATCGCCGGCATCGAAGATGGCGAGGATACGGCACGGACAGGCCTCGAGGCCCTCATACCGCCACGGGAACGCGCCGATGACGCAGCGCTTGCCCAGTACAAGCTCCAGGTCGCCGCCGAGATTCTCGGCGTGCAGCAATCCTTCCTGGAACGCGTAGTTGTGGAATGGAAACACGTCCTGCCGGACTTTCCGCCCCGAACGCTTGTGCACGTATTCGAAGGTGCCGAAAAAATCCGCCGGCGACTTGCCCATGACTTTTTCGAATTCGCGCGCGATGTCGGGACGCATGGTACGGATCGAAGTATTCATTGGGTGATCGCATGAGCCGGTATCCATGCCGAACCATTTGATCTTCCTCTTCAGCATCCATTCCAGCGTGGCCAGTGTCGGGCCTGGGTGGTAGCAGAAATAGCGCACCAGATCCTGCCGGCTCTGGCCTTCATAATATTTGTGCCAGCCGGTGTGCAGGATGATGATGTCGCCGTCGCGGATATCGGTGCCTGACTTTTCGATCATATCAGGCGTGATCGCCGACCAGTCCGAGACTTGCGGCGACACATCAACCACCACTCCGTGACTGACCAGATAATCCAGCGGTAGCGAAGCCATGTCGCCGGTACGGCCGTCGGTAGCGTGCATGGCGCCGTCGAAATGGGTGCCGCTGTGCATCGAAGTCTCGACGCGCTGGGCAACGATGCCCACCGTTTGCAGGTTCTGCGCGTAATACATCTTGTTGCCGGCATAACCGACCCAGCCGGGGGTGTGGATGCTCATGGTATGCGAGAGATCGACAATCTTCATGGCAACAATCCATCCGCTTCTTTGCAATCCGGCATGGTACAGACATTGTGAGAGCGCGGGCAAACGATCACCACGCAGTTAATCAGGCTACGCCGCCACGGTCTCGATCTCGCAGATCTGCGTGACCCGTTCCGGCAGCGCCGCGCCGGTGAGGTCGTATCCGACGGTGTGCAGAACGCCCCGCGCCGGGCACATCGCCACGGCGAGCCGCGTATAAGGATTGAGGACCGGCTCCTTGATCCACTCGAAGCGATCCGTTGTTACCGCCCCCGTCCACCCCGCCAGTGCCTCGCGGCGCGCCCGGCTATAGCCCGTCGCTTCGTCGAATGTACTGGTCAGGAATCGGCGCGTCCCGATGCGGCCCTCCCAGCTTGGCCGCGCCGGCACCCAATCGTTGGCGGCGCTGGTATCGTCCTCGCGAGTAACAAAGGCATTTTCGGTGCGCTCGATCACACAGCGTTCGCTCGCGGCGATGCCGGCAAGCGTGTAGATTACGGGCCGTGCTACCGGCGTCGTCTCGAGCATGCGGCGCGCGGTGGCATAGTCGGCGCATAGTTCGAATGTCCGGCGCAACAACTGGTCCGGAGGCATGTCATTGATTGTCCAGACCGTGATCGCGTTCGCGGCAAAGTCATACGGGCGAAGCCAGCGATGCCAGGTGCGCCGCCACATCGGGGCCTGATTGATGCAGGCGGCGAAACGGCCGGGCGCCATCGCGGTCAGCGCGCCGACATAGCCGGGCCACGTGACGGTATAGAAATCTCCGCCCTCGCCGCGCATACGCGTTACCGCAACGTGGCGGCCGAGTCCGATGAACGGCCAGTCAAGCGTCCGGATGATCCATGGCGTGTCGTCTTGCACGAAGGCACACGCGGTGCAGCCCCACTGATAGGATGCATTGAGCATCCAAATCCCTGAAAAATCCAACTCGCTGGCGATCTGGGTGATTTCGGGGACATAAGGCGAGCGCGAATGCGCGAGCCAGCGGCGAGCGGCCCAATCGAGCGTCGGTATCAACGGCAATGCCGCGCGCGGAAAAAAGCGCAGGCACGCATCACGCAGCGCCCGCGCCTCGGCGGCGCTTTGTCTGGCGTGCCGCGGCGGACCACCGTCGCGGATATCGATAACGGGAATAGTCGGAAGCGCCGCGCTCATGATGCAAAATGCCGCTGTTTCAGACCTTCCGCACAATTCGCGCACGAGTATAGTGAGGCAAAAGGCAATCTCACGACGACCCCAGGAAACACCAAGGAAACAAGATGCAATTCCATCGCCGTGGAATGCTGAAACTCGCTGCGACCGCTGCCGCCCTCCCTGCCGTCTCCCGGCTGGCGCAGGCCGACACCTATCCCTCGCATCCGGTGCATGTAGTCGTGCCGCAGGCGGCAGCAAGCTCGACCGACATCCACGCGCGCCTGATCGGCCAGTGGCTTTCCGAGCACCTCGGTCAACCCTTCGTCGTTGACGTGAAACCTGGAGCCGGCGGCAATGTCGGCACGGAATTTGTCGTCCACGCGGCGAACGACGGTTACACGCTGCTCACCGTCAATTCGCAGAACGCTATCAGCCCGGCGCTCTATCCCGATCTCACTTTCAATTTTCTCAAAGACATTACGCCGATCAGCCAGATCAGCCTGGCGCCGATGATCATGGAAGTGAATCCCTCGCTTCCGGTGCAAACGGTTCCGGAATTCATCGCCTATGCCAAAGCCAATCCCGGCAAGATCAACATGGCTTCGGCTGGCGTTGGCGGTCCGCAGCATCTCGCTGGCGAATTGTTCAAGGCGATGACCGGTCTCAACCTTGTTCATGTGCCCTATCGCGGTTCTACTCCGGCTATCACTGATATGCTGGCCGGCAACGTGCAACTGATGTTCGACGTCACGCCGACGGCGCTGCCGCAAGTCAAGGCCGGCAAGTTGCGCGCGCTGGCGGTCACGACAAAAGAGCGCATTCCCGCCCTGCCCGACTTGCCGTCGTTGTCCGACTTCCTGCCCGGCTACGAGGCTGAAGGCTGGCTCGGCATGGGTGCGCCGACCGGCACGCCGAAAGACATTATCGATACACTCAACAAGCAGGTGAACGCCGCGCTTGCCGATTCGACCATCAAACAGCGCCTGTCCGACATCGGCGTCATTGTACGCGGGGGTTCGCCCGAAGACTTCGGCAAATTCTGCGCTTCCGAAACCGCCAAGTGGGGAAAAGTGATACGGGACGCCGGCATCAAACCGGATTAGAGTGCCGCAGGCGGCGGCGATCGGGAGGCCAAAATGTGTGAATTTTGCGCGACAGCGGCCAAGCGCTCGCTTATTGTGCGACGTGGTTTGTTGCAATTCGCGGCTGTCGCGGCCGCAAGCCTCGCTATCACGCCGCACGCGCTTGCGGCGCCAATCAAGGCTCCGCCGAAGCCGGCAAACGTCCTGCCTCCCGACGCGGCGTTCGATCGGTTGATGAAAGGCAATGCCCGTTATGTCGAAGGCGTCAGCATGCGGCACGATTTCCGGCATGAGCGCGAGGCGCTGAGCAAGGGGCAAAACCCATACGCCGCCATACTGAGTTGCGCCGATTCGCGCATTGCGCCCGAGTACTGCTTCGACGCGGCGCGCGGCGATCTCTTCGTCTGCCGTGTTGCGGGCAATTTCGCGACCGAAGAGATCATAGCAAGCCTCGAATATGGCGTTCAGGTGTTGAATACGCCGTTGATCATGGTCCTCGGCCACGATTCCTGTGGCGCCCTCGATGCCACCATCAAGTCGATCAAGGACGGCACAACGCTGCCCGGTCATTTGCCGTCTCTCGTGCATGCCCTGACGCCGGCGGTCCAGGCCGCACAAGGGCAGCCCGGCGACCTGCTCACGAACGCGATCCGCGGCAACGTCGCCATGACCGTGGACAAACTGAAGACCACTTCGCCGATCCTGAAATCATTCGTCGACGACAAGAAAATCCGCGTCGTTGGCGGCGTCTATAAACTCAGCACCGGACGCGTCGAGCTTTTGACCTGACAGATCCTGCATCAATCACTCCGCCTTGATGCCGGCGGCTTTGATGATCGGCCACCACTTCTCGATCTCAGCCTTCTGCAATGCGCCGAGCGCCTGTGCGGATTGCGGATCGGGCGGCGGCATGTCGAGCCCGAGATCGGCAAAGCGCTTTTTCACCGTAGGATCGGCCATCGCCTTGACCGCGGCCGCACTAAGTTTCGCGATGATCTCCTTCGGCGTGCCTGCCGGCGCCCACAACCCGTACCAGATATTGATGTAGAGGCCTTTCATTCCCTCTTCGTCGACCGTCGGAATATCCGGCAGCGATGGCAACCGGTTTTTGGCGGTGACAGCAAAGGCCTTGAGCTGGCCGGCTTGCAGCTTCTGCGTTGCCTCCGATACCTGGTCGAACATCATGTCGATGCGCCCGGCCATCAGGTCGATCAGCGCCGGGTCGGTGCCGCGATAGGGCACGTATTGCAGATGCGTACCGGCGAAGTTCTGGAAGTAGACGCCGGAGATGTGCGAGCCGGAGCCGACGCCGGCGGTGCCGATCGTCGCGGTCGGATGATCTTTCAGCCACGCCACCAGCTCCCTCAGATTATTCGCCGGCATGCTCTTGCCGGTAACGATCAGCATCGGATTGCTCGGCAATAGCGCAATCGGCTCGAGATCCTTGAGCAGATCGTAAGACAGCGCATAGATCGCGCCGTTGGCGACATGCGTGCTCCAGTGGCCCAAGCTCAGCGTGTAGCCGTCCGGCGCGGCATGCGCGACACGGCCGACACCGATCGTGCCCGCCGCACCGGTCACGTCCTCGACCACGACGTTCTGCCCGAGCGATGGTCCCATGTACTGCGCCAGCAGGCGGCCGATGACGTCGGTCGGTCCACCGGCCGCGAACGGCACGACCATGGTGATCGGCCGCGTCGGATAATCGTCCGCGGAGGCAGCAGCGATAAAACCGCAACCAAGTGCGACGCCAACAACAAGGGCAAAAAATATTTTCACCTTTTCCTCCCAACTTTCCGTCATTGCGAGCGGCAGCGAAGCAATCCAGGGGCAGCTAATGCGGAGCAAGCGGCTCTGGATTGCTTCGTCGCTTCGCTCCTCGCAATGACGACTAAAGCGCTGCAAAATCGATCGGCTTGTGACGATCGAGCGTGCGGCGAATGGGCGGCAGCGGATATTTCAATCCGGTTGCGCAGTTGAACAGTACCGCCTGCTCGGACTTTTTGACGCGGCCGTCGGCGAGACTCTGCTTGTAGGCCGCGTAAGTGGCCGCGCCCTCGGGACACATCAGGAATCCCTCCTCGCGCGCGACTTCGTCAAGTCCCGCCGTGATCGCCTCATCCGACACCGCGATGGCAAAACCATTGCTCTCGCGCACCGCACGCAGGATCAGAAAATCGCCGACGGCTTGCGGCACGCGAATGCCGGCCGCAATAGTGTGCGCATCTTCCCAGCGCGTCGCATGTTCGACACCCTGTTCATAGGCGCGCACCATGGGCGCACAGCCGGCGGCCTGCACAGCGACCATGCGCGGTCGCTTGTTGCCGATAAATCCGATCGCTTCCAGTTCGGCAAACGCCTTCCACATGCCAATCAGGCCGGTGCCGCCGCCGGTCGGATAAAAAATGACGTCCGGCACTTGCCAGCCAAGCTGCTCGGCAAGCTCTAATCCCATCGTCTTCTTGCCTTCGATCCGGTACGGCTCCTTGAGCGTCGAAGTGTCGAACCAGCCGACTTTGGCCTTGCCCTCGGCGACGAGCTTGCCGCAATCGTCGATCAGGCCGTTGACCCGATACACCGCTGCGCCTTGCAGGCCGATCTCGCTGACATTCACCTCGGGCGTGTCTTCCGGACAAAAAATCGTCGTCTTGATCCCGCAACGGCTCGCGTAGGCGGCGAGTGCCGCGCCGGCATTGCCGTTGGTCGGCATCGCCATATGCTTGATGCCGAACGCTTTAGCCATGGATACCGCCATGACAAGACCGCGTGCCTTGAACGAACCGGTGGGCAAGCGGCCCTCGTCCTTCACGATGAGTTCGCCGCCGCCGATTTTTTTCGCGATCTTCGGCAGCGACAACAACGGCGTCATCGTCTCGCCGAGGCTGACAATGTCTTGCACGCGGCGAACCGGCAGCAATTCGCGATAGCGCCACAGATCAGGCTCACGGCGCGCGAGTGCGTCCTTGCCCAGCGCCTTTTTCACGCCAGGAAGATCGTAACGCGCGAGCAGCGGCTTGCCGGCACGAGACAGATTGTGAATTTCATCGGCGGCGTATCGCTCGCCTGTCTCGGAACATTCGAGATGGGTGACGAAGGTCGGGCGTTCGGTCGTCAGGTTGTCATCGTATTGCAAGGCGGTCTCCGGCTTCGGAAATCAGGAAATCACAAGCACCACAGTGTAGCTCAATTTCATCCCGCCCCACGATAGTGGCAGAGAGCAACATAGGCGGCCTGCGGCCGCCGTCCACCACAGTGACGCCGCCATCGTGGTGACGAGCGATTTCTTACGTCATTGCGAGCGGTAGCGAAGCAATCCAGCGCTCAATGCAAGCGGCCCCTGGATTGCTTCGTCGCTAGCGCTCCTCGCAATGACGCAAGGGGTCTCGTTCTCGCGATGCACCTGCATCCGAGTGGTGGTCACGCCAGCAATGAGAAGCCACGAAATTCTCGCTCTCCGCACCGATCTTCGTCAGAAGGCACAGGCGGTGGGGGCCGGCGCCGTCACGATCAATGCTTCAAGCCACGAATGTAAAAGCAAGAAGAAAAAGGAAAGCGGAACGCCGAAAGACGCTGATCCGTATCCTCCGCGCCCCCACCTGCATCCTCCCCCGCAAGCGGGGGAGGACAGAGGAGGGGGCGCGGCTCGCCCCTTTGCAAAGGGCGCTCGCCCATCGGCGTTCCACCGCGGTTCTCGCCAAAGGGAGTCATCGTCCCTAAGGCTCAGCTTCAGGCCAGGCTTCCGGGGACGTGGTCTGAACGGGCGTTACCCGCCTTCGCCTGTCCCAGTCCAGCGAGCACCTCGCGCCCCGGTCATAATGCCGGGAGACTGATGCCCAAGCCGCCCGGGAGTGGCAGTGACGAACCGCCGCCCGCGGGTACCGCACCCCGCCCCGATCAGCCAGGGTCACTAGCTGACGTCCTTCACGGCGAACGGGATTGGTTGCCATTACTCAAATTGCAAACGCGCGGTCAAAGCATTTCGATTTGTTCAAGCAAATCGCGGGCTTGCGCCGCGCGTATTTTTGATTCGCATGCGCTGAACGCGCTTCACTGCCATTTAAAAATTCGCAAGATCGCAATTGTGTTTGTCGATCAAACGCCTGCGTCTACTGGATGGTCCGCCGTCGCGGACCATGACAGCTAAGAGCGCGGCGCGAGCCAATCTTCACTCCGCTATGACCGGCAACAATACGTGCGAGGGATGCATGCGGTCGTGAAAGACCTTATGCAGCACCGTTTTGCTCGAGCAGATGTGGTACGGCACATATTCGGCGTTCGTTGCACCGGCGACGCCGGTGGGCAGATCGAGGCTGGTGATATCGAGGCAGATGCGGTGGCCCTGCCGGAACAGGTTGGCGGTCGCCATCACCTCGATCTGATACTCCTCGACTGCGCCGGGCGCGACCCGTTTTTGCGCCTGCCGGGTCAGCGGATGCCACGGCCACCAAGGCTTTGAGCGTTTCGGATCGGTCGCCCGGTGCGAGGCTTTCAGCCAGCCGCGGGTGACTTCGCGCTCGTGCAGATTTTTTGGCACTTCGCGTTCGCCCTCCCGCACGCTCATCACCGACACATCGGGGCCGACATCCTTAAGGATGACGATCCAGTTGGTATCGTCCTGATCGATCGCGGCATAAAGCGTGACGACGATCGGCCCGGCCACCAGCACGTCGTGCGGCAACGGATCGGTCATGTAACGCAGGCGCTGGATCGCGGTGGTCTGCGATGGCGGCATCTGGACGAACGAATCCGGCGCTTGAGTTTCGGTCGCACTCGACGCTGCCGGCGTGTCGGGCGTCAGCCGCTCCCAACTCGTCAGATAAAGCTTCGTCCATTGCGTTTGCGGCAGCGGCCAGTCGCTCGCCGTGCGCCACTCGTTCGCGCCCATCACCCAGAAACGCACCGGCGGCTCGTCCATGACGCCGGTGTCGAGGCCTTTGAGCCAATGATCGTGCCAGCGCAGCACTTCGCCGTGGAAGGTGTGATAGGGCCGCTCGACATGCGCCGGCCCGGCGAGCAAGAGTTTCTTCGGCGCCTCGATGTTGCTGTACCAATGCTGGCAGCCGTTGAGATGCGTCTTGTAGGTGTAGCCGTACCAGCCAGACCCGGTATAGGTCGGCACCTTGATATCGGCGAACTCCGCCTCGCTTTTTTTCACCGCCGCTTCGGAGTCGAACGGGTCGACCAGCACATTGTAGTACGGCGGCATGTGCTGACCTTTTTGTGCGATCAGATTGTAGACGTGCGGATACATTTTGTAGTCGGGATTATCCATCGCCTCGCGCCACATCTGTTCGCGCTCAGGCGGCAATGGCCCGGGCGGGCCCTTGTGCTGATGCATCGCCGAGAAATGGCCGACCAGATAACGGAACAGATGGACGACGCCGCCGGGATATTCGTCGCGGAAGCCGCCAAGCTCGCCATAGGCGCCGCGCGAGTCGAACGGGAAGATCGCTTTGAGGTGCGGCGGTTGTTTTTTGGCGACCGCAAGCTGCTCGGCGCCGAATCCGGAAATGCCGACCATGCCGACATTGCCGTCGCACCACGGCTGCGCCGCGATCCACTCGATCAGATCGTAGCAATCCCATTCGCGCGAGCCGCCGCCTTCGGATTTGCCGACGCCACGCGGCGAGCCGATGACGTGAACGTAGCCGCGCGACACGAAGAATTTGGTATCGCCAGCCTCCATCGGGCCGGTCCATAGCGGCGACCACGCCGGCTGCGGCGGCAACGCGGCCGCCATATCGGGGCCCTGGAAATCCTTGTTGTAGATGGCGAAGGCAAGCAGCGCCGGGAACTTTCCGGGCGCGTCGGGACGATATACATCGACGCAGATTTTGATGCCGTCGCGCATCGGCACCATGACGTCCATGTCGCGCGCGATCGCGGAAAATGTCGGTTCGCGGTCGTAATTCGAGCCGGGATTCTCGGCCGATTGCAGCAGCGGACGCGACGACGGAACGCTCACTGTTTCTCTCCCCTACCCGCAGCGCATGGCTCGGCGGTTCGCGCCGCTTCGGCCCCTTGGCAAACGCGCGGCATCATCGTTTATTGCGGCCCTGATTTATAGGCAAGCGAGACGGGAGAAACGCCATGGAGATGAGATCGACACGCCGGATCGTGACCGGCCACGACGCCGGCGGTAAAGCGGTTGTGCTGGTGGATGAGCCAGTGAAGGCGATTGCGCGCAGCGCCGGCGGCAACGGCATGAGCTTGCTGTGGGTGACAAGCGAATTCCCCGTTGGTATGTCCGGCAGCGAGGACCGCGCGAAGACGCCGGTGAAAGTGCCGCCGCCCGACAACGGCACCATCTTCCGTATCGTCGATTTCGCACCGACCCCGACCGGCGGCTACGGCGCCCACGATCACAATGAAATTCTGCGCAACATGGGCATCGATCCGGCGACGCAGGGCTATGGGCGGCATGAGAACACCCACCGCACCCGCACCATCGATTACGCGATCGTGCTCGATGGCGAGATCGATATGCTGCTCGACGACACCGAGGTTCATTGCAAGGCTGGCGACGTGCTGGTGCAGCAGGGCACCAATCACGCCTGGGTCAACAATTCGGGCAAGCCCTGCCGTATCGCCTTCATCCTCATCGACGGCAAGACGCCGCCGGCGTGGAAGCAAGGCTGGAAGAAGTAGAAATCAGCCTGCTCCTTACATCTTCCCTGTCATGCCCCGCGAAGGCGGGGCATCCAGTAATCGCCGCCGCATGAGAATACGAAAAGTCAGCGATTACTGGATCATCCGCCTTCGCGGATGATGACAGTGAGCGGACGAGTGTGCCCTCCCCTACCCCGCCGTAACGTCGACCTGCACTTCGCCATCGAGCACACGCCTGGCGGTCGGCAGGTCGACCTCGTGCTCCCACGCGCCAATGACGACGGTGGCAACGCAATTGCCGATCAGGTTGCCAAGGGCGCGGGCGATGCCGATGAACCAATCCACGGACAGCACGAGAACGAGCCCGATTGCCGGTACGGTCGGCACCGCATTGAGGGTCGCCAGCAGGATGACGATCGCCGATCCGGGGATGCCATGCGCGCCTTTGGACGTCACCAGTGACACCGCCAGCACCAGCAGCAGGTCGCCGAGCGACAGCGGCGTATTGGTCGCCTGCGCGATGAACACCACGGCGAGCGTGAGATAAATCGAGAAGGCGTCGAGGTTGAAAGAATAGCCGGTCGGAATGACGAGACCGACCACGGAATCCTTCACCCCCATGCGCTCGAGCTTGCGCATGATCTGCGGCAGTACCGCGTCGGACGACGCGGTGGCCAGCACGATGGTCAGTTCTTCGCGGAAGTAGCCGAGTAACTTGAAAATGTTCAGGCCGGCCACAGCGCGCAACACGCCGCCGAGCACAACAACCACGAACAAGGCGACGCAGACGTAGAAAATGAACACCAACGAAACAAGCTGCTTGAGCGATCCGACACCGTATTTGCCGACCGTAAAAGCGACCGCGCCAAGAACGCCGAGCGGCGCCACGCGCACGATCAGTCCCATGAGCCTGAACAGCACCTTCGACACCGCTTCGACCATCGATGTCACCTGCCGGGCCGGCTCTCCGACCAGCGCCAAAGCAACGCCGAACAGGATGGCGAAGAACAGCACCTGAAGGACGTCGTTGCGGGCGAGTGCATCGATCGACGTCGTCGGGATAATGTTGAGAATGAAGGTTCCGACGCCGGCGCCTTGCAAATTTTTTGCGTGGTCGGCGTAATTGCTCAGCGCTTTGGGATCGAGCGTCGCCGGATTGATGTTCATGCCGTGCCCGGGCGCGAACAGGAATGCGAGCACGAGGCCAACCGTGAGCGCGACGGTGGTCATGACTTCGAAATAGACCAGCGCTTTGAAACCGACCCGGCCGACTTTCTTCAGATCGCCGGCGCCGGCGATGCCGTGCACCACGACGCAAAACACGATCGGTGCGACGATCATCTGGATGAGCTTGAGGAAGGCGTCGCTGAGGATCTTGAGCGATACGGCGAAATCCGGCGCTGCCACGCCGAGGACAATGCCGAGAACAAGCGCTACCAGGACCTGGACGAACAGCGAGCTGTAGAGAGGAGCGCGTCCGCTAAGCGGCGGCGCGGCGACTGCGGCGGTGGACATTCGGCACTCCCATCATCAGTTTGCCTGAAAATTAAGCAAATAACATGCCATAGGCACCGCTGGCGAAAGCATGCTCGAACTCCGGCAAGCGGCCGTTCGGCGCTAAAGCGCTTCGAACGAAATGTCCTGAGCGCCGTGCCACAATACGTGTCGGCCGAGCGGCCGCACGTTTTCAAGACCCTCAATGATAGTGAGAAAATGATTTCCGGCGAGCTGCCCGGCTTTGCTGGCGAAGCAGACATTGCCATACGACAGCAGGATTTCGGTTTCGCTGACGCCGCCCGGATAGAGAATGATCTCGCCGGGCGCTGGATAACTTGTCGGGTCCTCATAAGGCAGCCCAAGATCAAGGTCGCCGAGCGGAATCCAGCATCCTTCGCCGCTCCACCGCACGTGAATGATCCGCTCCTTGTAAGGCAGCATGGTTCGAAACTTTGCACAGGTTTGCGGGGCCCGTTCGGATTCGAAGCGGGCGACAAAGTCAAACTGTGCTGCCTTGATGCGGATACGTTCCATAATCGGCTCCTGAAATCGGCCTAAGGCAAATTGACGATGACGTCGAGCAAGATGCCCGCCGCCGCATCGACATCTTCCACAGTCACCGTTTCCATCGGGCTGTGACTGACACCGCCATTGCCGCAGCGAACAAACAGCATGCCGATGTCGGTCAAGCCCGCAAATATCGCGGCGTCGTGGCCCGCGCCGCTTGCCAGGTAAAACGGTTCGATGCCGGCACCGGCAATAGCTCTTGCAAGCGCGGCCTGCATTCGCGGCGCGCAGGGAACGGCGGCGTGTCGCCCGATTTCAGTGATCTCGACGTTCACGCCGCGCTTTGAAGCAATGGCCTCGGCGGCGCCAAGGACATCGTGGATCGCGGCGTCGCGAATTTGGTTGTCGCCGGCGCGAATGTCGAGCGACAGCTCGCACAATCCGGGGATGACATTAATCTGGCCATTCGGCACTGCGAATTGGCCGACGGTGCCGACCAATGTTGCGGTTCCGCTGCAACGCCTCTCGACGGCAAGCGCGATTTCGGCTGCGGCAGCGGCAGCGTCGTGACGAAGCGGCATCGGGACGGTGCCGGCGTGACCGGCCACCCCACGAATTGTCATGCGAAAGCGGGCGGAGCCGGCGATCGCGGTCACGATGCCAACCGGAATATGCCTGTCCAGCAGCACCGGCCCCTGCTCGATGTGGACTTCGAGATATCCGCGCAATGTATCGGCCGGCCGGCCCAGCGCACGGATGGCAGCAAGACCGACGCCCGCGTCCTCAAACACCGCCGCCACGCTTAATCCATCCTTGTCGCGGCGCTGTAATACCGCTTCATCGAAACGGCCGGCGATCGCGCTGCTGCCGAGATAGGGCGCCGAGAAACGAACGCCCTCCTCCTCGGCAAAGCCGATCACGTCGAGATGAAACGGCAATTTTTTTCCGGCGCGCTTGAGATGCTCGGCGACGACGAGCCCGGTCAAAATGCCGAGGCGGCCATCGTACAGGCCGGCATTCGCCACCGTGTCGTAGTGCGAACCGATGATCAAAGCTTTTGCGGCCCTGTCGCTCGCGTAGCGGCCGACGACGTTGCCGACAGCGTCGATTTCAGCGTCAAGGCCGGCCGACCGCATCCATTCGCACAATTGGCGGGCAGCGGCTTTGTGCGCGGCTGAGAAATACGTGCAGGTCAGGCCGCCGGAGGTCTCCGACCATTGCGCCAGTTGGCGCGCCATTTCGAGGATTTTGGCGCCGAATTCGCCCGGCGGACTCGCTCCGGCGGTCTTACTGCCAGGTTGGCTATTCAACATCGGGGTAGCTGATCCGCGCCGCACGGTCTTTATTCAACCCGCCTGTTGTATCGCACTCGAGGCGGAAAGTCAGATCGCAACAGAGACCGCAACAGATATGCCGAAACGGCGCCGCGAAGCGGACACGTCGAGAGCTATCAATTATTCCGCAGCTTCCCTGTGCACCTGCAGTAACGGCTGGACGCGCGCGCGCTCGCCGGCAAGCGCGATCAGCGCATGGTTCTCCGGCACCGCAATCCATTTTTTGTGATCGGCGTCGAGCGGTTCGGACACGATGACGATGCTGTCCGCCGATTCGCGGTAATACAGCGTGTTGGCCTTGTCGTTTACGGCGTAGCGGAAAGCGTACAAATCCTTGCCGTTCGACAGCGCGGCGGTAAAGCGCATGCGATCCGCCGGCTTGTTCTGATTGACGAAGTCGGTGAGCGTCGCCAGCGTCTTTTCCGTGGCCGCGAGCGCATGTTCAATGCCGGCGCCCATGATGGCGAGGAAGATCGCTTCGGAGTCGGTGGTGCCAGTGCGCGAAGGATAGAGATCGTCCGGAATGAGCGCTTCGACCCGGCGGCGCAAACGGCTCCAGTTGCCGACGAAGCCATTGTGCATAAACATCCAGGTGCCGCAGGCAAAGGGGTGGCAATTGGCCCGGGTGATGGCCGTGCCGGTCGCAGCCCGAACATGGGCAAAGAACAGCCGCGACAGCAAATGGCGGCACAGATAACGGAGGTTCTCGTCCGACCAGGCCGGCCTGATCTCGCGATAAAGCCCTGGCTCCGGATGGTGGTTGCCGTACCAGCCAAGGCCGAAACCGTCGCCATTCACGCTCGCGGTTGCCTCAAGCGCGTTGATGCTCTGGGATATCAGAGAATGGGCCGGCTCGGTCACGTAGTGCTCGAGGGCCGTCAGTTCCCCGCGATATGCAATCCAGCGGCACATGCCAAAGCCTAAAGGGTCATGCCACTAATGTGGCATCGCGAATCCACCGCGTCACCTTGTGAAGTGCAATATCGGCGCCTTCGTGTTCATTTTCCGTAAAAACCCTTAACTGGGCATCGGCCGAGGTGCCTTCGGCGGCGATGATCCGGCAGTGGTCAAGTTCCCCGGCGCAGCCCAGGACCTCGGCATCGGCGGATACCAACTGCAATATCCCGCTCAGTAAATCGCCGACGGTAATCCCGCCCGATCGGGTCACAAAGGTCCCTTGCACGCCATACCGCTGCGCGCGCCATTTGTTCTCGACCGCAATGGCCCGGTCGACCACGTCGATCTCCGCGTTGTGCTCCGGATGGCCATACAAGAACCGGGCCAATGAACGGTACAGCGAGGCAAGTGCCAGAGAATCGTCCAGCCGCGTGCAGCAATCGGGGGCCCGCAGCTCCAGCGTCGGATATTTCAGGGAAGGCCGGATCGACCACCACAGATGGCTCGAATCCGCGATCGCCCCGGAGAGCACCATAGCGTCGACATAGGCATCGTATTCGGCGTTGCTGCGGAACAGTTCGGGAAGCCCGGTGCGAGGCAATTCGTCGTACGCCGCCAATCGGTATCCCTTCAGCCCGGTGGCGCGGCCTTGCCAAAATGGCGACGACGCTGACAGCGCGATGAACAGCGGCAGGTAGGGCAGCATTCGCGTCATCACATCGACGCGGCGCGTCGGATCGGGAAATTCGACATGCACGTGCATGCCGCACAGCATGTTGCGCTGCCCGATCATCTGCAGCGCATCCATGACCTGAGCGTAACGATCCTTCGGCGACTGCACTGCTTCTTTCCAGTAGGCAGTCGGATGGGTGCCGCAAGCCAAAATCGACAGTCCGTGTTCCGCCGCCGCGCCGGCAGCATTCTGACGCAGCCGGAGAAGCTCGCGCCGCGCATCGCCGGCGCGGATGTGCGGTTCGGTCGCAACCTCTATTTGCGCTTGCAGGAACTCGCGTCCGATACTTCCGGCACCGCCGAAATTGGCCCGCCGGAAAAGTGCATCCGGCGTTTCCGGCGGCACCAGCAGCGTGTGCGCATCACTTAGAAAATATTCTTCCTCGATGCCGAACTGGAACATGTCGTCCGGCGCGCAGGCGCGTTCGGCTTGCCCCTCGGGAACAAGGGTGCGAATCAGAAATCGCCGCGCTGACGGGTCGAACCTGAATTCCATTGCTCAAATTCCTTGTGTCTGCAGCCAGCTCTCCAGAAGCGCGATCTGCCAAAGCTTGGAGTGCCCCTTTGGGGTCAGTTCGCCTTCGGGATTTGCCAATAGCCGGTCGATATAGGCCCTGTTGAACAGGCCACGCTGCCTTGCCGCGGGTGCATCGAGGACGCCGCGGACGAAATCGTAATAGGCACCACGCAGATATTTGAGCGCCGGCACCGGGAAGTAGCCCTTTGGCCGGTCGATGACCTCGTCCGGAACGAGCCCGCGCGAGGCTTCCTTGAGGATATATTTGCCGCCGTCGCGCACTTTCAGCTCGGCCGGAATGCGCGCTGCAAGCTCGACCACGTCGTGATCGAGGAACGGAACGCGGGTCTCGAGACCCCACGCCATGGCCATGTTATCGACCCGCTTGACCGGATCGTCGACCATCATGATCTGGGCGTCGAGCTGTAGCGTCTTGTCGATCGGGGTCGCGCTGCGGCAATTGCGGAAGAAATCGTCGACGAATTCGCGGCTGTAATCTCCGTTCATCAATTCTGGCGTGAGCACCTGTGCCATCTCGTCGTGCTCGCGATCGAAATAGACCCGCGCATAGTCCGCGGTCGGATCGTTCGAGCGCATCAGCGTCGGATACCAGTGATAGCCGCCGAAAATCTCGTCGGCGCCCTGCCCGCTCTGCGCGACCTTTACGTGCTTGGCGACTTCCTGTGACAGCAAATAGAAGCCGACTGCGTCGTGGCTCATCATCGGCTCCGACATCGCCGCGATGGTGCCGGGCAGCGCATGAAGGACACGCGACGTGTCGACACTGAGGCGGTGATGCTCGGTAACAAAGCGTCGCGCGATCAAATCGGAATAATGGAATTCGTCGCCTTTCACATCGCCGACAGTTTCAAATCCGACCGAGAAGGTCTTCAGGTCCTTCTGTCCGAGCTCGGCGAGAAGGGCGACGAGAATCGAGCTGTCGAGACCTCCGGACAGCAGGACGCCGACCGGCACGTCGGCAACCCGCCGGCGGTCGACGGCTTTGCTCATTGCCGCATGGATCGCCTCGCGCCAATCCGTCTCGGTCAGTGCGCGATCGTCCGACCGCTGGCCGACCTCGAGTTGCCAATAGGTTTCCTCGCGCCGCTTGCCGTCAGGCTCGATGATGCAGAGCGTGCCCGCCGGCAGCTTGCGGACGCCTTTGATGATCGTCATCGGCGCCGGCACGACGGCGTGCAGGCTCATGTAGTGATGCAGCGCCGCCGGATCGATCGTCGTGTCGACACCGCCCGCCGCAAGCAGCGCCGGCAGCGTCGACGCAAAGCGAAATGACCCCGGTTGTTCGGAATAGTACAGCGGCTTGATACCAAGCCGATCGCGGGCCAATACCACGCGCCCGGAATTGCGCTCCCAAATCGCGAACGCGAACATGCCGTAAAAGCGCTCGACGCAGCGCGGGCCCCACGCCGCATAAGCCTTGAGGATGACTTCGGTATCGCCTTGGGAGAAGAACTTGTACCCCTTTGCCGACAGCTCGTTGCGTAACTCGCGGTAGTTGTAGATGCAGCCGTTGAAAACGATCGCCAGACCGAGTTGCGGGTCGACCATCGGCTGCTGCGAGGCAGAAGCGAGATCGATGATGCTGAGCCGGCGATGGCCGAACGCCACGCGGTCCTGCATGAAGGCACCGCCCGCATCGGGCCCGCGCGGCCGCATGCTCTCGACCATTGCTGCAATGCAATGTCCCGCAGCGTCGCCATTGAAGGTCAACTCACCGCAAATGCCGCACATCGTTTTATCCGGGAGGTCGCCCCACGCGCGGCGCGTTAGTGATGCGCCGTACATGACAACGTTTTCGGACAGCGCCGGTTCCTGGCGCCAAAGTGCCCAATCGGCCTTGAAATGCGGCGCTAAACCCGCTTGTTGAAAAGGCAGCGACGGAAACCGGCCCAAAAAGGTGCAGTAATGGGTGTACGTGACGGCAAAAGCTACGTTTCGCGACTCAAGGCGCACCCGCGAGAGGTGTGGGTCGCCGGACGAAAGGTCAGCGACGTTACCGAAGATCCGGTATTTCGCAGCCCGATCGCGGCGATGGCGCGACTCTACGACATGCAGGGCGACGCCGAGCTGCATTCGACGATGACTTATTTACCAGACGACAGCGCCGAGCCGGCCGGCGTTTCTTTTATCATCCCGAAGACGCACGCCGATCTCGTGCATCGGCGCAAGGCAATGCGCGCCTGGGCCGACGCCACGTTCGGCACCATGGGTCGCTCGCCCGATTTCCTGAACACAGTGCTCGTTTCGATGGCCGACGAGCCAGGAGTGTTCGCGGAATGCGGCGCGAAATTCGCCGACAACGTGCGACGGTATTATCACTACTGCCGCGACAACGATTTGTTTCTGACCCATACGCTGGTCAATCCACCGGTCGATCGGAGCAAATCGGCCTCGCAGCAAGCCGATGAGTTCGCCTATCTGGGCGTCGCCGAAGAGACCCATGACGGCCTGATCGTGCGCGGCGCCAAGATGCTGGCGACCCACGGCCCGACCGCCGATGAGATCATGGTCTATCCGCTGCCGTTCTCGGTGCGCCCTGGCGAGGAGAAATACGCGCTCGCCTTCGCCATTCCCGCCGATACGCCGGGGCTGCGCTTCATCTGCCGCGAGCCGTTCGATCGGGGCGATCAGTCGGAATGGGATCATCCGCTCGGTTCACGCTTCGAGGAGCCGGACGCGATGGCGATTTTCGACAATGTGCTGGTGCCGTGGGATCGCGTTTTCTTGTACGGCAACGTCACGTTGGCCAACACCATGTTCGCGCGAACGCGGATGCAACGTCACACCGGCCATCAGACTGCGGTGCGCGGCCTCGCCAAATGCGAATTCATAACGGCGCTGGCGATCGCGCTGTCGCGCAGCGTGAAAACCGATACATTCATCCACGTGCAAGAACAGCTCGGTGAATGCATCAGCTATCTGCAACTCATCGAAGGCGCGATTGTGTTATCCGAGCAGAAAGCCGAGGTGAGCGACCACGGCACATTACGACCGGCACTGCCGCCGTTGCAGGCGCTGCGCTATCATATTCCGCGCTTCTACGAGCGCATGGTGCGGCTGACGCAGGTGCTTGGCGCCGGCGGAATCCTGGCCAATCCGACCGAGGCCGATCTGAAATCCGAAATCGGCGCCGATATCCACCGCTATTACAAAGGCGCCGATCGCGACGCCGAGGCCAAAATCCGCCTGTCAAAGCTCGCCTGGGATGCGACCGGCACGCAGTTCGGCCAGCGGCAGCTGCAATATGAACGATACTATGCTGGCGACCCGGTGCAGATGGGTGCTTCGATCTATCATGCGCAGGATCACTCCGCGCTACTCGCGATCGTCGAACGCGCGCTACGGCTGCCGAGCTATCGCGGACCGGAAAACAGGGGCAACCCATGAAGCTGATATTTGCGGTCACACTCGCGTTGCTCGCCTGCGGCGGTGCCAATGCGCAAAACTACCCGTCGCGGCCGATCACCATCATCGCCCCCTTCCCGCCAGGCGGGCCGTCGGACGCTCTGGCGCGCGTGTTGTCCGCTCCGCTGCAGACCTCGCTCGGTCAGCCGATCGTCATCGAGAATGTCGGCGGCGCCGGTGGCACGATCGGCGTCACCCGGGTCGCGCGCGCCGACCCGGACGGCTATACGCTTCTCATCGGCCAGTGGAGCACGCAGGTCGTCAACCCGATCACTTACGATCTTGCCGTCGACGTCGTGAACGATTTCGCGCCGGTCGCACTCCTTGCCGACACGCCGCAAATCATCATCGCGCGCAAGGATTTCCCGGCGAGCAACGTCCGCGAGTTGATCGAATGGCTCAAAGCCAACCCGGACAAGGCGCAGGCCGGGACGGTCGGTGCCGCCGGCGGCGCCCAAGTCGCCGGTATGTATTTCCAACAGGTCACCGGAACGCGATTCGGTTTCGTGCCGTATCGCGGCGGCGCGCCGGCGATGCAGGATCTGATGGCCGGCCGCGTCGATTTCATGTTCGATCAAGCGGCAAACGCGATGACCCAGCTTCGCGCCGGCACCATCAAGGCCTATGCGGTGATGACCAAGGAACGCTGGCATCTCACCCCGGATATTCCGACCATCGACGAGTCCGGCGTGCCGGGGCTGCACATTTCCTACTGGCACGCGCTGTTTGCGCCGAAAGCCACGCCGCAAGACATCATCATGAAGGTCAATGCCGCAGTGGTAAGCGCACTGGGCGATGCCGCCGTGCGGGAGCGTTTCGCCACGCTAGGCCAGGACATCTGGCCGAAGGACCAACAAACGCCGCAAGCGCTAGCCGCCGTATACAAGGCCGATACCGAGAAGTGGTGGCCGATCATCCGGGCCGAGGGCCTGCATGCGGAGTGAAATGCCTCTGCGCGTCCGACGAGCAGGGCGTGTCCTCGTAGTCCGTGAGGAGACGGCCTAATTCGCACCGTCGCCGTTTTCCTCGGGAAACGGCCAGCTGACAAAGAAGTCCGTGCTGACTTCGGCAAGGATTTTGCGCAGCAGCGCCTCGGCGCGTTCACGTAGCACATGCTCTCGCGCTGGCACGAGATCCTCTGCATAGAGATCGACCACCCGTTTGAACACGTCCTCCAGAGCGGCAATGACGTCACGTTCGATGCAAAGCCCGCCGGCGAGCGAACCGCCGCGCAGATCAATCGCCTCGGAAAAGGCTTCGCAGAGTTGCCGGCGCAGGCGAAGGTCACAGGCGGTAATGGCGATTGCCGCGGATTCGATGGCCATGGCATAGGCAGCATCCCCCTCCGGCATCGCACGCACCCCCCAACACCGCGGCCCGGCATTGTTCGCCCTTTTGTGAGGCCGCGCCCCGCAATCATCGTTGCGAAGATGGCAAAATTGATGCCCAGACGCGGCAAGCGATGGGCAGCGCGACCGATAAGGGGTTTTTTAGAGCCTATATTTCCGCCGCAGCACGAGAAGCGCCGCGAGGCTCAACAGTGACGTCGCCATCATGTAATAGCTCGGCGCCAGCTTCGAACCGGTCAGGTCGATCAGCGACTGCGCGAAGAACGGCGCAAAGCCGCCGAAGATCGGCACCGCGATGTTGTAGCTCAGCGACATGCCGCTAACGCGGGTCGAAACCGGGAAAATCTTTGCCATCAGCGACGGAAGCGCGCCGCTGAAAAGTGATTTCAACAGGCTGACCCAGCACACCATCGCGATCAGCACTGTAAGCGTGGCGTTGGCGTTCAGAAGTACGAAGGCCGGATATGACGTCAGGAAAAACAGGATCGCAGCGGCGATCATAACCCTAGTCTGTCCGATCCGATCCACCCAGATGCCGACAATGGGCACAACCACCGTTTGCAACGCCGCGGCAAGCATGGCCGCGATGAACCCGGTCGACTGCGGCAGGTGCAGCTCGCGGATGGCGTAGGTCGGCATGAAGACCAGCACGTATTGCGAGCTCGTCGATGCCACGACCGCGCCGACAGTGAGCAAGAGCCGGTCCCACTGACCGACCAAAAGATCGCGCAGTGGCGCCCGCGCCGCGCCGCTTTCAAGGAATTCCGGCGTTTCCTCCAAATTGCTGCGGATGTAGTAGCCGACCGGCCCGATCAAGAGTCCGACAGCGAAAGGAATTCGCCAGCCGAAGGCCTGCAGGTCTGGAGCCGACATGGTCGTGGTCAGCAAAACGCCCAAGCTGGTGGCGACGACCGCGGCAAGACCCTGGCTCGCCCATTGCCAGCTCGCGAAGAAACCGGCGCGATCGGGACGATGCTCGACCAGAAAAGCAGTCGAACTTCCGAACTCGCCGCCGACCGAAAATCCCTGCAACAGCCGCGCGCCGATCACTAACACCGGCGCCACGATGCCGATCGAGGCGTAGCTCGGCATGGCGGTCATCAGCCCGGTGCCGATCGTCATCAGCAGGATCGACAGCGTCAGTGCCCGCTTGCGGCCCACGCGGTCGCCATAGGCGCCGAGGAATATCGCGCCCACCGGGCGCGCCAGGAACGAGGCGCCGAACGTGCCAAAGGTCACGAGCAGAGAAACGGCCTCATCGGCGGCGGGGAAGAAAACCTTCGAAATGATGACGGCGAAATAGCCGTAGACCAGGATTTCGTAGAATTCCAACGCGTTGCCGAGCGACGAGGCAACAATGAGCCGTGGCGCTGTGCTCGGAAATCGGTGTCGCTGTTGTTGCGCTCATGGCCTGCGCGAACACGCCCCTCGCCGATCCGCGTGATGGACCGTAGCTGCCGTCATGCACAGAATAAACCAGCCCGGCAAGCCCGCGGATCGGCGCCAAGCGGCGAGAATTTGACAGGATGGCGGCCTGCCCTGATAGAATTGTACGATCATAAGCCAAAAAAATCGGCAGCGTGCGCAGGGGGCGGACTTGGCATCGGATCAGACAGTCACGGTTGCGGCGCGGCTCGACCGCTTGCCACCTTCGCGTCATACGCGCTGGCTCGTCACGCTGGTTTCGCTCGGCGGCTGGTTCGAGTTTTACGATCTCTTCTTTACCGCCTATATCGCCATCGGGCTGTTCAAGGCCGGCATTTTCAAGCCGACCACGCAAGGCCTGTTCGACCTGCAAGGCTTTGCCAGCTTCGTCGCCGCATTGTTTGCCGGATTGTTCGTCGGCACGCTGGCGTTCAGCTGGCTGTCCGATCGCTACGGTCGCCGCTCGATATTCACCTTCGCCTTGCTGTGGTACTCGCTCGGCGCGCTGATCATGGCGTTTCAGAATACGCCCGAGACCATCGATCTGTGGCGTTTCATCGCCAGTATCGGCCTCGGCGTCGAACTGGTGAACGTCGACACCTACGTGTCGGAACTTGTTCCCAAGGAGCAGCGCGGGCCGGCCTTCGCCTACAATCAATTCGTGATGTTCACCGCGGTGCCGGTGGTCGCCTTTCTGGCCTGGCAACTGGTGCCGCTGACCATCTTCGGGCTCGACGGCTGGCGCTGGGTCGTCATCATCGGTTCGATCGGCGCGGCAGTGATCTGGTGGATCCGGCGCAGCCTACCGGAGTCGCCACGTTGGCTGGAACAGCACGGCCATACCGCCGAAGCCGAACGCATCGTCGGCGACCTGGAACAGAAAATTCGCGCCGATACCGGCAAGGACCTGCCGCCCCCACTGATCGTCGCGGGTGAGGCCGAGCGCAAGACCGGCGCCTGGATGGAAATATGGGGACCGGATTATCGCGGCCGCACCATCATGCTGGTGATCTACAATCTGGTTCAGACCATCGGCTATTACGGCTTCTCAAGCTGGGTGCCGCAACTTCTGATCTCGCAACATATCGAGGTCACCAAGTCGCTCGCCTACACCTTCATCATCGCGATCGCCGCGCCGATCGGCCCGCTGGTCGGCGTCATTTTCGCCGACCGCTTCGAGCGCAAATGGCAAATCGCCTGGGCTGCAATTGGCATCGCTGTTTTCGGCTTGCTGTTTGCGCAACAGACCAGCGCGGCGGGTGTGATCGTATGTGGGCTGTTGATCACGCTCTGCAATAACTGGATGTCGTTCTCGTTCCACGCCTATCAGGCAGAGCTTTATCCGACCCGCATTCGCGCCCAGGCCGTAGGCTTTGTTTATTCGTGGAGCCGGTTCAGCGCCATCTTCTCCGGCTTCATCATCGCCTTCCTGCTCGGCAACTACGGCACTATCGGCGTATTCAGCTTCATCGCCGGCGCCATGGTGATCGTGTTCATCGTTATCGGCGGCTTTGGCCCTGCGGTCACCAAGCGACGGCTGGAAGCTATCGCGAGCTGAAGGCAAAAGATGGTGGGCCCAGGATCAAGTTAAAAACTCACCTCACCGTCGCGAGGCCTCGTCCATCTGCTGGGCAGTGGCGCCAAGTGCTTTTGAGACAACGGCGCCGGCATGCCGTATTCCGGCAATCAGGTTTGATGGAGGCTTCGCAGGCAACACTCTGGTCGCTCCGATAATTCCAATCATCGCGGCCAATTGGTTGCGAGCGTCGAGAACGGGCACAGCCACCGCGTTGAAGCCAATTATTGCTTCATCCGGGACATTCGACCATCCTTGGCTGCGCACCCGATCAAGATTGGTTTTCAGGACGCGTGGATTATCGAGCGTATTTGGCGTTTTCCTCGCCAGCGGACGAGACAAGATGCGTTGCAACAATTCCGTCGGCCCAAAGGCCAGCGCAATCTTGCCCAGGGCTGAGCAATGCAGCATGTCCCGGGGAAGCGTGTTGCCAACACGTTGGACGATGGCGTAGTCGGAGGTGCCCAGCGCCACGTCGATAATCCGAATCTGCTCGCCTTCGAGTCTGGCCGTTACCGCAGTATGTCCAAAGCTGTCGCATATTTCACGAAGGACGGGCTGCGCTACGGCAACGATGTCGACACCCGTCGCAATGTTTTGGGCCAAAGATACCATCCGCAAGCCAATGCAATACTTTTCACTACGTGTATCTCGCGCGACATAACCTGCCTTGGCCAGAGTGACGAGGTGACGGTGAATTCGCGATTTCGTCGCGTCCACCATCTTGGATAATTCAGTGACGCCAAGCGGATCTCGACTGCTGGCGAGCGCCTCGACGATGCTGAAGGTAAGCGTCACCGCAAGGACTCCGCCTCCTGAAGCCGAGCTGGTTTTGACTCGTGGCATCGGTTTGATGGCCTCAGATTAAGCGTTGATGGCCGCAGTGCACGCTGCGCGATAGCGTTCGAGTTCGCGAACCAAGCCCTCCGGTAACGGTATCGCCGATCTCTCCAATGGGTGGACGGCTATCGGCGTGAGCGTTGCCAGAAATAATTCGACGCAATTGATAGAGCGTCCGCGAACGATGACGTCGAATGTCTTGGTGCGTATATCGGAAACCTCGGCAGTCATGATGAATTCGTCGTCCGGGCGCAGTGAAGCGATGAAATCGATCTTGAAGGCCCTTGCGGGGAGCGCCACGCATAGGCCTGCCTTGGCCTTCTGGAATTCTTCACCCAGCAATTCCGCCATCAACATTTCGTAGGCGGAGACAACATATTCGCCATAGTTGACCATGTAGACGACCCCTGCAGGGTCGCATTCGCCCCATTTCACCCGGCGCCGGATTGTCACAGGGAGATTTTCGACCAGCGATTCGTTCGCTCTGATCTCCGCCATTGTGCGAGCTCCCGAGGTGCATTCACTCAAGAACTAGGTTTGCGGCGTGCGCAACTGCGCGCCAGCGTGCAGCATCGTCTTTCAGGAACGCTTCGGCTTGTTGGACGGTCAAACGCGGGACGGAGAACCCGCCGACGGCGGCATTTTTGACGAATTCCGGCTGCTGAACGGCCTGATCAATGAATTCACGCAATCGACCGATCGCGGCCGATGGCACTGCGGCCGGCGTATACAGGCACAGCCAGGATTCGCCGGTGAAATCCGGCAGCACACTAGCTATCGTCGGGACATCCGGTAGACCGTCGATTGGCCGCAAGGCCGCAACGCCAAGCGCTCGCAACTTACCGCTGTCGATGAAGGGGCGTGCAGAGAGCAGCGTGTCGAAGGTCAATTGAACATCGCCCGCCGCCGCGGCGACCGTCGCCGGACTATTGCCCTGATAAGGAACGTGGACCATATCGACATTAGCTTTTTGCTTGAACATTTCGCCAAGCAAATGCGGCATGGAGCCAACTCCGGATGTCGAATAATTGTATTTGTGAGGACTGTCGCGCATCAATTGGATCAGCTCGGGAATTGTTTTTGCCGGAATCTCCGCGTTGACTAGAAGAATGTAGGGGGTCGTACCGACCAGCGACAACACGGCAAAGTCCTTGGCCGGATCAAACGGCAAGTCAGCCTTGAGCGCCGGCAACACAGACATCTGTGATGTGCTTCCCATCATCAGCGTGTAGCCATCCGGCGTCGCGTGCTTGACGAGGTTAGCGGCCACAATGCCGGTCGCGCCCGGCTTGTTTTGGATCACAAAAGCCTGCCCGGTTATGGATTGAAGCGCATGCGAAAGGCTACGGGCGATGATGTCTGTTACTCCCCCGGGAGGGTAAGGCACGATGACTTCCACCGGTTTGGAAGGAAACGTGCCTTGTGCTTGGACCGGCAACGCGGCGAGGAGCGCGATCATCGCGCTCAGCATCATCCCCCGGACAACGATCTTGCTCAAAGTGACCTCTTTCCCACGCCGGGAGTCGAAATAATTGCGACCACTCTCATGACCGAGCTCCTGTGGCGTCGCTGCGCGATACGGCTGCCGCATTTGAAAAATAGGTCGTCGCATTCCGATGAAGAATCTTTGCGAGAACATTTTCCGAGTAGCCTTCTGCTATCCACGCGGGGATCAGCCGTTCAAAGGTCAAGCCGGGAAAGTCGCAGCCGAACATAATGCGGTCCTGCAACCGGCCCCGGATTTCCTTTTTGAGCGCCGGGCTAAAGTGCTGGGGCCCCCAGCCGTGCAGTTCGTAGCTGACGTTTCCCTTGTGAAGCAGGACGGCAATCATGTCGTCTTGCCACGGGTAGGCGGGACGCGCTGCGAGGATTTGCAACTCGGGAAAGTGCGCCGCGACCGCATCGATATGCCGAGGATGGCCGTGGTCGAGGATAATCCCCTTGCCGCCGCGATGACCCTGGCCAATGCCCGTAAGCCCGCAAAGGATCATCACGGGGAGACGCAGATCGATGGATCGTCGGTAGAACGGACCCCAGCGGGGATCGCTAGCGGGCACCCCCGTCCCTTGTCCATTGACGCAAAATCCGACAAATCCGGCGCCGAAGTCGTTACAGCGCTGAAATTCGGCCAGCGATTCTTCGGTGCGCCAAGGTTGAAATTGCAGCCAGTGGCCGAACACGACGTCGGGGTAGCGTCGCTGATAGTGCAACGCGTAATCGTGATGAGACCGCATTTCCTCGATCGGCAGCTCTTTCGTGAATGACAGATCGAGAATGGTCCGCACCTTGTGCTGTCGGAAATAGGCGGCCTGCTCTTCGTCGGTATATGTCTTTCGTTCCAGTTGAAAGACGCGCTTTGCATGAAGCCAGTCCTCGTCGGTGCGCAGCACCGAACGGCCCGGCGTGGCCCAGTGCGAATGACAATCGAAGATTTCCATCGGCTTGGCTCTGTGCGATCTTCTGAAGGAGTTCAGTGCTTACGTCGATCGAGAAGTCTTCGAACCTTCGTGACTTCCGCTATTCCTGTCAGTTCACTGAGTTCGCCTTTATCAACGACGGCAACCTTGAGCAGAACGCCAAGAGAGTCGTGGAGGCGACGCGACAGCGTCTCGGCGAATTGCGGCTTGGAGACGGAAGCATCGATTAGCTCGACCATGACAGTCAATTCTTCCCGTCCGGAGGATGACGAGGAATCGACCACGCAGATGTATTCGCCGTTCGTTTCAATAAATTCCGCGATACAGGCGCCGACCGCTTCGGGAAAAATATTCACGCCACGAAGCTTCACCATATTGTCGGCGCGTCCAAATACCTTCGATAGACGTCTATGGGTCGAACCGCAGGGGCACCCGCCAGGAACGAACGACAGCACGTCGTTGGTGTTGAAGCGGATCATTGGTGCCGCGTATTTGAAGAGTGTCGTTACGACTAGCGTACCCTTTTCACCGTCCGGTCTTTCGCTGGCCGTCTCGGAATCCACAATTTCCGTCACAAACGAATCTTCGAAGACGTGCATTCCGGTCTTGTAACGGCAATCGCAACACACAGTTCCAAGTTCGTTGGTCCCGTAGTTGTCAAAAAGGTCGGTTCCCCAAAGCTCCTCGAGTGGCTTGCGGTCGTCCACGCCCAACCACGACAACAGGCCTTTGAGCTTCAATTCCCGCACGTCGAACTTCAACTCGTCGCGCGCAACGAGTGCGACGTGGCGGAGATAGGCTCCAAGAGCGGCGAAGAAGTGAACTCCCCACCCCTTCATCAACTCGATCTGGCGGCGTGTGGGTGTCTGGTTGCCAGCGCCGGTAATGATGGGAACGGCGCCGGTATACTTCCAAAGACTTTCGCGCATCAGGAAGCCGGCGTTCGGCAGGCCGGTTGCGAGTGCCACCTGAACCAAGTCGAACGGCCGCACGCCTTGCATATACATACGTCGACCCGTGTTGATATTCATGACCTCGCGGTCCTGCGGCGCATACATCATGACGCGCGGCAACCCGGTCGTGCCGCCGCTGGTCTGAAACACGAGAGGAATCGGCTCGTCTCGTTCAGGATCAATGCCGATGAGGTCGCCCCAAGGAGGATTGCGCGAGATACTCTCACGCATGTCGTGCACGGAGAATGTCGGAAGACGTCTTAGGTCTTCGAGTCCGCGGATGTCGCCGGGTTGAACGCCGGCTTTGCCCCAATAACGTTGATAAAACGGCACGTCCCAGGCTCGCTTCACCTGGCGCAGAAAGCGCTCGTTCTGAAGCGTTCGCAGTTCGTCACGGGACAGCCGATACGTTGTCTCGAAATATTGTGGCGCCGGCGGATAGTCCTGCCACAAGATCTCGAAATCCAACGACCGATAATAGAGCGGCACATGGCTGCTCGGATCGCGAATGGCGTTCTCCATGTATCGTCTACCGATACAATATATCGTATATCGGTACAACGCCAATTCGGCATAGTCAACGATGAGGGACAGCGAAGAAAGCCGCACCGTCCTCGCCGATAACGCGCTGAAGCTGTTCCCGCGGCTGGCGGCGCGCACGTCCAGCCATTGAGCGCTCGCCCGGCCCGGCCCAATGCTTCCTGGGATACGATGCGGCCCTACTTATGCGCGGTCACTGCGTCCCACCCGGCATTACGGCTGGAAATTGACTCGACCAAGCGTCAAAAAAGCCAGTGAATTCATGGTGGGCCCGGGAGGACTCGAACCTCCAACCAAGCGGTTATGAGCCGCTAGCTCTGACCATTGAGCTACGGGCCCGCCGTCCGCAGATGGCGCGGACGAAAGAATGCGGGACGATATTTTATAGCACCGTCATTGCGAGCTAAGCGACGCCATCCAGCGCGCAATGACCTGGCGCCTAGCCCCGCCTGCTGAGCAGGAACACCGCCTGTTCGCCGAACAAATTCCAGAACCACCACGGCATTTTCAGCCGCATACGGCTGCCCCAGGCATTGAGCGCCACCGCCTGCTCAATCTTAGCGCCGGTGGCGTCACAGAGCTCGCGGAAGTCCTTGATGCTGCAAAAATGGATATTCGGCGTCTCCCACCACGCATAGGGCAGGTTGTCGGTACGCGGCATATGGCCACCGAAAAATAACTGCAGCCGTATCTTCCAGTGGCCGAAATTGGGGAACGACACGATGCCGTGCCGGCCGATGCGCAGCATGTGTTCGAGCACGGCGCGCGGCTGGCGCGTCGCTTGCAACGTCTGCGACAGAATGACGAAGTCGAAGGCGTCGTTCGGATAATTGGCCAGATCGGTGTCGGCGTCGCCCTGGACCACCGCGAGCCCCTTGGCGACGCATTCGTTCACGCCTTCGCGCGACAACTCGATGCCGCGGCCGTCCACGCCGCGTGTCTCAAGCAAGCGCAGCAGTTCGCCGTCACCGCAGCCGACATCGAGCACGCGCGCGCCGTGCTCCACCATATCGGCAACCACGAGCAAATCGACGCGCGAGCCGCCCGGTCCGCGCGCGGCCTCCGCCATTGTCATATCGTGCTCGACGCGGGACAGCATGGTCACAGACCCCTCGCCTTGGCGGCGCCTTCCAGAAAGCCGCGCACGATGGCGAACAGTTCGGGTTCGTCGAGCAGGAAGGCGTCATGGCCCTTGTCGGTCTTGATCTCGGCAAACGATACGCGCGCGCCGGCAGCATTGAGCGCGTGAACCACGGCGCGCGATTCCGCGGTCGGAAACAGCCAATCGCTGGTGAACGAGATCACGCAGAACCGTGTCGGCGTATCGCGGAAACCATTCGCCACCACCCCGTCATAGTCCGCTGCGAGATCGAAATAGTCCATGGCGCGGGTCAAGTAGAGATACGAGTTGGCATCGAAGCGCTCGACAAAGGTAATGCCCTGGTGCCGCAGGTAAGACTCGACCTGAAAATCGGCATCGAACGAAAATGTCGGATTGTCACGGTCCTGGAACCGGCGGCCGAATTTGCGGTGCAACGCGGCGTCGGACAGGTAGGTGATGTGCGCGCCCATGCGCGCGACCGCAAGCCCGCGCCGCGGATTGGTGCCCTCGGCAAAATAACGCCCGCCGCGCCACTCCGGATCGGCCATCACCGCCTGGCGGCCGACCTCGTGGAAGGCGATGTTCTGCGCCGAATGCCGCGTCGAAGCCGCAATCGGCAGCGCCGCGAACACGCGGTCTGGAAAACTCGCCGCCCACTGCAACACCTGCATGCCGCCCATCGAGCCCCCCGCGACCGCGAACAGCGAGTCGATGCCGAGGTGATCGAGCAGCATCGCTTGCGCGCGCACCATGTCGCGCACGGTCGTGACCGGAAAGTCGAGCCCCCAAGGCATGCCCGTCGCCGGATTGGTCGAGGCCGGACCGGAGCTGCCCATGCAGCCGCCGACGACGTTCGGGCAGATGACGAAATAGCGCTCGGTGTCGATCGGCCGACCGGGGCCGACCATAGTCTCCCACCAACCTGGCTTGCCGGTCACCGGATGGGTATTGAGCACGTGCTGATCACCGGTCAGCGCGTGGCAGACGAGGACGGCATTGCTGCGCGCGGCATTGAGTGTGCCATTGGTCTGGTAGGCGATCTGCCACGGAGCAAAATCGACGCCGGCATCGAGCCGCAGCGGCTTGTCGGCGGCGAAACGCACCGCCGGAGAATGCGGGTGATCCGCTTCGCGCGTGCGGTCGGCGAGATCGAGCGTGGCGCTGGCGTCGGCCATAATGGGTCCCTGAAAGCGACACTTCCCGGCGTCGGTCGCCCGCAGCCCGGGCGCTCAAAGCGGCGTAAATAGGCCGCTTCCGCTCGGAGTCAACGTTTTCTTTGATTTCGGTCTTAACGGCACCTATCAATCGGGCCAATTCCCAGGGCAAACCATGCCGAACCCGCCACGCCAGAAGCAAGTTTCACTGACCGACCTGCGGCGCGAGATCGATCGCATCGACGAGGCGATGCACGAGCTCTTGCTCGAGCGCGGCGAGATCATCGACACCTTGATCGCGGTCAAGAAGACCGAAGAAACCGGCTCGGCCTTTCGTCCGGCCCGCGAAGCCGACATGATGCGACGCCTCGTACAGCGGCATCGCGGCAACCTGCCGCTCGATACCGTCGAGAGCATCTGGCGGGTCATCATCTCCACTTTCACCTACGTTCAGGCGCCGTTTTCGGTGCACGCCGACCTCTCCGCCGGCGACGCCATGATGCGCGATTCCGCGCGTTTCCACTTCGGCTTCACCGCTCCGTTCGTGCCGCACGCCGGCGCAGCGAGCGTAGTTGCGGCAGCATCGTCGGCGAAGGCCGATATTGGCCTTGTGCCTGCGTTCGCCACCGCTGGCGCCGGTCCATGGTGGACCGCACTCGAATTCGACGCCGCGCCAAAAATCATCGCCCGGCTGCCGTTCGTCGAGCGTTCCAATCATCCGGCCGGCATGCCGGTCTTCGTGGTGTCCCGTGTCGCGCCCGACGCCCTGGTGACCGAGACCGAGGTTTGGAGCCTCCGAGTGTCAGGCTGGAACGCCGCATCGGTCGACGCCGTCGCGACGCTGGCCGACGTTATCGCCGTACCCGATCGCGCCTTCGATGGCGCGGCGCTATTGGTCTCGGTCGAGCGCGGCGGCATCGCCGCCGTCTCCAAAGCCCTGATCGGTATCGGCGCCTCGATCCGCTCGACGGCCCTCGTCGGCAGTCACGCGACCCGCTATACGGTGCCCGACAAAGTCCCCGCCCCCCGCTGAAAGGGAGAGGGGTCGATCCAGGAGTGAGGAAGTAATGCCTGCAACGCGTCCGCAGCCCCGGCCCGGCGTGCTCGAGATCGAGGCCTATGTGCCCGGTAAGAGCAGCGCGCCTGGCGTGGCCAGGGTGATCAAACTGTCGTCGAACGAGACGCCGCTTGGACCAAGCCCGAAGGCGATCGCGGCCTATAAGGCCGCCGCCGACCACCTTGAGGATTATCCGGATGGCGCTGCGAGCGAGTTGCGCGAGGCGATCGGGCGCGCCTTCGGGCTCGACCCCGACCGCATCGTTTGCGGCTCGGGCTCGGACGATTTGCTGCATCTGCTTGCAAACGCCTATCTGGTCGACGGCGATGAGGCGATCCACACCACGCATGGATTCCTGATTTATCCGATCGTGACGCTCGGCACCGGCGCTACACCGGTGGTGGCGCCGGAGAAGGATTTCACTGCGGATGTCGATGCCATTCTCGCCGCGGTGACGAAAAAGACCAAGATCGTCTTTCTCGCCAATCCGAACAATCCGACCGGCACATGCCTTTCGTTCGACGAGGTCAAGCGGCTACATCGCGGCCTGCCGCCCAACGTGCTGCTGGTCCTTGATGCGGCCTATGCCGAGTATGTCCGGCGCAACAATTATGAGGCCGGCATCGAACTCGTAGCGACATCGGAGAATGTCGTCATGTGCCGCACGTTCTCGAAAATCCACGGGCTCGCGTCGCTGCGGCTGGGCTGGATGTTCGCGCCGGCGCACGTTGTCGATGCCGTTAATCGCATCCGCGGTCCGTTCAATCTCACCGGTCCAGCGCTCGCGGCAGGCGTTGCGGCAATCCAGGACATGGAGCACCAGGAGCGCTCGCGCGAACACAATACGCGCTGGCTCAACTGGCTGATGACGGAGATCGGCAAGCTCGGGTTGAAAGTGACTCCGAGCGTCGCCAACTTCGTGCTGATCCATTTTCCGGAAACCAAGGGCCGCACCGCCAAGGACGCGGATGCTTTCCTCACCGCACGCGGCCTCATCCTGCGTCAGACGACCGCCTACAAGCTGCCGAACGCGCTGCGCATGACCGTCGGCACCGAGGAAGCCAACCGTCTTGTCGTCGCCGCCCTCAAGGAATTTTTGGGACGGCAGTGATGGCGCCGGCCCCCACCTTCGACCGCCTGGCTCTGATCGGCGTCGGCCTGATCGGTGGCTCGATCGCCCGTGCGGCGCGGGCGCTCGGCCTGGTGCGGACCATTACGGCGACGGCGCGCTCCGAGCCGACGCGGCAGCGTATCCGCGAACTCCGCCTCGCCGACGACGTCGTGGACACAAGTGCCGTCGCCGTTGCCGGTGCCGACCTGGTAATCGTCTGCGTCCCGATTGGCGCCTGCGGCGCGGTCGCCAGGGAAATCGGGCCACACCTCAAGCCCGGTGCGATCGTCTCTGATGTCGGTTCGGTCAAGGCAGACGTCGTGCGCGAGATGGCGCCGCATCTTCCAGCCGGAGTCCATTTCATTCCCGGACACCCGGTCGCCGGCACCGAAGATTCCGGGCCCGATGCCGGCTTCGCCGAACTGTTCATCAACCGCTGGTGCATCCTGACCCCGGCAAAGGACGCCGACGCATCTGCGGTCGAGCGCCTGTCGCAATTCTGGAAAGCGTTCGGCGCCAGTGTCGAGATCATGTCGCCGGAACACCACGATCTGGTGCTAGCCGTCACCAGCCATGTCCCGCACTTGATCGCCTATAACATCGTCGGTACGGCGTTCGATCTGCGGCTGGTCACCGAGTCCGAAATCCTCAAATACTCGGCCGGCGGTTTCCGCGACTTCACCCGCATTGCCGCGTCCGACCCCACGATGTGGCGCGACATCTTCCTGCATAACCGCGATGCCGTCCTGGAAGTGCTCGGCCGCTTCAACGAGGACCTCTCCACTCTCACGCGTGCCGTCCGCAACGGCGACGCCGAGACGTTGTACAATACTTTCGCCGAAAGGCGCGCCATCCGGCGCGGCATGATCCAGTTCAACCTGGATTCGCCGGCGCCCGATTTTCGGCAACCGGAGTCCAAGCCGAAGTCCGATCCGATGCCGCGCCCCTACGCGGCTTCGAACGACGACTAAAATCGAAATTGCCAATATCTCAGGTGCGGACGCGAACTGCGAGCGCTTCAGCCACCGCCGTCCGCAACGTCGCCAGCGTGAAGGGCTTGGTGACGACGTCGTGGATGAGAGCGTCGAGACCGTGCGCGCGTTCGCGCTGATCTGCATAGCCAGTCATCATCAAAATGGTGAGAGTCGGAAAATCACGTGCCGTAGCGAGTGCAAGCGCGATGCCGTCCATGATCGGCATGCGAATATCGGTAAGCAGCAGGTCGAAGCGCCCTGCTTCCCGGCACAACACCTCCAGTGCCTCGCTGCCGTCGCAGGTGCTTTTGACCTCGTGGCCGTCCATCGCCAGGGCACGGGCGCACAATGCGCGTAACGCCTCCTCGTCTTCGGCTATGAGGATGCGCGCCATGGCGATCAGTGGGCTCCGGAAATAATGTCGTGCCGGGTGGCAAAGCGCACCAATATGTCGTGTGCCTCGAGCGGCGGCGAGGCGAGCCTGCTATGGAACACAACGCTTTCACCGGAAGGCAGGGACGTGCGCGGCGAAACCGCGGTCCATGAATATACCTCCTGGCCGGAGCCATTGCGTACCGCGAACTTCAATCGCGGCACATCGGCGCTCTTTCGGCTTTCGTTGACGATGGTGCCGTCGACCACGATGATCGGGACGCCATCCTGTAGTTCCGTCGCGGTGTTGACGCCATCGAATGTGAGGCCGCGCAGGTTCACGTTCAGACCGAGCATCGAATAGAACGAGGCGGTCTGCGGCATAATGCGCACAAATTCGTCACGCCAGCCGACAATGATGGCGTCGACAATGAGTAGTGCCAGCACGCCGCTTTGCAGCCGCGACAGCGGCCAGCGCCACGGCTGGCCTTTGGTGACATGTCTTTCGCGACGCGCGGCATAGGTCTCGATATCTTCGGCGGTCTCGGCTGGCTCGGCTTCGGCCTCGATCGCCGGTTGGCCCTCATCGAGCTCGACTGGCGCGATCGGCGGAGCGTCCACCTCGACATCCCCAATGGGCCCTCCTGTCGCCTCGCCCGCCTGCTCTGTGTCGAGCGGGCCTTCGGACGATCCGTCAGGCGCAGCATAAGAGTTGGCGTCCGCGGCATGCCCTATACGCCGATCGGCACGGACCCCGCGGCTGTCAGGGGAGAATCTGCCGCGTCGGACGAGGTCTCCGCGGCGAAAGACTGGGCCGCGTCCACCATGTCGCGAACCGGGGCAATCGCATCGGCGGCTGCCAAAAGCTTATCGGCTTGACTGGGCTCGGCGTGCCAGACATTGCGGCAGCGCACGCAGCGAACCCGGCGCCCGTTGGGTTGCAGGCTTGCCAGCTCGATGTCGTACGATGTAGCGCAAGATGGGCAAACGGTCAGCATCTGCAAATCAGTAATCGCGGCTCGTTCCGGGCGACCCTAACGGCGATCCGTTAACGAATTGGAAACCAAGCCGTCTCGGCGAGCCATCCCGCCCGGCAGGGTGCTAAATTCACTATCGGGGCGAATCGAACGACCGGCCGGCAGCAGGCAATGCGGAGAACCGCGTGATCCGATTTGAGAATGTCGGCTTGCGCTACGGGCTCGGCCCCGAGATCCTGCGCGATCTCACTTTCCGCATTGACGTCAAATCTTTTCAATTCCTCACCGGGCCCTCCGGGGCGGGCAAGACGTCCCTCCTTCGCCTGCTTTTCCTGGCACTGCGGCCCACGCGGGGCCTGGTCACGATGTTCGACCAGGACACCGCGACGCTCAGCAAGGACGGGCGTGCGACAATGCGGCGTCGGATTGGTTTGGTATTCCAGGACTTCCGGCTGCTCGACCATATGACCACCTACGAGAACGTCGCGCTGCCGCTCCGTGTGCTCGGCAAGGACGAGGCCTCCTACCGGTCGGAGGTTGTGGAATTGCTGCATTGGGTCGGTCTTGGCGAACGCATCGGAGCATTGCCGGCAGTTCTTTCCGGCGGCGAGAAGCAACGCGCAGCGATTGCGCGGGCCGTGATCGCGCGGCCGCAGCTTCTGCTCGCCGACGAGCCGACGGGCAACGTCGACCCAAATCTCGGTCAGCGGCTGCTCCGCCTGTTCATCGAACTCAACAGGTCGGGCACTTCAGTCGTTATCGCCACCCACGATATCGCCTTGATGGACGAGTTTGATGCGCGCCGTCTGGTGCTGCATGAGGGTCGTCTTCATGTCTACGACTGAACCAATCAAGGTCATGGCCGAGCCGTGGGATGATCCCGATGCGGCGCATTCGCTGTCTCGCGTGCCGCAAGGCGCCGCGTCGATCGTGCCGAAGAGCTCAATTGCCGTGCGTTCGCTCGCCGCCGTCGTCGCCATCATGACCTTCCTCGCCTCGCTGACGACGGGGGCCGCGATGCTTGTGGTGAGCACGGCAAGCACATGGCAGTCAGAGGTCGGGCGCGAGGTCACCATCCAGGTTCGCCCCCAACCCGGGCGGGATATTGATGCGGACGTCAGCAAGGCGGCCGATCTTGCGCGCGGTGCCGTCGGCATAGCCGAGGTCCAGGCTTATTCGAAACAGCAATCCGAGCAACTGGTCGAGCCTTGGCTCGGCGCCGGGCTTCATCTCGACGATCTGCCCATCCCTCGCCTGATCGTCGTCAAGCTCATTCCCGGTGCGACGCCGGATTTCAGCTCCTTGCGCAACGCGCTGGCGGCCCAGGTGCCGACCGCCAGTCTTGACGATCATCGCGGTTGGATCGAGCGGATGCGTACCATGGCTGGAAGCGCAGTCTTCGCCGGCCTTACGGTGCTCGGTCTCGTGCTGGCAGTGACAGTATTGTCAGTGACGTTCGCCACCCGCGGCGCCATGGCGATCAACAGGCCGATCATAGAAGTGATGCATTATGTCGGCGCCACCGACACCTTCGTTGCAGGTCAATTCCAGCGCCATTTTCTTTTGCTTGGATTCAAGGGTGGCGCGATCGGTGGCGGCGCGGCCATCCTGCTGTTCGGCTGCGTCGAAGCGGCGCGGGCCTGGTTTGCCGGGACCCCGGGCGGTGATGAAGCCGCCGCGTTGTTCGGCAGCCTGTCCATCGGCGTCGACGGATACATAGCCATCGTTGCTCAGATTGTTGTAATGGCTGGGGTGACGGCAGTGGTTTCCCGTTACACGGTAAGTCGAACGCTTGCTAGTATCGATTAAGATCAACTAGGCGCGAGGGGGACGCGCGCACTATGCGAAGCCTCAAGTCCGCGGTCAGAACGCGACGGATGTCCTCGCTTGCAGTCAAGCTTGCGGTGTTGGCCTGCGTTGCGCTCGTCTTTGGCTTTGGCGCCTTCGTCTGGATCCTGCCGGAACAACAATTGCCACTCGACCGTAACGCCGACGGCATCGTGGTGTTGACCGGCGGCGCGTCCCGCGTCACCGATGCGCTCGAACTCCTCGCCTCCGGCCGAGGCAAGCGCTTGCTCATCACGGGCGTCAATCCGGGCACGACGACCACCGATATCGCCCGTCAAACCGTCAGTTATGACCGCTTTCTGTCGTGTTGCGTCGACCTCGACTATTCCGCGCTGAATACGCTCGGCAATGCCGTTCAAACCCGGATCTGGGCGACCGCGCACAATTTCCGGTCGCTGATCATCGTCACGTCGGCCTATCACATGCCCCGGGCGCTGGCCGAACTGGCGCATCAGCTTCCCGACGACGCCCTCATCCCCTATCCGGTTGTCTCCGACCGCTTGCGCGTCGAGCCGTGGTGGTCGAACGGCGCAACGACCAAGCTGGTGCTGTCGGAATATCTCAAATACCTGTTCGCCAAGATGCGCATGCGGTTCAATTCGACGACAGCCGATGACGGCAGCCGCCGCGTGGCGGACGCGCGCGGCTCGTAATAGTCTGGCGCCGGCTCCAGCCGACAGGTTCATCTTGCCTCGCTCAACGACCATCGTCGCCCGTTCACTCATTTTCAACGCGTTGTTCTACGCCAACCTGATCGTTCATATGATCGTGGCGTTGCCGACGCTCGTGCTGCCGCATCGGATACTAGGCGAGTTCATCCGCTCATATGCGGTAACCAGCCTTTGGCTGCTGCGCGTGATCTGCGGCATCAAAGTCGAGTGGCGCGGTCTTGAGAAAGTCCCCAAAGGCGCATGCCTGGTCGCCTGCAAGCACCAGTCATTGTGGGAGACGTTTGCGCTGTACGCGGTTTTGCGCGAACCGATTTACATCCTCAAGCGCGAACTGATGTGGATTCCCCTATTCGGCTGGTACGCCTGGAAGGCGCACCTCATTCCGGTCGACCGCAATGCCGGGCTTTCGGCACTGGCGCGCATGACAACGCGGGCGCGAAAGGAACTCGAGCGCGGTTGCCAGCTCGTCATCTTTCCTGAGGGCACGCGGCGGCCACCGGACGCGGAGCCGCTCTACAAGCCAGGTGTTGCCTTTCTCTACAGCAAGGCAGAGGTGCCTTGTGTGCCGGTCGCCCTCAATTCGGGACTGTTTTGGCCGCGCCGCTCGTTGCGCCGCCGTTCCGGCACCGTCCTTGTGGAAGCTCTCGACCCAATTCCCTCCGGCCTTGACCGAAAGGAATTTCTTGCGCGCCTGCAAAATGTCCTGGAAGAAGCGACCGCGCGGCTGGTTCAGGAGGCGCGTGTTACAGTTAGCGGTCGCTGATAGCAGATCCTGCCTCCCGCTGACTGACCGCTGTTTCGTGCACGCCCTTAATCTGCGCGGCAATCAAATGAAGTTCTGTCTCGCGATAACTGAGCGCTTCGAGCGCGCGAACCGTTTCAAGCACGTAGTCGCGGTTATTGCCGGACCGGCCGTGACCTTGCCGCACATAATGCACGCTATCGCTTACGCTGAGCCGGCCGGCATATTGCACATGGCCGCGGTCGACGATGTAGCATAGCGCCCGCACTTGACGCCGCCCTTCGTCCTCAAGCTCGATCCGCCGCACGGTTTCGCGATAGACGCTGGTGACCTGCTCGCGACCGCGCAGATAGGCGATGGTTTCGTCTCGCTTCGAAGCGGAGACACGATAAGCGATACCGCGGCACATGCCGCCACGGTCGAGACCCAACACCAGGCCGGGCCGTTCCGGCGTGCCGCGATGAACATACGAGAAGACACAGAGCGCGCGATGCATGCCGATCAGCTTCGCCGGCACGCGTTCGAGCACGTCGAACCCTGGCCGCCACATCAGCGAGCCATAGCCGAAAACCCAAAGGTCTTCGGTATCGTGCGCACTGTCCTGCCTCGTCACCCTCGTTGACTCCTGCTTGCAGTTCCGCTCGCCTAACAGGGTGACCGTGGCGGCACAATGGCGACGAATTAGTCTTTGAAACGCCGCAGCGGCAGGCGACAAAAGGCCATGCAGGGCGAATCTCCACTTAACATGATGCGGCCGCCGCGGCAGCGCCCACAACGGCGTCCTGCCGCGGCCCCGCCGCGCCGCAGTCGGGTATGGGCAGTTGTTGTGCCGGTGGCCGTCGTGATCGCGCTTTCGGCCGGCTGGTGCTGGCTTTGGTACTACGCCGCTTCGGTCGCCGACCGCACGCTATCCGGCTGGATCGAGCGGGAAGCCGCCGCTGGCCGGGTCTATAGCTGCGGAACACAGGACATCACCGGATTTCCGTTCCGCATTCAGGCGCATTGCGTCGAGGCCGGTGCTCAGATCAACAGCAATCAGCCGCCGTTTGCCGTCAACGCCAAAGACATCACCTTCACGGCGCAGGTCTATCATCCGACGCTGCTCGTGGCCCATGTCACCGGGCCGCTCACGCTGTCAGTGCCAGGACAGCCGCCGAGCTTCACCGCCAATTGGTCGCATGCCGAGTTGACTGTGCGCGGCCTGCCGCCTGAGCCTGAAAGCGTAACCGTCACGGTCGAAAAGGCGCGTGTCGATCAAGCCAGCGACGCCAAGGCGACGACGATTTTCCGGGCTGATTCCGCGGAAATTCGCAGCCGCATTGTCGCCGGTTCGGCCGCCACTAATCCCGTGATCGACACACTCATTCAATTTACCGCGGCGGCCGCGCCGAGCTTGCATCCGTTGCTCGCGGAGCCCTTACAGGGCGACATCGACACTGTTTTCAAGGGATTTAAGGATCTCGCACCCAAGCCATGGGCGCAGCGCTTTCGCGAAATGCAGGCGGCCGGTGGCAGCATCGAGATCACACATCTGCGCCTCGAGCGGCCGGACGCGATCATCGTTGGCGCCGGCACACTTACCCTGAAGCCGGATGGCAAGCTCGACGGCCTGATCCGCATCGCCATATCCGGCGTCGAACATATCGTCCCGCTGTTGGGTGTCGATCGCGCCATCGCGCGCGGCATCGACCGGCTGGGCGGTGATAAAGGGTCTTCTCAGGGACTTGGCGCGCTCGACCGCCTGATGCCAGGGTTGAGCAGCGCGGTCCGCGACACCGCAAATGCCAGCATAATCGAAAGCCTCAACAAAATGGGCCAGCCGACCGAGATCGACAAGAAGCCGGCGATCGTCTTACCGCTGCAATTCTCCGACGGGGTCATGTCCTTGGGAATGATTCCGCTCGGCGAAGCGCCGCCGCTGTTTTGAGGCAGATCACGATCCGATCAGGTTCATTCGGATCATGGTCTGGAATTTTCGTTGGAGCATGATCATTTCGAAAGACCGGTCTCCACCCTCGGATCAAGTCCGAGGGCACGCTTTTTCGGATCATGCTCTGACGCCGCTCAGCGCTTGCGATCAGCGTGCCAGCCGACTTTCGCGTCGGGTACCGCATCCGTCGAGGCGAAATAAGGCTTGATGTCGAGCAACGGCGTGTTGTCAAGACAGTCGAGGCCAACGACCGAAAGCACATTGCCGTCGATGTGCAGCAGGCGCACCACCGAGGCCGCTATCGGATTGGGCCGAACCGGCGAACGCAGTGCGAAGGTGCCGCGCGCTTCGGCGTAGTGACGCGGCGCCTGCACCACGAGGTCGCGCCGCGCTTTGTCCATCCAATACAGCACCAGCACATGGCTGACAGTCTCGAGTCCCTTGAGGCCTTGGGCCCAGCGCGGAGCGAGCGTGATCGTGCAGATTTCGTCCGATTCCCGTCCGTTCTTCGGGCACTCGTTGCGGGTTTTCCACGGCGTGTGGATGTGGCCGATGAAGTAAAGCGAGGCATCGAATTGGTCGGGTAGCGCCACTGTAATTTCCCCCTCGCGGCAACCGTCCCGTTCGGTGTCGGGTTTCACACTGTCTTTGGTTTGATCTGTCATTTTGCGAAATTCGCACGGTCGGCCCTGACGCCGCTAGTCGTCGCACGGCTGGTTTCCCCGCAAGGTCTAGTCCCATCGGAGATTGGGACGATGCCCACATTCCCTCTTGCCAATTTGGCTTAATCGTATAAAGATATCTTTATGTCTAATTTAACAGACTTGGGCTAACACCTTTGGACAGCGACCCACTCTCGTTCCCTGACCTGACCGCAATGCTCAAAGCCGCGGGAGAAGCGACGCGATTGCGTATCCTTGCGCTGATCGCCGAGGCCGAGCTGACCGTCTCCGACCTCACCGAGATCCTGCGCCAATCGCAGCCTCGGTTGTCGCGCCATCTGCGCCTTCTTGCCGAGGCCGGCCTGGTCGAGCGCTTCCGCGAGGGCTCGTGGGCATTCTTTCGCCTCGGCGAGCGCGGCGGCCCGGCCGATATCGCGCGCGCCATGATTATCCGGCTCGATGCCGACGATCCGGTCATCGCGAGGGACCGCGAGCGGCTCGCCGCGGTCCGCACCGCGCGCGCCACCGCCGCTCAGAATTATTTCCGGCGGCACGCCGCCGAGTGGGATCGCATCCGCAAGCTGCATGTCGCCGATGCGGCGGTAGAGGACGCAATCCGCACCGCGCTCGCCGACAAACCGGCCCGGTCGCTGCTCGATCTCGGCACCGGCACTGGCCGCATGCTGGAATTGTTCGCCGGCGATATCGAGCGCGGCCTTGGACTCGATCTTTCTCTGGATATGCTGGCGCTGGCCCGGGAGCGCCTCGACCGCGCCGGCTTGAAAAATTGCAGCGTGCGGCAGGGCGACATTTACGATCTCGCGTTGCCCCGCGATTCGTTCGACATCGTCATCATTCACCAAGTGCTTCATTTTCTCGACGACGCCCCACGCGCCATCCGTGAAGCTGTGCGCGTGCTGCGGCCCGGCGGCCGGCTCCTCGTCATCGATTTCGCGCCGCACGACCTTGAATTTCTGCGCGAAGAGCACGCCCACCTGCGGCTCGGTTTCGCCGCCGATACCGTGTCGCAGTGGCTGGAAGCCGCCGGCCTCGACATTGTGCGGCAGCAGACACTGCCGCCCGGTCCACAGGGCAAAATCGCGGTCTCGCTCTGGCTCGCGCGCGATCCCCGCATCTTGCTCGCGGCACCGAAGACGCGCGAGGAGGCGTGATGAGCGCACCGCGCGCCAGCCGGTTCGTCGGGAATCGTACGCCGCGCCGCATCGGTGTCTCGTTCGAGTTTTTTCCGCCTAAAACCACGGAAATGGAACAAACGTTGTGGGAGGCGGTCAATCGCCTTGCGCCTTTGAAGCCGAACTTCGTTTCGGTGACCTACGGCGCCGGTGGTTCGACCCGCGAACGCACACACGCCACGGTCAAGCGTATTCTTGGCGAAACCATGCTGACGCCCGCGGCACATCTGACCTGTGTCGCCGCCGTTTCGACAGATGTCGACGCGGTGATCGACGCCTATGTGCAGGCCGGCGTGCGCCACATCGTGGCGCTGCGCGGCGACCCAACCGGCGGTGCAGGCGAACGTTACGCGCCGCATCCCGGCGGCTACCGTAACGCCGCCGATCTCGTCGCCGGCATCAAGCGCATTGCCGACGTCGAGGTATCGGTCTCGGCTTATCCGGAGAAACATCCCGACAGCGACTCGGTCGACGCCGACATCGATATGCTCAAGGCCAAGGTCGACGCCGGCGCCAGCCGTGCGATCACCCAGTTTTTCTTCGAGAACAGCCTTTACTTTCGCTATCTCGACCGCGTGCGCGCGAGCGGAATTCAGATTCCGATCGTGCCTGGCATCCTCCCGGTGCAGAATTTCAAAACGACCCGCGCTTTCGCCGCGCGATGCGGCGCTTCGGTGCCGCCATGGCTCGCCGAACGCTTCGACGGTCTCGACGACGATGCCGCGACGCGCAAGCTGATCGCCGCCGCCGTCGCGGCCGAACAGGTACTCGACCTCGTCGATCACGGCGTCACCGACTTTCACTTCTACACCATGAACCGCGCCGATCTCGTCTACGCGATCTGCCACCTGCTCGGGCTTAGGCCGGACAAGGATCAAAACGTCGAACTCCCTCTCCCCGCAGGGAAGAGGGAGCGCGTGTGAGTTATGGCGAGTTCCGTGTCCAAGCCCGTCTCTAAATCGCGAACGGAAACGACGCTGCGGCAGCTCGCCGCCGAGCGCATTCTGGTGCTCGACGGCGCCATGGGCACGATGATCCAGGCGCTTGGCCTCGACGAGGAAGCCTTTCGCGGCGCGCGGTTTGATGCCTGGAACCGCGAGGTGCGCGGCAACAACGATCTGCTCGTACTCACCCGGCCGGACGCCATCCGCGCAATCCACCTCGCCTATTTCCGCGCCGGCGCCGACATCGTCTCGACCAACACGTTCTCCTCGACGCGCATCGCGCAAGCCGATTACGGCATGGCCGAGATGGCCTACGAGTTGAACCTCGAGGGCGCCCGCCTGGCGCGCGATGCCGCGCGGCTTGCCCAGGACGAGGACGGCCGGCAGCGGTTCGTCGCCGGCGCCATCGGCCCGACCAACCGCACGGCTTCGATATCGCCCGATGTTCTCAACCCAAGCTTCCGCTCCGTCACCTTCGATGACTTGCGCATCGCCTATACAGAGCAGGTGCGCGGGCTCCTCGATGGCGGCGTCGACACGCTGTTGATCGAGACCATTTTCGACACGCTCAACGCCAAGGCGACGATTTTCGCCATCGCCGAAGAATTCGACGCGCGAGGGATCGCGGTGCCGGTGATGATCTCCGGCACCATCACCGATCGCTCCGGCCGCTTGCTAGCCGGACAGACACCGGAGGCATTCTGGAATTCGGTGGCGCACACCACGCCGCTGTCGGTCGGATTCAACTGCGCACTCGGCGCCAAGGAAATGCGTGCGCACGTCGCCGAGCTTGGCCGCGTCGCCGACACGCTGATCTGCGCCTATCCCAACGCCGGACTGCCGAACGAGTTCGGCCATTATGACGAGGGCCCGGACGCCATGGCGGCGTTGCTCGGCGAGTTCGCCGAGTCGGGCCTCGTCAACATCGCCGGCGGCTGCTGCGGTACGACGCCGGATCACATCCGCGCCATCGCCGAGGCCGTTGCCGGCAAGAAACCGCGCCCTATTCCAAACATCGCGCCGCGGCTGCGGCTGTCCGGTCTCGAAGCTTTCACGCTGACGCCCGAGATTCCGTTCGTGAATATCGGCGAGCGCACCAACGTCACCGGCTCGGCGCGCTTTCGCAAGCTAATCACCGCGGGCGACTACTCCGCTGCGTTGGCGGTGGCGCGCGACCAGGTCGAGAACGGCGCGCAGATCATCGACGTCAATATGGATGAGGGCCTGCTCGATTCCGAGAAGGCCATGACCACATTTCTCAATCTGGTCGCGGCGGAGCCGGATATCGCCCGCGTGCCGATCATGATCGATTCCTCGAAGTTCTCCGTGATCGAGGCCGGGCTGAAATGCGTACAAGGCAAAGCCGTGGTGAATTCGATCTCGCTCAAGGAAGGCGAAGAGGCATTCATCCATCACGCCCGTCTGGTACGCCGCTATGGCGCAGCCGTCGTCGTCATGGCGTTCGACGAAGCCGGCCAGGCCGATACGCTCGCCCGCAAGACGTCGATCGCCAAGCGCGCCTACGACATCCTGGTGGATCGCGTCGGCTTTCCGCCGCAGGACATCATTATCGACCCGAACATCTTCGCCATCGCGACCGGCATGGAGGAGCACAACGGCTACGGCGTCGACTTCATCGAGGCCGCACGCTGGATCAGGCAGAACCTGCCTTATGCGCACGTGTCCGGCGGCGTCTCCAACCTGTCGTTCTCGTTCCGCGGCAACGAGCCGGTGCGTGAGGCAATGCATTCGGTGTTCCTCTATCACGCCATCGCCGCCGGCTTGGACATGGGTATCGTCAACGCCGGTCAGATGGCGGTTTATGACGATCTCAATGCCGAGCTGCGCGAGGCGTCCGAAGACGTCGTGCTTAATCGGCGCACCGACGCCGCCGAGCGGCTGCTTGCGCTGGCCGAGCACCATCGCGGTCACGGCATGGAAAAGAAGGAGGCCGATCTGTCATGGCGCGAAATGCCGGTCGAGAAGCGGCTGACGCACGCGCTCGTCCACGGCATTACCGACTTCATCGAAACCGACGTTGAGGAGGCGCGGCACAACGCGCCACGCCCGCTCGCGGTCATCGAAGGCCCGCTGATGGACGGCATGAACGTGGTCGGCGACCTGTTCGGCTCCGGCAAGATGTTCCTGCCGCAAGTGGTGAAATCGGCCCGGGTGATGAAACAGGCGGTCGCTTATCTCATGCCCTACATGGAACAGGACAAGGACGGCCGCGGGCACGCCTCCTCGAACGGCAAGATCGTGCTCGCTACGGTCAAGGGCGACGTCCACGACATCGGCAAGAACATCGTCGGCGTCGTGCTCCAGTGCAACAATTACGATGTCGTCGATCTCGGAGTCATGGCGCCAGTGGACAAGATCCTTAAAGCCGCGATCGAGGAGCAAGCCGACATTGTCGGCCTGTCCGGCCTGATCACGCCATCGCTCGACGAGATGTGCCATGTCGCCGCCGAAATGGAGCGCCAGGGCTTCGAGGTGCCGCTCTTGATCGGCGGCGCGACCACAAGCCGCGTGCACACCGCGGTCAAGATCCATCCGAATTACCGGCGCGGCCAGGCCATCTATGTCAATGACGCCAGCCGTGCGGTCGGTGTCGTCTCATCACTGCTGTCGCGCGATAACCGCCAACGCTACATCGATGATACCCGCGCCGAGTACGCTCGCATTGCCGCCGCGCATGCCCGCAGTGAAGACTCCAAGCAGCGTCTGCCGTTGTCCGATGCGCGCACCAATGCGCTCAAACTCAACTGGTCGGGAGATTATGTGCCGCCGAAGCCGCTGCTTATAGGCACGCACACGATTGCGGATTTACCGATCGCGGAGTTGATCGATTACATCGACTGGACGCCGTTCTTCGCCACCTGGGAGCTCACCGGAAAATATCCGGCAATCCTCAACGACGCCACGGTCGGTGCGGCGGCGCGCAGCCTGTTTGCCGATGCTCAGGAGATGCTCGGGCAGATCGTCGCCGAGCGCTGGTTCCGCGCCAGCGCCGTGAGTGGACTGTGGCCGGCAAACAGCGAAGGCGATGACATTCTGGTGTTTGCCGACGAGGCGCGGGTAAAGCCGGTCGCAACGCTGCACACGCTGCGCCAGCAGCTTGCCCGGCGCGAAGGCCGCGCCAATGTCGCCCTCGCCGACTTTGTCGCGCCGCGCGCGAGCGGCCTTGCCGATTACATTGGTGCTTTCGCAGTTACTGCCGGTATCGGCGAACAGGCCGTGTCCGATCGTTTCAAGCACGCCAACGACGATTATTCCTCGATCCTGGCCAAGGCGCTCGCCGACCGCCTCGCCGAAGCCGCCGCCGAACGCATGCATCAGCGCGTACGCAAGGAATTCTGGGGCTACGCCGCCGATGAAACATTCAGCGTCGATGAACTGATCGCGGAAAAATACCGCGGCATCCGTCCCGCCCCGGGTTATCCGGCGCAGCCCGACCATACCGAGAAGGGCACGCTGTTCGCGCTGCTCGATGGCGAAAACAGCATCGGCGTGAAACTCACCGAGAGCTTTGCCATGTGGCCGGGCGCTTCGGTCTGTGGCTTCTATTTCAGCCATCCTGATAGTTATTATTTTGGCGTCGGCAAGATCGAGCGCGATCAGGTCGCGGATTACGCCCGGCGCAAGGGCATGAGCTTTGCCGAAATGGAACGTTGGCTGGCGCCAATCCTCAATTACGACCCACTGGCGCAGGCGCGCCGCGCGGCGGAGTGATAATATTGCATCGTTCGCGTAGGCGGACGATGCAGTAATCGCGGCGCGGACCTCTTGGGCCCACCGCATTACCCATCGCATGGGCTTACTGGTTCATTCGCCTTGGCGGATGATGACCATCTGCAATGCCAGCGATAGCGCGCTCCACAAACAAAGCCGCTTCAAGCGCGGAACGGTCGCGGCCGAAGCGACCGACGATTTGTACGCCGAGTGGCAGTCCGTCATCGCTCAATCCCGGCACGTTGACGCAGGGTGCTCCCAACAGCGTCCATAGCCGGTTGAACATTGCGTTGCCGGTCGTGGCGAAACCGTGCGGAGGCGCGCCTGGCGCCGACGGCGTGAGAATGACGTCGTAGTCAGACATCGTGTCAGCAAACACCTGCCGCCCGCGGCTCGCAGTGCGGCGTGCTGCGTCGTAGTCGTCGGCTGAGATCTTGGCGCCCTTGTCGAGTGCGTCGCGCAACCTCGGATCGATCAGGTCACGGTGCCGGTCGTATTCGAAAGCAAGCGCGTGGACGCCCTCGTAGTCCTGAATGACGTACTGCGCGGCGTAAGCCTGTTCCAGCAGTGGTGGCAGTTTAACCTCGCTCACTCTTGCGCCGGCTGTTGCCGCACTCCGAGCGGCCGCCTCGATCGCGTCTTGCATCGCCGCACTCGCTTCATTCCAGAGTTGGGTGCGGACGAGCGCAATGCGAGGCGCCGACGGTGTCGCACGGTCGACGCGCAGATCGCGCCCGGTAACGGCCGCGGCTATGAACGCAACATCTGTCACGCCAGCGCCGAATACGCCGGCGGTGTCGAGATGCCATGAGACATCCTTGACCCCGACCAACGGGATCAATCGGTATGACGGCTTGAAGCCTGCGACGCCGCAAAACGCCGCGGGGCGGATCACCGAGCCAGCGGTCTGGGTGCCGAAAGCAACCGGCACCATTCCGGCGGCGACCGCGGCGCACGAACCGGACGACGAACCACCCGGCGTATATTCCAGATTGTGCGGATTGCGCGTGACCGACGGCACCAGCGACGCAAACTCCGTCGTCACCGTCTTGCCAATGACGATGCCGCCAACGCGGCGCGTCAGCGCAACCGCCGTCGCATCGGCGCGCGGCCGATTGCCCGCATAAATCGGCGAGCCGTACTGCGTCGGCAGATCGAACGTATCGAAAATGTCCTTGAACGCGACCGGCAGCCCGCGCAACGGCAGCGAGACGAGCCTTGCATCATGGGCCGCGCGTCGCGCCGCGTCGAGATCGAGTACCACGAAAGCACGAACATCCTGCTCGCGCGCCGCGATGGCCTCGGCGCACATATTGATGACGGCGCGCGGAGTGAGCTCATCGACCTCGATGCGGCGGGCAAGGTCGAGCGCTGAAAGCATCAGGCGTGCTCAATCTTGCCAGCGACAGGCGTCGTGGCTTCAATGTGTGGAATGTCGATCAACCCCGGCTCCCAGCGCTGTGGCGATGTGGCCCGAAACGAACGCCAGGATCAAGTGGCATGGTTAACGCAGCCTTCACGCGGCGTTTCGCCAAACATCATTGAACAATCCTTAAAGGAATCACTCGCATTCTTCGCACATGACGCGTGGTGTGCGCTGGTCTCTCTTCAGCTCCGCTGTTCTCGTCGCGCTGCTCGCCCTCGCCGGCTGTAGTCATTACATGATGGCCGAGCGCGAGCCATGGCGGCGCGACGCCGAGCTTTCGTGCCTGAACTCGGGCGCGGTGAAGGAGTCGCCGGCGCGGGTGCGGATTTCGTCGATCGACGGGCCGGGCGCCTGCGGCATATCCTATCCGCTGCGTGTCTCTGCGCTCGGAGATAACGGGCCGCTCGGGTACAGCGATGAGCCCCTGATCCCGCCGGGCTCGATCCCGAACACCTCGCCGCCGAACGGCTCGATGCCGCAGCATTGGCCTATCGCCCAACCCAGGACCATCCAGTCGGATCCGCTGCCGGCGCTGCAATCCGCCACTTCCCCCTACGGCGCGCCGCCGCCGCAAACCTACGCGCCGCCACCGCAAACCTATTCGTCACCGCCGCCCCAAACTTACTCGCCGCCGCCTGTCGCGACGCCGGACCAGCCACAGTATGGCGCCCCGCAGCTCGGTGCGCCGCTCTCACTTCGTGCGCCCGGCATCCCCGAGCCTATCGAGCAGGATATCGACGCACCGCCCGGCGTGTCGTCCTATCCGCCGAATGATGCCTCGGGTTCGCCGACCAATGAGCTAGCACCGCTGCCGCCGCTTGGCCCACCGCGCGATCCGTTGGTGACGGCATCCGCCGGCCCGGTCGAAGTGAAGCCGCCGGCGACGCTCGCCTGCCCCATCGTCTCCGCACTCGATCAATGGATCAGTGCCGCCGTGCAGCCGGCGGCTCAGCACTGGTTTCGTCAGCCCGTCGTCGAAATCAAGCAAATCTCCGCCTATTCCTGCCGCGGCATGAACGGCGATCCGAATGCGCATATTTCCGAACACGCCTTCGGCAATGCGATCGATGTCGCCGAGTTCACGCTCGCCGACGGCCACAAGGTCTCGGTCCAATATGGCTGGCACGGCACGCCCGAGGAGCAGGCCTTCCTGCACGACGTGCAGTCAGCGGCCTGCGATCAATTCACCACCGTGCTGGCACCGGGCGCCAACGTCTATCATTACAATCACATTCACGTCGACCTGATGCGCCACTATAACAGCCGCCACATCTGCGAGCCGGCTGCGATCTCTGGTGAAGTCGCTTTCGAGCGCGCAAGGGCGCACTACGCCGCGCAGCATGGCAGCCCGGGCGTCACCGGCTCGATCGGCAGCCAGGCGCACCACAACTCCTATGCCGGCGAGGACGACGACCGGATGCCCGCCGCGATTCCGGGCGACGACTAGCTCGTGCTTCAGCTCGCTAACATCCGCAGCACCGGTTTGATGGCGAGTCCAGTCGACAATTCTTGCGCTGCCAGATTGATGTCGGCCAAGTCGTAGAACTTGATCATCTTCTCGATCGGAAACTTTTTTGCCATGACGAGGTCGACAAGCTGCGGGATGAAGTCCTGCGGGTTGCTGTCGCCCTGCACGACGCCGCGGACAATGCGGCCGTGCTGGAGGAACGGCATCTCAAACGATATCTCGCTGCCTTTGCGCGCACTGCCGAGCAGCACACAGGTGCCGGCCGGCATCAAACACTCGATAGCCTCGCGAAAGACCGCAGGAACGGCTGTGGTCTCCAACGAATAACGCACGCCCCCGCCCGTGATTTTGCAGATTTCGCCGACGACGTCGCTGCAAGCCTTGTGATTGATGATGTGGGTGGCGCCGAGTTCGCGGGCGAGAGTAAGTCGGCGATCGTGGATATCCACCGCAATGATCGGATTGCAGTCGGAAATCTTCGCCGCCATCAGTCCCGACAGCCCGACCGCTCCGGCGCCGAACACCGCGAAGCTGTCTCGAGGTTTCGGCTTCATGACATTGAGAACCGCACCGGCGCCGGTCTGGCCGCTGCAAGCGAGCGGGCCTAGCAGTTCAAGCGGCGCGTCCTTGCGCACTTTCACCGCATAACGCGCCTGCGTGAGCGCAAAGCTGCCGAACGAGGATTGCTGGAAGAACGCGCCGTAAACGGGCGTGCCGTTCTTCGAATGCAGCGTCGAACCGTCGGCGCGGGTTCCTTTGTGCTTTAGACCGGAGCCGTGCAAGCAATAGCTTTGGCGCTGCTGCTCGCAGTTCGCGCAGGCGCCGCACCACGGATACGACATGACCACGTGGTCGCCCACCACGAGCGAGCGCACGGCGCTGCCGACGGTATGCACCACGCCGGCACCCTCGTGGCCGAACACCTTTGGAAAAGGCGCCGGGTAATAACCGTCACGGCCATGCAGGTCGGTTTGACACATGCCGCTCGCCACGACGCGGACAATCACCTCGTCGGGGCGCGGTTCGCAAAGCTCGATGGTATCGATGACGAAAGGACCGGACCTTTCGTGCACCACAGCAGCCTTGATCTGCATAACCGGCTCACGCCCCGCTTTTCACCCCGGGCGATCAGTCCATCCTAATCGCCCTAGGCGGCATTTATATAGCCGCCGCCGCGGCGCTGCGACCCCAGTCGCATGCGCACGAGGTGAAGGTCGGATTTTATGCGAAAGAAAATATCCGAGTGCTGCATCGGCACTTTCAGCTTGTTGATCTCGCTGTCCAGTCGCTCAAGATCCACTTCGAGCTTGGCGATTTCCGGACCTGCAAGATCACGCTGCAGATTAGCCTCGACGATCCTGAGGCTGCGATAAATCGAACCTAGGCGATATTCGACGAGCCATCGATAAAGCTTGGGCGCGTAGTTGAACAGCGGGAAACCGATCGCTATCGCGGTCAGCAGCACCGCGATCATTCTTTGCATGTAGACGTTCAACCACAACGGCAAATGCCGTTGCAGGGACGACGGTCCGCTGTTGTAGAAATCGCTGGCGTTGGAAGCGACGGGATATTCGGTATCGCCGGCATTGGGAAATTCTCCGGCCTTCTGAAAGATCTCCTGTCCGCCGTGCACCTCCTTCATCGCCTGCAACAGCAGGTAGACGATTTCCGGATGAAGATCACTGCGGATCAGCACCCTGGCGTTCGTGCCGATCAGCGTGACGTCGTTCGGCGGAACCGCCGGGTCGATGCTGAACATCCCTTTCGGCAGCACGAACCGGATGATATCCGGAAAGGAGCGGGTGAATGCGTCCGCGACCGGAAAGTCCATCAACCGCACCTTGGGATTTTGCAGCAGCGCATCGACGGCCGACGCTCCCGGCCCGCCGTTATACCAGACGACGTCGACCGCACCCTCCTTGAGGGCCTCCACCGCCGCCGATCCCGCAAGAGGATAAAGCGTCGCGGTTTGGGAATTGATGCCGGCCTTGCCGAGAATCTTCTCGGCGGCGAAACGCGTGCCGCTGCCTTCCGGTCCGACCGCAATCCGCTTGCCCTTTAGCTGGCTCAACCGCTCCAATGTCTCGGCCGATGAGTAAAAAATCCAGAATGGATTGTTGTCGATGATCCCCAGTGACAGGACGTTCGGCGCATGCTTACCGCTGGAGATGCCGCCGGTCACGAACGCGGCCTGAACGCCGGATTTGGGATCCCGCAGCAGCTTGAGGTTTTCCACGGCGCCGGAGGTCTCGCGCAGCTCGAGCGCCACGTGTGAGCGCGCCAAAATCTGCTGATAGCGTCGGGCAAATGCTTCAAAGCTCGAGCCGGTGACCCCGGTCGCCATGGTCACCGTCGTCGGCGCCGCAGGAATGAAATAACCCAGCGCCAGCGAGAGGACCACCCCGACTGCGATGAATGCGGCAGACAACTCGAACAGGCGCCAACGATTAAATCCCAACATGAACCTCTCCGCGGCCTCGTCGCGTGGCCTTCACTTAGGTATTGAAGGGGAATTAATAGAAACTTGGGGACTCAATTCTCGATTGAAGCCGCACACCGCAAACCAACACCAGATGTCGGCATTTATGCGCCGAGCCCGATCAATATCAGGGCAGCCCGCTCACTTTTTGGCGAGCGAAGTTTGACCAGCCCTGCCTTAGTGCAGCGCCGCTTTCATATGCGCGAGCACTGCGGCAGTGGGCCAGCAGTCGACCTTCAGGCCATTGCGCTTCTGATAATCGCCAAGCGCGGCGCGCGTCAGCATGCCGGCCTTGCCATCGATCTTGTCGTGATAGTAGCCGCGCTCGGTCAAAATCTGCTGCATGCGATCAAGATCGCTGGTCGGCAGTTGTGCGACCTTGCCCCATGGTGTCTCAAAGGGCCGCGGATCGGCGATCCGATCAGCCAGATGGCCGACGAACAGCACGTAGAGATCGGAGAAATTGTATTGCTTGATCGCGAAGTAGTTGGCTGTCGCCAGGAATGACGGGCCATAAAGCCCGGCAGGCTGCAACAGCGAAGCATCGGTGGCGCGATCCTCCGGTGGCACCTTCTTACCATAGGCCGGCAGGTAACCGCGCCTGAGCCATTCGCTGATCGGAGCCTTGTTGTCCGGAATACCGACGGTGCAATCCACATCGGCCGGCGGATGCACCTCGTAAGCCCAGGTCAGGCCGCGCTGCCAGCCTTCCCCGACAAGCTGCTTGGCCGTCGAAGCCAGCGCGTCCGGCACTGAATTCCAGATATCGGCCCGGCTGTCGCCGTCGAAATCGACGGCATATTTGAAAAAATCCGATGGCATAAATTGCGTCAGTCCCATCGCGCCCGCCCAGGAACTCCTCATATCGGCAAGCGATATCTGCTTGTCGTCGATGATTTTCAGCGCGTCGAGGAATTCCTCGGTGAATTTCTCCTTGCGCTTGCCAAAATAAGCCTGCGTCGCCAGCACACGAATGGCGTTGCGCTTGTCGACTGAACGTCCATAGTCGGTTTCACGGCCAAATATCGCCAGCACGATATTGCCGGACACGCCGAATTGTCGCTCGACCGCAGCCAATACGTCGCGGTACTGCACGGCAAGCTTGCGGCCTTGCACCGCAAGCTGCTCGATCGCCGGTTCCTTGATGTAATCGGCCGGCGTTAGCACGAACTCGGGCTGCGCACCGGACGGTTTTTCCGGCCGACTAGGCAGAACCAGCTCAGGCAATGTCAGGTCGGGCTCAAGCCCGCGCGTGGCAGCATCGAATGTCGCACGCGAAACGCCGAGCTGTTGCGCCTGCGGCCACAACGATTGCAGCCACGACTGAAACGCCTCGTCGGCGCGCGCTACGTCAACGTGAGCGGCGGTAGCGAGCAGCGCTACGCACAGCAGCGCCCGCGTCAATTTCATCGGACCGCCACGATGAACAGCCGTGGAAATCGCAACAGGACCTTTCCGTCGAACCGCGGCCTGTAGGCACCGACAATTTTTTTGGTGTAAGCGGCGAGAAATATTTCTCGCGCCTTGGCATCGAGCGGCGACAGGAACGGCTGCAGTGAGGAGCCCTTGAACCATTCGGTAATCGCCTGCGGGCTCGCCATCACATGATTATAGACACCGTGCCAGATGTCGATGCGCGAGCAAGTCGACTTGAGCAAATCGTAATAGACCTCGGGTGGCGGCAGGTCGTCGCGCGCCGCGTCTTTGATCTCCGGGTCGTCAGCCCACGGACCTTCCTCCCCGACTTCGCGCTGGAACACCAGCGCGGGCTCTCGGGTATTGTCGGGCATCTGCACCGCCAGCACGCCGCCCTTCGGCAGCGTTTCGAGCAAGCGGCGCAGAATCCCCGTGTGGTCGGGCAGCCATTGCATGACTGCGTTGGCGAACAGCAAATCGGTATGCGGCGCCGGCGTCCAGGTCGCGATATCGGCCTGGACGAATTCGCATTTCCGCAGCCGCTCGCGCGCCTTGGTCAGCATGTCGGGGGACGAGTTGAGGCCAACGATTTCAGCCTCCGGGTAGCGCTCGACCAAAAGCTCGGTCGAATTTCCCGGTCCGCAGCCGATATCGACTACGAGCTTGGGCCGCTGCAACGGCACCTGCGCCAGCAGATCGCGCGGCGGCCGGGTGCGTTCATCCTCGAATTTGAGATATTGCCGGGCGCTCCAGTCTTCCATTGCGTGCGATGCCTCGGATTCGGTTCGAAGGACCGATTCCATAGCACCGGGCGGAAGCCGCGTCTCGGTCCGTTCCAGCCCTCGATTCTACCCGGACGCGATGCGCGCGCTGGGCCGGCGTCGTGGCGCTGCCAGCAGCGAAGGCGCAAACCCGCGGATGAAGATCGTCGCAGTTACTTGAGCGCGGACGACACCGACGTGAACGTCGTATTGAGTTTGGTACCGACACCCTTGACGACGGTGATGATCACCACCGCGATGCCGGCGGCGATCAGTCCGTACTCGATGGCGGTCGCCCCCGATTCGTCTCGCAAGAATTTCAACATTCGACTTGTCACGAGAAGGTCCTGGCTCGTGTGAGTTGGGTGTTTCTACGACCGATATCACTGACATCGTCTTAATAAACACGTTCCGCGCGCGCGGTCGCGACAGAATATCGCGCTGTCCGGAACCTGCTAAGTTACCAAAAGGTATCTGGGAGCCCTATTGCCACGCAAAATCTGTTATTTGATTCGGCGTGGAATGCGCGCAAGGCCTACCCGTGCGTGTATAAATCGCGCAGAGACAAACAATGCGCTGCGGCATCTTTTGCGTGTACCAACCTCAGAGCAACAAATATGTTCGCATCAGGTACCCGTGTGCGGCTCCAGCGCGACCGCGTCATCGGCAACGGCCGCGGTTAAATGGTGATCCGCGGCAAAGACCAGATAAACCGCCGGAACGACAAACAGCGTGAACAGGGTTCCGATTGCAAGGCCGGAAGCGATCACGACGCCCATCTGAAATCGCGACACGGCGCCGGCGCCGGTCGCCGTGACCAGCGGAATGACGCCGAGCACCATCGCCGCCGTCGTCATCAGGATCGGGCGCAGCCGGATGCCGGCGGCTTGCTCGATTGCTTCCCGCTTCGATCGGCCCGCGACCTGCAGATCGTTGGCGAATTGCACGATCAGGATGCCGTGCTTGCTGATCAGGCCCATCAGCGTGACCAACCCGACCTCGGTGTAGATGTTGAGCGACATGCCGCCGAAGCCGAGGCTGACGAAAATCAGCGCTCCGGCGATCGACATCGGCACCGATACCAGGATGATGACGGGATCGCGGAAGCTCTCGAACAATGCGGCGAGCGCCAGGAAGATAATGATCAAAGCGAAGCCGAACGTCGTGATGAAGCCGCTCGAACTCCTGAATGTACTGCCTGCTCAAGCCAGCGTAGTCGACTGAATACCCTTCCGGCAGCGTGCGCGCCGCGAGGTTTTGCAGGAAGCCAAGCGCATCGCCCTGCGCGACGCCCGGCATGGCGACGCCCTGTATCATCGCGCTGTTGAGCTGCTGGAAGTGATTGAGCGATTCTGGCACGGTCCTGGTCGAGACCGTGGCGATCGTCGACAGCGGCACCAGCGATCCGTCGGAGGTCTTGATGTAATAGTCGAGCAACTGCTGCGGATTGAGCCGGAAGCGTTGCGCCACCTGCGGGATTACCTTGTAGGAGCGCCCGCTCATGCTGAAGTAGTTGACATAGCCGCCGCCGAGCAGCGCCGAAAGCGACCCGCCAACGTCGCTCATCTTCAGGCCAAGCTGTGCGGTCTTGTCGCGATCGATCGTCACGTCGGATTGCGGATTATCGAACTTCAGGTCGCAATCGAGGAAGATGAACATCCCGCTCTGCACCGCCTGCTGCAAGAATTGCTGTGCGACGTCGTTGAGCCGCGCGAACGGATCGGTGGTGACGATCACGAACTGGACCGGCAGGCCGAAGCTGCCGGGAAGCGCCGGCGGCTGGAACGCCGCGACGCGAACACCGGCAATCTTGCCTAACTCCTGTTGCAAAGCCGGTTGAACCGTATTGGTCGTCTGCGCTCGCTGGTCCCAAGGCTTGAACACCATGCCGGCCAGCGATTGGCCGGGCACATCAAGTTGGAAGACATGCTCGGTTTCCGGATGATGTGCGAATATCTGGTACACTTGACGCGAATAGAGCTGACGCTGCTGCAACGTTGAGTTCGGCGCGGCGATCGATTGGGTAATGATGATGCCCTGGTCCTCGGTCGGCGCCAGCTCTGTCTTGGCGCTGCTGAACAGAAAGTAGATGCTGGCCAGCACGATCGTGGCGAACACCAGCGTGACCGGCAAAGTGTTCAAGCTGGAATGCAGCCAGCGTTCGTAGCCGCCGCGCAGCCGGTGGAACCGGCGGTCGATAAAATCCGTCAGCCGCGCCTCCCAACCGCCGTGCTCGGGATCGGGCGCCTTGAGCAGGCGCGAACACAGCATCGGCGACAGCGTGAGCGCGACGATGCCAGATACCGTGACGGCGCCAACCAGGGCGAACGCAAATTCTGCAAACAACGCGCCGGTCAACCCGCTCTGGAAGCCGATCGGCACGTAAACCGCGGCCAGCACAACCGTCATGGCGATGATCGGGCCACCGAGCTCGCGCGCCGCCGCTATCGCCGCGGCCGTCGGTGCCATGCCCTCTTCCAGATGACGGTTGACGTTCTCGACCACGATGATGGCATCGTCGACGACAAGGCCGATGCCGAGCACCAGCGCCAGCAGCGTGAGCAGATTGATCGAATAGCCGAGTGCCAGGAGAACGATCAGCGTGCCGACCAGAGACAGCGGAATGGCGACGGTTGGTATGATCGACGAGCGTATCGAGCCCAGAAACAGAAACACTACCACGGTGACGATCGCCAAGGCTTCGGCGAGGCTGCGTATCACCTCATTGATGGCGCTGTGCACGAATTCGGTGGAGTCGTAAATGATCTCGCCATTGAGGCCATGCGGCAGCAGCGCCTGGATGCCCGGGAAGACGTTGTGGACGCCCTGGATAACGTCAAGCAGGTTGGCCGTCGGCGCAACCTGGATGCCGACATAGACCGCCTGCTTGCCATCGAAACCGACTTCGGATTCGTAATCCTCGGCGCCGAGCGTAACGTTGGCGACATCCTTGAGCCGCACGATAGCGCCGCCGCTCTGCCTAATGACGAGCTCGCGGAACTCGGCGGCCGAGTGCAGACTGGTCGATGCGGTCAAGTTGACCTGCACCATCTGCCCTTTGGTCGTGCCGACGCCCGAAATATAGTCGTTGGCCACCATGGCCTGACTGACATCGGTCGCCGTGAGCCCGAACGCGGCGAGCTTTTGCGGATCGAGCCAGGCGCGCAGCGCGAAAACTTTCTGCCCGAGCAGTTCCGCGGTCTGCACGCCCGGCACCGCCTGAAGCTTCGGCTGCACCACGCGCGTCAGGTAATCGGTGATCTGGTTCGCGGCCAGCGCATCGCTGTTGAAGCCGATATACATGGCGTCGATACTCTGGCCGATTTTCACCACCAGATTCGGCTGCAACGTGCCGGCCGGCAGCTGGTTGAGCACCGAGGCAATTTTCGTGTTGATTTCGGTCAGCGCCTTGTCGGCATCGTAGTTGAGCCGCAACGTGACCGTGATCGTGCTCACGCCGCTCTGGCTCACGGAGTTCATGTAGTCGATGCCGTTGGCCTGCGCGATGGCGTTTTCCAGCGGCGTAGTGATGAAGCCCGCCACGACATCGGGATCGGCGCCGTAATAGATTGTGGTGACAGTGACGATCGCGTTTTCGGTGCGGGGATATTGCAGAATCGGCAGCACCGCGTAGGCGCGCAGCCCGAGCACAAAGATCAAAAGGCTGACGACCGAGGCGAGCACCGGCCGGCGGATGAAGATATCTGTGAAGTGCATCAGCCGGCCTAGCGATCGTTGGGGACGGCGGGCGAGGCGTCCGCCGTCGGTTGAATCGAATTGTCGATCAACACTGTCGAGCCGTTATGCAGCTTGATCTGGCCGGACGTGACGATCAAGTCGCCTTCATTGACGCCCTTGAGCACGGCTATCTGGTCGCCGCGCGTCGCGCCCGTCGTCACAAAACTTTGCCGCGCGATCAATTGCGGCTTGCCGGCGGCGTCCTTGCCTTTATCGTCGACAACATAGACGGTGTCGCCATAGGGACTGAAGGTGATCGCGGTCTGCGGCAGCGTGATGTAGTTCTGCGGCGCACCGGAGGCGATGTCGATCGTCGCGTACATGCCGGGGATGAGCTTGTGGTCGGCGTTTTTGAGAGTCGCGCGGACCTGAACGTTGCGGCTCGAGGCGTCGATCTTGGGATTGATCGCCGAAATTTCGCCGGCAAAGGTCTGATCCCTGTACGCATCAATCTTCAACGCGACCGTTTGGCCGAGCCGCACTTGAGCGATCGACTGCTGCGGCAGGAAGAAGTCGACAAAGATCGGGTCGAGCGCCTGGAGCGTGACGATTGCCGTCCCGGCGCCAAGATATTGGCCGAGGTCCACCGCACGGATGCCAAGGTGACCGGCAAATGGCGCGCGTAAGGTCTTTTTGTCGAGAATAGCCTGCTGCTGTGCGACTTGCGCGTTGGCGTTCTTCACGTTTGCAGCATCAGCGTCGATCGTCGCCTGGCTGACGGCCTGGATTTTGAACTGCTTCTGGTCGCGTTCGTAGGTGATCTCGTTCAAAGCCGCCGTGGCCTGGAGCGATTCGAGTTTGGCCGTATCGTCGTCGGATCGCAGCTTCAGCAGCACTGCGCCTTGCTCGACATCGTCGCCAGAATCGAATGAGATCGAACCGACCACGCCGGAAACCTCTACCGACAAATCGGTACCCTTCACCGCGCGCAGGCTGCCGACAGCCTCGATATTCGGCTGCCATTGGCCGTAACTAGCCTTGGTCTCCGTAACGGTCTGCGGCGGTTGCCCCATCGAGCTCATGAATTTCTTGATCATGGCGGCCTTGAACGCCTGGAATCCGAAGATCCCACCGAACACGATGGCGACCGCCGCAAGCATGATCACCATGCGTCGTTTCATTGCGTAGGCTCCGTTGCGGCGCGAGTGCCGGGGACCGTATCGGGCGCGGCGACATGGTCGTCGCTGCCGTCGGGGCTGTACGGATTGGGCGCTACGTCGATCCGGTTCCACCAGCCACCGCCGAGCGCCTGGAATAGCGCGGCGGTATCGGCGTAGCGCGCCGCCTGCGCCTGCACCACGGCGAGCCGCGCCTGCGCGTAACTGCGCTGCGCATTCAACAAGATCACATAAGTGATGGCGCCAAGCTTGTATTGGCCGCGCGAGAGATCGAGCGTGTCGGAGGCCGCGCGCAACGCGGCGCGTTGGGCGCGAAGCGTGGCGGCGTCGAGCTGCAACGCGCGCAACGCATCGGCGACATTCTGGAATGCCGCGAGGACTGTGTTCCTGTACTGCGCCTGCACTGCGTCGTAATTCGCCTCGGCAGCGCGTTGCAGGTGCAATAACTGGAAGCCGTGGAAAATAGGTTGCGTCCCGCTGGCCGCGATGCTCCATACAATCGTGCTCGGAGCGAACATGCTTGCCGTCGTCAGCGCAGCAGTGCCATAGGCCCCGCTGAGATTGAACTGCGGCAGCCGGTTGGCGATGGCGACGCCGATCTGGGCGCTGGCCTGATGCAACTGAGCTTCGGCGGCGCGAACGTCAGGGCGCTGCTCCACAAGTTGCGACGGCAGGCTTATCGGCAAATTCGTCGGCAGCCGCAGCGCCGCGAGGCTGAGACGATCGCGATGCCCGTCGTTCGGAAAACGGCCGATCAGCGCCAACAGCACGTGGTGTTGCTGCTCCAATTGCTTTTGCAACGGCGGCAGCGTCGCCTGCGCGGTCGCCACTTCCGACTGCTGCGTCAGCACGTCGGCGCGCGTGGCGGCGCCGGCATCGAATTGATTGTGAACGACGCCGAGCTGATCGGCTTCGGCCTTGATGATGTCGAGCGTCGCGTCAATCTGTCCGCGCAGCGACGCCTCCTGGACGGCGGCGGTCACGACGTTGGAGGTCAGCGTCAGATAAGTCGCCTCGAGCTCGAAGCGCTGATATTCGGCCTGCGCCTGCGTCGCCTCGATTTGGCGCCGCTGGCCGCCGAATACATCGGGCGCGTAGGAGACGTTTATAGAAGCCTGGTACAGATTGAAGATGAACGGGTTGCCCGACCCGCCGAACGCCGCCGGTGAGAATTGCTGCCGCTCCGCCGAAGAGTTTGCGTCGGCCACCGGCAAGAGCTTGCCGCGCTGGACGTAGAAATTCTCCTTGGCCTGCCACAGCGCCGCCTGGGCCGCCTGGAGGTTCGGATTGGCTTGCAAGGCTTCGGTGATCAAACTGTCGAGTTCCTTGGAGTGAAACACCGTCCACCATTCACCGGGAATATCGCGGCCGATATCGAACTTTTGCGCAGCCCCGCCGGCGACGTCGGTCGAGGCCGTCGCCCGCGGCTGGCCTTCCGGCGCATAACCAGCGCCAGGCGGCGCCGGCGGGGCCACGAAATCGGGACCGACCGCACAGGCCGCAAGCACCAGGAACGACAAGACCGCAGCCGCGGACCGAGGCTTCAACGCGCCCCCATCCGCGCTCAGCGACCGACCGTCGCGCCAACTGAACTGACCAGACCCACCCACTGTGCCACCCTGAAACAGGCAACCCTAGTTATTTACTATCCGGTTAGTCAATAACTTGACTTTTTCGCTGTTTGCCGCCTAGCCTGATACAATGACGGAAGTGTTTGACGCCCGCCCGGACACTCGGCGCCGCCGCAAGGCGGAACGTCCGCAGGAAATTCTGGAAGCCGCTTTCGTCGAATTCTCCCGCAACGGCTATGCCTCGACGGCACTCGATCAGATCGCCGAGCGCGCCGGCGTCACCAAGGGCACGATCTACGTCTACTTCGAGAACAAGGAACACTTGTTCATCTCGATGGTGCGCGAGATCACCAAGACAACGCTCGACACCGTGCGCGACATGTTCGAAACCCACGAAGGCTCGACCGCCGAGCTTTTGCGCGCGCAATTCAGCTTCATGTATCAGCACATCGTCGAGGATAAGCGCCGCCGTGAGGTGGTGCGCATGCTGATTGCCGAGGCGCCGCGTTTTCCCGAGCTTGCCGACCGCTATCACGAGGAAATCCTGCGCCCCTGTCTCGACATGTTGCGGCAGGCGATCCAGCGCGGAATGGATCGCGGCGAAATCCGTAAATCCGCCATCGTCGATTTCCCGCAGGTCGTGATCGCGCCGATCGCGCTGGTCGATCTGTGGATGATGATGTTCGACGATCGCCAGCCGCTCGATCTGAAGGCCTATTTCAACGCCCACCTCGACCTGGTCCTCAACGGTCTTTTGGCGAAGTAACCTCCGGCAAGCCTTGCCGCGCGGGCGTTGCATCGCTGCCGCTGCGGATGCATCATCGGCTCATTGCTCTCATCCAGGTCGCAAAGCCAGGAGCGGCTTCCATGCACGACATCGTCATTCGCGGCGGCACCATCATCGACGGCACCGGTAAAGCGCCGTTCACCGGAGACGTCGCAATCGCCAGCGGCCGCATCGCTGCCGTCGGCGGCAAGCAAGGGCCCGGCAGGCGCGAAATCGACGCCTCGGGCCTCATGGTGACTCCCGGCTGGGTCGACGTGCACACCCATTATGACGGCCAGGCGATGTGGGATCCGCTGCTCGCACCGTCGTGCTGGCACGGCGTTACCACGGTGATGTTCGGCAATTGCGGCGTCGGCTTTGCGCCGGTGAAGAAAGAGCATCGCGGCGCGCTGATGGATTTGATGGAGGGCGTCGAGGAGATTCCCAATCCGGTGCTGGCTGCCGGACTGAGCTGGGAATGGGAAACGTTCCCGCAATTCATGGATGAGCTCGAGCGCAGGCCGCGCGCCATCGACATTGCCGCGCAGGCCGCTCATCTGCCGACTCGCGTCTATGTCATGGGCGACCGTGCCGTGCGCCGCGAGCCGGCGACTGCCGACGATATCGCCGAGATGCGCAAGCTGACGATCGAGGCGTTGCGCTCCGGTGCATTCGGCTTCACCACGTCGCGCACCGATTCGCACAAGACGCCAGATGGCGAACTGGTGGCGTCGCGCGACGCCGACGATCATGAACTTCTCGGCATCGGTTCGGCACTCGGCGTCACGGGTACCGGTGCATTCGGCATGAACAGCGACTTCGACGACGAGGAATTCGAGCTGCGCTGGATGCGCAAGCTCGCCCGGGAAACCGGCCGGCCGATCTGGTTTCTGCTCACCGATCGCTACGAGGATCCGGAGCGTTGGCGCCGTCTCATCAAAGCAGTACACGAAGCGCGCGCCGAAGGCCTGCCGATCACCGCGCAGATGGCGGGACGGCCAATCGGCGTGATGATGGGCGTGGGCACCGCGCTCAATCCGTTCACGGTGCGGCCGAGCTACAAGAAGCTCGAAAGCCTGCCGATCGAGGAGCAGCGCAGGCGGCTGCGCGATCCTGAAGTGCGGCGGCAAATCCTCGCCGAGAAACCGTCGGACGCCGAGGTCGCGCGGCTTGCGCAATTCCGCCAGGCGGTCACCAAGAAGTGGGAGCGGTTCTACGTCATGGGCAATCCGCCCGATTACGAGCCCGGCCCGGAAAAGAGCATCGCTAATATTTCCGCCCGCACCGGACGGCCGCCCGACGAAGTGGCTTACGACATCATGCTCGAGGACGGCCAGTACCTCTATTTCCCGGTGGTGAACTACGTGACCGGCGATCACGGACCGATCCTCGAAATGCTCAACGACCCGGCGTGCCTGCTCGGGCTGAGCGACGGCGGCGCGCACTGCACCTCGATCGTCGATTCCGGCGTGCCGACCTTCATGCTCACCCACTGGGCGCGCGACCGCAGCCGCGGCCCGACATTGCCGGTGGAAATGCTGGTGAAGCGCCAGACCAGCGAGACTGCCGATTTCTTCGGCCTCTCCGACCGGGGCCGGCTCAAGCCGGGACTGCGCGCCGACTTAAACGTGATCGATTTTGAGCGGCTGCAAGTGCAAAAGCCGGAACTCGTCCACGACATGCCGGCCAATGGCCGGCGCTTCGTGCAGAAAGTCGACGGCTATGAGACGACGATCGTCGCCGGCACGCCGATCTTCGAACAGGGCGAGCACACCGGCGCGCTGCCCGGAAAGCTGATCCGCGCCGGACGCGAGCAGTTGCTGGATGCTGCGGAATAATCACGGCGCGGCAAATAAACGCGAATGATCCCCAAATAGCGGGGGATCATGGCCGCATGGCGATTGCACTCGGCGTTCGGCCACCGCATCGTATCGTATCGAACGCCGGGGGATATCATGGCCACGTCAGCAGTTGATTATTTCGATGCCGGGTTCCCCGGAGCGACCCAGACCGTCCGTATCACGAGCTTCCACGAGGCAAAGATATTCGCCCGCAGGTGGGTCATCAGGGACAAGGATCCGGCTTTGAAGGCGCTGCTCAAGCACATGGAACGCGCCAACAGTTCGGCGACTGCGGACAGCGCGATGCGGCAGTTAAAGCAAGCGCTGGTGTGCCGGGGAATGCTGCTGAGGGAGAGCCCGCCGCCGGACGATGCGACGCGCGCGCGGTAATTTTTTCGACGTCGCACCCATCAAGGCAAATAAAAAAACCGCCCCGGTTGGGGCGGTTTCCGATTGATCGCTCCGGATGGAGCAATAATCTTTTCCGCTACGCCATGGAGATATTGCCGACGGCGATCTTGCCGGTGCGGCGATCTTCCTGCGTATCGAAAGTAACCTTCTGGCCCTGGGCAAGGCCACGTAGTCCGGCGCGCTCGAGTGCGGTCGCGTGAACGAACACGTCCTTGCTGCCGTCATCCGGCTGAATGAAGCCGAAGCCTTTTTGGTCGTTGTAGAATTTTACAGTGCCCGATGTCATGGAGATGTCCTTTTGCTTAACGAAGTGCACGTGGGCCCAAGACGCGCTGTTGCGTGCCTTGATGCCCGGTTAGTCGGATTTTGGAGGGTCTGAACGTGCGCCTGGCATTAAGCAAAGGCGAAACGGCCCGATTGTCCGGCCCAAATCTCGATGCGCACTACTTAGGTGCTCCGCAACGCCTTTACAAGGAATAATTAGCCGATGACAGGGCGTAGAAACCGCTCTGCTTACGCATTCCTTGAACTGTGAATCGCGCGATCCGCGATGCACTTAGGCTGAACGGCCATTGCTCACGAGCGTCCGCAGTTCGCGGAAGCTGATGAGCCGGCGCGCCGCCTCGTCCCAAAGCACCAGTCGGACGCAGGAAAGACTCTGGCCCAGTGTGAGACGGCTGACATTGGCAAGATCCGGATGTTGGCGAAGCGCGAGCGGAAGCCGATAGAATGGTATGCGGCTGCACAGATGATGAATGTGGTGGACGCCGATGTTCGCCGTGAACCAACGAAGCACGAGCGGAAGATCGTAATGCGAACTGCCGTATAGAGCGGCCTCGTGCATGTTCCATGCTTTTTCGCGAGCCCAGAATGTATCTTCGAACTGGTGCTGAACGTAGAACAGCCAGACTCCGAGAGAAGCGCCGATCAGCATGATTGGCAGGTGCACGAGCAGGAATGGCACGATTCCCACCGCCCAGATCGTGACTGCCGCGACCAGCCCGATGGCCAGGTTCGTCGCCATCGTACTGAGCCAGGGTTGCCACCCGGCGCGCATCAGCCCGATCGGCAGGCGATGCCGGAACAGAAAGAGATAAGCAGGACCTACGCCGAACATCACAAGCGGATGGCGGTAAAGCCGATAGCACATCCGGCTCCAGCGCGACCGCGCCAGATATTCGTCGACTGTCAGCATATCGATGTCGCCCATCCCCCGCCGTTCAAGATTACCCGAAGTCGCGTGGTGGGCGGCATGCGTCCGCCGCCAGAAATCGTATGGCGTCAGCGTCACGACGCCGATCACGCGTCCGACCCAATCGTTCACCAGCCGGTGCCTGAAGAATGCGCCATGGCCGCAATCGTGCTGGATCATGAACAGCCGCACCAGGAAGCCCGACGCGGGAATGGCAACAAGCAAATATAGCCCATAGCCGACGTCGAGTGCGAGCCACGTCAGTATCCAAAGTGCAACGAGCGGTACGATGGTAATCAGGATCTCAATAACGCTGCGCCAATGACTCGGCTCGCGAAAGCGGGCGAAATACTGTGCCAGGGTGCGAGGATCATTTTCGATCGCGGCTGCGGCTGCGTCGGTATGGTTTAGCGCTTTGTCGCTCAATTGGTCCTCCGTCGTGATCCGGCCCTGATGGGGGCAGTAGCCGGATTGCGCACTTTGCGGCTGGTCGATCGAGGCTTTGGACAGGAGGCGCTGCTTTTGTGCTGCGCGCCAAGAAAGGCCAAGAACCGAAGCAGATGTGCTCTTTTGACCCAAAAGCCGAATTGTCGGGACGGCTCCGTTCGCTACCGTACACGGAGCCGACCAGGCCGTCCACAACACAAATGCTGATGCGTCGTCACACATCTGAAATGGGCCGCAAAACGGATGGTATGGCCGCATTTCGTACCTATATAATGCGGGCTCGGATGCGTGATGCACATCCGGGCAAATTGATGCATATTTTTAGGATCGTGTTCCCATGACCGAATTTAATTACAACGCCGCCGCCGAACTCTTTCCGACACGACGACGGATACCGAGGCGTCAACCGCTTGGATACAGACGGTTTGATCAGGCCGCTCAGGCCATCCGTTTCGCGATCGAGGACCTTCCAGCCGACCTTCTGAACGGTGCATATCTCGAAGTCGACGAAGAGCGGTTCAACAGTGACCAAATTCGTGGCTTGTATGAGAGGCCGGACTATCCACTGCCGCGGCGCAGCGCGCGCGCATGACGGATAAGACCATCGATCTTGATCAGCATCGTGGGATGGCGGCTCAAAAGGCGACGGATCTTCGCCGGATACTGGCGGAAGTCGAGGCCAATGAGAAGGCCTTGCGCTTGCGCCAAGATGAATTGGAAACGCAACTGATCGCGGCGCCCGCGGCAAGCTGGCCCGATGCCGCGGAGAAGGCGCGCTACCTTCTCAATCTCTTTGCGGCGACACTCACGTCGCAGGACCCGCGAAGGCAGAAGCTGATTGCCTCCGTACTTGCCGATTTCAAGCGATTGGCTGGCGACAGCCAGTAACGCGGTTACGATGCGTCTACGGCCGCGCTAAGAGAAACGTTACGAATGCCGTGCAATATCGCGCAGCCGAACAGAGCGGCATAGTCCAAACATCGCGCCACAGACCAAACGCCCGATGCCCGCACAATCGGATGGCATCAGACACATAAATCAACGTGTCTGGGCTCCGGCGGCAGGACAACGAGGACATACTTTATGAGAAAGACTTTGCCGACTACACTTTTTATCGATCCTCAGCAAAGCCGCCTTACCATGCTGCGCACCTGGGTACTCGACAACCAGGTCACTGAGATCGAGATGAACGAACGGCAATTCTGGAACTTCGCGCACCTTCAGCCGGTCGCAGAGAAACCTTGGGCGACATTCATGGGCCGCATCATCTGCGTGCCCGACATGCCCCTCGACGCGCAAAAGCATCTCGGCATTTTCGACAAACGTAGTCCCGGCGCCATTTAACCAGCTGCGAGCATTCAGGGCGGCTCAAAAGTCGCTCGCCGCAAGCTCGTAGGATCCCTGACGGCCCCGGCGATACGCCTTCATTGCCGCCGCGTGGATCGACACCCGGTTTTTGTCGAAGGCCTGAAGCAATTCCGTTTCGTCACGCGTTAGAGTCGGCTGCAACCGTTTGAGCGCATCTTCGGTTACGAAAAAAGACCACTCCATGGCGCCGTCATGACCCCAAAACCGGACAGCGCGCCGAGTTGGATCGAAGACTTGGGATTGGTTCGGAAAATTGAGCATGGTCCTGCGGCGTCTCTTCAGTCCGTGCTGGATATCCAGCATTTGCGGAGGCCCGCGGCATCGCGCGCCCACCAATAATTGCCTTCCGAATTATGCCCGGAGACGTTGAAGGTTTTCAGATGTTTCTTGACGGCGGCTAACGCTTCCTCTCGCGTCGTGTAGTGGCGGCCGACCTCCGTCGTCGGAGCGGATACTTCATTTTTGAGTTCGAGGATCTTGAACATCGTCGGCTTTCCATCGCGCACATCAGGGCGATCACGCCGCTCTGACGCAGCCTCGAAATCTCGAAAACGCCAATCAGGATCGAACTTCAGCCTCGCCCGGCATGACGATGTCGCTTTCCGAAACGACGCGCTCGTAGGCTTCGTTCACGCTCTTGATGAGATATTGCGCGTTGCCGTCCTCGGCTGTGCGTAATCTGACAATCTCGTAGCTGCCGGTCGCCGCCGCGCGAAAAGTCGATGGGATGAGATCGACGTTCTGTCCGACTTTGAACTTATGGGCGGTCATTGCAAATCCTGCCTCCGTAATGGAAACCCGAGCCGGTGCCGATTGGGGCCGCCGCCGCTCACTCGGAGTTTTTTTTGCTGACGCGCCAAAGCTGATAGCCGCGGTCGGTGATGGCAGCCTCGATCACTTCGCGGGATAGCTTGTGCGGAGGCTCGCGGTCGGGCGCGACTGCACCAATCGCCCGCCAGGGCTTGAACTGAACCGGAAGCCGGCTACCGACGAGATCGTCCCCGAAAGCTCGCAGATCAGGACTTGCCTCGGATTTGAAGATGAATAATCGCATTGCCTCACCTCTCGCCACGGCGATCATGCCGTCATTGCCGAAATTGTCCACGGCCATTGCAGATCACCGCCGGCGGAATTGGTTGCGCTGCGGCGGGCGCGGCATCGATCCGGCTCTTTCATCCTTGTGGCGAAAGATCAGCCGGCCCTTTTCCAGATCATAAGGCGAAACCTCGACCGTCACCCGGTCGCCGGCGAGCGTCTTGATCCGGTTCTTTTTCATTCGTCCGGCGGTGTAAGCAACGAGCACATGGCCGTTGTCGAGTTCGATGCGGTAGCGCGCATCGGGCAAAATCTCCTTGACCAGACCTTCAAACTCTAAAAGCTCTTCTTTCGGCATTTATGACCTCTCCGAATGGCGGCTCGATAACGGCACGGTTGAAGCAATGTCGCGGCGCGATGGCGGACGGTGATTGATGAAATTGACCGAACCGTTTCCACTCGCGCTGTCCCGGGGCTGATCGTACCGGCGGCCATTGCGCGACTTGCCGCGAGGGTGGTGGCGCTGCTTTCCCGGCGCGGAAACCGAAGAGCGTGCGATCTCGTGGGTCTTGTGCGGTTCGGAATGCGCCGAATGCGTGCGCCGATCAACGACCGGGATCGAGGTTCGGATCAGCTTTTCGATATCGCGAAGGAATGCCACTTCCTCGCCGTCGCACAGCGAGATAGCGACGCCGGCTGCGCCGGCCCGTGCCGTGCGGCCAATACGGTGGACATAGGTTTCCGGCACGTTCGGCACGTCGAAATTTACCACATGGCTGATGCCGTCGACATCGATGCCGCGTGCGGCAATGTCGGTGGCGACCAGCGTTGTGACGTCACCTCGGCGAAACGCCGCCAGCACGCGCTCGCGCTGATTTTGCGATTTATTGCCGTGGATCGCTTCGGCAGCGATGCCCGCCTTGTTGAGGCTGCGCACGACTTTATCGGCACCGTGCTTGGTACGGGTGAAGACCAGCGCCCGGTCGATTGTCTCGCGCCTTAGTACATCGATGAGAATCGAGGACTTAGCCGCGCGATCGACGCGGATGACGCGTTGCTCGACCTTCTCCGCCGTCGTCACCTCGGGCGTCACCGCCACCTTGACCGGATCGCGCAGCATATGCGCAGCCAGTTCAGCAATAGCGCGCGGCATCGTCGCCGAAAACATCAACGTCTGCCGGTTGGCCGGAAGTTTCGCGACGATTTGGCGGATGTCGTGGATGAAGCCCATGTCGAGCATGCGGTCGGCTTCGTCGAGCACCAGGCATTCGACGTCGCCGAGGCGAAGCGCATTGCCTCGTACAAGGTCGAGCAGCCGGCCTGGCGTGGCGACCAGGACATCGACGCCGTTGAGTAGCGCGCGAACCTGCCCGCCCATCGATACCCCGCCGATCGCGAGCGCGCTGCGTAGCCGCAGGTGGCGGCCATAGGCGCGGAAGCTGTCGAGAATTTGCCCCGATAATTCGCGCGTCGGGCTGAGCACCAGAACGCGGCAGGCCTTGCGTTCGGAGACGCGCGGATTGGCGGCCAGCCGATGCAGGATCGGCAGCGCGAACGCCGCGGTCTTGCCGGTGCCGGTTTGCGCAATGCCGATCACATCGCGGCCCGACATCACGGTCGGGATCGTTTGGGTCTGGATCGGCGTCGGAGTGAGGTACTTTTCTTCCGCAAGTGCGCGCGTGATAGAGTCGTTAAGTTTAAAATCGTGAAATTGGGTCAAAGAATAGAACTTTCTGTTGTGTATGTTCGCAAAGCGGCCGTGCGAGATGCAACGACCGACTTGGCGGGATACAAGACATCCCGCGCGTTCTGGGCTGTCAATTTGAGATGAAAAGAGCGAGCCAGAAGCCGTTTTAAACAGAAGCGTCTAACGGAGTTCCGTACACGCGGCTCGCCGCTGGCCTTACAGGCCGCGGGGTAGTTATGCACTAAAGATGTGTTCGATTCAAGGCTTAACGCTTGCGGGGCGGCGCTTTGCTGCTTTCAGCCGCTTTGTCGGCCGCCTCTTTGGCCAAGCGGAGCGCCTTCAACTGCGCCATCTTCTCACGCGCGGCCTTGCTGTTGGCCTGATATTCCATCATGGCCCTGGCACCCTCTTTGGCGCGCTCTTCCTTCTTAAAACTCGCTTCGGCGCGGGCCTTCACTTCATCGGCCCGGGCCTCACCTCCTCTGGTTGCCACAATTATCTCCTTTTGCGCGGGGACCGCGCCGGCATGTCCATAGTCACACTGTTGCTTGATAGAACGACGCTAAAGCCGTTCCGCGCCTTATCATATAGGTATCAGCTTAACGAATTGGAACCTGCAACTCATCTCGAGAACTTCTTATATTTGATTCGCTGCGGGATGATCGAATCCGTTCCCAGCCGGCGCATTTTGTCTTTCTCATAATCCTGGAAATTGCCCTCGAACCACTCGACGCGGCTATCGCCTTCGAAGGCGAGGATGTGGGTGGCGATGCGGTCGAGGAACCAGCGATCGTGGCTGATGATGACGGCGCAGCCGGCAAAATCCTCAAGCGCCTCTTCCAGTGCGCGCAGCGTGTCGACATCGAGGTCGTTGGTCGGCTCGTCGAGCAGCAGCACGTTGGCGCCTGATTTGAGCATCTTGGCGAGATGCACACGGTTGCGCTCACCGCCTGAGAGCTGGCCGACCTTCTTTTGCTGGTCGGCGCCCTTGAAGTTGAACGCCGAGCAATAGCCGCGCGAATTGACCTCGCGCTTGCCCAGCATGAGCTGGTCGAGGCCGCCGGAGATTTCCTCCCAAACATTTTTCTTGTCGTCGAGCGAGTCGCGCGACTGGTCGACATAGCCAAGATGCACCAACTCGCCGACCTTGATCGTGCCGCTGTCGGGCTTTTCCGGACCGGTGATCATGCGAAACAACGTGGTCTTGCCGGCACCATTTGGCCCTATGATGCCGACGATGCCGCCCGGCGGCAGCTTGAACGTGAGATCGTCGATGAGCAGGTTATTGCCGAAACCCTTGCGCAGGTGCTCGAAGTCGACGACGTTTTGGCCTAGCCGTTCGGCGACCGGAATGACGATCTGGGCGGTTTGCGTCTGTTTCTCGCCGGCCTTTTTCAGCAATTCCTCATAGCGCTCATAGCGCGCCTTGGATTTTGCCTGCCGCGCCCGCGGCGATGCCTTGATCCATTCCTGCTCGCGCGCCAGCGTACGCTGGTGAGCGTCCTCCTCACGGCCTTCCTGTTCGAGGCGCTTTTGCTTCTGGCCGAGCCATGACGAGTAGTTGCCCTCGTAGGGAATGCCCTTGCCGCGGTCGAGCTCGAGAATCCAGCTGGTGACATTATCGAGAAAGTAGCGGTCGTGGGTGACGATCAGGATGGCGCCTGGGTAGTTGCGCAGGTGGCCTTCAAGCCACAGCACCAACTCGGCGTCGAGGTGGTTGGTCGGCTCATCGAGCAGGAGCAGCTCCGGTTGTTCGAGGAGAAGCCGGCACAGTGCCACGCGTCGCCGCTCGCCGCCGGACAGTTTCGCCACCTCTGCATCGTCCGCCGGGCAGCGTAGCGCCTCCATCGCCAGATCGACCTTGGAATCGAGATCCCACAGGCCCTTGGCCTCGATCTCGTCCTGAAGCTTGGTCATCTCATCGGCGGTCTCGTCGGAATAATTGGCAGCGATCTCATTGAAGCGGTCGACGATCGCCTTCTGCGGCGCGACGCCTTCCATGACATTCTCACGCACGGATTTGGCAGGATCGAGCCGCGGTTCCTGGGGCAGGTAGCCGACACGCACGCCCTCGGCCGCCCAGGCCTCGCCGGAATACTCCTTGTCGAATTCCAGCCATGATCCGCAGCAGTGTCGATTTGCCGGCACCGTTGACGCCGAGCACGCCGATCTTGGCGTCGGGATAGAACGACAGATGGATGTTCTCCAGAACCTTCCGGCTGGGCGGAAAGGTCTTGGTCACACCCTCCATGTGATAGGCGAACTGACGGGCCATATTTCGGTCAGGGCTTGGCGCCCTGCCCCTCGTGCTCGGCGCCGGCGAAAAGGGCGCTCATTTCGGGAAAATCTGGTGCTGATGTAGCGACCCGCCGCGCCATCGGCAAGCGCCGGTTCCGGCATCCGCCACCCGGCGGGTGCGGCGTCTCGCTTCGCGCCGCCACCAGTTCCCCCTTAGGGATTGGATTAAACCTTCGTAAGGCGTGATCACAATGTGAACTTAAGCGCGTCGAAATCGCACCAAATTTTAATGGTTATTCGCGGAGAATTGGATCAAACGGGCGTTTGAAAATGGAACACCCGTAAGAATAGCCGATCGGGAGCGTTCGATGTGGCGTGATTTCTCCAAGACCCTTCGCGAGCTGTGGCACGCTTCCGGGGAACCGTGCAGTGCCTACCGGCCAGATCTGCACTATATGCGCGGCCCGGGCCCGAAATGGCACGCCAAATACGACGGTCTCTTGACCCACACGTCGCCTGCCACCGCACCAGACGCACCGGCGCTGCACGAGGTTGCCGAGAACCACGCCTGAGGCTGCTTCTTTTCGCAGCCTGCATGCTTTAGAACCACCCCGGGAAGCAAAGGGTGGAAGCGTCATGGCGGTTCGCTGCGCAATTCTCGACGATTACCAGAACGTCGTCCTCAAGATCGCCGACTGGTCGAAGGTCAAGGGCGATGTCGAATTCAAGGTCTTCAACGAACATCTCGGCGGCCCGGATAAGGTCATTGCGGCGTTGCAGGGCTTCCAGATCGTCGTTGCCATGCGCGAACGAACCGCCTTCCCGAAGCAGGTCATCGATGCCCTGCCCGACCTGAAGCTCCTCATCACAACGGGTCTGCGCAATGCTTCCATCGACACCGAGGCGGCGAAGGCGCGCGGCGTCACGGTCTGCGGCACCGGTTCATTCGGCAGCCCGACCTCCGGCATCGCCATCGGCCTCATGCTCGAACTCACCCGGCACATCGGCTACGAAAACACCCGCCTGCATTCGGGCGCGACCTGGCAGAGCACCATCGGCCCCGATCTCGAGGGTATGACGCTCGGCATCCTCGGTCTCGGTAAGCTCGGCACCCGCACCGCCAACATCGCCAAGGCATTCGGCATGAAGGTGATCGCCTGGAGCCAGAACCTGACGCCGGAGAAATGCCAGGAGGCCGGCGTCGGCTATGTGAGCAAGGACGATCTGTTCCGGCAGTCCGACTTCATCACCATCCACGTGGTGCTGTCGCAGCGCTCGCGCGGCATGGTCGGCGTCAAAGAGTTCGGCCTGATGAAGCCGAGTGCTTTCATCATCAATACTTCGCGCGGACCGATCATCGACGAAGCCGCACTGCTCGCGGCGTTGCGCGACAAGAAGATCGCCGGCGCCGGTCTCGACACCTTCGACGTCGAGCCACTGCCGCTCGATCATCCGTTGCGCAAGATGGACAATGTCGTGCTCACGCCGCACCTCGGCTACGTCTCCGAGCAGAACTACAAGCACTACTTCGCCGGCGTCGCCGAAGACATCCGCGGCTTTCTCGACGGTAAGCCGGTGCGGGTCATGACGTGAGCGACACGCTCATTGACTTCTACTGCCACATCTCTCCCGAACGTTTTTTGCAGGAGATGAACAAGTTCGGGCCGAAGCTCGGCAATATCGGCGCACGCCTGCGCGGCGTGCAGAAGATTCACGATCTCGATGCGCGATTTAAGGAAATGGATCAGTTCGGCGATTATCGGCAGGTGATTTCACTGCCCAATCCGCCGATTGAGGATTTTGCGACCCCCGGCCAAGGGCTCGCTTTGGCGCGGATCGCCAACGATGCGATGGCTGAACTCTGCACCAAACATCCCGACCGGTTCGCCGGTTTCGTCGCCGCACTATGCCTGACCGACGTCATGGGCTCGGTCGAGGAAGCCAAGCGCGCCATCAACCAGCTCGGCGCCGCAGGCGTACAGATTTTCTCTCCGCTCGCCGGCCGTCCTCTGGATGAACCTGTATTCGAGCCGCTGTTCGCCGCCATGGCGCAGCTTGATCGTCCGATCTGGCTGCATCCGGCCCGCACCCCCGCCATGCCGGACTATGCGGCGGAGCAGAAATCCCGTTTCGAAATGTGGTGGTGTTTCGGCTGGCCCTACGACACCTCGGTGGCGATGGCGCGGATGGTGTTTTGCGGGTTATTCGACCGCTATCCCAACCTGCACATCGTCACCCACCACCTCGGCGGCATGATTCCGTTTTATGACGGCCGCGTCGGCCCCGGCCTCGACGTGCTCGGCGCGCGCACCCCGGACGAGGATTACTCGCGCATTCTGCCGTCGCTGAAACGGCCGCATCTCGAATATTTTCGCGACTTCTATGCCGACACCGCAATGTTCGGCGGCGGCTCCCATGCGCTCCGCTGCGGCTTCGAGTTCTTCGGCGCCGACAAGGTCGTATTTGCGACCGACACCCCGCTCGGCCCGATCAAGCCGGCCATCGATGCGCTCAACGCGCTCGATATTTCCGCCGCGGACAAGCGCAAGATCTTCTCCGGTAACGCGGAGAGACTGCTGAGGAAAGTATGACGTCATCAGACATGCCCCGCTGGAGCCTGTCATCGGGCCGGCCACTTCGGGCCGGACCCGTTGGCGGGGCATGACAATTAAGAGGCGGTCGCGACGTCCGGCGGCGCGAACGCTCGCACCGGCGGCAGCGGATCGGTCCAGCGCTCGATCTGCACCATGTTGGTGCCGGTGCTCGGGCCCTGACTGAGCTTCGATGTACCGCGGTCGTGGGTGAGTACGTTGGCGTTGCCGTGCATGCACAGCGCCCCGTCGTCGCCGCCTGCCGGATCGTACCAGGCCCCGCACGAGAGCTTGGCGACACCCGGCAAAATCATATCGGTCAGCACCGCGCCGGCGAGACAGGCGCCGCGGTCATTATGGACGCGCACGACGTCGCCGTCCTTGATACCGCGCACCCGCGCATCGTCGGGATGCATCGCAACCGCCTCGCGGCCGTTGATTTTGCCGCGCGCGCTGATCGTTTCCGCGTCCATCTGGCTGTGCAGCTTATAACGCGGCTGGCTCGAAACGAGATGCAGCGGATATTTTGCCGCCGATTGGCCGCCGTGCCACTCTGAAGGCTCGATCCAGGTCGCGTGCGGCGGGCAATTGTCGTAACCGAAGCCTGCGATCTTCTCCGAATAAAGCTCGATGCGCCCCGAAGGCGTCGTCAGCTTGTGCGCCACCGGATCGGCGCGAAACTTTTCGAACATCACGTATTCTTCGGCGCCCTTCGGGATTTCGAAATAGCCATCGGCCCGGAAGCGGTCGAAATCGGGGATCGACGCCTGGTTGGTGCGCACGCCCTCGCGCCAACTGTCGTAGAGATGACGCAACCATGCCGTCTCGTCGCGGCCTTGCGTGAATGCGTCTTCGCAGCCGAGCCGCTGCGCCAGCGCAGCGAAGATGGAAAAGTCGTTGCGCGCCTCACCCACCGGCTCGATCGCTTTTTCCATGACGAGCACGAACGGATCGCGCTGCGCCGAACCGATGTCGTTTCTCTCAAGTGTCGTCGTTGCCGGCAGCACGATGTCGGCATGGCGCGCGGTGGCCGTCCACCACGGCTCGTGCACGATAATCGTTTCCGGCCGGCGGAATGCCGCGCGCAACTGATTGATGTCTTGATGATGGTGGAACGGATTACCGCCCGCCCAATAGACGAGCTTGATGTCCGGATAGGTGCTGCTGCGGCCGTTGAAATCGTATGACGCACCGGGATGCAGCAGGCATTGCGCGATGCGCGCCGCCGGGATCGCGCGGTTGAGTGGATTCGGCGCGGCCTCCATGCCGGGCGCGCGGAACGCCGGCGGCGGCTCGGCGATACCCGACGCCGAGCCGTAGCCGAAACCGAAGCCTCCGCCCGGCAGCCCGATCTGACCCAGGCAAGACGCCAGCAGCAACACCGCCCAGTACGGCTGCTCGCCATGGTCGGCGCGTTGCAGCGACCACGACGCGCTGATCATGGTGCGGTTCGCCGCCATACGGCGCGCCAATGCGCGGATGGTCTTGGCTGGAACTCCGGTAATAGCAGCCGCCCAATCGGCGTCTTTCGGCTGGCCGTCCGCGTCGCCCATCACATAGGACTGCACGCGCTCGAAGCCGGTGCAGTATTGCGTGAGGAATTCCGCATCGTGCAGGCCTTCGGCGATCAACGTATGGCTCAGCGCCAGCAACATCGCGGTATCGGTGCCGGGCCGGATCGCAATCCACTCCGGCGCGACCGCAGCCGGGCCGTCCTCGCGGATCGGACTGACATTGACGACCTCGACGCCGGCGCGAGCGATCTCGGCGAGCGAGTGGCCGATGGCGTGCGCACCCATGCCGCCTTTCGTCACCTGCATGTTCTTCGGATTGGCGCCGCCGAACAGCACCATCAGCTTCGCGTGGCGCGCGACCGACGACCACGACGTGAGCGGACCGGTGCAGGCCTGCGCGTTGCCGACAACGTGGGGCAGGAACACCAAAGCGGTGCCGAAACTGTAGTTGGAGACCTGGTCGACATAGCCGCCGAATATCCCCATGAAGCGGCGCAACTGCCCACGCGGCTCGTGGAAAATCCCTGCCGAACCCCAGCCTTGCGAGCCGGCCATGATGGCGGAGTGGCCGTGGTCGCGCTTCACGCGCGAAAGTTCGCCGGCAACGAGATCGAGGGCGCGCTCCCACGACACCGCAACAAACGGCTCGCGGCCGCGCCCCTCGCCGTGTCCGGGACCGTTTTTGAGCCAGCCCTCGCGAACCACGGGGCTTGCCACTCGCGTTTGCGAGTGCACGGCGGCGGGAATCGCCTCGATCAGTGGCGAAGGATCGGGATCGCGCTCGAACGGCCGCACGCCGACGACGCGGCCGTCATCGACCTCGGCGAGAAACGAGCCCCAATGCGAATGATTGCGAACGAGCTTGGTCATATACCTGTCCCTCATTCGAGCGGCCGAACTCTACCACACCGCTGCAAAAACCAGCGCAATTAGTGTAAGCTATTCCCATGACCACACCCGAACAGAACGACTTCCTCACACTGACCGGCCCCGGCACGCCGATGGGCGCGCTGATGCGGCGCTACTGGATTCCGGCGCTGTTGTCTTCGGAAATCCCTGAGCCCGATTGCCCGCCGGTCCGGGTAAAATTGCTCGGCGAGCGGCTGATCGCGTTCCGCGACAGCCAGGACCGCGTCGGCGTGATGGACGAATTCTGCGCCCATCGCGGCGTCTCGCTGTGGTTCGGCCGCAACGAGGACAACGGTCTGCGCTGCCCCTATCACGGCTGGAAATATGACGTCACCGGCCAATGCATCGAGGTTCCGTCGGAGCCGGCCGAGAGCGGCTTCTGCAACAAGATCAAACTCACGTCGTATCCGTGCGTGGAGCGCGGCGACGTGATCTGGATCTATATGGGTCCGGCCGAGCACAAGCCGCCGGCGCCGAATTTCGAATGGGCGACGGTCGGCGCCGCGCACCGTTTCGTCTCCAAGCGCACCCAGGAATGCAACTGGCTGCAAGCGCTCGAAGGCGGCATCGATTCCGTGCACGTCTCGTTCCTGCACCGGCACGACCTGCGCAGCGATCCGTTGCATGTCGGCCAGGGCGCCGAGTTCACCCGCGAGACCGACGCCCGCTTCGAGGTGATCGAGACCAAAGGCGGCATGGTGATCGGCGTGCGGCGGCCGGCGACGCCCGGCAATCTTTACTGGCGCATCACGCAATGGATCATGCCGTTCCACACCATGATCCCGCCCTACGGCGACAACGCGCTCAACGGCCACGCCTTTGTGCCGATCGACGATGAGAACTGCATGTCGTGGTGCTTCACGCACCATCCGGCACGCCCGCTCAGCGACCACGAACTGCATGTCATGCGCAACGGCGGCGGCATCCACGTCAATCTCATTCCCGGCTCGTTCCGCCCGGTCGTCAACAAAGACAACGACTACATGATCGACCGGCTGGCGCAGAAGCATCACAAGTCCTATTCCGGCGTCAAAGGTATCGCCATGCAGGACGCCGCAATCCAGGAAAGCACCGGACCGATCCAGGACCGCAGCAAGGAAAACCTGGTCTCGACCGACAACGGCGTGATCATGGCGCGGCAACGCCTGACCAAGGCCGTGCGGGCGGTCGCGCAAGGCAACGAGCCCGACGGCATCGATCCGGCAACCCACGCCGTGCGTTCCGGTTCGGTCGTGCTGCCGGAAGGCGCGAGCTTTTATGAAGCCGCGGGCGATGCGCTCAAGGCCGAGGCCGGCATCGCGCACGCGTCGGTGTGAATCCATTTCTCCTCCGAAGCGATGGTGATTTCGTCATTCCGGATTGCCGCGTTAGCGGCAAGTCCGGAATCCATATGCCCTGTCTCGCCGCAATTCGTTCCGAGCACGAACAACGAAGACCGGGATTATGGATTCCGGGCCCGCGCTCCGCGCGTCCCGAAATGACGAGTAAAGCCGTTCCCGAGATGCACTTGCATCCGGGTTGCCATTCAAGCGGTACGAAAGCTCGCCTCGAACGGACGCGAGGCCTGTTTTTGCTTCCCTTCATAATGAGGGAAGCGGAGCGCCGAATGGCGCATCCAATTCCGACTGCCGCACCTGAAAGAGGTCCGGCCGCGGTCGCCTGAGACCGCACGCCTTCCGGCGCTCCACCGCGGTCATGTGCCGGGATTATTCATCCCAACTCGGCCTGGGCCGCGCTTCCTGGAATCACCGGATCCAAACGGGAGAACCCTCTCCGGCGCCAGTGCAGCGAGCACCTCGCAGACCACCACCAGGTGGTGGACGGGACGATGCCCAAGCCGCTTGCGAGCAAAAAGTGACGAACTCCGCCCGCAAGAACCGCACCCGCTCCGTCAGTCGGCGTCTCCGGTTGACGTCCCTCACGATGAGCGGGATGGCCGCCATTAGGAAAATCCGGCACACGCCGTCAAGGATTTATTCCGGATTCTGTTTTAGCCCAGAAAAACCAAATATTTATATGTTGCGCGCGCGGTGCGCGCCGTCCGCCAAAGCTGGCGCGCTGGAAAAGAAAGATTCGCAAGACTATCCGTTCGGTCGTGGCCTGTTTCCGAGCCTGGGGCGTGTACAGTGGACAACACCGAGTGACCTCGGCATGTCCGTTTTGGGCCCACTTTCTGCCGCACGCACCGCAGCAAAAGCAGCAAGCATTTTGTCTCAGTAACCCAGCTAACAACCCGGCTCCCTTGAGGTAGACTTGCCCCGCGTGCAGTCAGCACGCTTGCATTCACAGCCACGCTGTCAGCCGTATCCGCGCACGCCGCCGCGAGAGATCGCGTCTTTGTTGCCTCCTACGGCAACGACAACGATCCGTGCACGTTCGGCTCGCCTTGCAAGACCTTCCAAAACGCCATCAACACCGTGGCGGTCGGGGGCGAGGTCACGGCAATCGACAGCGCCGGTTTTGGGCCGTTCACCATCTCGCACTCGGTCACGATCACCAGCCCGAACGGTGTTGAGGCTGGTATCGCGACGCCCTCTGGGCAGACGGCAATTACGATCAATGCGGAATCTTCGAACGATATAATCAATCTAAACGGACTGACGCTCGATGGTGTCGGCGGCGCACACGCGGGGATCCAGTTCAACTCCGGCGGCACCTTGAGAGTTCAGAACAGCGTGATCCGAAATATCGCGGGACCAGGCATCCTCTTCGCATGGTCCTCGGCGCGCACCGGATGAAGCACAGTGCGTCCGGGGCGTGGGCCATTGCCGACGAGGTAATCGAATGAATTTTTTGCAACGCGGCAATTGACGGTGGTCAAGCGGCGCTTCGGTCGGGTGGGATCGAGGCGCGGACCGGGCTTCGAATGATGCCGACGTTTCCTCGATCCCCCCTATCATTCCGTACGGCGGGTTTTCCCCAGTACGGCTGGAAGGCTGGCGTATCAGACGAGACCTTCCCGGCGCGTCAACCAGCTTAAGCCTGCTCCCGACATGCGCTGGCCGACGACCGGTTTGTCTTCGCCCTTCGTGCACCTCGTGATCGCTCCGGTAGTCCCGCACTGTGTCGGGCCGCGGACTCGATAATGCACTGCCGTGGTGGGTGACTACCCCACCGCCCCAGAGGCCCTCGCTCAAGTCCGGGTTGTTCTGTCCCGGTCCGTCATCACTTAATCGGCCTCATCCGCCCCACTCGCAGGCACATCGCGATTTCACCGCATGGCGGCTTATACGCAATGCCTTCGCTGTGCGGGAGCGCCGAGGCGACCCGCGAGTGGTTCCGAGCTTTCGCTGCACATTCCTTCCTGACATGCCGTCCTCTCCGACCCCGGGGAGTTCGACATCGATATCCAGAACTTCGATGCCGACATTGGCCTTCGCCGAATGACCACCGGCTCGGCACTCCCGACACTCCCGCAATCCGTTCCACGCGGGCGGTAGATTTCGTGGCTTCATCCGGTTCACTTCCGCTACAGCCTGCCAGGTTGCTCGCCCCCCTGTACGGATCAGACTGGAACGCCCAGCCTTCGGGGACTTTTACTTCCAGGCTTTCAACGGCTCGGTCTCCCTCCCCGTTGCTGGATATAACTACAACAGCGACTGGACTCCTCTGTTGGCGGGACTCTAACCCGCTGGAATGGCAGCTAGCCTCGCTGCACGGTCATTTTCGACCGATTGAACATCGCTTTGCGATATCCGCTTGTCCCCCAAGCGGATGGGACGAAATCGCTGCGCGATAGCAAGATTCGCGGGGGCCGGCGCCAGAGGCTGATAACCCGATCAACAAGGTCTGCGATAACGGCGTGGCGAGGTCAACAGAAGAACAAGCGTACAGCAGATGATCAGATGATCTGCGGGCTTGCACAGATGCGGTGAGCCACATGACCCCCCACCGATAACGCAATTACACAATTGCCTTGACGAATAGCGCCAACCAGTGTGCATGAACGGGCAAGCATAGTTCGGCGCGCAAAAAATTGATTTACTTCATGTGAATAACACCGAGCGACTGATCAAGCGCAATTGTTGGCGGATGCGCCATTTCCGCCCCACGCAACTATTTGAAATTACACATGCTGAAGAACATTAATTCCCCTCTTGTGCAACATTCAAGCCGAAACGCGAAAGTTGTGGAAGCGTTCCGCTATGCGGGTGGCCGCCTCCCGACTCGAGCCGTCCAGAGCGCCGACATGCAATTCCCTAGAGTGCTGAACCGCAAGGTGGCCCATCCACCGCGAAACGTGCCTAGGCGCATCTCAGGAGACCGGAACATGCGCGCGCCGATAGAGAATCATCCGGCGTCGGGATTTACCGTCCGGTGCACGTGACAGCGGACATCGAGACCGCTGGCGTTTATGATTCACGCCCTAGTGGCCGGATGTGAAATTCGCAGTGGCTGGTTTTGAAATTTGATGACGGCGGTAAAGGTGAATGCCGACGGTCGTTCCCACGAATGTTCCGATGAATAAGCCGATGAATATACATGCCGCGAGGAATGCTGGGTAATGGCCGTGTTTCAAGCCGATTGGCTGGATTTGAATTTACGGGTGGCCTATTCCGGCCATTACCATCCGTTCCAGAGCGAGCGGTATTGCGAGGCAACGAGCCGGTCGTAAGGCACCGGCTCGGCGATCAATCCACTCGCCTCGGCGAACTTGTTCAAGCCATCGATCGCTTCCGGTAAAATGGTCGCGTCGTAGAACGGCGCGTCGCGCGCGATCAAACCGGCGATGAGCGGTGTCTCCTCCGGTGGGAACAATCGTTCGGCGATCCCGGTCGCAAGCGACGGATCGGCCTTGAGCGCCTTCTGGGTTTTGACGATGGCGCGCACCGCGCCGGCGGCAGCTTGCGGATGCTCGGCGATCAGCCGCTCGGTCGTCGTCAAGGCAGCAAAGCTGTCCAAGCGGGCGCCCGTCGGGCCGTCGCCGCGGCGCAGATCGAGGTGGACCTTGGCGACGCCGTGTTTTTCGCCGATGGCGACCCTCATGCCGTTGCCCCAATAGGCATCGGCGAGGCCCTGCTTGATGGCGTCGACGCCGGCATGCCCCATCCATTGCCCGTCTTTGGCCGGCGGCGGTGGCACAATGCTGACGTTGTCACGCTCAAGATCGATTCCCAATTCCGCCAACAGATGTCGCAGACCGAGAACGGGCGCTGCCATGGAGGACGAAATGCGCAACCCCTTGAGCGCGCCGAGATCGCCGCGCTTGACGCCGAGATCGGCGCGAACGGCCAGGAACCAGTACGAATATTGTGACAGCGCACACAGAAGCTTGACGCCGTTCCAGGCCGGGAAGGCCGAGACCGCGGCGTAGGCCGGTCCGCCGTAGAAATGCAACGTGCCGTCGCGCAGCCGCTGAGCGCCATTGTGGGCGCCATAGCTGCGTTCGAGCTCGATATCGACGCCTTCCTGTCTGAAGAAGCCTAGTTCGGCTGCCGCAACGGCGACGAAATAAGACGGCGAATCGAGATCGGCGACCATGAGACGGAACATTCAAAACGCTCCCGAGAAATCGGACCGGTTTTACTTGTTCCGCACGACCGAGGCAAAGACCCGTTCGTTTTTTAATCGTGGCGCACCGCGAGCGGCTGTCCGGAAGCCGCCATGCGACTTGCGACGTCTTCTTGCGACCAGCCTGTGAGTTTGACCAGAGTGTCCGCCTCGTTCTGGAAACGGGCCGGAAGCGATGCGCGGTATTGAACGCCGGCCGGACAACTCGCTGCGGCTGTCGACGGGTACTGCAGGATATATCGCCCCTGGAAGTTTTCGCGGTCCTTGGTCTCGACAAAGGCGAGATCCTCGGGAAACGATTTTGCATCGTAGCGCACATGCAGTCGCGTCACGAAGGCGTTGCTGCCATTGCCGCGGACGAACGATTGATTTGCGACGCTGTCGCCGCTGTCCGTCCATCCGGCACCGAGCGCTTTGAGCTCATCGTTGTTCATAGGTTCCGCGGCGCAGGGATCGCACCACGCCATATCCCAGGCATACTCCACAAAGACGCCTTGCATGTTCTCATGCGCAACCGCGCGGTCGAATGTCGCCTTGTAGAAATTGGCGAAGTCGTCCTTGACGAACAATGGGACTTCGACGTCCGACGGCACCTTGACGGTGCGGTAGTTGGTGGTCTCGACGCGGCCGCCCTTGGTCAGCGCATAGACGATCAGGTCCTGCGGTCCGTTGGCATTGACGGTACCGAGCCGCAGCGGCAGCATGAATTTGGCCGTCTCGTAGCGCACCTGCAGCGGCTGCAAATAGGTGCGGCCGAGCTCCTGCATTCGCTTGACGTTCACCTTGGCGACGAAGAAGTGCATCTTCTGCTTGATGTAGCTGCCGATGACGGGCTCGGCGCCAGCCGGAATCTTGTAGCCGTTGTCGATCAGCCAGCGGATCAAACCGTCGCTCTGCTCGGCCGACAGGATCGAAACGTCGTATTCGGCGACATTATACTGAGCCTCGACCTTGACGCCGGCGTATGCGGCCGCTTCGAGGCCGCGATCACTGCGCGCCGTCGTCGGCATGGGCGCTGCGGCGAGCTTGTAATCGATCTCGGGCTCGCAGGGATCCCGGTCGTAATATTTGACCAGCCGCGGCGCCGTATAAGCATCGAGATGATCGATGGTCTTGGTGTCGACGACGCTGATCTGGTCCTTCCTGACGAACGTGGGTACCGGCACGACCACCGCGAACTCCTTGGGTTCGCCCTCGTAATCGCTCGCCATCGTGATCGCGGTCTCCTGACCGTTGCGGGCGAGGATGACTTTCGAGGATTTGTTGAACAGCTTGGAATCGGCCATGGCGACATAGAAGCCGCAAAACGCACGCGCCGTTCCGGCGGAGGCTGCGAGCTGGGCAATGACTGCGGCAAGAGCGACACCGGCTTGCAAACGGGACCGTTTGGTCGTCGTCATGGAGATGCTCCCTGGCTGGTTGGAGACCATTCAAAACGTCGCGCTGGAATAAGCCTGTTGAGCAGAACGGTGGCGGGAGACAGCGCGATCAGCGCCACATAGAGCGCCGGCCTCATTTGCATGAAGAAAGCGAGATAGTGGCCGAGCGCCGCGACCGACAGCGCAAACATAAAGCGCCCGAGGCGCGAATCCGGGCTGGTCTTCGGGTCGGAGATCATGAAGAAGGCGAAGATCAGCAGCGAGCCGCTTTGCAGCTGATGCAACGGAATGGCCATCGGATCGCCGAGCCATACGGCGCGTGCGACCAGGAGCGCGGCATGGCTGCCGAGAAAGAACAGCGCCATGTCCGACCGTTGCGCCGCGCGCAGCACCAAAATGGCGAAAAATGCCAAGAGCGATGCCAGCCAGACGCCGGTGCCCCATTGCCCGGGCGATATCCATACTCCGCTCGACGTGAACAACAGAACCACGATGGCGAAGCCTGCGGGATTCCAGATGTGCCGGCCGTCGAGCCGGAGCACGAACTTGGACGCGATAGCGATGACGCCGGCGGCCGCCGGGAGCCACGCCGCATCCGCCCGCAACAGCAGGCTCAACGACAGTCCGGTAATGAGGGCCGAGCGCAGATCGATTCGTTGGAGTCCGGACAGGCGCGAACAGACATACTGTGTTACCAGCGCGCTGGAGATCGCAAGCGCGCTGTAGAGCGGCTTCGCACCGAAATCGATCCAGACAAAATTGATTGTCAGCAGAGACGACAGCGCCACGATCTGAAAGTGGCGTGCATCAGACCACCAGGCTCGCATCGGCGATTCCCCTCGCCCGCATGCGTGACGTTTAACCGCGACAAGCCAATGGCCGAGCGATGGCCGGATTTTGGCAGTCTGGTTACATCGCGGTAATCCGGGGCACCGCCGGTAACCGAGTAGGTGTGTGGCGAGCTATTTCCCGTTCAACAAATCCGCGATCTTGGCGCGTACGGTGTCGGGCAATTGAAATGTCTCGCGCACGATCGCGTCCATCTCTTCACCGCTGCCGGCATCGAGCATGAAATGGCGCTGGTCGCAGGCCGCAATGAAATCGGGGTCTTTCAACATGTCGGCGAAAGCCGCGCGCAACGCCATAAGCCGATCCGGCGGTACGTCGGGTCCGGCGATGATGGAGCGTCCGATCTCGGCGGTGCCGGCAATGGCGCGCAGCACCACCCTGCCCTCCTCGGACGTCGCCAGCTCCGGCAATGTCGGCACATTGGGCAGCAAGCGGTTGCGCTTTAACGCAGCTTGATAGATCAGCGAGGCCTCGCCTTTGTCGATCCAGCCCGGGTGACTGACCGTCATGCCGGGGAGACCATAGGCGCCGACAATGTCGACTTCGCCGCGCTCCATCGCCAGGAGGATGTCGTTGGTGCCTTTATAGCCGCGCACGATCTTGAACTTGGTGCCGCCGAACGCATTGAGCGCCAATGGATAGATCTCGGTGGTCGAGCCGCCGCCGGACGCGCCGACGGTGTATTGCCGGTTGCGGACGTCATCGATCGACTTGATCCCGACCGCAGCCAGTGCCGCACCGACGTCGATATTGGTCGTCGCGCGCCCGATGTAGTGGAAATTTGCGATGTTCACTTTGCTGGCGCCGCCGACCGCGCTGTCGAGCGGAAGCGTCTGCGCCAGGCTGCCGAGCACCGTGCCGTCCTTGGGCGCCACCTCGGCCAGATATTTCGCGGCGACGACACTTCCGGCGCCCGGCATGTTTTCAGTTACGATTGTGGGATTACCGGGCAGATGGCGCGGCAGAAACTCCGCCACCAGTCGCGCATACAGGTCGTAACCGCCGCCGGGGCCGTAGCCGACCAGCATGCGAATGCTTTTACCGCGATAGAAATCAGCGATCGGATCGGCTCGCACGCCAACGCGGCAGAGCAGCAGCGCGACGAGTGCGAATGATAGCCTGGCGACTTTGCTCATCTGTCAGCGCTCATCGCTCCGCCAGCGCAGTCTTCCGCCACAGCGCCCACGGCCGCGCCGAGGCGCGCAGCATGGCGTCGTTGGATGTCAGCGCCTCGGCCTTGGACATGAAATTGATCGGTCCGCCGATGGTGATGGCGGCAAGCTGCTGGCGCGCATTGATCTCGGTGTAATAGGCGCGGAACACCGCATTGGGCAGCGACGGTCCGACCACCGAATCGCCGTGGCCGCGCATCAGTATCACCGCCGCGTCCTTGCCGAGTTGTTTGGCCAGATCCTTGCCGAGGTTCGGCGTCAGGATCATCAGGTCGGTGCCGTCGCCGACGCTTTTGCGAATCTCGAATAGCGGAACGCCGAGGCCGAGAAAACCGGCATTGTGCAGAAGCGGGCGCAGTTTCGCCCGCGTCACGGTGAACGGCACCACGGTCGGCGAGTGGCTGTGCACCACCGCATTGACGTCCGGCCGCGCCTTGTAGATTTCGCCATGGATGAAGCGCTCGCGATAGAGCAGCTTGCCTTCGTCTTTCGGATCTACGGTCTGGCTGTCGAGGTCGAGCACGACAATGTCGGCGGCGCTCACCAATTCCGGCGCGATCGACCGCGACATCAGGTAACGGTGCGGATTGCGCGGATCGCGCACGCTGACATGGCCGAAGGCGTCGAGCACGTTGAGCCGCGCCAGCGCGCGGTTGGCGGCAACGAGATCGTCTAGGAGTGAGCGGTCGAGCGGACGCTCGGACGTACGGCGGCGGGATACCATGCGGCAACCGTAACGACTTTCGCCGTGGCTCGAAAGTACGGTCGGCGCGGTCAGCCGTGACGGATTTTGAGCACCAGGATGATCGACGTCATCGCGAAAGTCACGACACTGGACCCGATCAGCGGCGCGTCGACGATGGCCAGCCCATAAACCAGCCACAACAGCACGCCAAGCACGCACAGCGTCGTGCCCGGCAGCGATATGGCGCGCGTGTCACGGTCACGAATGATCTTCATCGCCTGCGGCACCCAGCACAGTGTGGTCAGCACGGCGCCTGACGCGCCCACCGCATCGACAAGCGTCGAGGCCACGGCTGGAACCTCCTTCGCGAATCGCCGAGATATTGCTGGCTGGTCGATGTGACGGTGATGACAAAATTTCACGCGTCGCACGCACCCGTGTCATCGGATCGTCACGCCTGAATCGTAGACTCATCAATACGTTGCATAGTTGCCGAAGGCGCGGCCGCCGCATGATGAACGTGTCCGAGCACACCGCGAGAAATTTCGACAGCGACCTGATCAAGCTCACGCAGTTGGTCGCTCACATGGGCGGACTGGCGCAAAAGCAGGTGACCGACGCGATTGATGCGCTGGCGCGGCATGACACCGCACTGGCACGCCGCGTCATCGAACTCGACGCCAGCGTGGACGAGCTCCAGCACCAGATCGAGGAAAAGGCCGTCGCCACCATTGCGCTGCGCCAGCCAATGGCGTTCGATTTGCGGGCCCTGGTTGCGATGCTGCGCATTGCCAACGACCTCGAGCGTATCGGCGACCTGGCGAAGAACATCGGCAAGCGTGTCATCGCGGTGAGCGGCGAGACGTCGCAGCGCACCCTGATCCGCGGACTGCGGCACATGGCGAGCCTGGTCGGTGCGCAGCTTGCCGTGGTGCTCGACAGCTTCGTCGACCGCAACCCGCTCAAGGCGCTGCGCGTCTGGCAAGGCGACAAGGAGGTCGACGCGCTTTACGTCTCACTGTTCCGCGAGCTCATCACCTATACGATGGAGGATCCCGGAACCATCTCGCCGTGCATCCACTACCTGTTCTGCGCCAAGAACATCGAACGCATCGGCGACCACGCCACCAATATCGCCGAAGCGGTGCACTACATGGTCGAAGGCCACGCCTTTGCCGGCGAACGGCCCAAGGGCGATAACGCAAACTACATCAGCGAGCCGCGGGTTTTTGCGGCCACCATTCCGGCGTAGCCGGGTCGGACCATCCTCCTTATTAACCAGTCATTAGGGTTAACGGTCTATTGCTGGCCCACCCTGCGGCTGCGGCGCCTTGTGCCGTTGCCGCGATCCCGGCGGCTATCATCGCGGCGAATAGGATGCGTTCGATCCGGCTCCGCACTGCACGCTTCCTGGCTTCTGTTTCGCTCGTCGCGGCGATCGGCGCCGCGACAACGGGATGCCAGACGACACAGACCGCAACATCAACGACGGAAACGACCGGCTCTCTACCGATCGCGCCCGCCGATCGGCCAGAGTTGTCATGGCGAAGCGACATCGAAACCTACGGTGCGCAGTACCATGCCGATACGTCGAATGTCGCGGTGGCGCTCCACTACGCCCAGGCGCTGCGGGCGACCGGACAACGGGCGCAGGCGGTCGCGGTGCTCGAACGGCTTTCGATGGAACATCCGCACGACAAGACCGTGCTCGGTGAATATGGCCGCGCCCTCGCGGAATCCGGCGATTACGTACAGGCGCTCGATGTGCTCGGCCGCGCACACTCGCCCGACCAGCCCGACTGGCGCCTGCTCTCCGCACAAGGCGCGGTGCTTGACCAGATGGGCCGCCATGAGGAAGCGCAACGCTATTATCTTACCGCGCTCAAGATGGTTCCCGACGAGCCGTCGGTATTGTCCAATCTCGGCCTCTCCTATGCGCTGTCCAGAGACCTGCCGAACGCCGAGGCAACGCTGCGGCGCGCGCAGGCGCGCGGTCCGGTCGATCCGCGCGTGCGGCAAAATCTGGCGCTAGTGGTCGGCCTGCAGGGCCGCTTCGCCGAGGCCGAGCAGATAGCGTCTGCCGACCTGCCCCCGGCTGAAGCCGCATCCAACGTCGCCTATCTGCGGCAGATGCTCGCCCGCCGCAAAGACCTTCCGGCAGCGAAGACATCGGCCCGCGCGTCCAACGGGGCGAGCTGAATTTCCGATTGCCGCAACTCGCCCCGCTCGCCGCGATGATGGAATAGGCTTACTGTATCGCCATCACTTTGATCGCCGCCGGGCCAAGAATGACGACAAAGAGCACCGGCAGGAAAAATACGATCATCGGCACGGTGAGCTTCGGCGGCAGACCCGCTGCCTTCTTCTCGGCTTCCGACATGCGCATGTCGCGGCTTTCCTGGGCCAGCACCCGCAAGGTGGTGCCGAGCGGCGTGCCATAGCGCTCCGCTTGCTGCAATGCGAGGCTGACGGCTTTCACCGATTCGAGCCCGGTCCGCTGCGCCAGGTTCTCGTAGGCTTGGCGGCGATCTGGCAGATAGGACAGTTCCGCGGTCGTGAGCGTAAACTCTTCGGCGAGCGCGACCGACTGGCTGCCGATTTCCTCGCTGACCTTGCGAAACGCCGACTCGATCGACATGCCGGATTCGACGCAGATCAGCAGCAGATCCAGGGCATCGGGAAAAGCCCGCTTCATCGAAAGCTGCCGGCGCTGGATCTTGTTTTTCAAAAACAAGTTCGGGCTGTACATGCCGAAATAGGCGCAGCCGATGCACATCGCGAACTTCAGCATTGGCGGATAGTCGAGATCGAGTACGATGAAAATATAGAATAGCGAAAAGAGCAGGCCGGCGATCGGCATCGCCATGCGAAAGAACAAATAGGTGACGTAGGGCGCCTGGCCGCGGAAGCCTGCCTGCATCAGCATGGCGCGCGCTTTATCCTGCCCGACCCATTTGTTGAGATTGAAGTTTTCGACTACCGTCTTCATGTACAGTTTCGGCGACGTTCGCAGCACAGCCTTGCTGCCCTGCGCCATTCGCTCGCGCTCACGTTGACGAATCTTCTCGCGCTCGAGCGCAACGGCTTTCATCCGCTTGTCGAGCGTATCGGTCGCCAGGTACGGCATCGCCAGCGTCAACACGGTCGCGCCCGCCGCGACGGCGGCGAAAAACATGATGAGGACCCTGGGATCGAGTGACTGCGAGATGAGAAAGTCCAGCATGTCGCGCCCTTAGAAATCGAAGTTGATCATTTTCTTCATCACGAAGACGCCGATCGACATCCACGTGCCGGAACAAGCGAGCATGACGCGCCCGAACGGTTCGGTCCAAAGCAGCTCGATATAGTGAGGGCTCGTGAGGTAGACGAGAGTCATGACGATCAGCGGCAACGCGCCGATGATTGCCGCGGATGCTTTCGCCTCCATCGACATGGCCTGGATCTTGGCTTTCATCTTCTTGCGGTCACGCAGCACGCGCGAAAGGTTACCGAGTGTTTCCGACAGATTTCCGCCGGAGCGCTGCTGGATCGAGACGACGATACCGAAAAAATTGGCTTCTGCGACCGGCATGCGCTCATACAGTTTGAGACAGGCCTCGCCGAGCGGAATTCCAACCGTTTGCGTTTGGATGATGCCACGGAACTCGCTGCGAATTGGCTCCGTGGACTCGTTGGCGATCAGCTTGAGGCTGTCGAGCAGCGGCAGTCCGGCCTTGATGCCGCGAACGATGACGTCGACGGCATCCGGAAAATTGTAGAGGAACTTTGATTCGCGTCGCTTCTTGAGGAACGACAGCAGCCAAAACGGAATACCGCACGAAGCCGCAAAAGCAAAGCCCAGAGCCGCCAACAGGCCCAGGCCGGCAATAGTTGTAAGCAAAAACGCCGCAAGGCCGAGCGCGACCCCGGTCATCATGAAACGCCGCTTTGACCAGTCCAAGCCGGCCTGTTCGATGCGGATCGCAAGCGGCACACGTCTCTTTTTCTTTTGCCGCTCCTCGAGCTCTTTGAGCGTTCCCTCGATGTCGCGACGCGTTTTCGGCGCGGTGCGCGTCTGGCGCGCGACCGGCTCGGAGCGCGCGACACTCGCCATGCGCTGCTCGGTCTTCCGCTCGCCAGAGAGAATGGGATAAACGAACACCCACGCGACCCCGCCGATCGCCAGAGCAACCAGAAAGAACAACCCATAAGCCTGCATTGCCTAACCTCGGACTTGGTCCGCCACGGCCTCGGCGGCATCGAGCGCGGCGGCGAGCCGGGCGTCTTCACCGTAATAGCGCGCACGCTCCCAGAATTTCGGACGGCCGATACCGCTCGACTTGTGCCGCCCGATCAGATTGCCATTGGCATCTTCGCCGAGGATTTCATAGGTGAAGAGGTCCTGAGTGATGATGACGTCGCCTTCCATGCCCATCACCTCGGTAACGTGGGTGATGCGGCGTGAACCGTCACGCAAGCGGGCAGCCTGGACGACGACGTCGACGGCGGCGCAGATCATTTCGCGGATGGTGCGCGACGGCAGCGCATATCCGCCCATAGTGATCATCGCTTCCAGGCGCGAGAGCGCCTCGCGCGGCGTATTGGCATGCAGCGTGCCCATCGAACCGTCATGGCCCGTATTCATCGCCTGCAATAGGTCGAACGCCTCCTGGCCGCGCACCTCGCCGACGATGATGCGTTCCGGACGCATGCGCAGGCAGTTGCGTACCAGATCGCGCATCGTGACCTGCCCTTCGCCTTCCAGGTTCGGCGGCCGCGTTTCCAGCCGCACCACATGGGGCTGCTGCAACTGCAATTCGGCGGCGTCTTCGCAGGTGACGATGCGCTCGTCATCGTCGATGAATCGTGTCATGCAATTGAGCAGCGTGGTCTTGCCAGAGCCCGTGCCGCCGGAGATCAGGGTGTTGATGCGGCAGCGGCCGATCACCTTGAGGATTTCCGAGCCTTCGTGCGAGATTGAGCCGAATTTGACGAGTTGATCGAGGGTGAGCTTGTCCTTCTTGAATTTGCGGATGGTGAGCGCGGGGCCGTCGATCGCGAGCGGCGGCACGATGGCGTTGACGCGCGAGCCATCCGGCAAGCGTGCGTCGCAGATCGGCGACGACTCGTCGACACGGCGGCCGACCTGGCTGACAATGCGCTGGCAAATATTGAGAAGCTGCTGGTTATCGCGGAAGCGGATGGCTGTTTTCTGAATCTTACCGCCGACTTCGATGTAAACCGTGCCCGAGCCGTTGACCATGATGTCGGCGATTTCATCGCGCGCGAGCAGCGGCTCGAGCGGCCCGTAGCCGAGCACGTCGTTGCAGATATCGTCGAGCAGATCCTCCTGCTCCGCAATCGACATCACGATATTCTTGATCGCAATGATTTCGTTGACGATGTCGCGAATTTCCTCGCGGGCGGAGTCGGCGTCGAGCTTGGCCAGTTGGGCGAGGTCGATCGCCTCGATCAAGGCGCCGAAAATCGTGCCTTTCACCTCGTAATAGGAATCGGCGCGGCGTGAATCGACAGCCGTGGGAACAGCCGCGGGAATCTGCGCGGTCTGCTTTGGCGGCCCGCCGACATTGGGCTTGCTGGTCGGCGCCCCAACGAGCGGCGCGCCGAGGCCTGCGGATGGGAATGGCGTCAGTCCACCGCCTGCCGGCTTTGCGGGAGGCGCCGCGGGCGCTGCGGCAGCGACCGGCGCCGGCTTGGGCGCCGGTTGGGGCACAAGCTTCGGCGCGGGTTGCGGCGCAGCCGCCGCGGGCCGCTCTTCGGCGCCGGAACCTCCGCCAGTGGGACGCTTGCCAAACACGAACGCTACTCCAACTTTTCCTAGGCCTGCCGCCTGAACTTATCCAACAACGGCGACAACAGACCGGAACGCTGTTTCTTCGTCTCGATGCGGCCGGTCAATTGTTGCGCCAACTGCCGAAAGGTTTCGGCGGTGCGATGGCCCGCCGAAATCTCGGCAATCATCTGGCCGTTATTGGCCGCCGCGCCGAATACTTGCGGCTCGAACGGAATGATGGCTACGGGCTCGTCCTCGAGCGCCTTGGCGAAATCGGCGGCCTTGATTTCCGGACGCTTGGGCACGCCGACCTGATTGAGACAGTATCGCGGCAGTCGATCGTTCGGCCTCGCGCCTTTGAGAAGGTCGTACAGGTTCTTGGTGTTGCGCAGGTTCGCAAGATCGGGCGCGGCGACGATGAGGATATCGTCGGCGCTGATCAGGGTCTGCTTGCTCCATCCGGTCCATTGATGAGGGACGTCGACCACGACGCACGGCACGGTGGCGCGCAGCGAATCGAAAATGGAATCGAACGCGTCGGCGCCGAAGTCATAGACCCGATCAAGCGTTGCCGGAGCCGCCAGCAGGCTGAGGTGATCGGTGCACTTGGCAAGCAGCCGGTCGACGAAGGCGGTGTCAATGCGGTCCGGAGAAAACACCGCCTCGGCGATCCCCTGTGGCGGATCCTGATTGAAGTCGAGGCCTGCCGTGCCAAACGCCAGATCGAGATCTGTCACGACCGCATCGAGGGCGAGATCGTGCGAGATGGAAAAGGCGATGTTGTGGGCGACGGTCGAGGCGCCGACACCACCCTTGGCTCCGACCACGGCGATGACCCGTCCGACCGGCTTGGCATCGGGCGCGGAAAACAATCCGCACACTGAGCGCACGATTTGCAGCGTGCTGACCGGCGCGATCAGATAATCGCTCACGCCGCGCCGCACCAACTCCCGGTAGAGCGTGACGTCATTCATGCGGCCGATGACCGCGACCCGTGTGCCGGCGTCGCAATAATTGGCAAGCTGATCGAGGCCTCCGAGGATATCCTCGTTGGGGTGTTCGGATTCGAGGATGATGACATTCGGGGTCGGAGAGCTTTGATAGGCCTCGACCGCGGCTGTCAGCCCGCCCATCTGGATCCGCAGATGCGCCTTGGCCATGCGCCGGTCCTCGCCGGCTGCCTGGATCGCGGCAGCGGTTTCGACGGTCTCGCAGAAAGCCTGCACGGAAACGCGCGGCGCCGGCGCGATGTGATCGTCGTGGCCGACGATCTCCGCAGCAGGACCTTCTCCTTCGATGGTTTGGCTAAGTTGTTTCATCGCGTCCGTTGTTACTGACCAAAGCTGGTGATCTTGCCTCCACTCGCGGGATATTGGGTCGCGGTGGGATTGCCTCTCCGATAGTCATCGACAACTTTCGTTCGCCGCGCGGTGTAAGCCGGTGTTTCGCTGCGCGGCTGCACGAGATCTTCCGGATTCGCGACCATGACGGCGAGATTGTGCTGCGCCGAGCAACCGAAATTCCAGTCTTGCCGATTTTCGAAATGCGCGGCGGTCGCGCTCGGCCCGATATCCTTCGGCCAGAGACCGCACGGCCCCGCTTGCGCGGTGACTTTCGGATAGGTGATGCGAACCGTCGCAAACGAAAGCGGACCGGCCTGATAGGTGCGTACCATCATGCTCGCCGCCGGGACCCCGCTCGCCGCCATGATGGACTGAATTTCGTGCATCGCGCCGGCGGATGCCTGCTCGTTGACGGTACCTGCCGGCAGATCAATAAGAACACCGCCGGTCGCTTCGGTTTTCCAGGTCTGCGCGAATGCCACCACTTCCGCGCGCTGCATCGGCGTCAGCGACGCGCGATTGGCGCCGATGAAGATCTGCAGGGTGTGCTCGGCTTCCGTGACCGTGATCGGGTGGCGCTGCCGATAATCGAACGGAGCGCTGGGCAGGCCCGCCGTCTCCTGCTGAACGGTTTGGCAGCCGCAGACCAGAATGCCGTAGCCCGCAACGATCGCCGCACGCAGGACCATCGCCGCGCTGCCGCGGCGGGCTGTGATCAAGGTCCGGATGGCGCGCATCGCTTGTCTCCTCATGCCGGCGTTCAATTGAGAATGAATCCCAATTTACCCCGGTAGCTGTCCGGCGGCGGTTCGGCTGGACCGCCAACGCCATAGATGCGGTTGAAATGGCCGAGCAGAACCTGCGCCGGATCGCTAGGATCGGCAAAGCCGTCGTCAGGCTTCGACAGGTCTTTCGGTGCGACAGCACGCACGACATAAGGTGTCACCAGGATCATCAACTCGGTGCGTTGATTGACATAGTCGTTGCTCTTGAACAGCGGGCCGAGGACGGGGAGCTCCATAAGGCCGGGCAAGCCGTTGACCACGTGCTTTGTCTCGTCCTGGATCATACCGGCCATCGCCAACGCGCCACCGGAAGGAATCTCGACAGTCGTGTCGGCGCGGCGGGTGCGAATCGACGGGATCGTCGCCGATGCCGTCGAGCCGGGAATCGGAATTGTCAGAGAGTTGTTGCTGGACAGGTCTGAAACCTCGGTCGTCACCTTGAGACTGATGCGACCCTCGGTGAGCACGACCGGCGTAAAGACCAGGCTGACGCCGAATTTCTTGAAATCGATTGCCGGCTGACAAGTCGACGGGCTGCCCACCGCAGCGGCCGTGCAGGAGAAGCCGTTAAGCACAGGAAATTCGCCGCCAGCCATGAACGTTGCAGTCTCTCCGGAGATGGCAGTCAGGCTTGGCTCGGCCAGCGTATGAATGACGCCGGCCTGTTCCATGGCTTGCAGCGTAGCCGTTACCGACTTCATGGAGCCGGCGATGCTGGACCCGGTGAGCGACTGGCCATAGGCCGAAAACGGATTTGTGTTGTTGAAATTGACAACGTTCGTGCCGTAGCCCAACGAGCCCGACAGGTTGATGCCGAGTTGCTTGACGACGTCGCGCTCGACTTCGGCGACGGTGACCTTGAGCATGATCTGGTCGCGCTCGCGGACGACGAGAGCGTTGATGATTTTGGCTGAGCTGCCGCCGATGCCGCTTCCGCTTGCAACACCGGAGCCAATGGATAGAGAGCTGGCGCCACTGCCGGCACCGCTGCCGCCATTGCTGAAGAATCCGTCGCCGGCCTCCACGAAATGCGATGCTATGTCGTAGGCTTGTTGCGCATCGACTTGGCTCGCTACGGTGCCGCTCAGAAGGATGCCGTCGCCGACGGCTTCAACATTGACATCGGCACCCGGAATGATTTGCCGGATCGCTGCGCGGATGACATTGACATCGCGCGAGACCGAAATGTCGAGCGCGGCCATCTGCTTGCCCGCGGCGTCGAAAAAGAAGACGTTGGTCGCCCCGGACTTGATGCCGATGATATAAGCGCGCCGCGACGAACGCACCACCGTATTGGCGACGGTGGGATCGGCCACTAGCACGTCTTTGATGTCGCGCGGCAGATCGATGACGAGAGATTTGCCAATGCCGAGCATGACTTGGCGCGACCCGGCATCGCTCGCGGCGATCTGGATTGCTTGCATCGGCGACTCTCTGACGATCGCGCCGCCGGCCATCCCGGCTTGCCACGGAATGGCGCAAGCCAGGACGAGCAGGCCGACGAGGCCGGCAGTGCGGATCGGTGTCGTTTTCGCCATCTTCCAAATTCCTTCGTGCGGATCAGCGCGGCGTTGACACCGTACTCACGCCGTAACGCACTGTGTTGATGGGACCGCGTTTCTTGACCGAGTCGTCGTCGTCCGAGTTCTCCGCTTGAGAATCGACGAGGCTGCGCAGCGCCAGCGACATCGTGCCCTGCTGTCGCGCCAACGTCAGTGTCTCGGCCTGATCGGGCGTCAATTCGAGCGTCGCCGTCTTGCCGATCTCGCTTTTCTGCCCGGCCTTTTCCTCGACCGACTGGTCGATCGCCAGAATCCGTATGTTGCGCAAGATCGTTTCGCTCACCACGCTGTCGGCGAGGCCGCCCGCTCCAGCAGTCTTTTCATGGCGCGTCAGCACGACGTCGACGTGATCGTCGGGCAGTATGAAGCCGCCCGCGGCGCTCTCGGGCGAAACGTCCATCGCCACGGCGCGCATGCCCTTGGGTAGGACCGCGGCGAGAAACCCGGAGCCTTTGCCAAACACGACCGAAGGCTCGCGGATCGGCTCGCCGCTCGCGACCGAAATGCGCACAATCGCGCCGCTGAATTCATGCACCGCATCCGGCCGGTCGGTGCGCTTGATGAAGCTCGGATTGGCCGCCGTGGCCGGCCACATCTGCCAAACGACATCGCCGTCTCCGATCACCTGTCCGCGCGCGAGATCGTTTTTGGCGATCAGCACCTCGACGGTTGCGATCGGCGGTGGCGGCGCAGCGGCTGGTGGTGCCGCCTCATGATGGCCGCTCGCAATGTATGCCGCGACCCCGCCGGCGGCGAGGGCGACACCGAGAACGACAAGTCGCGCGGCTTTCATTACGCTTCACGTCCCACATGACAACACGGCGGGAGCGGCCGTCATCGCGAGAGTTGACCAGCTAAACGTCAAGGCATGGTTAATAAGGCGTATCCAAACCGAGTTAATCTTGTGTTGCTTTGGCGTCCTGCAACACGGAACTCAGCTGGTAAGCGCGGTCATCCATTCGGTCTGCGGATAGACCGCGAGGGCCGCTACCGAGAGCGCGATGCCGTAAGGAACGCCGGTATCCTGGCGATGCAGCCGCTCGGCCCATTGCCGGCCTTTGAGCAACTGCGGCATCGGCATGGTGCGAAACTGAATCAACGCGATCGTCAATGCGCCGCCAAGCAGCGAAGCGTAGACGAGATAATCGGCGAGATGGCCAAGACCGAGCCAGAGCACCGTGACAGCCGCAAGCTTGGCGTCGCCGCCGCCGATCCAGCCTTGCGTAAAACAGATAAACGCCACCACCAGCACACCCGCACCGGCGCCGGCATGGCTGAGCATGTCGTGAGCACTCATTCCCGTCAGGACTGCGAGCAGGAAAAAACCGCCGGCGAGGATCAGCGATACGCGGTTGGCGATCGTCATCGTAAACAGATCGCTGAAGGCGGCGAACGCCAGCATTACCGGGAACAGCGTCAATCTGATCGCTTCAGTCAACATCGCATTGCCGATCGCCGTTGCGGCGCCGATGTAGGCTTGCAAGGGTTGAGGGCCGGTTTACGAGCGCCGGGCCCGGCAAGTCCCAAAAAGCGAAAAGGCTCCGGCGCATGACCGGAGCCCTCTCGTAGCAGTTGACCAACGCAGCTTACTTGAGGGCGCTGGAAACGCTTGTGAACGTCGTGTTCAGCTTGGTGCCGAGGCCCTGAACGACGGCGATAATCGCAACCGAGATGCCGGCGGCGATGAGACCGTATTCGATGGCCGTGGCGCCAGACTCGTCTTTGACGAAACGCGCAAAAATGGTCTTCATGAGTAGGCTCCTAAGGTCCACATGTGGCTGTCTGAGCGTGACACAACAACCGTGTTTACCGGCTGTTTGGATCGCCGGAAAATTATCAACCAGAAATTTCAATGCGGTTAAGTCGATTGCAGAAACAACGGTTCCAAAGACTGTTCCGTTATGTAGTTAACAACGTGTTTCCATCTTACGAAGCGAATGGCGTGCGAGCGAAACGCCGAATGTTTGAAGGCAGAGTGCCGCAATTCTGGACAGATAACACAGGAGCCTTTCAGCGACGTAGCGTCATTGCGGGCAAGTCTTCTCAAATACCCGGTTCATTGCGGCCATGCGCGTTTTGCAACGCCGCGACGGCTGGCCTTCACGCGCCCTTAATGGGCCAACCGATATCAAGCGTGCATCACCGCTTCGGCGAGCGGATCGAACCATCGAACCAAAAATGGGCCAAGAGCTGCTCGCGTTTTTTCTCACAGTCGGCCAGACCTTCGTGAAGGGCGTGCCGATCACGATCGCGGTGGCGGCGGTGTTCACGATCCTGACCTGGTTCTGGGCCTGCAATCCGGGACGCGCGTGGTGGCACAAGCGCGATCTCGTGACCGACCTCTGCTATTGGTTCTTCATCCCGGTCATCACCCGCTTTTTGCGCATCGGCATGCTTATCGTCGGCGCCGCGCTGCTCTTTCACATCACCACCGCCGACGGCCTCGTCGCCTTCTACGATAATGGCCACGGTCCGCTCGCCGCGATGCCGCTCGCCGCCCAGATGGTGATTTTTCTCATCGGCGAGGACATCATCCTGTATTGGACGCATCGGCTCTTTCACGGCAGGAAAACACTGTGGAAATACCACGCCGTGCATCATTCGTCGGAAGAGCTGGAATGGATCTCGGCGGCCCGCTTCCATCCGGTCAATCTGTTTCTCGGCAGCGTGTTTGCCGACGTTGCCCTGCTTGTCGCCGGCATTTCGCCCAATGTACTGGTGCTGCTCGGGCCGCTGACCGTCGCCCATTCGGCGTTCGTCCACGCCAACCTCGACTGGACGCTCGGCCCATTCAAATACGTCATCGCCGGTCCGGTGTTTCACCGCTGGCATCACACCGCCGCCGACCGCGGCGGCGAGAAGAACTTCGCTGCGACCTTCCCGGTGCTCGACGTGATCTTCGGCACCTTCTACATGCCGAAGGGCGAGAAACCCGATAATTACGGCATCGCGGACGAGACGTTTCCCACGAGCTTTACCGCCCAGCTCACTCACCCGTTCACGCAGTGAGCGCCACGCGCGGGTCCGGGCGTAATTCGGCCGTCATCGTTAAGCAAGCGTGACTGCGTCGCCGCTCCGCACACTGCGCGCCGATTTGCACTTCATTCATCAATTTGCAGTCAATTGAACTCCTGTAAGTGCGGTGTCTTTCGGTCGTCGAATCCGCGTAGCGTTTCGGAGAGTATCGATGACGACGATTTGCGTGCGGGGTCTCGCGACGCTTCGTCCGCTGTTCTGGCTCGCGGCGATCCTGACGGTTGCCACCGTCGCATCGCGCGCCATTGCCGCCGAACCCATTACCGTGCGGCTTGACGAGGCCAGAATCCTGAAACTGCCCGACCGGGCGACCACTGTCGTCATCGGCAACCCGCTGATCGCCGACCTCTCAATCCAGCCTGGCGGCCTTGCCGTGATCACCGGCAAATCGTTCGGCGCCACCAACGTCCTGATCATGGACAAAAGCGGTGCAGTCCTGACCGAGCAGAATATTCGGGTCGAGGGACCCGGTGATCCGATCGTCGTCGTCTATCGCGGCGTCGACCGCAACACCTACTCTTGCCACCAATCCTGCCAGCCGCGGCCGACGATCGGTGACGAGCAGAAGTTCTTCAGCGACACCATGACCGAGATCACCTCCCGCAATACCCAGGCGCTTTCGGCCGGCGCCGGGAAGTAGCGCGAGCGCTCCAGGGTTGACGAGGCCTTAAGGCCAGGCCCCTCGTTCCTGCAATCACCACAATATATCGCCAACTGCTGACGGGTAATGCTTCACACCGGCTTGGCGCCGCTTTGCGGCGCTCGCTGGGTGAGGTTGAGCATGTTCGATCAACACGGGTCGGCGCTGCTGCGCCGTTTTATAAGTCATCGCAAGGCAGCAACGAGTGTCGAGTTCGGGCTTCTGGCAGCGCCGTTCCTGGCCCTGTCGTTTGCCACTTTGCAAACCGCGATCATATTTTTCGCCGGCCAGGCGCTCGAAACGGCAACCGCCACGTCGGCGCGTTTTATCCTGACCGGGCAGGCGCAAACCCAGAGCTGGTCCGCCGCGCAGTTCAAGCAGCAAGTCTGCAATACCGTTACCGGCCTCTTCAATTGCCAGAGCGGCGTTTACATTGACGTCGAAACCTATTCGACGTTCGCCTCCGCCAATCTCGGTATGCCGGTTGTCAACGGAACTTTCCAGACGGCCGACATGGGCTACAATCCGGGCGGCCCGGGCGACGTCGTGGTTGTGCGCCTCTACTACCAGTATCCGGTCTACATGAATCTGCTCGGCTTCAGCCTGAGCGATTTGAACGGCGGATATAATCTGCTGGCTGCCACGGCCATCTTCAAGAACGAACCCTACACCGCATCGGCATCATCCTGAGGAAGCGCGCCATGAAGGCCATCGCTCGCCGATTTTCCTGTTCTATGTTGCGCTTCGCGGAGGAACGCCGCGGCGTGGCGGCGCTCGAATTCGCCATGCTGTTGCCAATGATGATGACTCTGTTTCTCGGCAGCGTCGAGATTTCGACCGGCGTCGCCATTCACCGCAAGGTGACGCTCGCCGCGCGCACGATCGCCGATCTGTCCAGCCAATTCACCGCCATCGACAATGCGGACATGACGAACATCCTCAATGCGTCGACCGCTATCGTGTTCCCATACGCCGCCGCAAATCTTCAGTCGGTGGTGTCCGAACTCGCGGTCGATGCGCAAGGCAATGCGACCGTGGTCTGGAGCGACACGCTCAACGGCACCGCGCGCACGGTCGGATCGGCCGTAACAGTTCCGGCCAATCTCGCAGTGCCGAACAGCTATTTGCTGCTCGGCGAGACGGCGTACAGTTACAAGCCGTCATACGGCTATGTCGTGACCGGCACAATGACGTTGAGCGACCAGATCTATATGCACCCGCGGCAGTCGAACTCGGTGACGCGCAATAATTCTTGATCCGGCTCCAGCGCAGCCGACACGCTTTATTGCGGCGCCGGCGGAATCGGCAGCGACGTCGTCGACTTGATCTTCTCCATGGCAAAGCGCGACGTGACGTTCTTCAGCGGCACCGCCGCGATCAGCTTCTTGTAGAACGTGTCGTAACCGGCGATGTCGGTTACCACGACGCGCAGCATGTAATCGACGTCGCCGGCCATGCGATAGAATTCCATCACTTCCGGCATGGCCTCGACCGTCTTGGCGAAGCGGGCCAGCCAGTCCTGCGAATGATCGCCGGTCTCGATCGAGACGAATACGGTAACGCCGAGTCCGATGCGTTCCTGATCGACCAAAGCAACCCGCTTCTGGATGACGCCGTCGGCCTCCAGCCGTTGGATGCGTTTCCAGCACGGCGTCGACGACAGCCCGACCCTCGAGCCGATCTCGGCAACAGACAGCGCGGCATTATCCTGCAGCACGGCAAGGATTTTTCGGTCGATGGCGTCCATGAAATATTCTTCCAGAGATTGCCGATAATGCATATCTATAGAGAATAATATTCCAAATCAAGCGGACTTTTCAGCCTCGCGCGGCAGCCGCGCCTTTATAAAGGTCTCGACTTCGGCCCGGGTCGGCGAGCCGGTCGGGCCCCCGAGCCGGGTACATTTGATGCCGGCCACCGCCGCGCCGAAGCGCATGGCCTCGACCTCGCTGCGGCCTTCGGCAATCGCCAGCGCAAAGCCGCCATGAAAAGCGTCGCCGGCGCCAAGCGTATCGACCGCCTCGATCGCGAACACCGGCAGCCGGCGGATCTTGCCGCCTTCGAGAAAGACAATGTCGTTCGGCCCGTTGCTGACGGCGAGAAAAGCATCGGTCCTGCGCGCGATACGCGCCAAGCCGCCGGCGAGATCGGCGATGCCGGTGGTGGCGCGCAGGCATTCGGATGAAAAAATCACGTGTGAGGCGATGCGGAACAGCGGATCATCCTCGGTCGTGGGCCGGTCGCCGTCGAGCACCACCGGAATTTTGCGCCGCCGCGCCGCTTCGCAGATCGGCTGCACGAACTGCGGGTACCGGTTGTCGGCCAGCACGGCGTCAGCCGCCGCAACCGCGGCGTCGGGATCGGACGGCGCCGCAGTGGCGATGCGCTCGTCGCGATAGGTCACGATGGTGCGGTCGCCGCGCGCATTCATGAAGATCGCCGACAGCGCCGTCGACAGACCCGCGATGCGCTGACAAAAACTGCAATCGATGTGCTCGCGCGCAAATGCCGCCAGCACGCGGTCGCCATTGGCGTCCTCGCCGGCCGGCCCGCCCATCGGGCCCGCCAGGGCGACATGGCCGCCGAGTCGCGCGATCGCGACGGCAGCGTTGGCGGCGCAGCCGCCGTTGACGACAAAAAATCCCGTCGCCTGCACCTTGCCGTCGGGTTCCGGAAATTCCGCAACCCGAAACACCTCATCCAGCACGATGATGCCGGTGCAGAGAATGCGCCGCGCGGGTTCAGCGCAGGACATCGCTGCCGTTCTCGACATAATCACGAATAATGTGGTGCGCGATGGCGATCGGCGGCGGTGTCGTCAGGCCGTCCGGATGGCTGCGCGCGAGCATCGATGCAAGCTCCTCGCGGTCGAACCAGCGCGCGTCCTCGATCTCGCTGCGGTCGATCACGATGTTGTCCGACTTGGCTTCAGCATGGCAGCCGATCATCAGCGACATCGGGAACGGCCACGGCTGCGACGCGAAATAGCGCACGCGCCCGGAGACGATGCCGACTTCTTCCAGCACTTCGCGGCGCACCGCTTCCTCGATCGCCTCGCCCGGTTCGCAAAAGCCGGCAAGACACGACCACATGGTCGAGGCAAAGCGCGGCGAACGGCCGAGCACACAGCGCTCACCCGCGATCACCAGCATGATCACCACCGGATCGGTGCGCGGAAAATGCTCGGCATGACATGATGGGCAGTCGCGCCGCCATCCGGCCTGCACCACCCGGGTTGATGCGCCGCAATTCGGACAGAAGCGATGCCGCGCATGCCAGCCGATCATGGCCTTGGCCTCGGCGAGCGGCGCCAGATGCGCGGCTTCGACCATGCCTTGCACCGCGATCGAGCGCAGGTCGGTAATTTTCAGATCGTTACGGACCTTGAGCTGCTCGACCGCGGCCGCGTCAAGCCCGAAGCCGAAACGCGGCGCGTCCTGCATCAGTCCGAGAAAGATTCGTTCCCGCACGGCGCCGAGCGATTGCGCTTCCGCGACCGAAAACAGCGGATCGATGGTTTCGCCCTGCTGCTTCATCACCACCAGTTCGCCGCCGATGACGTAGGCACCGGCGCGCGGATCGTCGGTGAACCTTGCCAATGCCGCGTCGTCGGTGCGGCAATGGGCGGCGCGGTCGATCAAGCTCGCGGTATAGCCAAGCTGCGGGGGCGGGCCGGGTTCGGGGCGGGCGGACACTTTCAATCGATGCCGCTTCTCACTCCGCTGCTTCGCGCAGCGGCCGCGGATAGATGACGTCATAAAGCTCCGGCCGCTGCCATTGCGGGCCGAGCACGCCCTGCTTGGCGGCAAAGCCTGCCGATGAACCGACTTCGTCGCGGCTTTGTCGCAACTGCCGCACGCGCTCGAGACTGACGTCGATAATGCTCATGCCCGCGGCCGTGCTCTCGAACACGATCTCCTCGGGCGAGGCCACCATGGCGAGCCCGCGTTCGCCGTGATGGAAAAGATTCTGCGTCGTGACCACGAGCGAAAGATTCTCGATGGCGCGCGCCCAGATCAGCGTGCGCCAGGTCGCCCACAGCCGGTTCTTGTCCTTGCCGGCCGGCATGAAGATCAGTTCGGCACCGCGCAGCGCCAGCGCGCGCGTCACTTCCGGCATATAGACCTCGCTGCACATGGCGAGACCGACCTTGCCGTGCACCGTGTCGAATACCGGGAACTCGTTGCCGGGCACATATTGGAATTCCCAGGCCGTACCGCCGGTATAGATCCACGGACCGTTGGGATGGGTGCGCCGATATTTCGCCGGCGCCCGGCCGTCCGGATACGCCATGACGATGAGGTTGTAGGCGGACGCGGCCTTGCGGTCGATCGGCTCGATGGTGCCGAACACCACATGCACGCCGTGGGTGGCGGCGGCTTCCGCCATCGCCGTGATCGGATCGAACGCCGCCGGCATGCGCCACGGTCCCGGATAGGTCTCCGGAAAGCAGACAAAATGCGCGCCCTCATGGGCAGCGTGCTCGACCGCCGCAATGGCGTCGGCGACATTGCGCTCGTCCTCGTCGGGCCGATGCGATATCGGCTGCACAATGGCGATGCGGAAAGTCATGCCTTGCTCCTGTCGCCCGTCATTTGTGGCGGATTGAAGCCGTGGCGGCGAGCGAGGTCAAGGCGCGCCGGCCAAACGAAATCGCTCTCGCGATGCGTTTGCACCCGAGCTTTTGCCCACTGCAAGCCACGAATCTTTTGCCTCCACAAAGGGAGGCGGAGCGCCGACAGGCACACCTTCCGCTTTCCGCGCCACACCGACAGATGTTGCCACCTGCCGATGCTTCGGGCGCGGCCGCGCGTCCAGCGGGACGCGCTCGCCTTTCGGCGCTCCACCGCGGCGCTTGTCGCAGCGACCGAACGCTGTGACTCAGCCCGGGCCGCGCTTCCCGCGATCCAACGCGGGCAGTTCCCGCGTCTTTTCGCGCTTAAGCGATGCACCTCGCGCAGCGGTCGTAATGCCGCCAGGGTCGATGCCCGAACCGCCCGGGAGCGGGGTTACGAGCCCCGCCCGCAGGAACCGCATCTCGCTCCATCAACGGTACGTCACCGGTGACGCCCCTTCTTGAGCAAGACGCGGCCCTGTAACTTATATCGTGACCAATGTCAAGACATTGTCACGCCGACCGTGACATCGTTTCTATTCGTAGAACACATCCGGCACGGACTCGATGACGTTGCCGGACGAGAGGTCAACCAAGAGCAGGTCGGGGCCGTAGCGCACCCATTGGGTGCCGGGCGGCGGCGGATCCAATCCGAGCGTAGCCCAGTCGCTGTAGTAATAGGTGGGAGCCAGGAAAATGGGTGGCAGCACCGCGCCAATGCCCCACCGCCGATAGCTCCAGCCCGGTGGATACATAAAAGCGTGGGCATGCACGCCATTATACATGTGGCCGTGGAAGCTGAATTGGCCACCAGGGTGCGGACCTCCCATCGCGCCGGGCGGCGGGCCGAGATGCTGGTGCTCTTCCATCGCGCCGGGCAGTGGACCGCCAGGATGCTGTCCCATTCCGCCGGGCGGCGGGCCGTGAAACTCGTGTCCCATCGCACCGGGCGGCGGACCGCCGGGGTGCGGACCCATCGCACCGGGCGGCGGACCGCCGGGATGCGGACCCATCGCACCGGGCGGCGGACCGCCGGGGTGACCCATCGCACCGGGCGGCGGGCCGGCCGGATGCGGCGGACCGCCAGGACCGGGATGTGGCGGACCACCGCGATGGTCCTCCTCATGCCCCTGGGCGGCCGCCAAGGCTGGCAACGCCAATACAATGGCCGCGGCAATAGCAATCGCACGTAACATCGCGCACCTCTTCTCGTCGTCTCGGGAAGCTTCGCTTTTCAGATTATCAAAATGCCGCCGCCGTGTAATGCCCCCCGCAACAGAATTTGGTTACATTCCCGCGGCGCATCCGTCCGCATAGAATGTGTCAGCGTCACGACCAGCCGCGCCGGAGGACATCGCCCATGCCACGCAAACCTCGCATCGCCATTGTCGGCGGCGGCATCGGCGGCCTTGCCGCTGCGCTGGCACTGGAGCAGCGCGGCGCCGAAACCATCGTCTGCGAACAGTCCGGCGCGCTGAGCGAAATCGGCGCCGGCCTCAATCTCACGCCCAATACCGTCAAGGCATTGCGTTCGCTCGGACTGAACGACGCCGTCGAGGCAATCGGATTCGAGACCGACTTTCTCAACATCCGCAACTGGAAGAGCGGCCGTTTCACCTCGCGCCAGCGCCGCGGCGATTACCGGCGGGAATTCGGCGCGCCTAATCTTACCGCGCACCGTGCCGATTTGATTCGCATCCTCGCCGAGGCGCTCAAGACGACTGACATCCGGCTCGGCGCGCGGTGCATCGCGGCGCAAGGGAACGCGCGCAGTGCGGTGGCGCGCTTCGCCGACGGCAGCGAGATCGAGGCCGATATCATCGTCGGCGCCGACGGCATCCACTCCGTCGTGCGCCGGAGCCTGTTCGGCGCCGACGCGCCGCGGTTCACCGGTTGTATCTGTTGGCGCGGCATGGCCGAGGCCGCAGCGGTACCGCGCGATATCCCGGTTGCGGACGGCGCGCTGTGGATGGGGCCGCACGGCCATGTCGTGCACTATCCGGTGCGGCGCGGCGAACTGATCAACATCGTCGCCCATCTCGACAGCGACGCCTGGACCGAGGAATCCTGGACGCAGGAATGTGACGTGTCCGAGCCGATGCAGGCTTACGCCGACTGGAGCCCCGCACTCACCCGGCTCTTTCCCTACAGCAAGCGCTGGTACAAGTGGGCGCTGTACGACCGCGAGCCGTTGCAGGCGTGGAACCGCGGCCGGGCGACGCTGCTCGGCAATTCCGCGCATGCGATGCTGCCCTATCTCGGTCAAGGCGCCGCCATGGCGATCGAGGATGGCTGCGTGCTCGCCGCCATGGTCGCGCGCCATGGTGACGATCTCGACACCGCGCTCGCCGGTTATGAACGCTTGCGCGTGCCACGCTCGCGCGCGGCGGTGATGGGCTCGCGCGCCCGCGCCGAAGAGAACCACCTCACCTCGCGCTGGGCGCGGCTCAAGCGCGACCTGAAATTCGCATGGCGCGACCGCTTCGGCGCCGATAAGACCGCGTTCCAGGTGGCGTGGCTGTACGCCTACGACGTCGGACAGGAACGCGGGTGACACGTTCTACCAGGGCGCGGACTCATTGACGCGGAGCCACTGCCGTATTGATGCGAGCCGAACGAAGGCCAGGTCGTTGGTGCCGCGCAGCCTGTTCGGCAGCATTGGTCTGATGCCAGCCCATTTCATCGCCGGTGAGTTCATAGCGCATGATTCGAAGCTCCCAGTTTTGAAGCTTAAATCACGGGTCCATGGCCGATCTCAATACGGTCTGGACCCGCCTTGGCCCAACCTCATGTCCGCTCTCAGGGCGAAGCGGCCATGGACCGGCAGGCAAAGCCGGCCGGATCGGTCGAAAATGACCCTGGCGACCGATTGCCGTCGCCAATTGAGGCCGCGCGAGAGGTCTATTCGTTCTCCGCGTGAAAACCGAAGCGAAAAAAGAGATCGTTCGGAAGATCTCCGACGGCCGCCTCGAAATCAGCGTGCGGCAGAAACCAGATAACAATCTCGCCAATCATCGGATCGTCGCCTTGGTGGCGAGCGGGTTTGGCGTGCCCGCGTCGAAAATCCGCATCTTAAAAGGCCACCGACATCGCTCGAAAACGCTTTCGATTGGTTCGCGGTGATCCGCAAAAATACGCGATTTGCGCAGAGCCCAGAGCAATAGCCATGGCCGGTCTAGCATTCGGTATTATCTTCGGCGTCACGATTATCGGAATTTGATATGCGGCATCGTCGCCACCGCGTCGCGAACTAGGCCCTAGAAATGATCAGCCGTTCCACGGCGACGTTGCGTCGGTTGCCGACAGTTAGGCTGCCAAGTAGCGCGCGGTTGCAAATCCACTCTGTACGGCATCACCGGACATCCACAAGGCCTTATGTCAAGCGAGGAGATCGAATCTGATGCGTGGTTCCGCCGACACAGGTGCGTTGGATGACAATGAGACAATTGCAGCTTGGGAAATACACATCCCAATATCAAATATTAGTTTTCTAGTTTTAAATATGAAAACTTATGTTTCGTATGACACTCGGCACCATAGAAAATACTCGCCTGCATTTCTTGTCGCGCATATAATTATGAATTGCAAACCGGTTTTTAGGCGCCGCCGCGGCGCCAATTGTCCGGACGAATTATTAAGATCGAGTCGAGCGGGTGAAAATGTCGAGGGAGAGAGCTAGCGACCTCGCGCGCCAGTGCACCGAGTTGGTGCGCAAAGGAAATGAGTTCCCGACCGTTTGGTCCACGCTGCTCAAAAGTCATGCCCTTGTTGAGGGCATCCCGAGGCAACGCGTCGAGCGAAACCGAAATCTCCTGCACATTCCGCTGATCACGGGCGAACAGCTCGTGTTCGATGCGGATATCAAAGAATTTCGTATTCAATAATGTGGTAGCGAAGTCCTGCCGTGCTGCAAGGGAGTGAAAACTCCAACCGAAAATAGGGAGGCGACCATGGAAATAGGGCACGACCGACAAAAGCCGCCCGACGGCTCGGCAGAGCAACGAACGTCGAACGAACTGGTCAAACTGATCCGCAAATTGCGCTGGATGGGCTTGGAGGCGGAAGCGGAAAGGGCGGAGAAACAGTTGATCCTACGCAACGTCCGAGCCACGGACAGTGTCGTGGCAGCGTCACACGATACGGATTAACGCCGTGCGATACCGCATGGAAAGCGGGGTTGGTTAAATCGAGGAAATCGAACCTAAAGGGAGCATGATATGTCGGGAACTTTGATGGATCTTTTCATTCAGATCATCGCTGGTATCATTGGTGGCCACGCCGCCGAGCCATTGGCGGGGTGATCGGCAGCCTGCTTCTTCAGGCGGCGGTTCCTGCGCTCGCAGGCTCGCCGGGTAGTGTCGATATCGGAGCCCTCGTCGGTCAGGTCATCGGCGGCGGCGTTGGAGGCTTTCTCCTGACTGTTATTGCTGGGGGGCTGAAATGGATGCTGACGCCTCCGAAGTCGACCTGACGTTTTGCATTCATCGTCGTAGCAACGACGTCGCGACGCGGTCGGTGTCGGCCGCTTGGCTTGTTTAGACAGGCGAGAGTGCGAAAGCTGTCCCGCCTCCAGGCGCCGTCAGAATGAAACCTGGCGGCGAAGACGCTCGAACCATTGTGACTTATCGGACCGCTTCATGGCGCCCGTTGGTGAGATGTTCATGAGGACTAAAGCCAAGGATATCGACGCCTTCGATCGGGCGTACTGTGATCGGATACGGGACTTTGTTTGGAACGCGATACTTGAGGCCTCGCGTGATTCCGCAACTAATGTGACGTCGCTGCGAAATTACGAAATCTACGATGCCCTGCTTCAGCTTCAAGCCATGATCCTAGCGAGCTCGAAGGAGGCAAGCTCAGCGAGTAAAATGCGCGACATTGGCATCGAGTTTGCCAAGCGGCTCCGTCGGTTGGTCGCTGAATTCAAGAAGACCTATGATCGTGACGGGGCGCCCTTCGCTTCGATCCACACAGACGAAATGCAGTGATTTGCAAGTTGCCGCGGATCGATGTGGCCGTTCGCCATCACGTGATCGCAACCAAGGCGACGACGCCGATGGCCATCGCGCATATCGTGCCGCTGCGGAGCGTCAGCGCAGGATAGCAGCTTACCCATCCAAAGTGTCCGTCGGTCACCGCGAATTGGCGGAAAAAGCTCAAAAGCTCGACGACTTTTTCTCGAAAATTATTTATGAGACATCGCGATTACTTTACTTGCTGCAAAAAGCGACGGTGTTGGTGACATCTCTCGACTGCCGAATCGAGAGCAGCTAAGAAAGATGCGATGGCAGGCGCTGATGAAAATCGTCGATCGACATTAGCGGCAATCCTTCGCGGCGCGCTCGGGCGATGTCCGCGCTGCGAACGGGGCCGGCTGTTACACAGCTACTTGAAAATAGTGGATTGCTGTTCCGTATGTGGCGAACCTTATGGCCATTTTCGTATTGATGACGCCGCTCCTTGGCTGACGATCCTGATCGTTGGGCACATTACCCCTGATCGCCGGGCTTACGATTCTCCTCTTGCCGCGATGCAAGGGTGCCCTTGCGGGAGTGTTATGGGCGACGAAGGCGGAGGGGTCGGAGAAGATTTGACGGCGCCTGCCGTAGGTGGTTCGTCAGGGACGGCGAAACAGTTCGCTGTTTTTTCGCGGTGTATTTTGGGGGCCTGAACTCTTGCCTATAGCAAAAGGATATATCTACACCGACAAAACTCTCGCCCCCGAGTGCAAATCGGACGTCCCCGCACTGACATATTGAACAACAGGCCCACTCGCAATCCAAACACGATGCACCCGGAAGTGCAGTTTATTGCTTCGGCGGCGGCAGCGCCGCCAAGGCCTGCTGAATGCCCGCGATCCGCGCCTTCTGATCAGCGTTGAGTTTCCCGGCCGCGTCGAGTTTCTGCGCCAGCGCGAGCGCGCGTTCGAGGCGCGGCTGCGGCTCGTCGCCCAATTGCGCAAGCTGAACCAGGATCACGACCAGCTCGTATTGCCATGACGAATTGTCTGGATCGGAAGCGGCATTTTGTTCGCGCAGCGCCAGGGCCGTGCGCAGCGATCCCCGAGCGTCCCCGCTCGATCCGTCAGCGGCGGCGAGCCCGGCAAGTCGCTCATGACTGAGCGCAAGATCGCGCCGCAATTGCACATTGTCCGGGTCCGATGCGGCAAGCTTGCCGCGGATCGCCAGACTTTTCTGATAGGCATCGCGCGCCCGCGCCCGGTCGTTCGGGGCAACCACGTCGCCGATCTTGACGTAACAATATGACAGATCGCTTTGCCATTCGGCGTTGCCGGGCTCGGCATTCACGATCTTCTGCGCAATATCGAAGGCCTGCTGATAGTCATTGACGGCATCGTCGTGCTTGCCCATCGCGATCAGAATATCGCCAATGTCGTTGTGGCTGACCTGGATTTCGTGCTGCCACGTGGTATTGCCGCCGTCTCCGGCCGCCAGTTGTTCGCGAATGGCCAGGGCCTTGCGGTAATTACCCAATGCCGCGTTCGCCTCGCCGGCCCCCAACATGTCGCCGACATGGTCGAATGCGAACGAAAGCTCGTTCTGCCATCGGATGTTGCTGAGATCGGTGGCAGCGAGTTTCTGGATGACTACAAGCGCATTCTGATAAGCGACGCGCGCTTCCTGCCGCGCTCCGATTTTGACAAACACGTCGCCGGTTCGGGTGTAGTTGTCGAATAGCCCGCGCTGGCGTTCGGTGTTGTCCGGTTCGGCGACGGCGAGCTTTTGACGGATAGCGAGGCCTGATTGATAAGCCTGGAGCGCCGCTGCGCTTTGCCCCATTTCCATCAAGACCCGGCCAAGGCGGTTTTCCGCCTGGGACAAACCATATTGCCACGACAGATTGTCTGGATGTTTTGCGACAAGCTTTTCCGAAACTGCGACTGAGCGCCGGAATGTATCGAGCGCTTCCGGTCGCTTGCCCGTCGCCGCCTGAATGGAACCGATCCTGCCCAGGGCGGCCGCGAGGTCGTCCTGCAACTGACCCTTGTCCGGAGCCGCGTCGGCCAGCTTTTCGTTGAGGGCATACGCCCGCTGAAAGAAACCGAGAGCCGATGGATAATCGCTCTGCGCGACGCGCGCGTCGCCAAGCTTGTTGAGAACGATCGCCAAATCGCGCTGATACTCTGCATTGGCGGGATCAAGCTTGACTAGGCCATCCATGATCACGAGGCCGCGTTCGGCGGCGCTTCGTGCGCTGCCAGCCGCACCCTGGTCGATCAGCGTGGTTGACAGTTCACCGAGCGCCGCCGCTTCGAGACGGCGCAAGTCGGGTGTGGAGTCTCCCGCCGCTGTGAGTTGGCCTTGCATCGCCACCGCGCGGCGAAGAATGTCGAGCACCAGACTGACCGGCATGCTGGGCTGGTTGCGCAGTTCCAACGCCAGGTCGAATACCAGCCGGTCCGCAGTGCCAGTCGCAGCCGTAAGCGCGCTTTCGGCCTTGGCGCGCTGCGTTCGCGCGACTTGCCATTCCCATCCAGCGGCGGCCGTCAGCACCAGGAGCGAAGCCGCCGCCGACCAGGCGAGCATCAGCGCGCGCCGCTGCTGGCGGACCTCTTGCGACAGCAGGTCTTCCTTCGGGGTGCCGTGAATGGCCGCGGCAAGGTCGGCGGCCAGATCGATGAACTTGCCGTCCCGCGCCGATGCGCCGCCCCGGTATTTGCGCAGATCGACCCATTTCGGCTCGGCCGGGAATTGTCCCTTGAGAGCAAGCGGCAGCGGCGTTGCCGCCGACCAGAGAAAATCGCCCGCTTTGTCCTCCCAACCGACCTCGCCGTCGGTGACGGCCAATAGAAAGGTATCGATGCTCTTGTGCGCGAGCCAATACTCGACTTCCTTACCGACCCATGGCGAGGCGGCCGCCTGCGGCGATACGAGCAGGATCAGATAACGCGATCGCGCGAGCGCCTGCTCGATTGACGGCCACAGATGCGGCGTCGCCGAGAGCGAGGTGTCGTCACGAAAAATGCGCAGTGCGCGCCGCCGGTACCACGGTTTGCCGAGTCGCTGCACCGCCGTCTGAAGCGCCGCCGCGACGGGTTTGTCCTGGGCGTGGCTGTACGAAATGAAGCCGTCGTAGTCTGCCATGCGTCCCCCCGGGCGCCAAAGCCAATAAGGCTGTCATTAGTGCGGCACGCTCGCTGCAATTTGACGACAATATCACGCCCCACATCGGTGAATCGGTCGAAAATGACCTAACGCGGACATTGTCGATCACTCCGCGGTGTTCCAAACTTGCAAGACCTGCGCTGCCCGAACTGATGAAAGCGTACGGCGAGGTCGAAGGTTCTGCCTCTTGAGGTGCGGTCATGTCACGGTCGATCCACTTTGGCGTCTTTCTGCTCGGAACCGGAAATCACACCGCCGGTTGGCGCTATCCCGGCGCCGACCAGACCTTTCTCGACATCAGAGTGCTCCAGCGTGTGGCTGCCATCGCTGAACGGGGGCTGTTCGACTTCCTGTTTATGGGCGATGGCCTCGTCGCCAATCTGCGCAGCCACCCATCCTATACCTGCCGTCTGGAGCCGATGACTCTGCTCGCGGCGCTGTCGATGACAACGACGCATGTTGGTCTCGGTGCGACCATGTCGACCACTTACAGCGATCCCTACACAGTTGCGCGCGTTTTCGCATCGCTGGACCACATCAGCGGCGGCCGAGCGGCCTGGAACGCAGTCACGACCTCGGCGTCCGACGCCGGCGGCAACTTCGGCCGCTCGCATCCAAACCACGAGCTGCGTTACGAGATCGCAGAAGAGTTTATCAATGTGGTGCGCGGCTTGTGGGATTGCTGGAGCGACAAGGCCATCATTGCCGATCTCAAGACCGGCAAGTTCTTTGACGAGAGCGAGGTCAATCCGCTCAACCACGAGGGCCCGCGCTTTTCTGTGAAGGGTCCGATCAATATGGGCCGCTGTCCGCAGGGTCAGCCTGTAGTGCTCCAGGCAGGTGGCTCCGAGCGAGGCCAGGACCTCGCGGCCCGCACCGCCGATGTTGTGTTCTCGGTGGTGCAAGACTTCGAGGAGGCGAGAGTTGCCTATACCAGCCTGAAGGAGCGCGTTCGCCGCTTCGGCCGCGATCCCGACAGCGTGACGATCTTGCCGGGCGTCATGCCGATCATCGGCAAGACCGATGCTCAGGCGCGCGATGTGCTCAACACGCTGCAAAGCTACGTCGACTCGAAAGAGGGGCTGGCGATGCTGTCGTCGCGGCTGGGCGTCGATATTTCGAAATACCCTCTCGACGGGCCGATTCCGGATTTGCCGCTCCCCAACACATCACATGGCTTCGCCCGCGTGATGCTGACCAAAGGAAAGCGCGATAACCTGTCGCTGCGCGAACTCTACAATCTGACCGCCGCGGCGCGCGGACACTGGGTTCTTTGCGGTTCTGTCCAGACGATCGCAGATACGTTGGAAAAGTGGTTCCTCGAAGGTGCAGCCGACGGGTTTAATGTCATGCCGGCCTATTTCCCGGGCGCGTTCGACGAATTTGTCGACCTCGTCGTTCCGGAACTGCAACGGCGGGGCCTCTATCGCAAAGCCTATACGGGTACCACACTGCGCGATCACCTCGGGTTGTCTCGTCCCGCAATTGGAGAATACCTGGGCATGGCGCAACAATCGAAAGCGGCCGCGTCCTGAGTGGGACTTGATAGAGGACTCATGACGGTCATGTCGCGCATTGTCCTGCGCCTCGCTGCGGTGGCTGCGGTTGTTTGCGCCATCTCGCAATCGGCGTTTGCACTCGAGTATCCGACCAAGCCTGTTCGTCTGATCGTCGGCGTCGCCCCCGGAGGGGCAAACGACACCGTCGCCCGCCTGGTGGCACAAGCGCTTTCCGAGCGGCTTGGCCAGCCGGTCGTTGTCGAGAATCGGCCGGGAGCCGGCGGTGACATAGGCCTTGAAGCCGTCGTCAATGCGCCGCCAGATGGCTATACGCTTCTCTTTGCGACGTCGGCGAACGCGCTCAGCGCCTCGTTCTACGACAAGGCGAACGTCAATTTCGCGCGCGACATTGCTCCGGTCGCGAGCCTTGTGCGCGGGCCGCTCATCATGGAGGTCAACCCGTCATTCCCGGCCAAGACGATTCCCGAGTTCATTGCCTATGCCAAAGCCAATCCAGGCAAGATCAACATGGCGTCGGCGGGCATCGGCAACACCACTCATGTCGCAGGCGAGCTGTTCATGATGTTGACCGGCACCAAGTTCACCCACGTGCCCTATCGCGGCGGAGCGCCCGCGGTAGCCGATCTCATCGGCGGGCAGGTGCAAGTCTACTTCGACGGCATATCGGGATCGCTCGAGCATATCAGGTCGGGAGAACTGCGCGCACTGGGAGTGACCACCGCGCAACGCGCAGACGTGCTGCCGGACGTCCCGAGCATCGCCGAGTTCGTGCCAGGCTATGACGCGGGCGGCTGGTATGGGATCGGTGTCGCCAGGAATGTTCCCGCCGAGGTCGTCGACAGGCTCAACAAGGAAATCAATGCCAGCCTCGCCGATCCGAAATTGAAGACGCAACTCGCCGATCTTGGCTACGCGACATCCGGGGGCTCACCCGTCGAGTTTGGCAACATGATCGCACAGGAAATCGATAAATGGGCCAAGGTGCTTAAGTTTGCAGGCCTAAAGCCGGATTGATCTCACCAGCCTCGAATGACGAGTCCATGCCCTGCACAATGATCCAATTCAAATTGATCGGATCATGGCCCAATTCCGATCCGGCGCCGCATCGACGCAACGAAATGCGCGATCTCGTGCTCTCCATAACGCCGCCCGGCGCTTGCGCCCCAGACCGGCTTCGGCCACAGCGGATCGTCACGGCGGCGGGCGACGATGTGAATATGAAGTTGCGGCACGACATTACCGATCGCCGCGACATTCAACTTGTCGCAGCATGTCTCGTCCTTCAGCGCCCGCGACGTGAGCGTGATCTCGTCCATCAGCATCGCCTGCTCGGCGCCGAGATCGATCATCTCGCTCGCGCCGGCGCGGCGTGGCACCAGAATGAGCCAGGGAAAATCGGCGTCGTTCATCGCCAGCACGCGCGACAGCACGAGATCACCGACCGATACCGTGTCGGCCGCTAGCTGAGGATGCAGGGACCAACCGGATTCCGACATTTCCTATCTTCTCCTGCCCCGCGACAGCGGGGAAGGGGGACCATGCGAAGCATGGCGAGCCGAGATACAGTCCGCCGCCAACGCTCCTTCCACCACCCCGCGTTTGTCCCCTCCCCCCGCTTCGCCACGCTGCGCGGGGCGGATAATTCGGACAATATCGCCGTATTGCTTTCTCGCCTTCCCCGGCCAATATAGGAGCGGGAGGTTGGCGGTGGACGAGCCACTCGCCAACCGGGTCAGGTCCGGAAGGAAGCAGCCCTAACGAGCGCGGTTCGGGTCGCTCGTCAGCCTCCCACCTCTCACACATGTAGCCCGCGTTGAACGCAGCGAAATGCGGGGACAACCGACCCGCTCGCACGTTGACCCCGGATTTCGCTGCGCTCAATCCGGGCTACCATGGGTCCATGAACGACGCTGTCACATCTCCCGGTTCCTATCGCGTGCTGGCGCGCAAATACCGGCCGTCGACCTTCGACGACTTGATCGGCCAGGACTCCATGGTGCGCACGGTCTCGAACGCGTTCGAGGCCGGCCGCATTCCGCAGGCCTGGATCCTCACCGGCGTTCGCGGCGTCGGCAAGACCACGACGGCGCGAATCCTCGCGCGCGCGCTTAATTATGAATTGCCGGACGGTTCCGTCACCGGCCCGACCATCAAGATGCCGGTGCTTGGCGTGCACTGCCAGGCGATCATGGAAAGCCGCCATCTCGACGTCATCGAAATGGATGCCGCTTCGCATAACGGCGTCGATGACGTGCGCCAGATCAATGACGCGGTGCGCTATGCGCCGGTGAGCGCGCGCTACAAGGTCTATATCCTCGACGAAGTGCATATGCTCTCAGGCGCGGCCTTCAATGCACTGCTCAAGACGCTCGAGGAGCCGCCGGCGCACGCCAAGTTCATTTTCGCCACCACCGAAATCCGCAAAGTGCCGATCACCGTGCTGTCGCGCTGCCAGCGTTTCGATTTGCGCCGCGTCAACTCCGCGCTCCTGGTGGCGCACCTGCAGGGCATTGCTGCAAAAGAGTCGATTACCGCGGAGCCCGAAGCACTGGCGCTGATCGCGCGCGCCGCCGAAGGTTCGGTGCGCGATTCGCTGTCGCTGTTCGATCAGGCGATTGCCCATGCGGCCGGACCGGTGCGCGCCGAAGACGTGCGCGGCATGCTCGGGCTTGCCGACCGCACCCGGATCATCGATCTGTTCGAGGCGCTGATGCGCGCCGATATTTCCCGCGCCTTGCAGGAACTGCGCGAGCAGTACGACACCGGCGCCGATCCCGCCATGGTGCTTGGCGATCTTGCCGAGTTTACTCATTTCGTTACGCGCGTGAAGATCGTGCCGGCGGTCGCCGACGACCTCTCCCTTACCGAAGCCGAGCGCACGCGCGGCCGCGCCTTCGCGGCCAAGCTGTCGATGCGCGTTCTGGCCCGCACCTGGCAGATGCTGCTCAAGGGTATCGCCGAGGTCGAGGCCGCCGGCCGGCCGGTCGCCGCAGCCGAAATGGTGCTGGTGCGTATCGCCTACGCCGCCGATCTGCCGACACCCGACGAGGTTGTCCGCTCGCTGGGCGACGGCGCGCGCGGCGCCGGATCGAGTGCGGCGCCATCGGCACCGACGACGCGCGCGGACATGCCGGCGCGTTCCGAAATGCCGCGCGGCGGCGGCGCGCGTGGCCCGCTTGCTTCCGCTGCGCCGATGAACGAACCGATTTCCCGTGCCGCCGAAGCCTCTGCCGCTGTGCGCGCGCTAAAGACTTTCGAAGATGTCGTCGCGCTCGCCGCCGAGAAGCGCGACGTCGCCACCAAAAGCGCGCTGGAACGCGACATACGGCTGGTGCGTTTCGAGGACGGCAAGCTCGAGATCGCGCTTGAGCCGAGCGCGGCAAAAACGCTGGTCGGTGATCTGTCGAAAAAACTCGCCGAATGGACTGGCCGGCGCTGGATGATCGCGGTGTCTGCCGAGAACGGCGCGCCGCCGTTGCGCGCGCAAGCCGAGATGCGCAAGACCGAACTGAAGAACGATGTCCGCAGCGATCCACTGGTGCGTGCCGTGCTGACGCGTTTTCCCGGCGCCGAGATCGTCGAGGTCCGGCCGCCGGCTGCCACGCCTGCCGCCGCTGCGGACGACATGCCGCCCGACAATGAGAGCGACACCGATGCCTGATTTCTTCGGCCTGATGAAACAGGCCACCGAGCTTAAGTCGAAAATGGAAACCATGCAGGCCGAGCTCGACCGCATGGAGGTCGAAGGCACCGCAGGCGGCGGCCTCGTCACCGTCACGCTGTCCGGCAAAGGCGATCTGAGAGCCGCGAAGGTCGATCCGTCGCTGCTCAAGCCAGACCAGAAAGAAATCGTCGAAGACCTCTTTGTCGCCGCCCACGCCGACGCCCGCCGCAAGCTCGAAACCATGGTGGCGGACAAGATGCAGGCGCTCACCGGCGGCCTGCCGCTGCCGCCCGGGTTAAAGCTGTTCTGATGATGAGAAGCTGGCACGTACGAACTCCCTCCCCCCTTGTGGGGGAGGGTTGGGGTGGGGGGTCGCGAGGCGGCGCGCGCGCGTCGACGCTTGCGCAAAACCTCACGACCCCCACCCCTAACCCCTCCCCACAGGGGGGAGGGGAATAAAAGTGCCCTCGATTGCCGCCGGTCCCGAGATCGAACGCCTGATCCAGCTTCTGGCCCGCCTGCCGGGACTAGGGCCGCGCTCGGCGCGGCGCGCGGCGCTGTTCCTGATCAAGAAACGCGAAACCGTCATGGCGCCGCTCGCCTCGGCATTGCAGACGGCGATGGAAAAGATCGAGGTGTGCCGGACCTGCGGCAATATCGATACGCAGAATCCATGCGCGGTGTGCACCGACGCGCGGCGCGACCAATCCGCCATCGTGGTGGTGGCTGACGTCGCCGATCTCTGGGCGTTGGAGCGCGCCCGCGCCATCAATGCACGCTACCACGTGCTCGGCGGCACGCTGTCGCCGCTCGACGGCATCGGACCGGACGATCTGACCATCGAGGCGCTGGTCAAACGCGCGCACGACCCGGTGGTGAAGGAAATCATCCTCGCGCTGAGCGCCACCGTCGACGGCCAGAGCACCGCCCACTACATCACCGACCTGCTGCACGACGCCGGCGTCAAGGTCACGCGGCTAGCCCACGGCGTGCCGGTCGGCGGTGAGCTCGATTATCTCGACGAGGGCACACTGGCCGAGGCGATCCGCAGCCGGACGCCGTTCTAGGCGCTCGCCGGTGCCCGCGATTTAGTCAGCAACCGCCCGCCGCGCGATCAGCGCAGGTGCCAGGGCGCCCAGGTCAAACGGAATCGGCCTGATTCCCGCATATTCCGGACTTGGCCCACCGCTTGCATAACAAGGGGTGCGATCTCGGTCTCACTCGTCGTGTTGAATGAGGTTGCTGGAGCCCCGGAGATCCCGGCACCGGGGCTCCATTTATTTTTGCGCCCCTCGGGCAACTCCCCACCCTCGCCTTCCCCGCTGCTTGCGCGCGCCGCCCGCGCCATGCACATGATTGCTGCACATTTTAGCAAGCAAAGTGGGCCGGGTTGCGCATGAGTGAAGACGTCGTTTTCGACAAGACTTTCGATCTTTCGCCCGACCAGCCGGCCGAGGTCGCACCCGGCGTGCGCGCGGTCGCTGCCAATAATCCCAGTCCTTTCACGTTCAAGGGTACGGTCAGCTACATCATCGGCAGCGGCAAGGTGGCGATCCTCGATCCCGGTCCCGACGATGATGCGCATATCGCGGCGCTGCTGAACGCCGTGCGCGGCGAGACGGTGACCCACATTTTTGTAACCCATACCCACCGCGACCACTCGCCGGCTGTGCCCAGTGTTAAGGCCGCGACCGGCGCAAAAGTTTACGCGCAGGGCCCGCATCGCCTGGCGCGGCCGCTGCACATCGGCGAGACCCGCCGGCTCGATGCCTCGGCCGACATGGATTTCCGTCCCGACGTGGCGCTGCCCGACGGCGAAGTCGTGCGCGGCGACGGCTGGACCATGGAAGCAGTGACCACGCCGGGCCACACCGCCAACCACATGGCCTTTGCGTTTCCCGAATCAAACCTCTTGTTCTCCGGCGATCACGTCATGGGCTGGTCGACCACCATCGTCGCACCGCCCGACGGCGCGATGAGCGATTACATGGCATCGCTGCACAAGCTCACTGCACGCAGCGAACCGCTCTATCTGCCCGGCCACGGTAATCCGGTGCGCAATGCGCCGCGCTTCGTGCGGCATCTGATCGAGCACCGGCAAGGCCGCGAGGCCTCGATCCTGCATCGGCTCGGCAAAGGCGCCGCCGACATCCCGACCATCGTCAAGGCGGTGTATATCGGGCTCGACCCGCGCCTGACCGGCGCCGCCGGACTTTCGACGCTGGCGCAACTCGAGGAGCTGTGTGCGCGCGGCGTCGTCGTCACCGACGGCCCGCCGTCGATCGGCGGTACCTATCGTTTGGCTTGAGGGCCCTTCGCGGCCGGCAACGGCTTGGCCGGCGCCGGACCAGGCACCGGCTTCTGCGGCAGCGCCAGCACGTCGTCGATATCGCTGATCAGTTTGCTCACCCGCGCGGCATTGGTGCCGAAATCGTGGCGGCCGTAGCGTGATGCCGAACGCACGTCGATGCGCGCACCGTCGCTGGTCGCTCGCACCCGCACCGCGACGTCGTCGCGGAAGCCGAGCACCGGCGTACGTGCGATCGCCTCGATCAAGCCATCGCGGGCAGCGGGCTGCGGCGCGCGCGCATTGGCGGCAGGCGGCGCGCCTTGCGGCGGCCGCGCATCGACGACCCGCCACTTGCGCTTGGTGATCACCTTCATCGCCGCATCGTAGGCCTCCTGAGCGGTGGAATCGGTGAGATCGGGCTCGATATCCGAATAGGCCGTATGCTGCTGATCGGCAGCGTACAGACCCTCGTAGGTGATCGGATTGGCATCGCGCGGCCGCAACCGCGCGATGGCGTCGAACTGCGGCGGATCGATCGGATCGGTGGTGATGTCGTAGATGGCCGGCAGGTGTGTGGCCTTGATGCCGAGATAGGCCGGATAGGCGATCAGGACCAAGCCGATCAACAGCGCCGATATGGCTTGCCGCAACCCGGCGGCGCCCTCGAACCAGATGACGACGAAGGCGCCGAGCGCCAGCAGAATCGCAACCACCGCCAGCATCAAGGCGCAGGCGAGCGTCGATAGCGCCGGTACGATTTCGAGCGCCCCCGACCGTACGATGATGACCGCGATCACGGTCGCGACCAGCGAAAACAGCGCGATCCGGCGCGCCCACACCGCAAGTCGCGAGACCGGCTCGTCAATGATTCGATGTCGCGCCATCACTGTCCACTTTCGCCGCCCCGCCGTTCTCCGGTTCCGCGTCGCCTTGCGGCGGCGACGCACATATCTGCTTTAGCGCGCTCCAGTCCGCCGCGTCGAGAAGCGGCGCCGTCGCAGCGGATGGCGCGGCGGCATTGATCGCGCCGATGCGATCCCTTGTTTCGGGATGATCGCGCAGGAGCTTCATGCCCTCATCCCTGTCGGACACGATGCGTGCCAGGATCGCCGCCAGTGCATGCGGGTCACCGCCCGCTTCCGTCATCAGCGCGACGCTGTAGCGATCGGCCGCCGCCTCGACGCGGCGCGAATAGGACGAGCGCAGCACGGTCTTGGCGGCGATAACCACCGCGCCACCACCGACGAAATCGCCCAGCATCATGCCGAACAGGAACGACAGGCCGGCGGCCTGCAATACCGTGCGCGCACCGTCGCGATGGGCGACGTGGCCGATCTCATGCGCCAATACGCCGGCGAGTTCGTCTGGCGATTGCGCACGGTCGATCAATCCCCGATAGACGTAGATATGCCCGCCGGGCAGCGCGAAGGCATTCGGCTCGTCGCGGCGCACCACCTCGACGTTGAGCGGAAACGGCAGATCGGCGGCGGCATGCAGCCGCGCCACCAGCCTTTGCAGCGCGTCGTGTCCGGGCGCCTCGCCCGGTCCATTGCCGCATTCGAAACCGGCGCCAAGATGATGGGTGTCGAGCGCGGAACGGATTTGCTTGTCCACCGCGTTGCCGAGTTTTTGATCGACCGCGAGCGGGACAAGCGGAACGATCCGGTTGGTCAGCGCCGGCACGCCGACGATCGCGGTGAGCAGGAGCGACCCGACCGCGAACAGGCTCAAGCCCACGACTTTGCGCCGCAGCGCCCGCTCCTCAACGCCGCCGCGGTCGAGCGTGACGGCGCGATCTTCGATCGCCCCGGCGAGCGCCTGATCGCGCACTTCAAGGCGCGCCAGCAGCGTTTCGCCTTCGCGGCCGAGGCGCAGCACCCCGTCGGGCGCCGACTGCCGGCGCAGCTCTGGATAAAGCCATTCGTCGAGCACGCGCCGGCCGAAAGCGATGATCGTCAGTCCGGTCGCGGTGGCTTCGACAATAACGTCGTGCCGCGCGCTGCAAGTGCCGTCGAAAAAAATCGCCGGACCTGACGGTGTGACCGGGGCGGGTTGGAGCGGTGATGGCGTCATCGCCTAAACGCCTCCGACGCCCAGCGCATCGGCAAGCCCTTCGCCGAGCGCCGAGCTTTCCGCGCCGGTCGCGCGCACATTATCGAACGCTTGCGCGCCGGCAAGTTCGGCCGATTGCGCGCCCAGCCGCCACATCGCCGCCGTCACCACGACCTGGTAGATCGTCGAGGCGCCGAGCGCGATCACGACATAAAAGCAGAGCGTTATCGTACTCGCTGCAAGTTCCGACTGATTGGCATTGCTGGCACCCGCCAGCAAATGATCGACGGCGTGGAGCAGTGCGATATCGAAACCGACCGCAAGACTTACGAACAACGCAAGATACAGGGCGAAGCGCAGATAGACGCGATACACCGCGCCGGTCCGCAGCTTCGACGTGGCGGCGACGCTGCCGAAGCGCAGTCCGGAAATCCACCAGCGCAGCAACACCGCCTGGAAAAACGGAAAGAGCGCGACGAAGGCAATAATGCTGGTAACGACCGCGGTAAATGCAATGCCGAATGCAAGGCCGAGCTGCGGACTATTTTCGATCAGACGGTCGATGGCGTCATCGTCACCCTGTCCGATGGCCTTGCTCAGCGAATCCCAATCGACCAGACCGGACGCCGCGATGAAGCCGACGACAAGCGGCAAGACGACAACAAGCCAGATCGGGAAGCCGCGCACGAATAGCGCCGACCCGGTGCCTGCGAACCCGCCCGGCAGATCGCCGTAGCTGGTATGGCGCATCTTGAAACGTTGCAGACTGGCCTGCGCCCACGGATAAGCGAATCCGAGCGTGACGATGACGGCCGCCCACCAGGACACGGCGCGCCACGCATAATTCCAGGCCGAGCCGTGCTGGTCGAAGCGCACGCCGCGAAACACCGTGCGGGTCAGGCGATAGCGCCGCGCCCGGTACAATGCGAATTCGCCGAGCAGCGCAACAAGTAAAATACCGAACATGACGGAGAGAAACGTGACCGCGTCGGCAAGCGCGACGATCGCGAACGCGGTATAGAGCGGCACCACAATGGCGATGGCGAGCAGAAAGCCGACCAGAAGCTCGGTCGCGAGACCGTTGTACTCAAGCGTCTCGCCGGCGATTTCGGTGTTCGACCACAGATAACGGCGGACGTCTGTTGCGAGCCAGAAGCGATAAATGCCGAGCGTCAGCATGACCAGCGCCGCGCCCTTGATGCGCAGCCGCCAATAGGCGCCCTCACGGCCGAGGAACGCCACCGCGCCCGCGGAAGGCTGCGAGCCCGAAACAACGTCGGCAGTCGTCATGACGCCCCAAAACCCTCAAGACGGGCTGTGAAATTCCCTCAATTCTCGACAGTCCGTCGCATAGCGCCGTGACCTTTTTGCGACGGCCAGCCCCGTTTATCGGCTCCACAGGTGGCAGGCAATGCAGCGCTTCGCACCCTTCCTTGACCGGCCTAAAGGCGCAGTAGAAGATGATTGCAATCGGGCGTGGGGACGAGCCCGGATACAAATAGAACAACGTCATCTGGGAGGATGTCATGATGTCCAGACAGTCTATGCCTATCCGTCGCCGTACCATGCTCAAAGCCGGTCTGGCCTTCGGCGCCAGTCAGGTCATCGGCGCGCCGTTCGTCATCTCGGCGCTTGCCGATGAGCCGATCAAGATCGGCATGGTCAATCCGCTGACCGGCGTGCTGTCGGCGCTGGCGCAAAGCGAAGCCGACGGCGCCAAATACGCCGAAGCCGAAATCAACAAGAACGGCGGAATACTCGGCCGCCAGGTCCAGCTCCTGGTCGAGGATTCGGCCAACGATGTCGGCACCGGCGTGCAAAAGACGCAGAAGCTGATCGACCGCGATCAGGTCAGCGTGATCATCGGCGACGTGAATTCTGGCATCGCCTACGCCATGTCGCAGGTGACAAATGAAAAGAAGGTCTTCCACATCGTCGGCGGCGGCCACACCGATCCGATCACCGGCACCAATTGCAAATGGAACGTGTTCCGCGTCTGCAACACGACGTCGATGGACGCCAACGCGGTCACGCCCGAATTGGTGAAGAAGTTCGGCAAGAAATGGTTTTTCATCACGCCGGACTACGCCTACGGCCACACTTTGCAGGACGCCTTCGTTAAGGCGCTGACCAAGCTCGGCGGCACCTATGACGGCGACTATCTGCCGATCAACAACACCGATTTCTCCGCCACACTGATCAAGGCAAAGGCGTACAAACCCAACGTGTTGCTCAACAACATGGGCGGCCTGACGCAGATCAACTGCATGAAACAGTTCACCCAGTTCGGCATGGGCAAGGAAATGGCTCTTGGCGGCGCGCTGTACGAACTGGAGACCGTCAAGGCTGTGCCGGCCGATGCGCAAACCGGCTGGTGGGATATGGAATGGTGGTGGAACCAGCCGAACGTGCCCGAGGTCGTGAAGTTCGTTGCCGACTACCGCGCGGCAACCAAGAAGACGCCATCAGCGCGCGACTGGTTCGGCTATGTTTCGATGCATACGGTGCGGCTTGCCGCCACCAAGGCGAAGTCGCTCGAAGGGCCGAAACTGGCGGTAGCGCTGGAGGACATGGAGCTGCCGCCTGATGTGGCGCTGCAACCCGGCCCGGTGCGCTATCGCGCCGGCGACCACGAACTGATGCCCAACATCTTCGTCGGCGAGGTGCATCCGCCCAAGGGCGACCCCAATGACATCTTCACGGTCGCGGCCCTCGTGCCCGGCGAACAAGCCGCGGGTTCGGTCGCTGACACTGGATGCAAGATGCAGCAACCAAGCTGATCTGCCGCTCGCGATGGCGAGGGGTCGGGGGGTAGAGCGGCAGATGTGGCAAGTTATCCTGTTCAACGTCACGAACGGGCTGATCATCGGTGCATTCTACGTGCTGATGGCGCTGGGCCTGTCGCTCATCCTCAATCTCTCGAACGTCATCAACTTCGCCCACGGCAATTTTCTGGCGCTCGGCGGCTATCTGGCGTTCACGCTGGAGCCAGCGCTGGGCTATTGGGGTGCGCTCGTGGTCTCGCCGCTGCTCACGGCGCTGATCGGCGTTGCGGTCGAACGGCTGATGATCCGCCGCATCTATAACCGCGATCCGGTCTATAGCCTGCTGCTCACATTCGGGCTGGCCTTCGTCATCCAGGACGTCTGTCGTTACGTCTGGGGCCCGAACGGCCTGCCGATGGGTCTCCCCGCGGCACTGTCCCAGCCGATCACCGAAAGCCTGTTCTTCATCACCTGGTATCGCGTCTTCATGGTGACGGTCGTCATCATCAGCGTGATCGGGCTATTCACCTTCCTGCGCAACACTCGCATCGGTCTGCGCATCCGCGCCGGAACGCTCGATCTCGAAACGGTGGCGTCGCTCGGCGTCAACGTCCGCAATCTGCGCACGTTCAATTTCGCCGTAGGTTGCTTCCTGGCGGGGCTCAGCGGCGTGCTTGCGGCCGGACAGATCGGACTTAATCCGAACATGGGCGACGATCTCTTGATGCCGAGCTTCATCGCCATCATCGTCGGCGGCGTCGGCAGTCTGATCGGCACGCTGTGCGGCGGTCTGCTCATCGGCATGGCAGCGGCGCTGACCACCGTGGTTTATCCGGCGGCCAGCGAGGCGGTGATCTACGCAATTCTGATGGCGGTGCTGCTGCTGCGGCCACGCGGCCTGCTGGGTGAAGAGGGCATGATGTCGTGACCACCACCGCGGTTGCCGCCGAAAAGTCGCGGCTGCCGGTCGCTCAGCGCTACCTGGCGCTCATTGTGATCTGGGCGGTGCTGGTCGCGGCGCCGTTCTGGCTGCCGCTGGTCGGCGGCTACACGGCGCTCGCCGGCCGCGTGCTGGTATTCGGCCTCGCGGCAATGGGGCTGAACCTGCTGCTCGGATTTACCGGCGTGCTGAGCTTCGGACACGCCGCCTATTTTGGGCTCGGCGCCTATGGCGCCGGCCTGACGCTGCGTTATCTGGTGCACTCGACCCCGCTGGCAATCCTGGCCGGAACGCTGCTCGGCGGCGTGGCTGGCACGCTGTTCGGCATGCTGATCGTGCGCCGGCGCGGCGTCTATTTTGCGATGTGCACCATCGCCTTCGGCCAGCTCTGGTATTACCTCGCCTATAGCTGGAACGACTTCACCGGCGGCTTCGACGGCTTGCGCGATTTCCATCGCGAGCCGATCGGTTTCGGTCCGCTTACGCTCGACATAACCAGCGGCGGGAAGTCGTTCTATTATTTTCTGCTCGCGGTCTTTGCCGTCGCCGTAGGGTTGATGGGTCTTATCCTGCGCTCGCCGTTCGGCCGCACCATGCTCGCCATCCGCGAGAACGAACGCCGCGCGCTGTTCCTGGGCATTCCGGTATCGCGGCACATCTGGATGTCGTTCTCGATCTCCTGCTTCTTCACGGCGCTCGCGGGCACGCTCTATGCGCTGCTCAACAACTTTGCCGACCCTCTGGCCCTGCACTATTCGCTGTCGGGCTATTTCGTCATCATGTGCGTAATGGGCGGCATGCGCACGTTCTGGGGGCCGCTCCTGGGCGCCGCCGTGTTCGTGGTCTTGCAGGATTACATTTCGTCGATGACGGTGAACTGGATGTCGTTCATCGGCACCATCTTCATCCTTGTCGTGTTGTTCTTTCCACGCGGCCTGCTCGGCATGCTGCGGCGCGTCCCGGCGTAACCCGCGCGTTCAACTGCCCGCGACTTCCGCGTGGATGCGCAGCAATTCCGCAATCGTGTTCGGATCGCGCCGGCCGAAGCCGCACTCGGTGGCGATGCCGAAATCCCGGACGTATTTTTCGGCCGCAGCAATGCGTGTTCGCGTGCCGGATACGCCGTCGGTGTAATGCACGAGGCCGAGACAGAGTCTCGTTTGCGGCGCCAAATTCAATTTTGCAAGCGGCCGGAAATAGGCATCGTCGGAGCGGCTCCGCGGCACCGGCATGTGGATCTGGCTGATCGGCCGCTTGAGCCGGGCCGCAAGCCGGTTTGCATAATCGACCATATCGCCCATGTCGGTCGGCTCGACGACATGGCGATGCCCGGCATCGCCGTAACAGAAATGAAACAGCAGATCGACGTCGGCGGGCACCCGCTCGGCGAGCCGGACGACGATGGCGGAGAAGTTTTCCTGCATCTCTTCCTTGGTCGCGCCGTAAGGTCCCGGTTGGTTGCGCTCGAGCCGGGCAAAGACGGCGGATGCGATGTCGAACTGGATGGCGAGTTCGCCCGGTGGAATCGATGCGACGATCTTGTCGATCTCGCGCAATATCGCGTCGTTATAGATCGGGTCTATGGCGCGCTGGAGCTTGTCCTCGACGAACAGCCAGATCACCGAATGGGCCGGAACCAGGTCGACCTGAAACTTGACGTGCGCGGGAATCCTGCCCTGACGCTTGAATTCGGCGAATGCCGCAAATGAACGGCGCGCGATATCGGCATAAAACAAATTGTCGAATGTCACGTCGCTCGGCGACAGCCCTCGCTTGAGACCATAACGACGCCGGCCCGGAACACCGGCATGAAGCTGAAAAACCTCGCTGCTCGGTTCGAATGCCGGATTATCGGCGAACACCGGCTCGAGCCAGGTGATCCAGTCCAGCCGCTCGCCCGTTTCGCCGTCGGGCAGCGTCAGCAAATAGGGGCCGAGTGCGGCGCTGACGGTCTCGAACACGTCTTGCGCGTTCCTCAACGGCACGCTGCCGACCAGATAGGCGCTCCGCGGCATGGTGATGCTCAGCCGGCCAGCACGTCGGCGTGGATCTTGAGAAGCTTGCGCACGGTGTCTTCCGAACGCGCACGCGCCATGCCGCATTCGGTGGCGATACCGAATTTCGGCGCGTAGCGGCGCGCCGCCGCGATCCGCGCCTTGGCGCCGTCGCTGCCGTCGCCGGCATGAACCACGCCGAGGTAGAGCTCGGTGCCGTCCTTAAGCTTGAGATCGCGCAGCGGCCGGTAGAACGCATCGTCGCTGCGGGTGATCGGCACCGGCATGTGGATGTAGGCGAGCGGATGCGCGATCGCCTGGACGAGCGCGTTGGCGAATTCGACCAGCTTTGCGGCGTCTTTAGGCTCGACAAAATGCTTGGCGCCGAAGTCGCCGTAACAAAGATGGATTCCGAGATCGACATCGGCCGGAACACCCGCGCACAGGCGCTCCATCCTGGCCACAATCTTGTCGTGGGGCTCGTCGCCGTGCGGAACCGCATCGGTCTTCTGGCCGTCCCAGATGCACATTTCGTTGCACACGTCCCACTGGATGCAGAGGTCGCGATGCGGAATGTGGCGGCAGAGCGCGGCCACCTCGGCGATCATGGCGCGCTCGTAGGCGGCTTCCACCACCGGCAAATCTTCGTTGAGCACGATGGAACCGACGACTGCGAACGGCGTCGGCAGGCAGACCTGGAAGCGGATGCCCTTCGGCAGCTCACCCCGCTCGCGCGCCGCGACAAAATCGAAGTAGGAGGCGCGCGCCTCGCGCGCATAACCGAGTTCGCCGAAACGCACGTCGGAGGGTTTGGCGCCCTCGGCAAGCACCAGCAACGGAAAGCGGTTGGTCGGACGGATGGCGCCGGTCGGATCGGGGCGCAGAAACGCGTTCGAGCGCAACAACGGATATTGCCAGCTGATCCACAGCCGCCGGCCACCGACCTCGCCGTCGGGCACGCGCCGAAGATGCGGACCAAGCAGTTCGCCGACGGTGCGGAACACATCATCGACCGTGTCGAGGCCAATGCTGCCGACCAGATGGACGCCGGCGATCTCGCTATCGCTCATCAAGTCACTCCCAGTAAGTCACTTGCCCGGTTGGCTCACATGTCCTCGAAATAACTGCGTACCGATTTATCGGCGGCGGTTACTTCCGGCCCTTCATAGGGCATGCCGGCCTCCATTGTCTCGATCGAGGCAACGAACATGTTGACATAAGGTGCGCCGCAGTAAGCCACGGGCTTGACGCGTTCCCAGATGATGTAGCCTTTGGCGTCGACGCAGTCGGAATAGGTCGAGGCGGCGACGACATTGCCAACGACCATCATCCGGTTGAGCCATTCCTTCGTCCACACGACCTCGCATTCGAAATGGCGCAGGCATTCGGCGATGCGCGGCGGCTTGATCCTGGTGGAGGGCAAGGCGGTGAGGCCGGCTTTTTCGAGTTCGTTCACGCCGCGCGCGAAAGGCAAGCCGACGACGCGGACCTGCTCGAGCTGGCGACGGTCGAAAGACGGCAGGTTCACCACGAATTCGCCGGTCGCCAGGATGTTCTCGCGCGTATGGCCGGTCAGATTCGTCGTGAACGCGATCTGCACCGGGTTGTGGACGATGCGTACGCAGGTTGCGTAGGAAGCGGCGTTGGTGCGCCCCTCCTTGTCGATCGAGGTGACGATCGCGACATGGCCAGCGGGCGCGAAGAGCCGGTCCCAGTATTTTTCCGGCTGGCTGACGAGAGTGGCGGCCGATGTCATCGTTCGTTTGTCTCCATAATCTTCCGTCTCAACGGCTCGATACCGGTTGGGGTTTAAGGTTTCACGGCAAGCTTGGCGCGCGCCACGATCGCCGGTGGCGACGCATAGACCTCGCGGGCGAATTCCTGCACCTTTTCGCCGCTCATCGGTATCAGGTCGATCTGTAATCTCGCTGCCTCCGCCCTGAGATCGGGATCGGCCAGCGTCTCCTGGAAGGCGCTGCGCAGCGCCTGCGCACGATCCTCAGGCACCTTCGGCGGTGCCGCAAACGGTCGCCCGATCGCCTGCAGACCGAAAATCAGGTCGAACAACTTCCGGTCGTCGTCGGTCTTGGCGTATTCGTAAATATACGGCACGTCGCCCAGCGTCGGGTCCTTGTCATGGCCAAGCTGGAGAATCACCTTGAAGCGGCCTGCGGCATAGTCATCTTTCCATTCGGTTTTGACCGTCGACAGCGGAATACCGCAGACGCCATGCACCTCGCCGCGCTCCATGGCGAGATGAATGTCGGCCGAGCCTCTATAACCTTGGATCAGTTTGATTTTGACGCCGAGCAGATTGCGCAACGCGGTCGGGAATTGCGTCAGCGGCCCGGCCGTGCCGCTGCCGGCGCTGCCGAACAGCGTCTCCTTGGTGAACAAATCGTCGAAGCGGGAAATGCCCGAGTCCTGCCAGACGCCGCAGAGGCCGACAACGGAATCCATGTTGCCGATCCAGGTGAACCGGGTGCCGTCGTACTTGCCGGCGCTGTCGCCGAGCAACGGATCGAAAACTGCGGTATGGGCGAAGATGGCGATCACCGATCCATCGTTCGGCGCGGCGTTGTAGAGCCAGTTGGCCGCCACGAGGCCTGCGGCGCCGACCATGTTCTCGGGGATCAGCGTCGGATGACCGGCGAGATGGCGCCCCATGAAACGCGCCAAGAGCCGCGCGTAGAGATCGAATCCCGTGCCCACCTCATGGCCGATCACGATGCGCAGATTGTGGGATTTATAGAAGGATTCGGCGTCGTCGGCCGCGGCCACCCTCGCGAGCGTACTAAACAGCACGAGAAAACACGCCAGGATTGAGCGAGACCAAGCGAGCAAGTTCCCTCCGGATATGTTCATCGTTTTAAGTGCAAATGCGAACGCTTCATTGTGGCAGCCGCGATGGCAGAGAGCAACCGATGGACAAGCCGGGAGGGTCAACGCATGATCGCGCCCGACGAAATCAGCAGGTCGATAATGTCTGTCACGCGGGAGCTTTCCGAATTCGCGCTCGGCGTTCGCTACGAGAACATTCCCGCCCACGTGACGCACGAGATGAAGCGCTTCTTCGTCGACGCCCTCGCCTGCGCGATCGGTGCCTTCGACGCACAGCCCTGCACGATCTGTCGTGACGTGGCGCGCGAACACAGCGGCAGACCGGACGCAACGCTGATCGGCGAGACCGCGAAGGTCTCGCTCTCGCAGGCGATCATCGCCAATGGCGCGATGATCCGCTATCTCGACTTCAACGACGGTTATCATTTTCCGAAGAGTCCCGGGAAAATCGGCGGCGGCCATCCGAGCGACTGCCTGCCCGCGGTCTTCGCCGTCGGCGAACGCCAGCATGCGCCAGGCAAGGCGGTGATCGAAGCGGCGGTCGCCGCCTACGAGATCATGGGCCGCATGATCGATGCCTTCGCGGAAGGCATCACGCCAATGGGTTTCCATCACGGCTCGGTCATGCCCTTCCTCGGCGCGGCGATCGCCGGGCGCCTCATCGGCCTCGATGCAGGGCAGATGACGCATGCGATGGGCATCGGCGCGTCGTCCTCGGTCGGGCTGGGCATCAACGACGCGGAGGGCGAAGAATACAACAACTCGAAAAACGTCGCCGACAGCTTCATGCTGGAGCGCGGCGTCTATGGCGCGTTGCTCGCAGCACGCGGCTTCACCGGTCCCGAACGCGTCATCGAAGGCAATAAGGGCTTCGCCTATTGCATTTTGCGTGGCATCGAGAACTACCAGCCGAAGCCGGCGCCGAACGATTATTATCTCATGCGCACGCGCATGAAGTTCTTCCCGACGGAATCGACCAACCAGGGCCACCTGTTCGCCACCGGCGAACTGGTGCGCGAGCACGATCTCAAGCCTCAGGACATCGAGGCTGTACGGCTGCGCTTAAGCAAACGCACCGTCACCCACAATGGTGATCCGGCGAAGAAGTACCCGCGCAACAAGGAAACCGCCGATCACAGCGCCTATTTCATCACGGCGCTCGGCATCGTGCTGCGCGGCAAGCTCATCCCGACATCGTTCAAGCCGGAGTACTACGACGATCCGGTGATCCGCGCGCTCAGCGATCGCGTGACGCTCGAACATGGCCCTGAATTCGACCAGGTGCTGACTGGCGCGACGGTGACGATCCATACCAAGGATGGGCGTGTGCTAAAGAAGCGCGTCGACTTTCCGCGCGGCAATCCTGAGAACCGCATGAACGATGCCGAATTGCGCGCCAAGTTCGTCGAATGTGCCGGTGCACGCATGGACGCGGCGCGGGTCGATCGCATCATCGAGACCTGCATGAACCTCGAACAGGTCGACGATATCGGCGCATTGATGGGGCAGCTCGCGGTCGCCGCGTAGATCGATCTTCCAATCGTCAATTCGACTGCCCGATCGTCGCCAATAGGGGCGCCAATCGCTTCATTTCACTGTGCAGATAGGCGTCGAAATCGCCGAGCCCGATGTCTACCGGCGTGAAACCCATCAGGCGAATCTTGGCCTGAAGCTCGGGGTCTTTGCCGACTTCGACGATGGCGGCGTGCAGCGTTTCTTGCACTTCGCGCGGCGTTTTGGCCGGCACCAGGAAGCCATACCAGGTGGCGCTGATATAATCGACGCCTTGCGACAGCGCGGTGGGAATTTTGATCGGCTCCGTGACCGGTTCCTTGTCGGAGACGGCGAGCGGCAACAGCTTACCGCCCTGCAACAGCGGCAGCATGAAAGATTCCGGCGAGAAGGTCGCCTGGATATGGCCGGCCAGGAGATCGGTGAGGATCGTCTGGCTCACCGTATAGGGCACATGGACGAGTTGGATGCCGGTCTGCAAGGCGAAATAGGCGCCGGCAATATGCGTCGCGGTGCCGATGCCGGCCGAGCCGTAATTGATGGTGTTCGGTTTTGCTTTCGCCAGCGCAACGAATTCCTGCAAATTGTGCACGCCGAGCGACGGCGCCACCGCAACCACAGAGGGCGCTTTCGCGATCAGCTCGATCGGAGCGAAATCGGCGATCGGATCGAATGTCAGGTTCTTGTTCATCGTGCTCAACATCGCGTGCGCCGAATTGGTAAGCAGCACGGTGTAGCCGTCGGGGTTGGCATTGACGACGGTCTCGGCGCCGATCGCGGTGCCGGCGCCGGCCCTGTTCACGACGATGACCTGATAGCCATAGCGTTTCGCCAGCGCATCGGCGTAGAGCCGCGCCTGGATGTCGATAGCGGTCCCGGGCGTCAATGGTACGACGATGGTGATGACGCGCGAAGGATAGTGGTCTTCGGCGCGCGCCACTCCAAGGGTCAACGCGGCGACGGCCGCTGCAATCGCAAATAGCTTGCCCAGTCGCATGATAACTCCTCTCGCCCGCACACTTTTATCGAGACGGCGCGTTACGTACCGAACGTATCACACTAAAGCGACTGCGCGTACCGGGGAGGCCTCGGCGCCAATAATGTTCAGCGGGAACGCGATCAGTGTGAAGCGCTCCTTGCCGATCTTATCGAGGTTCTTCAGATACGGCATGGTGATGATGCCGTGCTCGCTCAGCGTCCTTGAATTGTGAAAGACGCGCGGTGAAACAGGCTCGTCGTTGCCGTGATAGAAATCGTAGCCGACGATAACGACGCCCTTTTCGATCAGCCATTCGGTCGCGCCGATGGTCAGGTAGGGCGACGCTTTCATCCACTTGTCGGTGCCGCCGTCGTAGGAATTGTTATGATCGGTGCGCAACAGCACGCGATCGCCGCGCTTGACCTTGCCGCCAACCGCCTTTTCGAGATCGCTTTCGGTAATGGCCTTGGCGGGCATCTTATCGCGCAGATCGGCGATGATCGCGTCGCCCATGAATGTTTGCAGCGGCAATTGATGGATCTGCGTGCCGCCGCGCACATTATGTTCCGGCGCATCGACATGGCTGCCGGCATGAAGCCGCATGTGCACGCCGCGCACGATCTGGCCGGCGCCACCCGGCGCGTCGTGCTCCTTGAGCACCTCCATGGCGAACTGCAAGTCCCTGGTGAAGCCCGCGGGCGTGCGCATGCCGAAATTCTTCGGGTCGAGCTCGAGCGAAATGTCGACGATTGTCCCGGCCGGTTGCATGACGTTCTCCCTAGAGCCCGAGCAGCTTTTTGGCGTTACCGCCGGCGAGGGCTGCGATGGTCGCTGCGTCGAAGCCTTCGACGCCCGCAATGTGGCCGACGGGATCAAAATCCGCCATGTCATAGGGATAGTCGGTGCCCATGACGACGTGGTCGGCGCCGAACACGCGGACCAGTTCGGCAAGCTGGTAGGGCGTGAACACCACCGTGTCGACAAATATGCGCTTGAGATACGTGGTCGGCGGCTGCGGCAGCGCGCCATGGGAATCCGAGCGTGCGCCCCAAGCATGATCGATACGGCCAGGATACCCGCCGAGATAGCCGCCACCATGCACCGCGAGGATTTTCAGCTTCGGGTGCCGCTCCAGCACGCCGTCGAAGATCAGGTAATGCAGCGCGATCGTGGTCTCCAGCGGATTGCCGATGACGTTATTGAAATAGAACCGCTCAAGCCGCTTTGCCTCGGTGAAGCCGTTGGGATGCAGCATCACCAGCACGCCGAGTTCCTCAGCCTTTTTCCAGAACGGCGCGAAGGCCGGATCCGACAATTCCTTGCCGGCGACGTTGGTCAGGACCTGCACGCCGGTGAAGCCGAGCTTTTTGACGCAGCGTTCCAGCTCCTTCGCCGCCTCGTTGCCGTCGGGCATCGGCACCGTGCCGAAGCCTTTGAGACGGTCGGGATATTTTGTGCAAAATGCCGCGATGCCGTCATTGACGATCTGCGCGGCTTTCACGGCGACGTCGAGGGGCACCGTGTAATAGCACTGCGGCGGCGGCGGCGCGATCATCTGGATGTCGATGGCCATGGCGTCGAGGTCGGCCATGCGGTGCTCATGGCCGATGCGGGCGCGGATGTCGGCTTCCTGCTTCTGGTTCAGCGCCTTGGTTTCCGCAGTCGCGAAATGCGCGAGCGGTATCGTCGCCATATCGAGATGTGGAGCGACGAATTGCGCCGCTTCGGGCACTGCGACATGGGAATGAATGTCTATCGTCACGCTCTTCGGCCGGACCTCGCGCCCCGGCTTGCCGTGCTGGCGCGCCGCGGTCGGGCCGTATTTGTTCCATTGTTCGGTCATTGCAGTCACGTTGCTCCCTGCTTTCCCTTTTTAATCCTTGGCACCGTTGCTGGCTGCCACTTTATTCCAGTCCCATCGCACGCGAAAACTGCGGTCCGTGCTGGGATTGCTAATCATCCAAGTCAGCTTCGAGACACGGCCGCTGTCGTCCTTCTCGAATGTTACGTCCCTCAGATCGTCGAGATTGTGATCCTTGTTGTCGTGGTAATAAAGTTGGATTGAATCTTCGCCCGGATGCTTCGCCGGCGGGAAAATGATGGAAAATTTCGCCAGCTCGGTTTGAACCGAAACCCGAAGCCCTGTCCACCATTGATCCGGCGTCTGAAACGCATTCCAGTAGCGTGTTGAATAATCGATTATGGTCCTGTCCTCGAGCGGCAATTGCGAAATATCGAACTCGACCAGAAACTCGTTCGGCGTCCGCGAGGCGGCATCGGGAGCGCGCGGCTTTACGATACAGTGGGTGCACATGATATCGGGCGGGATGCCGCTCGACGTGCCGACCGTGTGCACGTAGTTCACCGCCTGCGGCTGCGTTTTTACGACGGTATAGCGATCATGCGACAGCGCCGCAGATATTTTCTCCCGGCGGACAACTTGTTCAGGTGTCGTAGCATGCCAGTCGGTGAGGTCGAGCGTTGTTTCGTGATACTCGACGCGGACGCCGGGTACTTGCCGTTCGTCCGACACCACGCTGAAATGGTATGACAACCACCCGCCAACGCCGGCGGCGACCGCCAGCACGGCCATTGCCGCCGCGATGCCCTGGGTGATCAACAGGCGGCGCCGCGCCGCCGCCACTTCGCGCCGCCGCAGCGAATTGTATGGGATGCCAAGGAGCCCAGCGATCAGTTTGAGCTTGGCGTCATCCTTGCCGTCGCCCTCCGGCCGGATGTCGGCAGCGAGCACCTCGTGCGTCGGATCGGCAATAAGCGCGCCATCGGGCCCGAGCTTGCTGGTCAGGGCCGGCGGAAAACAGCCGCCGTTCTCCACCAATCCACCCGGCTCGCCATCGACCACAAGCGCATAGATGCGTTCGGCACGGCCGAGCTTTTTGAACTCGATGATTTCCTGGTTGACCCAACGGCTTTTGGCGGAAGCGGGACTGCACAGGACAACCAGATAGGCCGACGCTTGCAAGGCTTCGTGAATCGAGGCCGAGAGATCCGGCGAGGAACTCAACTCATCGCGATCGCGAAACAGCGGGAAGAGCTGCTTCGGAATTGGTCCGTCCCGACCTGGGGTGCCTCGGACATCCTTTGGAATTCGGTAGCTTTCGATCGCTTTGTGCAGCCACGCCGCCACGCTTTGGTCGGCATGGCTGTAGCTGATGAACGCCCGAAATTTGAAATTGGCATTTTTATCTTCGTTATCGATCAAGCAGGCCCCCGCTCCGCTTTATTTCACCGGTGACTAGCAGACGCCGATGGCCGACGCCACGTGATGCGATATTAGTGTCATTCCGTCAGGCCCGCTGCGCCTGCCGCGCCATCAGGAATGGCACGAGGCCTGCGGTTATCGCGCACAGCGCGGTGATCGCCGTCGTCTCGGTCAAGGGAATCGCGGTGCCGTCGGCGAGGAAGCCGTATAATTGCACGAACGCCGCACCGCAGAAGTTCTGCATGAAGACGCCGATGCCGGCAGCGGTGCCGGCAAGTTTCAGATTGGTCGCCATGGCGCCGGCCTGCGCATAGGACAGCGACAAGCCTTGCGACAGCGTGAGAAAGAAGCCAGGCACGAACAGCGTCCACGGCGTCACGTAGCCTGCGAGCAGCGCGCTCGACTGTACGGCGACCGTGGCCAAGAGAAGCAGCGAACCACCCAGCACCATGGTCTCGTTGGCGACGCGACTGCCGATGCGGCTGGTGATGAAGTTTCCAGTCAGATATCCGAACGGAAACAGCAGGAAATAAATGCCGAATTCCGTCGAGGGACGGTGCAACATATCCTTCAGCAAGCTCGATGCCGCCGATGCCGTCGTCAGGAAGGTGGCGGACATGAATCCGCTTTGCAGAACGAACCCGGTAAAGCGCGCGTGGCGAAACAGGTCGGCATAATTGCGCAGGATATTGCCGCTGCTGCGTTTGCCCGGCACCGGTGGACGGGATTCGAACACGGCAACGTAAGCGCATGCCGTAATGACGGCGCCGAAACCCAGCGCGAAGAAAAACACGCTGCGCCAGCCAAAAGCGTCGATGAGGATACCGCCAACCATCGGCGAGATCATCGGGCCGATGGTGTAGGCCATGGTGAGATAGGCGATGGCTTTGACGAGCCGATCGGCGCCATAGACGTCCTGGGCGATGGCACGGCCCAACGTCAGTCCGCTGCCGGCGCCGATCGCCTGCACCAGCCGGCCCAGCACCAGCGGGACGACGGACGTCGCCACGGCCGAAAGCGCACTGCCGACCAGAAACAGCGCCAGCCCGGACAGCAGCACCGGACGCCGGCCATAACGATCCGACAGCGAACCATAGAACAGTGTCGAGATCGCCATGCCGAACAGCGCAATGCTGAATGTGAGTTGGGCGAGCGAAGCGGACAGCCCGAGCGCCGCCCGCACCGCCGGGATCACCGGCATGAACAGATGAACCGCTAGCGGCCCGATCAATGAAATCGCCGCCAGCGCGAACGCGAACAGCGGTCCTGGATCTGCGGTCATGATTGACGTGGCCGCATTACGCCCCGAGTTCCTGCACCGCGCGGTAGGCCTGATCGATCGCCGAGTCGGTATATGCCATGGCGCCAGAGTCCGAGTTCGCGATCGTGATGCGGCCGAACCGCGCCCGCCCGATCACGTTCGGCTCATGGCCTTCCGGCCAATCCGGATCGAACAATGGATTATATTCATAAGCGTAGCCGTGCGGCCAGCGGTTGACCGTAATCGCGGTAACATCCTTGGCCGGATCGAAGCCGCCGGAACTTAAGGTTCGGCCGAGTTGATCGCGGATATTGCGCTCGAAGGTTTCGAACGTGGTGTTGAAAATATCGAGCTGCCCGGCGCGATTCTGATCGCGCTCTGGCAGGCCGGGCTGGCACGGCGTCCGCACCATGCGGATCAACACCGGCCCGTCGGGCGAACGGACGCTGCGATAGGTGCCGATATCGACGACCTGGTTCAAGGAGAACGTCGAAAAATACGAACCCGGCGCATAGACCCGCGAAATACCGAGCGCCTTGAACGCGGTCCAGTTGCGCAACGCCACGCTGGCATAGATCAGCGGCGTCTTGACCAGCGAGCGCAGCGCCTCTTTCTGTTGCTCCGGCAGTTCCGGGCACAGATACGGAATCATCATGTTCCAGCAAGCGAGCACGCATGACTGCGCGCGCACAGCACACACTTCGTCACCGCGGAAATAGGCGATCTCGACCGCGCCGGGCGAAGCCCGATCGCCGATATTGCGCGCGCGGACCACGGTGCTTGCCAGCCGGATGCGCACCGGCGATCCCGGCCGGTCGAGCCGCGAATAATCGATCCGCGCCGTCACGACGTCCTCCGCGGTATTCCCCGGCACGGCGTCGGGAATCAGATCACGCACCAGAAGCCGCGCGATCGAGGCGTTGCCGTCTGGAAAATGAAACGTGTACGAACCGCCGTCGGCATAGCCCGCGGGCGTGATGCCCATGTGCGGCGCCGAGCCGGCGGCGAGGTTAAGGCCCTGGAATCCGGGAAAATGGAACGCCCACACATCGAGCGCCGAGACGGCATCAATGCCGACGCCCCACTCGCCATGTGTGCGCGCCTGATAGAACGGGATGACGCCGGGATCGGCCTTCACGACGTTGAGCAGGAAATCGCGATAGCTCATCCGCGACAGCAAGGCCTTCTTTCCGGTCGAGGTCAGCCCGGGCAGATAATCGATTTTCGCTTCTTCAATTCTCGCGATGTCGCTTCGCACTTGCGGCGATAGTGGCGATTGCGCGAGCAATTGCTCCCACGGTGCACCTTTGGCGGCAACGATCAGTTTGTCGGCGCCGAACGTCTCCTTGTCCAGGAAAATGCCGCGGCGCAGGCCGAGCGACGGATAGAATTCGGAACGCGTGCACTTCTCTGAAAGTGCGACCGGATCGATGCCGAGCGTTTTGAGAAGACCATCGGCCATGGCGCTGTACGGCCGCGGGCTGTCGATCATCAAGGTGCCGCCGTTCATCAGCTCGACATGCCCGGTGAGCGAAAATTCGTTGCGCTTGGCGTGGCCGCCAAAATCGTCGTGGTTGTCGAGAATAAGGATGCGGGCGCCGGAATGTTTCGCACGGTAGAAATGCGCCGCCGCAAGCCCACTGATGCCGCCGCCGACAACGATGAGATCGTAGTCTTCTCCGGTCGGTGCGGGCTTCGACGATTGCGACCAGAAATCGCCGTCGCGCAGACGGTGGGCGGCTTCGAATGCACCGGGGTGGCTGCCGCGCATGCCGGTCAACGCGGGCGGATAATATCCGGGTGCGTCTTGCGGTGCCTGACCGGCGCCAAACGCCGCCGCGATATAAGCGGGCAGCAATTGTCCGGCGACAGCGCCGCCGATGGCAAGCGGGATGCCGTTGAGAAAGTCGCGCCGGGTGATTGGCGTCGCGCGTTGCGGCATCAGGCGGGCTTCGCACTGTCCTTTGCGGCCGCGGGCGCCAACGCCTGCCGCAGCCGCTCGGGATCGACGGCGATTTCAATGCCGGCACGTTCCTGCTCGAGCAGCATCACGACGCGCGAGTCGCGCCCGGCCCAGCCGCGGGCCATCGCTTCGGTCATCTCGGCGAGCGTGAGATTGCACAACCGCATCGGCACGCCGAGCTCGCGGCCGAGCGCATTGGCAAGCGCGACGTCCTTGTGCGCGAGCTTGAGCGAGAACGCCGGCGGATCGTATTTGCCGGGCAGGAACTGGTCGATCAGGGCGTCGAACGTGAAGCGGCGGCCGGCCGCGCCCTGACGCACCGCCTGCCAAAGCGCCAGCGGTTCGACCCCGGCTTTGACGCCCATGGCGAAAGTCTCGGCGAGCGCGCAGACCACCGCATAGCCCGACATGTTGTGAACCAGCTTGGCAACGGTGGCGCTGCCGACCGCGCCGATATAGGCGGCCTTGTCGCCCATGGCGTCGAGCACGGCCTTATGCGCGTTGAAGGCGCCCTCATCGCCGCCGACCCAGATCGCGAGTTTGCGCGAGGCTGCGCCGGCTGGGCCGCCACTCACCGGCGCATCCAGCATGTGCGCACCCTTCTCGGCGAACGCGGCATTGAGCTTTTTCACCATGCTGGGCGCGTTGGTCGAAAGATCGAAATAGGCGGCGCCGGGTTTTATGCCGGCGATGAGCCCGTCCGGTCCGAGCGCGACGGCCTCGACGTCGGACGGCTCCGGCAACGACGAGAAGATCACGTCGGCCTCGCTCGCCAGGGCGCGCGGCGTATCGGCCCAGATCGCGCCGGCGTTGAGATGATAGCTTGCGGCCTGCCGGTGCAGGTCATGGACGACGAGTTTATAACCGGCCTTTTGCAGATTGGCCGCCATCCGGCCGCCCATGGTGCCGAGCCCGACAAATCCGACAGTTACATTGTCCTTGGACATCCCGTCGCCCTCTTTTCAAAGCGCCCGACCTGCTGGCGCAAATCGGCGCCCTCGGTCTTCAGCGCGCGGCCGCCGCCGGGATCGTAGCCTATGAGCGCGGCGTGCTGAAGCTTCCGCTCAGACCTCGATGCGCCGGGTGATCTGCACGAAGTTTTCCGCCGGTATATTGAAGCGGTCCGCCGGATCGATCGAATTGCGATTGAGAAATGAGAACAAGCGGCGGCGCCAGGCGGCCAGCCGCGGCTTTTGCTTGCGCGCCACCACGTAATCGTGCTCGCTGAAATAGATCGCGTTATCGGCGTCGATCGGACACTTGGATTTTTCCTGGTGCAGCGCCCGGTAAACATCCGGCACTTCGATGAAGCCGAAGCGAACCGTGACGTGCCAGAATCCTTCGCCAAGGCGCTCGACGTGAAGTCGGTTGTTGGGCCGGACCCGCGGCCTGATGGTAAAGACCACGGAAAGTGCAATCGCCTCCTCATACAGCGAGCCCATCTGGCGCACGTGATCGGCGATCAGGGCGGGGATAAATCCGCGCAGCCGGGTGAGGAAGATCGCGCGGCCGGGCACGCGCGGCACCTTTTCGTCGCGCAATCTGCGGACAAATTGCGCGATGGTCACTGCGTCGCGCACTTGCCGACGATGCATCGCGTCCGTGCCGACGTGCCACGTTGTCATGACCAGGAAGATCAGCCCGCCGATCAACAACGGGATCCAGCCGCCCTGGGCGATCTTCAGAAGATTGGCGCCGAAGAAGGACGCATCGACGATCATGAATAGCGCGAACACCGTAACCGCGGCCCAGATCGGCCACCGCCACGATACCCGCATGATCCGGTAAAGGATCGCCGTGGTCATCAGCATGGTGGTGGACACCGCCGCGCCGTAGGCGCCAGCGAGCCGATCGGAGTGCGCGAATATCACTGTCAGCGCCAATGTCCCCAGCATCATCAGCCAATTCACGAATGGGACGTAAATCTGGCCATAGGCTTCCGACGACGTCTGATAGATATGCATCCCCGGCAGCCAGCCGAGCTGCATAGCCTGGCGGGTCAGCGAGAAGGCGCCGGTGATGATGGCCTGGCTCGCGATCACGGTCGCGACGGTCGCAAGCGCGACCGCAGGATAGAGCGCCCAGCCAGGCACCAGCGCGAAGAACAGATTGGGACCGCCGCCGACCGCAAGGACAACCGCGGTCTGGCCGGCATAGTTGAGCAGCAAAGCCGGCAAGACAATCGCGCTCCAGGCAATGCGGATCGGTTCACGGCCGATATGTCCCATGTCGGCGTACATTGCCTCCGCGCCGGTCACGCACAGAAACACCGCGCCGAGGATGGCGAGGCTTGCGAAGCCGTTGTGAATCAGAAACGCGCCCGCATAGAGCGGATCGACCGCGGCGATGACGTGCGGCGCCTTGCCGATGCCAAACACACCGAGGATCGCGATAAAAACGAACCACAGCAGCATCACGGGTCCGAACGCCCTGCCGACAGCGGCGGTGCCAAGCCGCTGCACCAGAAACAGCAGCAGCAGGATCACGGCAGCCAGCGGCATCGTGTAGGGCGCAAAGTCGTGGCTTGCGACTTCGAGACCTTCCACCGCACTCAGCACCGAGATTGCCGGCGTGATCATGCCGTCACCGTAAAGCAACGCTGCTCCGATCAAGCCGCACACGATGAGATAGCGGTTGCGGCCGCGCCAGCGTGCCCGCGTCAGCGACATCAGTGCCAAGATACCGCCCTCGCCGCGGTTGTCGGCACGCATCACGACCAAGGCGTATTTCAGCGAAACGACGACGATCAGAGTCCAGAATATCAGCGACAGGCTGCCGAGTGCGCTCGCTTCATCGAAGCGGCCGCCGCGAGCCTTGGCGATCGCATGAAAAACGTAAAGCGGACTGGTGCCGATATCGCCGTAGACAATGCCGAGCGCGGTGAGGATCGCGATCGGCTTGAGCTGCTCGGAGCCTTGCACAGAACTCTGCTTGACGTCTGCGACCGGGCTCAATGAAAGCTCATGAATACGATAATCTATGCGGATTTATTGTACGATCAACGCACCGTCCGATAGTCTTGTTCCCGGGCCGGCCTTTTACTGCCGGCGGCATGAACAGTACATTCAAAACACCCCGAGATGCTGGCGCAGATCGACGCCGCCCTCTTTTAGCCCGGCTGCGGTCGAGACGACGGCAACACGGCCGGAGTTGAGTATGACGATGTCGTCGGCGATATCGATGGCGAGCTTCGGACTTTGCTCGACCAGCACGATCGACAGCCCGCTCTCCTTGAGCTTGCGGATGGTCGTCATCACTTCAGCAACGATTTGCGGCGCCAGGCCCTCCGACGGCTCGTCCATTAAAAGCACGCGCGGATTGGCCATCAACGCACGGCCGATGGCGAGCATCTGCTGCTCGCCGCCTGACAGGTGGCCGGCGAGCTGGCGCGAGCGCTCGGCAAGCCGCGGGAACATGGCGAAAACGGTCTTCTCGGTCCACGGCGCATGACGGCGGCCGGCGTGCTCGGTGCGCGCCGCGACCATCAGGTTTTCGCGCACGGTAAGGCTGCGAAACACCCGGCGGCCTTGCGGCACCAGCGCGACGCCGCGCGCCGCGATCAATTCCGGCGCCAGCCGCGTCACCGGTGCGCCGAATACTTCGACGTTGCCGGCGCGCGGCGGCAGCAGTCCGACGCTGACATTCATGCAGGTCGATTTGCCGGCGCCATTGCGGCCCAACAGCCCGAGCAGGCGGCCCTCGCCGAGCGCGAACGTCACCTCTTGCAAGACGTGGCTATCGCCGTAATAAGCCTCGATGCCGGCGAGGCTAAGCGCACTAGTCGCCAAGATAGACCTCCCGGGTACGGGAGTCGGCCACCACTTCGGCCCGGGTACCTTCGACAATCACCTCGCCGAAGTGCAGGAGCGTGATGCGGTCGGCGAGGTCGAGCGCGGTGTCCATGTCGTGCTCGATCATCACGATGGTCACGTCGCGTGGGATGGCGACGAGAAGTTGGCGCACGTCGCGGCGCTCGTCGACCGAAAGGCCGGCGAACGGCTCGTCGAGCAACAGCACTTTGGGGTTTTGCGCCAGCGCCATGGCGATCTCGACGCGGCGCTTTTCGCCGTAGGAGGTTTCGGCCAGCGGCCGGTCTGGCGATGCGATCGAGACCGACACGCGCCAGCGCGGCATGCGCCTCCTCTTCGAGATGACTTTGGCGATGCAGGGCCGCCCAGGGATTCCAGCGCAGCGGCGACAGTCCCAGCAGCGCCAGCATGGCGTTGCGCAGAATGGTGTCGTGCGGAAACAGCGTGATGATCTGATAAGTGCGCGCCATGCCGAGATGCGCACGCTTGCGGCTCGCCACGCCGGTGATGTCGCGGTCGAACAGCCGGATTGTGCCGGAGTCCGGACGCAATTCGCCGGTGATGAGATTGAACAGCGTGGTCTTGCCGGCGCCGTTCGGACCGATGATCAGCCGGCGCTCGCCGGGCTCGACCTTGAGGTTGACGTCCGTGTTGACGCGCAAGCCGCCGAACGACTTGGTCAGCGCGGTGACGGCGAGCGCGGTCATGGCGTTCGCTCCGCGGCAGGCGCCGGTTTGCTGCGGCCCATCGCCCGCACCGCCGAGCGAAACAGCCGCGCGACGCCGGGCACCAGGCCTTCCGGCATGAACACCACGATGGCGACGAAGATGGCGCCGAGCATAAAATTCCAGCGCACGATATAGGCGCTCACCACGTTCTTCATAATGACGACGATGCCGGCGCCGACGATAGGTCCGAGCAAGGTGCCGGCGCCGCCCGAAATCACCATCAGTAACGCTTCCGCCGAAGCCGTCAGCGCCAGTGTCTGCGGGCTGATGAACTTGTTGTAGTAGACGAACAGGATGCCGGCGACGCAGGTGAGCAGGCCGGAGAACATGAAGGCGCCGAACCTTATCATCCAGACGTGGTAGCCGAGTGCGTTCATGCGGCGGGCCTGATCGCGGGTACCGCAAAGCGTCGCCCCGAACGGCGAGCGCACGAATATCGCGGACACGCCTACCGCGGCGAGGAAAATAACGAGCGTCATGTCGTAGAACGCGTTGGCCGAGCCGAGCGCGATGCCGAACGGCATCGGCCGCGACGCCACGCTGATTCCGTTGTCGCCGTTGGTCAGGCTGATCCAGCGGTAGGCCAGGCCCCACAGGATCTCGCCGAGCGCCAGCGTGATCATGATGAAGCTGATGCCGGTCGCGCGCAGGGACAGCGCGGCGAAGCCGGCGGTGCAGAGGAGTCCGATCGACAGCGCCGCGGTAATGGCGGCGGCGTGGCCATAGCCCGCGGCGAGCGCCGAGGCGACCACATAGCTCGCTACACCGAACAGCCCGGCATGGCCGAGCGAAACCAGCCCGGCATATCCGACCAGAACGTTCAGCCCCAGCGCGAAAATCGCATAGAGCAGGATCTGGCTGGCGACGTTGACGTAATAGGGTTCGCCGACGACATAGGGCACGGCGGCGAGCGCGACGATTGCGGCGGCAATAGCGAGGCTGCGGCCGGTCACAGCACCTGTCCTCCGAACAGGCCCTGCGGCCGCAACACCAGCACCAGCACCATCGGCAGGAACAGAATGAAATAGGCGAGTTCAGGCACCAGCGCCTGGCCGAAATTATAGATGAAGCCGACAACGATACTGCCGACGAAGGAGCCGAGCAGGCTGCCGGTGCCGCCGAGGATAACGACGACCAAGGCGAGTGGCAGCATGTCCTGATCGAGGCCCGGATAAACCGAAAGGATCGGACTGCCGATCACGCCGGCAAAACCAGCCAGCCCCGCGCCGAGACCAAATACGATGGTGAAAAGCCGCGAGACCCGGATGCCGACGACACGGGCCATTTGCGGATCGTCGACCCCGGCGCGGATCATGGCGCCAAGCCGGGTGCGATCGAGCATGAGCCAGAGCGCGATCGCGAACACCGCCGCGATGGCGATGATCGCGAGACGATAAAGCGGCGCCGCCGCGGTGCCGACGCGCACGAAGCCGCCAAGCCCTGCCGGCGTCGCCACTGAAATAGGATCGCCGCCCCACCCCATCAGGCACAGATCGGCGACCATGAAGGAGACGCCGAGCGTGACCAGCACTTGCGCCAATTGCTGGCCGGCGAGCCGGCGCAGCAGCAATCGCTCCATCAGCGCGCCCAGTATCGCCACTTCCAGCGCGGCGACGATAGCGGCCACCCAGAAATTCAGCGTGAAGCCGAGTGCGCCGGAAAAGAAAGTGGTGCCGAGATAGGCGCCGACCATGAACATCGAGCCGTGCGTCAGATTCGGAATCCGCATCAACCCGAAGATCAACGAGAAGCCGGCCGACAGCAGGAACAGCAGGCCGCCGAACGTCACGCTGTTGACGGTCAGCAGCAGCCAGAACGTCATATTCCCTGCCCTTGCGCTTCCGGACGGTTACTTTGCTTGCGTGGCAATGCTCCCCGAAGGCGGAGCATCCAATAAACTCTACCGCCCGAGGCCGCTGCGCCGGACGCTTTCGGATTACTGGATCATCCGCATGCGCGGATGACGACACCAATCGAGCTCAGCACTTGGTCAGCGCCGGATAGTCGCGCGAATAGACCGGGTGCGCGAGGAACTCTTGCTCCGGCCAGGTCCAGAACTGACTGACGTTGTCGTAAGTCTTGATGGTCTTGCTCCAGAGCTTGAGCCCGTATTTGGCGCCCTCGGTGACGATGCGGCGGATGTAGAAGGTGCCGACCACGTTGCCGAAATGATCGAACTTGAGCGCTCCGCGCGGCGTGTCAGTCAGGCTTACCGCACGCAGCGCCGTCATCATCTTGTCCTTGTCTTTGGCGTCGCCATTGAGGGCCTTGAGCGCCGCATCGACGACCTGACAGTTGACGTAGAGAAGCGCGGCGTATTGGCCCGGAACGGTGTCATAGTTCTTCAGCATGCCGTCGATGAAGCGCTGGTTGCCATCGGTGGCGAGGTCGATCGTGTAGGGACAACAGCCGACCAGGCCGATCGCCTCTTCGCCGTAACTATGCAACAGCGCGTCATCGCCGCCGGTCTCGCCCGTCACCACCGGATATTTGAGGCCGGCACTGGCGTATTGTTTCATGAAGCGCAGCGGGTTTGACCCGGCGAAGCCCTGGCAGACGCCGTCGCAATCGGCGATCTGCGCGATGTAGGGCGTGTAGTCCGGCGTCACCAGCGGCGGCCAAAGCTTGCTGACGACGCAGCCGCCGTCTTGCTGGAATGCGGCCTGGAAGCCGCCCATCTGCTCGTAGCCGAAGGCGAAGTCCTCGGTGATGCAGAAAACACGTTTGAGTTTCAATTCGGTCGCCGCATAGTGCCCCATCGGCTGCATGGCCTGCGACGATGTCGCCGATGCGCGCAACAAAAACGGATTAGGCTGGCGCTGCGTGAGATTGTCGGCCGCCGCCAGGCTGAGCGTCGGCATCTTCTGCTCTTTGATGTAATCGCTGATCGCGTAGAGCTCGAAGGCGGCGAGCGGTCCGAGAATGACGTCGACCTTGTCGCGCTCGACCAGTTCCTGGGCCTTGGTCTTGGTGCCGGCTGGATTGCCGCCGGTATCGGCGGAGATGAAATCGACCTTGCGGCCGCCCATCGTGTAGTTCTTTTCCTTCAGGTAGGTGAGAACCCCCTGCTCCATCTGGATGCCGCCTTGGGCGAGCGGGCCGGTCTTCACCGTGAGAAGGCCGAGCCGGAACGGTTCCGATTGCGCGACAGCGGGCGCCGAAAATCGGGTCAGCGCGGCTGCGGCGCCGACAGCAGTGCCGGCCAGAACCTTGCGGCGCGAAATCGTGCGAGAAACACCTTTACGAGACATCAAATCCTCCCTGTGGGCGACCGGTGTGGCCGGAATGCGCCTTTATTGATTAGCCGCCTTGTTCCCGACGCGACGGCGTTCGAAGGCATCATCCGATATGCCGTTCGGCCCTGTAAAGTCCGCCAGTGTCGCGGCCCGAATTATTTTTTTTGGCGGAATAATGGGCAACAGCAGATAAGGCCGCGCCGAGCCGCCGAAGTGCAGGCCGGTGACGCCTGAAAAAATCGCCGGCGGCCGATCGCGCGGATCGTCGTGCAGGAACGGTCCGCAACCGGTCAACTCGTTCTTGAAGTTGGACAGGTGCCCACCACTTGGCCCGCCGTACCCGTAGTCCTTGCCACGGACAGTCAGCGCAATGCGGTGGCCGGCCGGAACGACGATCGAAGTGGGCCATATCTCGATATCGATGGCCACGGCTCCACCGGGTTTCAGCGGCTGTTTTTTGGTATGCGCATGATAGGGGCGGTACGGCTTCGACAGTTTCTTGTCGAGTTGCCGATGCGAGGCGCGCAACCAGCCCTGGCCGACCGGCGTGTGCGGATCGATGGCGCCCTGGAATACGACCTCCTTGAGGTCGCTCGAAAATACCCGCAGCACGGCGAAAATGTCGGCGTCGGCAGTCGAGGATGAGACGAACAGCTTTAGCGCCGAGGGGCCGGTGATCTCGGTGTCATGGCCGAGCGGCGCAGTGACGAACGTGACGCCGTCACCCGTGGCATCGAATTTGATTGCTGTCTTCTTTTTGACGGGCTTGCCGGAAAGCATGCCGACCGCCGGATCAAGGTAGTACCGCGTCCATTTGGTGCGTTTGAGCGGCCATTCGTTCTCCGCGCGCTCGACAAAACGATCGATATGACGCACCTGCAATTGCACGGGCGGTTGCTTGTCCCAACCGTTCTTCTTGCCGTGCAGGAAATAATCAAAGAAGCGCAATTGCAGATTGCGGCCATAGTCGGTGTAGAAATGCGTCCAGTGCTCGATGCCGTGCACTTCGAGCCATTTGTTTTTGGACGCAGCGCGGACGAAGCCTTCGAAATTGCCGCGTGGATGCAACGGCTGGCCGCCCCAATTGGCCGCCGTCAGGAACGGCACCTTTACGTTCGACCACACCGGTGAGCGGGCACGGTGATAAGCGTCGTCAAGCGGATGGGCGAGAATATCGCCGCCGAAGTCGCTGCGGTTTCTCGCAAGCTCGGCCTCCGGCAGCGTCTCAGGCCCGCACACCAGTTGGCCATGAACGCGACTCCGCTTGCCGCGTTCGCCGGCGCCGTATTGCACCGTCTTCACCTGCATGTCGTACCAGTTGTCCCAGAACGTGCAGAGAATGCCGCCGTGATGGGTCATGTCGCGGTACCAGTCGGCGGCGCCCTCCCAGATGCACATGGCGGCGAGATGCGGCGGCTCAAGAGACGCCACGTGCCACTGGTTGATGCCGTAATAGGAAATACCGTTGAGTCCGACTTTGCCGTTGGACCACGGCTGCAAGCCTGCCCATTCAATGCAGTCGTAAAAATCCTTGGTCTCGCGCGGCGAGAAATGATCGATAACGCCCGGCGAGCAGCCGGCAGCCGCGCGAATCGACGCGCACGCAGGCATAATCGTGCGGCACCCATTTCTCGGGATCGACCACTTCCCAGCTCTGGTAGAGATTGCTGGAGCCCGCGGACGACGTCGGGATGCTTTTCCGCCATGCGCTGCCACGCGCTCGGATAACCGTCCTGGAAAGCAAGTCCCTTGGCATAGGGACCGTAAGTCAGGATCACCGGGTGATGGCCTTCCTTGACCGGACGAAACACGTCGGCGCGGAGCACGAGCCCGTCATCCATCGCGATCGGCACGTCCCAGTCGATACGCATGCCGTCGCGGACTTCGCTGCGCTGCTGATGGGTTTTGCCCTGCGCCGCTGCGCCCATCCGCATTTCGCCTTCGAGCGATGACATTCGCTCTAGCTCCCCCTTGTCCGCTTTACTCCCACCTTAGCAAGCATTTTTTACAATTCCAACGCCCGCATGAAAGGTATTGTAGGGTACTACTTGACAAGTGTAAGGTGCCGCCATACAATTACTTTGTGATACGATCGTTCCGCAGCAAAACTTTGCGGCGCTTCGCCGAACGAGGAGACTCGTCCAAGCTCAGTGTTCAAAATCGGGATCGTATTCGACGCATTCTACTTGCGCTTGATGCGGCCAAGCTGCCAGATCATATGAATGTGCCGGGATTCCGCTATCATGCGTTGAAGGGTCGCGACAAAGGACGATTTGCGGTCGATGCGAGCGGAAATTGGCGAGTGACCTTCGCCTGGAATGGCGAAGATGCTGTCGACGTGGATTTGGAGGACTATCACTGATGAGCAAGAATCGTCTCATTCGCGGCCTGAAGCCTATGCATCCGGGCGAAATGCTGCGTGAAGATGTTCTGCCGGCACTCGGTAAGTCCAAAACTGAGATCGCGCGTTTGCTCGGCATTTCGCGGCAGACGCTCTATGATATTCTCGATGAGAAGCAGCCGGTGACCCCGGGAATGGCTTTGCGTCTGGGTAAGCTTCTCGGCAATGGTCCCGATCTTTGGATCAATCTACAGCGCGCCCATGATCTAGTTATCGCTGAACGTCAACTCGCTGGCGAGATCAAAAGAATACCGACGCTTTCAGCGGCGTAAAAACTATCTCGATCGCGCTCTGCTGCGCTTCAATCGTGACTTGCCACGCTTGAGGCCCGCCATCTTCTCCATCACCGCGCAAACCGCGGCGGTGTCGTGATCGTCGTGGCCGCTGCTTGCCGCGCCTTGGTGTAGATCGCGCTCGATGCATCGAACATCGGGGTCGGCACTCCGATATCGCGGGCGAAGCCGCCTATCACGTCCATATCCTTCTGCCAGACCGAAATCTTCATCGTGGCGGTGTCGTAATCGTCCTTCACCATCATCGGCGCGCGCAATTCGAAGATGCGCGAATTGCCGGCGCCGGTCTTGATCAGATCGAAGATGAGTTGCGGCGGCAGGCCGGATTTCATGCCCAGAACCATCGCCTCGGCGCTTGCCACATTGTGAATGGCGACGAGAAGATTGGCGACGTATTTCATGCGGCTGCCGTTGCCGAACGCGCCGACATCATGCACGGCACGGGTGAAGCCTCCGAACATCGGCCGCAGTTTCTTGATCTCGGCCACGCCGCCCGACGCATAGACGACGAGATCCTTGACCTTGGCCTGCGCGCCGGTGCCGCTCATCGGGCAGTCGAGCATGACGTGGCCGGCTTTGCGCAACGCCGCCTCGGCGCGGGCTTTGTCTTCGAGCGTGAATGTGGATGCTTCGACGACCACGCGGCGCGGCACATTGGCGCCGACGATGGCTTTGACCGTCGCGGCGAGCGCCTTTGGGCTCGGCAGGCTGGTGATGATGGTTTTTGCCTTACGCGCCACATCGGCGGCGTCAGCGGCTATCTCCACGCCGGCACGCGCCAGTGCGCGCCGCCGCTCCGGCGCAATGTCGTAGCCGAAGACGCGCCAGCCGGCGGTTACGAGATTTTGCGCGAACGATCCGCCCATAATGCCAAGGCCAATAATGCCGACGACGCCCTTATGTCCCGAAGCCATGCTTATCCTCATTGCCAACGCGTTGCGGCGCGACGCTATGGCATCGGCGGCGTCGCCTGCAAGCGGCTTTCTCGTCGCGCGCCGATCGCATAATGTCCGCGCCGGGAAACGGACGCCGGGGGGTGGCTGCACTCGAGGAGTCGAACAAGAATGGCCTGGGTCCTGGCGAAGCCTCGCGCCAGGCGGTTTACCGGCCGAGCCGTAGCAAAATTTGGATTTCATCCAGCAACATCGGAGCGAATATGTCAGTCACTCTTGCGCAAGCGTCCACCATCGTCGATGTCGCGTTGAAGAAAGCACGCGATAGCAATCTCGCGCCGCTCACCGTCGCCGTGCTCGACGCCGGCGGCCATCTCGTCGCCTACAAGCGCGAGGACAAATCCGGCCTCCTGCGGTTCGATATCGCTTTCGGCAAAGCATGGGGCGCGCTCGGCATGGGCTTTGGTTCGCGCACACTGGCAAGCCGGGCGGCGAAAACTCCGCAGTTCTTCACCATGCTGGCGGCGGCAAGCGGCGGACGGATGGTGACCAATCCGGGCGGTGTTTTGATCAAGGACAGCGGCGGCACCATCGTGGGCGCCTGCGGCATTTCCGGCGACACCTCGGACAAGGACGAGATGTGCGCCATCGCCGGCATCGAGGCGGCTGGGCTCAAGGCCGATCCGGGCACCGACTAGGAGATTGTCCATGAAACTCTTTTCATTCTGGCGCTCGCTCGCGACCTACCGCGTGCGCATCGCGCTCAACCTCAAAGGTCTCGCGCCGGACGAGGTGGTGGACGTGAACCTGATGAAGGGTGCGCAGCGCGAAGCCGCGTACCGCGCGGTCAATCCGATGATGGCGTTGCCCGCACTGGTCGACGGCGACGGGCCGGCGCTGTTTGAGTCGCTGGCGATCATCGAATATCTCGACGAGACCCATCCGAACCCGCCGCTGCTGCCGCGCGATCCGAAAGGCCGCGCACGGGTGCGCGGCCTGGCGCAAATCGTCGCCTGCGATTCACATCCGTTGATCGTGCCGCGGGTGCGCGAATATCTCGAGCACGAACTCAAGATCGATGAAGCGACCCGCACCAAATGGTGCCAGCATTGGCACACTGCGGCGCTGACCGCGCTCGAAGCCAATCTGAAGGACAAGGCGACCGGCCTTTACTGCCACGGCGACAGCATTACGCTCGCCGACATCTGCATCGCCAGCCAGGCCGCCGGCGCGAAATTCTTCAATGTCGATACCGCATCGTTCCCGACCTTCACGCGGATCGCCACCGCGCTGTCTGCCATCGACGCCTTCGCCCGCGCCCACCCGCTGAAACAGCCGGGGGCGCCGGCGGCGCCAGTGTGAGCGTTCAGGGAGCTTTGGCGTTGAGCGACACCGACGAGTACGGCGTCACCGTGCTCTTGACAATCATCTGCTTGGTCTTTGCCTGATAGACTTTGTATCGATCAGTTGCCATTTCGGCTTCGAGAGCCGCGGCGTTGTCATAGACCTCGAACAGCAACACGTGATTTTTCGTGCTCTTCGCAGTCGCGATATTGAACTCGCGAACGCCAGGATCCTGCACTGCGCCCGCGGCCTCGACTTTGGCTGCAACGATGAAGTTGTCATATTGATCAGGATCAAGATCGAACTCTTCGACGTTCACGTAGAGCGGTCCCGTGGCCGCAGCCGCCGCGGTGCTTGAGTTCAGCACCAGCGATGTGAATGGCCGGATATTATAATTCTTGATCATCATCATCGTCAGGCCGATGAACTTTCCGTATGTCGTGGTCTTCTGATGCGCGTCCCAAGCCGCGGAATTGTTATAGACCTCGAAAATGAAGACGTGATTCGGATCTTTCTGCCCGACATTGCTGTCGATTTCGTGAACGCCCGCCTCCGACAGCGTACCTTTCACGTCGTCGGACAGGTCAGCCATGAACTTCGACATCAACGACGGGCTGATCTCCAGATCAACGATGTTGTCATAGAACGGCGTAGTATCTGAAACCGGTTGCGCCGCGGCCGGTGTTGCGGCGGCTGGCGGTGCGGCGGGTGCCGCCTGGGGAGGCGCAGGAGCCGTAGCGGCGGCCGGCGGTGCAGCAGGCGGGGTAGTCTGCGCCGCGGCCTCGTGACCGGACAAGAACAGCACCGACGCAACGACTGTGAGCGCGATCCCGGCCGCCCGCATCATGGAAGATCTCAGCATAAACTATCTCTCCTCGCCCTCTCCTCACCGCTCATTGCCGCAAACGGTAACGACTTTTCAACGGCGCCGGAAGTCAGACCCGTCTACTATCTTTCGTAGAAATGATGCAGCGGGCCGCGGCCAGATCCGACCTTGAGACGATCCGCCGCCGCGATGGCCGCGCTGACATAGGCTTTGGCCTCGCGCACTGCGTCGGCGAGCGCAAGACCCTTGGCAAGGCCGGCGGCTACCGCCGATGAGAGCGTGCAGCCGGTACCATGGGTGTTCTTCGTCGCAATCCGTGGAGCGGCATATCGCGTGCAGGCATCGGCATCGATCAGAAAATCGACACTTTCCGGCCCCGTACCGTGGCCGCCCTTGATCAAGACCGCGCCGGCGCCGAGCGTCAGCAGCTTCTCGCCTTGCGAGCGCATCTCGGCCTCGTCGCGCGCCGCGGCCATGCTCAGCAGCGCCGCGGCCTCGGGCAGGTTCGGCGTCAGCACGCGCGAGCGTGAAATCAGGTCGCGCAGCGCCAACAGCGCATTGGGGTGCAGCAGCTTTTCGCCCGAACTCGCGCCCATGACCGGATCGAGGACCACGTTGCGGGCGCGATGCCGATCGAGCCCGGCCGCCACGGCGACGATCGCGGCTGCGCTGCCCAGCATGCCGATTTTCACCGCGGCAATGTCGAGATCGGAAAATACAGCGTCCATTTGTGCCGTCACGAATTCCGCCGGCACGCCGTGAATGCCCGCCACACCCTTGGTGTTTTGCGCGGTAAGCGCGGTGATCACCGACGCGCCATAGACGCCGAGGGCGGCAAACGTCTTCAGGTCGGCCTGAATTCCGGCGCCGCCGCTCGAGTCCGAACCGGCGATGGTGAGCGCGATGGGAACGGTCATGGCCACGCTAGCAGAACCTTCATCCGCCTCTGATACGCGGTCCGGATGCAGGCGACATCGGTCTTGCACGCCGCGCGTTGCTCAAGCCACGCATTCTCATCGGCTGAGAGTGCTTTTTGTTTGTCCTTGTCCAGTCGCCCGCGCACCGCCGTGTAGGCCGCATTGAGCTCCCGATCCAATACCGTCAAGTCGCCGTTCCGGCATATTGTCTGCTCGTCTTCCCCAGAAGAACTCGCGCAGTCGAATTTTGGCGTGATCCGATACTGGCTGTCCGGCGATTGCGCCGCCAGCGGCGCCGTTGCTGGCGGGCCTGGCGCCGGCGCAGCTTGCGGCATCATGGCAACCGGCTGACTTGGCTGCGGTTGAACCGCAATGGCAGGTTGTCTCATGTCGGTGCGGAACAGGACTGCCGCCAGCACAATCACGACGGCGGCGAGACCGCCGACCAAGCCGTATTTTTGCAGCACGGACGGCTTGCGCGCATCAGGCGGCACGATGTCTTCAGGCCCGCGAGCCGCCCCGCCAAAAAACTGATCGAGCGAGCGGATCAAGCCCTCGATGTGATGATCAAAATCCCTGCCGCCGTCGACGCTAACCGCATGACGGAAGGCGAAATCGCGCAAGCTTCCCGGCAGTTCGCCGACCTCCGGCATTTTTACGTCGTGCACCAGAACCGGGATGATCGGGATGTCGCGCTTGAGCGCGGTCTCGACTTCGATGCGGACCGGATCGGCCTCATTGTCCATGCGGCTTGCGGCGCCCTCGCCGCGGCCGAGCCAATGCGGTCCGACGACGACCAGAGAGCACGTCGGTCGCCTTCAACGCGTCGGCAATCTGGGTGCGAAAATCGATGCCGGGCCGGATGCTATCGATATCGCGAAACACCGTGCTCTTGCCGTAATGCATAACTAGGCGGTCGAAAATCCGCCCGGTGATATCCTGCGAATCCGATCGCCGGTATGAAATGGCAATTCTTGCCATGATCGTCACATGCCTCGCTTGGCAAGCATGCCATCGACGATCTCGCGCAAGGTGCGCGCGGCACCGGCCGGGTCGGGCGCAAGCGACAGCGCCGAGATCACCGCGACGCCGTCGGCCCCGGCGGCGATGACCGCGCCGGCGTTGCCGGCATCGATGCCGGCAATGCCGCACACCGGCAGTTTCGGCGAGCGGCGGTGCAGCGCGGCGATGACGCGCGCGAGTCCTTCCGGCCCGATAGGCACGTTCTTTTGTTGCTTCGACAGCGTCACGTAGACGCCGCCGGAGCCGACATAATCGATCAGATCGACCGGCGCCGCGTCGGCCTCCGCCACCGTCTTGATCGACAGCCCGATGATGGCGTCTCGCCCCAACAGTTTTCGCGCATCCTCCACCGCCATGTCGTCTTGGCCGACATGGACGCCCTCGGCGCCCGACGCGAGCGCGACGTCGATCCGGTCGTTGATGACCAGCGGCACACGAAGCGGCGCGAGCGCTTTTTTGATCGCGCGCGCGGTTGCGACCATGGCGCGGGTTTCGCTGCGCTTGTCGCGCAGTTGCACGAGGGTCGCGCCGCCTTGCGCGCATAGTCTTGCCAGTTCGGCGAGGTCGTGACCGCCGGAACGCTCGGGATCGACGATGGCGTTGAGACGAAGATCGACCTGCATCAGCGAAACCTTTGCATCAGCGAGACCTTTGCATCATGAGACTTTTGCGCGTGCGCGCAACGTCGCGCGATCAAGGCTGTAGAGCGCGTCAATGATCCAGCTGGCGAAGCGGCCCGGAGCGGGCGCGCTTTGAGCTGCCGCCTCACCGGCGACGCCGAGCGCGAGCAGCGCCGCGCCGGTCGCGAGCCACGCGTCAGGCTCGACCGCGAGCGCGGCGGCAACCAGCGCCGAGCCGGCACAGCCCATGGCGGTGACGAGACCCATCAGCGCATCGCCGTTATGCACCGTCGCCGAACGTTCGCCGTCGGTCACGACGTCGTGCTCGCCGGTCAGCGCCACGACCGCGCGATGGGTTCGCGCGAAGCGCGCCGCCGCGTCGCCGTCCTGGTCACCTGCGAGCGCAGCGAATTCGCGCTGGTTGAGCCGCACCACCGTCGGTCCGCGCGCCACCAGATCGCGGGCAAATTGGGCGCGCGCCGGCGAGCGTTCGATAAAGACCGGGTCGAGCACCCACGGCATCCCTTGCCCAGCCGCACCCAGCGCCAGTTCGATCGCGGCGCGCCGCTCGACATCGAAAGTGCCGAGATTGACGAGGAGGGTGTCTGCGGAAGCGACAAAAGCCGCAATCTCCTCGCGCGCTATCGTCATCGACGGAATGGCGCCGGCCGCGAGCAGGATGTTGGCCGTATAGGCCTGCGCCACCGTATTGGTGATGCAATGCACCCGAGGCGCACGGCTCTTGATTCGCGCCAATACATCGGCGGCAATTTCGGCAAGCTCGGCCGGGGCATGCATCGATTGGGCTTCCTGATCCACTCGGAAAGATACTACGCCCTGGCGCGCTCTTGCAGGCTCGTCATATATGCTATCCTGCCGGCCCGGAGCCGCCCATGATCCCCTTTTTCGTGCAGATCAAATGCCAGCTCGGCAAATCCTATCAGGTCGCCAATAAGCTTGCGGACGCCGAGATTGCCTCGGAAATCTACTCGACCGCCGGCGATTTCGATCTTTTGGTGAAATTCTACGTCGATGCCTCAACCGACATCGGCCATTTCATCGCCGAGAAGGTGCAGACCATTGCGGGCGTCGCCGACACCCGCACCATCATCACGTTCAAGGCCTTCGGGGGCTCGTGACGGCGCCGGGTATCGCCGCCGGCGGCACTTCAGCGGCGGTCCGGCGCGCCAATGCGAGCTGATGTTCGCGCCAGATCACGAACAGACCGGCGGCAGCGATGATCGCCGAGCCAAGCACGATCATCAGCGTCGGCGTCTCACCGAAGAATGCGTAGCCGAGAATCAGCGCCCAAACCATCGACGTATAGTCGAAAGGCGCCACGACCGAAGCGGAGGCGTAGCGGTAGCTTTCGGTGAGCAGAATATGCCCGCTGCCGCCGAGCACGCCGACGGCGATTAGCGCGGCGAATTCCGCCGTGGTCGGCGTGATCCAGCCGAACGGCAGGGTCACGAGGCCGGCGAGCGCGCAACTGAGCGAGAAATAAAACACGATCGAGGATGTCGTTTCACTGCGCGCCAGGTGGCGGGTTTGGATCACCGTGCCGGCATTGCATATCGAGCCGGCCAGCGCGTAGAGCACGCCGGACACGCTTGCGGCGCTAGCCATGGCGATCGTCAATTCGTCGCCGGTGAGATGCGGCGACAGCACGACAAGCACGCCGATAAAGCCGATCGTCACCGCCGACCAGCGATAAACGCGCACGCGCTCCTTGAGCACCAGCGCTGCAAGCGCAACGCTGATCAGCGGCGAGGTGAAACTGATGGCATTGGCTTCGATCAATGGCAGCCGCGCCAGCGCGCCGAAGTTGGAGAACATGCCGGCGATACTGATGGCGCCGCGGCCGGCCTGGCCGAACGGCCGCTCGGTGCGCACCACCGCAGCAAGCTCGCCGCGCAAGGCGTAAATGCCGAGCACCGGTATCATGGCGAAGGCCGAACGGTAGAACACCACTTCGCCGATCGGATAGCGGGCGCCGAGATAGCGGATGAGGGCCGACATCACGGCGAACAGCACCGCCGAGATCAACTTGAGCAGAATGCCTTTGCCGGTGTTCATAGCTATTCCGTCACCCTGAGGCGCGAGCCAACCGGTCCGACCCAACGTGATCGGCCCGATGACAAGCTCCATGAGCCTCGAAGGGTGCGGCCCGGGTCATTGGCGGGTGCTTAGCTTGCTACAGCGCTATATGCAAAGGAGGGTTACTGCTTCTTTGGCGGCGGGGTCGGGCCCCGCACCGGCGGCAACGAAGCGATGTAGTTGGCGATCGCGGCACGATCATCGGCCCTAAGCAACGACGTATTTTGAATCACCTCGGCCATTGAACCGCCAGCGAAATCGCCGGATGGATTCTGGCCGGTGCCGAGGAACTCCGCGATGTCTTTTTCCGACCAGGCGGGTTCCTCGTGTTGTAGTCCGGCCGGGGTGATGTTCGGCACCCAGCTTTTGCCGTCCGGTGCCGGGCCGCCGGCGAAGCGTTCGCTCTCGACGATGCCGCCGAGCAAATTGCGCGGCGAGTGACATTCGGCACAGTGTCCCGGTCCGGTGACCAGATAGGCGCCTCTGTTCCATTGCGCCGATTTGCTTGCGTCGGGCACAAACGGCCCGCCGCGCAGATACAGAAACTTCCAGCCGCCGAGCAGACGGCGGATGTTGAAGGGAAAAGCCAGATTGTGGTCTGCCGGCTTGCCCGCGACCGGCGGCAAAGTTTTCAGGTATGCAAACAGATCGCGCACATCGGCAAGCTCCATGTGCCGGTACGACGGATAGGGAAAAGCCGGATAGAGGTGCGAGCCATCCGGCGCCGTGCCGTCCCACATCGCCGTGACGAAATCGGCCTCGCTCCAATTGCCGATGCCGTCAGCGGTGTTGGGAGAAATATTCGGCACGGTGAAACTGCCGAACGGAGACGGCAGCTCGAGCCCGCCGCCAAGCCGCAGCCGATCGACCTTCTGCGGATCCTTGTTGGGGACGGCATGGCAGGAGCTGCAGCCGCCGATGTTGAATATGGTTTTGCCGTTGCCGGCATTCGGCGCGTATTGCGGCAGCGCCGACGCAGGCACCGTCGCTGGAATTGTCACGATCCAGAACACGGCAAAGCCAAGCACCGCGCCGGCAATGACGACGGCCACAAAATTGCGCAGCGTCAGATGCTTTTTCATATCTGAGCGAAGGATGCCGGATTACAAACGAAAAACAAAGGGCGGGACATCCTCGCGGACGCCCGCCCCGAAAACCGTTTGCCGGCCGTTCAGCCCTTTTTGACGCGATAGATCTGGTGGCAGCCGCCGCAATCGTTCTTGCCGATATTGCCGAGCGCGGCCTTGAGTGTGTCCACATCCGTTACGCTCGCGTCGGCGGCTTTTGCGTCCTCGCCGAGCTTGACGAACCTGGCTTTGAAATCGGCCATGTCTTCCCAAACCTTGGGACCGGCATTGAAGTCGTCCGTAGGATCGCCGCCCTTGGAGCTATCGGGATAGAGCGCCGGCATTTTCGACGCCGCGTCCTGGAACGACGCAAAGGCTTTGTGCGCCGCCGCCGCATCGAACGGAGTGTCGCCCTTGGCCATATCGCCAACGATCTTGGCCTGTTGGCCATTGGTCTTCATCAGCGCCTTGCGCGCTTTGATCGGGTCTTCCTGGGCGACAGCGGCAGTCACGCCGAGCGCAATTGCGATTGCAAGCACGGTACGGATCATAAGGCGTCTTCCTCTCGATTGGCGGCATGCACTTGAACGGCACTTGCCGTCCGGCAAATCAACACCGGTACTATCACATTATTCCACTGCCGCCGCGACTGCACGCAAGCGGCCGAGTCTCAAGAAGCCGAACTGCACGGCATCAGCCACTGCATCACCGCCGCCGCGTAACCGCCCTTTTCCTCGCGACCCTGGCTTCCCATATATTTCCCGGCTGGCGGAGTCGCCGGTCCCCAGCGGATGCTGGGCTAACGCCCTGACAAACCATGAAAATCATACCTTTGCACGATGCCGACTGGGGCGGCAGCGCCGCTGCCGCAACCGCAATCCCCGAAGTCCCGGTTGAGGACCAAGCGCTGCTCGACGCCTATTCGCGCGCCGTCATTGACGTGGTCGACCGCGTCGGCCCGGCGGTGGTCGGCCTGACCGTTCACACGCCCGCGCTGGAAGCCGGCCGCCCGCGCGGCGGTACCGGCTCCGGCGTCGTGGTGGCGCCGGACGGCCTGATCCTGACCAACAGCCACGTCGCCGGTGCTGGCGGCGCGGCCGCCGCTGCTTCACGGATCGAGGTGACGACGCCGGAAGGCCAGCACCTTACTGCGCGGCTGGTCGGCGACGATCCCGACACCGATCTCGCCCTGATCCGCGTCATCGAGCCGGTGACGCTGCCGGCGGCGCCGCTCGGCGATTCCAAACAGCTCAAGCGCGGCCAGCTCGTTATCGCCATCGGCAACCCGCTCGGCTTTGAGTTGACGGTGACGACTGGCGTCGTTTCGGCGCTCGGCCGTTCGCTGCGCTCGCGCACCGGCCGGCTCATCGACGACGTGATCCAGACCGACGCCGCGCTTAATCCCGGCAATTCCGGCGGCCCGCTGGTGTCGTCACGCGGCGAAGTGGTCGGCGTCAACACCGCGGTGATCATGGGCGCGCAAGGCATCTGCTTTGCGGTGGCCGCCAATACCGCAAGCTTCGTGCTCGGCGAACTGGTGCGGCACGGCCGCGTGCGCCGCGCCTACATCGGTATCGCCGCGCAACACGCCGCCATTTCGCGGCGGCGGCAGCACTTCACCGGTGTCGCGCAGGACAGTGCGGTGATGATCGGCACGATCGAGCCCGACTCACCTGCGGCCCGCGCAGAATTGAAGGTCGGCGATATCCTGCTCGGCCTCGACGGCACCATCATCGCCGGCGCCGACGATCTTGTGCGGGCGCTCACCGGCGACACCATCGACCGCGACGTCGCGCTTGACGTGCTGCGCGGTACGGAACGGCTGACGGTCACGCTCGTACCGCAGGAACGCAAGCGCGCAGCGTGATGCAGAATAGCATCATGGTCAGGCGCGTCGCTGCCATCGACGCCGGCCCGATCACGGCGCCGCTCCGTCGTCGACGAACTTTACATCGTCGGTCTTGCGGTATTGCTGGTACGCCTGAAGGGCTCCTGCCCGCGCCCGCTTGCGGCGTTCGCAAGTTCGACCCGCGCAAAATCTGCGATCGATAGAAATTCGTGGCAAGATCAGGTGTCGGCGCCAGTCGGGGTCGTCATGCCGGCGGGGAGGATCGTGTGACCGCTTACGTCTTGGCGATCGACCAGGGCACGACATCGACCCGGGCGATGCTGTTCCGCGCCGACACTTCGGTTGCCGCCGTCGCGCAGCGTGAATTCCCGCAACATTTTCCCGCCGACGGCGAGGTCGAACACGAGCCGGACGATCTGTGGCAGACCACCGTCGAAACTTGCCGCAGTGCCATGCAAAAGGCCGGCGCGAGCGCACATGATATCGCCGCCATCGGCATCACCAATCAGCGCGAGACCACGCTGTTATGGGACCGCGTCACCGGCCGGGCAGTGCATCGCGCCATCGTCTGGCAGGACCGGCGCACCGCGGCCCACTGCGCACGGCTGAAAGCGGATGGCCATGAAACCATGGTCGCGGCCAAGACCGGGCTTCTGCTCGATCCATATTTTTCCGGCACCAAGCTCGCATGGCTCTTGAAATGCACGCCGGATATCGCCGGCCGAGCCGCGCGCGGCGAACTCGCCTTCGGTACCGTCGACACGTATCTGCTGTGGCGCCTGACCGGCGGCAAAGTACATGCCACCGACGCCACCAACGCCTCGCGCACATTGCTCTTCGACATTCATCGCGGCCGATGGGACGACGAACTTTTGGCGATGCTCGGCGTGCCAAAAGCGGTGCTGCCAGCAGTGATGGATTTATCCGCCGCCTTCGGCACGACCGATCCAGCCCTGTTCGGCGGCGCGATCCCGATCCGCGGCATCGCAGGCGACCAGCAGGCTGCCCTGATCGGCCAGGCTTGTTTCGCACCGGGCATGGTCAAATCGACCTACGGCACCGGATGTTTTGCGCTCATCAACACCGGCCGAACGCCGGTCGCTTCCAAACACAAGCTTCTCACGACGGTCGCGTACCAGCTCAGCGGCACGCGTACATACGCGCTGGAAGGTTCGATCTTCGTCGCCGGCGCGGCCGTGCAATGGCTGCGCGATGGACTGCATGTCGTGCAGAATGCAGCAGAGACCGACGCGCTCGCCGCTGCAGCGGACGCGACACAAGACGTCATCATGGTGCCGGCATTCGTCGGATTGGGTGCACCCTACTGGCGGCCGCACGCGCGTGGCGCTTTGTTCGGACTGACGCGCGCCACCGGACCGCGCGAACTAGCACGGGCCGCTCTCGAAAGCGTGTGCTTCCAGACCCACGATCTCATCGCCGCGATGAAGGCGGATTGGGCGGACGGCGAAAGCGCGCTCAAGGTCTTGCGCGTCGACGGCGGCATGGCGAATTCCGACTGGACCATGCAGCGCCTTGCCGACATTCTCGCTTGCACCGTCGACCGCCCGCAAATCCGGGAAACGACTGCGCTCGGCGCGGCCTATCTCGCCGGGCTGCACGTCGGCTTTTTTCCGGAGCCGGATCGCTTCTCCGATCGATGGCAGTTGGAGCGCCGCTTCACGCCGGGCATGGACGGCAACGAGCGCACGCGTAAGCTCGCGGCGTGGTCGGTTGCGGTCGGCAGGTTGCTAAGTTGAGGTGCCTGGCGCCCCACGAACCGCGGCATCAATCTGCTGCGGCGTCACCGGAGTGCGATTGAACTCGGCCTTGAACGGACGCAGCGCGTCGGAGACGGCATTGGCGATGACGGCCGGCGGCGCAATCGGGCCGCCTTCACCGACGCCCTTGACGCCGAATGGATTGAGCGGCGACGGCGAGTGCTGATGGATGAGCTGAAACTGCGGCAGCTCGCAGGCGTTCGGCAGCATGTAGTCGGCGAGCGTCGTCGTCAGCGGCTGGCCCGCGGCGTCGTAGGCAATGCCCTCGTACATGGCGCCGCCAATTCCTTGCACGGCGCCGCCGACGATCTGGCCTTCGACCAGCATCGGGTTCACCACCACGCCGCAATCGTGCGCGATCGCATAATTCTCGATCCGCACGTGGCCGGTTTCGGTGTCCACTTCCACGGTGGCGGCGTGCGCAGCGTAGGACCACGTCACCGTCGGCGGCTCGTAATAGAAGGTCTCTTCGAGCCCGGCATCGATGCCGGGTGGACGGCCGTTATCCCAGCCCGGCCGCGCCGCCGCCGCCACCTTGCCGAGCGAGACTTCGGCGCCGGGCACGCCGAGGATGCCGACATGGCCGTTGCGCAGCTCAAGGTCGGCCGCGGAACATTCCAGCAAGTTTGCAGCGATCAAAAATACTTTGGCGCGCAGCTTTTCCGTCGCGCCGTGGATCGCCGCCGACAGCGTGACCGTGGTGCGGCTGGCGAGCGTGCCAAAGCCGATGGCGATTGCTGCGGTGTCGGCGAGCGTCACCACCACATCGTCCGGCTTCACGCTCCAGGCATCGGCCGCGACTTGGGAGAAGATCGTCTCCATGCCCTGCCCTTGCGGGCAGCCGCCGGAGGCGACGAAAATCTTGCCGGACGGCTCGATGCGAATGAGCGCGCTTTCGAACGGCCCGACGCCGGTGCCTTCGACATAGCAGCCGATGCCGAGGCCGAGGTGGCGGCCTTGTTTGAGCGCGGCACGCTGGCGCGCACGGAAGGCGTCGACCCCGCCGATCGCGGCCATCACGTTTTGCAGCGCCGCCGGATAGTCGCCGCCGTCGTAGACGATCGGCTGACCGTCGCGGTACGGCATGCCCATCGCAAAGGGCATCTCGTCGGCGCGGATCATGTTGCGCAACCGCACTTCGGACGGTTCGAGACCAAGTTCGGCGGCAACAACATCCATGGTCCGTTCCATGGCGAAGGCTGCTTCGGGCCGGCCAGCGCCGCGATACGGCGCGTTGGGGACTTTATTGGTAGCGGCGATGCGAGCTTCAAACGCCATCGCGCCGATCTTGTAGGGCCCCGGCACATGGACCGCGGTGTTGTAGACCACGCCGGCGCCGATCGGATTCCATGCGCCGCAATCGACGATGAAGCGGTCGCGCAACGCCAGGATGCGGCCGTCACCGTCGAAGCCGACTTCCACGTCATGGGTCTGATCGCGCGAATGACAGGAGCAGATCAGGTGCTCTTTGCGATCCTCGATCCATTTCACCGGCCGGCCGATACGGCGCGCCAGGTACGGGATCAGCAGATCTTCCGGATAGACGTGGCCCTTGACGCCGAACCCGCCACCGACGTCGAGCGCCAGGCAGCGGATGCGCGCTTCCGGCAGCCGCAAGACCGCGGCCGCCTCGCGCCTTACCCAATGCACGACCTGGGTCGACGACCAGATCGTGATCGCATCGGTGCGCGGCTCGTGCAAGGCGACGACGCCGCGGCATTCCATCGGCATGGCGGCATAGCGGTGATGATGAAACCGGCGCCGCAGCCGGTGCGGGGCGCGCGCCAGCGCCGCTTCCGCGTCGCCCTTACCGACGGTGAAGCCGCCGATCAGGTTGGTGGAAAATTTCTCGTGGACGATCGTCGCCCCCGCCCCAAGCGCCTGCTCGGGGTCGAGCACCGCGGGTAACGGCTCGAGATCGAGCGTTACGAGTTGCGCCGCGTCTTCGGCCGCATGGCGGCTGTCCGCAACAATGACCGCGACCGCCTCGCCGACGTGCCGGACCTTGTCGTACGCCAACAGCGGCTGTTGCGGATTGATAAACTTGTGCTGGACCAGCGCCGTCCATTTGCTCGGCAACGCAAGTTGCGTGTCCGGCACCGGCGGCAGCTCCTTGACGAGTTCGAGGCCGGTCAGGGCGAAGACAACGCCGGGCGCGACGGCAGCGCGCGACACATCAATCGCCCTGATATGCGCGTGCGCCACGGGGCTGCGCACGAACACCGCGTGCAGCATCGCCGGCAGCTCAAAATCGGCGATGAACTGGCCGCGGCCGGTCAACAGCCGCTGATCTTCGCGCCGCGTCATGGAGCGGCCGATAAAGGGCGTTTGCGGAACCTGGTTCATGCCTGACCGCAGTGTGGAACGAGGCCCACGTGCAAATCAATCCACCGTTGGCCGTCCGATACCGACATAGCGGAACTTCGCGCGCGCCATTTCGTCAGCGTGGTAGATGTTGCGCAGATCGACGATCACTGCTTGTGTCATCACATCTTTGAGACGCGCCAGATCGAGCGCCCGGAACTGTTCCCATTCGGTCGCGATGACAACGGCATCGGCGCCCTCGGCCGCGGCATAGGCGCTGTTGCTATAGTGTATGTTTGGAAGCTGCGGCTTGGCCTGCTCCATGCCGGCCGGATCGTATGCGCGCACCGCAGCGCCGAGGTCTTGCAATGCCGTGATCAACGGGATCGCCGGCGAATCTCGCGTATCGTCGGTGTTCGGCTTGAAGGTGAGCCCGAGCACCGCAATGGTTTTGCCGCGCACCGAGCCGTCGAGAGCCGCAACGACCTTGCGCGCCATGGCGCGTTTGCGCTGGTCGTTGACCGCAGCGACGGTCTCGGTGATGCGCAAGGCGACGCCGTGGTCCTGTGCGGTCTTCAGCAGCGCGGCGGCGTCCTTCGGAAAACACGAACCGCCGAAACCTGGACCAGCGTGCAAGAATTTGCCGCCAATGCGATTATCGAGCCCCATGCCGCGGGCCACCTCTTGTACGTCGGCGCCGACCTGCTCGCACAGATCGGCGATTTCGTTGATGAAGGTGATCTTGGTGGCGAGAAACGCATTAGCCGCATATTTGATCAACTCGGCGGTGCGGCGGCTGACATAAATGATCGGCGGCGCGTTCAGGTAAAGCGGACGATATATGTCTGCCAGTAGCGCCCGCGCGCGCGCGTCGGCGCTGCCAACCACGATGCGGTCGGGATGCTTGAAGTCCTGGATAGCGGCGCCTTCGCGCAGGAATTCCGGATTGGACACGACCTGGATTTCGGCATCGCCACGCATCTCGCGCAGGATGCGTTCGATCTCGTCGCCGGTGCCGACCGGAACCGTCGATTTGGTGATCACCACTGCCGTGCCGGACAAAAGCGGCGCGATCTCGCGCACGGCCTCGTAGACGTAAGTGAGATCGGCGTGGCCGTCGCCGCGGCGCGACGGCGTGCCAACGGCGATGAAAACGGCGTCGGCCGTGCCGACGGCCGACGTGCCGGCAGCGAACCGCAGACGCTCCTGCCGGACATTGGCCTCAACCAGGTCGGCAAGGCCCGGCTCGAAGATCGGAATCTCGCCGTTATTGAGGGCCGCGACTTTCTTCCCGTCCTTGTCGATGCAGGTCACGTCATGACCGAAATCGGCGAGACAAGCGCCCGACACCAGCCCCACATAGCCCGCGCCGATCATCGCCACGCGCATCGAAATCTCCGATCAAATCTCATCTGGCCCCGCGGCCGGCGCCGATGTGCCTTCGAACGCAGTCAGTGGCGCCGCGGGCGCATTGTGCGCCCGCTCGCGCATCAGCGAAAGCCAACGCCGGCCGAACAGACCAATAACCAGTGCGCCGTAAACCGTGCCGCCGAGCAACCCCAGCACCAGCAATTCCGACTCGTCGCGGAACCTGGGCATGGACGATAACAGATGTGTGACGATCGGCGTCGCGATCACGAGGAAAATGAGAAACGCGATTCCGGCTATGGCAAGCTTGACGAGCGACGACTTCAGCGTCGGGTCCGCCGCAATCAGGCCGGCGCGCGCGGCCAGCCACAACACCATGATGAAATTGATCCAGGCGCCGATCGAGGTCGCCAGCGCCAATCCGACCTGAGACAACGAACCCATCAGCGCGATTTTGAAGGCGATGTTCACCGCGGTGCCCGTCAGCGCCGCCTTCACCGGAGTGAGTGTGTCGCCGCGCGCCAAGAACGGCGCGACGACGCTGCGGATGAGCACGAACGGCACAAGCCCTATCGTGTAGGCGACGAGCGTCATTGCCGCCGCATGCGCGTCCTCGGCATTGAAGGCGCCGCGCATGAACAGGCCTTTCATGATGAGTTCGGGCAGCACCAGAAAAGCGATGATGCAGGGTAACGCCAGCAGCAGTGCAAATTCGATGGCGCGGTTCTGCGCCGAACGAGCGCCTGCGTGGTCGCCGGACGACACCCGGCTCGTCATCTCCGGCACCAGCACGGTGCCGACCGCGATGCCGATCACCCCGATCGGCAGTTGGTCGATGCGGTCGGCGTAATAGAGCGCCGACAGCGCACCGGCCGTCAGGAAGCTTGCAATGATCGTATCGGCGAACAGTGCAAGCTGGGTGCCTGCCGAGCCGACGGTTGCGGGGATGAGCGCTTTGAAGAAGCGCCGCACGTCTTCGTCCCATGCAAGCGCGTGGAAAGACGTCATGACGCCGGCGCGCCACGTGGCGCAGCCGACCAGCACGGCTTGCAGCACTCCCGAGATCAGGACGCCCCACGCCGCGGCATGGCCGGCACTCGGGAAGAATGCCGCCAGCGCCAGCGTCGCCATCATCGCGAGGTTGAGCAGGATCGGTGCAGCCGCGGCGGCAGCGAAGCGATTGAGCGCGTTGAGGATGCCGCCCCACAGCGTTACCAGCGTGATCAGCAACAGATATGGAAAGGTGATCCGAGTCAGATTGACGGCGAGCGTGAATTGCTGCGGATCGCGCGAGAATCCTGGTGCCAGCAGATCGATTGCCTGCGGCGTGAAAATCAGCGCCAGCGCCAGCAGAATCACTTGCGTCGCCAGGAGCAGCGTGAAAATGCGGGCGCCGAACAGCTTTGCCGCCTCCGCTCCGCCCTGGGTGCGGACACGCGCATAGGCCGGAATGAAGGCAGCGTTGAACGCACCTTCGGCAAATATGGCGCGGAAATGGTTGGGCAGACGGAAGGCAACAAAAAACGCGTCGGCAACCGGCCCGGCGCCGATAATCGCAGCCAGCATGACGTCGCGGAAAAAGCCCGTCAGACGCGAGACAAGCGTATAGCCGCCGACAGTGAGAATGCGACCGATCATTGCGGCCCGTAGCTGCGATTGCCGAATTTGCGGATACTACGCGAGTCGCCTCGAGCATGATCCCGAAAAGTGGTCATCGGTCTTCGGGTAAGATCATGCTCAATCAAAAATCCGGATCCCGATTTTGATTTTCCATCAAGACCGGGATCTAGCCCGCGAGCGCCTGCCGAACCGCCTCGATAATGCGATCCTGGACCGGCCGCTCGAGATAGGCATGCATCGGCAGGCTGATGACTTCATCGGCGAGTTGTTCGCTGACCGGCAATCCGCCGTCAGCCACCGGAAAACCGCGATAGGCGGCCTGGCGATGCAGCGGCTTGGCGTAATAGATCGCGGTCGGAATGCCTTGCGCTTTCAGTGCCGCGCCGAGCGCATCGCGCCGCCCGGGCTTTAGCCGGATGGTGTATTGCGCCCATACCGAGGTCGATTCATTGCCGGCGCGCGGCGTCGTCGCGACCGCGGCAAGACCTTCGGCATAGCGCGCGGCTACCGCCTGGCGTGCAACGATCTCTTCCGGAAAGATCTTCAGCTTTTCGATCAGCACGGCGGCCTGAATGGTATCGAGCCGGCCGGTTACGCCGATAAGCTGGGCGTCGTATTTGTCGGTAGGACTCTCGCCGTGCACGCGGAGACTTTTCACGCGCGCCGCCAGCGCATCGTCGTCAGTGAAGACGGCACCGCCATCGCCGTAGCAGCCAAGCGGCTTTGCCGGGAAAAAACTCGTCGCCGTCGCTGTCGCCAGTGCACCGAGCTTGCGGCCCCGATAGGTCGCGCCGAATGCTTGTGCGGCGTCGTCGAGCACCAGCATGCTGTGCCTGGCGGCAATCGCGCCTATCGCATCGTGATCGGCAGGCAGACCGAACAAATCCACCGGTATCACGGCGCGGGGTTTCAGTCCGCGCGCCTTGGCCGTCGCGATTGCGCGCTCGAGACTTGCCGGATCGAGATTGAACGTCTCTGCTTCGACGTCGGCCAGGACCGGCGTCGCGCCCAGAAGCGCCACTTGTTCGGCAGTGGCGTGGAACGTAAACGCCGGACAGATCACCGCATCGCCCGGTCCGATCTGCCACGCCAGCAGCACGAGCAGCAGCGCGTCGGTGCCGCTGGCGCAGCCGATGACGTGCTTTGCGCCGCAGAACGCCGCAAGGTCGGTCTCGAGCGCCCGGACTTCCGGCCCCTGGATGAACTGACAGTGCGCGAGCACGCGGGCAACGGCAGCGTCAATGGCGCCGCCAAGGCGGCGGCGCTGGGCGGCGACGTCGATGAACGGAATCGGACTGCCGTCGAGGCGCGCGTGCTGGTTCATAGATGGCTCCACGCTCGGCCGGCGTTCATTTATCCAGCGACGCGCCGCGGGCCCTTGGGCTGCGGAGCGCTCGATTGCGCCGTGCGCGAAGACAGGCAGCGAGTCGCGATCTCGAGGCTGGCGACGCCCTCCTCGCCGGTCACCGCGGGCGTTTCGCCGCTGCGCACCGCGCTGATGAAGGCGACAAGCTCGGCGCGCAGCGGTTCGGCATAACCGACCGACAGGTGACGCATCGAGTAGCTGCCGTCCGGCTGGAAGCCGAAACATTCGGTAACCTGAAGCGTCAACAGATCGGCGATCAAATATTTGGCGCGCGTGGCGATGTGGATATTGCGTGCTTTGAACGGGGTGAGCCAATTGGTGTTGATGTGGGCGAGCACGCCAGAGGCGGTACGGAACTGCAACAGCGCTATGTCCTCGCGCTCGGCGACCGCACTCGAGGTCTGCGGCTGGATTTCGACGATCTCGGAATCCGTGAACCAGCGGATCAGGTCGATGTCATGCACCGCAAGATCGATGACGACGCCCACATTCGACATCCGCGGCGGGAACGGCCCGACGCGGGTGATGGCGATCGACAGGATGTCCTGGTCCTTGATGGCCCGCTTGAGCGACTGGACAGCCGGATTGAAGCGCTCGACGTGGCCGGCCATCAGCGTAACACCGGCGCGGCGCGCCGCCGCGACGATGGCGCGGCCCTCCTCGATGGTCGAGGCTATCGGCTTTTCGACCAGGATATGAATGCCGCGATTGGCGCATTCGAGCGCGATCTCGCGGTGCAGGTGAGTCGGCGCCGCGATGGTGACCGCGTCCACGCCGCTGCCGATCATGGCTTCGAGATCGGCAAATGCGGCGCAGCCAAGCGCACGCGCCACTTGCTCACGCTGCTTGGCGTCGGGGTCGACCACCCCGACCAGCTTGATGCCGGGCAATTCCGCGAGCACGCGGGCATGGTTCGAGCCCATGACGCCGACGCCCACGACGCCGATCCGCAAAATGCCGTCCGTGCTCACTCTGACTGCGTCACCCATAACCCGAAGGCCCCCTACTTCCCTCGAACCCCCGGCCTTCACCTAACATGGTCCAGGCCGACTTGGCGACCCGACCTTATCGGGGAGTGCGAACACGTTTGGATTCGGTTTGTTGCAGGCCCAAAAGGGGTCTGCCCAGCAGGCCTGACCGCAAACTGCTGGGCAATACCTCATTATCGCTGTCGGCGACCATGGGTTTCGGCCGCCGTGACGCGCCGGGATCGGATAGACCGCAAGGTTCCTACCTCGTCGATACGCCCGATTTCGTTTCAGAAAAATGCAACTTTTACTCGTCTTTATAGTAGTTACCACTCAATACGGGATTTGTACTGGGTGGCCATCGGGCGGTGGCAATCGCAGGGCGGGCATTTCCACTATAGCTCTTGTACGCCTTCAAACTGGCAAGCCGCGTCAAGCCTTATCGATTTGTCCGTCGATCCTCGCCTCAAGCCGCAGGACTGGCTCGAGATATGTCGGCGAGTACGCCTTCCCGAGCGTCCGTTCGGCATTCGGGCCGGCCTGGAGAGCCTGAATCAAGGCGAAGACGTGGTCCGACATCACCGACAAGATTGAGTTGATTTTGCTTCCCTCGGCGTCGATATCGGCTTTTTCAGATCCCGCTTTTTTCAGGTGTGCGTCCGACTTTCGTCGCTTGCTGCGTATAGTCTGAAAGAACTTCGAGCAGAGAGTTGACAATGCTCTGGTTGCCCATGGTTTCCTCGCGCAGGTAGCGACGAATTCCGGAGTACGATTTTTTCCCCGACTGCACGAGTTCCTCCACATATGGGTCCTGCAGGGTTGCAGCGTGCCACATCTTCCGGACGCGCTGCTTCTGCCAACGCAAGTACGAGACATCAAGCACCGTCTCCTCTTCCAACCGTCCGTGGGGATAGAGTTCTGCACAAATGTCTGCGTGCAGCTTTTCGAAATCACCACGATACTCCCATGCAAAAATAAGATCGCTTGCGTACACGCCGTGAACAAGCGCATTTTTATTTTTGTGATTCTTGCCGGTATTGGTCGAATGCTTGGTATTTTGATCATGTCGTGCCATTTGCATTTCTCCAGTTTTCGCCGCATATCCGTAGAATGCATGACGATAATATTATGGGATAATGGAACAACGATATTTACGAATAACATGAGCATAAGGATGACATGGCCAAATGCAACACCATGTCGATCAGCGTGAGGCAGCTATGCTCTTGCTCTATGCCATCGAGGAGCGAGGCCAGCGTCGTGGCAAAGAGCTGACTTCGCGCCCGTGTGTCGCAAGTCACTCTCAAGCGGCTCTGGAATCGAGAAAGCCTCAGCGAGCCTTGGCTCGCAGAGGTCAATAATTGGCTCCTGTCCGCAGGTTGGACGTTGCTCTCTGCAGGGTCGACCTTCGGAGTAGTCAAAAAGAGCGTTGTCGAGAATTGGCCAAGGATAGCTTCCAAGCGCATCCAGGAAGTTCTCGACAAAGTCGCTACTGGGAGCTTTGAATTCGCCAAAGTTGAGCAACTTCTTGAGCCGGATCGGCCCAAAAAGCCGGCTCTGAGACAGCTCCCACATAGAAAGTCCAAGCGTTCGGCAAGTGCTCAGGACCGCAAATAACGGCGCTATGCGTCAGTCGTCAAAGCGACGCTATGGCCGACCAGAGCCAAGTCCTATCTAGCCCGACATCTCAATAGACGCACGATTACCGTGACGTGCGCGAGCTCGGATCGGGCCAGCGCAATCCTCTCTACGTACAAGTGGACGACGGAAATTGACAGCGCCTGATAGCGCAGGACCCGAAGCGGCCGCCCCCAGTTCGGTCAAATGTTTAACGGCAGTCTCAGGGTGCTCAATTTTCAAGCCATTGCAAGACGCCGCGGGCAGCGCTCACGCCCGTGGCGAGACAGGCTTGCAGCAGGTAACCGCCGGTCGGCGCCTCCCAGTCGAGCATTTCGCCCGCGACGAACACGCCAGGGCGCCGGCGAAGCATGAAACGATCATCGATCTCGGCGAAGGAACGCCACCCGCGGTCGAGATGGCTCGATCGATCGGGAGAGTGCCGGTCAGACGAAGTGGCAGTGCGTGGATCAAGCTGGCAAGCGCGGGTGCATCAAGCGTGGCGAGCTTGCCCGGGCATACCTCGTGGAGAAGTCCGATAGCGACGGGTGACAGCGCAACCGCCTTGCGTAGAAACGTCGCCAACGACTGTTTGCCGCGTGGTGCTTCAAGCCGGCGCTGCAATTCGGCGGTTGGCAGATCGGGACGGAGCGACACCTGAAGCGTGGCCTCGCCTTCCGTGGCGATCGTGTCTCGCAGCGCGGCCGAGAGCGCATAGATCGCGCCGCCTTCGATACCGTGCCGGGTGATCATCCCCTCGCCACGCACCACTGGCCACGGAACGACAATGTAATTCGTTTCAATGGCTGCCCGGCAAAGCGGTCGCTGAATAGATCGGACCACGGCACCAGAAACCCGCAATTCGCGGGGCGGAGCGGAGCTACATCGATGCCTTGCGCCGCAAGCAGCCCGACCCAACTGCCGTCGGCTCCAAGTCTCGGCCAACTCGCCCCGCCCAGCGCCAGGATGCAGGCCTGTGGTCTGACGGCAACGAGCGCCCTCAGGTGTCTCCAGCATCAGGGCACCGGCGGTGTCCCATCCGATCCACCGATGACGCAGTTTGAACTGAACTCCAAGATCCATAAGCCGCCGCAACCAGGCGCGAAGCAACGGCGAACTCTTGAACGCGTTCGGGAAGACCCGACCGCTGCTGCCGATGAAGGTCTTCTGCCCAAGGTCATCGCACCAGGCTCGTGTCGCGGTTGGCGGGAAGCTTTCGATGGCGGCGCATAGCCGTGGGTTTCCGTCGCCATAGCGTGCAAGAAAGCGCGGCAGTTCTTCACTGTGGGTGATGTTGAGTCCGCCGCGTCCGGCGAGCAGAAATTTGCGTCCGACCGAAGCCATGCGATCAAAGACGGTCACTGCAAGGCCTGCACGAGCCAGCACCTCGGCGGCCATGAGGCCTGCCGGACCGGCGCCAACGACCGCAACGCTGGGCATTTTCGCCAAGGTCTCCGGCTCGAACTCAGCCGCGGCGTCGCTTATCGGTTGCGCACTCCGAAGGCGATCATATCGCTGCGGGTTACGGTTACCCACTTGGTGGTCACGGGGGGTCCACCACCCGCCATGTGCCAAGCAGCATAGGCCTCGCGGAAGGCGCTTTCCGAAAGCATACAATCCACCGGATAGATCACGTAATAGCCGCGCTGGGCGGCGGCCGCGCCGGTGCCAAGGCCAACACCTTGGGCCGAGGTGCCGCAGAGGATGACAGTTTTGATGCCATGAGCTTTCAGTCTCTGGTCGAGGTCGTCGCCCAGGAATTTGTCGGGTCCGCCGGGTTTCTGATCGACAACCTCGCCGTCACGCGGAGCGATGCCCTCATCAATGATTTTGCCGCCGCCGGGGAGTGTGTAGGCGACGAGCATGTCGGCGGCGCGCGCTCGATCGTGCAACGCCTTGAGTGTTGGCACTCCAGCGACGCAGCGGGGACGCTGGCCGCAATTTTCGGTCATGAAGTCAAACAAGAGAAGTGCGGTGCTCTTGGGGTCGACCGTAACCGGTTTCAATGTGGGCGGTGGCGGCATCTAAATCGTCGACCATTCGGCGATGACATCGGTCGCATGCGCAGGTCATGGCGCCGCAGCTTGCCGCGGCAATAACCACAAACGCGGCGTTCAAGCGCAACCATCTGGAAAATACCGGCATGCGGTTCTCCGTTTCGCTAGAACAATCTGCTCGGTAGCGCTAACATCCTGCTTGAATGATGTCCCACTATTGGCCGCCAGTGCGCTATTTTTCGCTAGTTGCATTGGGCGCCGCCGAAGGCGTATCCGCAGCAACCGTGGGCGTGTCGCGCGCACCGGCCGGAATGTTGTCCGCAAGCCGCAGCGCGGTTCGCAGGCGACCCCCGGCTCGATCTAGCAATGCCGCGGCTTGGTCGATGGTGCACCCTTGCAAAAGCAGCATGGCGATTTTGATGTTTCCGTTGGCGCGCGCCAAGGCGTCACGTACCTCCTCGCTGCTGCGTCCGCTCAGACGGCACAGAATTTTCGCCGTGCGCTCGACAAGCTTGGCGTTAATCGCCTGCACGTCGACCATCAAGCCCTCGTGCACGCGACCGAGGCGGATCATGATCAGCGTCGACAGGAGATTGAGCGTGACGCGTTGCGCAGTGGCCGCCTTCATGCGCGTTGAGCCTGCGATCGGCTCAGCACCGGTGTCGAGCCAGATCGGACAGTCCGCCTCTTCGAGAATGGGCGTGGTCCGATTGTTTGCGATGCCGACCGCGAGCGCACCGCGCCGTTTGGCTTCGCGCATGCACGCCAGCGTAAACGGCGTGGTGCCGCTGGCGGCTACGGCGATAACGGCATCGGCCGCGCAGATAGCGTGCTCCTGTACCACCCGCTTGGCGGAGTCGGTCTCGTCTTCGGCACCTTCGGTAGCGCGAAGTAGCGCGTCTTTACCACCAGCCATCAGCAGCAATAACCGGTCGGACGGCCAGTTGAATGTAGGAATGAGCTCGGCTCCGTCCTGCACAGCAAGCCTGCCCGACGTTCCGGCGCCGACATAGACCAGCCGGCCATTGCCGCTGAGGCGAGTTTCGATCGCGAGGGCAGCCCGCTCGATTGCACCCAGTTCGGCGCGAACCGCGGCGACAGCCGCCATCTGGCTTTCAACCAGCGCATGGAGAATTTCGCCGGGTTCCCAGAGGTCGATATCGGAATAGCGGGGACTGGCGCGCTCGGTTTCCATGCCATCAAAATCGATCAGCTCGGGATAAGCCCCGAATCAACCCATATTAGACCCAATTGGTTCTTCCACAGCGGAAGGGCTGCATGCTGTGCCCGGAGGCATCGCGTGGCTGACAAAAGCGTATTGCTTCTGGGCGTGGACGGGGGTGGAACCCGGTGCCGTGCCCGTTTGTCAACGTTCTCGGGGCAAACGATCGGGGACGCTGTCACCGGTCCGGCGAACTTGCGCCTGGGGCTCGACTTGAGTTTTACAGCGGTTTCGGATGCCGCAATCGAATGTCTCCATCGTGCCGACCTGCCCAAAACCAGCCTCGAGGAAGTGGTGGCCTGTCTCGCGCTGGCTGGCGCCAGCGAGCCCGGCCATCTCGCCGCGGCGCAAAAGCGACGGCACCCATTCCGCAAAGCACTGATCGTCACTGACGCTGAGGCGGCTTGCATCGGCGCCCATGGCGAAGGTGATGGCGGCGTGATTATCGCCGGCACCGGGACAGTCGGATGGGCCAGGGTAGGAAGTGAGGCCCACCGTGTCGGTGGGTGGGGATTGCCGATTTCGGATGAAGGAAGCGGCGCGTGGCTCGGCGTCGAGGCGCTGCGCCGGGTGGTGTGGGCTAGCGACGGCCGCATCCCGTGGACGCCTTTGCTGCGGGCGCTGTTTGCCGATTTTACCGACGACCCGCACGCAATCGTCAAGTGGACCTCGGAGGCGACGCCGCGTGATTTTGGCTCGCTCGCTCCGCGCATCGCCGATTACGCAGCACGACACGACGCGGTTGGAGTTCAACTACTGCAAATTGCTGCCGCGCATATCGATCATATCGCGGCGCGGCTCGTCTCATTGGGTGCGGTTAGATTGGCGCTGGTCGGCGGCTTGGCGTCATCGTTGCGTTCCTGGCTTTCCACCGCGACTGCGTTGCAACTTGTCGAGCCCTTGGGCGATGCCTTGGACGGAGCGGTGCGGCTTGCTCGTTCCGCGGCGGTCGCGCAGGCGCGAGTTGCCTGATGCCGTCGGTCCTCGCACTGGCGCGGTCGCGCTGATGCCCCTCGTTTCCGCAATGCGCCGTGAATTGCTCCAAGCTGCACCCGCGGTGGGTAGGCAGCCCCAGATATTGTCGCAACCGCTCGCCGAGCTGGTCAAACGGCTCGAAGGCCGTAGGCCCAACGTCGTCGTCACTTGCGCCCGAGGTAGTTCCGCCCATGCAGCGACCTTCGGCAAGCACCTGATCGAGCGCCACCTCGGTTTGCCAGTGGCCGCAGCGGCGCCGAATATCGCCAGCGTCTATCGAAGGTCGCTCGATCTGAAAAACCAGTTGTTTCTGGCCATTTCACAATCCGGCCGTAGCGATGACCTGATCGAAATGGCCGGAATGGCGCGAAAAGCCGGCGCCATCACAGCCGCCATCGTCAACGACACGGCAAGTCCACTGGCGCAAACGGTCGAGATCGTATTGCCGCTCGGTGCCGGCCGCGAATTGAGTGTGGCTGCCACCAAAAGCTTCGTGGCTTCGGTCGCGGCGCTGTTGCGTCTCGTCGCGGCCTGGGCCGGCGACACTGCGATGGCCGATGCGTGTATGCGGCTTCCGATGCGGCTTGCCGACGCGGCCGGGCTGGATTGGAGCGAAGCGCTTGAGCCGTTGACGCGGGCATGGCAGTACGATCGTGATTGGCCGCGGCCCGACGCTTGCGATCGCACGGGAGGCCGCTTTGAAGTTGAAGGAGACCTGTGAACTGCCGGCTGAGGCGTTCAGCGCAGCAGAAATCCGTCATGGCCCGATCGCACTTGTATCTAGCACTTATCCTATTCTTGCATTGGCCCCGACCGATGAATCCGCCGCGGGCTTTTCGGCGCTTACCGATGATCTGCGCGTGAAAGGTGCCTGCGCGCTAGTTGCCGAACCAGGAAGGGCGCAACCCCATCGCCTGCCAGTGCTCGGGTCGGATCATCCAGACGCAGATGCGATCTGTCTCATTCAAAGCTTTTATGCGTTTCTGGTGCATCTTGCGGCACGACGCGGCACCGACGTTGATCAACCGCGCCACCTAGAGAAAGTCACGCGCACCCGATGAGCGCAAATCAGCACGCCATTGCCGCCAGCCGTGTCTTCGACGGTGAATCCCTTCGCACCAATGCTGCCGTAATCGTAGAAGGTGACCAAGTCGCTGCAATCGTTCGTCGCCACGACGTTCCGGCGGCAATACCAGTGCGTGAGCTGCCCGAGCATGTTTGGCTGACGCCGGGTTCATCGATATCCAGGTCAATGGCGGCGGCGACGTCCTTTTTAACGACGCACCGACCGCAGACACCATCCGCAAGATGATCGCGGCGCACCGACGCTTCGGCACCACGGCCCTGTTACCCACCCTGATCAGTGATACGCCTGAGAAAATGAAATCGGCGCTCGCCGCGGTCGAGACGCTGATCGGCGTCGAGCCGGCGGTGCTCGGGATCCACCTCGAAGGACCTTTTTTATCGCCTGAAAAAACGGGTGTGCACGCTCCACGCGCCATCCGCAGTCCGACAGCAGACGACCTCGCAATGCTGACGGAGAGGCGGCAAGGCGTGACGCTCGTGACCCTGGCCCCCGAGCGGGTGCCGGAGGGGTTCATCGCCAAGCTTACCGCGGGGGGCGTGCGAGTTGCGCTCGGTCATTCGATGGCGACGTATGCACAGACCTCCGCCGCCATGGCTGAAGGACTAACGGGCTTCACGCATCTGTTCAACGCCATGCGTCCGCTCGATGCACGCGAGCCGGGACCAATTGGTGCGGCACTCGATTCCACGGATGCCTGGTACGGTTTGATCGTGGACGGGATACACGTAGCTCCGGCGATGTTGCGGCTTGCCTTGCGCGGCGCCGGCCGGCCAATCCTGGTGACTGACGCGATGCCGCCGGTTGGCGGTTCTCGCTCATCATTCGATCTGTATGGCGACACAATCTCCATAAGCGAAGGCCGGTGCCTGCGAAAGGACGGCACGCTCGCTGGCGCGTACCTCGATATGGCGACAGCCGTGCGCAATTGTGTGCGATCATTGCGCGTTCCACTCGCGACTGCACTGGGCTTTGCGACCGCACATCCGGCGCAATTCATCGGTCTTGGGCAAAGGTTGGGCCGGCTTGCGCCGGGCTATCGCGCCGACATGGTCGAACTCGATGCTTCAACAGTCACAGTGTGTCGCACCTGGGTCGCAGGCGAACCGTGCCAAGGCGAGTGACGTTCTATGTGGTCCATGGTCCGGTAGCCAAGCCCTTGGCTCAACCAAGTCCAGCCGCTCACACAGACCAGTAGCGACCGTACTCTTGATTGTGAGGAAACTACTTTCATTTCAACGTGCCGTTTTGTGGGCTGAACGGATTGGGTTCGTTTTGCAAAAAGACCCGAGCACTGGGAACCCGAGCATCGGAAAGTTGTCCCGATACCGGACCAAGTCCTGTGTTCCGCCCGACATCTCGAATAGCCGTATGACTGCGGTGACGTGCACGAGCTCGGATCGGGCCTGCGCAATCCGCTGTCTCTTGTACATGCGGGTCTGGTTGCACAGCGGGCACTGGGCAGCGCCTGAACTGACCGCGGTAGCTCATGACCTAGAGCGCCGCTTTGCGAATGTTGCTTGCCGCATTTCAAACGGCTCATTCGCACATGCCGGCTTCGCTCGCTGGTGGGCCGGACCACGGCCGGGCCATTCTTTTAGCGGACAAGCAGATCGACGCCAGTCAGTTGACCGCCGGGCGTTTGATCACCCCTGCTTCGCCATGCGCTTGGGTGGCGTGTCCGGCGGCAACGAGACCCAGGGGTGGCGTGACTCCTCCCAGACCGCGATGGTCGGCCCGGGGAAATTCGGGTCGCCGAAGTTGCCGATGGCAACGGCCACGTATCCAGGAAAGCCTTCGCTCTCCCAGTAGACGGTGGATCTGCATAAGCTCGATGCCGCGTCCGACCGCGGTTACTTCAACAGCGAAGAGATCCCTGGCGTGCGAGGAAGCCTGGAATCACGGTCACACTGCCAAAACCGAGGACCTCGAGTTCAAAGGCAGAGGGGCGCTAAGGCAAGCAGGACTTCCGCTACGTGGCTGCAGAAGATATTTGCGTTTGTCCGTCCCTACCGTGTTCCGAAAACCCGCTACGCGCCCGTCAGACACGAGTGCGCCTCCCTAATTGCCCGACCGCCTGCACCGCCCCCATTGGCGCTTTTATTCTGGCGCGCAGTTGCTAGTGTGCCATTGAGCCTCGCTGCCGATTGTTCGCCAAACGGTCCCCGTCCTTCTCCAAAGGAGGCGGCGAGGCTCACCTTCTCTGTGCGCTACCTCGTCGCCTAACACCCGTCGAGCGTGCTCAATGTGCATTTCGTCGGCGATGCTGGTAGGTGATGGGCGCACTAGTTCGGCGAACCCGTCCCATCCAATCGAGGTCCTCAATGCGAGAGCATGCCGATGTCCACCCGGTGAGCAAAGGCGAAGCGAAAAGCGAGTTGGAAGCCAAGCTTCGTAAACAGCAACCGTCAAAGCCGATGACTGAAGAGGAAATGAAAGCGCTATCAGACGTTCGCCGTTGGGCAGAAAGCTGGCAGTCCATATTGCCCCGCTCCCCACGCGACTAGCTTAGTGGCGGCTGCACTCGATCGCCCCAATCCCTAGCGGCTGGCTATTTGCCGCCGTGCGCACGCGCTCAAACCATGAGCGGCGAGCCTGCTAATTTCAGCCCGCGAGACATGGCCTATTGGAACCTAATGCACTGAATTGGACATCCCGTCATCTTGGAGCCCGGCATTCGCCGTTCGATGCTTGAGTGATGCAGTGGAAACAAATGTTGTTTCCTCTGCCGCAGCATGGACCTTGTACTTTTTTGCGGTCGCACTCTTTGCAGACGATGGGCTCGCGGCTCTAAATTCGGCGGCTATTTCAGGCGGAAGCGCGCCAGGCGCGTCCTTCAAGGGGCCTTCGTCCTTCTCGCCGCCATTGGCGTCGCGCAGCATGTCCACCACATCCTCAGGGTACAACAGGACGCTCGGCGCGATCGAATACAGCAGTGGAACATTTAGACCTACAAACACAGCTACGTCGCGCCCGAATGTGACGCAGTTGTTCAAGAAGGCATTCCAAGGACCTTTAGTGGCTTTACGGTTTTCTATATATGCGACCAGTCTTTCGTACTGAGCTTGGTCTATCCATGCCCGATACCGGGCGAGGACATATTGCTCTTCGAGATCCCCGTCAGTGACGCCAATTTCTGACGGCACGGGCAAGATATGGCCGAGGGTCCAGTTGTAGACGCTGCAGTTTATGCAATCCTGGGCGTCTCCGGCAGGGAAAAAGCCAGCAATCTGACTCCTGATCACTTCGTGGCGCTTGTTCGCCTCGCCATACATGACATACATATGGCCATAGCTTGCCGCACTGCGCGCTCGAAATTCGACGAAGAAATGATTCTTCGGCGAATATTCATTTGCGGGCTTGGACTGATCAGGATCCGTCGTACTGACCGACGTCGCTGGCAGATAATCTTGGGCATGCCCCGATGTGGCCTGCAGAGCCACCGAAACGCCCAGCCCCAGACCGACAGCTACGGCAACTGAAATTCGCAAATCACATCGCATGCCTTCCCTCATACAATCCGCAGGAAAACATGGACCGTAGAGTGGCCAAAGGAGAGGCAATGGAAACTCAAGCTCTGCTTGGGCGCTGCCGTCGAATCTCCGCTACCCGGAAGCGACAACAGCCACAAGATGGCGTGCTCAGCCCCTCGTGACGATCGGGGCTTTGCCCTTGCCAATCGGAGCCTTTCCCTTTCCGATCGGCGCCTGAGCTGGAGCCGGAGGCGCCTTTGTAGGCATATCCGCTGCAAATGCCTTGCCGCCAGACATGATCAATCCGTCATGCGGGGCAACCAGATGGAAGCTGCCGCTGACCAGCAAAACCACGACGGCCGCGCAAGCAATGGTTACAATGCGTGCCATGATACTGTCCCTCAATTAATCGGCTGCAACTGTGGATGGTAACCGGACTTTAGGGCCGTTAACTAGTGCACAAAAGCCACAGTTTTCAGCAAAAGCGCACGGCGGCATAAACGAGGCTACCCGCCCGCGAGCCGCGCAATTTTGTTATTTGAAGCTCAAGGACTTAGCGATACTGTTCGCAGCTGCCGACGAGCGGGTAAAGATTTGGAAATTTTTGAGCGAGCAGGGCTTCGATGGCCTTCAAAGCCCGCTCGCATTCCTCTTCGCTGGCGAAATGTGGTGAGATCTGCCGCTCCCCATTTGGTCCTTGGGTGACGAACTGCCACCAGCCTGCGGAGTCCCCCTTGTGTCCGTTGGCGACGAACTGCAACCGAGTTGCGGGCGCGGCAGAAACACCGAGCAGCAAAACCGCTCCTAGGGCCAGCGGGGCAACTTCGAGCCGCTTCATGTGCGCCGGTTTACGAAATAGCTAGGGTAACACCACGACTTTCGTGCCAAGACCAACTCGGCCGTACAGGTCAAGCACATCGCTATTATACATGCGGATGCATCCGTGCGAAACGAATCCGCCGACTGAGCTCGGAGCGTTGGTTCCATGGATTGCATACTGATTGCCGCCGCTTAGGGTAAGCGCAGCAGCGCCCATCGGGTTTGCCGGACTGCCGCTTGGAATTACGTTCGGAATCCGCGGATTTTCCCGCTTAATTATGTCCGGTGGAGACCAAGCCGGCTTGAGATACTTTCCATCGATGTAGGCATTGCCGGACCAAGCCATGCCACGCCTGCCTACACCTACTGGATATTGGATCGCCGTATTATCGCTCAGCATGAAATAAAGACGACGCTGTCCGGTGTTCACCACCACAGTTCCCGTCGAATAGCCTGCGAGGTGGACAACCTGGCTGGCCCGCAACGACGTGGGTACTAGTAAAATGAAGCTGGCGACAATCGCACCAGAAAGACATGACAGAGTTCGGACCCATTGTTGAATCATTCCCGATCCTCACCCCAGCTTACTTCGCGCCAATTTCGACAGGAATCCTGAAGGATTCAAGGGAGACAAAAGAGACCACATGGAAAGAAGCCAGTACCGCCAGCGCTGACCGACAATTTAGGAAAAATCGCGCATTCGTCGAAACGGCAGCATCACGATTCGGATGCACGATGGTACGCAAGGGCGATCTTTGCAGGCCCATGCGAGATTTTGTGCTCGCGTTGAGTCCGCTGGCGGCTGTCCTCTACTTTCTTGTCAACCAGGACCAGCTTAAAGAACTGTTGGCTTGGCTAGCAACATTCGTTCACTGAACTGAGTAGCACCAGGCAAGCGCGGTCAGCTACTGACCTCGGTAGCGCATGATCCAGAGCGTCGCTTTGCGAATGTTGCTTGCCGCATTTCGAATGGCTGATTCGCACTGCGGCTTCGCGCTCTGATGGGTCGGACCACGGCCGGGCCATTCTGTTAGCGGACGAGCAGATCGACGCCTGTCAGATGACCGCCGGGCGTAGATCACCCCTGCTTCGCCATGCGCTTGGCCATCATTAGACTCCGTGACTGTCAACATGGGCGGAGCGGTCATTTGACCCCGCCCCCAAGGCGTGACCCCAAGGCGATTATGCCCGCTTGAATCTGGGGAAGAGTATCACGCCTCAAACGGAGGGTCTGTGGTCGTCCAAGCCCCGGACGATTGGCGCGTCCCCTTATCAGAGGCACGCCCGGCTCTGAGATGGATCGAGACCGAGCCGCTTGGCGGTCGTGAGGTTGATCACAATCTCGCACTTGGTCGGCGCCTTGGCCTGCACTCGGTATTCTGCCGTAAACGCCGCTAGGGCTTTTTCCGCGGCCATACCAACTTTTTCAGCAACTCGCCGATGGACGGGTTTCTTTCGTCCCGCTTCATCAAGTCGGCAGGACGAGCGGGCTTGGGTGTCAGGCTTCGCTCAATAAGCCGGCGGACCTCCGCCCGGATGGCAGCATCACGGTCGGTCATAACAACCCCCCATTCCCCATGCCGGAGATTAGATCCGTCACAACGTTGGTCAAGATAGACGCGCGCGATGCCAGGGATACGCAAGCGTGAGGTCTCACCCACTTTCTCCATTGGGGTTTCTTTGTTAAATACTTCTATCTATAAAATGCCGTACTTCCACAACCGGAGAATATTTGTCGTGAGAAAATCTAAGAGACGAGCTTGGACGGCAGCAGACATTCGCGATTTGAAATCTGGTGCGCGCAAAAAGACGACTGCTGGTAAAATCGCCAAATCGCTGAAACGCACAGAAGGAGCGACCCGGCAAAAAGCATTCAGCCTCGGCCTATCGCTCGACTCGCGCTGACGAGCCGAATTTCTAAAATCTCGTAGCTCGCTTTTCAGCTGCAAATCAGGCCCCGCCACTTCCCGTGTGTGCGGGGCTTTTATTCTGCATTCAATTATGAAAGATGGCGCGGTACGAACATGTTGAGTTGCAGGATATGATAACCGCAGACGACTTCCGTAAAAAGGCAGCTGAATGGCTTGGCAAAGCCGAAGCAGCTTCCGATCCGAACACCAGCGCCGGCATGCGCCGCGCTTCCGACGCCTGGGCTGCGTTAGCGCAACAGAGCGAACGAGCCGCCCTTCCGTTACCGCGGTCCGCTGGCCCTCTGAAGCGCCCAGCAGACCTCGCGAAACCCCGAGACAGCCAGATCGATAGTCTGCAAATCGCGAATGTTCTGCGTGATCGCCTTCATCTCAACGGCGACCGGCTCGAAGAGTCATCTGAGTAATTGAACCGGGAAGACTAAAACTGCCGAATGCAAGATTTGGACGACCCCACCGACAATCTCAAGGACCCCACCGACAATCTCAAGAATGTGTCATTCGAATTTAAAATCGAACTTGTTGTTGCAAACTAGAGTTTTTTCTTTTCCAAGGCGGATGACCTTCGAATTTTTCAAGCATCTTTTGGTTGCCCGTCAGGAAAAAATCTCTCTTAACGGACGCCGAGGTGTTTTCCACGCGGTAATTAACAGTATAGCAGTATGAAGCTTCATAGTTCGGGAAACGATCTCGGAGGAAGAGAGGCAAGGCGCATTCAGGCCCCCGAGCCCACCGCAAAATATTCATTTCGCGGTTGCGGCAAAACCAAGCCGCGCTTGAAGCTACAGCGAGCAGTCGAGGTAAAAAGTAACAATTGTTGTCAATGAGGTAATCCCGCGGATCTAAAAACGATGGCCATTTTCCCAAACTTTCACAATCATCATTGCAAATAAAATTGCCTTCTCGGTCTACAATTTTCCGAAATGAAAAAGTCCAAGTAAAACCGCTTCGAATTACATCGATCAGAGAAGCGACATGGTTCGTATCAAACCAATTGTCCTCATCGAGAAAGCAGAAGAAGTCACCCTTACCAAGAAAAACCGACGCGCCATAGATGCGATGGCCGAGATAGTTATCTTTCCCGGTAGCATAAGGCAGTTCAATTACATCGACGTTGTACTCCCGGATTGCCGCTTTTATTTCGGCAGGCGCCTCCGGATTGTCGATAACGATAAGGTGCTGGATCGGCTTATAGCTTTGATCGGCTACACTTTGGATTGCGCGCAGGACTGATGGGTTACCGGTCGTGGGGGTCACAACCGTTACGAGGGGATGCCCAATCTTGCATGGCTCGCCGCTATCTAAGAACTTCTTCGCGGACATCCCGCACACCAAACAGGTATTGGTGTTGCGGTGGAAACGGTGACCGCCTTCCCTTCGATCATCAATGGCCATCGAAACTTCCTTTTTTAGCGTTGTCGTGCCCCTGCGGGCCTGAAGTTTTTGCCCAACAGGTTTGGGGCCTTCGCAACAATAACACGTGCGTGAGGGGCAGGACCGGGTCGCTGCCTACTACGAGGAGCAGGGCGAAAGTCCTAAGCGCCTGCTTGAAAGCGACTTCTTATCGATAGACGGTTTCCGACATTGGCTCCGGGGCCTACTCGGTTTCAATCGGGAGCGAACCATGACGAGAACTCAATCTTCGATGATTTTGATCATTACGGTGACGCTGCCGCCCGCGGTGCGGACATGATCGATCTCGTTATGCCCGTGCGCATGGCGCTGTCGATGGAAGGCAACGCGTGCCGGCCGAAATAGCTGTCGGCTACTTCCCGACGAACGCGCGCCGGATCACAAATGAAAGAAGCCGCCCGACTAAGGCGGCCTCCTATGGATCCGTGATCGTCTTTCGCTGCTATTTGAGGGCGCTCGATACGCTGGTGAACGTGGTGTTCAACTGCGTCCCGAGATCACGCCGCCGGATCACGAAGGAAAGAGGCCGTCAACTAATGCGGCCTATCGGCATCAGCGAAAGAATCTCAAATAGAAGGCGGCGAACACCAGGACAATGCCGGCATTAGCCATCAATCGTTCCCAGAACCGATTAGTGAAAAAAGCGAAATCCATGCCGACTATGACGGCTGCCATCGCTATCACATAGAGAACGGCAACCGCCTGTCTACCCATCTGGTCCACTCAAAGCCAGTGCAGACACATAAAGGCAATCAAGCTGACGACGAAGGCGGTCAATAGAACGTGTGTCTCATTTTTCATGGCACGAACTGCCACAATGGCGCGCCCCTAGCCTTGAGTTGTATATCCAGAAAGGACAGCCCTCAAATTCAAAGAGGGAATGCTCCATAATCCGCTGCTATCAAATCTAGCCACTGTCGATTTCAAACAGCTTATATTGCGGGCATGTGCGGCCGTGCCACCTACAAACCCTATCCTATCATGATGCACAACGCCGCTCTCGGCTGCTAAGGTTCAGCCCAGACGGCTTGTTAGACAATTGATGATCCCAGGCGGCGATACCTTCTCGTCGCGTTCGCCCATTAGCCTTTGGAGACCAACATGGCGAAGCGCACATCCAACAAAGCACCGTCCGAAACCAGTAAAGTCGAGGCTGCCAATCTCGCCTATTACAAAGCGCTGTCGGCACGCGACCTACGGGCGATGCAAGCGGTGTGGACCTGCGCAACCGACAACATTCTCATTGCGCCGCCAATCAATCCACATACCCATGTCGGCTGGGTGGCGATTAAAAGGAACTGGGAGGCTTACTGGCCAACATTTGACCAATTCACGGTTTCGATGAAGGTGACTACGATCAACATTGGCGGTCCGGTCGCCTGGGTGCATGGCATCGAAGTGTCGCGTCGGCGCACGAAGACAGGCGATGCGAGCGATAGCCGAAACTACGGCACCAATATTTTCGTCAATCGTGACGGCCGCTGGCTGATGGTCTTTCATCAGTCGGCCTTGATCCCTCAAGAAAATCCAAAGGCGAAGATCTCAAGACCGCGAAAACGCTGAGCCTCACAGTGCTGCCGTTTTCATTCGCCAGCGCCGACGAGATGATTGAATAAAGACATCGAGAGCGTCTGACGGCTTCGTCTCGGTCGAGACTGCCCCTTCTGCGACATCGGTCGTTCATATTTTTGCACTCAAAATCAACCAGGCCTATTCCGCGTGTCGCCAAACCCTGCTGTAATCCCATCGAGCTTTATAGTGTTGGCATCGATGCGAGCTCTTGGGGGAAATGCGGCGGCGCGATCACATCACAGCTGTTAACCTGTCGGCATTTGCCTTCTGCGCAATCGCCGAACACCTGAAGCCGGTGATGGCTGGAGCGCGCGCCCGCGCACCGTTTGGGATGGTGCGCTAATGCTTGCTACAGGGGCCCTGGCTCAGACTAAACCCAAGATCTTCGTCTCCTATTCGCGCCGCGACATGGCGTTTGTTGATCGGCTGGAGCCGGCGCTTAAGGAGCATGGCTTCGAGCCGTTGATCGACCGGGCCGAGATCTACGCCTTCGAGGATTGGTGGAAGCGCATTGAGTTGCTGATCAGCCGGGCCGACACCGTTGCGTTCGTGCTCTCTCCAGATGCGATCGCGTCCGAGGTCTGCGGCAAGGAAGTGGCTCATGCCCTCGCTTTGAACAAGCGCTTTGCTCCGATTGTCGCTCGCCGCGCCAACGACGACGCGATACCCGAAGCGTTACGGCGGCTGAACTTCATCTTTTTCGACGATCCCGAAAAATTCGAAGCAAGTCTCGCGCGGCTCGTTGAGGCGCTACAAACCGATATCGGGTGGATCAGGAAACATACCGAATACGGCGAAGCCGCCCGGCAATGGACCGCGGCGGGCCGGCCAAGCGGTTTGCTGCTGCGCTCGCCGGCGCTGGAAGACGCCGAGCGATGGATTGCATCGCGCCCACCGAATGCACCGTTGCCGACAGAAGAGACGCAGGCTTTCGTTGCGGAAGGCCGCCGCGGCGCCTCGCGCCGCCGGAATATTCTGACCGGTAGCTTGGCGGCGGGCCTCGTCCTCGCCCTTGTGCTCGCCGGTTTGGCCTATTGGCAGAGGGACATAGCGGTGCAAGAGCGGCAGATTGCGGACCAGCAGCGTAAGCGCGCCGAAGACACGCTCGCCGCCGCCACCAAAACCGCCAACAGTCTCGTGTTCGATTTGGCGCAGAGGTTCCGCAACACGGTAGGAATCCCAAGCGCCCTCGTCAAAGACATCCTCGACCGAGCGCGTGGCTTGCAGGAGCAGCTCGTCCAATCTGGCCAGATTACACCCGAGCTCAGGCGCAGCGAGGCCGGCGGGCTGATCGAGACTGCGGATTTGCTGCTGGCGATCGGCGATACGACGGGTGCGCTTGCCGCCGCCACCCAGGCTCGGCAAATCAATGCCGATTTGGTTGCGCAGAATCCCGGCAACACCGACTGGCGGCATCAGCTTTCCATAGCGGATGAAAGGGTAGGAAATGTGCAGGTAGCGCAGGGCGACCTCACCGCCGCGCTCCAGTCCTACCGCAACAGCGTTGCCGTCAGACAAAGGCTCGCGCAATCCGAACCCGGCAACGATTTTTGGCAGCGCGAATTTGCCGTAGCACAAGGTAAAATTGGCGATGTGCAGGCGAAGCAGGGCGATCTCGCCGGCGCGCTGAAATCTTTCCGCGACGCCCTGCCCATCGTCGAGCGGCTTGCCCAGTCTGCTCCAGACGATGCGCAGCGTCAGCACGACGTCGCGACCATCACCTCCAGGATTGGCAACGTTCAGAGGGACCAGGGCGACCTCGCCGGAGCACTCAAATCGTATCGGGACGGGCAAGCGGTCGATCAACGGCTGATGGAAGCGCATCCGGACAATTCCCAATGGCTGAGCGATACTGCGATAGGCGACGACAAAGTCGGCGATGTGCAGAAGGCACAAGGTGATCTAGTCGGAGCGCTCCAATCGTACCGCGCGAGCCTCGCCATCAGGCAAAAGCTCACCAAATCCGATCCTGGCAATGGCGACTGGCAGAGCAAGTTGTCCGCATCGTACGAGCGTGTCGGCGACGCGCAATTCGCGCAGGGCGATCTCACCGCTGCTTTGCAATCCTTCCGCGATGCTTTCGCCATTTCCGATCGGCTGGCGAAGTCCGATACCGCCAACAACGGCTGGCAATATGATCTGGCGTTGCTTCACGAACGCATCGCTGACGGGCAGGCGTTGCAAGGCGACTCTGCCGGGGCGCTCAAATCGTATCGCGCCGGCCTCGTTATCAGGCAGCACTTGGTGAAAGCTGACCCGGCCAACACCGACTGGCAGGACGATCTCGCGAGCTCCTACCGAGAGGTCGGCGACGCGCTGCTCGACCAGGGCAGTCTTGCCGATGCACTTGCCTCCTATCGCGACGGACTTGCTATCGCCGACCGACTGGCAAAATCCAATCCCGGTAACGCAGAATGGCAGCACCGTGCAGCGATTTCGTACCAGAAAGTCGGCTCCGCGCAGGATGCGCAGGGCGATCCCGCTGCCGCGCTTGAATCTGATCGCGTCAGTCTCGCCACCATGCAGCGTTTGGTGAAAGCCGATCCCGCCAACGCCGACTGGCAAGGCGATCTTTGGACCGCCTACAACATGGTAGGCGACGCTGAATACGCGCAAGGCAATTTACCAAACGCGCTCGCAAACTTCCGCGAGGCCTTGGCCATCGCCCAGAGTCTGAACAAGCTCGACCCGACCAACGCGACCCGGCAGCGCAATGTTGCGGTCTCCGAGAACGAGGTGGGTGATGTTGAACTCGATCAAGGCAATCGCGATGAAGCACTTGCTTCTTACCGAGACGGCGTGGCCATCGTCGAGCGTTTGGCAACAGCCGATCCGAAAAATACCGGCTGGCAGCGGGACGTTTCAGTTGCGAATGGCAAGGTTGCCAGCGCGCTCATCGAGCAGGGCGACCTTGCCGGAGCACTCGCCAAATTGCAGGCTGCGCTCGAAATCACCGCACGTTTGGCGCAGTCAGAACTCCGCCAACGCCGGCTGGCAGCGTGATTGGTCGGCGGTATTGAACCGGGTCGGCGATGCGCAGCAGAGGCTGGGCAACTATGCCGACGCGCTCAAGTCGTTCAATGACGGCCTCGCAATCATAGAGGTGCTGGCGAAAGGCGAACCCGACAATCCGGGCTGGCAGCAGGACCTGTCGTTCTCGCATCACTGCATTGGCGGGGTGCAAAAAGCGCAGGGCGATTTGCAGGCCGCCGTGGCTTCCTATCAGGAGGTTTTCGCCATCCAGCAGCGGCTGGCAAGGTCCAATCCAGCCAATACTGAGTGGCAGTACAACTTGGTGACGGCATCACACGACCTTGGCGACGTGCAGCGCACGCACGGCGATACGGAAGCAGCCCTGGCGTCTTATCAGGCCGCCCTCGCCGCGATTGAGCCCCTGGCGCAATCCGATCCCGCCAATGACAATTCGCAGCGCATCTTGACCATTACACACCTCAGAATCGGCCAAACGCTGGTCAACCTCGGCAACTTGCCGGAGGCTCTCACCAGTTTCAACACGGCAATCAGTATTGGTAAGGCAACCGACAATTCGGAGATCTACTTTCGCCGCGCATTGGTTGAGTACGCAACGGATAACGCAAACGCCGCGGTGCAGGACTTTACTCAGGCGGTCAAGCTTAAGCCCACGGGTCACTACAATGCCCTCTGGCTTCACGTCGCCCACGTGCGCGCCGGTCAGACAGACACTGACGAAATTGCCGCGAATGCGAGCCATCTTGACCGTAGCAAATGGCCATGGCCGGTGGCTGCGCTGTTCACAGGATCAATCACTCCCGATGACGCATTCAAGGCGGCTTCATCGGAGAAGGACGAGAAGACCCGCATCGGGAACATCTGCGAAGCAAACTTTTTCGTCGGTATGCACCAGATCGCGAAAGGCAACCCGGCGGCTGCCCGGTCGTTGTTCCAGTCCGCTGCCGACCATTGTCCGCATGACTTTTTTGAATATGCGGGCGCCAACTATGAGCTGAAACGACTAGGTAGCTCGATCAGCCAGCTCAACGGAGAGGCTCCAGTCCAACCGTAGGGACGCGCGAAGCTCCTGTGAACCATCGAGGCCCGACCCTCAGGATTTTTTGATTCGAGGGGCGCCGTTTTTCCGATGAAAGCCAAAGCCGATCTATTGAGAGGTTTCCGCGGGCCGAGGCGGTCTCAAACTGGTAGTGCCAGCATCGTGTGATCTGCCATCTGGCCGCTGGGCTACGAATGAATACCAGGGCATGCGCAACCCCGATGTGGAAGGTCGCCTAAATTATCATTGGATAATAAAAGGAAAGGAACGCGATCAGTGCGCAGACTACAGCCGTGATGATTCCGGCAACGACAAAGCGCGCCCGGTCGCTCACCTGATACCGTTGCTGCCGCTGTTGAACCACCGGATTTTGTTCCATCCGGTTAAGAAGCGTCAGAAGCTGCTGCGGCAATTCCGTTGGCGTTTCGTAAAAGTTGGGAAGCGCCTTGGTGATGTTGAGCATGGCATCTGGCCATGCGATTTGGAGAGCAGGTCTGACACCTGACATGTTTAACCGCGAAAAGCCCTCGCTACGTCAAATCACATAGAGGCCGCTTGTTCCTTCACCGGGCAAAATTAGGACAGCCCGAAATTTAGGACAAATGGCCCGGAGTTAGGACAGTACCCGGCCGGTGGTTGCTGTTGCGCAACCTGCTGGCGAGGTTCGGCCGTCTCGTAGGACAACTGACGCGCGGCTTAGCCTCCTAGCCATATCCACTTCGCCCCGTTGCTAGGTACGTACGCCGGTTGCATGCGCGTAAAATTCACATACGAAAAATGTAATTAAGAGCTTTCCAGTACCGAACCGCGGGTGCTGGCCCCTTTGCCCCAAAAGAGACCAGCCGCCCCGGGCAAAAGGGCCAGTTCTCACTGCTAACTGAGGCGGCCTAGGCAGTTTCGCGGTCGTATCCGAGCCCTGCCAGCCCGGCATTGCGTAAGCGAACCGGGTCGCGTTCGCCCTTATGTGCCGCCGCGATAATTCGTGCTGCGATGGCCTCGTAAACGATATCGCTTGCGGCATCGATTTGCTTACTTGCTGTGTCGAAGGCTTCGCCCATAACGCGCGTCGCGTGATCATCGAACACGCCATCGCTTGGCTTAAAAAATGGAATGATTGACCGCACAGTAATGCCCCCTAGTGTGCGGTAAAATAATGCTCCGCTGAATTATGCGGTCAATCCGCCAAGTACGCTTTTGGCTCATAGTGTGCAAAACCGGATACCCTCAAAAGATGGGGTAATCGGCCGGCGATCTTGTGGATAGCTGAAGATTTTGGGTGCTGCGCTTCAGGCTGATGGTGAAACGAGGTCCGTGTGAACGGCCTCAAGCATCAGAAGGAGAAGCGCAGCATGGACCATTTTGCTGGACTGGACGTTTCGGTCAAGGAGACCAGCGTCTGCATTGTGGATGACACGGGCAAGATCGTTCGGGAAGTGAAGGTGGCGAGCGAACCCGAGGCGTTGTTGGCGGTGCTAGCGAACCCCGCCTATCACTTCAAGCGAATTGGCTTGGAAGCTGGGCCGCTGTCGCAGTGGCTTTACAGCGCACCCGCCGAAGCGGGCTTGCCGGTGATTTGTGTTGAGACGCGGCAGATGCGGGCGGTGCTGAAGGCGCAGATCAATAAGACGGATCGCAACGATGCGCGCGGCATCGCGCAGATGATGCGGGTAGGGCTTTATCGTCCGGTGCATGTGAAGACGCTACGCAGTCAGAAACTGCGGATGCTGCTGACCCATCGCAAGCTGCTGCAGTCGAAGGCGATCGCCATCGACAACGACCTGCGCGGTACTTTGCGTAACTTTGGTCTCAAGGTGGGCATGGTGGGGACAGTGAAGTTCGAGGGACGGATCAAGGAGCTGGTCGAGAACCTGCCCGACCTGGCCATTCTGGTCGAACCGCTGCTCATTGTCCGGCGGGTGCTCCGTGAGCAGATCGGCGTCCTGCATCGCCGCTTGCTGGCCATCGTTCGAGACGATGACGTGTGCCGGCGCCTAATGACGGTTCCCGGTGTCGGTCCCGTAGTGGCGCTGACCTATCGCGCAACCGTCGACGTGCCCGCACGCTTTAAGAACTCCAAGGCGGTCGGGGCGTCGTTTGGACTGACGCCATCCAAGCATCAATCCGGCGAGATCAACCGGACCGGTGCGATATCAAGGTGCGGGGACGAGATGATGCGAGTGATGCTTTACGAAGCGGCCCAGGTCATGCTGACCCGCAGTAACAAGTGGTCCTGGCTCAAGGCCTGGGCGATGAAGATCGCCAGGCACCGCGGGATGAAGAAGGCGATCGTGGCGCTGGCACGACGGTTGGCTGTGATCATGCACCGCATATGGGTCGACGGCACTGAGTTCCGTTGGACCAGAGAGGTCGTGGCGGCATGAGGGCTGCGCAGATCAAATACGATAGGAGGACACTCGAACTCCACCGAGCGGTGGAATGATGTCCCTCGCGGGACGATGGATGAGGTGAGTACGTCTGGTCCCTTGGACCTGCCGTTCGTCTGATGGCAAGGCCGCTCAAAAGATTGTTCCACCTCGTCTTCGAACTCCCATGATGGAAGATGCTATGGGGCGGCGGCGAGGCTATTGCATCCATCGTCGCTGATGTGAACCGATGGAGCGCCCCATGCAGAAGTTGAACGACCTTAGCCGATCCCTCACCGCCCTCGAACCGAACGGCACGCTGATTGCGGTTATCGAGATGAGCCTGTCGAGCTGGCTCGTTGCCGGTATCGTGCCTGGCGTCGAGCGCCAGCCGTTGAAGAAGCTCGCAGTCGACGAGAGCGCATTGCTGAAGCTGCTGCATCGATGGCGGGACGAAGCGGAGAAAGCGGGACGCAGGATCGAGCGCATTGTAGTCGCCTTCGAGGCCGGCCGTGACGGCTTCTGGCTGGCACGCTGGCTCAAGGCGCGCGGCATCGAGGCCCACGTCATTCACGCCGCGAGTGTCGCAGTGTCGCGCGAGCATCGGCGAGCGAAGACCGACCGTCTCGACTCCGAGCTGCTCAAACGCGCCTTTCTCGGCTGGCTGCGCGGCGAGCGTGATCACTGCAAGATGGTCGCGATCCCATCAATAAAGGACGAAGATGCCAAGCGGCCCAACCGCGAGCGCGAGAGCCTCGTCGGAGAGCAAAGTCGGATCGTCAACCGAATGAAGGCAGCGTTGATCCGGCTCGGCATCCGCGGCTTCAATCCCAAGCTGAAAAGAGCCGCCGGACGCCTTGACGGCTTGCACACGCCTGAGGGCGAACCGATCCCGCCGAACACGTTGGCTGAGCTACGTCGCGACATGGAGCGCCGACGGCTGGTCAGTAATCAGATCCGGGAGATCGAGGAGGCACGTATGGAGCGTCTCGAGCAGGCGCCCAGTGATGAACCACATACCATGGTGCGCCTGTTGGCGCGCGTGATCGGGGTTGGTATCGAGACGGCCGACATGCTGGTGCAGGAGGTGCTGTCGCGGAACATGCGCGACCGACGGGCCGTAGCGCGTTATGCCGGCCTCACGGGCTCGCCCGACGAGAGCGGGAGGAAGTGCCGGGAGAAAGGGCTGGCCCGTTCGGGCAATGCCCGGGTTCGACGAGGCATGATTCAACTGGCGTGGCGGTTGCTCATGTTCCAGAAGAACAGCGCCTTGGCGCAGTGGTTTCGAGCCCGCACCGAGAACGCCCGCGGCACTCGCAAAACCATGATCGTGGCCTTGGCGCGCAAGCTTTTGATCGCCCTGTGGCGGCTCGTGCGGGAGGGCGTTGTACCGGACGGCATAGTTTTGCGTCCAGCACAATGAACGGAGGACGCTGAAGGAACCCCGACAGTTTCGGCCTTGTCCATACGCTTGTGACGGGGGCCGATGATGGTTCGAGGTGGCGGATTCCCGACATGCCCCTTGGCTTTCATGCCGATTGGAAGAATGGGTCCGCCGCTTCGGAGCTTCGCTGCCGATGCGCATGACTGCATCATGGTTCAGGTCCTTGGACCTACCGGATACAAGGTTGTGGCGCGATTAAACCGCGCCCGAAAGCGAGCTCCCCTCTGATCATCGTCATCCCGACAGCACCAAGCGGCGCCATCGTGCTCGAAGCCGTCAAGGTGTGGCTTGGCTATCGGGACGAAGGAACGGACTTTCAACGAACAAAGAAACCGACGAAGGAAAAGATGCGCCGACCTGCATAAACTTCTTGACTACAAAAGCCCCATACAAGGGCCTTGGTGCCGATTCCGAAGAGAAGCATGAGCCCGCGAAAGACATCGACACTGCAGCAGTGGATAGTCTGAAAGCGCTTGACCCCGACCGGCCGATTAGAGAAGGGACCAGCGGGGGATGGAAAGCGGCCAGTACGCTTTAAGTGCTTTTTCCGTTGCCGTTTCCGCAACGGCTCCCACTCTGCGGCACCGGATGTGCCAAAGTGTCTGGATGGGGTGCAGGCATGACACCGCAAGCCGGAACTTAAGGCGGGAGTGAGCCAATAAAGGCGCGCTGCCTCAAAGGGAGTAGTCAACAGTGCATGTGCTGACATCCGTCACCTTCGTCTATGCGATGCAGGAGGACCGAATCCTCGCCGCTATCAATCCCGGCCATCCGGAAGCTTGGTCCTGCTGGTTAACCAGGCGGGTGGTGCTCGCGCTGCTCGAACGCGCGGCAGAACTTCTCGCAACCACGTCAGCTCTGGCGCGGCAAGCGCCAGTAGAGCTTCGTGGCGAGCTTGCCGCCTTTGAGCGCGACGCCGCGATCGCAAAGACCGCGGAACGGATGTCCCACACCCCTGCCGATTTACTTGTTGCGAGTGCGACCGCCGCAGAGCTCGTGGCACAGCTATCAATCACCCATCAGGGAGACAATTTCCGAGTGGAGCTGCGCGGAGTAAGCGGTGGCGGTGCGGCGGGAGTGCTGGCGCGGGTCGGTCTCCAGCGCATTTTACAAATGCTGCGGGATGAGGTTGCCAAAGCTGGCTGGTTGGCCACGCAGTCTAACCCGCAGCCCACTCAGGCCATCGGCGAGCCCGGTTCGAAGCAATTTCGCCAGTAGCTGGGCTGGCTAACCCGGTTTTCTCCTTGACGTTCGCGCGGTGGAGATGTCCGGCGCCCTGCTCTAGTCGCTGTAATGCACATGTTCCGCATGATAAAACCCACTAAACAGCGCAACTCGTGAAATCGCCTTAGGCCGTCAGGCTAACGGCTTCTTCCGGCAAGCATGAACTCATGGCCGACGCATCGGACAATTTGTCAATCGAATATATTCGCTCTCTTTTTAGCGACCATCCACTCGCCACTGCGCTGGCGGACCAAGTGGCGTCATTTTACCGTGACGCGCTCACGGTCAGAAGGTCATCGGCCACTGACGATATATCCGGGTACGGGATATCGGTGGATCAGGAAAAGCTCGAATTTCACGGCGCTTTTATTAATCTCAATACGACGACCGACCGCGTTCCAGCAGCCGCCTGTCATGAACTCTTGCATTTGCGCCTGAGGAGTCGAGGGTTTCCGCTCATACGATCATTGGACTTAGATACCGTTCAACGAGCCATCCCGGCGGATGTTTTTATTGCGACAGCAAACACAATTCAAAATGTAATCGACCATGACATCTTCAAAGACGATTTTGTCGCAATGGGATTTCCCATCGAACAGTTTCTGGCGAAACCAACCAGTTATCCAGACTACGAACTCGAAGCAAAGAATTCTCGATTCAACGCAACTCCTTTGCGGCTGCAATTTACGTATTGGATGTGGTGGTCGCGCGAATATTTTATCCAATATGCTGGAATCGAGCAGGGCGTTGAAAATTCTGAATCGCTTGCTCAAGCCGTCGAAAAATGCGGCTCAGAGGTCCTGCCGGGATTTCGGCAGACGATTGTTTTGATGCGACAGTGGCTCAAGAGCGGTCGCCACAGGCAGGCAGAATCATATCCTGCTGCGCTGCGCAATCTGTTCGACATCATGCAAATTCCGTCTATATCCACGTTCTATTCTCTGAAATTGGCGAACAGCGGTCAGATCGCCGTTCAGGTCATATCCTAAACTCCTCGCGGTTCAGGGCGCGCATGGCGGCCGCTACGGCTGAGGGTGGACTGAGAAAGCGACCTTCGCCGCTGGATTCGGCACTGACAAAAAACGTAACGGTATCAATTCTCGCGGCGACAGCTTCCACTTGTCGGTGTATCGCCAGCGCCATCGTCGGCTGAGTGGCCACGGCGCATAAAATTCCTCCGCCCATCAGGAAAATAGATCGGCGCGTCGGCATATTCGTCTCCAGGTTCGAGGCAGCGGCCCATCTGCAGGTGCATCTTATCCCACTGCGCCTTAGCATAGGGCGCGATGTTGAGGACGGGGGCTTTGAGATAGGCCTTCGGTGCTTTTCGCGAATGAGTGCGTGGGTCATGTCGTATTACCAACCGAACTTTTCCCCGATCGACAAGCGATCCCGCTGCGCTGACGTCGAGGCTGGCAAATTAGTCGCTTTTTTTCTTACGGCTTGTGGATTCTTCACCTGTTCCACAGTCGGCGTCCAGCGCGACCGACCAGCCCCTAACGAGCCCCGCCGTGTCGATGCCGAGTTCACGCGCGGCGTCATCGCGTCCGCAACGATGTCGCTCGCTTCCCGCGTTCGAGCTCATCGTCTTCCTTTTCGTCCCCGTCGATCGGGCCATCGTGCGACCGACTTGCGATCGCTTTATTCGACCACCCGATTGCTAAGCGCGAGCATGTTCGGCGGAATGTCACGCCCGATCGCCTTTGCGGTCTTGAGGTTGAGCACCAGCTCAAACGTAGTTGGCTGCTCTATTGGCAAATCGGCCGGTTTGGCGCCTTTTCAATATTTTGTCGACCATGATGGCGGCCGTCCGGAAGTTCTCCTGATAATCCGGTCCATATAACATGAGCCCGCCAGCGTCGACCCCAGTGAGCTTTCTTCGTACATAACTGGAAGTTTGTTCCATGCTGGCAAAGTCAAGAATTTGGCTGCGGTACCGCCGCGTGAACGGTTCTGTTGTCACCAGCAAGTGCATCCGGGTGCTGACGAGAAGATCAACGAAGGCAGCCTCGAGTTCGTCAATAGTTCTTGGTCCAACGGTGTGAATGAGGACGTGTGATTGATCGGCGGCAATCTCCGTTTGACGCACGCGTTGCGCCATGCCGGGATTCGATGAATCCCACAACATCGCAAACCGGGTGATTCCGGGCGCCAGAGCGCGAAGAATATCGAGACGTTTGGCGCTCAGCTCAGGCGCCATCAATGATGTACCCGTTGCATTGCCGCGGCCGGGCAAGGCTCGCCACCAAGCCCACACCGACAGGATCGCTGTTGGCGCCAAGAACGATGGGGATGGGCATTTGTGGCCCGCTTGGCTGCAAATCCGGCGGGTGTTCCGGCGGTCACGATGACATCGACTTGCCGCTGCACAAGGTCGGCCGCGAAATCCTTCAGACGTTCGTTGTTACCTTCCGCGTTCCTGCGCTCGATGACGACATTCTTCCCTTCCACATAACCGAGTTCCTCAAGCTTACGTGTAAAGGGGACGTCGAAATAGGGGCCAATGCCGGTATCGAGCAGGCCAATCCTAAATTGCTGCGCGGCGCGTGCGGCGAAGGGCCATACGGCGGCGCCGCTGACAAAAGCGATAAATGCCCGTCGCCTCGTCGAACGCCCTCTGGCTTGGGGATTGGGAAGCGAATTTTGAGAATTGTATCAGGTCCGGGAGACCGAGGTAGGCGGCAATTCAAGGCACCCCTCCGCCTGTTACAACCGGGCTTCTCCAACCTAGCCGATCAGCCGGCGGTATTCGGATTCCGGAATTCCATATGTCTCGGCCGCGATGTGCTCCAGACCCTTGCGGTTGCGAATCGTGATGCCGCCTCTCACGCTGCTTATGAGTTCCTTGTTTTTTCAGCGTATTGATCGTCTCAGTTACGCCGGCCCGGCGGACAGCAAGCATCAGCGACAGGAATTCGTGCGTCAGCGGCAAATAATCTGCACCTATGCGATCGTGTGCCATCAAGAGCCAACGTGCGAGGCGCTGATCCAACTTGGATTTTGCGTTGCAAATTGCAGTGTGGGTCGTTTGGACGCCGAAATACTGGACGTATTTCAACAGGGAATTACGAAGTGACGTGCTTGCGTCCATAGCTTTGCGTAAATCGTTGGCGCGGATGGACTGCCCATCACCAGCAAGCTGTAGGTGGGTCGCATGCGGTGAGCGATTGTCCCCGAGGACAACGGATAATCCCGACATCCCCTCGCGGCCGATAAGCCCAATCTCAACCTGCTTCTTGGCGGATTGGATGGCGACGACGGAGGCGAACCCGCTGTGCGGAAAATAAATTGCATCAATCCGCTTGTTCGGCTGTTCCAGGTCCTGCCGCAACCGCAATTCTAATGGCTGCAAGTTCGGCTCCAACAAGCCGAGATCGCTCAGTTGAGAGCGAAGCAAGCAAGTGATTTGAGCTGCTCGGCATGAGCTCCTCGCGCTGCAGGCGGGAGCACCGGCGTGTCTCTCTGTCACCGGCGCCTGATCACGCACAGGCCGGCAATGGTTCCGCTTTACGCCCTTCAAATCCCCTTGGAAAGGCCGACGTGCGGCTTCGGACAGACTCTGCGCTGGTTCAGACGCCGAAAGCGGCGGAGGATTGGCGCCAGCTTGGCCGAGAAACGTACGTCGTTCTTCGTCTGGTTTCGGGGGATTCTTTATGGCTCTTGGTTGGGGCGGTCGGAACGTGGGTCGCCGAACAGTGATACGGCATGCGGTGGAATCGTGGCAGATCCGGAAGATCCCCGCGCTCCGACAACGGCGATCGAGCTGCTGGAAACGACGCTGAAGATCACGGAAGAGACTGGAGACGAGACTAGCGGCTTCCTGATTGAGCGAGCGCTAGAACAAATGCGAGCCGATACGCGGCCGGATGCAGTCGATAATGTACCGCCAACACACTGAAACGCTGGAAGGAGTTGTATGAGTTTATGTCTTCCCCGGCAATCTTTCTAATTGACGATGGCGTCGCCCGCACTGTTCACTGTGTGCGTGTTGCCTTACAATACTCCATTGCTGCCTTCTCGAAGGGCCGCATTTCAATTGGGGGCTTAAGCCATGCGAACCACAATACCGTTTGCTCTATTTGCGACGATGCTCGCCTGCATGCTGTTCGCCACGCCACTTCAAGCATCGGGATCGACGACTGTAGGGTGGGTATCCGGCACTTTCGGCAACGACAGTAATGAATCTGCGCTTTTCCGTCAGCGCACGGCGCCTTGCGCGACGCTGTCGGCAGCACTCTTTGTTACCGCCCCAGGCGGAACCGTTTTCTGCGCCGATCCGCCAAATACCATTGGTCCGGTGGTGATCTCACAAGATGTCACGGTCGAATGCAGCGGCGGCGGAGGAACTCGTGCATCCTCTCGTGTCTGGGCGGGAACGGTATCATCATTAGTACTGCCGGCATCAACGTCACGCTTCGCGGTCTGACGATTATTGGTCCCGAGTGTACTATAGCACCGATCGGCATCGACATCACTGCGGCCGCGGTGGTCCGCATCGAGGATTGCAAGATTTCCCGATTCTCGACGGCCGGCGTCGACGTCGAGCCAGTGCGGGAAGCGTTGATGTCAAAATACAGGATTCGACAATCTACAAAAATGCTTCCGGTTCTCGTGGCGCCCACCGGCAGCGGAAGCGCAGTGATGTCGATCGAACGATCGCAGATCGAAAACAGTACCGGCGGCGGGATCAAAGCCACCAGCGCAAGCGGCGGCCCTATAACCGTTTCCGTAACCGATAGCTCCATCAGTCAGAACGCCTCCAACGGCTTAAACCAGGTCAGCGGCACCTCCAATGTCGTCGTAAATCTCTCTCGTGACGTGATTGCCTCGAATGGGCTGGCGGAATCAATGCGAACGGCACCAACGCGGCGTGTAGTCGACAACACCTGATCTCTGAACAACGCAACTGCCCTTTCGGCGGTTGGTCGGCAAGATTCTCACCTACGACACCAATCGCATCGTCGGCGCTATGGGCTCCAGTTTCACGAGCGCTGTACCACTGCAGTAGCCGCCCAAGGAACTAACGCGGGGCTGGCGTTCGCTTGTGCCACGCGCTGTTATTATAAACGGCCGAACACGCGCGATCGAATGAGGTTTGCGGACGTGTTGCTCGGTTGATCGATGTCTGCCGATGGAATGGTCCGGCCGTACTGCCGCCGCTCCAGCAAGTCCAGCTGAAGCGAACGTCGCGTGAGGCTAAGGCGTAAATATGAGGCGTATGAAGGATCGCCGCCGTGTTGCTGGCTGCGTTCGCTCACCTCACGCTGTTCAATCAATCAGGCTCCGTGCACTCAGCAGCATTGCCTGTTCAGTGCCGCAGCGAGATCACCCCCCGCGGCGGATGCCCGTCCTATCATTGTCGCAGTCCCGCCAGCCGCTTCGGCTCGTGTCACCATACGCCGTACAGGAAACCGCGTTTCTTGTACTTTTTGGTGCTCCGCTCGATCAATGCATTTGGCAGCGTGACCCGGTTTTTGCGTGCACGCAGCCAGACAAAAAGCTGCTCATGCAACTCGGCGCGTATTTTGGCGTGAGCACGATCTCGCCCCAGATCGACGAGTTCATGCGGATCCTTCCGCAGATCGAATAATTGCGGGCGGACCAATTCGAGATGAAATATTTCCATCGCTTGGTGCGGAGCATCCAGCCGCGCGCACCGTCGACCGGTCGATTGAGCTTATGCCGCGCCCAACGGAAGGTATAATCGCACTCGCTGATCGCGGCGGTGCGCAAGCATCGCCCGCTTTGTTGTCCGGATCTCGCGTTGAAGCCAACAGCGAACGTCCCTCCAGAATATGGTCTACTCGCGCCCCGCCGGCGGATTCGACGAACGTCGGCGCCAAATCGATCGCTTCGACCAGCGCGTTGACCGTTCGCGCGTCGCGTCCGCCCGCGCTGCGGGTCGAACAGGATCAGCGGCACCCGTACGGGGGTTCGTGGAAGAACTCCTTTTCGCCCAGCCAATGGTCCCCGAGATAGTCGCCATGGTCGCTGGTGAACACGATCAGCGTCGATTCGAGCAGCGCGTGCTTCCAGAACCGCATAGCGAGCCGAGTCGTCGATCTGGCTGATCAGTCCCATGTAGGCCGGGATCACGCTGCCCGCGACTGTCGCATGCGAACGATTGACGAGTACCTCGTCCTGAGAAGGCCCGGTACACCGGATGGGATGGCTCCGTTCGCGCTCATGGCAGGCCGGACGCGTCGGCGCGCCCGTAGAGCGCGTGATACGGCGCCGGCGCAATGTACGGCCAGTGCGGTTTGATAAACGAGAGGTGGATACACCACGGCGCATCGCTAGACTGCTCGATGCACTCGATCGCGCGGCGCGTCATGTACGGGGTCTCGGAATGCTCGGCCTTCACGCGGGCGGGCTTGGTAGCATTCCGCATGCTCCAGCCAGAAAACAGTTCGCCATCGTCGCCTTCCGCCGCATTGGCGTAGTCGTGCCAAGGATTGTCGGCATCGTAACCGAGATCTCGCAGATACGTGTTGTATGGCAGATCATACGGCGCGCCTGGATCGGGCCACAGTCCATCATCACGTTCATACGGCTCAAAGCCGCACTCGTGGGCATAGACTCCTTCGATCGAGTAAGGGTCAACACCAAGGCGCGCCATGCCTACTCTGTCAGCCGCCATGTGCGTCTTGCCGACAAGAACCACGCGCATGCCGAGCGGGCGCAGATGATCTCCAATGGTCATCTCGCCGATGCGCAACGGTATGCCGTTGTAGGTGGAGCCGTGTGAACTGACATAGCGGCCGGTGTAAGACGACATGCGGGAGGGGCCGCATACCGGTGCCTGGACGTAGGCCCGGCTGAAGCGAACGCCGCGCGCGGCTAAGGCGTCAATATGAGGCGTATGCAGGGTCGGATGCCCGTAGCAGGAGAGATAGTCCGCACGCAGTTGGTCGGCCATTACGTAAAGAATGTTTTTGACGGACACGCCGGGAAGCCCTCGAGTTAAGCGCGGATTTGGGCGGTGATAGATCCGGACAATCTCATCCCTCGTCAGCTTGTAGTGGAGCGGCCGCCCATCGTCGAGTTATTACCGAACCAACTCGGACGACGAAATTATCGCGCCAACCGTGACACCGACGCATGCTACTTATCTCGTGCCGCTTCAACACTGACCAATACCGTCGAAGAAGGGCTTCATTGTCGGACAAGGTGTTGTTGGGGACATCAAGCTGGCTGCCACATACGGCGCGCTCGGCTTGTTTTCAAAAACACCGCGACAATCGAACAGTTCGACGCACGGTAAGTCTTCGTCGAAGTCGTCGATCTCGGGCTTGAAGGGCCGTACACTTTCTAGAAGATTGTCGGGTAGCGGAGGCGGTGGCGCCCGCGGGTTCGAAGTCGAACCGAAGCCAGCGATAATCGTTGCTTCTTGCCAGCATCCAAAAAAACTTGGGCGTGTAATTGACCAACCCATGAATTAAGTTGCCCTGGGATGGCAAGTTGTGAATTGTTATGCCACCCGGCGCCGTGAGGTCGTGGACAATCTTGAACGCATTCAATTGGTTTGCAACGTGCTCCGTCGTACCAAAATTCGTCACGACATTATGTTTGCCGGCCAAATCGTTAGGAACGGCGTCGAAATTCAGATCAAGCGGGATAGCGTTTGGACTGCCATCAATATCGATCGATGCGTATGAACAACCGAGCCATCGCCAAAGTTCGGCAGCCAACGGTGCACCCGGAGACAAGCGTTCCCCTCCGAACTGATTTAAGGTCGTCGGCTTTGGATCAGGAAGCGGGGGCACGGGCTCCACCCCAAAAAGCCGGCCCAGCCTTTCGATCTAACCCGCGAGCTCGAAGCACCCTGTTGGAAAGCTCGCCGCGCTCCGATCTCTATAACCGAGGTGCGGTCGGGCATGGAGCAGCCTCCTCCTTCAATTGAATGAGAAGCTCGATGACACCGGTGCCGACACCCATGACGGCACTCCTTCGCTTACTGCTCAGTATTTCCGCTACGATCGCGAACAAGCTGATGCAGCGCGTCGATGTCGCGCAGCCTATCGCTAATGATTTTTGCCGCACGCTCAAGATCGGCAGCGATCTTCTCAGGCTGGCGCCGCGCCGGCTTGCGCGCCGGGGACGAGTTCACAATCTGATAGCCACTCCAGGCGACGAACTTATCCAGAGAGTAATCGAGCGGATAAACTTCGTCGTTGGCCAGCTCTCCGATATTCAGGCGGCCCATGAGCCAGTGCATCTTTTGCCGCTGAACCTTGGGAAAAGACGCAATGTCGATGACGGAGGCATTGAGATGGGCCTTCGGTGGCAGCGTCCGGCTGTCGCCGCCGACAAATCCCGCAATGGCGCGGCGGATCGCTTCGTCGTCGAGACTTTCTGTCGTAATCTCGATGTGCTCATCGAACAGATCGAGGTATTCGCGAACGAGGTTGTGGGGTCTCTGTCCGTAATACCGACCGAGCTTCTTCTCGATCGGCAAGCGATCCCACTGCTCCCGTGACATTTCCCCGAAATGGAAGGCCGCCATGCGCTTAACCGCAGCGTATTGGACTATCCGCATAATAGCGATATTCCCCTGGGAACATCTCGCAGTGCTTGACTAGATTCGCGACGCAGGCGTCGCGGTCGGCACGACGCAGATGCAGGATTTTCAAGCTACGGCCATATTGTTGCGCGAACAGCGGAAGAATCGCAGCGTATCCATTGCCGACGATGCACTCGTACGTACAATTTGAAACCGCCCGCTTGAGCGCATCTTCATCGCGTTCATCGCCGATTTCCTTGAAATCGCAGAACGCTTGATTGATTTCCTGGACGCAATAGTCATGCATAACCTTGCCGGCCGGTGCCCGAAAAGACGTTCTGCACCAATTGACAGATCGAGTGCGTCCCGTCACGCCCGGTGCCGACGCAGAGACTTTTCAAGCTTCGCGGCTGCTGCTCTGAATCCGAGACTGCGGCGTGGCCGCAAAAAGGATGGAGCGGCCGCAGTGTAGTCGCTCTGCATGAAGAGATGTCCGCCGCGAACATCGACGTCGGCCAACTTGCCGCGGGAGCGCACCAGGTGCGGGCGCTCATTATGTTTGATCATGTCGAGATTCTTGCGGTATCGCTCAGACTCTATAGCCGACCTTCGATGAACGTGAGTCGGAATGACGTGATCAGTCGAACCGTCGCCTTTTTCGGCGAAAATAACAACGGCCATTTCATGAGGCGACAGAAACGTTCGAACTTCTCGCGCTGGATCCAACAAGCAATCGATATCGACGCAGAACGCGTTGGCCGGTCCCATCGGCAAGTATACACGAGGATGTAGACCTTGCAGTCCGCAAATCCGTTGGCGACGAAATAGTCGAGATACCAGACAGCGCTAGGTATCGCGTACGGGATCGAAATGGCCGCTCAGATTGTTGATGGCGAGGAGGCGGCCGCCCGGCGCGTAGCATGCGCGCATAGTTGCGTATCGCCGACTCCTGGCGCAAAGACATCCGAAACCGCGCCGCTGTCGACGATGAAATCTGCGCTGCTCTGGAGATGCTGCGGGATTGGCAGCGCCAAGTCGTGGACAATGTCTGCATTTTCGGCATCAAGGATGCGTACTGCGCCAACTCCCAAGAGCTCGAACAGTGCTGCAGCGCTCGTGCCGTCTTCGACTGCCGGCGCGCTTCTGGCAAGCGAGCGTAGCACCTGCTCGCGGCAGCCACATCGATGCTCGCGCATCAATTCCAGAACTTCGTTTCGGCTGAGATTGACGGTCTGATGGCCGATGACCAGGACATCACCCGCGATCGGCCGGTAGGAATGCTCACGAATAATCGCGTCCACGATATCGCGTCCGAGTGCCATTTAGTTCGCCTCCCGACACCGTATTAGCCGAATTGTCAGCCCCAGAACCGGCCCGGTTTCCAGCCAATACACCTACACAACAGCAATTTCGGCCGTCAACGGGAAAGTGGGAGCATCTCACGGGCCGCTTTGCACCGAAGATAATACAGTCTAGCCTAATCCATTATGACGGGTAGTAATTGAACGCTCCCTGCTCGGGCAAATCATGAAAATTTTGATCGTGGGCCTGCCGAAAACGGGAACGACTGCACTCTATTTCAAGCTTAAGCAGGCACTTCTTCCCGGGACTTCGTGTTTATTTGGGCCTCCCGGATTTAAGTCTCCTCCACAGGTGAAATAGATCCCTCAGAAATAGGGGGCTGTGCCGGGCAAGGATCCTCCCGGCCCTTTTCCCGCCAATTTGGCAGTGGCGAGTAGTTCGTCGGAGAAACGAGCGATGAAGCGCGGTCGCCACAATATTTTCGGGCGATGCGGGCATTGAAACAATTGCCATGCGTTCAGCCTGCGCATAGCATAACTTGGAGCGAAGGCCCTTGCTTACAATACCGCCCTGCAGATGACCACAAAATTTGCCCTGCTGTCCTACAGCACCAATAACCTCGGAGATGAAATCCAAAGCATTGCCGTTCGACAATTTCTTCCGTCTGTGGATGCGCTAGTCGATCGCGATGATTGGTCGATCGATCAGCCAAATGTCAATGGAATTTTCAACATTGTTTTGAATGGGTGGTTCACCCACCGTCCCGGATAGATGGCCACCTCCGGACTGGCTTCTCCCGCTTCCAATTTCCATGCACATTTCCCGCGAGCGGCTCCGGCAAACGACCTTGAGTGCGCCATCTGAAGCGCTCCTGAAAGGAGACAGCTTAAGATTTATAAAGCATCACGAACCAATCGGCGGTCGCGATCTGTGGACGGTCGATCTGCTCCAAACGCATGGCGTCAAAGCCTATTTCTCGGATGCGCCCTCTAACGCTCGGTCTGGACCGCGGCCGGACGCGAGGCAATTATATTTGTGCGGTCGATCTGGACGACGAATTGCACCGCTGCTTAACTGAACGCGCACAAACCCCAGTTTGGCGATTGAGCCACCGGGACAAGAGTGGCGGATCGTTCCAGCGACGCTGTGCCGTAGCTGGTCGACTGCTGAGCATTTACGCGCATGCCAAATGCGTTGTAACAACGCGGCTGCATTGCGCGATGCCAAGTCTCGCGCTCGGCACTCCTATACTTTTTATTAATAGGGCAGTGACCTATCAATTTAGCGGTCTTATAGACTTGGTGCGTTCCTGCAGCGCCGAATCGTTCATTAGCGGGGAAGTTGGATTCAATTTTGATAATCCGACCGTCAACAGCGACGCGTATTTCCGTTGCGCGAAAACCTCATCGCGCGCCTGCAGGAATTCACGGCGCATCAAGACGCGCGTTTGTCGTCGATTTGCTCCATCATATCGGAACAGCCATCGGCAGCTCCGCCTGAAGTGCGATTGTTCACCGAAACATCGATCGAGCCTGTTCGCGGTAGACGCTTTTTAGGGTCTCTCGCAACACAGGCTGCTTTTCGAGCAGGGCCAGCCCGGCGGCGTCCAAGCTATTGCGTTGAGCCTGACGCTCCAGCGTTTCAATTTGGCAGTTGAGCGCGGTGATTCGAAAGTAACAATCGAGCTGCTCCATGACCGGAATTCCGGCGTGCCCCACCGGTGGCGCGCGGAATCCTGACCTCTCCGCCATTCCGACATCTTGTCGAAATCGATGCCGAAATCGCGGTGCAAAACCTCAATACAGCCTTGATCGGTATTCCCGTCGGGCAATTGCCATGGCACTTCGGAGCGATCGTGCCGGACGTAGACCCACATCGGCCTGCCTGCTTCGGCAGCGATCACCTTGAAGCCGAGTACATCACAATAGGACGGCCACGCAAGATGACGGCTTGAGCACGCCGAAATCCCGCTGGAAAATCGCGCGGCGACATTGACCGACATGCCGAGGAACGGTCTATGCCTCGGGTGCACGACGTCGGAATGGGCAAACCACAGGAGGCCGTCCGGAAAAGTCAGACACATACCCCCCGTATGGCGACACCAGGAGCGATCATTGCGTTCTGCCGCGAGAAAATCCGGCATTTCCGCTGCCGTCCGCGCTCGAACCGCCGCCACAGTCTCGCGATGCAAAGCATCGTCGCCGTCGAGCACAGAGGTAATGATGTAACCGAAGGGATCGGTGATCAGGCGATTGGCGAGCAGATATTCCCGGCAGCAATCCCAAACGTAGTCGAAGCAGCCATGTCGGACCTGGTGCATGCCGAGCAGATCGATCGGGACGATATGAAAATTTGGATGGTGACCGACAATCCCGGAGAGGCGCGATCGTGCGCTCGCGGGCATGTCAAGATCGACTATTAGAAGGGAGGTAAAATCGGGACAGGACTGCGCACAAAGCGAGGGAAAGGTCACGGCCTCGAACAGCCCAAGCGCACTTCGGAACCAGTGCTCGTTTTGGACACCGATTCCGAGGCGCGTGATGATGAAATGTTGGAGTGCGCTTGGCACCATAAAAGCCGTTTCGAACTAGCTCATAGTATTTTGGCTCCGCCAAGATACGGTACCACATTGGATCAAGGCTGTGCGGCACAACGAATGTAAGGTGGGAAATGACGTGATGGGTTACTTTCGACCGGTTAAGCCGGTCTCGCCTGCCATCAAGACGGGGCGCAACCTCACCTTAGTAATCTGCCGCATATGTCCCAAACACACGTCCATTTATCCCGGCGCCGGGGTCGTCCCGGCTTTTGCAACATGGGGACGAAAATGGAACGTGTAGAACCGAAGCGTGCTGATATTGTCGAATATCTCGCCGACATATCGGAAACGTTGGCCAAAGTCGCGGGCATGAACGGTCTGGCCGCGCTTGCGCATGTCTGCATTGGAGGCGAAGCAATCTCTCGATGCCAACGAATCGGGAACGCATCGCACTAAAACCGGAACATCCGATAAGTTGCAATTTCGAGACAGAACCGGAATAAAAACGGCCAAATCAAATACGTGCGTCCTTAGCCCAGACTCATCCCCGGGCTTTTCCCGTCAGGTAGGTAGTTTCCAACGCAAACCCCATGCCGCTTAGTGTTCCGGCACACTTTGCCCCGTTGCTCTTGCATCCGCAGGCTGTGAGTTATCGTCTTAGCGAGCGTAAAATTACGCGCCTGAAATCGTCTATTGCGGGTCGATGAACGCGATCTGAACAGCGTCTCAAATTCTGACATTCGGCCGGCAGACTTGATATAGCTTCACATTGCTCGGATGTTGGTAGCTGACACGAACCATGGGCGATCATGCTCGAACTGCATTTCCTCCGCCGCATCGCACAGATAGTCAGCACCTCGATGCCGTGCGTGGAATCATCGCGGAGATTTTGGAAATACAAAAAGCGCAGGGCAACCGCGCCGGTAACCAACTGATCTTCGACAAGATTGGCGTCGATGCCCGGCTGGTCCGGGACGAAGGTTATTGGACGGAGGCTCTCGACTATCATCTTGGCCTCCTCTATGCCCACTGGGCGATCCGGAGCGGGCGGCCTTTCATTTCAACCGCTCCGGCACCCATCCGTCGGACGGCGGCAACCAGGTCTTTTCGGATCACCAGCGCAATTCATCGGTATTGCGCGGACGCCAGGAACTGGCGATGGCACGGGGGATTCCCTCGCTGGTCATAGCGTCGATGCCGCGATCGGCCAGCGCCTCACTCACGCAGACGCTTGCGTCGACGCTCGACGCGCCGATCATGCGCGTGAGTTGTGGGCGCTTTCCCAATTTCTACATTGCTCCAAGTTGGCTGAATTCCTTTTCGCGCGGCGGCGCAGTGCTGCACGATCACTTCGGAGCCATCCCCCACAATCTGACGACGCTGCGCAACCGCGGCGTACGCCATGTGTTCGTGCGGGCCCGCGATCCGCGGTCAGCCGCCGCTTCGGCCGTCAATTTGAGTAACCGGAAATATGGCACGCCGAATGACCTTGATTACGACGGTCAGGTATCGCGGTTATGCGAGCGAGCCTTCATCCCATGGCTTGCAGCCTGGGTAGCAGCGGCCTCGGATGCGGAAATCTGGACTAAAAATCCACTGGCTCACAAAGCCGTCCGCCGCGATCCCCAAAATGGCGCAAGATATGCTTTTCACGTTAGCTCCCGAATATCCGGCGCTCGAACAATACCTGCAGTCGGACGTCACCGAGATCCGCGCGAATTTTGTCGTGGGCAATGAAGAGGCCTGGCGGAAGCAGGTCAGTCCCAGAACCCAGGACAAGCTTTGGAACGCCATCCCGGACCCCGCGAAAAAACTACTTGTCCTTCGACGCTAGAGGCCTCGCAATCTAATTTGGGAGGTGTTAGTAATTCGCAGGGTGGCTATGCAAGGTAGATTCGGGGGGGCGTCATGACGAAATCCGCTGCGCTATTTACACTCCTCGGCTTCATGCTCGTCCTATGGGCCCCGACGTCGCCTGCACACGCCCAGGCGGGCGTCTCACGGACCTGGGTTTCCGGTACCGGCAACGACGGCAATGATTGCAGCCGTGCGACGCCGTGCCAGACCTTCGCCGTCGCCTACGGGAAAACGTCGGCAGGCGGTGAAATCGACGTCCTCGACCCCGGAGGCTATGGCACCCTCACCATCACCAACGCGATAAGCATCTATAACGATGGCGTGGGCGAGGCCGGCATACTTGTCACGGGCGCGAACGGCATCGTGATCGCAGCGGGTGCAAGCGACGTGGTCAACCTGCGCGGTCTGATTTTTAATGGCGCGAATTCCAGCAGTCCGAACGGCATCGATATTGTCACAGCCGGACGGGTATCGATTTAGAACTGTGTCATCCAGCAATTCACCACCGGCATCGGGGTGCTCCCGACCAGTGGCACCGTCGACGTGAAGATCCAGGACACGACTATCACCGGCAACGGCTCCGGGATGCTCGTCAAACCGAGCGGTGGCGCTATTGCCAACGTCGCGATCGATCGGGTGAGGATCGATAATAACAGCGGCGGTGGGCTCAGAGCCGACGGCACGGGCGGCGGCACGGTCACCGCCGCCATCTCGTACAGTACGTTCAGCCTCAATTCCAGCAACGGCGTGAATTCCGTCGGTGGATCCGGCAATACCAAGATCGATCTGACGGGCGACGTGATCGCGTCGAATGGCTTGGCGGGCATCCAGTCGAACGGCGGAACATCGACTGTAACAGTCGGATCCTCGATGCTGTCGAACAACGGCAGTGCGACGCAGGCTATAGGTGGCGGCGCATTGCACTCATTCGGCAATAATCAGGTGACCGGTCCCACCGGCACTGGATTCACTGGCGGAATTGCCCTGCAATAAGCCCGCGGCGAAAAAATCTCCGCTACCGAGAAGCCTCCCCCGAGTTGGCTCGGAGCGCCTGATGTTGCCCCGCGCCTAGGGGTCGATCGAATAGACCGAGAAAACTTGGTATCGCGGGAAAATCACCTATTGCCGACTTACACCGATTGGTTTTCTGGGCAACGGCAACCCGCAACCGAGACAAGTTGGCTGCGGCGCCGAAGCGCGGAACCTTCGGATGCTTTCGCGCACAGCATCCGAAAGATCCTGTCGAACGCCTATTCCATAAAACAAGAAATTTATAGTCCGAGTGCGAGACATGCCGCACGTGGTCAGCAGCCGACCGGCGGCGGCATGCAGCCCTGCGGCTGCGGATTTGGCGGCGGCGACAGATCCGATTGCGCCCGCGGCGGCGGCGGTTGCCCCGATAGGGGCGGCGGCGATGGCCGCGCCGGCGGCCCAGATTGCGGCGGCGGCGGCGGTGGCGGCGGCAGCGGGCTGATGATCGGCGGCGCCGCCGCTTGCATGTCGGTTGGCCGCGGCATCGCCAGCGTTTCGGTTTGATCGCCCTTCTGCATGGTCGCTGTGCTGTGATCCACCGATTGCAGGATCCAACCTGAGCGACCTTCACCGGTGCGCAGCCGCACCGTATCTCGCGTGCCTTGAATCGATGAAGACCGCGACGCCTTCGTTCTCTCCCGCCACCGTACCGACCAGCGTCAAGTTCGGATGCTCCGGCGCGGGCGGTGGTGGCGGCGGCGGTGGACGCGGCGGCGGCGGCGCATTGGCGACGACCGGTGCCGGCGGGCGCCGCGATGGGGTGAACAGCGGCCGGTTGCGCGTCGCCGCGAGCGAGCTCATCGGGATCGCCCAGAGCGGGTTCGCGCTTACAGCGGGCGTCGCCTCCCCTGCGGATTGCGGCGCCACATTCGGTGCATCATTCGCCGGCTTCGCAGTGATGTCCGGCGGCGGCATGGCGTGACGGGTAACGTCGAGCCCCGGGTTTTGGCTGCCGAGCCCGTCGGGGTCGTTCATGGTCAGCGCATCGATTGCAAACGCCGGCGCCGCGATGCCAACCGCCACCAGCACGGCGCGAGCGAAGCGATGGCGGCCGCGCATCATCGCGCCTTGCCTTGCCACTGGCCGGACACCGCAAGCTGCACATGCATGCGCCCGATGCCGCCGGCGGCACCGACTGCTTGCGGCATTTCCGCCGTCAGTTCATCGACGAACAGAAACGGCATGCCGGCTTCGAGATCGTAAAGCAGCCGCTGCAAATCGGCCTGCCCGATCTCGCAGCTGACCTGGAGCTTCACCAGGCCGCCCGCCGAGTTTGCCACGTCGACCTGCGAGGATTGAATCGTGCCGCCGGCCTTGGTGACCGCGCCGGCGACGCGCTGAAGCAGTGTTGCACCGGCGACCGTTACGCTCGGGCCCTCAAGGAACGGCGAACCGTTCATTGCCCCGTCCGCATCAGCAGCCAGATTACGGCCCTGCAGGCGCTCGAGCATGGCCTCGGTGTCGGCAAGCGCGCTTGCGCCGGAATAGATGTCGGTCACCGCATAGATCGCCGTCGCCAGCAGCAAGCACACCGCGACTGCGTAGACCACCGCAGCAACGAGTGGCGAATAATTCAGTCCGCGCTCGACGATTGCCCGCACCGTCATCGGGTCACCGTATTGATCGGCTGGAGCTTGGCTTCGATATGAAACCGATCGCCCGGATCCGACGGCGCGCGCGTCGTCGGCGCAAAGAACGTGGCGCGGCTGAAATGTTGTGACTGCTCCATCAGCCGGATCAGCGACGGCGCATCGGTGGTGACGCCCGCGACTTGCAGCGTGTTGCCGTCGATATGCAGTTCGGTGACATAGGTGTTGTCGGGCAGGATGCGGGACAACTCCTCGATCGCGATCACGCTGGCCTGCGTTTCGTGCTTGCGCCGCGCCAGCGCGGCGACCGGCGACAGGTCGATACCATTACGATCAAGCCGCAGCGCGACCCGCCGCGCCGTGAGTTCGCTGTTGATCTCGGCTTGGCGGCCGTCCAGATAATTGTCGACGAACCCGTCTGCGACGATCGCCAGTACCGCCGCAACCGCAAGGCCAGCGAGCGTCAGGCGCAGCAACCGGCTCATGCGCTGCCGATCAAGCAGCCCGCGCGCCTGCTGCTCGAAAACCTTGATCAGGTCGCGGCTCTGCTCGCCGGCGCGGGTGAAGATCGACATCGAGGCGGGGTGCAGCGCGGCAAGGCCGGCGACGTAAGGATCTGTCGCCGCGCGTGTTGAGGCGGCGATCGTCGTAACGATCTTGCCGTTGCCGGCCATGATCGGAGGGGTGCAGCCGAACACAGCCTCGGCCGCCGTCCACGGCGTCAAGCGGTCGATCTGCACCCGCACAATACCTTCGATGAATTCCGTCGCACGCGCCGGCAGTTCAAGAGGCCGCACCAGAAAGCGGTTTGGCCGCAGCTCGAGCTCGAGGCGGCTGCCCTTGGCGAACGATTCCAGCTCGCCGCTGGCAAAGTGGCCGCCGCTGAATGTGATCCGTTCGCCGGGTATCTTGCCGCCTTGTACGGTGAAGCTATCGGGTTTCTCTTCGTCCTCGACCAGTCGTATGACACGCGGCGAGACCAAGCGGTTCGCCAATGCGACGATGCCGGTCGCGACCGTGTCGGTCCAGCGCGTCAAAATCTCGCCGATAGTGACCCAAAGGATCATCGCCCACCAAAGTCCATGGCCTGATCGGTTGTCCCATCAAAACCAATCCGCCAGGACAGTACACGATACGGGTCAGGGCCGTCATCCGGCAGCAAAATCACGGCTTCTGCGCCGCTATGGCGGCCATTCTCGAAGTCGACCCGCACGCCGATCCGGAAGGCCTTGCCTGCGTTCTGCCCGCCGCCGGCTGCACCGGCGCCCCCCATGAGCTGCGCCAATGTCTCCTCATCGAGCGCGCCGGCGTCGCGGGCGGCAAGGATTCTTTGCAGGGTTTGCGGCGTCATGTTGGGGAGTGCCGCGATAACCTGCGGCGCCGCGTCGAGGACGTCGATCTGGGCCTGGCCACTGAACACGGTCACGAACGGCAGCGCCCGCGCGATCAGAGCTTGCGGGATGCCGTAGACCAGCCACAGTTCGCTCGAGTGGACGAACGGTGCGTGCCGCGGCGTATAACTCAATCCGACGCTGCGATAGAGCGAGTTCTCCGGGTCGGTATCGACAACGCTCTGCGCTGGAGCCTTCGTGCGCCAGGCGATGATGCGGTCCGCGTATCCGCTTGCGTCGAACGGCATGGCGCCAAGCCCGACGAAAAGACCCGTCAGAAGCTCTTTCGACGCAGCGTTGAGATCGATCCGCGTCGCTTCGGTCGTAAAGGCGACGGCAAGCCGCGCGGTGCCGATACGCGCCGTGAAATTGCCGACCGTGGGGCGCTTGTCGCGCTGCACGCCGATGAGCTGATAGGCGGCGAGTTCGACGCCGCCGGTCACGAGCGGATCGGCAATGACGGCGTCGCTGCTCGCCGCGACCGCGAATGCCGAATTCGTCACGTAGATCGCATAGATCGAAACCAGTGTGGCCAACGCCGCCAGAATCCACAACACCGCGACGATGATGAAACCGTCGCTGCCCGACGCCGATCCTTGCAGTTTGTTTGGCTTACCTATGGGCATCGATGAATCACTCAGGAGCGGAATTAGGCGGTGCCTGCTGGTTGTTGCCGGCTGGCGTCGCCTGCGCGAGTTGCTGCATGCATTGGGTGAAGTTCTTCGCCTTCACACAGTCGGCGGGCGTATCGATGTGCACGAGCGCTGCCGTCGAAACCGCCAGCCTTTGCTGCGTGATCCCGTCACGCACGGTGATTCGGATCTTGGTCGGCAATTGCGCGGCGCTTTGCCAGGTCGGCTGCCACGTGCCGTCCGGGCTGGAGTACGAGAACATGACGCGATAGGGTGCGCGGATCAGCACCACCGGATCGGTATATCGCACCTGCGCGCCATCGCTCATCGGCGTGAAGGTTGACCGTTCGCGGACCAGTGCCGGGCCGTTGGCGTCTGCGACCTCGCGAAACCGGACGAATTCCAGACCGGGATGTGCGTTGGGCCCGACCGCAGTACGTACAAAAGCAACACCCAGTTCATTGGCGTCGAAAAAAGGCGTCTTCGCCGCGTTGTTGACGGTGACGAATTCGGCAACGGACAAGTCGCCGACTATTCTATTGAGGCTGTAGGCGAAACGCTCGTCGCGCTCGATGCGCTCCATGCCGTGATTCCAGTTCGGCAGCCACTGCGCGGTGACGGTGGCGAGCGCGGTGAGGACGAACACCATCAACATCGTCGCGATGAGCATTTCAATGAGCGTAAACCCCGCCTCGCCGCTGCGTGGATCGCTCAATTGCCGGGGCGCACTCATCCGGCGGGCTTTTGCGCGCCCTGGATTGGCGCAAGCCGCACCGTGTCGAGGCGAACGGGCGGCCCGTCGCTGCCCTGCACGCGTATGGTGATCGCGTAAGGTTGCCATTGTGGCTGCTGCGCGGCGGGCTGCTCTGTGCCAAGGAACGCGGCAGCACCTGTCTTTGGTGACGGCAGACTGATGGCAAGCGGCACGACGTCAACGCGCCAACGGAAGTCGCCTGAACCGCCAGTCTGAGTTCCGGGTTGCAACGCGGCGCGTTCCGGCAACGACGCGAGCAAATTCTGCGCGGTCTCGAGCAGCGGAAGCCGGCGGTCAACGGAGCGGATGCCTTTGACCGTGGTGCCGACTACCTCACCAATCGCCCCAATCACGATCGCAAGCACCGCGAGCGCGACCAAAACCTCGAGGAGCGTGAAACCTTCGCTTGCGGCGAGCCGACGCGCGGCACGGCGCACCGGCTCTCGCAGAAAACTAAAGCGGCTGGTGCGGAACGACATCGACGCCCCCGGTCAGCCAATTGACGCGGACCTCGTAGCCGGCGCCAGCGCGGGTCAGTGCGATCACGCCACCGCACGACGTTCCCGACGGAAAGAAATCGATTGTCACGCCGGTCGGCCGGTCGTAGCAGCGCGAAGCGAGCAAGGCATCGACCCGGACGTCGGCAGGCAACTGCACGTACCGGCCATTTGCACCGGACCGAATGATGCGCGATTGCGCGTCGATGACGGTTTCGACACGCACCCGCTGCCGCAACGCCGCAACACGGTCGGCCTTGAGCAGCGACGCGGTCGCGACCGCAAAGCTCTCGAGCCGGGCACGGGACGTCGCCCGCGGAATTGCGGGAAGGATGACAGCGGCAAGCAGCCCGACGATGGCAAGGACGCAGACGATTTCAAGCAGGACGTAGCCGTCCTGCCGCCTCGCTACGTCAATGCAGCGCGTTCGCTTCGGCGCCTTGCGGGATGCTCGAAATATCGGCTGCGGTTCCAGTGCCGCCCTCCTGACCATCCGCGCCATACGAAACGATCTCGTAGGGCGCGCGCTCGACCGGGGACCGGTACACGTAGGGGTGTCCCCATGGATCGTTGGGAACGACTCCGCCCTTCAGATAAGGACCGTTCCACTCTTGAGCATTTCCCGGCCGTTGCACCAGCGCGGCCAAGCCATCGCTGGACGCCGGATATCGGCTCATGTCGAGATAATAGAGGTCAAGCGCGCTGCTTAAGCTTTCGATCTGGATCTTCGCCGCTTTCACCTTCGACTCGCCGAGAGAGTTCAGCACGCGCGGACCGACGATTGCCATGATCAAGCCGATGATGGTGATAACCACGAGTATTTCCACGAGCGTGAAGCCTGCCTCGCCACTACGGAGCGCTGCGACGGCCCTACGCCCTTTTCGGGCGTTTCTCATGTCGATATTCCTTTCCCCAGACTTGACCGCTTCTCACCCGATGAGCTGGCTTACCGAAACAAGCGCCGTCATCACCGACACGATCAAGCCACCAACCACGAGACTGATAGCGATAATAGCAGCGGGGCCGGCAATTCCAACCAACCGATCCAGCGCACGCTGCAGCTTGGCCTCGTAGAATTCAGCCACTCGGCCCGCCAAAACGGGCAATTGTCCCGTCTCGTCACCAAGCCGCAACATACGCACCGCCATCGGCGGCAGAACGTCGGCTTCCGAAAGCGCATCGGACAGCTTACCCCCGTGCCGCACCCGGTCCACCATCTCTTTCCAGATGTCAGCCGGCCCCGTCGTCGCCATGATGTCGACGAGGATGCGCAACGCGGTCGTCAAATGCACCCCGCTGCCAAGCAACACGCCCAAATTCCGGCAGAACAGTGGCGCGCGGTAATAAGGCATGACCCTGCGCACGAGCGGCAGGCGAGTAAATCCGGCAAGTAGCGCGGCACGGACCGCCGGGCGGCGCAGCAGAAGCCAGCCTATTGTCAGGATCAGCGCCAAGCCGAGCGCGATAGCGTCGACATGGGCGCGAAGGAATTGTGACAGTGAGAGGAATATGGCAAGCGCCGGATCGATCTTGGCGCCGAGATCGGACAACACCGAGGCAAATTGCGGCAGAACGAACGTCAAAAAGAACGTCAGCACACAACCAGCGGCCACGAAGATAAAGGCCGGATAACGCAGCGCCTCGGAGATCTTGCGCCTCACCGCTTCGGCCCGCACCCGCTCCGCGGCGAGCACTTCGAGCACTTGGTCAAGTGAACCCGAGGCCTCGCCGACGCGGACCATCGCCACATACATCGGCGTGAATAATTTGGGGTAATGCGACAAAGCGTCAGCAAAAGTCTCGCCGGCAAGAACGTGCGAACGAACCTCGGCCACGACCGCGCGCAGCCGGCCGATGTCGCGATCGCCCGCGAGCAGTTCGAGACCGTCATTGACGCGCGCGCCAGCGCGCAACAGTAGCGCGAGATCGCTGGTAAAGACGGTTACGTCTTCGGATCGCGGCTGACTGAACAGACCGAAGCTGCGCCGTGGCGCGGCTTCTTCCACGGCGAGGTTTTCGATCAGGACGAGACCCAATGTCTCAATCCGCCGTGCGACTTCGGTGGCCGATTGGCCGGCGATCGCGCCTGAGACCAATTCGCCGCTGCCGTTCATGGCGCGATAGCGGTAGTTCGGCATTACCTCACCGCACTGTCGTGACGCGCAGCGTCTCCGGCACGGTCGTAATGCCGGCGCGGCATTTGGCGACCGCGTCGTCAAGCATGGTCGTCATCCCGGCCTTGATCGCGGCGCGATCGAGCGTGTTTGAATCCGAACCCGAGCCGACCAGATGACGCACCTCGTCGGTAACCTCCAGTACTTCGAACACGCCGGCGCGGCCGCGGTAGCCGGTGCCGCCGCAACGCTCGCAGCCGTTCGCTTCGTGCACCACGTCGCCGGCGGCAAAGCCGACCATGCCGAAGCGCGGATCGTCGGCGAGGTCCTTCGCCGTGAGCTTGCGGGGAGTCTTGCAGCGGTCGCACAAAATCCGCACCAGCCGTTGAGCGATGACAGCGCGCAAAACGGACTTCAAAAGAAATCCTTCGGCGCCGAGGTCGAGCAGACGCGGCACCGCCGCCGCAGCCGTTTCGGTGTGCAGCGTGGTGAGCACCAAGTGTCCGGTCAGCGCCGCATGGATGGCGATATGCGCGGTTTCGCCGTCGCGGATTTCGCCAACCATGATGACATCCGGATCCTGCCGGACGAACGCGCGCATCGCGGTGGCGAACGTCAATCCGATCGATGGCTTGATCTGCGATTGATTGATGCCGGGAAGCTCGTATTCGACCGGGTCCTCGATCGTCAGAACCTTGCGCGTGGTCTCGTTTAACATCGACAGCATGGTCGCCAGCGTCGTCGTCTTGCCGCTGCCGGTCGGGCCGGTGATGACGATCATGCCATGCGGCAGAGCGAGGAGCTTCTTCAATATCGTTTCGTCGCGGCTCAGCAGGCCGAGCTTGGGCAATTCGAGCAGGCCGCGGTCGCGCGGCAGCAACCGCACCACGGCACTCTCGCCGTGCTGCGTCGGCATGGTGGCGACGCGCACGTCGATGTCGGACCGTCCGATGCGAAGCCGCGCGGCGCCGTCTTGCGGCAGCCGGCGCTCCGCGATGTTCAAGCCGGCGAGAATTTTTATTCGCGAAACGAGCGCCTGCGGACTTACACCGGGCGGCGACGGAATAGCGCGCAACAGCCCGTCGACCCGCATGCGCACGGTGAGCCCGGCACGGAACGGCTCGATATGGATGTCGCTGGCGCGAACCTCCATCGCGCGCTCGAGCAGATCGTTGAACGCGCGGACCACGGGCGCGCCGCTCGCAAGATCGCGCAGGCTGTCGATATCGTCATCGCTGTGAACGCCTTCAGTCGAGGCGACCTCGGCGGACTCGCCGCCGTCCAGCCGCTCGAGCACGGTGGAAATGTCCTCGAACGAGGCGATGACGATCTCGACGCGGTCGCCAAATACGATTTCTGCGGCACGGATCGCGGCGGTATCCAGCGGATCGGCAACCGCCAGCCTGATGCGGCCGTCGGCCGACCGGAACGGGAACACCATGGCTTCGCGCAGAAAGCGCCGGGAAAAGCCCTCGACCTGCGCGTCGCTCGCCAGCAGTTCCTGCCACTCTACCCGCTGCAAATTCCAGAATTGGGCGACCTCATCGGCAAAGTCGGCGGCCGACAGATCGGTGGATTCCCACAGTTCGCGCAACGCCTTGACCGGCGCATCGGACTGACCGGCGTGCACAAGACGCCCGCCGGGGAACGATGAGTATTTTTCCTGGAGATGGGCGCCAAATTTCTCGGGTGACACGCCTTGCATGGAGTCTCACGCTGCGGTGCGCCGGCCGGGAAATCGGGGTGAAAATTAATCTATGTAACTTGACTTTATTCCATAAATAACAAACGGTTGTGGGACTGTCAAAAAGTCGTAGTTAGAGCTATAAGATGGTCGCTGCATAGTCCGTCCGGCGCGGTCGCGCGGTGCGTGGAGTGATGTCAGTAAGGGGTGGTTGGAGTGCTGCAAGGCGTCGGTCCGGCGGTGAGGCGTTGGCTCATGCTCGTTGCAGCGGGCGTGGGCCTGGCGGCGTGCCTGCTGCACGATCCCTCCGACGAGGCCAAGCCCAACGATCCTCGCGCCCAATCGATAACCGATCAAATACGCGCCATAGATCTCTCGCCGCGTCAGCCGCTTGCCGGTGGCAAGACGGCGGCATCGGCAGTGCGCATCCGACCCGCGACGCGATTTATCTCGGCGACACCACTGCGCCGACCAAGGCGTCGGCCGCCGCCGGCAGCGATGCCAGCGGCGAGGGCTACGATCTGAATTTCGAAAACGCACCGGTCACAACGGTCGCCAAGGTGATCCTCGGCGACATTCTCGGCGCCGGCTACACCATCGATCCCCGCGTCCAAGGCACCATCACGCTTTCGTCCGGCCGGCCGGTTTCCAAGTCGGACGTTCTGTTCGTGCTCGAGGGAGCGTTACGGATGTCCAACGTGGCGTTGGTTCGCGACCGTGCGGGCTACCGCTTAATGCCGGCGGCCGAAGCGACGGGCAGCGGCTTTATCGATACCGCCGATGCCACCCAAGCCGGCTTTGGCATCTCCGTCGTGCCGCTGCGTTTCGTCTCCGCACAGGCGATGCTGAAATTACTCGACGGTTTCGGCGTCAAGCCCAGCACCATACGCGTCGACAGCTCGCGCAATCTGCTGCTCATTCAGGGCAGCGGCAACGATCGCCGGGCGGCGGTCGATACCATCCTCAGTTTCGACGGCGACTGGATGCGTGGCCAATCGGTCGGCGTATTCCCGGTGCATAACAGCACGCCGGAGCCGATCATCGCCGAGCTCGAGAAGATCATGGATTCTGGCGAGGCCGGCCTGTCGCAGAACCTGATCAAATTCCAGGCCGTCGCGCGGCTAAACGCGATTCTCGTCGTGAGCCGCAAACCCGAATACCTCAGGACCGCCGCCACCTGGATCAAGCGCCTCGATGCAGTCCGACACCGCGGGCGTCAATTTGAGGGTTTATCGTCTGCGCTACGGCAGCGCCAAGAATATTGCGGGGCTTCTCAACGAGATTTTGGTCGGCAAGAGCAGCGGCGGCCTCGGCTCGGCGCAAGGCCAGCTCGCGCCGGGCAGCAGCGTCTCGGTGTCCTCGTCAGGTGGCCCACTCGCCGCGCTAAGCGCGCTCCCGCCGAGTTCCACAATTACGGCGCAGGCCGGCGGAGGCGGCGGGCAGGCCCGGCTTCGGCGCCGGCGCCAGAGCCGGAGGCGGCATTGCGGGCGGCGCCGCGGCGCACCGGGAACTGATCTTTCCGCGGGCGGACGCAGGCGGCGCGTTCGGCGGCGGCACGGTCCACGCCGCCATGCCGAATATCCGCATCACGCCCGATATCGTGAACAACGCGATCCTGGTCTATGCCAGCCAGGAGACCCAACGCATCGTCGAACAGACCATCCGGCAAATCGATCGGCCGCCGATGCAAGTTGCCATCGACGCCACAGTTGCCGAGGTGACGCTCAACGATCAGCTGTAACTACGGCGTTCAATATTTCCTGGCCAACACCGATTTGGGCGGGTCGAATGCCGTCGGGGCTGCCGGAGTTGGCGGCTCGACCACCAACGCCGGTTCGGTCATCAGCACGGCCGGCACGACTCTGGGCGCCCTGGGCGGCGCGGCGCCGGGCTTCAATCTTCTTCATCGGCCCGGCGTCCAGTCCGAACGTGGTGCTTAGCGCGCTGCACAGCGTGACCGATGTCAGGGTTTTGTCGAATCCGTCGCTTGTCGTGCTCGACAATCAGCCGGCGACACTGCAGGTCGGCGACCAGGTGCCGGTCTCAACCGGAAGCGCGGCGGTGCTGACCGCCAGCAACACCGTCGTCAACACGATCAGCTATATGAACACCGGCGTCATCCTGAACGTCACTCCCCGCATTAGCGCCAGCGGCAATGTCGTGCTGGACGTCCAGCAGGAAAGCAGCAGCGTCGACCAGGCCGCGGCGACCGGGAGCCCTGACACCCACGATCTCGACCCGCAGCGTGAAGAGCTCGATCTCGGTACCCAGCGGGCAGACCGTACTGCTGGCCGGGCTGATCAGCGATGAAACCGACCGCTCGCGGTCAGGCATTCCGGTGCTGGACAAGATTCCAGGCATCGGCGATCTGTTCTCGCAGCAAAGCGGCACCAAAACGCGCACCGAGTTGATCATCTTTATCCGTCCGACCGTCATTCGCGATGCCGTCGACGCGCATCTTGTCGCCGAGGAACTGCGCTCCAAGCTCAGCGGCGAGCAGATCGGCGGAAACTTTCCTGGCCTTCATAACGGACCGGTCCTCAATCCGTAACGCCGGCACGCCGATGCGCGGCAACGTGCTCGTCTTCATCGCGCTCGCTGCACTCGGCGTTGGAATAAGTTTCGCGGCCAGTCCAGATTTGCGCGGCGCTTTCGGCGGCGCGCTCGCGTTGCTGATGCTTGCGATCGCTATCAGCGACGCCCGAGAATTCATCATGCCCGATGCATTCACCGCAAGCGCATTCGCGCTCGGCGTGATTTCTGCTGGTCTGTTCGGCCAAGGCACTCGCCGGCGAAGCGGCTTTAACGTGCCTGCTGCGCGCCGCGGCGACGGCATTGCCCTTTCTGGCGCTGATGCTGCTCTACGAATGGTGGCGTGGACGGCGCGGTCTCGGCATGGGCGACGTCAAGCTCGCCGCCGTCGCCGGAGTTCTGGCTCGATTGGTTCACGATCGTCGGAGTGATCGAGGCTGCCGCGCTTGCAGCGCTGGCGGCTTACGGTATCTGGCGCTTTGTGCTGCGCCGGCCGATCGCCGCGACGACGCCATTGCCGTTCGGCCTGTTCCTCGCGCCGGCAATCTGGGCGGGCTGGATCGTCGAAACGATCTTCTTTGCGCGCTGATTGCTACTGCTCGGGGTGACGAACGAAGGCAAGAGCGCGCATGCGCGCTTGCGCCAGTTCGCCGCGGGTCATCTTGGTGGCCACGGCATTACGGAGCCGGGCGCGGTCATCGGCCGCGACCCCGTTCGAGCCCGCCGTAGCAAGGATCAGCCACTTCTCGGCCTCGGTCACGTCCACCGGCACGCCCTGCCCTTTGTCGTAGAGCAGCCCTAGTTCGTATTGCGCGCCAGGGTGCCCCTGTTCCGCGGCACGCCGATAAAAGATGGCAGCTTGTGTGTAATCCTGAGGTACGCCGTGACCCATCGCATAGAGGTAGCCCATATAGGCCTGCGCGTCGGGATTTCCGTTCTGGGCGATCGGCGCCAGGATTGCCGCAGCGGCGACATAATCCTGCCGAACCATGGCGGCGACGCCTTGGCGCAGTGTCGGCGCCGCCACGGCGGAGCCGGTTACCGCGGCAGCTGCCACTAGGCTCAGAAGCACGGTGCGTCGAAATCTGCGCAAAAGCATCGCCTTTGTCGGTCTCGGCCTGGCGCCGTGAAAACCATCATTGCTCGTCGGACGGCGGATGGACGGTTGTTGAGCGAACCTGATATCTACTATCGCCGACAAATGAGTCGCGTTTCAAGCACGCCAGGTCATCGTTCTCGCTGGCCGATTTTGGGGCGGAATGCGGCGGTTCCAACGACTCCACTCTGCGGATAAACACAGCCGGCCGCGGTTCGGCCTGCTCCGCCCCGGCTTGGCGCTGGTCATGTTGGCGCTTGGTCTCGCGGGCTGGCCGCAGGCCGACGCACAGACTTCAGCCGGTCCGGCGCGGCCGCTGATCACCCAGCCGGCCAACGACGCCGACCTGGTCACGCTTGCGGGCAATACGCGGCCCGAAGCCAGAAATCCCGCCAACGATCGCGGCCGCGTCGCCGACGACATGCCGCTGCCGCACATGATGCTGCAATTGCGCCGCCCGGCGGCGCAGGAGCAGGCGCTGCAAACGCTGATCGAGCAGCTCCACGATCCGGCATCGCCAAACTACCATCATTGGCTCACCGCGAGCGAGATCGGCGCGCAGTTCGGGCCGGCGGCAGTCCGACATTGCGGCCATCACCGATTGGCTCGCGCAGCAGGGTTTACCGTCAACGCGGTCTATCCCCAACAGGATGGTGATCGATTTCTCCGGCACCGCCGGCCAGGTGCGCGCCGCCTTCCACACCGAGATCCATTATTTGTCGGTCAACGGCGTCGCTCACATCGCCAACATGAGCGACCCGCAAATTCCGGCCGCGCTGGCGCCGGCGGTCGTCGGCGTCGTCTCGCTACAACAATTTCAGTGCCGCGTCCGCAATGGCCGTGCACGCGCGCTTCCAAGCACCCCGAGATACACGATTGGAAGCAGCAATTACGCGTTGGTACGCCGCCGGACCTGCCGACGATCTACAACTTCAACCCGCTGTTCAGCGGCGGCAACACCGGCCAGGGTCAAACGATCTATCTGATCGAAGACACCGATCTCTACAGCACCAGCGACTGGACGACGTTTCGCTCAGAATTCGGTAGCCTGTCTGGCTATACGAGCGCCTCGTTGACCACGATCCATCCGGGCAATTGCTCTAGACCCGGGAGTGAACGGCGACGACGGCGAAGCGATCCTCGATGCCGAATGGTCAGCGCCGCCGCGCCCAGCGCCGCGATCGTCATGGCGACCTGCTCCGATAATTCGGCTGACGGCATACTGCAGTGCGGTGCAAGGCTTGGTCAACGGTTCGACCCCTGCCGCCATCATGAGCATAAGCTACGGCGAATGCGAGGCGCAAAACGGCGCCGGTTCCAATGCGGCCTACAAGTCAGCCTATCAGACGGGCGCCGCCGAAGGGATGGTCGATTTTCGTATCCGCGGGTGACGAGGACGCGGCCAGTTGCGATGACACCCAGGCGTGAAAAAGGCGCGAAGGACGGTATAGCCGTCAGCGGTTTGGCCTCGACGCCGTATAACGTAGCGGTCGGCGGTACCGATTTCAGCGACACTTATTCTGGAACCAACAGCACTTATTGGAACTCGAGCAACACGGCGACCGACGGTTCGGCCAAATCCTACATTCCGGAAATTCCGTGGAACGACTCCTGCGCCAGCCAGCTCATTGCGACCCATGAAGGCAATTCCACCACCTACGGGTCGAGCGGCTTCTGCAACAGCAGCGCAGGCAAAAACTTTTTGAACGATACTCGGCGGGAAGCGGTGGCCCAAGTCAGGTGTATGTCAAAGCCATCCTGGCAGAGCGTCGTCGGCAATCCCAGTGACGGAGCGCGCGACCTTCCCGACGTGTCGCTGTTTGCCGCCAATGGCGTGTGGGGCCACTATTACATCTTCTGCTGGTCGGATCCCGATCAATCGTCCCAGGGCTCCGCGCCCTGCACCGGCGCGCCGAGTAGTTGGAGTGGGGCTGGCGGAACCTCGTTCGCGTCGCCGATCTGGGCCGGCATTCAGGCACTGGTCAACCAGAGCACCGGCTCGACGCAGGGCCTACCGAATCCCGTGCTCTATAAGCTCGCTGCCACCGAATATGGCGCGAGCGGCAGCAGCGCCTGCAATTCCAGCAACGGCAAGAGCGTCGGCAGCTCCTGCATCTTTTACGACGTGACGCTCGGCGACAATGACTGCCGATTGCACGAGCGGCAGATCCTAACTGCTATGATCCGTCCGGAACATATGGAGTGCTGTCGACTTCGACCAGTTCCGTATGCGCCCGCCTACAAGGCGCAAATCGGCTGGGACTTTGCCACCGGCATCGGCACCGTCAACGTCTACAATCTGGTCACCAACTGGGCGTCCAGCGGCGGCGGCGAAGCTACACTTAGCGTCAGCGTAAATGGCAGCGGCACGGTCGCCAGCACGCCCGCAGGGATCAGTTGCGGCTCGACCTGCAGCGCCAGCTTCACCGGCGGATCGCAGGTCACCCTGACTGCTACTCCCGCAAGCGGCGGGACTTTCACCGGCTGGAGCGGCGCTTGCAGCGGGACTGGGAGCTGCATCGTCACCATGAGCGCGGCGGAGAGCGTATCCGCCACGTTCACGCAACTGTTGACGCTTTCGGTGAGCGACACAGGCAGCGGCACGGTGACCAGTTCGCCAACAGGCATCAGTTGCGGCTCGACCTGCAGCGCAAATTTTGGCAGTGGCACACAGGTGACGCTGAACGAAACGCCGGCGAGCGGCTGGACATTCACCGGCTGGGGCGGCGCTTGCAGCGGGACTGGGAGCTGCATCGTCACCATGAGCGCGGCGAAGAGCGTATCCGCCACCTTCACGCAACTGTTCACGCTTTCGGTGAGCGACACAGGCAGCGGCACGGTGACCAGTTCGCCAACAGGCATCAGTTGCGGCTCGACCTGCAGCGCAAATTTTGGCAGTGGCACACAGGTGACGCTGAACGAAGCGCCGACGAGCGGCTGGACATTCACCGGCTGGGGCGGCGCTTGCAGCGGGACCGGGAGCTGCATCGTCACCATGAGCGCCGCGGAGTCCGTCACCGCGACATTCACGCAACTGTTCACGCTTTCGGTGAGCGACACAGGCAGCGGCACGGTGACCAGTTCGCCACCAGGCATCAGTTGCGGCTCGACCTGCAGCGCAAATTTTGGCAGTGGCGCACAGGTGACGCTCAACGAAGCGCCGGCGAGCGGCTGGACTTTCACCGGCTGGGGCGGCGCTTGCAGCGGGACTGGGAGCTGCATCGTCACCATGAGCGCGGCGAAGAGCGTATCCGCCACCTTCACGCAAAACTCCTACACCCTCTCGGTCAGCGTATCCGGCAGCGGGACGTTGACGAGCAGTCCTACCGGCATCAGTTGTCCGTCGGCGTGCAGCGCCAATTACGCGAGCGGGACGGGAGTGACCTTGAGCGCTACGCCGGCAGCCGGCTGGATCATCAACGGCTGGGGCGGCGCATGCAGCGGCAATGGCACGAACGCCACCTGCAACGTCACAATGAACGCGGCGGAAAGCGCGGCGGTGACATTCGCACTAGGGGATCGGCTGCGGCGCGGACATGGGTTTCGGCAAGTTCGGGCAGCGACTCCAATCCGTGCACGCGCACGGCGCCCTGCCTGACCTTCGCCGCGGCGCAGGCCAACACGCTAGCTGGCGGCGAGATCGACGTGCTCAGTCCCGGCGACTACGGCGCCGTAACCATCACACAAGCGATCAGCATTTATGATGATGGCGTTGGCGTCGCCGGCGCGCTGACCACCTCGGGCACCAGCGGCATCGTCATCGCCGCCGGCGCCGGCGACGCCATCAATCTCCGCGGGCTGACCTTCAATGGCCTCAACGCATCCGGCGCGTCCGGGGTGGTGTTCAACAGCGGCGCGCAATTGCACATCGAGCAATGCATATTCCTGGGCTTCGCCACCTCGGGCGTCACGTTTTCGCCCGGCGCCGGCAGCGCCGCGACCGCCGCGATGGCGGTGGAGAACACGACCATCATCAACAATGCGATCGGCATGTTGATCAAGCCGAGCAGCGGTATCGCTGCGAACGTTTCGCTCATCCGGGTCAAGATCGACAACAACAGCGGCGGCGGCTTGAGCGCCGATGGGTCGGGAGGCACGGGCGCGATCAACGCCGCCATTGCCGACAGCTCCACCAGCCTCAATGCCGGCAACGGAATCACCGCGACCGGCGGCCCAGGCGGCGTGACCGTCAATGTCATGAGCGTGGTCGCCGCTTCGAATGGTGCGACCGGCATTCAGTCCAATCAAAGCGGCGGCGGAACCGCGACCGTGACCGTCGGCAGCTCCACGGTTTACGGCAATAATATCGGCATACAGTCGGTAAGCGGCGGTGGCTTGCTCAGCTATTTGAACACCCAAGTCACCGGCAACGCCACCAACGGCAGCTTCACCGGTACCGCCAGTTTGCAGTGACGCGGTGCTGGCTCTGGACTACAGTTCTCGACGATCGAAATTGAGCCGAACGCGCATGAGCCTTCACTTCAAACAAATCTTTTTATCGACAATCAGGGCGTACTCTCTGGGCGCACGATGTCGATATGCGGGACTCTTGTTCGTAACTCTCGTTCCGCTTCTGGCGCTAGAGCCATCGGCCTTTGCACAGACATCCGCAGGCCCGGTTGCGCCCTCCGCCGCACCGACGACCACACAGCCAGCGTCCACGCAGAGTCCGAAGGATTGGCGTGCGGGCATGGCGCACGTTCCCCCGCCGAAGAAGGGGTGCTTCACGTCGTCGTATCCGAGCACCGAATGGCAGGAGGTACCGTGCACGACCGCGCCGGCAATTCCGTATCGACCGGCGCGCGGACCCCGGCCCGACACAGTGGGCAACGGCAACGACGTCTCGGCCAAGGTGACGGGCCACATATCCGAGGCGGTCGGGTCTTTCGACAGCGTCACCGGCGTAACGAGCGAGACTGGAACTAACCCTTACACCGGCGCCACGAACGTTCCCAACGTGTATTCGCTCCAGCTCAACTCGAACTTCTTCACCACCTCCACCTGCAATGGCGCTACCAACCCATCGAATTGTCAGGGCTGGCAGCAGTTCGTGTACGCAAGCGACAACAGCCAACCCGGACGCATTCATGCAGTACTGGCTGATCAATTATGGATCAAGCTGCCCTTCGGGTTGGAACTCGTTTTAAGGCGATTGCTATAGAAACAGCAGCGCCGTGTTCGTCCCCCAACAGGCCATCACAAACCTGGTCAACTTAAGCCTGACGGGCCAGGCCAATGCGGGCGGCATAGACACTTTCATCATGGCGGTGGGCAGCACTCTCTACTCGGTGCAGGGTCAGGACAATGTCGTCAATCTGGCACAAGGCTGGCAGCAAGCTGAGTTCAACGTCGTCGGCGACGGTAGTGGGAGTGCGGCCAACTTCAACAGCGGATCGACGATCGTCGTGCGGACGAGCGTGAACTACGGGAGCCCGAATGCCCCCTCCTGCTCCGGCTGCAGGCTTCACCGGCAGAGACGAACAACCTCAATTTTGGCACCGCCCCTACTGCCCAAGCAGGAATCATTGCCGGCGGTCGTGTTCACAGAGAGCAGCGCCGGCGGCGCGGCGTCGGCGTGCGCTTCGGCAACCGACGTGCCGCAGGGGACACCGACCGTCACTTCGATCTCGCCGGCCAGCGGACCCACGGCCGGCGGCACCAGCGTGACAATCACCGGGACCGGATTTACCGGCGTCACCGCGGTCAAATTCGGCAGCACCGCAGCGAGTTCGTTCACCTTCAACAGCGGCACTTCGATCTCTGCGACCTCGCCGGCAGGCACCGGCACTGTGGACGTGACGGTGACGACGCCAAATGGCACCAGCGCGACCGGTGCGGGCGATCGGTTTACTTACGCTTCTGCACCGGCCGTCACTTCGATCTCGCCGGCCAGCGGACCCACGGCCGGCGGCACCAGCGTGACAATCACCGGGACCGGATTTACCGGCGTCACCGCGGTCAAATTCGGCGGCACCGCAGCGAGTTCGTTCACCTTCAACAGCGGCACTTCGATCTCTGCGACCTCGCCGGGCAGGCACCGGCACTGTGGACGTGACAGTGACGACGCCAAGTGGCACCAGCGCGACCGGTGCGGGCGATCGGTTTACTTACGCTTCGGCACCGGCCGTCACTTCGATCTCGCCGGCCAGCGGACCCACGGCCGGCGGCACCGGCGTGACAATCACCGGGACCGGATTTACCGGTGTCACCGCGGTCAAATTCGGCGGCACCGCAGCGAGTTCGTTCACATTCAACAGCGGCACTTCGATCTCTGCGACCTCACCGGCAGGCACCGGCACTGTGGACGTGACGGTGACGACGCCGGGCGGAACGAGCGCCACCAGCGCGGCCGATCAGTTCACTTATTTAGCACCGGGTTTTACCCTCTCGGTGAGCGTATCCGGCAGCGGGACGTTGACGAGCAGTCCTCCCGGTATCAGTTGTCCGTCGGCGTGCAGTAGCCAATTACGCGAGCGGGACGGGAGTGACCTTGAGCGCTACGCCCGCAGCCGGCTGGATCATCAACAGCTGGGGCGGCGCATGCAGCGGCAATGGCACGAACGCCACCTGCAACGTCACAATGAATGCGGCGGAAAGCGCGGCGGTGACATTCGCACTATCTGGCGGATCGGCTGTGGCGCGGACATGGGTTTCGGCAAGTTCGGGCAGCGACTCCAATCCGTGCACGCGCACGGCGCCCTGCCTGACCTTCGCCGCGGCGCAGGCCAACACGCTGGCTGGCGGCGAGATCGACGTGCTCAGTCCCGGCGACTACGGCGCCGTAACCATCACGCAAGCGATCAGCATTTATAACGACGGCGTGGGTCGAGCCGGCCCCCTGGGGACCTCGGGGACGAGCGGCATCGTCGTCGCCGCCGGCGCCGGCGACGCCGTCAATCTCCGCGGGCTGACCTTCAATGGCTTCAACGCGTCCGGCGCGTCCGGGGTGGTGTTCAACAGCGGCGCGCAATTGCACATCGAGCAATGCATATTCCTGGGCTTCGCCACCTCGGGCATCACGTTTTCGCCCGGCGCCGGCAGCGCCGCGACCGCCGCGATGGCGGTGGAGAACACGACCATCATCAACAATGCGATCGGCATGTCGATCAAGCCGAGCGGCGGTATCGCTGCGAACGTTTCGCTCAGGCGGGTCAAGATCGACAACAACAGCGGCGGCGGCTTGAGCGCCGATGGGTCGGGAGGCACGGGCGCGATCAACGCCGCCATTGCCGACAGCTCCACCAGCCTCAATGCCGGCAACGGAATCACCGCGACCGGCGGCCCAGGCGGCGTGACCGTCAATGTCATGAGCGTGGTCGCCGCTTCGAACGGTGCGGCCGGCATTCAGTCCAATCAAAGCGGCGGCGGCACCGCGACCGTGACCGTCGGCAGCTCCACGGTTTACGGCAATAATATCGGCATACAGTCGGTGAGCGGCGGTGGCTTGCTCAGCTATTTGAATACCCAAGTCACCGCCAACGCCACCAACGGCAGCTTCACCGGTACCGCCAGTTTGCAGTGAGCGTATCGTCACGTCTCACGGTCTGCCGTCAGGCCGCGTCGGGCTGATAGACGACGATCTTGCTGCCTTCGGTGTCGAAGCCAACATTGACGGCAATCAGCTTTCTTAAGCGCTCGCGGACCTGGTCACGCTGTTCGAGATCGACCACGAGTATCAAATCCGCCGCATGACTTTAACCGTCGCATGACGTGACCTACTTCAGCGTGCCTCGGACCGAGCCTGGTTTATAGTGATCTGCTCTACAATTCATTTCGGAAAAAGACGCGCTCAACAGCGTACAGAAAAATATACCACCTTCTGTGGGAGCAGTGAAACTTCGACAGATTCTCGCGCGCCTAAGACGCGACGAAGTCGCCGTCACCACCGGCTGCGGTATCCTTGTCCGGTGCACAAAAGGGCTTCAGGACGATCATTCGCGATCTCGCAGCTTTCGGTCGCGCTGCAATACGCACGGGAGATGCAGGTTGAGTCGATTGAGATGGACTTGAAGCCCCTCAACATACGCAGTCGTTTGACACATTTATCGATCATTGCATCCAAGCGCTCTTGAACTTCCAATTCCTTCGAGGGCCACCACCTCCTAAACGTTCTGAGCTGCCCAAGGATCAACCAGCGAAATATTTAGATCGACAAAATGCCGGACATTTCGGGTGGCGAGCATGGCACGCCGCGCCAAAGCGATGCCCGCGATTTGCGTGTCACGCATGTCCACCGGATGCCCAATTTTCTGTCGCGCGGCTGCTAGAGATGCGGCTTCTGTTGCCGCGGCACTGTCGAAATCCAACACACGATTTTCCAAGTCCCAATTCAGCAGGTCGGCAAATGCTGCTTCCAGCGTTTTCCGCCGTCGGCCTGCCGGCAGCAGCGCCAACCCAAAACGCGTCTCGAATAGCGTGATGCTCGTTATCCAGACTGATTCGGCAGCCTGGCGGTCCAGCCACGCCACCACGGGAGCCTCAGGTGTCGTGCGCATCAACGCCCCCAGCACATTGGTATCGAGGATTATCATTTATCGAATTGCGCCGAGCGCGGTGTCTGACCGCGCAATTCGGGCAGGTCCGTGGTCAGGCCCGATTTGGCAAAACGCGCCGTAATGCGCGATCCCAACTTGGCTACACGTTGATTCTGGTCCTTCACCGCGTCGCGCAAGATGTGCCGGACTTCTTCTTCCATGCTACGCCCGTGATGCGCAGCACGACGCTTGAGGCGCGCTTTCACGTCGTCTTCCAGGTCTCGCACGACAAACTGGGCCAAAGTCCGCTCCCGGTGTAGTCAATATTGATATCATGATATCAATATTGACGTGTGGTTGCAAGGCCAAATGTGTAAGGGACATTACGCGTCGAACATGCAGGCTCGAGGAACGGAGCCGGCCGAGCGGTGCCGCTATGGAGGCGAGCCGTAGCTCTCGGCCACGATCCGCTGTTTCTCTTCCAACGTTCGGAGCATCTGTCGAGACACGTCGAACCGAAAGACCCGTCGTAGCCGTATCGCACGCTAATTATTTGTACGCGTGGAAGCACGTCAATGTCGCGCTCAAAGACACCAGTGAGTTTGAACGCCAACTACAGCGTCAATGCGGCGAGCGGCCCAGGCAGCTCCTGTCAGGCCGCGTCGGGCTGATAGATGACGATCTTGCTGCCTTCGGTGTCGAAGCCGACATTGACGGCGACCAGCTTATTCAACCGCTCGCGGACCTGGTTGCGTTTTTCGGGATCGACCACCAGAACCATGAAACCGCCGCCGCCGGCGCCGAGCAACTTGCCGCCAATGGCGCCGGCTCCACGCGCGGCGTCGTAGATTTCGTCGATCTGCGAATTGGAAACACTGTCCGCAAGCTCACGTTTGAGCTGCCATGACTGGTGCATGAGCTCGCCGAGTTCGCGCAGCGGCGTTTTCGGATTGAGCAGGATGTCGGCCGCACTGTCGACCATGCTTTTCATCATCCGCAACTGGTTCTTGCGGTTATTCATATTTTTGATCTGATCCAGGGCAAAATCGGTAGCAAACCGCGAGAACCCGGTAAAAAACAGCATCAGCGATTGCCCAAGCTCGGTGAGTCGCGCCGACGGCAAAATGAAGGGATTCACGCTGAAATTGCCGTCAGGATGGAACTCGATCCGATTGAAGCCGCCATATGCGGCCCACACCTGGTCCTGACAGCCGACATCCTCCTTCAGCACGTCCTGTTCGATCCGGATCGCTTCGCGGCCGAGATCGCGCTTGGAAATCATCCGGGCCTCAAGCGCATTGAGGGCATTGAGAAGGCCCACGGTGAACGAGCTGCTCGAGCCGAGGCCGGAACGCGCCGGCAGGTCGGCGTCGTGGTGGATTTCAAGTCCGTCTTCGATGCCCATGTCGGTCAGGATGCCGCGTACCGCCGGATGTTCGATCTCGGCGACCTCCTTCACCAGCTCGACGCGGGAATAGACGATCTTGGACTTGTGCTCGAAGAACGGCGGCAGCCGGCGCACACTGATGTAGCAATATTTGTCGATCGCGGTTCCGATCACCGACCCGCCGTGCTCCTTAAACCATGCCGGATAGTCGGTGCCGCCGCCGAACAGTGAAATGCGGAAAGGGGTGCGGCTGATGATCATGCCGATGGGCTCTCGGTGTGATTGCCGATGACGTGTTCGGCCAGCGCCAGCGATTCAGGCGTGCCGATGTCGATGAAAGGAAAGCGTCCCGTGAAGGCATCGAGCGAACCCGCCGGCGCGCAGGCGAACACTTCGCGCTCCAGCGACGAGGCGCTCCCGGCGGCGATCTCGTCGAGCAGCGCGGCTGAGAACAGATAGACGCCGGCGCTCACGGGACTTCTGCCATCGAAAGCTCGGGTCCTTCTCGATGAACCCGCGGATGCGGCCAGCAGAGTCAAGCTCGACACGGCCGTAACGGCCTGCGTCATCGACCTCGGCGCAAAGCAATGTCGCTTTTGCTTTGGCACGCTGGTGGTGCGCGACGAATTCGCACAGGTCGGCGCCGGCAAAGCTATCTCCGTTCATGATCAACACCGGATCGGATCGCAGATTCCGCCGGGCGAAACGAATGGCGCCGGCGGTTCCCAGCGGCTGCGGCTCGATCGCCGTTTCGACCGTCAGACCGGCGCATGACGTTCCGTTGCGGTTGAGAAAATCGACGACGGCCTGCGCCTGATGGCCGAGTCCAAGTATGATCCGCGCGGCCCCAAATCGGCGCAGCCAATCCAGCAGATAAACCAGATAGGGCCGGCCGGATATCGGCGCCAGCAGCTTGGGGACATTGCCCAAAACCGTCCCCATGCGGGTGCCAAGACCGCCTGCGATCACAAATACGTCGATATCCTTGAGGCACTGCGCGCGTACTGCACCATAGAGCGTCGCGCCACCGTCAGAGTTCACCCGACCCTCCGTTGCACAACTCATACGACATTAGAAACCGCCTGCGGTTGCGAGGTCAACGCCGACGGCGCTGTCAAGGTTAAGATCAGCGTTAAGGTCGCGGTTAAGGCGGTGCTAAGACGGCGATCAAGCCTCGCGTCGCCGGTTACGGCGCTCGCGGCGGTATGATCACAATCTCATAAGGGACCGACGCTCCCTGTTCACCGAGATAGCTGCGCGCCAGCGCGACATGCTCGGCCGCGATGGCATGATAGTGCTCGCCATAGCCCTCAAGCATGCGCATGCAGACATACATCGATTCCGGACAGACCATAGCCATGCCCTCGCGCCGGATTCTCGCATCATCGATCCATGGCGACAGCGCGGGGCTATAGAGATAGAAGGCCGTCGGACGGCCCGCGACATAAAAGGCGGCGCCATTTGCGACGCTGGAATAGCTGCCGACGATGAGCAGCGGCTTATCTGTTTGCTTTTGCCAGGCACTCTCCAGAGCGCGCGCGACGAGCCGGTACTGATCCTCATGATTGTCGACGCCGGCCCGACGAACGACGATCGCGACCGCCGGAGAGAACACGAGCATCATTAACGGAAAAGCGATTGCGACGGCAATTGCGGCAACGCCGGCGCTGCGGGGTATCTTGACGAGCGCCGATGAGAACAGCACTACCGGCAACAGCGTCATCATCGAAATTGCCCAGAGCGATTCGATGCGAACTTTGAATATCAGGGCAATCAAGACCGCGAGCAGAAACGGCGCGGCAAAGATGACAACGACCATGCGGCGCGCGGGTTCGGACGGCCACACCGTATCGGCGAATGCCGCGAGGCTAGGCCGCGCCGCAACGAGGCTGAACACCAGCGGCACTGCGATATAAGCAATGCTGCCGCCAACGAAGCCAAGCGCCGATTCCGCTGCCGTCAAATAGGACGCCGGATGTGCCTCGAACGCGTAAGTCAGCGGCGCGAACTGGTCTGCGATCACCCAGTCGATGTGCGGCGTCAGCAAAATTGTGGCGACCGCGAGCGAAACATACGGCGCTGGAGAACTGAAATAGCTGTCACTGCGCCGGTCGGTCAGCGCGGCTAGTCCAAGCGCCGCCAGAAGAATGGCCGACCAATACTTGCCGAGCATCGCCGCGGCGGCGCCGACGCCTGCCAACACCGCCCATCCGAGGCGGCGCGTCTCAAACGCCAGCAGGAACCACCAGGTCGTGAACGCCCAAAACGGCGTCAATACGGTGTTGGCGTTGAACTTGAGCGCGTGGAAATTATAGAACGGCACTAATGTGAGCAGCGCAATGCCGACGACGCTCTTCTCCGGCGAGAGATAACGCCGCGCGATGCGCCAGGCGATCCACAACGCGACCGCCGGAAGGGTCATGGCAAACAGATAATAGGCCCAGTCGGCGCGCGGAAACACACTGAACCAAACATGCAACAGCCACGAGCCGAGCGGCGGATGTTTCGGCGTGCCGAGCGCCCATTGCTCCGACCAGACCGCCATCTCAGCCATATCGGGATGAATGTCCTGACTGCTTTTGGCGATCGTGGCGTATAGCGTCCATGCAGCCACGTAACTGCCGAGCATGAGAACCATGATCCACTCGCCGTGGAGCGGGTCGACGAGCGCATCGTAAAGGCGCTCAAGGCGGCTGCGCGTCAGGCGGACGAATTCAATAGTGGCCATATGACTGCGGTATTTGGGTCCCTTAACGCCAAGCTGCATGCTTCACTGCTGCGCGGGGCAACTGAGCCAGGCTATCTTCTGCACCGCTTCAGCCCCCAAAACGATCTGATGGACCGTTCGGTCGACCCCGCATCGCCAATTGATTACGAAATCCTTTTCGCATCCAACCGCCGGATCGCCGAGTTTCGCAAAATCCACGACATAAGGGCAAATGACATCGGTGCCGTCACAGATCTGTGACGCATCAATCGTGGCATTACCGACTTTCACCAGATTGGCATGGCCCGCAGCAGGTACAAAGTGCAGGCAGTTTTCGCCGTAAGTCGCTTCGGTGATATGGATCAAATTCGGATTACGATTTGCCGCCATCGACCAATGGCGAATGTCCGCCACCGTAATCCACAGCATGAGCGCCGCGACGACAACGCCTGCTGCCAATACCATCCGTCTCTGGAGAAAGAATGATCGCATGGCTCTTTGCTAGTCGTTGGCCTACTGGGCCGTGCCGCTTAGTGCTATAGGGAGTTGACTAACGAAGCAACGGCGGAGAAGCACCTTGCCGCTTGTCCTCCACGCCGGGCGACATGAAGAAGGATGGCGGAGCTTCATGAGTGAGAATGGTGCGCGCGGCGGGGCTGTTGCGGAACGGATCGTATCGCAGCCTCGACACTGGTCTTGCCTACCGCTGGCGGCGCTTACGATTCTAATCGTGCTGAAGGTTGGAATATTGCTGGCGTTCGGCCCGACCATGTTGCCGGATTCTGGAGGCTATATCGCCTATGCCGATGCAATCCTGGACGGAAGTTTCAGGCATGTCGATCTCGCGGGCAACGTCCAGCCGGTAACTTTGACCCGCATTATCGGCTTTCCGGCTTTGATCGCGGCAGCAAAAATCATCGCAGGCCAGTACTGGGCGTGGGCAGTCATTCTGTTCCAATTCGCCGTTTCGATCTGCGCAACGGTTTTGCTCTATCAATTGGCCCGGGCATTCCGGCTTGGCGTCTGGCCGAGCCTTTTCGTCGCGGCGGCGCAAGCGACCGCGATGCAGTTTGTGGTCGATCAATCGGTGCTGACCGACAGTCTTTGCGGAAGTACCATGACGATCGCGACATGCATTCTGGGAATGATTGCGCTGCGGCGTCGGCCCGTCGGCTTGTTGTTGTTCTTCGCCGTCGGCCTTTTGTTCGTTACCGCTTTCCTGGTACGCAACGTGATCGAGTACATGGTGGCTGGCTTTTGCCCGCTCATCGTAGCCGCAGTCTGGGTGGAGCCGACGCAGCTTCGGCGCTGGACCGCCGCCGTTCTGTTATTACTTCCTGTCATCGCAACCCACTTCGCCTACACGGAATGGAATCGCGAGCGCGTCGGTGCTCCCGTCGTCACCACCGTTGCGCAGGCGGCGCTATCCGCCGCGCTGATCGAAGCGGCAGCCTATGATCCGACGATATTTTCGGGCTCGACGCCATTCGACGACGCGGGACGCCGCACCGTCGAATTGCTGCGATCACCACCCGCGGAGGGGCAAATCGGGGCGGATACCGAACCGGGAATTATTCTGCATCGGGACTATGGCTGGGACGCCGTCCGCATCTCACAGGTCGCCACCCGGGCCTACCTGCGCGCCTATTGGGATCATCCGACCGCGATGATCCGCCACTTTTTTTCTTACCTGAAAGAAACAGAACTGCATCAAGCCTTCAGACCGACCGAGACGATACGCGACGTCATGCTTTGGAATACCGGCAGCGAACATGAATTCGGCCGCGTCAGGGCGGTCCGCGAAGGCAAGTGGTGGATGGTTCCTGCCGTGATCTGGCATTTCCTGGACGACACGATATCGACCGTGATTTTTTCCGCGTTTCTCGTGATCACGCCGATACGGCTGCTCCGCGAAGGCTTCACGGCTGAAACCAGCGTGTCGACCGGATTGCTGTGCGCTTATCTCGTGGTCGGCGGCCTGTATGCCGCGGTCCACATAGAGCCGCGGTACCTTACGCCAGTGGTGGCGGGGTCCATTGTCATCGGCGTCGTCAATATTGTCTGGCTAATCGCGCAATACCAACGCAACCGGAGCCAAAAGCCGGTTCCAGCTTAGGCCGCGATAAGGCGCTCGGTGCGGGCAATCGCCGCGGTGAGAGCGTGCATGGCGCCGGCCAGTGCCACCGGACCGCGTGCGCATGCGAGGCGCCGAATATCGATCGCCGCCGCTTCGATCTCCGCCGCACCAGCACTGTGCGCCGAGCGGATCAATTCATCGGCAAGTTCTGCGACAACATTGAGAGGTTCTCTGCCCATAAGAGCGAGCAACGCGTCGGCGCTTTGAAGAATTCCGTTCAAATCCGCAGGAGCCAGCGACGGAGCAATTGCTCCAGCGTCGGAAAGCTCGACTACTTTAGCGGACATCGCAACCTCGCGCACTTTACTATTCAACTGGCACGTCGTGATGCTCGCACAAGCCCGCTTTCGAAACGTTCGGCTTGGTTAACGGGCGATAAAGGCTTACTCACGCTTGGGTCAGGAGCGCTTTCTAAAGTTATTCCATTACTCGCACAGACGCGTCAATAATGTGTTTGATATTTTGTCGCAGTTCTCACCATGCGGTGCAGCATCGAGATTTCTCATGCGCGGCAATTCTATTTGTCCGTCAGGTACTTATAGACGACCACAAATTTCCGCAGAACCTTGTACACATTGTGCAATTGTATCGGTGGATTTGTTTGTTTGCTGGCCGTCACGATCGTCCGAGCACCCTGCCCGCTACGGCATCGAGCTTGCGCAAAAGTTGCGGATCGCGGGCGTCGGGCGCGGTGATCAATGCATTATCAAGCGCGCGATCGGAGCCGATCGGGCATGGCTCGTGTTCGCGCGGGAAATCGCGCGCAAGCCGGCCGACCAATTGGGTGGCCTTCTCGGCGTTCGCCACCAGCACCTTGATGATGTCCTGCACGGTGACCGCATCGTGGTCCGGGTGCCAGCAGTCGAAATCCGTGACCATGGCCACGGTCGCGTAACAAATCTCAGCCTCGCGCGCGAGTTTGGCTTCCGGCATGTTGGTCATGCCGATCACCGAATAGCCGAGATTCTTATAGGTAAGGCTTTCGGCGAGCGTGGAAAACTGCGGCCCCTCGATGCAGACGTAAGTGCCGTCCCGCACGACAGCGATGCCTTCGGCCATCGCGGCCGCGGCGAGATGGATGCGCAGCCGCGGCGACACCGGATGCGCCATCGAGACATGGGCGACGCAACCCTTGCCAAAGAACGAGCTCTCGCGCCTGTGCGTGCGGTCGACGAACTGATCGACGAGTACGAACGTGCCAGGCGGCAGCTCCTCCCTAAAGGAGCCGCATGCCGAGAGCGAAATCAGATCGGTGACCCCCGCCCGCTTAAGGACGTCGATATTGGCGCGGTAGTTGATGTCGGATGGCGAATGCCGATGCCCCTTGCTGTGGCGCGCCAGGAATACGATGGGCAGGCCGGCGATCTCGCCCACCAAAAGCGGCGCGGACGGCTCGCCCCAGGGACTGTCAATGGCCTTGGTTTGCGTCTTCTCGAGCCCGGGCAAATCGTAAACGCCCGAGCCGCCGATGATTCCGAGAACGGCTTTTGTCATGATTTTCCGTATTCTCTTGGCGCGATGCCAGCTTGCAACGTAGTAGGTAAATCCCCGCGCCCTGCCGTGGCGTGTAAAGCGTCGATTATTGAGGTTCCCGATCTGCTAGATTTTATTCTGGTGGGTTCGTTATGCCAAATCCCAAGTCACACCCGCCTCCCGGCCGGTGGGTTCGTTCTGCCGGATTTCAAGTTACACCCACCTCGCCGCCAGTGGGTTCGTTCTGCCAGATTCCAAGTTACACCCAACTCGCCGCCGGTGGGTTCGTTCTGCCAGATCCCAAGTCACAGCCACCTCGCCTCCGGCCATCGGCACCGGCTAAAAATTTAGGATCGTTAACCAGGTTGTCGTACCTGTGCGGTCGAAAATTCCCCCCAAGTAGCAATGCGGTTGCGAAGAAGTGGCGAATAAGTAGCGGCCATGGAGCGCCGGGGGCCAAGCAAAAACGATAGCGAGAAATACCCTATGCCGAAAAGTTCAATGCGCTGTGAACACCGCGGCTGCAGCAAACGCGGCACAACGAACAGGAGGATAATTTCAGTGTATAGAATTTTGGCAATGGGCTGGAATGTCCAGTGGCCCAGCCAGGGGACCTGGTGCGACCCTGGTTGTGAATGACGCGACCGGCCAGGCGCAGGCGTATTTGCATTTTGAGAACGAACCCCCGCCCGGTGACGGGGGTTCGTAGTGAAAAGCAAATGTCGTCATAGTGGCCGGGCCGGAACCCATACGCGATGGTGGATTGGGACCGGATGCGGGTGGGGCACAGGGTCCACAAACCGGAACGGACGCCACCCACCCCTGCAAGGCAGACCGCACGACACGACCGGCAGTGGACTCGGATGCACGATCGGCAGTGGACCCGGATGCACGATCACCAGAGGTTGGAGGGGCGTCGGAACGTGCATAACCGACGGCGTGATAGCGAGAGCATTGGCGGAAGCCGAAGCCATGGCGCTGAGCGCGACGGCAGCGGTAAGCACGAGAGCGAATTTGCGCGACATGACTTTCCCCTAGTGTGTTTTGGCTTGAGACTATCCCCATCGCCTGAATACACACTGACCGGTGTCGCCTATGAGAACTGTGAAGTAGGTCACACAAGCCCAGCCGTGATCCGGGGACCAGCGAATGATCCGCGATCACGGCCGAAGAGATCGGCTGCGATAATCGGATTCGGAAAGGCCGCCTCGCAGAAAAGCACAGAGCCCGAGGGATATCTCGGGCTCTGAGACATCGCTGTATCGTGATTTTCAGCGATCCACTATGAACTCAATCATCCTGCTCGGTCAGGCAAATTCCGGGGCCGTTGTGCTCGTACCAGCGATAAGGCGGCTTATTCTTGCCTTTCGGAAGATGCCAGTTCATCACCGAGCACCCACCGGACCCGTTTTGATTATTATTCTGAATTGACGCTAATGCCGGGCGAGTTGTCGCCGGTTGTGGTGATACTGCCGGTATTGTTCACAGTGACGTTTCCGCGGCCTTTTGCGGACAGACCGGCGCAGTTGGCCTCATTCACGACTATCCGCCGGGAGTTGGTGATTTCAACCCCATTCTGACTCACTCGGATGTGGGGCGAATTCTGGCCTTGCGTTTCAATGTCACCCTGATTGTTGATCGCTACGGAGTTGCATTTCTGAGACGCCGCGGCGGCAATCGTATTCGGCAGTAAGCTGAGAGCAGCAAGAGCTGCCAGATAACGGCGGTACATGTCATTGCTCCTTACCTTGCTGAAGATCCTGACGAGCTGAGAGGGGACGCGTGGATCATATCGATCTCAGGCGTCCCCTCCCCCGTTCGTAGTTCGTAGTCCGTAGTCCGTAGTCCGTAGTTCATGGGCTGGTGCTAATATGCCACTGCGTAAGAGCTGGCGTTGATGCCCGCCGAGTTACCGCCAGTGGTGTTGATATTGCCGTTATTTGTAACGGTGGTCGTGGCTGTGGCTGACCCGCCGGAATAAAAGCCTCCACCAGCGGAAGCGCTGGAGTTGGCGTTGATGCCCGGCGAATTAAAGCCATGGGTAGTGATATTGCCGTTATTTGTAACCTTGGTCGTGGCCGTCGCTGACCCGCCGGAAAAAAAGCCTCCACCAGCGGAAGCGTTGGAGTTGGCGTTGATGCCCGGCGAGTTAAAGCCATGGGTAGTGATATTGCCGTTATTTGTAACCTTGGTCGTGGCCGTCGCTGACCCGCCGGAAAAAAAGCCTCCACCAGCGTAGGCATTGGAGTTGGCATTGATGCCCGGCGAATTAAAGCCATGGGTAGTGATATTGCCGTTATTTGTAACGACGGTCCCCGCTCTTGCCACCCCGCCGGAAAGCGGAACGACGTGTAGGACCGGAATGGTGATGTGCGGGGTCGGAACCGGAACGGTGATGTGCGGGATCTGAACGTTGACCATGCCCGCGTGTGCGGCAGTGGACAGAGCGAGCAACGCGGCGATCAGCGAAAGCTTGATGGAGCTGGACTTGATGGTGCGCGACATAGCTGGTCTCCCTAAGTTGGGCGGGAATGATTTCCCGTTGCCATGACGCGACGTTGGCAGCATCGAAGAGGCCGCTCCGTGACTTATGTCACACAGGGCTGGAGCGGCACTTGGCGAGGGCGCGAGCACACACCGCAGGAGGCGGATTGCCGAGCACAACCTCCCCCGCCGTGGCGGCTCAATGCGCCCGCACGCGCATCGCGATTGGTACCCGCTCTTTATTGGCAGTGAGGCCTAATGGCCTACTGAAGCATGAAAGGATCAGGGGCGGTTCTGAGCTCTTTGACCCGGTGGTCGCGAGAGGCCCGGCCCAGCTTGGCGACCACGTCTGAGCGGTTTCCATCGCGGGCGGTGAGCTCTTTTTGCGGAGAACGCGAAGCAGATCAGCTCGTCACCACTGATAGCGCAGATTGGCATGTCCGCCCATGCCAAATACGTCGCTTGCAAACCGAACGTCAGCGCCGAGCGCCAAAGAGAGACCGTGACCATAATTAAAAACAGACGCCAACAGGAATTGGCCGAAAAGTTTTCCTTCGTAAGTCGGAATTATTGGCGAACCCGCAAAACCGTTCTGCGATGTCGCCCCCCCCGAAACTGCAACGTCGTCGTATGCGAGTGCGGTCAACGTCCAGTCGACTTTTACATTGTTGTTCCAATTGAAGCTGTTGCCCGTGCGAGCGCCGCCCTGGAGTCTGGTCGTGTCGCTGTTGGACAATCCCGCGAGGGCCGCGGCTGAATTATAATCCGAAATTACGTGGCTCGCGCCTCCGGTCGGCTCGACAAACCAGCCGTTTGTGAGCGGGATCCGGTAATTGAGGTCTCCTGCAACTTGATAGACGGTCACACCAACTGATGTCGTCCCGGAATTTGCAAATGCCGTTCCGGGAAAGTCCGAGAACGTTTGATTCTCAGTCATGAAGGCCGTGTTAAAGATTGCGTCAGCCGAAAAACCACCTCTCAGGTAGCTAGCATACGCGCCCACTGAGGGGGCGTAAACAGACGCTGTATTGGAAGAGGCAGAGTAAGTGATATGAGACGAAGTGTACCCCGTTAGTAGGCCGACCAAGAGCACATCAGAATTTCCTGAAACATTGCTGAACGTGAGATCCGCGCCGCCAACTACGGTTCCAGTATTAGCCAAATGCCCCACATTGGTGGAGAGGCCTAAAACATTATTAGGTGCCACTGGCGTCAGAAGCGTACCCGTAATACCGTTTAAAGTCGGTGTTGTCGAGTTCGTGTTTTGGGTTCGCCGCTCTTGATCACCTGAGAACTGCACCCAAATGGCTGGCTGAATTGGCGCGAGCTACAGTGCTTGCCGGCGGAGCCTTAAGAACCATTCGCCCATGCGACATGTCAGCGGCAAACGACATGTTAGCGGCCAGGTCCTGTTCCGGCGCGTAACCTAGCGCGCGGTTAGAACCGATTGGTTCGCAAACGCCATTGATTCTCCTGTAATCTGCCGGACAGGCTTGGGCTGCTTCCTCGCGGCGTTGGAGAACGGAATCACGCGTCGAATCGAGCGATTGCTGGGCCGTCGCCTGCAATGTTGCATCAAGTGTCTGGCTTTGCGCAGCAGCGCCAGGTAACCCGACGCAGGCAAACTGTTCGCGCCAAATGATACCGGTCCCCATCCCGCCGGACACTGGAGTAGGCGATGTATGACTCGGCATTCCCACCTTATTCACGCAAAATCCATTTTCGAAAGTCTGGCCGGGCTGGCAAAAGGCCGACTGGGCTGCTGCCGGCTCTGATGTCCAGCAGATCGCTTGCAACGTAATCAACAATCCGATGATTAAGCTCAGACCAGTGAGGCCGAAAACCCATCCCTTACGCATATCGCCCCCGTTGAGGCGCCAGCTCGCCTGCCAACGTCTTCATCTTTCGAAAGGAACAATAAGCCTCGGCCCTCCAAAAAAGCCCAAAGCCTAGTTGGCGAACTCTAGAATCCTCGACGCATCCTACCGAAGGTTGCTTTTTAAGCACAACCTGGACGTCTGTAATACATCATTTAATCGACAGCTGTGTCCTTTTCGCAACGAATTGTAAGCTGCGAAAGACCGAATTGCCCCCCCGCCCCCCGAACGCGGGCGTCACTGCCTTTCAGCGCTTTAGCAATTGCCGTCGTCGTGAACCATTCGAGTTGGCCGGTAGGCGATTGAACCCTGCCGAAACGACCATCAGGCAAGCTGCCTAAATGCTACCGCTATGACCGCGAGCGCCCAGACACGTTCCCTTTCGACCCTCGCGAATGGTTGCTGCTGCGCTCAAGCCCAAACCCGACGTCCGGCAGTGACATTCCCTCCCGGGGTCCATTGAACCTCGTCGTCTATAAGGATAGTTTTAGTTACTGGGCAGCCATCCGAAGTCACACACTAGAGGGCGCCATCACTGAAGAAGTGTCATAGCTGCAACGCGCTAAATCCCCTCACCGCCAAGTTTTGCGTAGAGTGCGGGTTGCGTCTGCAGAGTGCATCGGCCATCGCCGATCCAGCCCCAACCGCGATCCTGTCGTTGCTAGGCAGTCACGGGACGGCTGAACTCCGCCAGCTGACGATTCTTTTTTGCGATCTAGTTGGCTCGACTGCACTCGCCTCACGTTTGGATCCCGAGGATTGGCGAGATGTTGTCAATGACTATCATGATTGTGCGCAGCAGCTCGTTGAGCAGCACAAAGGCTATGTCGCTCAGTATTTGGGCGACGGAATTTTGGTCTATTTCGGATATCCAGAAGCCAAGGAGGACGATGCAGAACGAGCGGTCCGGGCTGGCCTGGATCTCGTACGGGCCGTTCCAAATCTCGCGATGCACAATGCTAAGCTAAATGCACGCGTCGGCATTGCCACAGGACCGACGATTATTGGCGATCTCATTTCGTCGGGTTCGGCACGCGAGCGTAGCGCCTTAGGAGAGACCCCGAACCTGGCCGCACGGCTTCAGGCAACTGCAGAGCCGGGAACGGTGATTATTTCACCCCTGACGCGCCGCTGTGTGGGTGAGCTATTTGACTACAAGGAGTTGGGCTCGCTCGAGCTAAAGGGGTTCTCTCAGAGTATTCGCGCTACGCAGGTTATCGCGGAGCGTAGGCTCGATAGCCGTTTTGAGGGGCTGCACCCCACCCGGCAGCCCATGATCGGTCGGGCGACGGAAGCTAATATTTTATACCGCTCCTGGGAATTGGCCTCCCTTGGCCACGGCCAGGTCGTCTTGATTTCTGGCGAGCCCGGAATTGGCAAATCGCGATTGGTGGCTGAACTTGAAGAGTATCTCACAGCGATACCGCACTTGCGGTTGCGGTTCATGTGCTCGCCACAACATTCAGGAAGTGCACTGCACCCGGTCATTGATCAAATTGAGCGACTAGCCGGATTTGCTTACAACGACACAATTGAGAAAAAGATTTCCAAGTTCGAAGCGTTGCTGCAGGACGCACCAACCACAATCGAAGACATCTCCCTCATTAAGGAGCTACTGTCGCTCCCAACGACCGCTTCCGATGTTCCACAAATGAATCCTCAAGAACGGCGCAACCGCACGTTTGAGGCGATTATTCGACAGCTTAAAGAGCGCGCAAGCGTTTTGCCAGTCTTGATCATCTGGGATGACGTGCATTGGATCGATGCAACATCTCAAGCTCTTTTGGATCAACTTGTGGAACAGGTCAGTGGCATTCCTATACTATGTGTAATCACGTCGCGCCCAGAGTTTGTACCCGCATGGCCCCTCCTATCCCACATTACATCGTTGCCCTTAGAGCGTCTGAGCGACTCTGAAATTTCGACCCTTACTTCACAGGTTGCCGGAGGCAGACAGCTCCCGTCGGAGCTGATTGAGAAAATAACATCACGTACTGATGGCGTACCACTGTTTGCTGAAGAGCTTACCAAGAACCTGCTGGAAAGTGGGTTATTGAAACCAACGAGCGACTCATATGAGTTAATTGGGCCATTGCCTGCGGATGTAGTGCCGAGCACTCTGCAGGCGTCGATTTTGGCGCGGCTTGACCGTTTGTCATCGAGCCGCGAAATCGCACAAGTCGCGTCCGCGATTGGTCGAGAATTTTCGCTCGAGCTTTTGTCGGCGGTGACGGGCGTCGACGGCACAGTTCTTGTCCAGAACCTCGAGCATCTGTCGGAAGCTGGACTGATCGTGCGTCTGACGCAGCTTCCGGACGTGCGTTACGCGTTCAAGCACGCCCTTATGCAAGGCGCTGCATACTCAACGCTTATCCGCAAGAGTCGACGGGCCATCCACGGCGCAATTGTTTCTGCGCTGGAAGAACGCTTTCCCCACACGGCACAGCTGCAGCCCGAATTGCTTGCGCAACATTGCGAGAACGCTGAACTCACAAGCAAAGCGGTTGAGTATTACCAGAGTGCTGCAGATCGAGCATTAAGCCGCTGGGCCGCCGCAGAAGCTGCAATCCATGCGACGAGCGGTCTCAAGCTCATTCGCAATCTCGCTCAGGATGAAGCAACTCTGAGGCAGGAACTCTGTCTTCAGCTGTCCTTGGCTCGCTCAATGATTTTTACGCGCGGCGAATTTGCAGATGAAACTGGTGCGGCATTTATCCGGGCGCGCGAGCTTTGTGACGTTTTAGGCAATACAGACGCGCTCTTCCAGGTGTTGGATGGCCTTTGCGTTCATAGCTTCAGTCGACGTGATATAAAATTGGCCTTTACATACTCTGAGGAGTTGCTCGCTCTGGCGGAGCAAAAGCAGGACCGTCAGATAAAAGTTACTGCACTGCGGGCGATTTCAAGCGCCTCATTCCTTGTTGGAAAATTTCGGGAGTCGCGAAACCTGTGCGAGGAGCTTTTGTGCCTATATCGGCCTGAAGAGGACGAAGACTTGGCGGCGCGGACAAGAATTGATCCGCGGGTGAGTACGTTGGCCTATCTTTCGCTCACTTTGTTGATTGAAGGCTTATTTGATCAATCGAATATCCGCATCAAACAAAGCATTGATTTCGCCAACAAGCGGGCCGATCCAGCATCTCTAGTCTTTGCGATGCGGTTAGCTGCGTTTCGTTGCGGACTGCTGTCCGCCTGGTCGGAAATGCGCCAGGTTGCGGAAGAGTTGCTAGTACTCACGGAAAGATTTCGGCTGAGGGTTCCTGCTAGCGAGGCGCGATTTTTTCAGTACTGGGCTGCGTTGCAGCTTGGCGACTCTGCTAAACCTATCGCCGAGATGCGGCAAAGTTTAGACTTGGCTTCATCAGGACGGCAAATCTGGCCGTATTTTCTAGCTGCAGTAGGTTCCGCGGAGGCCTTTCTGGGCAATTTCGGGAATGCTGATCAGAGTTTCAAAGAGGCACTCGTCATCGCGGAACAGCAGGGCGAATACTGGTACTTACCCGAAATTATGCGACAACAAGCAGAAGTTCTCAGAAACGAGCCCAAATCGCCTAAGCAGTTTATTGAACGAGCGCTCGTGGATGCGTTGCGGATCGCAGGAGAGCAAGGCGCGCATTTATGGCAGCTGCGCGCCGCTGTAAGCCTCGGAAGGATGTGGGCGGCAGAGGGTCGCCAGTTAGAAGCGAACCGCCTTATCATTCCGTTATACTCGTCTTTTGCGGAGGGCTTGAGTGCGCCCGATATGATCGCCGCCAGAGAGCTGGTATCGTCTTTGGGCTAAATCGACGGCTGGTCGCGGTATATGGCACACCGAGCATCCTTTGCTCTCCGTTTTGAATTCCATTCGACGGATCGTTGGTACGCCGGCAATGTAAGGTACCCGGTCCAAAAACTGGGGCCGCGTGTCGGGAAAAGATGGGCGCGCAGTCTACCCGCGCGAGAGAGATCTGTTTCGGTCGACATCAAATGGCTAGATTTCGAGGAGTGACCGACTACTTTAGCCAGAAAATCGCGAAAATTGGTCTAGCTAGTATCGATATGGTAAAATTTTTCTCGAGTTCTATGCAGGAAAACTGATAATGAAAAAGATGTCAGAGGTTGCTGCACTATTGAGCACTAGCTCGTTGTTTGCGAAACTTCCCGGGGACGCTCTCGAAGAAATCGCTAGTTTGTGCAAGAGGCAACTGCTGATCAAGGGTGTGGTTCTATTCAAACGAGGCGATGAAGGGAATTCCTTTTACGGAGTGCGACGGGGGGCGATTCGAATTGAAACAGGCACTGAAGGCGGCGAGAGGCTGACTCTTAACATACTTGGTCCGGGCGACCTTTTTGGTGAGATTGCGCTGCTCGATGGTCACCCACGAACGGCCGATGCAATCGCCGCCGAGGATTGCGAGGTCATTGTTCTGCACAGGAGCGACTTTCGGAGAATCATTGAACATCACCCCGGCCTAGCACTTCAGCTACTGGACTTTCTGTGTGAACGCCTGCGTTGGATGAATGAGCGCGTCGAAGAAATCGGCCTGCTGCCTCTTAAAACACGGATTGCCCGCAGATTATTAGGTCTCGCACGCGATTTCGGAACCGAACTGATTTTAACCCAAGACCAGCTCAGTGAGTTTGTGGGCGCTACGCGCGAAAACGTAAGTCGCCAGCTGCAAGTGTGGCGAAAAAACGGATTGATTGATTTGCGTCGCGGCCGAATTATCGTTTTGGACAGCGTGCGTCTATTAGCCGAGGCCAAGCAAGGTGGATTAGAATAGCCCAATACCAGCGCCGAGCTATTGAAACTCGACTTGTAGCTGTTTAAACAGATCGATCTATACGAAGAAACACGTTCAGCTTTGTTTTTCAAAAATCTATGTAGGTACATAACCTGCGCTTTCCCTGGAGAGGTCCGCTTGTAAGAAATCCGCGTGGAGCAGCAATGCCAATGCTATGTCTGAAACTGCTCAGCAAAAATTTCCCGATAATCTGGGGTCTACGCCAATATGTCGCCTATAATTTCGGAGAAAGTGCGTAGCGGGTCAAAATCATATTCAAGTCCGCTTGACGGCCATCAGCGTCAAGGATACCGGCCAGATATCGACGGTCTCCGAGCGATAGCCGTCCTTTCTGTGGTCGCATTTCACTTCAACATTGGCCCAGTACCCGGTGGGTTTACGGGCGTCGATATCTTCTTCGTAATCTCGGGCTTTCTAATCACCGGCAATATAATAGAACGGCTTGACGCTGGTTCGTTCAGTTTTTGGGACTTTTATCAGCGCCGCATCAGAAGAATTTTTCCCGCGCTCCTTGTAGTTCTTATTTTTACCCTGCTTCTCGGCTCATTGGCCTTTAAAGAAGGGGACATTTTTCGAGTAAGCACGGAGTCGTCCTTCGAGCGGACGTTCAACAGTGTTGCTGTTGGAGCAGTCTTCTTAACTAATCTCGCTTTGATGCGAACCTCTGAATATTTCCAGCAGACCGCGATTACACAGCCGCTCCTGCATCTCTGGTCCCTGGCGATTGAAGAGCAGTTTTATATTCTCTGGCCGCTTATCTTGTTCGGCATTCGCGCCATCAAGATGCGATACCTGCCGTTTGCGCTAGTGATTGCGGCACTATCCTTCGGAATAAATATCTTCACGGTATACACTGAGCCAACGATTGCTTTTTATTCGTTTTCGGCGCGCGCGTGGGAGCTGATGATCGGATCCGCCTTGGCCTGCCTGCCGATGGCGCAGCGGTCTCGCCTCGGTCCAACTGCCAGCATCCGCTCCATTGTCGGCCTGGTGTTAATTTTCGCCGGACTATTCGCGATACACAGCACGACATTCTTCCCTGGCTGGGAAGCGCTGTTGCCGACGGTTGGCGCTGCACTCGTTATTTCTGCCGGCCCCAGCGCGGTCGCAAATCGCGCCATTCTCAGCGCGAAACCTTTAGTATGGATTGGACTAATCAGTTATCCTCTTTATCTTTGGCATTGGCCGGCGCTTCGGCTGTTTGAGCTAAATTCCGATTTTCATTCCTTCGAACGCTTAATCCTTAAGGCAATCGCCGTCCTGTGCAGCGTCCTCGCCAGTTGGATTACTTTTCGCGCAATAGAAACTCCATTTAGATTTGGAGAGTGGCGGCGTCCGTCATACGCTGGAGCGCTTTTAGTGATGATGGTGGTGGTGGGTTTGACTGCCGAGATCACCCCGCGCTTTGTCTTTTCTCTATCTCCCTACCAGCAAACCACGATTGCACTTTTGAAACAGTCAACAGAGCAAAATCTCTCGACGATGTTTGGTGAGCGGCCCTGCTTCAGGGATTACAGGCAAAATACATTTGAATTGTTCGTTCGAAATAAGTGTCTCGAACAGAAATATCCAGGCCGAAAAACTGTCTTTTTATTGGGTGATTCCTTCTCCGCGTCGTTATCCCTTGGGCTTCGCCCGCTGTTGGATCGAAATCGCGTTAATCTCATCCAAATTAGCACAGCATGGTGCGAGCCCACAGACAATAACTCAGATGATCGCGGGTGTAAGGACATTAACGATATGGCTTCGAAACGAATTTCGGAGTTGCAGCCGGAAGCGGTCATTATGATTTCTAACTGGATGGTAGCGTCGGTTCCACCCTACTTCATCGGAGCTGATTACTTTGCGCAGTTGCTCCAGAAGCTCAATAAGCTTGAACGAGGCGGAGCGAAGAGAATAATAGTCCTGGGACAAATCCCGACCTGGCCCCCTTCACTGCCCGAGAATCTCGCCCTGACGTTTGTGCAAAAAGGTGAACCCATTCCGCAGAGGACGTTCCTTGGTATCGACCCGAATTCAATGCAGATGGACGCAAGGATGAGAGCCGTCAAATACCCGCAAGGCGTCACTTACCTTTCCATGAAAGATGCGCTTTGCGATGACACGGGATGTCTTACCACCGTCGGGCCCAGTCTGGATCAAGACTTAGTTGTGTGGGATCACGGTCACTTCACCCGTGCGGGGTCGGAATTCATTACCCGCTCGCTGATAGAGCCGGCCTTGTCAGATATAGATATATTGGAAGGTAGGTGATAGCGCCTCGGCCTGCAGGAAAAACACCGCGACTCGCGATTATAAGACAAGTCACCGATATATCGACCGTGCGGACATCGTGAAAGGTCTGCGTCGGGCTAACAAGAGACTTGCTCAAAATGCTAGCGATGCAACCCGCCTGGCGGCTCGCCCCATCCCGCAGCGTCATCGAGCGTCAGCGTCAACTCGCCCTGAAAGCAGAACTTGCCCACGAAGAACTCAAAAGATCCGCGGCAAGTCTCCGAAGCCAGGCCGCGTCCGCCAATGCCCTGCGGGCTCGACCATCCTGAGAAATCATGAGATTGCAACACCACCGGTCTGCTTGCATCGCTGGCCTTTTGGGAGATGCCAGTTCATCACCGAGCACCGGACCCGTTTTGATTATTATTCTGAATTGACGCTAATGCCGGGCGAGTTGTCGCCGGTTGTGGTGATACTGCCGGTATTGTTCACAGTGACGTTTCCGCGGCCTTTTGCGGATAGACCGGCGCAGTTGGCCTCATTCACGACTATCCGCCGCGAGTTGGTGATTTCAACCCCATTCTGAACTCACTCGGATGTGGGGCGAATTCTGGCCTTGCGTTTCAATTTCACCCTGATTGTTGATCTCTACCGAGCTGCATTTCTGAGACGCCGCGGCGGCCATCGTATTCGGCAGTAAGCTGAGAGCAGCAAGCGCTGCCAGATGACGGCGGGACATGTCATTGCTCCTTACCTTGCTGAAGATCCTGACGAGCTGAGAGGGGACGCGTGGATCATATCGATCTCAGGCGTCCCCTCCCCCGTTCTGTTGTAGTCCGTAGTCCGTAGTCCGTAGTTCATGGGCTGGTGCTAATATGCCACTGCGTAAGAGCTGGCGTTGATGCCCGCCGAGTTACCGCCAGTGGTGTTGATATTGCCGTTATTTGTAACGGTGGTCGTGGCTGTGGCTGACCCGCCGGAATAAAAGCCTCCACCAGCGGAAGCGCTGGAGTTGGCGTTGATGCCCGGCGAATTAAAGCCATGGGTAGTGATATTGCCGTTATTTGTAACCTTGGTCGTGGCTGTGGCTGACCCGCCGGAAAAAAAGCCTCCACCAGCGGAAGCGTTGGAGTTGGCGTTGATGCCCGGCGAATTAAAGCCATGGGTAGTGATATTGCCGTTATTTGTAACCTTGGTCGTGGCCGTCGCTGACCCGCCGGAAAAAAAGCCTCCACCAGCGTAGGCGTTGGAGTTGGCATTGATGCCCGGCGAGTTAAAGCCATGGGTAGTGATATTGCCGTTATTTGTAACGACGGTTCCCGCTCTTGCCACCCCGCCGGAAAGCGGAACGACGTGTAGGACCGGAGTCGGAATGGTGATGTGTGGGGTCGGAACGTTGACCATGCCCGCGTGTGCGGCAGTGGACAGAGCGAGCAACGCGGCGATCAGCGAAAGCTTGATGGAGCTGGACTTGATGGTGCGCGACATAGCTGGTCTCCCTGGGTTGGACGGGAATGATTTCCCGTTGCCATGACGCGACGTTGGCAGCATCGAAGAGGCCGCTCCGTGACTTATGTCACACAGGGCTGGAGCGGCATTAATACCCTCCGCAAACTGTGAGGTGGGTCACACAGGTACGAAGCAAGTGATCCTCTGCAGAACGCGGGGAATTTGCCTAGAGCGGGTCCCGACGGTTTTGAAATCGGGGGATTCCCATAGGGCAGGGATGAGCAGAGTCTTGGCGCGTTATTCGGCTTGTGGAGGCGCCATGCCCATATCTTATTCGTCGGATTTGCGGGAACGGGTGATAGGAGCGGTTGAGGTGGGAGCGTCGCGACGTGAGGCGGCGGAACGCTTTGATGTCAGCGTCAGTTCGGCGATCAGATGGCTGCAGTCGTGGAGGAAGGACAGAATCTGTGCGCCCAAGCCTCGCGGCGGGAGCCGGTCCGCGTTGGAGGACTACGCGGAACGGATACTCGCTCTGGTCGATGAACAGCCGGACTGGACGCTCGACGAGCTCATCGTGGCAATGCGGAAGCGACGGATTTCCGGAAGCCGCAGTGCGCTTTGGCGTTTTCTCGAGCGCCACGACATCAGCTTTAAAAAAAAGTCTGCGAGCAGCCGAGCAAAACCGAGCGGACGTGGCCCGCGCACGCCGGCGCTGGATCCGAGAGCAGGGCCTGCTTGATTCTTCCTGTCTTGTCTTCATTGACGAAACATCGGTGAACACCAACATGGCCCGTCTGTATGGTCGCTGCCCGCGTGGCGAGCGATTGGTCGGGCGTGTGCCGTTTGGAACCTGGAAGACGCTGACGTTCGTAGCGGGCCTGCGCTGCGATGCAATGACGGCGCCATTGGTGATTGACGGAGCCATGAACGGAGAAATCTTTCTGGCTTATGTTGAGCAATGCTTGGCTCCCACACTCAACTGCGGCGATATCGTCGTGATGGATAATCTGAGGGCCCACATGGTCGCCGGCGTCAAAGAAGCGATCGAAGCTGTCGGTGCGGAATTGCGCTACCTGCCGAAGTACTCGCCCGATCTCAATCCGATCGAGATGTCCTTCAGCAAACTGAAGGCACTTCTACGCAAAGCTGCCGCCCGGACGGCGCGGGCTCTTCGCCGTCGCATCGGCTCATTCGTGCCGCGCCTCAGCGCAAAAGAGTGCGCAAACTATTTTGCTCACGATGGATATGCTCCAATATGAGCGGAATCCGCTCTAGCTACGTCTTTTCGCAGCCTCAGCCTCAAGCCTTTCTGGATCGCGTACGGAAATACGGCCTCGATGTGATTCGATTATGCCCGCGCGCTTCCAATCCGTCAGTTGTCGACCGCTTCCACCATTTCATTTTTTCGACGGATCGACGCTTTTGACGGCGTCGATCGTTTGACCCGAACTGATCGGATCGAACTTGTCCGCCTCGGCAAATGCCCAGCGCGACCACGTCTGAAAGCCGCATCGGACAAGGCGGTACTCGCCGGAGGGAGACGCCGTTTCGGTTCGAGCCTTGTGTGATCTGGCGCACAGTTCCCATGAGCGACCCCTGCCAGTGTGCATTCAGGCGATGGGGATGGTCCCGGGCCAGAAACACCCAAACACAGGTTCACAACATGTATCGATTTCTTTTTCTGGCAGTGGCGGCTTTGTCGCTTCTTCTGCAAATGCCCTCGTCATTTGCAGGCTGCCGAAAGCCCGAATTAAGTGAACAGCGCCAACGAGGCTGTTCCGAACTACATAGCGGCCCACTGTTTTATTCGGGGAGTCCTTCTAATAGCGCTCCGATGAGTACTAACGCTAACGCTGGAGGCAATCCCATAAGTGGTTCTGCCTCCTCTTCGAGTGGTCAGCCCGCTCCCGTTACAACTGCTGACGTTACGACGGCTCCCGTTAAGACTGCTGTCGTTACGACTGCTCCTGTTACGACCGCTCCCGTTACGAATGCTCCCGTTACGACTGCCCCCGTTACGACTGCCCCTGTTACGACTGCCCCCATTACGACTGCTCCCGTTACGACTGCCATCGTTAAGACTGCACCCGTTACAACGACCATTAATGCGAGTAGTCGCATTAATTTGATTACGGTGCCGAGGGTTGTAAACTTGAGGGTCCGTTAAATTATGTGAGGCTCGCCACTGTGGCGTTATACAACTACATTCCATTAGCGCCACATTTCCACAGCTCGGTTGGTGCGTGACCGTGCCCCTGCAACCCGTAACCGGTAGGTCCGTTCTGCCCTCAGGAGCAGACATCGTCAGGCTAAACGCTCAGGCCTGTTTCGTGCCAGCCGAAGATATTTGACGGGGTCAAGAAAAGAAGCAACACCCTCTTCAGCGCGATGATCAGGCCGGTCTGCCAGGCCGATACGGCAGCCCAACACTCCAACTATTTATCGTAGATACGTCCCGTCGGGCTTAGCCCGCTTGCTGCCGCTGAGAGCGGGAGTACATTAGGTTCATGGCTGTCAGTTCACCCGATCTGAAAGCGTTCTTGCTCGCCACACCTTTCTTCGGTGGCCTCTCAGACGCAAGCCTCGATCTCTTGATCGCAATGCTGGTAGAGCGCCACTTCGACATCGGTGCCACTGTCGTAGCGGAAGGAGAACCAGGGCACTCAATGTTCATTGTTCACTCCGGCAAGCTGGTGGTGAGCAAGCTGGGGGATTCTGGACGCATAATTCGCATGGCGGGTCTTGAGCCGGGTGACTTTTTCGGTGAAATGACGCTTATCGAAATGCAGAACCGATCAGCCACCGTCGTCACGGAAAGCCCAACCGTGCTGTACGAGCTCACGGCCCGAAACCTCTACACGTGCTACAAGGCCGACATTCATGCCTATGTGATGGTGATACAGAATATCAACCGCGAGCTTTGTCGGCAACTCCGCCGCGCCGACAATCGGCTCATTTCCCGACTTATCGTAGAGGGTGAGCGACCAAGCAACTTAGCCATCGATCGCGCCGATTGATGTGCCGTGATAGCTCTGGAAATCACGCGAATGTTTGCCTTCGGGTGAAAAAGGCGGAGAAATAGGCCGCTAGCCTCACCGAGCTTTCAATTTAGGCCCGACGCTGAGACGGCACCACGGAGGGATGGTTGCCACAGCCTAATGTCGCTGATGGGTTAGTCGTCCGGTTGTTGCATCATCAGCCACATCCCCTCGACGTAATCCCTGGCGTGGCCCCGCCGGGCTCGCCAGTCATCTCGCAATTGATTTCACGAAGAACGGCAAGGACCGCTGGATTTTATTCTGGTGGATTCGTTATGCCAAATCCCAAGTCGCAGCCACCTCGCCGCCGGTGGGTTCGTTCTGCCAGGTCCCAAGGCACACCCAACTCGCTGCCCGTGAGTTCGTTCTGTCAAAACTGAAACAAGCCTTCGGGTTCGTTCTGGCAAACTCCGTACCTCTTCCCAGGCAGCCTTATTTTGCGTCGCCGAAGAAGCCGCATGCCGCAGGCGTGGGAGTCTTGCAAACTACAAATACACGCTACTGTGTCTGCGCTTGGCAGAAGAGTATAGAAAGCAACTATGCGACATTCTCGATTCGAGTGATATTATCGCTTGTTCGGTTGTGGCAGGGCGGGAATGTCACATGCGCAAATCACGACAAGACGGCAGTGCGAATCCATGAAGCGTCGCCGGCAATGGGCTGCTTCACCGTCGTGCTCTGCTCGGCCGCGGCATCATAGTGGCCGGAGCGATGGGCGCAGGCCCGGCAGGAGCTTTGACCGGCGCCGCGGCGGAGCCCTTGAGCGATGCGCCCTGGAGCCTCGAACCGGGCGACGTGACGTTGCCTTATGGGCATCCTTCGCGTTTCGAAAAGAGATGTGGTCCGTACCGTCGACAATCCGAAGAACGAGCCGAGCGGTTCGCGCGCGCGGACGCCGCATCAGCTACTCAGGGGCACGATTACCCCAAACGGTTTGCACTTCACCATCATGCACGCCGGCATTCCCGACATCGATCCCGCCCAGCACAAACTTCTCATCCACGGCATGGTCAAGCAGCCGCTGCTGTTCGATCTCGACGCGCTTTCACGCTATCGGATGGTGACGCGGGTCGGATTTGTGGAATGCGGGGGTAACAGCGCGCCGCTGTTCTCCAACGAACCGATCCAGGCCGATGTGCAGGCGCTCCATGGTCTTGCCTCCTGCGCGGAATGGGCCGGCGTGCCGCTGGCGACCTTGCTCGATGAAGCGGGCGTCGAACCCGGCGCCAAATGGGTTATCGCCGAAGGTGCGGACGCGCCGCATCTGTCGCGCAGCGTGCCGCTCGCCAAGGTCATGGATGATGCCGTGGTCGCCATGTACCAGAACGGCGAGCGCATCCAGCCGGGCCAAGGCTATCCGATGCGGCTCTATCTGCCGGGCTACGAAGGCAACATGAACGTGAAGTTCTTGCGCCGGATCCAAGTTACGGACCAGCCGGGCATGACTTATTTCGAATCAAAAATCTATACCGATCCGCTGCCCGACGGCAAAGACACGCAGTTCTATTTCGTGCAGGAGGTGAAATCGTTCATCACCTCGCCGTCACCCGGCCTCGCACTCCGAGGAGTCGGGCGTCTATGAGATCTCCGGCATCGCCTATTCCGGCGATGGGCGGATCGCAAAAGTTCTTGTCTCCGCCGATGGCGGCAAGAGCTGGGGAGAAGCGGCGCTCGACGAACCGAGGCTGCCCAAGGCCTTCACCCGCTTCAGCATGGCGTGGCGCTAGGACGGCGCGCCGGCGATCTTGCAGAGCCGTGCTTGGGACGAGGGCGGCCACGTGCAGCCGACCCGCGAGGAGTTCGTGGCCAAACGCGGACAGACCTCGAAGCCGCCGTCGGTGCTCGGGTTCCCCGGCCACCACTTCAACGCCATCACGAGCTGGGGCGGTGAACCCCAAGGGCGAGGTGCGGCATGTCTATGCGTGACTTGCGATCACGACCTGCGCTTCTCGCGCTGGCAACCGGTCCCGGCATGGCTAATGCCGAGAGCCCGCGCCTCGGCAAGCCGATCAGCCAGAGCCGATCTCGCCGAATGGGACATCAACATTCTTCCGGATGGGAGCAATCTACCGCCTGGAAGCGGCAAGGCCGCCGACGGCGCAAAAATCTTCGCCGAGAAATGCGCGCTCTGCCATGGCGATCACGGCCAAGGCGGCCATGCGGTGCGGCTAATCGGCGGTCCCCCGAAGGCGAGCCTCGACGGCGGCAAGACAATTGCGAATTACTGGCCATACGCGACCACGCTGTTCGACTTCATCCGGCGCTCGATGCCCTTCCCTCAGCCACGTTCACTCACCGACCGTGAGGTCTACTCGCTCGTCGCCTATCTCCTGGCGGAGAACAGGCTGATCGGCGACAACGATGAGATGAACGCCGCAACGCTTCCGAAAGTGCGGATGCCCAACCGTGACAATTTCATATTGCGGTTTCCCGATCGGATCTGATTGGCCCTTAACGGCCACGCTGCCAATCCGTCTTCATGTCCGCTGTCAGGAGTCTTTCTGCCTCAGCTATGGACCATCAACGGCCTTCCACACTCGCATCGAATTGCGCGACTAGACTGATCCCTCGCACAACCAAACTTAAGATAGCAATTGCCGCAGACGACCGGATAAATCAGAGTAAGCAACCGTGATCCGAGCAGGAGTGGCATCGATGGCAGGAAGGATTGCGACGGCAGTGGCGGCCGTAGTGATCGGCTCGACCGGAATGGCTGTGGCCCAGCAGAGCAGCACGGATGTAACCGGCCAGAATTTTCCGGACGGTCGCGGCAGGGACACGGTAGTGTCGATTTGCAGCGGCTGTCATGATCTTGCCCGCCTCACCGCCGGCTATACGCCTGAGGGTTGGCTTTCCGTCACCACGATGATGCGGAATTTCGGCGCGCCCGTGCCGAACGATCAGTGGGAGACGGTTCTGGCCTATTTGATCAGGTCTTTCCCGGAGAAGCCGAGGCCAGAGGCCGCGCTGCTGCCGGGTGCGGCGCAGGCGTTCATCATGCAATGGCCGCTGCCGACACCCGGCTCACGCCCGCACGATCCGATGGTCGCCCACGATGGAGCAATCTGGTGGACCGGCCAGCTCGCCAACAGGCTCGGCCGCCTCGATCCGCAAACCGGTCAAATGAAAGAGTATCCGGTAAATCCGCAATCGGGACCGCACGGCCTGGTCGAGGACAAGGACGGCAACGTCTGGTTCACCGGCAACTTCCGCGGTTTCATCGGCAAACTTGATCCGCGCAGCGGCCAGGTGAAGGAATATCCGCTGCCCGATCCGCGCGCCCGCGATCCTCATACCATCGTCATCGACCACAACGGCATCGTCTGGTTCACCGTCCAGGTCGGCAACTTTGTTGGCCGGCTCGATCCGACCACTGGCGACATCAAGCTTGTGCAGCCGCTGACCGCGAATGCGCGGCCTTATGGCATGGCGGTCAATTCAAGAAACCAGGTATTTTTCGTCGAATTCGGCGCACCCAAAATCGCAACCATCGACTCAAACATGCACATCCAGGAATATCTCCTGCCCAATCCGGCCGCGCGCCCGCGCCGCATTGCGATCACGCCCAACGATCAGATCTGGTATACCGATTTCGCCCGCGGCTACCTCGGCCATCTCAATCCGGAAAGCGGCAGAGTTGAGGAGTTTGCTTCTCCGAGCGGCCCGCAATCGCGGCCTTACGGCATTGCCGCGACCAGGGGCGCACTTTGGTACGTCGAATCTGGCGCCAAGCCCAACGCGGTCGTGCGGTTCGATCCGCAAACCGGGAAATTCCAGAGCTGGGCTATTCCGGGTGGCGGCGACATCGTGCGCAACATGACGGTCGATCAGAGCGGCAACCTCGTCATGGCGCACAGTCTCGTCAATATGGTCGGCCGCGTGGAGATCAACGACACCACGCACTGAGCGGCGATTCGAACGGCTGCCATTCTCAAGAAGGAGTCCGACGGGTGGCTGTCGGTTGTTGCTCAACTAGGAGAAGATGTCACCGCCCGAGGTCGGCGCATGCGTCAACGCGCAGCAAGCCCAATGGCGCCCGGTGCTGGAGGCGTTCGCGGCCAGTATCAAATAGATCAAATTTCACTCCGGGGGCTACAGTGGCGGCAGAGTGTGCACCGGGGATCCGCGACGGTTTGAAACTCCTCGTTCCGACGGGCTGGCAAAACGTTGACGGGCGATTACTCGGCATAGAAGTGGTTTGGGTCAGTGACTGCTGCGGCGAGGCGACGCGTGTGCTCGCAAGCGGGAGAATATTATCGATCTGCCGCGCAAGACGCGCGCCTGACACGTCACTCCACGATGCCGATGAGCTTGGCTAGCCGCTCCGCATCTGCGCGTAGCGGCTCCGATTCGCCGTCATAGACGATGCCGCCGTTATCGAGGATCACCGTGCGCGGCGAGAACGACAGCGCCACGCGGCTGTTCTGCTCGACGAGGATGATCGACATCGCGCTCTCGGCGCGCAGCCGGGTGAGGACTTCCGACAATGTCTCCACCAGCACCGGCGCCAAGCCTTCGGTCGGCTCGTCCATGAGAAGGACGGATGGGTTGGTCAGCAACGCGCGCGCGATCGACAGCATCTGCTGCTCTCCGCCGGAGAGCTGATTGCCCATATTGTCGAGCCGTTCCCTGAGCCTCGGGAACAGCTGGAAGACTCGCGCAAGCGTCCAATGTCCTGCCCGCGCCGCCACTTCAAGGTTTTCGCGCACCGTCAGCGAGGGAAAAATATCGCGCTCCTGCGGCACGAAGCCGATGCCGGCAAGGGCGCGACGAAAGCTCGGCACAGTGCCGATGTCCGCCCCGTCGAGCATCACATTGCCTGAATGCAGCGCGGTGTGGCCCATAATGGTCGCGAGCAGCGTGGTTTTTCCCACGCCATTGCGACCGATCACGCTCATACACTCGCCGGGGGCGAGTTTAAGATCGATATCTTCGATTACGACGGTCTCGCCGTAGCCGGCCGAGACGTGCCTGAGCTCGAGCGTGCTAGGCATCGCCAGTCCTTTGGGCGGCCTGGCCGAGATAGACCGCGCGCACCTGCGGATTTGCTTCGATCTCCCGCGGCGTTCCCTCGGCGAACACTGCGCCGCCGACCATCACAGTGACGCGCTTGGCGAAGCGGAACACCACGTCCATGTCGTGCTCGATGATAAGTACCGCGATATCAGTGGGCAACCGTTCGATGGCTTCGAGAATGATGTGGCTTTCGGCGCTCGGCACGCCGGCGGCGGGTTCGTCGAGCAGCAACACTTGCGGCTTCAGCCCGATTGTGATCGCCAGCTCGACCAGGCGCTGGCGCCCATACGGCAGTTCGGACACGCGGTGGCGCGCGAAGTCTGCAAGCTTCAGCGTATCCAGGAGTTCCATCAATTCCACGATGATGTCGGTGCGCCGGCCCGCCGGATAGAACATGGATGACGCCGCACCGACGCGCTCGGCGACCGATATGCAGACATTTTCCAGAACCGATAGCCCGCGGAACAGTCGGTTGATCTGGAACGTGCGGGCGATGCCGAGCTTGACCCGTTTGGCCTGCGCGCTCGCGGTGATGTCCTGGCCCGCCAGAAGCACACGGCCACTTGTCGGCGGCAACACGCCGGTCAGCAAATTTATGAATGTGGTCTTGCCCGCGCCGTTGGGGCCGATCAGCGCATGGCGCGCGCCGGCATCGAGCTTGAAGTCGATGTCCTGAACCGCCCTGAGCGCGCCGAAGCTGCGGCTCAGTGCCCGCGTTTCCAGCCGGGTCTCAGTCATGACGCGGCACGTCCCGCGCGCTGGCGCCGGGCGAGCGCGTCGCGGCACCGCCGCCATGCCGCCTCGCCGAGGCCGAGAATTCCGTTGCGCGCGAACAGCGCGATCACCACCAACAGCAGGCCGAGGCCAAGCTGCCAGGCGGTCGGATAGATCTGCGCCAGAAAATGCTCCAGTGCCAAATAAATGACGGCGCCGATGAAGGCGCCGTAGAGCCGCCCATAGCCGCCGAGGATCAAAACGATAAGCACGGTGGCGGCACGGTCGAGACTGAGCGTGCTCAAGTTGACATAAGCGTTGGTCTGCGCCCACAGGCCGCCAGCGACACCGGCGATCGCCGCCGAAATTGTATAACAAATGACGAGACGGCGTCGCACCGGCGATCCGATCGCATGCATGCGCAGGACATTTTCGCGAATGCCGGTCAGGCTCTGACCGAACGGCGAATAAACCAGCGTCCGCACGAAGACAAAGCAGACCAGGAGCACACCGAGCGCGTAGAGATATTGCGTATTGGCATAAAGCGGATTGAATTCGAAAACGCCGAACACCGGCGCAATCGTCAGGTTCGGCAAGCCGTCGAAGCCACCGGTGTATTCGTGCCCCATATTGGCGGCCTGTTCCAATAGCGCCATGGTGCACAACGTCAGCATCAGAAGCGTCAGACCCTTGGTGCGGAGCAAAACAAGGCCCGACAGCGCGCCGATAACGGCCGCCGCCACGGCGGCAAGCGCCAGGCTGGTGACCGGTTCGCTCCAGACGTCGTAGTAAGCGAGCATGCCGACCGTGTAGGCGCCTGCGCCAAAGAATGCCGCATGTCCGAGCGTGATGATGCCGGCATAACCGAGCGCGAGATCGAGAGAGAGAGCGAACAGGATCGTGACCAGAAGCTCGGCGCCGAATCCGAGATAATCGGGAAAGGCGAAATAAAATACAACTGCGAGAAGCCACGGCAGCGCTTCCCACCAGCGCAGCCGGTGGCGCCGCGTCAGCGCACGAGCCGCCGGATTGTCAAGCCGCGCAGCGGGTGAAGCGGCGCCGCCGTTATCGACCGCGGCATTCACTGCTCTTTCCTTCCAAACAGTCCCTGCGGTCGCACCAACAGCATCAGGATAGTCAGGACATAGATGAAAATGGTGCCGCCTTTGGGCAAATAAAATTTAAGCACGAAGTCGAGCACGCCGAGAAGCAGGGCCGCGTAGTAGACGCCAAGCACGCTGCCAAGCCCACCGACTGACACGGCGATGAGGAAATACACCAGATATTTGAGCGCATATTGCGGATCGAGCCCCAAGAATTCAGCGCCAAGTCCGCCACCGATGGCGGCCATGCCGCTCCCGAAGGCAAAAGTGATCGTGAACAGCCGGTCGACATTGATGCCGAGCGATTCAGCCATGCGCCGGTTATCAACCGTGGCACGGATTTGCGCGCCGATGCGCGTGCGCTCGAAGGTGAGCCAGATGCCGAACGCGATTGCGAATCCGACCGCGATTAAAAAGATGCTGTAGGTACGGTACTGAATGAAACCGAGATTGAGCTGGCCGCGCAGAGCCGGCGGCAGCTGCAGGGATTGGCTTTCCGGACCGACCACGATGGTCATCGCGGCAATAAAAATGAAGATCAGGCCGATGGTGAAAAGAACTTGGTCAAGTTCGCCGGCGCGGTAGAGCCTCCGGTAGAGGAATTGCTCGAGTACGACGCTCAGCGCCGCGGTGCCGACAAAGCCGAGGGCAAGCGCCCCGGCGAAACCGAAATCCGCGCGGTTCATGGCCAGGACGATGATGTAGCCGCCGAACATGGCAAAGGCGCCATGTGCCAGGTTGATGAATCCCATCAACCCCATGGTCACCGACAGCCCGACCGAAACAACGAACAGCACGGTGCCGGCGGCTAGTCCGCCCAACAAGATACTGGCTAAGTCAGCGGCAAAATTCACGGGCGATCCGTAAGCGCCTGGCCTCCCCGCCTCGGCTCGCGGAGGCCGCGCTTCCTACCATGCCTCGCACTTGCGTTCGAAGCCAGGACAGAGGAACGGCCCTGGCCGCAAAAAACGACGATGCGTAGCGCCCGCTACTTCTTCGGCGCGCAGGGACCGATTGCAAGCACCTTGCACTGGTCCTTGACGGCAGGGACCGTCAGCAGAACCTTCTCATGAAGCTTGCCGTCGGCGCCCTTCACAACCTCGTCGAGATACTCGTTCATGACGATGTCGCGCGTCTGCGGATCGATCTCGATCGGGCCTTGCGGGCTGGTGAACGTCCAGCCTTCCAGCGATTTCACCGCCGCATCGCCGTCGCCGATCTTGCCTTTGGTGGCTTGCGCGGCGTGCACGATCGCCGCCATGCCGTCATAGGCGCCGACCGCGGTGAAGTCGGGCGTGCTGTTGTCGCCGTAAGTCTGTTTCCAGGCGGCGACGAAGGCCTTGTTCTGCGGATTGTCGAGGTCCGCATTATAGTGATGGACAGTGATGAGGCCGACGGCGGCGTCACCCATGCCTTGGAGCTTGATGTCTTGCACGATGTCACCGGTGCCGATCAATTTCGTGCCGGCGGCGCGCATGCCCAGAGCGGCGTAGGTCTTGACCACGGCGGTCGCCTGGTCGCCAGCGGGTACGAACACAAACAACACGTCCGGGTGCTCGTCCTTGGCGCGCTGGAAGAATGGCGTGAAGTCGGGCGTAGCGCCGGGGCCGCCGGCCGGGATGGCGTCGATCACTTTGCCGCCGTTTTGTTCGAATGCGTATTTGAACGCATCCAGTGCGTCTTTGCCGGGCGGGTAGTCGGTATAGGCGACCACCGCGGTCTTGGCGTGCAGGGATTTCGCCGCCTGCTCGCCCATGACGTAGCTCGACTGCCACAGTGTGAACGAGGTGCGGACGTAATAGGGTGACAGGTTGGTGATGAACGACGTTCCGGCGTTCATGATCACCGCGAGCTTCTTGCCAGCGTTGACGACCGGCGCCGAGGCGATGGCATCGGGCGAATAGACCCAGCCGGCGAGCACGTCGACCTTGTCCTGGGTGAGCAATTCCTGGGCATCGACCTTGGCAGCGGCGCCGTCCGGTGCCTTGGAATCGCGCTTGATCAGCGTGATCGTGTACGGTTTCACCTGATCGGCATTGAGCTTGAGATATTGCTCGATGCCACGGTCCATTTGTTGGGTAAGCTCGGCGCCGACGCCCGTATAGGGCAGGATCAGGCCGACTTTCACATCCTGCGCCGAGGCTTCGCGCGTCATGGCGCCGCTCATCGTCAGCGCCGCGGTTGCGGCAACGGCCGCAATCATTCGTCTGGACATCAGAAACCCTCCCAGAACTTTCCGAAACCCTCGATTTCAGTGCTGATCGCGATCTTAGGGCAATGACCCAAAATAGTGCAAGCGAAGGCCCGCGCCGGTGGTGCGCGTCTTCGTCGCGCCACGGTGAACCGGGATGCCTGAATTTGGGTCAAGCCCGGGCGAAATTTCTCGCGTCGGGCACGGCGATGCGGCGGAGTCGTTGCTCCTATCTATGTCGCAGCCTGCAAACTGCCGCGCTCGCGATCCCTCACAGTCCTGATATTGTGCCTGCGCGAAAGAGACTTTGTGCGAAACTGAGCAAGGCGCAGATACCCGGCCCGGAGTGATCCATGAGCGCTCGCCGCGATTACTACTTTCCCAATACCGAGCCGCTCGCGCCCGACGAAATGCGCGTCATCGCGCTCGGCACTGGCCGCCCTTTTGTGCGCCGTGGACAGGCCAATTGCTCTTGGCTGATCGAACTCGGCAACGGCGATAGGTTCATCATGGATTTCGGCTCGGGCTCACAAGCAAATTTCACCGCGCTCGAAATCCCGCCCCAAGACATAACCGCCTATTTCGCAACCCATTTGCATGCCGATCATGTTGGCGACTTCGCGCAGGTGTGGATCGGCAGCTGGGCCGGTGGCCGGACAAAACCGCTCGTGCTCTATGGTCCGTCCGGCTCCGAGCCGAAATACGGCACCGAACATTTCGTACGCTGCCAGATGGAGTCGCTTGCGTGGGACACCAAGACAAGGCTCGGCCTGCTCCCGGATGCGGGCGCGGAAGTCCAGATCCATGAGTTCGATTTCCAGAAGATCGGTGTCATCTATGAGCAAAACGGGGTCGTCATAAAAAGCTTTCCGGCCATCCATATCTACGACGGTCCGGTAAGCTATCGGCTGGAATGGAACGGATTATGCTTTGTGTTTTCCGGCGACACCACGCCAAGCCAGTTCTTCGTCGACAATGCGCAGGGCGCTGATCTGCTGATCCACGAATGTTTCAACACGGTCAAACAGCTGATCGAGCGCTCGGGTTATCCTGAGAAGAGCGCAATCGGCATTGGAACCGTGGCGCACACGGCGCCGGAAGAATGCGGCAGGGTATTAAGTCTGGTGAAACCGCGCCAAGCCGTGGTGTTCCACTTCTTCAACGACTTCGACACGGCGCCAGAGATCGAGCGCGAAATCCGCAAGCACTACCAGGGCCCGCTGGCGCTGGCACAAGATCTCATGGTTTTCAACGTAACTCGCGAAGGCGTCCGCACGCGGCTGGCGATCACGCCGACGCTGGTCTGGCCGAACAAGGAACACCACGACGATTTTCGCACAGCTACGCGCGAGAAAAGGCCGACCATGTCACGCTGGCTCGCGGACAAACAGCTGTTTCCGAAGTTTTAGATCATGATTCAGAAAGGCAGAGACAAATTATCGAACGAGAAGATGCGCAATCAGGCAGCGGCGCAACGCGGCTCTCGCGCGCACCAAATGACGCGTCGTCAGGCATTGGCAACCGCCGTCATGGCTCCATTTGCCGCAATGCGCGCAAGCGCGGCGGGCTATCCCGATCGCCCGATCCGAATCGTGAGTCCCTATGCTGCTGGCGGCGTCGGCGAGACGATTATGCACCTGTTGGCGGTCAGCATGGAGCCGCGGCTCGGTGAAAAAATCGTCCTGGAGGCAAAGCCCGGCGCCGCCGGTAATGTCGGCACGGAAGAAGTCGCTCGTGCCGCACCCGACGGCAGCACCCTCCTCATTGCCGCTACTAACAATTTCGTCATCAATCAGTTCGTGATGAAGATGACTTTCGATCCGTTGGCAACATTGGCTCCGATCGCCAAGACCGCGGAAGTGCCGCTGGTTCTGTTCTCTAATCCAGCGGTGCCGGCACGTACGGTTCAGGAGTTCATCGCTTATGCCAAGGCCAATCCCGGCAAGGTGAACTACGGCGTGCCGAGTCTGGGCACGGTAAACCATTTGATGATGGAGCGGCTGAAGCAGGCCACCGGGGCTGATATCACGTGTATTCCCTATCGTGGTTCACCGCCGGCTTTGTTGGCGCTGCTCAAGAACGAAATTCAGGTCTTTCCGATTGGGCTTGCTGCGGTTGGGACGAGTTTCGGCGACGGCAGGCTAACAGCGCTCGCGGTCGCGACCAAAGAGCGTGTTCCAATGCTGCCTGACGTGCCGTCCATCGCCGAGTCCGGTTTCCCGGGCTTGGTCGCTTCGAATTGGTTCGGCATGGCCGCTCCGGCCGGCACCCCGGACGGCATCCTCGACACCTTGGCGCAGGCAGTGTTCGATGCACAAAGCACCACTTTGGTGCAGGAGCGCTTTACGACTTTGGGTATGCTGGTTCCCAAAATGTCGCGCCAGCAATTTGCGTTAAGCCTCAAGTCGGAGGCCGAGTTCTGGCACGAAACGGTGCAACGCGGAAAAATTTCAATCGAATGAAAGGTTGCCCTTCGGGTGACGATGAGAAAACCTCGGTCGTCGCGGCCGCAAGCGCGGCCATAACCATGCCCAGCAGCTATTGTTGCATTTTTGGCCGCGGAGGGCACACTGACCTCCTGTCTACGTGAGTAGGTCGTGGGAGTGTCTCGTCATGAAGGTCATCATCGCAGGGGCGGGCGTCGGCGGACTGGTGACGGCGCTGATGCTGCATGCGCGCGGGATCGACTGCGAAATCTTCGAGCAGGCGGATGCCATCCGCGAGCTCGGTGTCGGCATCAATACATTGCCGCATGCCATCAAAGAACTGGCCGAGCTCGGCCTGCTCGAACGGCTGGATTCGGTGGCGATCCGCACCTACGAATTGTTCTACACCAACCGTTTCGGACAGGAGATCTGGCGTGAACCGCGCGGGCTCGATGCCGGCTATGACATCCCGCAATTCTCGATCCATCGCGGACGACTTCAGGGCGTGATTTACCAAGCGGTCCGCGCGCGGCTTGGAGAATCGCGGATTCATCTCGGTTGCCGCCTGAGTTCATTCACAGAGGACGACGGCGGTGTGACTGCCTATTTCTTCGATCGCAACGGCTCGCATCGGCACACCGCGCGCGGCGACGTTCTGATCGGCGCCGACGGCATCCATTCGCTGGTCCGCGAAAAGCTGTTTCCCAACGAGGGCCCACCGGCCTGGAACGGTCTGATGCTTTGGCGCGGAGCGACCGATTGGCCGGCCTTCCTGACCGGCCGCTCGATGGTCGTGGCCGGAGGGCTTGCGGCGAAAGTCGTCATTTATCCGATCGCCGAGGGTTCGCGGCCGGACAAGCGGCTGACCAACTGGGCGGTGGTCGGCCGGGTCAGCGACGGGTCGACGCCGCCGCCCCAAAAGCAGGATTGGTCGCGGCCGGGCCGATTCGAGGATTTGATGCCGCACGTGCAGCGTTTCCGTATCCCGTACGTGGATGCGCGAGCGCTCATCGAGGCAACTAACGAGTTCTGGGAATATCCGATGTGCGACCGCGATCCGTTGCCGCGCTGGAGCCATGGCCGCATCACCTTGCTGGGCGATGCGGCGCATCCGATGTATCCGGTGGGCTCGAACGGCGCTTCGCAGGCCATTCTTGACGCTAGATTCCTTGCCGACCGGCTGAAGGACTGCGAGCATCCAGTGCATGCGTTATGGACGTACGAGCAAACACGGCTGCCGCAGACGGCCGAAATCGTGTCCATGAATCGACGTGGTGGACCGGAAGGCGTCATCGACGCGGTCGAGGCGCGCGCGCCGGAAGGTTTCACCAACATTGACGACGTGCTGTCATTCGAGCAACGCAAGGCGATCGTACGCGGCTACGCGTCGACGGCGGGGTTTGCGCGCGAGCAGGTCAATAAGGCCGCTTAGGAATCGCGGCTCAATAGCCGCTGCTATGCGGGCGGCGGCAGAAACATGACTTCGTACTTGGCCGAGAGCGCCACGACTTCGGGCGGCGACTGTTCTTTCATGCTGTGAATGGCCCAGAACAGATCGTAGAGCTTGCGGGTCGGCGATACCCAGAACAAACATTTCACGGTCTGGTCGGACTTGTTGAATATGCCGTGCGGGATGCCCATCGGCAACCGAATCAGGTCGCCCGCAGTCGCGATATAATCTTTGCCGTCGAGGACGAGGTCGAAGCGGCCCTCGAACATGTAGATGAATTCGTCCTGGGTCGGATGGATGTGCGGCGGCACGAAAGTGCCGGGTGGAAGCGTCGCGTGCCAGGAGAACGAGTTCTCGCTCACCGATTTTGGCACGTAGGTTTGGCCCAGGATGTTCCAGACGATGCCGTCAGTGCCGGTGCCAGCCTTGGTGATGCCTGCGGTCAGTGGTTGCATGACGCATATACTCCCGTCGCTTGCTGATCGATCGTATTGGCGGACATTCAACCACGAATGCAGCGCTGCCGAAACAACTCCGAAGGGCACCGGCGACTCCGTTTCGCAGGAAAGTAAACGCGCCTACGATAGGACTTAGCTCGGCATGGCAATAGGGCTTGTAATCCGCGTAGTCCGGATGAAGCATTTAGTGCCGCAACGCTGAACAGTCGGCACGACGATTCCGGAGGAATTGGAGCCCCAAGATTTCCTGCCAGGCTTCCTCCGGGCCTCGTGAGTTAAAGATGCAAAGATTTAACGTGTAAGCGTCCTGCCAACCCGGAAGCCCAGAAAGATGATCTGGTTATCGGCGTTAAGCCTGAAGCGATAGGCTGAGCGGACGCTTCGTGGAGCGAGGTACCAGGAACCGGCGCGCACTACGCGGCGACTGCAATCTCCGCTCGTCCACGCCGAACCATCTGTAGGCGATCCGTTGTAGTCATCGTAGTAGCAATCCTGCACCCATTGCCAAACGTTACCTGCCATGTCGTCGAGGCCGAAAGCATTCGGCTTAAACGATTCGACTGGTGAGGTCTCGCGGGCGTCCCAATTGCTGCCGCACCCATTGCAGTTGGCGTTCCCCTTGCCGACCTCGTCGCCCCAGAAAAAAGCGATGTAGTGCCGGCGCGAGCTGCATATTCCCATTCGGCTTCGGAGAGCAGTCGATAGGTCTTGCCAGTTATCTTAGAGAGCCATGCCACGTACTGCTGTGCGTCGTTCCAATTGACATTGATTACCGGCTTCGTGCCCCGCCCCATGCCGCTGTCGTTAACTTGAGGGCAGCCGCCAACAGCGACGCAAGCGTCCCAGTCAGCGAAAGTGACATCGGATTTAGATATGGCGAAGGGCTTGGCGATTGCGACTTGGTGCTGCGGACCCTCGTTGTCAAAGCGCCCAACCTCGCTGGCCAACGATACCATGGCGAGTGATCCTGCCGGAATGACGTCATCTTCGGGCAGTCCCTAGCGATTCCTTGAAAGATACCCCCGACTTCAACGCGCTTTCGGCCGCCGCGGTAAGCACATAGGGCCGAACACTTGCGACCATGTAAGGCCGCATGACCGCAAACCAATTCCACTGCCGCCTGACGTACGCTTGATTGATCCAGCCGACGAGACCCGCAATGATCGCTCCGAGCAACGCGTAAACGACTACCTGCACGAGCCGCCGACGCCGGTGCGCAGATTGTGCGGCTTGGCGGCTTTGGGTAACAAACGCTTGGATCTCTTCGGTATGCTCCGGCGCACCGCGAGGGCGCGAGGTGATCCAGTGTTCGGCCACCTCCAGTGCCGGAGAGCGCAGCAGTAGTCCATTCGGGCGGCCAGTCGCCGACCAGCGACGCGCAGCCTCTCCGTACTCGGTGTGGTGCCTAATCCAGCCGATGTCGGTTTGAAGTGCCTCGGCAAGCTTGTCGGCACTCTCCTCAAACCGGGCAGGATCATCGAAGAAAATAAAATTCAACCGCCGAAGCGCCTCCGGCGTCTCGCCGTCATCCACCGGGCGATAGATGATCGGCGCAAAACGCTTATTGAGCGAAGCCGCGTGCGCGACCTCTTTCAGAGCGACCTCGGAAGAAACCGCATCAGGCGAGAGTATAAAGACAATCGTGTCTGCACGACCGATCAATGCGTCAATACGCTTCCACCAATCTTCAAAAGCGTAAATCTCTGTGCGGTCGAGCAATGGCTCGAATCCGCGAGCTTTAAGCGCCCTCTCTAGGCGGTCGGCAAATGCCATATCCTTGCGCGAATAAGAGATGAAGATTTTACTCTTCGGCTCGGTTTTGTGCGCAAACTCGACTTTCGCAACCATCGGCACGTCCCCTCATCGGCGGGGCATAATACCAAATCCCGGAAACAATCCGCTGATATCCGGAACGGCACAATTTCTGCCGCGCTCACAATGAGCAGGCGTGGCGGCTAGGCATCCGATAACAGATGAGGTGGATGGCTCCCGCTAACGGCATCAACGCAGGCCCGCGCACCCGTCGTTCCCGCAGGGTGCTTGCCTCTTCTTCGCCACCTTGACTTGAGAGTATAGTGCTTGCTGTATAGGCGAAATCGCTTTGTTCATGGCTCCAACGTCGTGTCGCCCGATGCTCGTGAGTCGCCTTGGTGTGTGATCGCAGGGTTGCTAGTCGCGGTGTGTGGCTTTGCTCAAAGCTGGGTCACCGCGAAATAGGTAGGGCCAATGCTTAAGCCCCAGAACTTCCGCATTGCCGAGATCCATGTCCCAGCCAAGAGAAGGGACAGCACCAATCCGGACGTCGTCCGCGAAATCGCCGAGAGCATGCTGGAGATCGGCCAGCAAGCACCAATTCTTGTTCGCCGCGATGGGGACCGGCTCGTCTTGGTCGAGGGCCTACATCGACTGGAAGCGTGCATAGCTCTTGGCGAGCAAACAATCCTTGGATTCTCGGCGCCCGCTCAGGTTAGACCCCAAAGGGCCATGTCGGCTTACGAAACTGAGGCGGAGGCTCTTCGCCAGAAGACGGAACGCCTGAGACAGCTGCGCCTCGCAAAAGAGGATGCGGAGAGGTCCTCCACCTCTTCTACGAAACCAGTTGAGGAGGCAGCCACGACTGAGATCCGAGAAAGGCCGAGCCGTCTCGGAGGTACGTCTTCCCGGTCAAAACGTGCAACTTTGTTAGAGTGGTTGGCTGACCGAGAGCATGATGGGTTTCGCAGTTGAGGGGAAAAAGCCGGGCCGATGGCGTCATCCACCAATCTGATTGCTAACGACAGTGGCGCGGATCACCGCTCGCAGCCTGAATGTGAACAGCCAATTACCCGCTTCAGATTTTACCGAAGCCGCCGCCAGACTGCCACGAAGCCTCCCGCCGGCAACGTCGGTTGAGGAGGTGGACCTCGATTCCTTTTTTCCCGCCTCACTTTTGTGAGCCGGCGATGTTGGAGGAACGCGTAAGCAACCATCGCCATCGATCGAATCGATTTTGAAGTTTTTGTCAGCGCGCCCAAAATATCTGCCAGCGTAAATAATTTCTAAAGGCCTCTTCCAGAGGCGTCAACAAGGTCTTGCGTACGATATCGAGGCCGCTCGCAAGGCGGTGTTCCGGGATGAGGTCGTGTACGGCAGTTCCTGAGCTTTGAAAAACGGAACGATCATGGAGATCGAATGCCATGATTGCCAATGGAGCGAATCATTGGTTTGAGTGCGTCGAATATCGAGAGAGCGCACGGGAAACAGCCGCTGCGGCTTCGGATGCAGGCATGAAAAGTCTGAGCGGTCGGTTTGGAAATGGCGCGAATCCGAAGTTGCGATAGAAGGCCAATGCTTTTTCATCCATTGCGTCGACTACGATAGCGAAGACCGCGAGCGAACGGGCTGCCCCAATCACCCTACGGACCGCGTCAGCGAGCAAAAGTGCGCCGATCCCTTCGCCGCGAACTCGCTCATCACGCGCAAGACGTCCAATGAGAGCAGCCGGAATGAGGCCATAGCGCGGGAGGCGTTTTGCATGTTCGGGCGGCAGGTCAGCGATGGCGAGTGTGAAAGAACTCAAACTGTAGAAACCGACGATACCGCGCTGATCGTCGATAGCGACGAAAACACGCGCCACATTGCGTTTCTCGTCCTGTCCGGCGCGAAGACGGAACCAATCGTCGAGCGCACCGACGCCGCACGAAAAAGCCGCGCGGTCATGCTTGCCGAGCGGCTCGATCGCTTTGATCATGCCCGATCAGCCAAAGAGATGTCGATGACGCTTCAGAGCCTCGACAAGACGCGGGGATGGATCGGGTGTCCGGCCGATTGCAGCGAGGAAGGCGTCGCGATCGGCGCCTGACAGGACCATGCGCTGATGCTCATCGAGAAGCCGGCGTGCACCTTCATAGGCAAGATCGCCGGCAGCAAGACCGGTGACCGACATGGCCTGCTGGATTACCTTCTTTGCCGATGGCGCAAGGCGCAATTCGAGCCGTTGTGTTTTGTATTCCCGCTTTGGCGATGCCAGTTTCTTGCGCGTGAATGGCATGATCAGTCTCCACAGATGTATGTACGGCAATTCACCGTGCTTAACAAGAGGGGCGGTGCGCCATGGTCGCAATCTGCGTGTCTTTCGCTATTTTTCGCGAGAATACGTGCATTGAGTAGAGTGAGGACGGCCGCCGCGGCTGTGCTCCGAGGAGCCCGCTCCGTTTCCCGTCCCCGCTCATCAGTAGGGTCGAGGACTGGCGCGCCGGTGTAGGTCGAAGTTTGTGTTCCCCGTTGTCTCGCCCTTTCGTCTGCGAGTGTCACACCATCTCGACCATGCCACGTTTTCAGCCCCCGCCTCGTCGAACGCAGCATGCGGATTTCCCGCACTGCGCTCTCCTGTTTGCTTCGCCCCAAGGCTTATGGGACCTATCCTGCCGAGGCGACTTTCGACAGCAGTCGACGAACCCTGTAACCATTGAACAGTCGCAAGGTTTCGTACAGCCACTGCCTACTCCATCGCCTCCAGCCGAAGCCCTTTCGTTTCCGAGCGCGCAGCAGGTGGCGCCGAACCTTCTTTTCCACCCAGTCTTTGATGAAGCTGAAGCACTCGCTGGAATGCCCCACCGCAAAGTGGTTCCCCAGCACACTCGGCGCCGTACTTATCGTTTCTTCGGGCTCCGTGGGGCGATGGCAAACAGCGGTCCCGCCGCAATGCCGTCCGCCATGGGCTCACGGCCGAGACGGTCATCTGCGCGCTGGAAGATGCGGAAGATTACAAAATGTTCGAGGCAGCCATTACTGCGGACTACGATGCTCAATCAGCCGTAGAGCGGGAACTGGTGTTGCGGTTAGCCAGTCTGCTGTGGCGGCTGCACCGCGCTACAGCAATAGAAACAGGTCTCTTCGAAATCCAGGCGGGCCATCTGAGTGACTTCAGGCAGGCTCGCCAAGCTGGGTCAGACTCTCGGAGAATTATTTATGCGATGTTCGGGCGGCCTGGCTCGGTCCATTTCGACCACGTTCCGGCATCGCAAGGAAGCACAAACAGTACAGAAGCCGTACCCTGCTCGGAACCGCAAACTATCAAACATATGGTCGATCCCAGCGCTGACCTAACGCGTTGCTTTTTGCGTTTGGCCAACCTGCCCAGCTACCCGCTCGACCGCCTCAGCCGCTATGAGGCAACCCTATGTCGCCAGGTCGGCCGCATCCTTTTTGCGCTCGATGCCTTGGATCGCCGCAAGCCACAAACGGAGGGGCGGCGTTTCCTTGTCAGCGGCCGGCAGGAATTGCCGGCCTATGAACGCGATGAGTGTTGATTTTCGAGTGTGCCGTTCAAAGTACTGTTCGACGATTGGCTGCTTATGCCTCGACCGTTTTTCACGCGGCCGACCGAACGTCGATCTTAACCCTGAGACCGGCGCGCGTCGCCAAGGTTAGCAGGGCATCGAGCGAGAACTTATTGATCTTGCCATGTAGCAAGTCATTGAGGCGAGGCTGCGTGATGCCGAGCCGGCGTGCAGCCCGCGCCTGCGTCGTGTTCCAGCCATGCACCTTCTCTTTGATGGCGCTCATGACGTTGGATCGCATCGTCATCGTCGCGGCCCCCTCAGGACTGTCCTCGATGGCTTCCCACACATTGGCGAAGGTTCGAGCTTTTGTCATTTAGATCCTCATTTCAGCGCCCGCAGTCGCGCGGCGGCAAGCGCCAGGTCCCGCTGTGCGGTCTTTTGCGATTTCTTCCGGAACGCGTGCAGCACATGAATGGCGTCCGCCAAAGCCGCAATGTAGATCACACGATAAGCTCCAATGCCGTCGCGGATTTTGATCTCGCGGACGCCGGCACCGATCGTTGGCATGGGCTTCCAGTCACTCGGGTCAAGACCCTTCTGAACTTGGTACAGCTCGTGACCGGCCTGGCGGCGCGCATCCTCTGGGAAGTTGCGTAATCGATCCAGGGAATCTCCATGAAACGTTACCGGCTTGAATGCCATAAGACGGATGTTATATCATTATAGATATAAATTTCAAGTGAAAGCCGATGCGCATCGTTAGAGTGATGCGGCTACCCGACACGCGACTGCGCAGCCGGGTGAAGGCGCTTGCGGACGATCCGCAGCTGAGGCATTCAGTCATCTCTGCTACGCCGCCGTTCGTTCTTAAGCTGCTCCAAGTCGGCGTCCACCATCTCATTGACCAACTCGTCGAATGTCGTCTTATGGGTCCAGCCCAATCGCCCTTTCGCTTTTGTTGGGTCGCCGAGCAACGTGTCCACCTCGGTCGGACGAAAATAGACCGGATCGACCTCGATCAGCGCGTCGCCGCTCTTGCGATCCACCCACCGATTAAGCGAAACCGGACGTGCGCCGCTGCTACCGCAGCGGCTGGTTGATAATCACGTGCCACTCAAGCGCAACGACTTGGCTTGTCCTCGGCAGCCGGTCACTTTCGGCGATGGGCACCACCACCAGCTTGACGGGCGGGTCGATTCGGCGCCGCCGCTTGTGTTTGGCGCCGGGGTCGATCCTGCCGGTGGCCTGGTCGAATACGACCCTATAGTCGCGTTCGGCGGCTTCGATCGAGACGTAACCCTGGCGGATGTCTTCCTCGATCTGAACAAACTCGCGCTCTTGGGGCGGGCCGAACCCGCCGCCACCGCCCGTGCGGATGACGATTGCATCGCCTTGTCTGATGCGGCCAGTCAGGACCTTGGCGTTGGGGCCTTCCCTCCAGTCCCCATCCATGCGCACCAGCACTCGATTGCCTTCGCCTTCGAGGCCGCCTTCGAGCCCCCAAGGCTTGCAGTGCGAGCGTTCGATCTTGGTGTTGATGGTCATCGGAATCAGTGCCTCGATGCAGGCTTCGACGCCCAATCCACCGCGATGCCGGCCGGCGCCGCCGCTATCCTGACGCAAACGATAGTAATCGACCAGTATTGGAAATTTGGCCTCGAGCTGCTCGCTCGGGCTGTTATGGGTGTCCCCGTCATTAATGCACACCGTTGCGGAAACGCCGTCCTCGTTGTGCTTGGCGCCCCAGCCGCCGCCCAAGGGGCCGAAGTGATTTACGAAAAAGGTCCCGTCTTTCATCCCGTGCATCACGCCAATGACGAGGTCGGCGTGATGGGCGGCGATGGTGCGCTCCGGGATCGCGGGTGCGACTGCCCGAAAGATCGTGTCGATGACCGTCATTGGCGTCGACATCCAATTACGCAGCGGCGCAGGCCGCACCGCGCTGACAACCCGCCCTGGGGGCAAGATCACGTCCAGGCTGCGGAACGCACCGTCGTTGATCGGGTAATCCGTCGGCGAGGTAAGACATTTGTAAGCGACCTGGGCAAGGCCAATGCCGGTCGTCATGCCCGAATTGTAGAAGCCGCGCACTTGCTTGCTGACATCAGTGAGATCGATCGTCATCCTGTCGTCGCGCACTTCGACCTTGACATGAATGGGCGTCCGCTTGCCGATATCCAGCCCGTCGTCGTCCATGAAAGACTCTGCTTCATAGACACCATCGGGGATCGAGCGCGTCAGCTCGCGGGCGACGATTTCGGATTCGTCCATGATCGCGGCGATACTGCCGAGCACGGCGCCACGGCCGTATCGATTGATCAATTCCAGGAAACGCCGCTCGCCGGTCTTGAGAGCGGTGATTTGCGCTCGCAGATCACCGAGTGCCCGCTTCGGCAGCCGCACGTTCATCAAGATAATGTCGAGAACATCCTGGTTTACCGTCCCGGCCCGCTGGTATTTGAGGATCGGAATCTGCAGACCCTCCTGATAGATGTCGGTCGTGACGCCGTCCAGGTTGCCGCCGATATCAGGCCAGTGCGCCATACAGCAGGCGAAGCCCACCAAGGTGGCGTCGTGGAAGATCGGCAGCGTAAAGGTCATATGATTCAGGTGGCTTCCAGTGATGTATCCGTCATTGGTGACCAGAATATCGCCAGGCTCGATCCCGTCCCGGCCGAATTTGCGCAGCTTCGCCTGAACCGTCTCGGCCATGCCGTGGATAAACATCGGCAAGCCCATGCCGATGGAAATCGTCTCGCCCTCGGGGGTGTAGAGTCCCACGGTGAAATCGAGCGCCTCATAGACAATCAAATTGTAGGCGGTCCGCATCAGGTTGGTTTTCATTTCCTCGGTGACGGCAATGACGCCGTTGCGGACGATCTCCACCAGCACGGGGTCGATTTTCGCACGCGACGAGATTCTCTTGTCCGAGGTCATTCGCGCCGTCCTCCAATCGAGATGAGCAAATTTCCGTAAGCATCCACGTTCAACGTGTCGCCCGGCATGATCACGGTCGTCGACGCGTGTTCCTCGACGAGCGCCGGACCGATGATGCGGTTATTCGACTTGAGACCCGAGCGTTCGAAGATCGGAATTTCGAGGAAGCCGCCGGCCTCCCGAAAGAACACCTTGCGGGTGGTACGCTGCGCCGCCAGGTCGGGTTCGGCTGAACCTTCGGCGATGAATTCGAAGGTCGGTTTCGACATGACGCCGGTAACGGTGGTGCGAAGGCTTACGATCTCGGCCGGCTCCTGGGCCGCGCAGGTGCCGTAGCGGAGCTCATGGATGTCGTCGAAACGCTTCTTGATGCCCGCACGGTCGCGGGCCCGAAGCATCGCGTCGGGAAGACCGACGGTCACCGCATGTTCTTGCCCGACATAACGCATATCGGCTTCGTGATGCACGAGGATCTTGTTCGGTGCCGCCGCGGTCTCGCGGATGGCTTTGAGGCCGTCTTCGGCCATGGCGCGGTATTCGCGCTCGATGCGGTCGAAATCGGCGTCGTCCAAACGCTCGATGCCAGTGTGAACAAAGTCGTGCCGCATATCCGCGAACAGCATACCGGTCGCCGAGAAGTGCCCAGGCGAAGGCGGGATGAGAACCCGGGTGATCCCGATCTCGCGCGCGACAAGCGAGGCATGCAAGGGTCCGGCACCGCCGTAGACGAGCAAAGTGAAGGCGCCAGCATCGTGGCCGCGCTCGGTGGTCACGCCCTTGACCGCATAGGACATGGCTGTGGCGGCGATTCGCAGGATGCCGTCGGCTGCCTCGGTAAGCGACAGACCGGCTGGGCGCGCGATCTTGTCTTCGATCGCATTGGTGGCGGCGCGCGGGTCGAGCGTCATTTCCCCGCCGAGGAAATGATCGGGATCGAGCCGACCGAGAACGAGGTTGGCATCCGTTACCGTGGGTTCGGTTCCGTCGCGGCCGTAGCAGACTGGTCCGGGCATGGCACCGGCGCTCTGAGGACCGACGCGTAGGGTGTTGCCGTGGCTCAGCCGCGCAATACTGCCTCCTCCGGTTCCGACCTCAACAATATCCATCGTGGCAATCTGTATCGGCAGCGCCCGCTCATAACCCCCGATAAGGGCGCTGCCCCGGGCGAGCGGTTCGCCGTTGTGGATGACGCCCGCCTTGGCGGTTGTTCCACCCATGTCGAAGGCAATGATATTGTCGAGGCCGAGCGTTTGGCTGATCGCCTGCGCACCGATGACGCCGGCAGCGGGCCCGGATTCCAGCATGCGGATGCAATATTGCTTTGCCTGGTTGGCATCGAACAAACCGCCGGTCGACTGCACCACGAAGAACGAACCAGGGAAGCCGGCATCTCGGAGGTGATGCTCAATTTCGTCGATATACGAACGGACGCGCGGACCGATATACGCATTAGCCGCGACCGTCGACACACGCTCAAATTCTCGATATTCGCGCGACAATTCGTAGGACGCGGAGACGAACGTTTCCGGCATGGTCTCACGAAGGATGTCGCGTACCCGTATTTCATGGGCGGGGTTGCGATAAGAGTGGATAAGAAGGATTCCGACGGCCTCGACGCCTAGGCTTCTGAGTTGTTTGGCGAGAGCGCGAATTTCAGCTTCGTCGAGTGGCACTCGCACGCTACCGTCAGCCAACAGCCGTTCGTGCACTTCGAAGCGCAGCGCGCGCTCCACCAGCGGTTTGTGCTTGCCGAAGAAGAGATTGTAGGCGTCTGGCCGGTTCACCCGACCGATTTCATAGATGTCGCGGAAGCCCGCTGTTACGAGAAGAGCCGTGCGTGCGCCGGTTCTCTCGAGCAGCGTGTTGATCGCTATGGTCGAGCCGTGCAGGAACAGATTGACATCGGCAAACGCAATCCCTGTCTTTTCGATACACTGCACGATGCCTTCGACCAAAGCGTGCGGAGTCGATAGCGACTTGCCGAGAAGCATGCGCCCGCTCGATTCGTCGAAGGCCGCGATGTCGGTGAAGGTCCCACCGATATCTACCGCAAGGCGAATGCGCGGCCTGTTGGCGTCGTGGGTCAAGGCGAAAGCTCTTCGAGTACCCGCTTCCTGGTTTCGATGCCGAAGATCAGCATCATCACGGCGGCGAAGGTGGCAGCGGCGGCGAGCATCAAATAGACGCCGTTGATTCCCGCACCAGCCAGTATGAAGCCGACACATGCCGGTGCGGTCGCATTGCCGATGCGAAGAAACACGCCGCCCGTTCCGCACCCTGTCGAGCGCAACCGAGTCGGGAACAGCTCCGGAGTAAAGAGATAGATCATATTCACGTTGGGCGCGTTGAAAAACACCGCGATCGAGGCGAAGATCAGCAGATTTGTCGCGGTCGCGGCGCCGATAAAGTAAAGCGTTGTGAATGCCGCCGCGCCACCGATGAAGTTGATCATGAACCAGGTTTTGCGGCCGAGTTTGTCGATGAGCAATGCGACGTAAACGGTGCCAATCATCGCTCCAGCGGAACTCACGAGGCCGTAGCGCAATGCCGTGGCGAGATCGAGATGAAAGACGGTCCGGTAGAGGCTCGGGAGCCATTGGGTGGTGCCGTGAGCGATGAAGCCGATGATGAATGAAGTGAACCAAGCCAGCAGCGTCCGGCTGAGGTACATTCCCTTGAATAGATCCGTGAGCGCGGCCTTCTCGATCCGCGTTTTGATTGGCAGCGCCACGGGATCGTCGAGTTTTTTCCCCTCGGCGACGATTGCTTCCTCGATCCGGGTGACAACTTCTGCGGCTTCGCTCAGGCGTCCTTGCGAGACCAGCCAGCGCGGCGATTCTAGCAAGGCGTGGCGCAAGAACAGTGGAATGAGGACCGGTATGGCACCGATGACAAACAAATATTGCCAGCCGAAACGCGGCACCACCCAGGCTCCGATGAGCGCGCAGACGAACAGGCCGATAGCGAAGAGCATTTCATAGACGAGGACAAACTTGCCGCGCGTCGGCGCCTTGGAGAGCTCCGCAATATAGGTCGCCGCCACGGGCACTTGGCCGCCAAGACCAAGGCCCTGAATGAACCGAAGCGCCATCAACAATTCGTAGCTCCATGCAAATGCGCAGGCGAACGACGCCAGCGAAAAGATCGCGATGGTCAGCATAGTTACGGGTATGCGACCCCTGCGTTCGGCAAGGCGACCGAAAAAGGCAGCCCCCAGCATTTGGCCGGCCGCTCCGGCGCTGAACAAGAGGCCCGCTTGCGGCGAGGTGATGTGCCAGAGCGGAAATAGCGCGGGCAGGATATAGGCGAGCGTTAGCCCGTCGAAACCGTCGAAAAACGTCGCCGAGCCGACGATGACCCGCGCACGGACCGCCCAGCGGGAAGCGGGCAGGCGCTCGATCCGCGCGACGATTTGATCGGCGCTCGCGGTCGCGATACCAGCCGTGAATTGATCGGTCATGATCTTGCTTTTCTCGATGCGCCTTACTGAGCGGTCGCACAAACCCCGTCTGGAGCCCTTCCAGTGCGCCCATTTGAGCCGATATGATACCGTCTCCGTCATCTTGTGCAGCATACATAGGCGTTTTTGGCGAATTTCCCTCAAAAAAATATAGGGAACGAATTCGGAATTACCGGGAATTTCTGGCCCGATTGTCTGACGTCAGCGCTCATTGGACACAACGGGCGGATTGAACAAGGGAGAGTTTCTGGCTCATCGTAACGTTCATAGGAGCGAAGATGAGACAGCAAACTCGATTACCAAAGGAACCGGCTGAGAAGGTCGTCCAAGACATCCGGCGGGCGACGCGCAAGCATTATTCGGCCGAGGAGAAGATCCGGATCGTGCTGGAAGGCCTGCGCGGCGAGGACAGCATCGCCGAACTGTGTCGCCGCGAGGGGATCGCGCAGAACCTGTACTATCGCTGGTCGAAAGACTTCCTGGAGGCTGGCGAGAAGCGCCTGCGGGCGATACGGCCCGGGCCGCCACATCGGGTTGCGGCGCGAGGCAAACTACGGGTCAGAGGGCTGCTACAACGGCCACAATCGGAAACGCGTCACGAACCACCACGAGTCCGTTTGGGGCCAATAGCAGCGTTGGAATCGTGCTTGCAACAGACGCAATTTGGCGAGTGCTTACTGCTCCCTATGGACTGTCTTCCCCAAGGTGATCTTAGAGTTTGTCCGGGAACATCAAACGGGATTACAAAGTTTTCGGAGCATGAGGCGGATTGAGGCGAGGCGCAAGAATGCCATCGCCTTGCGATTGAGGTTTTCCCAATCCTTGGCAAGCCTTCGGCAGCGGTTGAGCCAAGCAATGGTGCGCTCGACGAGCCAACGGCGTGGGAGCACCACAAATCCTTTGGCGTGATCGGAGCGCTTGATGATTTCAGTTTCAAGATGGGGCAGGATTTTCGTGAGCGCCTTCTGGAATTCCGGTCCTTGATAGCCGCCGTCGGCAAACAACTTTCTTAAGAACGGATACATCCCGAACAGAGTGGCAAGAAGCAGGATGCCGCCGTCGCGGTCCTGGATATCAGCGGGGTGAACGATGGCGTGGAGCAACAAACCCAGCGTATCTACGAGAAGGTGGCGCTTCTTGCCTTTGATCTTCTTGCCTGCATCATAGCCATGCGGATCGATACAAGCCCCGCTTTTTCAGCACTCTTGACGCTTTGGCTATCGATGATGGCGGCGGTGGGGCTGGCTTCGCGTCCGCCTTGCTCGCGGCACTCCACATAAAGCATGTGATGGATGCGATAGAGCGTGCCGTCGTAGCTCCACAAGTCGAGATAATCATGCACCGTGCTACGCGGCGGCAGGTCTTTCGGAATCGCCCGCCACTGGCATCCCGTGCTCAAAATATACATCATCCCATTCATCACTTCGCGCACGTCGACGTGGCGCTTGTTGCCACCGCGCTTGGCTGGCGGGATCAACGGTTCAACAAGCGCCCATTCATCGTCGGTTAGATCGCTCGGATATCGCAATGCGCTACGGTCGTAACGTCCGCGGTTCTTCGCCGTCCACATCGGTGACCCTCCTCGAATCAGGCCACCACTCTTGAATCACAAACGATTCATAGGATTCAAGATGTTCTCGGACGGACACTTAGGCTTGCGGAAACCCATCGCGATCCAAGCTGCGATCAGTTTCAACATAAACTTGCCGGAGTGACCGCCATAGTTCGGCAGATCATCGGCAAGCTCGACGCCGAGCCGCCGCTCTTTTGTCATCACCCGCATTTCAGGTGGAGGCGCGCCCGGCGGAAAGCGGTTCCGAAACATCGACAACCAGTGTCCCTTGGTGAAGTCGAGGAACATTGCCGAGTTACAGCACGTAGCGATTACTCGTCGGGTGGGAGAATCGGACTTGAGCCGATGCTCTTCAAGATGCTGCTGCCCTATCAAGCATTGCACTCGATCCTTTCGATATAGAATCAAGCCCGTCCCACTGTCGGAATCGAGCAGGCGCGGTGCAGACGCCAGCTGCTCGAACTGACGTCCGGCTTCTTGGCAACTCGTGCAGTAGCAGGACGCGCTCAGAATCGGCGGCCCGAGTGCCTCGAACTTGACCTTCCCGCATTCGCACATCGCGAAGAGATGCTGTTTCGGGTTCACGGCCTTCCCGTTCTTGAGTCCCATGCACAGAAGATCTTCGATCGGTAGCGCAAACGTCCGCAAAAACCCGAGCATTCGCGCGGTTGGACTTGATCTTGCGGTCGCCGGTCACGCCGCGTTTTCTCTTTTGGCTAGCCTCGTCTCGATCACTTCAAATTTGGCCTCCTCAATCTGTTGCACGCGCAGCTGTGGACCGCGACTCGCCTGATCCGTGGACACCGTGATTTAGAAGATCGCGATGTTCTGTTTATTGGCGATAACCATTCAAACCTTGCATCCGCCTTGGGCGAGGGCAGGGAGAACGCAACTCTTCATGCCGTGAGAGAGTTCATCTCGAGAATATCTGATGGGTCCATATTATTGATCGTGCCATTAATCTTCGGGCTGGCGGCGCCGGGCGCGACCTCGGGTTGCGCTAAAGGTTGCGGGACCGAGATCTTGACGTGCTGGACCGACGACGCGTCGATGACATTATCTTCCCTCCGCGACGATCCCTCGAACCGCGCATTTTCCTCGACCGACAGTGACCGATGAAATATATCGCCCTCGACGAAGGCTGTACTATTCAGCGTGACGCGATTGGCATGGATAGTGCCTTTGACGCGGCCGCCAACGGTCACTTCCTGTGCGACAATATTGCCTTCCACTTCTGCGCCGTCGGAGATCCATACGGTCGCAGCATGGACCTCGCCCTCCATGCGACCGTAAATCTTCAGGAGTCCCTCTCCAAACAGCTTGCCGACGATCGTCATGCCGGTGCTGATAGAGGAAACTGTCTCCGACGCGTCAGGCCGCGCGGGCGTTATAGGGGACGGCCGTTGAGGCTGCGGAATTGAGGCATGGTTGCCTTCGCGGGACTTGCCTTTTCCGAACATATCGTTCTCCTTGTTCTGAAATTGCTAATGATCGCCATGCATTTGTCAGTTTGCGTAGTAGATGCGATGGAAACGGTGTCCGAGATTGCTCAGCACTTCGCGGCCGGTTGATTTGGCGGCTGCCGCAAGATCGTCGATGCCAAGTTCCGCGCCAATCAGCGTAACCATGTCTCCATGACGCGCTGCTGATGGATTCGACAAGTTCGTTATGTCGATTGCCAGCAAATCCATCAACGCGCGCCCCGCGAGGGGACAGCGCTGGCCGCCAACGATCGCCTTTAACGCATTGTCGGACGGGCTCGGCGGCCGCGGATAACCATCGGCATATCCGACTGAAACCATTGCAAGACGGGTCGGCTGTTTAGCGGTCCAGCCGGCATTGTCGGCGATCGTTTCTCCACGCGCTACGCTGCGGATCTGCACAATGCGCGCACGAAGGTCGATGACCGGCAGCATCGGATTAGCGGCACTCGGGGTCGGATTGATGCCATAAAGCGCCCCGCCCGGTCGCACGAGGTCGCAGTGGGCTTGCCGGCCGAGGAAAATGCCGGCGGAGTTGGCAAGGGAAGCTGGAACGCCGCGAAAGAGCCGACGCAGGTCCTGGAAGTCGGAAATCTGATGATCGTTAAGCGGGCTATTGGGTTTATCAGCGCAATCAAGGCGACTCATCAACAGTGCAATGCCGTGGTTTGCTGAATTGACCCGAGGCGCGAACGCAACCGCTTCCTCCACCGAAATGCCAAGCCGGCTCACACCGGTATCAACATTCAGCGCACAACCACCCGTCCATTGGCTGGAAGCGACGAAAACATCCCATTCCGCCATTTCGACAAGGCTGCTGATAACGGGACGCGCATTGACCTCAGCGAAGGCCGCAGCGGTTCCGGTATAGAGCCCATTGAGCACGTAAATGGTCGATAGCGGAGTAATCGCGCGAACCCGTCTGGCTTCCGTGAGATTGGAAACAAAGAAAGTCTTACAGCCGGATTTTGCGAGCGTCGCGGTGATCGGATCGATGCCGCAGCCGTAGGCATCAGCCTTCACCACGGCGGCACATTCGGCCTCAGCGCGCTTCGCCAGCGCGTCCCAATTCAGGGCAAGTGCAGTCAAATTGATCTTCAGAACGCCGCCGGCGGCGGCCTCCGGCGGCCCATCGACCGTCACGCATGCTGCGAGTAGTTTATTTTGGACGGAAAGTCGGCCGCCTCTATTGATGATCTTGCCATCGACCGAACCCTCTACGAGGACATTCGCACCCGGTTCGATCGTCAAAGTGCCTCGGACACTTCCGTGAACATGTAAGAAGCAGTTCCTTTGAACAATCGTATCGCTGTGGACCGAATCCCGTATATCCAGCGAGTTGCTGACAAGTAGCGGCTCGCTGGCATCCATTTTTCTGGCGGTGAGCATCAGAGCAACCGATGCGATGCTCAGAGTTCCCCAAGTGATTCGCTGAGCCGCTCAAGTATTTGCCCTTTTCCTGTGTTCCTGCAACGTATGGTGTGGACAATTACCTTCCGCGTGACAGCAAGCGCGAAGAGCGAAAGACGGACAATCGAGTAATTACCGCGTGGCTTGGAGCCATTACGAACATGAAAGGCTTCGACCTCACGGTGCCTTCGACGTTGCTTGCAATCGCCGACTAGGTATCGCGTGACTGAAAGAGTATTTACAGGTCGGAAATGTGGCCCGCCCCCGTTCGCATTGAAAAGTGGCGAAACTGTTGAGTTAGGGAATGTCTCTTGGACATCAAACTTTGCTGTTGGCTATCCTTGGCGGCTAAGTTTGTATACCTTATCGTCATGATCTATGCCTTCATCAATCACGGGCGACAGCCGGCCGCATTGAGGGTGGGACTGTCATGAATGCAAGCTTCGGGTTGGCAGTACTCTTGTTGATGCCTCTTACAGCCACTTCAGTCCTTGCCAGCTGCGTCACCAAAAATTTCCGTTTCTTTACCCATGGCGATGTGGTCGCGACGAGTGAAACCTTGTTGAGCGGCGATACGTGTTTTCACACATTGCGCAACAACCCAAGGACAGGAAACGTCTTTTATCAGCTCGGCGCGACTCAAGCTCCTAGCCATGGTACGTTGACTATTAGCGGCTCAGCGTTCCAATACAGATCAAGCCAAGAATATCGAGGACCCGACCGCTACGCCGTCAAAATCTGCATGGAGTCACCAAGGGGAAGGGGCTGTTCAATTGTTACCTTCGATGCCGACATCAATTAAACACGGGCATGACCGTTCGAATCGCCCGCGATCGTGCGACGCTGCAAAGTCCACTTTTGGTCCGATCGGTACTATGCGGGTCGGGTTTATGGCTGCCATACATATGTAATAGTGCCGCTTGATGTGATCGATATTCACGGTGTCGGCAATCACCACGCGGAAACACTGTGGCGCCAGGTCGGCCGCATCCTTATTGCGCTCGATGCCTTGGATCGCCGCAAACCACAGGACAGAAAGCACCGTACTCCTGCCAGCAGCCGTGAGAACTTTCCGGCATTCGGACGCGGTGAGTGTTGACTTTTGGGCGCGCCAGTCCAGGCAATCAGCGTACCATCCACGCATTGCCCGATGAGACGCGTAATGTGATCCAAATTCGCGCTTCCGCGGAGGCGAAAGCGATACTGAATCGGGCGGCGGCTTTACGCGGCCAGAAGTTATCGGAATTCATGTTGCAAAGTGCCCGCCGTCAAGCTGAGGAGACGATCGTCGACCAGCGCACGTTCTTCCTCGATGACGAGTCACATGAGCGCTTTCTGGCACAGCTCGACTCGCCGCCCGCAGCGTCTGCCAAGGTTCGCGCCAGATTGAACCGGAAAGCGCCGTGGGACTCGTGAGCGCTGGATGCCTGGAACCCAGGTCTAGTGACCCGCAAAAAATTGGGGTCATTCTATTTTGCCTGCGCCGTAGCCGCCTCAAATTAAATCTTTCAATAGCTCCGGGTGCTTGTCCAATAGCCGGAGTAGATTGATGACTGCTGGTAACGGGGCTGCTTCGCCACGCTCATACCGGGAGAAGGCGTTATGGCCGCCGCCGGTGAGGCGCTCAGCCGCGACCTGACTCAAGCCGAGTTTGCGGCGGATGCGCCGGATCTCTTTGCTCTGCCGCTCGCGTTCGCGCAGCACGAGCTCATCTCCTGCCGCCGCATAACGCCGCGCGCTGTTGGCATCAAACTCCACCTCGCCACAGGCTCCGCAGCGCCAACCCGACAGCGCTTTCACCGTTGCGGTCGTACCGGCATGTTCGATGGTGAATGTCTCACCCTCGAAGCGGGTCATGCCCTTACGGGTTTCACAGTTCACACATTTGCGCGCCACGGTCATCTCTCCTTGAACTGGATCACCGGCGCCGCGTCGCGCAAGGTGATCTTGATGTAGGCATACGTCCCGGCCGGCGTCGCCGCGTGATAGACGTCCTGCCAGACACGGTGATCGCTGAAGGTCGTCATCGACTTGTAAAACTCACTACGTGACAGCGAGGCGATCACCGCGAGCATCTCCGCTGTTGTCAGTCCCATCGTCCGGCCGCCGTCTAAGGCGGCCTTGGTGAAAGCCGCTGCGCCCAAGCGCGCAACATCCTGGACGCGCGCAAGTTGGTAATCACCTTAAGATATTACCCTATAAGGGTAATAAATTCAATTAGGGTCTATGCCTGAATTTGGGCCTTTCGCCGAGTCAGGTCCCGCAGTGTACGTGCCCGGAAGCGCACCGGACCCCACATGCAACAGCCCAAATCTTTCCGGCTTCTTGACAACCAAACCGACACCACCAACAAATCCGAGAGTTACACCTACAAGAAGTCCGATGCAAAGTCCGATCTCGATTGCCCGTGTTGTTTTCATTTTCGCGACCCTCTAACCCTCCTAGTGCCATAGCGGCCAAATAGAGCCGGGTGTCGCCGCCGTGCGCGAGCTAGACGCACCGTACCTTAGATCGACCGTTCGATCCACGCGACAAGAGCGTCCAGCATCTCACGCATGACTTCGCGATCATTTCGGCCGGATCGAACTGGCACATGAAACGAATGGTCAGCGCCCTCAAGAATATGCAACGACGCCCGGACTTTCGAGCGACCTAGCCACCCGCTCCAGCAGTGAGAGCTCCGCCAGCTTGTCTTTATCGCCCTGCAAGAACAACATCGGAATATAAATATCGAAAAGATGCTTGGCCCGATCATCAGATGGCTTTCCCGCCGGGTGCAACGGAAAGCCTAAAAAAGCGAGACCTCTCACCATCGGCAACGGAGATTGAGCCTGCGCTTGCGAGGTCATACGACTGCCAAAAGACTTGCCGCCGGCAAACAGCGGAAGATCGGGACATCGACGCGAGGCTTCGGCAACGGCGGCTCGAACGGTCGCATGAGCAATCGGGGGCGTATCAGGTCGCCTTGATCCCTTCTCCATATACGGGAATTGGTAGCGCAGCGTGCTGATACCACGCTCCAAAAGGCCGGCCGAAACGGTAGCCATAAATGGGTGGGTCATCCCGGCTCCAGCGCCGTGCGCGAAGACATAACAAGCGCGCGCCGCCGGTGCATTCTGCAGGAGGCCGGAGACGACGACGCTGCCGACCGCAATTTCAATCGTGTCCATGCGTACCTCCAGCTTCAAACAGAATATTTCTTGGAGGAACTATGCGCTCGTCGCGGTATGCCGTCTTGGCTGCTCCAGGTCTTATTACTTTCTCTCGTCCGCGATGATGCGTCACTTCAATTAGCCTTCAGGTCTGGTAGCCGGAGACGCGCCACGTCAACCAGTTCTTCGTGTCCGGAGGCCGGTGATGCACGAAACAGCAATGTCGGTTATGGTCAATAATGCCATTATCCCAGGTCGGCGTTGGTCCGCTTCACCCTAATAGCCGACTTTCCTTGGGGCCGGTGGGAGTGCGAAACGTGCCGGCTTTGGCTCGAACAGCTCTAAATGTCGAGCATCCTTTGCCACACGAAGTTCATGATTCGCGGACAGGATAGGCTCCCAGAGACTAGGGCCAAATGTGCTGGACCCTTGGGGGTGTTTCGGTGCCTCGATATTTCTTCGCGATCAGATGGCGGGACGAAGAAGTTGAGGATGATCCTCACGGCAGGGAATTTCCGAACGATGCCGCAGCACTCGCATATGCAGAGCGGACAATCAGAGACCGCCAAAGCGAAAAGGATTACGACCATCCGGAGCTGATGATTGTAAAAGATGAAATGGGGACGACAGTTTGGTCGTTACCATTCGCTCCGGCCTGCGCGTAGAATGCGCGAGTAAGTCACGACGTACGCCGGGACCGCGGAGCATTTGGCTAGTTGTCGGGCATCACAAAGCAACGCAATAAATCTGCATTGATATTGTAATTTGCCACACTCTCCGTCACGATGGTGATGACGGGGGAGGATATTCCTTGATTACCGTTCCCGAATTGGCGGCGGAGGCTCTGGGGTCCTTCCTCGCCGAGGAACTGAGCCGCAGATTCAGTTCGACACATGCAGAGCTGACCGAACTCATTCCGTCAGCGGCCCGACTATCCCTTGAGTGCATCGGCAACAGCGACGCGCTCTACCACAACGTCGAGCATACTATGCTGGTGACGCTTGTCGGCTTCGACATCATGAGGGGACGTTCGCTACTGGAACCAACGTTCCCTAGCGATTACGCGCATCTTATCGTCGCCTGCCTAATGCACGATATCGGCTATGTCCGCGGTATTCTCAAAGGTGACGGGTCCGACGGTTACGTGATCGATGCCAAGGGCAGCAAAGCTAAACTACCGCGTGGCTCGTCCGACGCCGCGCTTCTGCCCTATCATGTCGATCGATCAAAACTGTTCGTCATGGATCGGATCGAAAAGATAAAGCTCCTCGACGCCACCAGGGTCGCCCGCGCCATCGAGTTCACGCGGTTTCCATGCACGCATGAGCCGGATGATCAGGACAATGAAGAGGGCATGCTTGTACGGGCTGCTGACCTAATTGGGCAACTCGGCGATCCGCATTACCTGCGCAAGGCCAACGCGCTCTATTACGAATTTGAAGAGGTTGGAATGAACAAGCAACTGGGCTACACGTCCCCCGCCGATCTCACTGAACTGTATCCGCAGTTTTATTGGAAAAGCGTTTCGTCACATATCCAGACAGCCATCCGATACCTCAATGTCACATCGAGCGGACGGCAATGGATTGCCAACCTGTACAGCAACATTTTTCGCGCTGAGCGCGAGTTAAGTCTTTGCGGGCCACAGCACTGAAGCCAGTGTTAGAGAACAACTGCCATGCCCGATGAGAAGCTCGCTGATCGAGTTTCAATATCATCGGCCATCTCGGCCTCGGTGGCTTGACTATTGCGATGCGATAAGGCGCTCGTCGCGGTCGGGCGCTTCGGCTGATGGCGGGACCGCCGCAACACCAAGGCTGCCGATACCGCCGAGGCTCAACCGATAGGTTCCCCGCTGCAGTAAAGCCTGCCGTCGCCGCCGCCGACCCCGACGATGAAACCGGCCTTCACGATGTGAAGACGCACCCGGCAAATCTCAGCGCGCGACCGCGTTACAACACTGCCCCGGTTTCCATGAAAGAGGCCGCAAACTGAGGCGGCCTATTCGTCCTCGTCTCCCAAGACCTTTCCGGTTTTTGGATTGACGAGATGCACCCTCGTGCAAATCGTGCAGATCACAGATTTATAACCGCTGGTCGGGGTATCGGCGATCCAGCCCTGCACCTTAAAACCAGTGTTGGGACAGCGATAGATGAATGAGGTCATTTCAAAATACGCGCGAGGCTTCCTAAAGCGGCCAAGGTTCGACGACTCCTTTTCGACTCAGCCCCGGATCGTTTCGCTTACCCGACGGCTGCCGTCGGACTGCAACACTCGCAACGACGGCGAACTCTTGGCTTTCTCGGGGGTGCGCGTTTGAACGTTGCGATGCAGGTGACGCGTCTGCCGCTCGGCCCAGGCTAAAACGAGGCCGAATACAACAAAGGCCGACACGATCAGGGAAAGGATTACGATGGTAGTCGTTGGCATGGCACCCTCCTTGCAAAAGGTCACTTTGATCCAACGCCAAAATGCCCACCTTGATATAGATCAATTGGCCGGTGCGCCTTGCGCCTTAGTCCACTACATCGGGCGCGGCTCCTTATCGACGCAGAAGCTCAAACAGCGACAAAATATTGCGAGTTGGGAAATCTGCATGGAGAATCGAAGCCTTCAGACAGATGTAAGCGTCTAAACAAATCAGCTTTGCTGCTGATCAATAACAACGATAAAGTCGAGAAAAATGCTTGAAAAAACGATCCATTCGTGGAACGGGGATAAATAAAATGGCCGTCGATGGCTGCAGCTGTGGAAATTAAACAATGTGCGATCCGAACTATAATCGCAAATCCGTCTGGTTTATTGTTTAGACAGCAACGATATTAGCATTGCTGTCGGGCGCGACTGCGAGCGATCGGATCGGTGTGGTCTGCCTCCGAGCGACCGTTGCTTATTGAGAGCGGCGCAGATCGCCCGTGGTGACTGGAAACTAAAACAGCGCGACAAGGCCCTCAGTCAATGGTGAGCTAGCTGGTTTTTTCAACCGTTTGTAAAATAGGCGGCAGGCGCGCCAGTGGTGGAATACTTGCTGTGGTGGCGATACAGCCCGTCGCTGGCCAGTCAACCCGAGATTGTTGATGGAACTGTGGGTGCATGATTTATCAGAAAGCCTAATTATTCTCCGACAGTCTTATGCTGCTGACGCGGAACCTCACTTCTGAGACTGGTGAGTCGCATTGCGCGGCTCAGTGTGACATCAGCACTGGCACAGTCATAGAATGCAGTATTGTGCGCGTAACGCCGCCAAGCACGAACTCGCGCAGGCGGGAATGGCCATAACCACCCATGACGATGAAATTTGCGTCGGAGTCAACGGAATGCGAAAGCAGCACTTTCGCAACATCGAGGTTGTTGCGCATGACGCGATTGACTTTCACCTTGAGACCGCGACGGGCGAAGTGTTGCCCCATGTCTGCACCTTCGATTTGATCTTGTTTGCCGCGCTCGTTGGCGATGATGACCACCTCGATGGTTCCCGCTCGCTCAAGCAGCGGCATGGCGTCGGCGATGGCACGCGCGGCCGGTCGACTTCCGTCCCAGCAAACCATGACGCGATCAAGCTTGAACTGCGCATTATGGATGTAGGGAACAACGATCACGGGCCTCCCTGACTCGAACAGAGTGTTTTCAGTAATTGTTGATTCGGCTGCGCTCCCGTTGGGCTCGGTCTGGCCGACAACGGCGAGATCGAAGCGCCGCGCTATGCGGCTGAACTGGACACCGGCATTGCCAGTACTCGCGATGAGCATACGCGGCTCGGCAGAGACACCGGCGCGGGCGGTCGCTGCGGCGAAACGGTCGATTGCTGCCTTCGCCGCAGCTTCGTTTTCGCGTCGTAGCTCATCGGTTATATCCATTGCTCCTCGGGGATTGTAGCCCAACTCCGACATCGGAATGCTTAGATCGTATACAAACGCGACCCCCGCGACGTGCGCTTCGAGTGCGCTGGCCACAGAGACTGCATAGTCTGCAGTGGGGTTTCCGCCTTTGCGGACGCTGAGATTGACGACAATGTCCTTAATCATAGCGTGACCTCCCTGTATCGGCGCATGAGAATGTCATGGACGACAGTGGTCATCCTTGAGCCAAATCAATCCGCCGGCCTCCTCGACCAATGTTTGCGGAGAATGGCCCTCCACCGACCATGACGAACGCCTTTCTCTAAAGAAGATTGAAAACCACGTTCGTTCGATCGCTCTGCACTACATGAATTGCAACTTCTGTCGTATTCACAAGGCGTTGTCAGTCATTCCCTACTTTCCGCTCTGCGAGATGAACCTTTCGCGTTGCATCAATTGATGGTGGTGAAGCGCCGTTGAGGGTCCCTCAAAGCAGACGCGGCGATAGTTCGCCATCGCGGCTGTTTCGGTCCGATTGCGCAACCGATGCAAAAGGGCCACGGCGATACCCAGGGCTCCCTATGCCGCATTGACCAGTTTACGATATTGCTGGCAATTCCTAAGCTTATGATCGATGACTTTGCGGTCGCTCGTGCTCTGCACGTTTTGGCGCTGGTGCACTGGATTGGCGGCGTAGCCGTGGTGACCACCATCGTGCTGCCGCGCGCTCGCGCCTTGGCCGACGCGCACGCGGCGCTTGCTGCATTCGAGGCTTTCGAGGGTCCATTTGCCACGCAGGCACGCTTCTCAATTCTGCTCGCCGGCTTATCCGGGTTCTATATGCTAAATAAAATGCAGGCTTGGGCGCTGCTGCTAGATCCTGCGTTTTGGTGGCTCGCATTGATGGTCGCGGTGTGGGCTGTCTTTGCAACGATGGTGTACGTGTTCGAGCCGCTTGTCATTCACCGCCTATTTCATGTGTACGTGCTGCGCGACAAGGATCGTGCCTTTTCGCTGGCAATCCGGCTACACGCGGTAGCGCTCACAATCTCATGCGTTGCGATCGTGGCCGGGGTGCTAGGCGCACAAGGCGCTTTGCCGTGAGGGCCATGAACCGACAACCGTCGCATCAGTCAAATTGACCGGTTCGCAGCGCGGCAATTCTTGAGGCGAAGCGACGTAAGGGTCATCAATCGCCCCACCACCTCACCGGAAGCGGGGCCGAATTATCTTTAGGTAGAAGCAGGCATCAAAGCGAAAGATTGGCGCGGCTTAGGGTACGGCGCATGGACACGCAAATTGCGTTCCCGTAGAATCTTCTACCAAATGGTCGATATCGACTATTCGCACTCAATGGGAGTGGTGGGATGAGTGGCCGACCCAAACTTTCGTTCAGTCACGTCGGCGTATTTGTGACGGACCTCGACAAGATGGTCGATTTTTACACGCGGGTGCTCGGACTCGTGGTGAGCGACCGCAACGAGATGAAGGACGGCCGCGAAATAGCTTTTCTGACGCTCGATCCGCGCGAACACCATCAGGTTGCCTTCGCCACCGGACGCCCCGCCGACCTCGCGTACAACATGATCCAGCAGCTATCGTTTCGCGCTGAGAGCCTATCTTCCTTGCGTGACATGTATGTGGCGCTCAAGCGTGAACCGATTGTGGAACTCGGCCCAATATCCCATGGCAACGCCATATCGGCTTACTTTCGCGATCCCGAGGGCAATCGCCTTGAAGTGTTCATCGACACGAAATGGCATGTGCCGCAGCCCTGCGCAGAGCCGCTCGATCTGATGAAATCAGACGACGAGATCATGTCATTTGTCGAACGGCAGATTGCAGTTTTGTCAGGCGTTGGTTTGCGTGCCGACTGGGAGCGGGAGCGGATGTCGGAATTCCAGCCGCCAACGCGTTCTATTGCTTCCCGTGAGGTGATCGAATGAAACTTCCCCGTCGACATTTTCTTCATATGGCAGTGGGTGCTGCCGGGCTGCCGATCTTGCCGTGCATCGCGCATGCGCAAAACTATCCATCGCGGCCGGTCCGCATCATCGTCGGATATGCCGCCGGCGGTCCGACCGACATCGCCGGGCGCCTGGCAAGCGAGATATTGTCCAAGCGCCTCGGTCCTCAGTTCGCGGTCGAGGATAAGCCGGGTGCGGGCAGCAATCTCGCGACCGAATACGTCGTCAATGCACCGCCGGACGGTTATACGATTCTCTTGGTCACGCAGTCGAACGCGATCAACGCGACGCTCTACGGCAATCTCAACTTCAACTTCATGCGCGACGTTGTGCCGATCGCAAGCCTGATGCAGGCGCCGTCGCTGCTGGTGGTGAATCCGTCGGTCCCGATCAAGAGCGTGCCCGAGTTGATTGCCTACGCCAAGGCTAACCCGGGCAAGCTTAATATGGCGACCGCAGGCGTCGGCAGTCCGCCGCAATTGTACGGTGAGCTGTTCAAACTCCTGACCGGCGTCAACATGACCACCGTGAACTATCGCGGCGGCGAACCCGGCCTGGTCGATCTGCTCGCCGGACAGGTACAGGTGATGTTCGAGGGCATCACCTCGTCGATCGGCTATGTCCGGGACGGCAAGCTGCGCGTGCTCGGCGTCACGTCGGCGACGCGCACTGAGGCGCTGCCTGACATTCCGCCCATTGCCCAATTCGTGCCGGGCTACAACGGCGTCGGCTGGTTCGGCCTCGGCGCGCCGAAGGGGACGCCGGATGCGATCGTCGAGACGCTGCGCAAAGCGGTCAATGACGGTATCGCCGATCCGGACACGAAGGCTAAATTCGCTAAGCTCGGCGCCGAGCCGATGCCAACGACGCTTGCCGAATTCAAAAAGCTCATTGTCGACGAAACCGAAAAATGGGGCAAAGTTGTTCGCACTGCCAACCTCAAGGCGGAGTGAGCCGCCGTCCACATTCCATAGCTCCTGTTAGGCGATTGGCCTTAGCTTATGTTGCAGATGCCCGCACCGCACTGCAACGAGGTTTTGTGGCCGAGGGCCGCTTCGGGTCTTGGTTGCCGCCAATGATGCGTCGTGTGCATTGGGTGAGCACCCGTTTGGATATCTTGCTGGGCCGGATGGTCGCTAAACCGACCGTATTATAGCTCCATCTCGTTCCCGGAGAACTTTGCCTCCGCGTGACAGTGAGATCGACCACAAGCAATCGAATGGCGCGCGAGCAGTGTTGGAAACAAAAAACCGCGGCTCGAAAGCTGGGGTTCTAAGCACTGGTGAGCGCGGGGGCGACGGGTGCGCCGCACCAATGCTTTTCCGACTACACCTTTACTTGGCCGACCTATTTAAAGTTTGGTAATGCCAGAAGGGGTTCCAAGGAAGTTTAATCGTTTAATCGCTTTTGACGACCTGACCCGCTTCGCCAAGGAAACTCTCGTTGGGAGGGTTAGCGCCGTTAAGTGAGGCAACATCACCATACGCAGCACATTCGTCGAGCTACTCGGACTTGCCATAATAGCCGAGGGAAGCGCACCGTGATGCTCTTGTAACGTACTCGGGGAACTTCCGATGAGCGTGGTCGAAATTACATATTTCTCAGACTTCCTGTGCGTTTGGGCATATGTCTCGCAAGCCCGCGTCGACGCTATAAAAGAAAAATTTGGAGACGCTGTCCGAATAGAACATCGGTTCTGTTCCGTCTTCGGCGATACGGCCCGAAAGATCACTGCAACCTGGAAAGACAAAGGCGAATATGAAGGCTTCAACTTGCATTTGCGACAAGTTGCAGAGCGTTTTCCTCATATTAAAATTCATCCTGATATCTGGATAAAGACGCGACCTTTGACTTCGGCAAGCACGCATCTGTTCATAAAGGCAGTTCAGCAATGGAGCCACGAATCCACCGTAGGCGGAAGCCAATCTGCACCAAGAATTTTGGATAATGTGATGTGGGCATTCCGCAGTGCGTTCTTTCGAGATTGCCGGGACATTTCTCGATGGGATATCCAATGCGAGATAGCTGAGGCCATCGGCATCGATATCAGGGCGATTGAAGAACGCATCCATAATGGCATCGCATTCGCACGATTGGCGGCGGACTATCAAGACGCTGACAAAATGCGGATTGAAGGCAGTCCGAGCTTCGTGTTAAACGAAGGGCGCCAGAAGCTTTACGGGAATGTTGGGTTCCACCTGATGGAAGCAAACATTCAAGAACTTATTCGCTCGCCCCGCACCGACGAAGCCAGTTGGTGCTGAGCCCTTATGTGAGGCTCTGCGATCGTCAGAGGCCCCGATAGTGCACGACTGGCGGCGTTGTCAGAGGTACGCTCGCCGCGACGGTCCTGAGTTGGCCCGGCAGTTCCATGACTCCGTACACAGCGCGGTCTAAGCAAAAGCCGAGCGATGCGCCCGGAGGAAGGAGCGTATTTGGCGAACCGCCAGAGGAATCCGCTCCTTGGGCTCCTTCCATGGAAACATACTCACTTCGGCCTTGGGCGCGAGCATCGCGGCCTCCATGGCGACGGCGTACGGATGCGACGGGACATCATCCGGCAGAATAAGGACTGGCGTCTGGCAGTTGCGCACGAAATCGCGCGTCACGGTGAAGACGAAGTCGGGATTTGTGCGGTACATCTTGGTCAGGAATTTATCGACCATCGCCATCGTGATCTCGGACCTTTTGGCAGTCAGCGGCGGACCCCAACTCGTCATATTATTGTTGTAGAAATGGTCGCGCATCTCGGGACGCGAACCGCTGGGCTGTGCCAGTACAGCGGCGACAACTCGATTGGGTGCCCGCTGCAATAGATTCCAGGCGAAGGGGCCGCCAATGCAGAAGCCCAACACCAAGAACTTGTCGATGCCTAGATGATCCATCACCCCGAGTTGGTCATCGGCGTAGGCGTCCCATGGCCGCTCACTTTCGAGCGGGCCGGTGGACTGGCCACCATTGGCGTTGCGCAGGTCTAATGCGATGCAGCGATACTCTCCCTTGAACTCCTCCATGGGGTTAAACGGCGAGCCACTGCCTTTAAGTCCGGCGATCGTCGAATTCAATCCTCCCCCGGGGATGACCAACAACGGAAAACCGGAGCCAGCCACCTCATAGTAAATGCGGACGGCGCCTTTATCGTAGAACGGCATGGCAGCTCTCCTTACCCAGTTTGCTGGCCCAACACGTGGGGCGCTGGTCACAGTCGTCGCCGTGCGGACCCGTTGCCGATTAGCTGCCACTCTACAACGAAGTCGCAGGTGGATTTTCAAGTGTGGTCCACGATGGCAATCTTAGTAGCACTCGCGCCGAACGCCCACCGGCATGCGCCCTGCCTTGCGGCGGGCTAAAGTGCACGGGGGGCGGGGCTTCCAGGGCTGCCCAAAAGGGACGCGAATTCATTCAATCTGAGAGGGATCCACGCGAATGCAGGGACGATGAGCCGCGCTGATCGCGATTACTCCTCGCTGATTGCACGAGCCGTTGACGCCCTCCGCATCAACGTGCGCGAGACCCGACTGACGCTCTACGAGCAGACACGAAGAGCGCAACTCAGCGGCTTCGACCCGACGATTCCCGAAGCCGAGTTCAGGCGTGAGCGAGCGGCGCTGGAGAAGGCGATTCGCGCGATAGAGACTAAGGCCGCAGCCGACGATAAAAAGCAGGCGAAGAGTGACCGCAAGATCGTGTCCGACTACGCAGGCTTCCTGGCGCAGGCGCCGACGAGACTTGATTGCTTCTACGACGCGAGCGTGTTGCCCCACCCGAGGGAAGTGATCATCGCAGCGATCGAGAGAGAGATCGTTCGGTCCTTACATGAGGAGCAGATAGAGTTATTGGAGACCGCCGGGGCTTTTATGTGGAATTTCCTGGAGGGGATTGGCCCTGACCCGCGACCGCTTGAGGGCGACTCACGACTTCTCCAAGGCGACACACCGGCAGAAAACGACGAGCTGAGGCGCATTGTCGCCAGTGTGGAATACATTCGCGATGTAGAGATAACCGCGCGCCTCATGGACACTGCGAAGAGGGAGGACAAAAACGTCGAGGAGCGCGTTGCAGCGGCCATTCGTATTCGAGGAGGAGTGCGAGGCGAGTAGCTACTAGGGCATGGGTGTGGGGCGCTAAAGCGCACACTGGCATTGAATCCGCCGGGCGGATTACTAATTGCGCATGTAGTAGGCCGAGCCGGGCGGCACCCCATCCCCCGACGAGACTGCCGCCCAGCCCTAGAAGCCTAAGAGGCAACAAACTCCCACGACCCCAAGTGCGTAGACTGCTTGGGGTTCTTTTTTGTGGCGGCCCTTGCCCGTAATCTGCCTATCAACATGATTGCGGAAGGTCGTGGCTTCTGGGCCACAGTCGGAGCGCGGCACTACCGCGGCGCGGTCTACATTGCGCGAATTGCCGGGGGCTCGAAAGGGATGTCTGTGGGCCAGACGAACAAGCTGGATATCGAACGAGCGAAACAACGATTCTCAGATGAATTGTGCTCGGTCTCTGATAACACTTTCCGAGGCTAATCTGGGCCACCGATGGCTGGCGAGCCCATTTTCGAGTGGTAATTTGGTGCAGCGAAAACTCTTGGTCGGGATCGCGGTCGCGGCTTCTCTATCGCTGCCCGCCGCTGCATTCGCCGCATCCGTGCACAGGAAGCCTTTCGTCGTCCATCACTGGCATGGTTACGGTTTCCTGCCCGGCTATCACCAGCCGCCAAACAACAGCGTTCCCATCTATGCTTCGAAGGGGTCGATCCACGGTACGCCGGATTTTACGCCGCAGTACTGGAATGGCGCCGGCTGGTACTATTTCGGCTGGCCGCGTTTCGTCCGCGGTCGTTGGAATGGCGGCAGCTATGGTCCGTGCTGGACCTATACACCTATCGGACCGATGTGGAATTGCGGATGAATTACGGACCGATGTCGAGCATTAACGCCGGAAGGCGGTACAGCGGCTGCGCCGGTTAAGTGCGATCGAGGCAGAAATTGGACCCAACTCGGCACTTCGCTGCCGTCATTTGAGGCAGTGCTTCACTCGATAACATCGTCGGCGACGGCGAGTAGCGTCAGCGGAATGGTGAGGCCGAGCGTTTTTGCGGTTTTGAGATTGATCACCATCTCGAATTTAACGGGACTTTCGACTGGCAGATCGGCTGGTATGGCGCCCCGCATAATCTTTTGGACGTAGCTCGCTGAGCGCCGCCACAAATCGGGACGGCTGACGCCGTAGCTGGCAAGACCGCCGGCAACGGCAAACTCGCGCAATTCCGCAAACATTGGCACGCGGTTCGACAACGCAGACTGCCCTAGGCGTCGCCCTCTCGCCACCATCATGACCCGTGTGTCTAAGGATTTGACAAGAAAGCCTGGAAGGTTGGATTTTCTCGGAGCGCATCACGCGCTGCGCCAATGACCAGTTCGACTGTTTCCGGCGCCATCTTGAAACGCGTTGGAATCGCTTTGAGTTCGTCTGCGCGCTGTCGGCCAAGTACGTCAAAGTTGACCAGTCCGACGAAGAACTTTAGGTCTCGGCAACTCGATCTGGTGGATACGCCATACTTTTGCAGTTCCTCTACCGAAAGAGCACATCGCCATCGGACGATTGCGTCTCGCCACTCGGACATCGTGCCATCGAAGACCGTATAGCTAGAGCGCACGCTCGAATCGATCGCTGTGTTGGCGGCGGCCATGACAAGTTCGGGGGCTGTGGGACCTTCGGCTGACCCTGCCCAGTCACCAGAAGGCCCATTGCCACCATCGATGACGAGAAACAGGACTCGGCGTATTTTTGCCGCCTGCTTTGCCGTTAAAGGCCCGTACGGTGTGCTTGCTGAGAGTTTGGCAATCGTGAAGCCGGAAAGCCCGTAGTTATCGACGAGTCCTCCGTCAAGAAGCTTGATGTAGGACATCGAGCCGTCTCGGTAACGCGTTACGGCATTGGCATAAGCCATTAGCAGGGGAGAAGCCCCTGCGGTGTTCCGCGCCTTCTCAATCCAATCGGGAATTTTGGATGTACAGCGATCCGGAAATGTTCGCAGTACGATAGGAGCAAAAAGCACCGGCGTCGCAGCCGAGGCGGCAACAGCGCTAGCAATGGGATATGACGCAAGATCACTGCAGATAGCCCCGAATGTCTCGTTACTGAATATGAACGGCGTGCGATTGTATATGTCCGAAGCGTTGATCCAAACGCGTGGCCGATGTTCGGGGCCAAGCTCCCGGAACGTGGCACCATGAAATAAATTGTCGTCAAGCCAACGCGGGAAGTGCTGGGCATCATTCATGCCGCCTTCGTATGCGCGCGCAACACTCATGGGAGTGGGGATTGTAGATAGGGATTCCTCGGCGTCGCGCATCAAAAATCGCTCATGAAAATCGGCAAGCGCAGCTCGCCCGTTGAGGCCGAAATATGCTGCCGTGACTGCGCCACCGGAAACGCCCGAAACGAAGTCTACGTGATCGATCAGCCGTGAGGGCGCCTTCCGCGCGCCGAGCTGAATGCGGTCAAATTCGGAAAGAACTCCGTAGGAGAAGGCGGCAGCTCGCATTCCGCCGCCGGAGAATGCAAGCCCTACAAACAAGTCATCTTCATCCGCGGGGAGCCCGCGACCATTGTCGATGAGGCTACTCGCCGGCGTCGCCGACGGTAAGTTGGCTGGCTCAACGTGCATCGTCGCACAGCCCGCCAGCAGAATCGGAATCAGGACTGCCTGTAGTTTCACGATGTCCTTAGTCTCCGAAGCCTAGGTAGCGAAGCCGTTTGGGGTACTTCATTTACGAGCCGCCTGTTCCCTTCCGCAAAATGGCAAGGACACCCGGAACACGAAGGGGAAGCGTGACGGAATACACGAACACTTCATCGTTTGTATCCGCCCCGTTGCGAACCAGCGTAAGGAGATCATGCTCGTCGAACACATGGTGCGTTTCAGGGCAGCAGAACCTCCACCGCGCCATCGCCGACTTATGAGTTGCATAAATCGACATCATCCCGCCGGGACGCAGCACGCGAAGAGCTTCGCGGATTTCGGCAGCGTCTGCGCGAAAGAAATAGACGACGTTGACAGCTAAGATCTTGTCGAAGGTATCTGAACCCCAAGGAAGCGCGTCAGAGCTGCCCTGTAGAAGCTGGACACGTCCAATGCGAATGGCGCGCCTATTGTATCGAGAAGCTTGGGTAAGCATTGTGGCCGAGTGATCAATTCCAAAAACGCGTCCATGCGGAACCATGGAATTCAAGGTTCTTATGGCACTCCCGGGACCAAAACCGAGCTCAAGGACCGTATCGCTGGGTGCGATTTTCAGGGCATCGATTGCAATCCAGTTCGGCTGGCGGTTAGCGAAGGCCATCAGGCGCGCAATCAACCACCCGCCGAGGCCCGACGGATTTCGCAATTGCCGACCGATCGCCGCCCAAATTGGTGACTGCGGGACTCTCGCCTTTGTGCCCACGCTCTTTTGGTGTGAACTCAATTGCTTTGCATCTTGGCCAAGTCTTCCTGGATAACCAGGCGTCGCGACTTGTCCCAGACCGGCCGGTCAGGGTGAGGCGGAATCGACAAGGCATGCGTGAAGACCTGCTTCGCCTCCGGATATTCGTGCTGCTCATAGAGAAAGTCGCCGTAGAAGTAGTTGGCGTCGAGACCATCCGGGGCATATTTGACGGCTTCTTGAAGCAATTCCCTTGCCTTTTTCTTGTCGCCGAAACTGAGCGGGAAGCCAGGCACTCGGTAATAAAGAACGCCGAGGCTGGCCGGAGCCCCAGCGTCCAGTGCGGACGGATTTGATATGGCGACCGGCTCTAAGATCTCGCGCGCACGTTTGGCGAAACCCAGCGCCTTGAAGGGGCTGCTGTTCTCGCTCGCCATCGATGCCTGCTCGCTGATGATGATTCCGTGCCAAATCGCGGCCTCAGGACGGTTCTGGTATTGCTGCGCGAGAGCAGCCGCACGATCCGCAAGTGCCGCCATTTGCTTTTCCTGAAGATCCTTATCGGTCTCCTGAAACTTAATGTGCTCCCAATCCAGGGCGATCTTCAGAATGTCGGCATTGAGCGCCGAATTTTCGGCAGCCCTACCGTCTGTAGGGACCGCCAGGCAAAGGAATGCACCGATTGCGACAAGAGTCCCGATTACTTTCCTGGACATGGGCATCCTCATTCTCCGTTGCAGTAGAAGTCTCGGGCGGCAAAGAGCTTCATTGCCTTGCGGTCGTTGCCGGCAACGGCCGCATCGACCAGACGTGGCATCACGGCATTCAGTCGGACAAAAATCCGCTCCGGAAATCCGACGTAGACATCTTTTTTTCGCTGCTTGATCGCCGTCACGATCCGCTTCGAAATGATTTCGGGGGGATCGATATTCATGCGGGTCAGGTCGGCAAATTGCCGAATTTCAGGAGTGAGCATCGGCGTTCGCACGGCGCGCGGCGCGACGTAGGTGACGAAGATTTCCGTGCCGGCAAGCTCTCGCCGCAGCGCTTCGCTGAAGGCGCGAAGGCCCGCCTTCGCGCTTGAATAGGCTGCGAAGTGAGCCAAGGGGATGGACCCGAAGATTGAACCAATATTGGCGATCTGACCGGCGTTCCGGCGCTTCATGGCCGACAGACACGCTCTGCAGAGAGCTGCCGGTGCCACAAGGTTCACCATGTAGCTGTTGTGCATATCCTCGAATGATTGGCTTTCGGCCGGGCCGAAATATTGCACGCCGGCCATGTTGACGAGGATATCCGGCTCTTCTTGAGCAACGACCGTTGACGCCTCGGCGATCCCATTGGCTGTTGATAGGTCAATAGCGGTATGACGTAGCCGATCGTTGCCGCTGCCAATCCAGGTCCGCGACAGCACGGTGAGATCGGCGCCTTCGCGCAAAAGCTCGGCAGCGACAAGTTTGCCGAGGCCGCCGCTTCCACCCGTGAGGATGATTCGTTTTCCGGCAAGCCCCATCGAAGGTCTTCCTATGAGAGCCAAATTATGACGAGCGTGCTGTTCAACGCTCCCGGTTCACGAAGCGAGAGCTGTCGTGCGGCGCAGGTCGAGATCGAGAAACAGATCGCCATAAAGCTTGTAAAAGTCACCCGTTGTTTCGATCACCAAGGGCAAATACCGTCGATCTATGTGATTGATCAGGTTCTCGAAGAATTCGGAGTGGCGGACGTCCAAATCTCCATGCGTCGTAAGATATTTAAATCCACCCTCGTCGATGATCCCGATAGACTCGCGAAGCGCAGAGACGGCCTTTCCGGCGAGCGCAACAGCCATCCCTTCCAGGACGTGGATCATGCCCAACAGCGCGTAAGGCGAAACACGATCGACAACGTAATAGGCGTGTCCGACCATGATTTTGCAGGGGAAGCGAGGGGCGCTACGCCGCACCTGTTCAGGGTCGCCGCCCACGGCGTGAATGTCTTCGAGTATCCACATTTCGTGTCCGCGCTCTTCCTCGATGTATTCGAACAAGGCCGATTGGTAGAGATGATCTTCAGGACCGCAGCGTGCGGCTGCTAGCGCCATCAGTGGAGCGGTAGACCTGACGTGGTGATAGGCTTGACCGAGAAAATCCAAATATAATTCTCTCGATGCGCCATTCCGCAGGACCTCCTGAATCAGCGGCAACGCGATAAATGATTGCCTAGCTGACGCAGTTTGCTGCAGCAATTGCTGAAAGGTGGACATGCTTCGACCCTCTAAGCGCTTTGAAGCTGCAGCGATTGGCTGCGTTCGGCCACAATTCGACTGACTTCGGAACGGCGCGGCCGGGAATTAGCGGTGAGCAAATCAAGGCGCCGAAATTCCTGATCGGACATCGCCAGATACCGTCGCGGTTTGGCGTAGTCCGGCAATTCGCGCGCGGCGGATGTGACGAGGTTGTGCATTGCACGGGAGTCGCTGCAGACTGAGGAGTCAGCTGGAATTATCAGCGCGACCAATTCCCTTTCATACGCAACAACCACGCATCGTCTGACGCTGTTGTCAGCGGCAATGATGTCTTCGACCCATTCGGGATTGATGTTTCGCCCTGCGGCGGTGACGATGACGTTATCCTTTCGACCCGTCACGATCAGGAAACCGTCTGGATCGAAATGCCCGAGATCGCCGGTATGCCATGATCCTGATGTCTGCGGTTCGTCGACATAGCCACGCATTACGGTAGGACCGCTTACCACGATCTCCCCCTCGTCGATCGCGACCTCAACGCCCGACAGCGGCAGTCCGACCGTTCCGGCTCGTCGTGCATCCGGGCGATTTACAGAGACGACCGAGGAACACTCCGAAAGACCGTAGCCCTCATAGACTGGCAAGCCCTGTTCCCACGCTGCCGTGGCCAGGCGTGGCGACACCGGCGCGCCACCGGCCGCAATAAATCTGAGTGAATCGGGAGCGCGATTACCGCATGTCTGCAATTCCTTCACCCATGCAACCAACAATTCGGGGACCAGCACCATAGCGGTCGCACATGCCTGTTCAGCCGCCATGTTGAGCTGACCGCCAGGCGAAGCCACCATAACGCGCGGTTGATGGATTGGGGCGCCAACAGACAGCGGAAGATAGATGCCGGCTATCTGTTCCAGCAGCAATGAGTTCGGCAGGACCGAAAGATAGCGGTCCGCCGCGCTTGCACGCGATGCCTCCGCAAGCGCAGCCACGCTGGCCAGCAATTGTCTCTCCGATAAGCATACGCCTTTCGGCTTACCGGTTGTCCCGGAAGTGAAGATGATTTTGTTTGCGCCGGTTGCCGGGGCAATGTTGGTTACACTCTCGGCAGCCAATAGATGCGTGATAAATCCGAGTCGCTTGGCTCGTTCAGCCGAAGCCGAATCGGCAACCACGTGGGACAGCTGCGCCGCTTGAGCGATGTGCAGAAGCTGCGCATCGGAGAAGAATTCGGGCAGCGGAACGAGATCCTTACCCGCAAAGCTCAACGCAAGATCGCAAACGATGTAATCAGGTCCTTTCGTAAAAAGCAGACCGACTCTCTGTGGTAGTCGCATCGCCCATTGCGCGCGCCCGCGAACGTGTTCGATAAGCTCACGATAGGAGATCGCACTATTTGGTGAGATCAAGGCTGGTCTATTGCCGGCAACAGCAGCCCGGTGTAACAGGCCTTCAAAAAAGTCGCGCATCGACTAGCGGCTGCGGTGAAGCTGACGTGTAGTAGAAACGTTTCGGTTCAAAAGTCGCGCGATGGCTTACGGCCATGATGCGTGGATCATGTTTGAAATATTGGCCCCAGCTTTCCGGATTAGGCACTCGGTTTTGGTCAGCGCAGCCCAATTCGATCATAGACAGTCTGTTTCGTCGCAGGAGACTTCGCAGCGGCCTGGTCGCGGTGAAAATGGCCCACTCGGCATCTCTCATCCGCAACAACTCAATAAGGTTTTGCACAAACGGAAGCGAGCGACCAGAACCTGGCGCGGCCAGATGCGAGACCTCGACGATCTTATCGCGGTGAACCCTGCGCCCGAGGTGGTCTTGAAGGACCTGCTCTATGGGCAGGTCGAGGTAGCATTCCGAAAAAAACGCCTCGTTGCCGAAGCGAATGCCAGCAGCGCACTCGACGCTCCCGGAATGGCTCAGTTCGGCGACGATTGTCTGTGCAAACGCAGACAGGAAGGCACCGTAGCGCTTCCAGTAGAGTTTGCGAATTGCGTCCTCGACAGCGCAACGCAAGCGATCAGATCGCGGCACCACAACGAACATTGGCTATCCCCATCCCGTGCCAGACCGGCGGGTCGAGTAATGCATGTGTTCGCTGACGGCTACCTGACGAGGTGGAGGCAACATCATGGCATATCGGTTGAATCGGCCAGATTCCGCGGCGGATGGGCGGCAAATTCCAGATAGGGTGGGATCGGAAGCAGGCGGCCCCCAACACGAGCTGGTTTGAGCGCGCCCTCCAAATTAAGAATTTGTTAACAGTTGACGCCCTCCCACGGAGGAAACTGCAACGTAAATAGCGCCCCACCTTCGTGCGCATCGGCGACGGAGACGGTCCCGTTCAACGCGTGCATAATGCGGCGGACGATCGCGAGACCCAATCCTGCGCCTTCCTTGCTCGCCTCTCCTCGCCAAAACCTCTCAAAAATCTTCTCGCGAAATTCGGCAGGTACGCCTGGCCCAGAATCATGAATCTCAACCGATGGATTTGGTGTCACGCGAATCCGAACAGCCTCCCCGGGCGGACTGTGATTGAGCGCGTTCTCGATTAGATTGCTTATGGCGACGTTCACCACGAACCCATTGCCGCGAATGAATACTGGCGCCGCCGGTTCGTCAACTTCCAAAGTTTTATGCGTTGAAATTGCTATCGGCCCAAGATTCTCCGCCGCTTGACGCGCAATCAGGCAAAGATCCACTGGCTCATCGAGCGGGATGTTCAGCGTCTCCAGCCTAGCTACGAGCAGCAATTGGTTTACAATCCTGCTCATCACCTCGACATCGTAGCGCAGCTTTGCCGCGACGACGCAGTCTGTCATCGTGTCGATGTTGGCTCCCAAGACCGCGAGAGGGGTGCGTAATTGATGCGCGGCGTTGGCGTTGAATTCGCGCTGTTGGCTGAGACCTTCATCAAGTCGATCGAGCACGTTGTTGAAAGAGCTGACCAACGGACAGAATCTCTGTGGGTATGCCTGCGGCTGGCAGGCGCAGCGTCGAATGTCCTGGATCGATTTTAGTTGCCAGAGTTGCCAGCTCGTCGAGTGGGGCAAGCGATCGTCTAATCGTAAATGCACTGATCCCGAGAACCGCGAGAAGGAAAGGAATTCCGAGCCAGCCGCCATCCATGGAAAATTCATTGAAAACGGCCGCATTGAGGGACTGCGTCATCGGCACGGTCTGTTCGACTTGGGTAAAAAGCGCCTTCTGGCCGATGTTCGATCGAACGGCCGCGCCCAGCATGCTAGAGTTCTCTTCGGCGGCCCTATATGTGTAAATAGGATGGTCTTGGGCTTGCAAGAAATTCGGTAGCGGACCGACACGACGGCCAGAGGTCGCCACAACCCGTCCGGCTTCATCGCGAACGGCATAACGATATCTGCTTCCAGGATTGTTGTAGGCTTCCGACAGCTTCGACGGCAGGTCGAGATAAACAGACCCGTCACGGCTCGTTGAAATGTAACTTGAAATCTCTTGCGCCTGACGCACCAACGTTCTTTCGCGCAGATAAGCCTCAACGCGACTTTGCTTTACGTAAAGCCAGCCATACGAGACCGCAGCGGCCACAGCTGTCGTGATCGTCAAGCGAACGATGATACGTGAGGAAACCGACATCTTAATTTGCTTCCTTACTCTTTGAGCAGATAACCAATGCCACGAAGTGTATGAATGGAAACCTTCGCTTCGATTGTTTCCAATCGACGTCTTAGACGGGAAACCAGCGCTTCGATCGTATTTGCTGTCACGTCGTCGCTCAGTCCGTAAACCGAATCCTCAAATAGGCGCTTGGGTACGACCTGATCAGCGCGCCGCATCAGAAGTTCGAGCGCGTCCAGCTCGCGCGGCGGGATCGCGACCGTCCGCCCGCCGACTTTCAGCTGCCGCGCCGTGGTATCCAGCGTGATATTGCCGATATCAATCGTGGTTCCGAGTGGACCGCCGGGCCGGCGCAGCAAGGCCCGCAGCCGAGCGGCCAGTTCTTTCATGGCGAAGGGTTTGAGCAAATAATCATCCGCGCCGCGGTCCAGCCCTTCCACGCGGTCGTCGATCCCGTCTCGCGCTGTCAATATGAGGATTGGAATCCAGCTAGCGCTGGCGCGAAGATCCTTGATCAACTCCAGACCGTCGCGATCCGGCAATCCAAGGTCGAGGATGATGGCGTCGAATGAGATACTTTTGGTCGCCGCCAATCCCTCTTCGGCCGTCATAAAAAAATCGACCCCGAAGCCAAACCCGGCCAAGCCTTCGACAATTGACTGGGCGAGCCGCTGATGATCTTCGATGAGCAAGATGCGCATGCGGCTGGGCCTAATCGATCGGTAAGCGGTTCTCGCACCTGGACCTGAATTGAAACACAGCGAAATAATCCGGCTACGATCCGGCTTTATCCCAAGGTCCCCAATAGCCTCGTTCATGAGCCTGACGAGAACCTGACGGCGTCCGATGCGAACCGTCCGACGCGGACTCCAGCCACACCGAAAAACACTTAGTCGCCGATTGACACGCTACCGGATGACGCAACAGTGCAAACGTGATTAAATTGGGGCCTGCTTTTGTAGGGGTCCCGAATGGGATGGGGGGCCAGCGTTGACGCGACTCCAACGTTGCCGCGGCCATCGCGGCGCCAATCATTGCGGCACGCTACGCGACCGTTGAGATGGACGTTTGTTGCGCTTTTGTTGATGCTGTGGCCAACAATGGCATTCGCACAAACCGACGAAATTCAAGTTTATGACGCCGAGATCGCCGATCCTGGAGTGTTCAATCTCATGGTGCATAACAATTATACTTTCGATGGATTGAAGGCTCCGCGGTTTCCAGGGGGGCTTGTACCCGATCATACGCTCAATGGCGTGCCTGAGTGGGCCTATGGCGTCACGGATTGGTTCGAGCAGGGTTTGTATTTGCCACTCTACAGCGATGCCAGCAACCTTGGACCGGTTTTAAATGGATTCAAAGTGCGCGAACTATTCGTCATGCCGCACGCCGCAGAGCAAACTTTTTTCTACGGTATCAATTTCGAATTCAGCTACAACGCTAAACATTGGGACCCGAACCTGTACTCATCGGAAATCCGCCCAATCATCGGCTGGCATTTGGGAAAGTTCGATCTCATTATCAATCCAATCTTTGACAATCCTTGGAAGGGATTTGAAAATCTCGATTTTGCACCGTCAGCCCGTATCGCTTATAATGTTTCAAACACTTGGGCCGTTGCGGTTGAGCAGTATTCCGATTTCGGAGTGATACGGCACTTCCTTTCAGCCTCTCAGCAGTCACAACAGCTTTTTGGGGTCATCGATTATAAAGGTGAACCTTTCAACGTCGAAGCCGGCCTGGGCTTCGGACTAACCGGAGCTTCTGATCGTTTGGTCGCAAAACTAATGCTTTCGCGCGATCTTAACAAACCAGACACGCTCTCGCATTCAGGCAACTAACGCCAGAGAAGTTTGGCCAATTCGATCGTTCCGGCCGATTAGAGGAGCGGACATTCGCGATTGTCTTTGATCGAGATTGAGGCGAGGAGCGCGTAGCCGCCCACAATGAGTGCGTTCATAGCGCGCCCACATGGAAGGCCAATAGGCTACCAAAGATGCGAGGACACGCCGCTAGTGTCCGTAATGCACCTCGCCGCCAGCCGTCGTTGCCGTCCATTAGAAGCAATAGACGCGCCATTAGCCAAGGCCTCCGACCTATCTGACGATGGACGGTGTCGTACGTTCTAAGATCTCCGGTAGTGAGACTCGTTGCGAGGAGCCTTGCCTGGCGAAACGCCAGGGCGAGCCCCTCCCCGGTAACGGCATCGACTGACCCGGAGGCATCTCCCACCAATGCAACTTGGCCTCGGATCACGGCCGACAATTTGACGGACATCGTAATAGCGCCACGCGGTGAGTCCGTCGGCGCAGCCCCGCACAGGCGCTTAGCAAGCCTTGGAAACAAGGTCGGCAGATCCGATAGGCGAACCTCCCGTGCACTTACAATCATTGCAACGCACACCTCGTTCTCGCCTGTCGGCGTCACGTATGCCTGGCAATGCTTATGCCAATATACTTCAACAAAATCGGTCCATGGTCGTACGCAAAAGTGCTGACGAAACCCAACCCGCCGGGCGCTATTCCAAACCGGCAGCAGACCGGTCCATCGGCGAACCCGAGAATGAAATCCATCGGCTCCAATTATCCATCGGCAGCGCACTGTTCGGCCGTTGACCTTCACCCCTGACGCATCGAGAGCTTCTACCCTCGATTGCCAGCGCATTACGACACCAGCGTCTTCAGCGCGTTCCATGAGAACCCGATGGAGCAAAGTTCGGCGAACACCCAGACCGAATTCCAGATTTTTTGGAAAGGACGCCTCGGCTTCGAGTTCATTGTCCAAAAAACGTATGCCACGGAAGGGTGCTCCATGCTCAGGGCCCAACTCCACGCCAATCCCACGCAAGGCCGCGATCCCGTCTGGCATGAGGCCTTCCGCGCAAACTTTGTCGATTAATGGGCGCGCCCCATCCGCGACAATTACGTCAAATCCGCTCTGGCGGGCCGCAAGCGCTGCAGCGAGTTCCGGCTGGACCGCCCCCAATTACGAAGACATCAGTTTCCGAGGGCACGGGACGCAAGTTCACCGGTGCACCAAGATCATTTTCGAACAAACTCCCGGGCCCATCGGCAACGGCAAACCATACGGCCCAAGTGCCAATACCTGATGCGCACGTCTGATCTGGGTCATATGGATTCGACGGCGCGTCGCGCAATACCGAGCGCTTCAGACCAGAAACTGCTGCCGGACTTGTGCATCAACTGCACAACCTGTTCGACCGCGGACACAAACCGATCGAGCTGCGCATCGTTGACGACGAGCGGAGGAGAAATTTTCAACACCATGAAATCGTTGCCGCAAACCTGACACAAAATTCCGTGGTCTCGAAACAGCCGCATGACTACAATCTGTCCAAATATTGCAGGATGGATTTTTGCAAATGTTTCAAAGGTTAATCGCCTCGTGAAAGAATAGGGGGCCTTGAATTCAATTGCGTTGAGTAATCCAAGACCGCGAATCTCGCCTATCATTTCATATTGCGCCAGCCGCTCGGTGAGAGCGCTGCGGAGGTTCTCTCCGGCTATGATCGCCCGTTGCCCGAGCCGTTCGTCCTCCAGGATATCGAGGCTGGCCAGGCCGGCGCGCATCGCAAGACTGTTTTCGCTAAAGGTCGAGGTGTGAATAAGTGCGCGCTTCAGCGAGCTGTATACGGAATTGCAGACGGCATCGGACATCAACACGGCACTGCATGGAACCAGGCCGCCGCTGAGCGCTTTGGCCAGAATGACCATGTCAGGCTCGACATCAAAGTGGTGGGCTGCGAGGAATGGACCGGTCCTGTACAGACCGGTTTGGACCTCATCCAGGACGAAGAGAGTGTGGTAACGGCGGCAGAGTGCCTGAACATTGGAAAGATATTCCCGCGGCGGCACCAGCACGCCGCCCTCGCCCTGGACCGGTTCGAGCACGAATGCGGCAAAGGCTTTTGTGGCGAGCCTCCGCTCCAGTTCTTCTGTGTCTCCGTACGGAACGAATTCTGTGTTGGGCAGGAGCGATCCGAAGCCCTCTTTCCAAAAGGCATTCGACATCAACGAAAGCGCTCCGCATGTTAGGCCGTGAAATCCTCCCGATGCGCACAAAACGCCGGAGCGCCGCGTGTGCGCACGCGCGAATTTAATAGCGGCTTCGACACCTTCGCTGCCTGAGCTTCCGAAGAAAACTTTGTTGAGGCGACCGCTGGCAAGTTCACAAAGCCTCCCAGCAAGTTTTCCCGCGAGATCGGCAACGTGGCTCTGAAGCATCGCCGGCCCACTTTTGTCGAGCTCATCTTTGAGCGCCGCGACGATCCGAGGGTGATTGTGACCTACATTATGGACGCAGTACCCTGAATTAAAATCCAGAATAAGCCGGCCGTCCGCCGTATGAAGTTCGGCTCCACTACAGCGCATATAACTCACATTCATCTGCAATATGTCGAGCAATCTAACCCACTGTGGATTGACGTGATGCTCGTACAGATTTTCGGCATTTTCATTGTTACGCGTTGCCGGAATCATGCATCTGCTCCCAATGTCGTGAGGGCGAGTCGAACAGGAACGCCAGATGAAAGCGACATCGGTTCATTCCGCGAGCACATAGTCGATGTCGCGAGCGGATCGACGCCAAATCCAATTCAGCGAGACCCACAACGATTAACTGAGCAAGTTAGTGATGATCTTCAAAGAGCAAAATGCACATAAGAGGAAGCCATTCATCCCGGCGCATTGCCAGCAATTGCGCCGTCGCAGCAGGATCACATCATCGGCCTCGTTCCTGACGAATACCTGACGGTCACGGTATTGATGAGCCGCTCATCAAGACGTTCAGGCGCGCTCGGCACCTCGAAAAGCCGCATAGAATTCAATCGGAAGGCAGGCGATCGGGACTCTATAATTGAGGAAAGTGATTCGCCCTTACCCGAAGCTAACTGATGCTTCAGCTCTTCAGCTTCCCATTCTCAGCCATGGCGACCGGCTGTGCCGTGCACCTTTACGGCGACGACCTAATCAGCGTCAAACCCGCAGCCGATGCTGCGATAACCGAAGTCATGCGCATTGAGGGACGATATTCACGATATCGTCCCGACAGCGTGCTTACCGAGATCAACAACGCGGCGCGGTGCGGGCGCAGCATCGCGGTTGACGATGAGACGGCGGAACTGATCGACTATGCCTACGCGTGCCATCGACGAAGCGATGGGTTGTTTGACATTACGTCGGGAATATTACGCAGGCTTTGGGACTTCAAGTCCGTTCGCCTTCCCGATCGCAATGCAGTTGATGAATTGTTGCCGAAGATTGGGCTTACCAAGGTTTCATGGGAGCGGCCCCTGCTAAGCTTTCCTATAGCTGGCATGGAGCTTGATTTTGGAGGAATTGGCAAGGAATACGCCGCCGATCAGGCGGCGGCGGTTTGCACTGCGCTGGGAGTTCGCCATGGCCTAGTCGAGCTCGGGGGCGACATTGCGGTGATCGGCCCGCACCCAAATCTCGAGCCCTGGAAGATCGGCATTAGGCATCCACGTGATTCTGCATCGCGCATTGTGTCTGTCACGATTGACAATGGAGGGATTGCCAGCAGTGGCGACTACGAACGCTTCATGGAGATCCACGGACAGCATTATTATCACATCCTCGATCCATTCACGGGGTGGCCAAGCCGTGGACTTACCTCAGTGAGCGTCATCGCGGATCGCTGCCTAGTGGCCGGCACTGTCTCGACGATCGCCATGCTGAAAGGTCGCGATGGCGCTCATTGGTTATCCGGCCTCGGTCTTAAACATCTATTTGTGGAGGATAACGGAGTATGCGGAGGAAATATGCTCACGACCAGGCCACGAGAATCGAGCTACCGTAGTGCGATGTGAAACCGCGTACTCGATCGCGAATATCGCCCGGACTGAGACAGTTGCGAATTTAGACTAAAATGTTGAGGGACTGCAGACTAGAATTCAGCGTCTGCCCCGGAACAACCAGACTGGCTGTCCCTATTGGGTCGGCACGAAGTTGGACCATGAGGTCTTTCATCGTATTGACGAAATCCGGCTTCGAGACACTTCCGGACCCGTTTGGGTCGAGCGCGCTCCAAATCGCAGCGGACCCTTGTGCCTGGAAGACCGATGGCGGATTGAGTGTTTGAAACGCCTGGTTAAATTGGGTCTGATTGATCGAGCCTGCACTACCACTGTCGATATTGTCGAACAGAGTAGACATCTTCTGATTTGGCGGCCCGCTCGTGCTCGCACCCGACACGATCTCTGGAATGGCAGCTTCACCCACCGCGGCAACGGGCGCCGTCATCGTTCTCTCCGGAATTCAGAATCTACATACAGCGCTAACTATAATGATTCCCCGTAAAGCCATTGTTAACGACGACCTCTATCGAATGTGGGATGATGGCCACAGACCCCGGCACCGGACCAAGACCATCAGAGATCGACCGCGACGAAGTAGGCGGAAAAGCCCGGACCGAAAGCCGCGAGCAAATACTGGCCGCTCGCACCGGCATTCAGTGCGCGGTCGAGAACGAACAGGGCCGTCGCCGACGACATATTGCCAAAGTGCCGCAACACCTCCCAAGAATGTTCGAGTTGCTCGCGCTCCAGTCCCAACACCTCTTCCATCGTCTCGATCAGCTTTCGGCCGCCCGGATGAAATAGGAAGCCGTTGAAGTCCGAAAGGCGGAAGCCATTCCGATCGAGAAAATCTTGGAGGGCGGGTGCCAACGCCTTGCGCATCAGCGATGGCAATTCCGCACTGAGCACGACACCGAAGCCGTCATCCTTGATGTCCCACCCCATGATGTGTTCGGTCTCTCGCCAGCACCATTCGCCGACCGCAAGAATGCGCGGTCCCCCGCCGGCGCCGCCCTTCGTATTGCGCAGTAAAACACCGGCTGCGCCGTCACCGAACAGGGCTCCGGAAACGAACATGGCCGCCCTCGGATCGTTGACCCGTAGACACAGGCTGCACAGGTCGACCGTGAGGAATAGCACGTGAGCGCCCTCGGTGGCGTGCGCCAAGCGCGTTGCTCGCGCGAGGCCGGCGACGCCGCCGCCGCAGCCAAGGCCGAAAATCGGCAGCCGTTCGATCGTCGGTTTAAACTTGAGCCGGTTGAAAAGCTTGGCGTCGAGGCTTGGAATGGCGAGCCCCGTGATCGTATTGGTGACGAGGATGTCGATAGCGCCGAGTTCAACGCCCACCGCCTCGACAGCCCTTAGCGTCACTTCCTCCAACAGGTCGACCGCATGTTTCTGAAATGAGGCGGTACGCTCCTCCCAGCTGTGCGGCCTGAGATACCATTCGATCGGTTCGCAATTATAGCGCTGATCGATGCCCGCATTGTCGTAAAGCGACCATAGCGCTTCGAGATGCGGATAGAGCGCGCGGGCGCGCTCGGCCGCATCAGCCTGGGTCAACCGGAAGGGCGGGTTGGCAGTAGCAACGGACATAATCTCGACATCGAAGCCGCACGCAGCTGCGCTCCGGTTCGCGACGGACTTTACTGTCTCCAGCATACATGACTCCCAAACTTATTTCCCAGCGCACTCACGCTATCGTCGCCGTCAGGCCTTAAGCCGTGAAACGCAAAGCCGATATGGAAACGCCCGGCTGATTTTGGCCGCGGCGCGCGGAATGCCGGCGGAGTCGAGAAGACGGCGCCAATCGCCGTCCTCGAACGCGCAAGCAATGGAGATTGGCCCGTCATGCCGCACAAATTCGTGGAGCCGCAGCACACGCGAAGTCACGTAAAACAGATTATACGGAAGGGCATTTCGACGCAGATCGTTCACAAACCAACCGATGGCGGCATTTGCCTCCATCCATAAAATGAACCGAATTAACGAGGTGTCTTCCATCTGATGCGTCATCAGCGAGCTGATAACGATGTCCACTGGGCTTGGCGGTTGATAGGCAAAAATGTTGGCAGTGACGAAACGGATCGGTCGTCCCGGCACCGTCGCTTCCGCCGCCGCTCGGGTGGACAGAGGGTTTTGATCTACGCCGGTAAGATCGAGCTTGAATTCACGTCGGACTGCCCAACGGTCAATCTTGCGCAGCATCTCGCCGAATCCACTGCCGGCGTCGACGACGGTAACGGTTCGGTCCCTGGGCAGGCGTCCGGACCTCGCGAGATATTCGAAGAATTGCAGCGTCGGCCGGTAAGCGAGCGTGAGGTAGTTCACCTTGGAGAGATCGACGAGGCAGGCGCGGAATGTTTCAAAATCCGTGTCCGGGGAATCCATAAGCTGCGGCAGATTATTGCGACGAGAGAGGTCAATATTTTTCACTGTCTCACACCGCCACGGTAAAGAGCTCGGTATCGTCCGTGCGCCGCACGCTGCGGCAAATTACTTTCCGAACTCTGAACTGTCAGAGCGTCGCTCGTGCCGCCGAAGCGCGGCTCGATCTCGGCGCGCACTATGTCGATTTTTAGCATCGCTCGACAGGGGGCGTCGCGGCTGGCCGCGCAAGCCCAAACGTCAGGCGCCGGCGCGTTTCTAGCCAATCTGAAACTACATCGCTGTGAAAGGATGCCGTATCTGACATCCTGCGGATGACCATCGATTTGGGTCGCATTCGCAGCGCGAAACTCCGCATGAGCCGTAGAACCTCCTGGAACAGTTCCAACGCACTCCTGACAAATACGAAGTGATTGAAAGCGGCACGCCCAGCTATAACGGAACCGTTCTTTCAATTACTGATTTTAGCATACTTAACGAGATTTCTGACCGGAAGCTGACATCTTCCAGGGCAACAGCAGAATTGTTTAGAAAGCGGACATTTCGGTGCGCCGCACAAAGTGACGCAACGGGCTGTGTTAGGGCGGATTTGATCGAATGCGAACTCTCGGTCCGCGGCGCTCGACTTGAGGCCACGCCGCAAAAAAGCACTTTTTTAAAAGACATTCAGCGCGGATCTCGGGAAACCAAAAAAACGGTCACGTTGCCCTATACGGTACGTCATTGCGTATTCGGCTGCTAACCACTTTCCGGTCTACTTGACGAAACTAAGATATGACGCGAGGGCCTCAATATCATTCGCGGACAATGTGCCGGCAATGTGCGGCATCGGCGGCCCTATGGCCGTACTATATCCTTCGCCCCACTGTTCAAGTCTCCTTTTCAAATAGGAGGACTCCAGTCCTGCCAAACGGGGAATTTCTCCGACTCCCTCAGCATTGGGCCCATGACAAGCAACGCAGGCCACAATATTGGAATTCGGGATTCCCTCTTGATATATCGTTCTTCCGACGGCTGCGATCGCTGTATCTCCGTCATTGGCGGCTCTTAGGCGTTAGCGTTGAAAAATAAATTGCCAAATCATGTGCCGTACGGCCGCCGACGTTCGCCGCGGCACCCCACATATACTGCTTTGAAAATGGATTATCCCGGATGTGCGCGTGGAAATCGCGAAGCTGATTCTCGATATATTGGGTTCGCTGTCCCGCCAAACGCGGCGCGGTCGCAAATCCTTGCGCCGATGTTCCGTGGCACCACGTGCAATTTCGAAAATTCACTGTCTCTACGCCACCGGCTAACGCGGGTACGGCGAAGTAAAGAATTGCCAAGATCGCTATTTTGGATCTGATGCGCTTCATAATCCGAATTCCACGCTTTCCACCTTTGTCACGCAGCGATGTACAAAACAGGAGGATCATTTCAGATAACTGAGATAGGCCGCCACAGCTTCGATTTGCGGCTTGGTCAAGCTGTGGGCAACCGGGCTCATGATGGCCGACGTGTCCGGCTTTGCAGGGTTTTGACCCCGCTCTTTGCCCCAATTCGATAATTCGCCGACGATGTAGGGGTAGAGCTGACCTGCCAGACGCGGTATTTGCCCGCTCCCTGTCGCGTCCGGGCCGTGGCAAGCGGCGCACGCTGCAACATTGGCGTCGGGAACGCCGTCTTGAAAAATTGCTTTTCCCGCGGCCGCGTGCTGCTTCGACGCACCACCAAGCGGATTGGGATTGAATTCTCTAAACTTCGCGGCGAGCGCGCTTATCATTGCCGGGCTGAGGACGTGCGCCACGTTAGACATGATGTCATTGGGCCGTCTGCGCTCGACAAAAGCCTGCAACTGATTCTCTAGATAGCCGGGTTGTTGTCCCGCGAGCCGCGGGATCGGATAAAATCCGCGATAGCCTTGTGCCGAAGACCCGTGACAATCCAGGCAGTAGCCCAGCTTGGCCTCAACTTCGCCTCGGGAGGCGGCCGACGTGTTTGTGCCCGCGGCGCGGCTAGTCGCCGTGAAAACAATTATCAGCATCGCCAACGGCAATGTGAGCGCGATTGTTGACTTGATGACCGTCATATTTTGCACCAAGAGGAACGGGTTACTCCAGCTCACTGAGATAGGCCGCGACGGCTCTGACTTGCGGCTCGGTCAGGCTATGCGCAATCGGTTGCATGATGGCCGAGTTGTCCGGATTTGCCGGATCTTGACCACGCTCCTTGCTCCAATCCGCCAATTCTCGCACGATGTAGGGATAGATCTGACCGGCCAACCGAGGAAATACGTCGTTGCCTTTGGCTTCCGGACCGTGACAGGACGAGCAAGCAGGCACGCTGGCAGCGGCAATTCCCTCGTCAAAGATTTTTTTTCCCGCGGCCATGAGGTCTCGCGGAGCGCCGCCGAGGGGTTTGGGATTTAGTTCGCTGAAATCGGCGGCGAGCGCCGTTTGCATCGCCGGACTCAAGACATGCGACACATTAAACATGATCGGGTTCACGCGCCGGCGCTCAACGAAGGCTTGCAACTGATTTTTCAGGTAGGCCGGCTGCTGCCCGGCGAGCCGCGGTATCGGATAATAGCCAACGAAACCGCGCGCCGACGGCCCGTGGCACACTTCGCAATATTGCAGCTTGGCGGCGACGTCTTGCTTCGAAACTGCAGCTGGGTTCGCGTCCTCCGCGCGGACGACCGTAGCAAGGGCAATTGCCAGTACTGCTAATTGCAACACTAATCGTGAGCCGATGGTCTTCATTGTTCGGCCGCTTTGCCCTTCGCTCAGTGTTATAGCCTGAGCCCTCCAAAGACTTTATCCTGCCAACATCTTGCGAACCCGCAAGCCAGATTACCGATCGCCCCACACGTGAAAATTCAGTCCCAGCTTCACCATCTGAACGGTCTGCTTAACGTTCACCGATCCGGAGAAGGTGTTGATTGAATCGGACATCAGCACGTTGGTACGTCCGAATCCGAAATAGTCGTATTCGATTTTGGCCGACCAAGAGCCCGAAAATGCCCATTCGACGCCGCCGCCTGCGGTCCAGCCAATGCGCGAGTCCAAGCCTTCAAAGTCGAACGGCAAACCCGTGAACGTGCCGGTAACCGAGTATTCGTCACCTGCCAAGGCGGCGCCGCCCTTGACGTAAAGCAGCCACCGGTCAGCCGCATATCCGAACCGCGCAGTAACACTCGGAAGAAAATCGGTCTTTGTGGTAATCAGCGCCGTCTCGCCAGGAGCACCCAAAGGGAGCCCGACGCTCGTGCTGTCTTTCATATTTGACCCTGAGGCGGCACCTTCGATGCCGACGACCCAACTGGGAGCGAACTGATAGTCGCAACCGATTTGCCCACCGACGACGACTCCAGTCTCGCTGAGGTTGGCTGTCGTTGTTCCGATCGTTGATCCTGCGCCCAAAAACGAATCTTGCACGAGCTGGACCGGGTCGGTAACGGCCGGACTGGCAAAGCCGCCGCCGGCGTGCGCGCCGAGGTAGCAGCTGGTCCATGTGAAAGCCGGCGCCGCTGCGATCGCTTTATTTACGTTCATCGGCAAATCTGCAGCGAGCGCGGGACCCGCGATGCTCAATGACGAGACCACAGCGCCGACGAGCATGAGTTTTTTCATGGCAGACCTCTCTCTATGCATGCGAAGCCGCCTTACATGGCCAACCAGAGTGAAAGAAACAGCGTGTTGTTGCTGCTGGCACCGACCGAGGTGCCATCGAACTTCGTGTACGCGATATAATCGAGGCCAATACGCGCGTTGAGCCACGGCCATCCCGGTGCCTGACTAATACCGAACGGTATGTAGGCGATCTCGGCAATCCAGCCGCTGCTGTTTGGGCTGGAGCCACTCGCTAGCCCCGAATACAAAGTTATGTCGGAGGTGCCCCACGTACTGAAGTACTGACCCGTGAAAACGACTCTATTGTCGCCGCCATACGCAAACGACGACAGTAGGCGAAGAGTATTGAGTTCGTTGGTTGGATTGGCGGAGAGACCGTTGGCAAAACTCGCGTCCAGTTTTTGATACTCGCGAATGTAGCTGCCGCTGAGCGTGAGCCAATAGTTCGAGCCCTGATACTGATACTGCGAATCGAAGCCAATATCGGTGTATTTATCGGTCTGCGAAAAAGTCGTCGTCGTCGTCGTTCCAGGCATGGTCCAGGGCTGAACATCGGCGTGCATTCCGAATGTGCCGACCATCAGGCTGTTGTTGCCCCAGTGCGGTTCGAAGGCCACACGCCAATATGGCGCGACGCCGCTGAATTGTCCGGGTGCGTCGAAAGGATCGACGCCTAAATCGTTCTGCGCGGTGAAGCCGAGCGTCCGATACGCCGACGCTTCGAGATAAAGCATGTCGTCTATAAAAACATACGCGCCTGCGCTTCCGACATGCGCGGCAAACGCGCCGTCGATGATCGTGCCGGCACCCGGAGTCGAAGCAATGTTCGATACGGCGTAAGGGAACTTCCAGGCCGGCGTGGTGTTCCACACGTCTTGGACCGTCGGATTGTTGTTGGCCGTCAAGCCGAATATGATGTCCGTATTGCCGATCGTCGTATTGTTGGCATAGCGAAGATCGGTATTGTCCCAGCTCCAATCATGAGTGAATGGATCCCCGCCGGATCCCCCCGGGCCTGGCCCGTTATAGGTCACCTGCGCAAACGCCCCGATATTGTCGGTGATGGCGCCGCCCCAGAACCCGCTGAACGGCGACAGCACCACATTGTCATTGGCATTGAACGGCGCCGTCGGCGGCGGCAACGCAGCTTGGGTGTGGGTATAGCCGACGATGGTCATCATGGAGATCGGCGGCACGTATTCTTTTTTCGCTTGCGTGTCGTCCGTAGTGGGGAATGGCGTGGTCTGATATCGGCCGCCCCCAGTAGTGTAGCCGAGCAGTTTGAACCGGCGGCCGTACGGAGTAAGCGTGGGAAAATCGGTGTGGCATGCTCCGCAAGGCTGTCCGGTCTGGCGGGCAAAGCTCGGCAGAGCTTGCGCAGGTGGCGCGAAAGCAATTGTCAGGAAGACGGCCAGAACAGCGAGCGACGCAATAGCACTGACGATCCGGAAATGCGCCGGAGTGAAAGGAAAACGCTCCCACTCGCCTCTCATCGGACAGCGTCCAACCTCTCGTACACACGCAAGGCGCTATGTACGGAATGGTACTTTAGGTTAGGCGGTTCATCGGACGGGTAAATAACTAAGACCGACGGCGGATCAGAATCTTTAGAGGTGGGGTGTTTCGGCAACACACGATTGAAATAGGCGAGCGTCGCCAATTTACTCATGACCGGTTACTCGGGGTTCGCTCTTACGGCTTCTGCTGCCCGCGTTAGGAGTCGCGCGCCAGGTCGATCTACTTGTAATTCAAAGAAGATATCGGCATTCGGGCAGAAGCGCGGTGCGAGTGCTACTGACGTCGGCATGCTGTCGAGCCAATCGCGGCAGGCTTGTTTGGACGGGCAAGTTTCGCAGCGATGGAGAGCGGCAGCGTAGCTTGGGCTCAGGCGCGGCACCACGCCGCCGCCGGGTTCGATACCGAGGCGCTGCATCATTTCGCAGATAGAAGTTTGTGGAGATTCGCATGCAGTAGGTGCAGCCATGCTGATTGCCCCTCATCAATTCACCCGGCTGCAGAAGTTAGACAGCGTACGGCTTCTTTCCTTGATCTAGATCAAAAACCGTTCTCAACGCGAAAGCGATCAGATACCAGTGCGAAACCGTGTCATTATGACAATGATCGCGACCTGCATCGCGCCCTGAGTCGCGACCGCATAGAAATAGCGCTGCATCCACACACTGATTTTCTTCAAATCAGGTTGGGTCTTTTGCAACTCCAGACAGACGAGAATGTTGACCGGCGTAAGGAAGCCGAGGCCTTGGATGGTCATGAGCGTGACCAGAATGAGAGCGGCCGCAACCCAGCCAAAAGCCGGCCAGTCGAGCGCCGTGTAGCCAAGATCGACCGCCAGGAACCAACCGGTAGTCCCGGAAATGATGGAAACAGCCGGCATTAGGAAAAGGGTGCGCGGTGTTAGCCGCCGCGCAATCTCCCGGCGTGTGGATAAGTCCATGCGCCGCAAAATCGGGCCAAGCACAAATCCCATGAAAAGATCGATGCCGGTCCATAACAGGCTGGAAAAGACGTGAATAAAGTCCAGAAGCCAGAAATTGCCGATCACTATCGCGGCAATCATGGCGACGATGGCCGCCAACACGCACCACAGGTAACCCCACCGGATGAAGGATTCAGACGTTTCGGTGGTGGCGGCTGTCATGATCCATTAATAGCAGCAATAGCAGCGGCTGTTCACAGTCGCGCTAAGAGGCTTTCTGATATATCGAACACCAGCCATTCGGACTGATAGTTCCGTCGACGGTCTGGCACGAGCTCGGCGGGGTGAAAAGCTTGCAGTTGCTGCACATCTGCGCGCCCTTCGGGGAATCCTGATATTTGACTACTTTTTGTGAGATTTTGCCCGCCTGTGCCTGGGCAGACTGAATAGCCGCCGTTGCGAGGATTGTCGCTGCGCCACTTGCGCCGATGGTGCCCTCCAATAGGGAGCGCCTGGAGATTCTTAGCTGACCAGCTTTTGCCGAAGTGTGTCATCGGTATCTTCCTTGTGTTGATCACAACTTTGATTTCCAGAGTGGTTCCTAATTAGGCGCGCCTTAGACGTTTTTCCAGATACTCTGAAAAAGAAACGCGACGTGCGAATGAATTCTGACATCCCAGGCGGCCTCACGTCGGATCTGCAAAATAGAGAGAAAGTCCCTGCGTTCAACGCGATCACGTTTGCCGATTGCATTGTGGTGCGCGGTGCCCGCTCATTATCAATCGACGAAATGACCATATTCAACCTGCGGACACCTTGAATAACATCCGAAAGCCAAAGCCGACGGCGAATGCCAGTGCGGCGGCGCTCATGCCGATGCAAAAAGTTCCGAGTCCCGATCGCCACCACGAGGTCAGTGACCATCGGCTTTTGATTGCGCCGATAGCAAAAAATGCTGCTCCAGTTGCGACCACACATGGGATAAGCCCTCCTGCCCCAAGATAGGTCACCAGCGGTACAAGGCCACACAACAAGAACGCAGCAAAGGTGTTGAGCGCGGCAACCGTCGGTGATTTGGGTGTTGGAGCAAGCCCGTATTCCTCCACCACCATCGTCTTTGCCCAGCGCGAATTATCCGCCGTGATCACATCGACTATTCGCTCCAGGTCACCGCCCGAAAAACCTTTGCCGCCGAAGATTTGCCTGATCTCCTCCCGCTCTCCCTCAGGAACAACGGCAATGTGCTTGCGCTCGACGGCCAACAGACGGTCATAATCGTCACGTTCAGCTTGTGTGCCGCTGTAATTGCCCGCCGCCATGGCGAAGCCGTCGGCAACAAGATTGGCAAGTCCGAGTACTAGCACAACTCTCGACGACAAGTCGGCGCCGACCACACCCGCAACAACCGCAAAGGTCGTTACGGTGCCGTCGATTCCGCCGTAGATCCAGTCGCGCAGAAAACTGATCCGCGGGTCGCCGGCGAGGCGTGCACGGATGGCTTCCTTGGTGTGGCTGTGCTCGAGCTTGGCCTCCACGCGCGCATCCACCGCCAGAACACTATGCGCCCCGGCCGGAGTTACCACTCGCGGCGCGATGCCCAAGGCATGGCGTCTAACATTTTGAGCGTCGCGACATTCGGACAATAATCCTCCCACGCCGGGTTCTCCGGATCGCGGCCGAGGTCTTGCGCGCATTTTCTGTGATTTTTACACAGCGTGCAGACACGCTGAAGGTCTTGCAATGAGCCAAGCGCAGCAACCTCTTTCCTGTCGAGATTAAGAACCTCCATTCGACGCTCCAACAGATCGGCGCTTTTAGGACCATGCTCTGCCACTTTACGAAGCTCGGACAAGGGCATGCCCAAATCACGAGCTATTCGCTCAATCTCGTATTCTCCACAGCACGACAATTCCGAAACGCGAGAGTTTGCCGCGATCCAATCACGACACCATTCCGTCATTCGATGCAACATTGGCCATGGCTTCGTGCCAGGACGTGGATCGGACATGTGCTCCTCCTATTTTTGACAGCTAATCTGAAGGTTTGGAGATCGTTCCACCAGAACGTCCTGGGGCCGGCCACGCTGCCCGGGCAATCACACTTTGCGGTTCTTTGATTGCCGCGCCCTCATTGCATTCTTGAGCAAGCCTCTCGAATTTGCCGGCGATTTCTTCGCTCCAGCATTCGCTAGCAATCCTCTCGCAGAGGCGCGCCTGCGCTTTGAGGCACTCGGCCATCCTGTCGCGAAGAAAAGAGGAAGTAGGTTTTTTCGAGCTTTCCATTTCCACAGCCTGACATACGTTCAGGCTGTGGAATATTCAGGTTTGATACCTAAGGAATTGTACGTACTGCGTCGGTCCTGAGGATGAGACTAATTTAAAGATGACCGCCTCGATAAGAAGGCCTGGATTTGTCAAGCTAGGCAATTTTAAGCTGACGAGACCCTGGCGCATTGACCAGTTCACGATATTGCTGGAAATTCACTACATATGATCGATGACTTTGCGGTCGCTCGTGCGCTGCACGTCTTGGCGCTGGTGCACTGGATTGGCGGCGTAGCCGTGGTGACCACCATCGTGCTGCCGCGTGCTCGCGCCTTGGCCGACGCGCACGCGGCACTCACTGAATTCGAGGCTTTCGAGAGTCCATTTGCCACACAGGCACGCTTCTCAATTCTGCTCGCCGGCTTATCCGGGTTCTATATGCTAAATAAAATGCAGGCTTGGGCGCTGCTGCTAGATCCCGCGTTTTGGTGGCTCACATTGATGGTCGCGGTGTGGGCTGTATTTGCAACAATGGTGTACGTGTTCGAGCCGCTTGTCATTCACCGCCTATTTCATGTGTACGCGCTGCGCGACAAGGATCGTGCCTTCTCGCTGGCAATCCGGCTACACGCGGTAGCGCTCACAATCTCATAGCGTTGCGATCGTAGCCGGGGTGCTAGGCGCACAAGGCGCCCTCCCGTGAGGAGCCATGAACCGCAACACACCAATCTCATCGCATCAGTCAAATTAATCGCACCGAACTCTTGTTCATGATCGCCGACGAGGTGATCGAGTAAACATGCAGCATTAGACGGTGGCTATTTGAAATAGCTGACCCCGCAGGCTTGGTCGCCGACGCGCTCCTCGAAGGCTTCCTTGGTCACGGGCTCTTTCGTGCCCGGTTTGGGGTATTTATATTCGATCGTGACCACCGCCCCGTCCGCGGCGTCATGGGCGGCGTCATAGGCGCGCTGACCCATCGGCTCGTTATAGAGCTTCATCTCGCGGATATCGTTGTTCAGCAGGAACGGAATCTCGTAGGCGGTGAATTTGCCGTCAGCAAGATTGAAGCAATAGACGAACAGATCGCGGTCGCGGAAATCCTTGTTGTGTTCGTCGTTGAACGCCTTCAGCGCCGCGTCCTGGTCGGCCTTCAGCGCCGCAGCGGCGCGTACCAGCAGGCCCGCGCCTGTTCCGCCGCGCCGAGCTCGGCCGCCCGCAATCCACCGCTCAACAGCAATGCCAGTCCGAGCACCACCGACGCACACGCACTGTTCTTCATGACAATGCCTCCTCTTGACCTCGCGACTCTGACACGGATGGAGTGGCGAAGCCGCTCGCCGTGAGCTTGGCGAGTTGCATTTCGACGCCCGCGCCACCGGGCGTGCCCCGGCGCTTCATGCTCAATCGCTCATACCTGGTGATCGCATGGATGGGAATCACGACAAAAACGTGTTCGTCGACTGGACCGAAAGCGGCATTCACGGCAACTCGCAGGCGAGGCCGCGGAAGGCCGGTCCCGCTAGGCCGCTTTCGCCGGTTGGTCCAATACCAGTTGCACGTTTGTATAGATTGCTCGACGAAATTATCATCGGACCAGTCCGCGGTCACGGGCGGTCAACGAACAACCGGTGCTGTCCTATTCGCGACAACTCGCATTATCGTTTTGGCAGCCGCTCGAAAGTCAGCCCCACGAGCGCCGGCATTAGCTAAACAGTCTTGTCGACCAGCCTGCCACTACCGGGCGGGTGCGGTGATGGCGACGCAGAATTGAACTCGTTCCGGGCGTCGTCAGTGTCGCGATCAATCTCGGGCTTACGCTTGAAAATCCGCTGTGACGTTCCCGTCGTCGGCATAATTCTTGGGATGCCGATGCTTGAAATACCTATCTGATCTCGCGCCGTTGACATAACGCGGGACGATAGCGAGGCAGGTCTCAATGGTGTGCAACGGATTTGCGTGCAATCTGAGACAACGGCGAGAAGTTTCATAAACTAGGCGTGGTCTCATAAAATCAGTGATTGCTGGAGCAGCAGAATGAACGGATCGATCAATGTCCTCCTGTACCAAATATCGATCTGGGCGATCCCGGCTATTATCGCCATTACGTTCCATGAGGCGTCTCATGGCTATGTGGCACACCTTTTGGGCGATGATACTGCATGGCGCTTGGGTCGGGTCAGTTTCAACCCACTAGTGCACATCGATCCGTTCGGAACGGTCGTGCTGCCAGGTATCCTGTTGCTGTTACATTCACCCTTTCTGTTCGGCTATGCGAAGCCGGTGCCGGTTAATTTTCGCGCACTTCGTCGCCCGCGCTTGGATACGATATTGGTCGCTGCGGCTGGTCCGGCGATGAACCTGCTTCTGGCGACAATCGCGGCTCTCGGCTTTCATGTCGTTGGCTACGTTCCGGCTCCGGGGGCGCAGTGGTTGGCCGCAAACCTAAGAAATGCCCTCGTGCTCAACATCGTTCTGGCGATTTTCAACCTCTTGCCGATCCCGCCTCTCGATGGCGGACGTATTCTGGTAGGAGTGCTTCCCGGCGTCTTGGCGCGGCAACTGTCGCGCGCCGAGCCTTATGGCATGTTGATACTCATCGGATTGTTATTCTTGTTGCCCCTGCTTGCTTCACAGTTCGGCATTAATTTCGACCCGATTTCACGGATAATCAGGACGTCGACCAATGCGATCGGTGGCACCATACTATGGCTGACGGGAAACCTTTGAAAATCGTATCGCGCACGGTGAGAGTGGCGGTGCGAACGTCAGTGCACGAGGATCCCATGCTACAAATCCGCAAAACGTTCCTAGAACCTATCTGCGTAACTTAGAGGCCGGCCATGTTTTCGCTCGCTTCTTGGCTCGCTCGCTTCGCCGTTTCGACATTCGGCGTGCTATTCGCAACGCTGGCGCTGGCACAATCCTATCCAGATCGGCCGGTTCGGCTGCTGGTCTCGTTTCCGCCCGGAGGCGCCGCTGATTTCGTCGGCCGTTTGATCGCGCAGGCGCTGACGGTTCGGCTTGGTCAGCCCGTCGTGGTGGAGAACCGGCCGGGCTCCAACGGCAATATTGCCGGCGATATGGTCGCTCGTTCGGCACCCGACGGCTATACGCTGTTGCTCTCGTCGGGTTCGCTCTACACCGTCAACCCGCATCTCTACGTCAAGATGTCGTTCGATCCCTTCAAGGACCTGTTGCCGGTTGCGAGTGTTGTATCGGACGAGCTGCTGCTGACGGAAAATATCGGCCTCGAACCTAAAAGCTTTAAGGACTTCGTTGCGTATGCGCGCCGCACCCAACCGCCGCTACTCTACGGGTCGATCGGAAACGGTAGCGAACACCATCTGGCGATGGAGCTTTTGAAGGAGGCCGCTGGAATTCAAATGACTCACGTCCCCTATCGGGGCGGCGGGCCGGCGGCGATTGGCGTCATGGGCGGCGAAGTGGCGGCTATGTTCGGCGGCGGCTCGGTCACGTCGTTGGTGCAAGCGGGCAAGCTGCGCGCCCTCGCAATCAGCGGACGGAAAAGATCGCAGCTATTCCCGGACCTGCCGTCGATTTCGGAGTTCTACCCAGACTACGAGGTCACCATTTGGCAAGTGGTGTCAGCACCGACAGGAACTCCGCCCGAGATCGTCGCGCGCCTGCGCAGTGAAACGAACGCGGCGATCGCGCAAAGTGATTTCGCCGAAAAACTCGCCAACGCCGGCGCGGGCGAACCCTATAGCACGACGCCGCAGGAGATGGCGGCACGCCTTCGCGCAGACGACACGCGCTACGGCAAGGTGCTCAGCGGCAGTGGCCTGCAGGTGGAGTGGAGAGTCCTGTCCAATTGGCGATCGAATGTCGTCGCAGCATAGGTTGCTCGAACGTGATGACCTCGGGAACGTCCCGTGGGCATGGACGACAGTCTGGCCTGCGTGTCTCGCCTCTTCGCTTGGGCTTGGGAGCTCGGTGACAGAATTGTCTCGATCTAGTCGCGCGCGGGCCGGTCGGTCGGCCAAAACGCGCCTCTCTGGGCTCAGTTTCCTGACATTCGGCAGAATGCCACTACACCGCGCGTACAAGATCAGTGACAGGCGCCGCTGCAATCGGGTGCCCTGCCAGAGCGCGATCCGAAACGCGATTCTTCGCCAGCCACGACCCATCGCGAAATACATCGGCTCTTCAATCATCGATAAAACGGCGCTCTCGACTTTCCGGTGGTTATAACCATGACCTGCAAGCCATCCGTCAGGCTTTACAATCCTAGTGCAGGCCAGGATGTCGCGACGGACGGCTTCATAGCTTTGATCCCCGTTGATGTAGCAGAGATCGAACTCGGAGCCGAACTTATCGAGCGCATCGGGCCATCGGCTGCGGCAAATCTCGAGATGAGGGTAGGCGCCACAGCGGTTGCCAAACTCCTGTAAGGAGCTTCGGCTTTCCCACGAGTTGACGGCGACGACTTGTCCTGCGGTCAAGAGAAACAATTCGGTCGATACGCCCCGATCTGAGCCAATTTCAATAACGGTTCGCGGTTTGGCGCGGAGAATGAGCTCGACGAGGCCGGGCAAGAAGTTATGCTCGTCGGTTGAATCGCCTGGGTAAAGATATCGCTTGGTCGTGAGAAGCTCGTTGATTCGTGCTTTCTGATATTCTCGAAAGGTCGGTACGGCGGCTGCTCCGCCGTTGGATATCTGGGCAGTCTCCAGGCTGACCTGAGCTGGACGATTGTCCGCCCTCTCTGCGGGGGCGGCTCCCAAACGGGGCAGAATAATCGCGCGCCGGCCTTTATCGATTTCAGCGACCTTGGGGCCAATCGCGGGGTTCGCACGCATCAGCCGAAGCCGCTCGGCTAGACGCTCCCCTTCGAGCACAGCCGGAAAATTGAAGCTGTCGTGAAACATGAAGTGGCGAAGTCGTTGGACGGCCGCGAGCACTCGAGAGAAAATCGCGAAGCGAGAGCTTCCATCGGCCACTTAAACCCCCGCTCCTCAAGGGCCGTCCGATAAACTCGGCCGATAAGATGATCTTCCTGGCTTATGGACAGTGGAAATCTGTTCTCTATTCACCTGCAAGAATTGCATCAGTGAACGGGAGCGTAATGCGCAGCCATTACCGACGTTTAGATTGTCATCATACCACCAGGGTGCACCGACAAAGTCGAACTGCAAAAATTCGTCGGTCCAGCAATCAGCATTAACGACCCAGGAGTCCCATTGAATGTTGATTGCCCATTTTGTGTCGATGTAATCGGGCAACTCGTACCACATAAAGTGTGAACACTCGGCAATATTCGGCCATTTCGGTACTTTGATCCAACGCGTGCCTGCAACCTTGATGGGTTCGTCAGAAAATATGATAGCGTCACCAAGCTCTACCTCACCAGCAAATCTTTCATCGCCAGCCTCGCAAGCTCGTGACACTGCGTGTCGATCATGACGAGTGTTACGTCGGGCAAGCGTAGCTTCACGGGCCTCCCAGGCGGGAATCGCTCAAGAGAGCCTGGGCCGCCTATGGTTAATCGCTTCTTAATAAATATGGTGCGCGTGGATCGAACACTTTTCTGCCCTGCCACCGGCGCCCAGGGTTAC